>JBCCRO010000005.1:0-256569 GCA_039201605.1 Actinomycetota bacterium
ACCACCAGCGTCACCAACTGACACACCACCAACGCCAACTCCAACGCGCTCGCGCCCCCGTCCCAGCGCAAGCACCCACGCCACACATCACCCACCGACTCGATCAGCGCCTCCCCAATCACCAAACGGTGGATCCAGGCTAAGGGCCTTAGCGGGTAGGCGCAGAGCGCCTACCCTGGGCCGTGAGTTCATCGTGATTTCGTGCTTCGCACGCCACCTACCCGCTGAACTCCTAAGCAGCCTCGGCCGCCGACCCCGAACCCGGGCCCGACCCCGCACCCGAGGACGTCGGGGCCACCGCCAACTCCGAGCGATGGGCCGACGACCACAGCACGACGGCCACGGCCCCGACGGCGCCGAGCAGCAGTCCGGACCGGGGCCCGAACCACTCGGAGAAGGCGCCGGCGATGGGCCCCCCGATCGGGGTCGATCCGAGGAAGACGACCGTGGTGAGGGCCAGGGCCCGACCCCGCATGCGGGTGTCGGCCTCGAGCTGGATGAGGGCGTTGGCCCCGGCGACCAGCGAGATGGTGGCGGCGCCGACGAACACGACGGCGACGAGGGCCACCGCCAGATTGGGGGCGGCCGAGAGGGCGACGGTGGCGCCCGCCAGGGCCCAGCCCGCCCGCCGGAGGAACACGAGATCGACCCCTGCCCGTCGGGCCATCGCCAGGGCCCCGATCACCGAACCGGCGCTCATGGCCGAATACAGCATGGTGAAGCCGCCGGCTCCGGCGTCGAGGGTGCGCTCGGCCAACAGCGGCAAGGTCACCTGGTACTCGAAGGCCAGGGTGCCGATGACGGCCAGAATCACGATCGTGTGACGAAGGTTTGGCTGCGACCAGACGTAGCGCAGGCCGTCGAGCAGCTGGCCCCGGGCCCGGTCGACCCGGGGAGCGGGACGGATCCGGGAGGTGTCCATCAGCAGCAGGGCACCGATGACGACGAGGTAGCTGACGGTGTTGATGATGAAGCACCAGGCCACGCCGACGGTACCGATCAGCACGCCGGCGATCGCCGGACCGAACACCCGGGAGCCGGTCATCATCGCCGAGTGGAGGGCGACGGCGTTGGCCACGTCGTCGCCCTCGACCAGGTCGCCCACCAGCGACCGTCGGGTCGGATTGTCGACGGCGGTGAGCACCCCCAGGACGACCGACAGGGCGTAGATCCACGGCACGGTCAGGCGATCGAGCACCATGAGCACGGCGATGATCCCGGCCACAACGGTAAAGGCGATCTGGGCCCAAAGCATGAAGCGTCGCCGGTCGACCCGGTCGGCCAACACCCCACCCCAGGCACCGAGGATCAGCACCGGCAGGAACTGGGCGGCGGTGACCAGGCCGAGGGCCACCCCGCTGTCGGTGAGGGTGAACACCACCCAGGTGAGCGCCACCATCTGCATCCATGTCCCGGCCTGGGACACGAACTGCCCGATGAAGTAGAGGCGGAAGTTGCGCACGCCGAGCGAGCGGAACGTCGTGCCCGCCGCCTGGCGGACATCGCTGATGGAGACGGCCACTACTCCGTCGCCGCCGGCGCCGCCGTGGAAGCGGTCGAGGCCTCGGCCGCAGCGGCCGGGGTGGCGGTGGCGGCGGATGGGGCGGCGGTGGCGATGGAGGTGGTCGAGCGACCGGCCGCCTGTTCGGCCAGGCGCTCCAGCGGGGCGAGGGCCTTGTGCAGGAGGGAGGCGTCGTCCGGCCCGAGGTGGGCCAGTTGCTCGGCCAGCCACTGGTTGCGCCGTTCCCGGGTCTCGGCCATGCGGGTGTGGCCCTCGGCCGTGATCGTCACCTGGACGATGCGCCGATCGTCGGGGTCGCCCTCGCGGCTGACGAGGCCTTGCCCCTCCAGCTTGGCCACGATCTTGGTGATCGTCGGCGGGCTGACGGCCTCGATCCGGGCCAGGTCACCGAGGCGGATCGGGCCGTGGTGGTCGATCACGGCCAGGGCCGAGGCCTGGCTCGGGGTGAGCCCGGTGGGGAAGGTCCGCCGCTGGATGCGCGCCAACCGGGTCAACGCCAGCCTGAGGCGCACCACCTCGGCGTCGTCGAAAGCCCCTGGACCGATCATTAGTTGCCAAGGCTAATTAGCCTGGGCAAGGAACTACAACGCAGAGGCGTCTCTTTTCGAGCCGCCCGTCATCAACAGGCCGAGCGTCTGAGGCTCCGCTTCGGCCCGGGGCACCTCGCCCATAACCTCGCCCTCCAGCAGCACGATCACCCGATCGGCGAGCTGGATGATCTCGTCCAGATCCTCCGAGATGAGCAGGATGGCGGCGCCGGCCGCACGCTGATCGAGGAGCTGCTCGTGGATGTACTCGGCGGCCCCGATGTCGACCCCGCGGGTCGGTTGGGCCACCACCAGCACGTCGGCGTCGGCCGAGAACTCGCGGGCGATGACGACCTTCTGGATGTTGCCGCCCGACAGGTTGCGGGTCGGGGTCTCCAGGTCGGGGGTCTTCACCTGGTAGTCGTCGACCAGACCCTGGCACCGCTCGTCGATGGCCGAGCGGTTGAGCAGACCTCGCCGAGTGTAGGGGGCGGTCTTGTAGTCGGTGAGCATGAGGTTCTCGGCCACGGTGAAGTCGCCGATGGCGCCGTGCACCATCCGCTCCTCGGGCACGTAGGCCACCCCGAGACCGCGGATGCCGTCCGGCGTCGGGTCGGCCACGGTGGCACCGTCGACTGCGATCGTCCCGGCGGTGAGGGGACGGAGCCCGAAGATGGCTTCGGCCAGCTCCCGCTGACCGTTGCCCGACACCCCGGCGATGCCGATGATCTCGCCCGCCCGGACCGAGAGCGAGAGGTCCTTGACCGCCTCGGTCCCCCGATCGCCCATCACGGTGAGACCCTGGAGTGAGAGCTTGGCCTCGCCCACCTCGGGCGGGGCCACGGTGCGGGTCAGTTCGACGGGACGACCGACCATCATCTCCGCCAGCGACTCCCGGGTCGCCTCGGCCGGGGTCGACCGACCCGAGACCCTGCCGTCGCGCAGCACGGTGATGTCGTCGGCCAGGGCCAACACCTCGCCCAACTTGTGGGAGATGAAGATCAGACCCTTGCCGTCCTCGGTCATCTGCCGCAGGGTGAGGAACAGCTCGTCGACCTCGGGCGGGGTCAACACCGCCGTCGGCTCATCGAGCACCAGCAGATCGGCCTCCCGGTACAGGGCCTTGAGGATCTCGGCCCGCTGCCGCTCCCCCACGGCGAGCTGCCAGATGTAGGCGTCGGGGTTGACCTTGAGGCCGTACCGCTCCGACACCTCGGCCAGGCGACTCTTGATCGGCCGCATGTCGGCCAGGCCCCGTCGACCCCCGAGCCCGAGGGCCACGTTCTCGGCCACGGTCAGGGTGGGGACCAGCATGAAGTGCTGGTGGATCATGCCGATGCGCCGATCGATGGCATCGGAGGGCGAGGCGATCCTGACCTCCTCGCCCCGCAGATGGATCGAACCCTCGTCGGGCCGGTAGAGGCCGTAGAGGATCTTCATGAGCGTGCTCTTGCCCGCTCCGTTCTCGCCCAGGAGGGCGTGCACCTGACCGGGAACCACCGCGAGGTCGACCCCGTCGTTGGCGACGACGCCGGGGAATCGTTTGGTGATTCCCCGCATCTCCAACATGGGGACCCCCGCCTGCGGCTCCCGGTCAGCTGCCATGACTACTGCTCGCTACCCGCTACTCGACGCCGGTCTCGATCGAGCCGTCGGAGATGCCGGCGACGGTGGCGTCGGCGGCCTCCTTGATGGAGGGGTCGAGGTCGTAGGCGTCGTTGTACTCGATGACGAGGCCGCCGTTGGCGAAGGTCAGGGTGTAGACCTCACCACCGAGGGTGCCGCCCTCGATGCCGGCGATCATCTCCTCGAGGATGACCTCCCACTTGTAGACCTGGGAGGCGACGACGATGTCCTCGCCCAGGGCGGTCTGGTTGGACTGGGTGCCGAACCACGGGATGTCGTTCTCGTTGGCCACGCCGGTGGCGCCGACGACCATCTGAGCCGTGCCGGTCAGGGCGTCGGCCCCGTTCGACAGGTGGGCCTCGGCCGCCTCGGAGGCGAGGGCGACGTCGCTGAAGGACTCGATGTAGTTGACGTTGACGGTCACCCCGTCGTCCTGGACACCGACGCCGTTGACGAAGCCGTCGACGTAGAGCTTGGCGTCACCGACCTCGATCGGACCGACGACACCGATGGTGTTCGACTCGGTCAGCTGGGCGGCGATGGTGCCGAGCACGTAGCCGCCCTGGTCGGAGCGGGTGGTGTAGGCGTGCACGTTGGGCAGGCCGAAGGTGTCGACGGCGGTACCCCAGGCGAAGGACACCTCGGGGAAGTCGGCGGCGATCTCCTCCAGCGGCGCCCCGTACTGCGAGCCATGGGCGATCACCAGGTCGTAGTCGTCCTCGGCGTAGCCACGGATGGCGGCCGCCGCATCCTCGACGATGAAGGTGCCGTCGGTGATGTCGATCTCCAGCTCCCGGTTCTCGGCGACGGCGTTGACGGCGTCGACGATGCTCTGGGAGAAGGCGAGGTCGTTGGAGGCCGAAGGGGCGACCACGGCGACGCGGAAGACGCCACCCTCGTCGGCGGCCTCCTCGGTGTCCTCGGCGTCGTCCTCCATCGCCTCCTCGTCGTCCTCCATCGCCTCTTCGTCGTCGGCCTCGGTGGTCTCGGTGTCGTCCGAGGCCTCGGTCTCCGATGCGCTGGCACTGCTGTCGCCGTCATCGTCGCTGTCACCACAGGCCGCCGCCACAAGGGCAAAGACGGCCAACAGGGCCAGCAACAGGATCAAGGGCTTCTTCTTGGTCATTGGCTTGTTCCTCCTCGAACAAGTACGTGTCGCTCACAAACGGGACTCGAGCCCACCCGCCGTTCATCCCGTCCGATCAAATGGTTTGGTAAGGGCTGCAGGTGCTCCAATGCGGCGGCTGACAATGATCAGAACGACAATGGTGAGCACTGCAGGTGCCATAGACGTGAGGGCCGATGCCGCCCCGGAAACGATCCCCAGCGTCTTCCACTGGAGCACGGTAGCCGAGACGATTCCGAATAAGAGCGCCCCCGACATCACGCCCACCATCCGCCACGCGCCGAAGTAGACGAGGGCGATGGCGATGAAGCCCTGACCGGCTGTGAGATTCTGCTGGAACACGCCGACCTCGAGCGAGAGGGCGGCCCCGGCCAGCCCGGCGAACGACGAGCCGATGGCGATGGCGGCCACCCGGGTCCAGGCCACGCTGACCCCGAGGGTGTCGGCCGCCTCCGGCGTTTCACCAACGGCCCGGATGTTGAGCCCGAAGGTGGTCTTGTTGATCATGAACCACAGTGCGGGTACGGCGGCGAAGGCGAAATAGACGAGCGGGTTGTGCCGGAAGAGCAGCTCGCCCAGGTAGGGGATGTCGCTGAGAAAGCCGAGATCGAGCTTGGGCAGGCCGTCGACCGGGACCGGTGTGCCGACCTGGCGCTGGAAGGCGAGATCGGTGAAGCCGAGACCGAACAGGAAGATGCCGATGCCGCTGATCCCCTGCTCGGCGTGGAGGACGATGGTGATGAAGGCGTAGAGCAGCCCCATCAGGAAACCGACCCCGATCCCGGCCAGCACCCCGTAGAACGCTCGATCCGACTGGAGTGCGGTGTA
Organism: Actinomycetota bacterium; assembly: GCA_039201605.1. Lineage (GTDB taxonomy): Bacteria > Actinomycetota > Acidimicrobiia > Acidimicrobiales > SZUA-35 > CADEDH01. The sequence goes on from JBCCRO010000005.1 coordinate 5,630, forward strand.
GTAGGCGGCGTAGGCCCCGATCAGCATGGTGCCCTCGACCCCGAGGTTGAGGACCCCGGACCGCTGGCCCACCGTCTCCCCCAGGGCAGCCAGCAGGAACGGGGTGGCGAGGCGGATGCCACCGGTGAGGGTGGCGATGAGTACCGACACGGTGAAGAAGTCGCTCATCGGCCCGCCTCCTCGAGACCGTCGACCCATCGTCGAAGCCGGGTCCGCAGCTTGAGGCTGCCGACCACGAAGATCACGACGACACCGTTGAGGGCCACGATGAGGGCCGCCGGCACCTGCAGCTCCCGCTGGAGGTCGATCCCCCCGGTGAGCATGCCGCCGAACAGGAACGAGGCGGGGATGGTGAACAGCGGATGGAGGCCGCCGAACAGCGCGGTGACGATGCCGTTGAACCCGGCGTTCTGGGTGAAGGCGGCTGCGCCCCCCTCGCCGATCAGCCGGTGCGATTCGCTGCCGAACACCAGGATGGCGCCGGCGATGCCGGCGCACGCCCCCGAGAGGGCCAGGGCCTGCACGATCGAGGGCTTCACCGACATGCCGGCGTACTCGGCGGCGTCCCGGTTGTGGCCGACGGCCCTGAGGCGAACCCCGATGGCGCTGCGGAACAGCAGGTAGTAGCCGGCGACGGCCACGGCGATGGCGATCAGCACGCCGATGTGGAGGCGGGTTCCGCCGGGGAGCAGGGGCAGATCGGCGTTCTCCGAGAGGCGCCTGGTCTGCTGGATCTTGATCGCCCCCTCCTCGATCAGCAGGTCCTGCAGCAGGAAGCTCAGGAACTGGGCGGCCACGATGTTCATCATGATCGTGCTGAGGATCTCGTTGACCCCGGCGTACGCCTTCAGGGCCCCGGGGATCGCCCCCCAGAACGCTCCGCCGGCGGCGCCGGCCACGAGCACCAGGGGCACGAGGAGGGGCCGTGGCAACCCGGGGACGGCGAGGGAGACGACGGTGGAGGCGATGGCCCCGGCGATGATCTGGCCCTCGCCGCCGATGTTGATCACGCCGGTGCGGAAGGCGATCGAGATGCCGACCCCGACCAGCATCAGGGGCATGGCCTTGATCGCGGTGTCGGCGGCGGCGTCCCAGCCGCCGACGGCGCCGATGACGAGGGCCCGATAGCCCTCGATCGGGTCGGCGTCGAGGGCGAGCAGCATCACGGCGCCGACGGCGAAGGCGGCCATGACGGCCAGCAGCGGGATGACGAGGCCGATGAGGGGCCGGATGAGCCACAGCAGCCGGGTGCCCGACGCGTCGGTGCCGCCGGGTTCGGTCGGTGCCGAACCGGACTCGGGCGCGGTCGAGGTGGCGGTCATGTCAGCTCCTCCATGGCCCGGAACAGCCGCTGGGCCTGCTCGGCCGCCTTGGCCCGCACCTCGTCGCCGTCGACCCGGGTGGCCCGGCCGTCGACCAGGATCTCCTCGCCGGCGACGACCACCCGCTTGGCGGCCAGGGTGGTGGTGTAGGCCAGGTGCCACGGCTCCATCGACCGGTAGCTCCACTCGACCACGTCGTCGCGGGCCTCGGGCATCAGGTCCCACCCGGTGGACAGCCAGCCCCACACCTCATCGGGATCGGCCGCCAGATCGTCGTCGCGAGCCCGGACGAAGGCGGTGCGGAACTCCCCGATCATGTCGGCCCCGATGCCGTCGGTGCCGAGGGCCACCGGGTTGGCGAAGCGGCGGGGCCGGGCGTAGCCGACGCTGTTGTGCATGTTCGACGTGGGGTTGTGCACGATCGTGCCCCCCAGACCGTGGTCGTCGGGAAGGTGGACACCGTGGATGAGCAGCCACCGGTCGTCGGTGAGACCGGCCAGGCGCTCGACGGCGGCGACGTCCTCGGGCCCCTCGGCCACATGGACGTGGACCCCGACCCCGTGGCGGTCGGCCAACTCGGCGGCGGCGGCCAGCGTGTCGTCGTCGCAGGTGAAGGCGGCGTGGAGGCCGACCATGCCCCGCCCACCCTCGCTCAGGAAGCGGTCGTTCTCGGCCAGGCCCCGGCGGGCGCCGTCGGCCCCGTGGCGATCGGTGATGCCGTAGGCGCAGTTGACCCGCACCCCGACCTCGGCGCAGGCGTCGGCGATCACCGAGAGCGAGCCGTCGATGGCGTTGGGCGACTCGTGGTGGTCGACGATGGCGGTGCAGCCCGCCTCGAGCGCCTCGAGCGCCCCGAGCTTGGCCGACCACTCGATCGTCTCGAGGTCGAGAGCCCGATCGAGACGCCACCAGACCAGCTCGAGGATGTCGGCGAACGACCCGGGCGAGCGGGACGGTGCGGGCATACCGCGGGCCAAGGCGGAGTACAGGTGGTGGTGGGCGCACACCATGCCGGGCGTTCGACCAACCCCCCGTTCCGCGGTAGCAGGGTCGAGCATCTGGGCGACCCTAGCAGCGGGTGCAAGCAGCGCTACCGGTGACGGACCGGCGGGAACGGTTACAAACCCGTTATCGCGACCTGACATCGTCAGCAGCCATACGTGTGCTCCGGCGCCGATCAGTCACTCGATCGATCTCGGACAATACGGACCGGCTGCTACTTAGTTGCCGCAGCGGCCGGGCTGTTGTGTTCGAGAACACCACACGGGTCTGGATGGCGTCGGGGCGATCGTCATCCAGACCCGGGTGGGCTCTCATCCCCCGCCCGGGTCGGGTGGGGCGTCGTCGTCGGCAGCGGAGCGCTGACCGCCGGCCCGCCTAGAGCCGGGCCAGGACCTCGTCGGGGTTGAAGAGGCCGGGCAGCTCGTAGATCACGGTGCCGTTGGCGTCGACCAAGACCGCCGTCGGCTGGCTGAGCACGTTGTAGTGCTGCCAGACACCGGTGGAGGCGTCGAGGTACATCGCCGGCGTCGCCGTTCCGGTGGCGGTGACGAACTCGCCGGCGTCGGCCAGGGTGCCGGCTCCGCCGACACCCACGACGCGGACCTTGTCTGCATGCTGTTGAGCGAACTGCTCAACGGCCGGGCCCTCAGCCCGGCAGGTGCCTCAAAACGGTGACCAGAACCAGAGGAGGACCGGGAGGTTCCCTCCTGCCAACTGGGCGGCGGCGTCGACCTCGGCGCCGTCGGAGATCCGCTGCACGGCGACGGCCGGGAAGTTGTTGGCCGCCGGGGGTGCCGTGGTCGGGGCCGTCGTCGTGGTGGTCGGCGGCGCCGTCGTCGGCGTGGTGGCGATCGTCGGCGTGGTGGTCGGCGTCGTCGGCTCGGGGGTCTCGGACACCGCCGGATCCACCAGGGAGCCGACGGCTGCCTCGGACGCCTCGGGCACGCTCGAGACCGAGGTCTCGGTGACGTCGGTCGACTCGTCCTCGACGACGAGCGCCGGATCCCCGGTCTGCAGGGCGTCCTGATTGACGCTGCCGCAGGCGGCGAGGATCAAGGCCAGTGAGACCGATCCGATGACGGCCGGACCTCTGGCGCGGCCGGGGGGCTTGGGGGTTCGGAGCATTGTCACCATCCGTCGGACACCGGGGTGTCCGCTTGAGGGTTGAATGCGGTCCGGGCGCCCCATACCGCCGACCGCTCGATGAACGAGGGACACGATAGCGGCCTCGCCCGCCAGACGTCGACAAGCAGCCCCAGGCGACCCCGAGGTCCGGGCGGCGCCGGTCAGGTCTCCTGCGTCACCAGGAGGTGGACGGGGTGCTCGGCCGGAGCCGAGCCGAAGCGCTTGATCTGGGCCCGGCACGAGTAGCCGGTGGCCACCGGGGTGCCCTCCCCCGCCGTCTGCCGGGACCACCCCTGGTCGAAGAGACGGCGCGACAACTCCTGATTGGCCCGCTCGTGCCCGAAGATGCCGGCCATGCCGCAACAGCCGAGATCGGGGCGGGTGACCGTGTGGCCGACGGCGGTGAGGACCCGCTCCCAGGCGGCGGCCCAGGTCGGGGCGAGCGCCCGCTCGGTGCAGTGTCCGAGCAGGGCCACCGGCCGGGGCGAGGCGGCGGCGGGCAACCGGTGACGGCGGGCGTCGAGCACCTCGGCCAGGTTGCGGACGGCGGTGGAATGGCGCTCGTCGACGGTCGGGTACTCGTGGTGGTGGAGCAGGGCCACCGCCGGCTCGATCACCACCGGCACCGCGTCGGCGTCGACGACGGCGTCGATCAACCGGCGCTGGGCCTCGGCCGCCCGGGCGAAGGCCGCCCGCCGCCCCTTCACGTGGTCGAACTTGCCGGTGGGTACCAACTCGGCCACGGCCACGGTGTGTCCCACCAGCTCCAGGGCGTGGACGGCGGCGGTGAGGGTGCGGGGTTCGAGGGTGTGGGTGAAGACCTCGGGCACGATCACGACGTCGGGCCGACCCGACCGCTGCGGGCCGGGCCGGAAGCGGGGAGCGCCACCGGCGAGGGGTCGGGTGGGCCGATCGGGCACCGGCAGGTCGACCAGGCCCAGGGCCCGACCGCCGAGGCGGCCCATCGGCCGGGCGAGGGCCTGGGGCGCTCGGGCGGCGAGGGGCGCCATCCGCTCGAAGCGTGACAGCACGAGGTGGCTGAGCGGGCGTCGCCGGGTGCGGTGGTAGTCCTCGAGGAAGCGGGACTTGAGCTCGCCGATGTCGACCTCGACCGGGCACTGACCGGCGCAGGCCGAACACGACAGGCACCGGTCGAGGTTGGCGGCCACCGCGTCGTCCAACCCGTCGTCGAGCGCGGCGTCGCCGGCCCGCCGGGCGAGCCAGGCCCGGAGGAGGTCGGCCCGGCCGCGCGGTGAGAGGGCGGGGTCGCCGGTGGCCAGGAACGAGGGGCACATGGCCTGACGCTCGTCCCATTGCAGGCACAGGCCGTTCCCGTTGCAGGCGAAGGCGGCGGCGTAGTCGGTGCGGACCGTGAGGGGGATGCGTCGGTTGGCCGCCCCCCGGAGCGGTGGTCCGTCGAGCGGGGTGAGGGCCTCGGTGGCTCCGGTGGGGCGGTAGAGCTTGCCCGGGTTGAGCAGATCGCGGGGGTCGAAGGCGGCCTTGACCGCCCGCATCAGATCGATGGTGTCGGGGCGGAGGAAGGTGTCGACCACGTCGCCCCGGAAGCCGCGCCCGTGCTCGCCCCACAGCAGGCCCCCGTGCTCGGCCACCAGGGCGGTCACCTCGTCGGTGATGCGCCGGACGAGGTTCTCGTGGGCGGGATCGGTGAGATCGAGGGCGGGACGGACGTGCACGCAGCCCACGTCGGCGTGGCCGAACATGCCGTAGGTGAGGCCGTGGTCGTCGAGGATGCGACGGAAACCGGCGATGAAGGCGGGCATCCGCTCGACGGGGACGGCGCAGTCCTCGACGAACGCCGTCGGGCGGGCCGATCGTTCCGGCCCGCCGGTGGCCACCTTGGCCAGGAGGCCGACGGCGTCGGCCCTGACCTTCCAGGCCGCCGCCATCTCGGCCGGATCCTCGACCACCCGGGCCGACCGGCTGCGACCGGTGGCACCGAGGGCGGCCAGCACCGGTCCCGCGTCGGGCCGCTCGGGCCCCGAGTATTCGAGGAGCAGGACCGAGCCCGTCTCGTCGCCGACGACCGGGGCCAGCGCCGGCCACGCCGGCGACGATCGGCCTCGCTCCAGGGTGGTCTCGTCGAAGCTCTCGATGGCGGTGGGGGCGGTCGCCGCCAGGTCGACGGCGTCGAGCAGGGCGTCGTCGAACGACGGGTAGCCGGCGACCACCAACACGGTGTGGTCCGGGCGGGGGGTGAGTCGCAGCGTGGCCGCCGTGGTGACGGCCAGGGTGCCTTCGGAGCCGCACAGCAGGGCGATCGGATCGACGGTGTCGTCGTCGCCGAGGAACCGGTCGATGCCGTAGCCGCTGAAGCCTCGGGCCAGGGAGGGCAGACCGTGGTCGGCGCCCGGTTTCAGATCGAGGGCCAGGAGGTCGCGCCACAGCCGGCCGATGCGGTCGTCGACGGCGGCCCGCTCGACGGCCGCGGCCACCGTGGTGGGCTCGGCCCGCCACGGGGTGCCGTCGTCGAGGACGACGTCGATGGCCAGCACGTGCCGGTGGGCCCGCCCGTGCACCAGCGAACCCTTGCCTGCGGCGTCGGTGGCGATCATGCCCCCGACCGTCGCCCGGTTGAGGGTGGAGGTGTGGGGGGCCCAGAACAGGCCGTGGTCGGCGAGTTCGGCGTTGAGGGCGGCGGTGACCACCCCGGGCTCGACCACGGCGGTGCGGGCCTCGGGGTCGATGGCGAGGATCCGGTTGAGCGACCGCTTGGTGTCGAGGACGAGGCCGTCGGTCAGGCTCTGCCCGTTGGTGCCGGTGCCGCCGCCCCGGGCCACCACCGGCCGTGGCGCCGTCCGGACGTGGTTGGCGGCCAGGAGGGCGGCCACCTCCTCGGCCGAGGCCGGGAGGGCGACGGCCTCCGGCTCGACCTGGTAGATCGAATTGTCGGTGGCGTACACGATCCGGGTGGCGGCATCAGTGAGCACGACGGGGCTCGAAGAGGGTCGGTGACGGCCGGACATCGCCCCCACCATCCCAGTTCCCGGCCGGTCTGTCATAGATCGGGCGGCCACCCGTCGGGCGCTCACCGACCGGGCGGCCGACCGGTGGGGCGAGGCCCGACCGGGGTCGGACGGTCGGCTCAGGCGGCGGTGGGTGCCGCCGTCCCCCGCAGGGCACGGGACCGCAGCCACCACTGGGCGGCGCCGAAGTCGGCGACGGCGAGGCCGACGGCGACCGCCACCACCACCCCCCACGTGGTGAGGAGCCCGGCGACGAGGACGACGGCGGTGGCCACCACCCATGAGGCGTCGCCCAGTGAGATCAGGCGGGTCTCGGCCAGGAGCCGGTCATCGCCCTGGTACGAGGTCCACAGCACGTAGGCGGCGAAGGCGATGAGGCCGATGCCGACCGCACGGGTGATGAGGACGTGATCGATGCCCAGGGTGTCCGACACCCACGGTCCGGCGATGGCGGCGATGGCGCCCCCGGCGAACGAGGTGGCGGCATTGAGGCGGAGGACGAGGCGAAGTCGGTTGGTCGTCACGGAAGTCATGGTCCGAGCATCGCCACGGAGGCGCGGCCGGTCGATTACCCGCCAGGTAATGGGAACGGGTGTGCGGCGTCTCCTACCGTGAGCGTCATGGAGACCGTCGTCGGCTTCGGCCCCCAGCTCCGCCAGTGGCGTTCGGCCCGCCGGATGAGCCAGCTCGATCTGGCCACCGAGGCCGAGGTGTCGCAGCGCCACCTGAGCTTCCTGGAGAACGGCCGGTCGAAGCCGAGCCCCGAGATGGTGGTCCACCTGGGGCGGGTGCTCGACCTGCCTCTGCGGGACCAGAACGTGCTGCTGACCGCCGCCGGCTACGCCCCGGCCTTCGGCGAGCGCAGCTTCGACGACCCCGACCTCGAGCCGGTGCTGACCGCCCTGCAACGCATGCTCGACGCCCACGGCCCCTACCCCGCCTACGTGATCGACCGAGGGTGGGACCTGGTGCTGGCCAACCCGGCCGCCCTTCGTCTGCTGGCGCTCCTCGACCCGGCCCCGCCGCCGGAGGTGGCGGCCAACATCGCCCGCCTGTCGTTCCACCCCGACGGCCTGCGCCGAATCGCCGACGACTGGGACACGACGGCGGCCGTCCTCTTCGATCGGCTGGAACGGGAGCTGCACCACCGTCCCGGCGACGATCGCCTCCGCGCCCTGCGGGACGAGATCGCCGCCTACCCCGGCGTCCCCCGCCAGGCGAACCGGTCGGGCCCGATCACGGTCGATGAGCTCGTCCTGCCCCTCACCCTCCGGATCGACGGCGGCGACCGCCTGCGGTTCTTCACCACGATCACCACGATCGGGGCCGCCTTCGACGTGACGTTGGAGGAGCTTCGGCTCGAGACGCTGCTCCCGGCCGATGCCGTCACCGAGGTCCTCCTACGCGACGCCGGCCCCGGCCGAGCCTGAGCTCAGCCGGGGCCGACGGCGGCGCCGTTGCCGGTTGGGGGGTGGGGTCGAGCCGCCGACGGGCGGCGGATCGGGGGAGGTACTACTCGTCGAGGTCCTCGGTGTCGAGGTCGAACTCCTCGTCGAACTCGGCTTCGAAATCGGCCTCGAAGCCCTCGCCCAGAAGGTCGTCGGCCTCCATCACCTCGACCCCCTCGGGGGCCTCGATCGTGATGTCGCCGCCGATGTCGTAGAAGGAGGTCACGACCTCGAACCGGGCCTCACCCGGACCACCCTCGGGCTCGGTGAGATCGCCACTGACCGACAGCTGTCGCAGCCAGCCCTCGCCGTCGACGTACAGGTCGACCGTGATCTCGCCCTCGGCCTCAATGTCGCTCAGCTCGAGCCCGGCCAGCCAGCCCGACTGGGAGAGGCTCTCGTCACCGAGATCGACCACGCTGCGGTACTGGGTGGTCTCGACGGTGGCGCCGTCGGGCTCGGTGAGCGTGGCCGGGCCCACCTCGGTCGCCTCGACCAGGTCCTCGACCGCCGTCAGCACCTCGCGGGGGTCGGCCAGGTCGGTGACGGCGGCACCGACGAACTCGGGAGCCTCGACGCCGATCCACCCCTCGCCGTCGACGTCGGCATAGAGCACACCGTCGACGAAGCGCGTCTCCGACAGGGGCAGCTCGCCGATCAGGTCCTCGGTGGCACCGTCTTCGGACACGTCGAAGGCACCGATGGTGAAGGCGACGTCGGGGCCGTTGAAGCGACCGTTGACCGAGGCCTCGACCATCCCGGTCCCGATGTCGTCGGCGGCGTCGAGATCGACGGTGACATCGACCCGGCCGCTCTGGGCCTCTGCGGTGGCCTGGGCCGCCGACTGCACGGCGGCGAGGGCGGGCTCGGTGTTGGCCGGCAACAGGGCCAGGGCGCCGGCCACCAGCACCGCCACGGCGGCGGCGGTGGCCAGAATCATGCCGTAACCACCCCGGCGGCGACGCCGGTCGGAGATCACGGTCGGCCGGGCGTAGTCGTGCTCGACGTCGTCGGCGAACAGGACCGGGTCGAGGCGGCGATCATCGCCGGTCTCGCCGGTGGGGGGCGGTGTTGGGGAGCCGCCGGGCTCGGCGGCCGGGTTGGCACTCATGATGGACTCCAGAAAGGCGTTGGCCTGCGGCCCGTCGGGCCGAGGCAGGGGGTTGTGGTCGACGGGGCGGGCGGCCCGCAGGCGGTCCAGTACCTCGTCGGTGGGGGGTTGGGGGGTGGATGGGACGTCGGAGGCACCGGTGTGATGAGGCTCGGGCCGGGGGTTCGGGGTGTCGTTGACCATGGGGCGCTCCTCTCTCAGCGGTGGTCGGGGTTGACGATGGACGTGATGTCGAGCTCGTGGCGGAGCCGTTTTCGGGCCCGATGCAGGCGGATGCCGACGGCGTTGACCGAGCAGCCGAGCGTCTCCGCGATCTCGGCATGGCTCATCTCCTCCCAGGTGACGAGGCGCAGGATCTCGCGGTCGTCGAAGGAGAGGCGGTCGAGGGCGTCGTGCAGCTCGGGATCGGGCAGCTCCAGGTCGACCTCGGCCACCGCGGCCGTCAACGGGTCGTGGTGGAGCCGGTCGACCAGGCGCAGGGCCCGGCCCTGGGAGCGCCGCTGGTTGCGGAGCACGTTGGCGGCGATCCCGTAGAGCCACGGCAGCGGCGCGGCGCCGGGGCGGAGGTCGGCCCGACGCCGCCATGCGGTGGCGAAGGTCTCGGCCACCACGTCGTCGGCCGCCGCCGGGTTGAGGGTGCGGCGTCTGGCGTAGGCCACCAGGGGTTGGTAGCCGGTCTCGAACAGCCGCCGGAACCGGGTCTCGTCGTCGAGCGGCGCCTGCTCGACGACGGCTTCCGGAGCCGGGGAAACGGTTGGGGTGGGCACGTCCGGTTCTTGTCCGGTCACATCCCCAATCTTTCACCTCGGGCTCCGGGAGTGGGACCGCTACCCTTCGCGCCATCGACGATCACACCCCCGAACCCATGCTCGGCCGCCATGTCACCCCCGAGGAGTACGGGCGTCTCGACACGTTCCCGGTGGACCGGCCGGTCACCGTCGAGTTCGTCACCGACGAGCTGCAGGCGCTGTGCCCGGCCGTCGAAGGCGTTCAGCCCGACATCTACCACACCGTCATTCGGTACCGGGCGGTCGGTGAGGCCATCGAGTCCAAGTCGTTGAAACTGATGCTGACCACCTACCGGGACCGCCGGATCTTCGCCGAACACCTCGTCGGCGAGTTGGCCGATCGCATCGCCGCCGCCGGCGACGGCGTGGCCGACGTCGAGGTCACCCTCACCCAGAACATCCGGGGCGGCATCGTCACCACGGTGACGGCCACCGCCCGCTGAGGCCGACGGCGGGGGACGGACGGACATCGTGGCGAAGCGGCACCAGGATCGGCCCCGGGTTCGCCGTCCGGGCGCCGGCCGCCCCCGCAATCGCGCCCGGCGGACCGAGGGGCCGGTCGCCGACGAGATCATCGGCGCAGCCGCCCGCCTCTTCGCCCGCCAGGGTGTGGCCGCCACAACGATGGCCGACATCGCGTCGGAGGTCGGGCTGGGCGTTTCGTCCCTCTACTACTACTTCCGCAACAAGAACGCCGTGCTCGAACGGATCGTGGAGGACGTCAATCAGATCCCGCTGGAGATCCTGCGGGACGTGCGAGACACCTTCCCGTCCGTCGATCTCCAACTCCACGCCTTCATCCGTCGAGACGCGGAGGCACTGTGCGACTTTCCCTTCGACATCAACGAGATCCACCGTCTGGCCGGCAGTGAACCCGACACCTTCGAGCGGTACTGGACCGACCGTCAACTGCTGCTCCGAGGGGTGACCGGCCTCATCGAGGCGGGCATCGGCGACGGTACCTTCATCGAGGTCGATCCGCAGATGACGGCACTGACGGTGCTGGCCAACGACGAGGCGTTGCAGAACTGGTTCCGACCCCCGGCCAGTGTCGTTCGGGCGTCCGCCAGCGATGTCGACGCGGCCGATGCCGGCACCTTCCTCGCCGACCTGACGGTGCGAGGACTGCTGTCCGATCCGTCCCGTCTCGGCGAGATCCGCCGACGCACGGACCCGGCCACCTGAAGGTTCGGTGGCTACAGATTCGCCACAGAGGACGGACCCGCCCGCTTATTTCGAATGACATTCGATGGAAACGCGCCCTCCGTAGGTTGATGCCCATTCACCGACGGGGAGGCATCTTTCACCATGGCCACTGCACGCTTACGACTACTGGCGATCCTCGTTGCGCTCCTCCTGCTCGCAGCGGCCTGTGGTTCGGACGACGAGAGCGCGGACGAGACCGAGACCGACGATGCCGCCGCCACGGACGAGGGCACCGAGGACGACACCGAGGCCGATGAGGCGGATGAGGCCGATGCGGCCGACGACGAGGCCGAGTCCGCCGACGAGTCGGCGCCGGCTGAGGTCGACTCGATCACCGTCGGGTACTCGGCCTGGCCGGGCTGGTTTCCGTTGGCCGTGACCGAACAGGCGGGCATCTTCGAGGAGGTCGGCCTCGACGTCGAGCTGATCTTCTTCGCCGACTACCTCGCCAGCATCGACGCGATGGCCGTCGGTGAGCTCGACTTCGTCACCCAGACCCTCAACGACACCATGGCCAGCGTCGCCTTCGGCGACGAGCAGGTGATCGTGGTGGTCAACGACAACTCCACGGGCAACGACAAGATCATCTGCGACGGCTCGATCTCCTCCATCGAGGAGCTCGCAGGCAAGACGATCGCCGCCGAGGCCGGCGTCGTCGACCACTTCCTCCTGGTGCAGGGCCTCGAGTCGGTCGGCCTGACCGAGGACGACATCGACTTCCGCGGCGTCCTGACCGACGCCGCAGCGGCCGGCTTCGCCGCCGGCGAGTTCGACTGCGTCGGTGTGTTCGCGCCGTTCTGGCTCACTGCCCTCGAACGGGAAGGCTCGGCCGAACTGTTCAGCTCCGCCGACTTCCCCGGCCTGATCCCCGATCACATCGTGGCCACTCGGGAGATCGTCGACGACAACCCGGACGCGGTCCAGAAACTGGTCGACGCCTGGTATCTCACCCTCCAGTACCTGGAGGAGAACCCGGACGAGTCGCTGGAGATCATGGCCGAGGTCGCCGACACCTCCGTCGAGGACTACAACCTCTTCGCCGACGGCACCACCTTGTTCTCAGCCGAGGAGGCGCTCGCCGCCTTCGGCGACGGTGATGACACCAGCTCGCTGCTGTTCACGGCCGAACTGATAAACCCCTTCCTCGTCGATTCGGGGTTCACCGAGAGCGAGGCGCCGATCGAGGGACTGTTCGACGGCAGCTTCACCGAGGATTGGGTCAACCGGAACGGTTGACCCGCCCAGGGCCCCCGATCGAGCAACGGCGATGACGACGACCGCTCAGCCACCCCCCTCCGGGCCTGCTCCGGCCGGCGTCCGAGGCCACCGACAGGGCCATCTCCTTCGGGTGCGGGGCCCGATCCCCGATGGGTTGCGGTGGGCGGCCGTCATCGCCGGCATCGCCACGATCGTCGGTCTGTGGGTGCTGACTTCGACGGTGTGGGCCAGCGACGGGTTCGCCGTTCCCACCATCGGCGCAACCTGGGCCGCACTGGTGGAGATGTGGGAGGAGGGCGAGCTGTGGCTCGACTTCACCGCCAGTCTCGAGCGAGTGGTCATCGGCTACGGCATCAGCGTGGTCATCGGGGTCACCCTCGGGGTGCTGATCGGAAGCATGGCCTCCGTCGAGTCGTTTTTCGAGCCTCAGTTGGGCTTCCTGCGTTACATCCCGGCCAGCGCGCTCACACCCCTGTTCCTGATCTGGCTCGGTATCGACGAGGCCCCGAAGATCGCCCTGATAATCGTGGGTACGGTGTTCTACAACATCCTGATGACGGCGGATGTGGCCAGGGCGGTGCCGAGCGAACTGATCAATGCCGCCTACACCCTGGGCGCCGGTCGGCTCACGGTTCTACGTCGGGTGATCCTTCCCCACTCGTGGCCCGGCATCATCGATGTGGCCCGGATCAACCTCGCCGCCGCCTGGCTCATGCTGGTGGTGGCCGAACTACTGGCGGCACAGGAGGGTCTGGCGTTCCGCATCATCCGGGCCCAGCGGTTCCGACGGGTCGACCGCATGTTCGCCCTGCTGCTCGTGATCGGACTCCTCGGCATCGCCTTCGACATGGCGCTGCGCCATCTCCGCAATCGAAGCGCCCGCTGGGCGGTGGACTGACCCGGTGCGATCGATGACGTCCTCCTCCGACGGAGCCGACCAGTCCGGCGACGAGACCCCGACGGCGCCGTCGGCGACCGACGCCACCGGGCCCATGACCAGGCCCGGCGTGGCCGTGCGCGGAGTCTCGAAGACGTTCCGGGCCGGCCGGCAGACCATCCCCGCCATCGACGGTGTCGACCTCGACGTCGGCGCCGGCGAGTTGGTGTGCATCGTCGGCGCATCGGGTTGCGGCAAGTCGACGCTGCTCAACATCATCGGCGGCCTGGAAGAGCCGACGGCGGGATCGGTCACCGTGGGCGGCGACACCGTCGTCGGTCCCGGACCGGACCGGGGCATGGTGTTCCAGGCCTACTCGCTGTTCCCGTGGAAGTCGGTGGCGTCGAACGTGGGCTTCGGGCTGGAACTGGCCGGCATCCCGAGAGCGGAGCGAAACCGGCGGGTGACGGACCTGCTGAGCATCGTCGATCTGTCGGCCTACGCCGACCGAAAGCCCAAGGAGTTGTCGGGCGGTATGCGCCAGCGGGTGGCGATCGCCCGAGCTCTCGCCCCCGAACCCGACGTGCTGCTCCTCGACGAGCCCTTCGGAGCGCTCGATGCCCAGACGACGCGGGCCATGCACGATTTCCTGCTCACCGTATGGCAGCGCACGACGGCCACGGTGCTGATGGTGACCCACGATGTGGCCGAAGCCGTCTACCTCGCCCAGCGCATCTACGTCATGACCCCCAACCCGGGGCGGGTCGCCGAGATCATCGAGGTGCCCTTCGGACCCGCCCGAGGCCCGATGACCAAACGAGACCCCCGCTTCCTCGATCTCGTCGACGAGATCGAGGAGTTGCTCCTCAGCACCGGAACGAGCTCTCGATGACCGACTCTCCAGCCGCTCAAGGCCTTGCGCCGTCGCTCAAGCCCACCCCCGACGGGAGCACGGCGACGACAGCGGCCGCCCGGGAGCACGCCCGGGCCATGGAGGGGACCGTCGTCGCCACCATGCCGACGGTTCCTCCGGCCACGGCCGCCGCCATCCCCGACGGCGTACCCCCCGCCGACGTGCTGTGGGACGAGACGGTGGCCGGTGGTGGCTACACATCACTGGCGGTCGCTGCCGGCACCCACGTCCGACTGGTCGACATCGAGGGCGACGCCTGCGCCGGCCTCCTCCTCCACCGCCACGATCATCCCAGTGAGCGGCTCAACGTGGCCGACACCGTCAAGGTGCAGTGGCAGGCCTACCTCCACGAAGGCCAGCTGCTGCTGTCGGACATGGGACGGGTGCTGGCGGCGATCGTCGGCGACGGCTCCGGCCTCCACGACACCATCTGCGGCACGACCAACATCGCCGCCAACGACGGCCGCTACGGCGACGGATCGATCTCGGGGCCCGCCCCCAACGGTCGTGACCTCTTCGCCCTTGCGTTGACCAAGCACGGCAGGACGCGCCGAGAGGTGGCCCCGTGCATCAACCTGTTCAAGGGCACGCGGGTCGAGCCCGACGGTGCGATCAGACTGCTGCACGACTCCCCCGCAGGGGCCGAGGTCGTCCTTCGTTGCGAACTCGACGTGCTGGTGACGGTGGTCAACGTTCCGCACCCCCTCGACGACCGCGTCGACTACACGGTGTCGCCCCTGCGGGTGACGGCGTGGCGGGGCCAGCCGGCGACCGAGGAGGACCCGGTCCGCCTGGCAACGCCGGAGGGACGGCGCGCCTACCAGAACGCCGAGATCGCCCGCGGGTTGCTGGCATGAGGGACGAACACGTTCCGGCCCGGGCCCCGTGGTCGGCGTTGGTCACCGCGGGCCAGTCGATGACGATCATCGACCTCGAGGGCAATCAGGCCGTCGACTGTCTGCTGTATGTGGCCGACGACCCAACCGAGCGCTACAGCGCCCCCGACACGATGGTGGCCCAGCGCAACGTGTTCCTGACCGCCGGTTCGATCCTGCGTACGACCGAGGGGCGGGCGCTCATGACGATCATGGCCAGCGGCTGCGATCGCCACGACACCCTGGGCGGTGCCTGCTCGAAAGAGTCGAACACCCTCCGCTACGGCCACCACACCTTCCATCAGCACGCCTGCGTGGAGAACTTCGTACACGAGCACGCCAAGTGGGGTCTCGACAAGCGCGACATGCAGTCCAACATCAACTGGTTCATGAACGTGCCCGTCGACCCGGACGGCAGCCTGGGCATCGTCGACGGCATCTCGGCTCCCGGTCTATCGGTGACGCTGCGGGCCGAGCTCGACACGATCGTCGTCATCAGCAACTGCCCGCAGATCAACAACCCGTGCAATGGATTCTCCCCCTCGCCGGTGCGGATCGTGATCACCGACGGAGACTGATGACCGCACCCGTCATCGTCGTCGAACAACCCGGACTGCTCACGACGGTCCAGGACGTCGACGGCCGCCTCGGCTACTGGATGATCGGGGTCCCCCCGAGCGGCGCCATGGACGACCTGAGCCTGGCCCTGGTCAACCGGATCGTGGGCAACAGCCGGCAGGCGGCCGGTCTGGAGATGACGGCGCTCGGGGCCACGCTCCGCTTCGAGGCAGACGCCGTGATCGCCCTCGGTGGGGCCGAGATGGCGGCGACCGTCGACGGCCGTCCGGTCCCGCACTGGGAGCCGCTGCCTGTGACGGCGGGCGCCGTGCTCTCGCTCGGTCGGATCGCCGGCTCCGGTCTGCGCACCTACCTGGCGGTGGGGGGCGGGATCGACGTGCCCGAGGTGCTGGAGAGCAGGGCGACCTTCACCCTCGGTCGCTTCGGCGGCCACCAGGGCCGGGAACTGGCGGTCGACGATCGGCTCCCGATCGGCACGCCCGGACTGGCCGACAACGGCGATGCCGCCCCGTTCGGGCTGCACCCGCTGGCGCGCCCCGCCCTCACCGACGACTGGTCGATCGCGGTCACCGAGGGCCCGCTGGGAGCACCCGAGTACTTCACCGAGGACGGCGTGGCCGAGCTGCTCGCCGCGGTCTGGACCGTCCAGTCCCACGCCTCCCGCACCGGTGTCCGCCTCTCGGGTCCCACGCCCCGGTGGGCTCGCGTCGACGGCGGCGAGGCGGGTCTGCATCCGTCCAACATCCACGACAACGGCTACGCCTTCGGCACCGTCGACTTCACCGGCGACACGCCCGTCATACTCGGACCCGACGGGCCGAGCCTCGGCGGTTTCACCTGCCCCTTCACCGTGGTGGCGGCCGAGCGGTGGAAGCTCGGGCAGCTGGCACCGGGCGACACCGTCCGGTTCCGTTTGGTCGACCTCGCCGGCGCGGCCGAGGTCCGGGCCCATAGGGCTCGGACCATCGCTCTCCGACGGGAATCGACCCCCCGCCCCACGCCTCGAACGGTGAGGCCGGACGATGGCGGTGTCCTGGGCCGGATCGACGCCGGTGCCCATCCCGAGGTGGTCTTTCGTCGGGCCGGTGACGAGTTTCTGCTCGTCGAGCTGGGCGACATGACGCTCGACCTCCGGTTGCGGGCCTCCGTGCAGCTCCTCGAGCAGGCGCTGGCCGCCCGCTCCCTCGACGGCATCGTCGACGTGACCGCCGGCATCCGGTCGCTGCTCATCCACGTCGATCCGGTCCGCCTGCCCATCGTGAAACTGCTCGACGAGGTGACCGCCGCCGTCGAGGCGTCGCCCGATCCCGGTGCTCTGGTCATCCCGAGCCGCGAGGTCCACCTGCCGCTGTCCTGGGAGGATCCTTCCACCCTCGAGGCGATCGAGCGCTACATGAACGTGGTGCGCGACGATGCCCCCTGGTGCCCCTCCAATCTCGAGTTCATCCGGCGGGTGAACGGCTTGGACTCGATCGACGACGTCCGCCGTGTCGTGTTCGACGCCCACTATCTCGTTTTGGGCCTCGGTGATGTGTACCTCGGCGCGCCGGTGGCCACACCGCTCGATCCTCGGCACCGCCTGGTGACCACGAAGTACAACCCGGCCCGGACCTGGACGCCGCAGAACGCCGTGGGCATCGGTGGCGCCTATCTCTGCATCTATGGCATGGAGGGACCCGGCGGCTACCAGTTCGTCGGCCGGACGGTGCCGGTGTGGTACCTCGACACACCGACGCCGGGTCCCGAGCCCGACACGCCGTGGCTGCTCCGCACCTTCGATCGGCTTCGTTTCCACCCGGTCTCCCACGAGGAGCTGACCGACCTCAGGGCTGACGCCGAGGCGGGCCGACTGGCGATCCGGATCGAGGACGGATCGTTCTCCCTCGCCGACCACGAGGACTGGCTTGCGACCGAGGCCGATGAGATCGCCGCCTTCCGCCGCCGTCAGCAGGCCGCGTTCGCCGCCGAACGCGAGGAGTGGAGACGGCTGGGTGAGCTCGCCTGACCGGGGCCCCGGGGCGGCCATCCACGGTCGGGCCGGTACCGACTGCATCCGGCCCGATGCGGGGAATGGATATGCGAGTGACTAGGTTTCGGCCGTTGTGAGATCCTCACCCCGCTCACTGATCGCCCTCCTGGTGGGGCTGTCGCTGGTCGCCGCCGCCTGCGGCGGCCAGTCCGACTCGGGAGCGGCGGCGTCGGGGGCCGCCACCGACGAGGCGGCGACCGAGGCGACCCCGTCGGGCTCGACCGCCGACGACGCGGCCGTGGCCGATACCGCGAGGCCGTTCTCCGGCACCCACGCCACCCTCGACGGCTCGACGATCGACTTCGACCAGTTCGCCGGTCAGGACGTGGTGCTGTGGTTCTGGGCCCCCTGGTGACCGTTTTGACGTGCGGAAGCCCCCACGGTCGTGGAGGTGCAGCAAACCTACGGTGACCAGGTCACCTTCATCGGCATGCCCGGTCTGGCCGCCGTCGACTCGATGCAGGTCTTCGTCGAGGAGAACGAGGTCGAGGGGATCCCCCATGTGCCCGACGCCAGCGGCGAACTCTGGGAGTCGTTCGACATCACCCAGCAGCGGACCTACATCTTCATCGACGACGACGGCTCGATGCGGGTCGGCGGCTACGGCCAGCTGGAGGCCGACGTCGAAGCCCTGATCGCCTCCTAGGATCCGCTTTCGCCCCCCTGGGCGGTCACCGGCCACTCGGCGACGGTGGGGTCGTGGGAGTCCGCCGCCCGTGCCCGAGGGAGTGCTCCGCTCCGACCACCGGCTCCGGCCGCTAGCGTGTCCGCTCGGAGGGAGGCCCGCCCGGCGGGCCGGGTGAGGAGCAGCGTGGACAACTCGATTGCGCCCGGAGACGTGCTCGGCGGTCGATGGGAGATCACGGGCGTTCTGGGCAGTGGCGGCTTCGGCCAGGTGTTCGCCGCCGAGGACGTGTCGGAGGTGGGCATCGGTCGGGCCGCGGTCAAGGTCCTCCACCCCAACACCTCGCCTCAGGAGCGGTCGTCGTTCCTGGCCGAGGTGCAGAAGATCGCCCAGCTCCGCCATCAGAACCTCGTCGGCTACCTCGACTCGGGACAGTTCGAGTTCGATTCGGGGGCGGCGGGCGGCGCCGAGTATCGGCCCTACCTGGTGGCGGAGCTGTGTGACAGCTCGCTCGACGACCGCCTGAAGCAGGCCGGTGGCCCTCTCGACACCCGCGAGGTGTTGATGGTGCTCGACCACATCGTGGCCGGCCTGGCCCACCTGCACGAGCGGGGCATGATCCACCGTGACATCAAGCCGGCCAACGTGCTCCACGCCGACGGGCAGTGGAAGCTGGCCGACTTCGGCCTGATGCGGGATCTGAGTGCCACCGGCACCTACCACCGGGGCGACCTGTTGATCGGCACCCCGATCTTCATGGCCCCCGAGCTGTTCGCCACCATGGCCGCCACCCCTCCCTCCGACATCTACGCCATGGGGGTGCTGACCCACCTGGCCGCCGCCGGTCGGCCGCTGCATGCCGGCACCGGCCAGGCCCTGGCCTACAACATCACCAGCACCGCCCCGTCGATCGCTCCCGAACTCGATCCCGGGATCGCCGACCTGGTGGCCTGGACCACGGCCCACGACCCGGCTCAGCGGCCGACCGCCCACCAGCTCGCCGGGCTCGTCACCGATCTGCGTCGGGGTGGCCCCTCCTCGGGTGGGGCCACCCGGGTGGCCCCCTCGGTGCCCTCGGGCCGGACCGGCCCGTCGGCCCCGGCCGGCATGCCGCCTCCCACTCCGGCGACCGCCGATCCGGCGGGCACCCAGGTCGCCCCCGGCACCGGACCGACCACCGGCCCGGGCGGCGGTGACTGGGCCACGATCAGCCACCCGACGGCGGCGGCCTGGCCCGCCCCGACCCCGGCCCACCCCTCGGGACCGACGTCGGGCCCCACCTCCGGGCCGGCGATGGCGGGCGCACCGCTGACCCGTCCGACCGACGGACCGCCGACGTCAGCCGCGCCCTACGCCGCCCCAACCGACTCGGCCCCGAAGCGCAGCGCGGCGCTGCCCCTGCTCCTGGCCGTGGGGCTCCTCGTGCTGCTGGCCGGCGGTGGCGCCGTTGCCGCCATGACCCTGCTCGGCGACGACGGCGACGAGACCGCCACCCCCGACGACACCACCGGGGCGGTCGGCGTCGGCGGCACCACGGCGACGACGGCGACCACGGCGGCGGGCGGGGTCGCCATCCCGGGCGTGACCGTGCCCGAGGTGAACGTGCCCACCGTGGTCGAGGACTGGCCGGTGCCCACCACCTTCCCCTTCGAACAGGCCCCCGACCCGCTGTCGCATTTCGAGGTGGTGCCCTGCTCCACCGACGGCACGGAGACCTGGGTGGACGTCGTCAACGTCCACGACGCCCACGTCGACTACTGGCTGATGATCCAGTACTTCAACGCCGACGGCGTCATCGTCGACGATCAGGGCTTCGACACCGTCGCCGCCCTGGCCCCCGGTGAGCGGGCGCGGCTCCAGGTCGCACCCACCGAGGAGGCGTCGGCCAGCTGTCAGATCGAGGCCTTCGACGTGCTGGTGCGGGATCCGGCCACGATCGAGAACATCGCTTCGGCCGAGCTGCTGTCGTGCACGCCCGAGCAGACGTTGTTCACCAGCTACGAGTACGCCGTGCAGTTCAACAACCCGGCGGCCTTCCGGGCCGACGCCGAGGTGAAGATCGCCGTCGTCGACGCCGCCACCGGCATCCGCATCGACGAGGCCGGGTTCGGGGTCGACGTGACCGGGGTCGATCCCGGGGCGACGGCCCAGGCCATCGACTCCGACACGCTGTTCGACTTCAACGATCTTGAGAGCCCGCCCGTCGATCCGCAGTGCGTGATCGTGGCCGTCGAGATCGACGAGGCGTTCTAGCCCTGGCCCGCCGGACCTGCGCCCCTCGTACCAATCCCGGTACCGATCGAGCTGGCCGTCGGCCGGGGTTGGCCCTAGGTTGCGCCCCGTGACGAGCAGCGACGCCATCACCGGCCCGATCGAGCGGCGCCGGTTCCGACTCCAGGGGTTCGCTGCGGTGCTGCTCCTGGCGGCGTGTGCCGCCGTGGCCCAGGCCTTCGGGCGGTTCGCCTACGGCGTGCTGCTGCCCGCCGTCCGCGATGAGCTCGGCATCTCCAACACGCTGGCCGGGTCGCTCGGCACCGCCAACGTCAGCGCCTACCTCGTCGGCACGCTGGCCGTCACCGTGCTCAGCGCCCGCCTCCGGCTGCTGTTCGTGCTTCGGGTTGGCCTGATACTGGCCACCGTGGGTCTGGCGGTCAGCGCCCTCGCCTCCTCGGCCGCCGTCCTGGCCGTCGGCATGGTGTGCTCCGGCTTCGGTGGAGCCCTGGTGTGGATCCCCACCCCGGCCATTGCCACCTCGGCCATGCCCCCGGAACGACGCAATCTGACGGTGGCCCTGATCGGCTCGGGTATCGGTGTCGGGCTGGTGTTCACCGGTCAGCTGGCCGGATACGTGCGGGGCACCTTCGGTGACGACGAGTGGCGGACGGCGTATGTGGTGATGGGCGTGATCGCGGTCGCCGTCTCGGCCTTGACCGTGGCCCTGATCGGCCACGACCAGGAGCGCCCGAACGGCTCGGGTCGCGTCGGCGGCTTCGACGTGTTGCGGCGGATGCGGGGCTGGCTCCCCCTCACCGCCTCCTACACGGTGTTCGGTCTGATGTATCTGCTGGTCCTCGCCTTCCTCACCACCCGCCTGGAGGACGACAACGGTTGGGCCGAGAGCGAGGCCGCCCTGGCCTTCACCGTGATCGGCATCGCCACCATCTTCGGCGGGCCCCTGTTCGTCGGCCTCGCCTCCCGGCGGGGTCCGTCGACGGCGCTGGTCATCGCCTTCGGCCTGTGGGCGGCCCTCACCCTGTCGGTCGTACCCGGCTGGCTCGCCCCCACGCTCGCCGCCTCCGCCGGTCTCGGCCTGATCTTCGCCGGCATCCCGGGCATCATCACGCTCTACGTGGTGGCCAACACCTCGTTGGAGGACTACGGCCCGAGCTTCGCCGCCGCCACCCTCGCCTTCGGCGTTGCGCAGATGGCCTCACCCCAGGTGGGCGGCCTCATCGCCGATGTGTTCGGCTCGTTCCTACCGGTGATCCTACTGTCCTCCGCCCTCGGGCTGGTGGGCGTGGCCACCGCTCTCCGGCTGCCGTCCGGCCCGTCGAACATCGAGGCCTGAGGGCCCCTCGCCGCCCGCCCACAGGCGGTCGCCCCTCCCCGGTCACCCCTTGCCGCCCACGGGCGGTCCGTCGCCCCTCGCCCACGGGCGGTCGCTCATGGACGGGTGCGACTACTGCTGGAGGACGAGGCGATCGCCGTCGGCCGGATCGGTCAACAGGCGGAGGCAGGCACCGGTGCCGGCGTCGGCCACCAACCACGGGTTGGTCTCGAAGGAGTCGACCGTCACCGTCTCGGTGGGGGCGACGGTGTGTATGCGCACCCGGTTGCCGGAGTGGTTGAGCCAGTAGACGTCGAGCACGCCGGCGGTCTGGTTGACGACCTCGAAGGTGATGGCGGTGACGCTGGCCCGGGATCGGGCCCGGCCCTCCTGGGCGCATCCGTCGGTGTCGGGGGCGGCGGTCACCGTCCAGGTGAAGGTCTGCGACGACGCGTCGCCGTCATCGTCGCCGGCGGTCACCGTCACGGTGACCTCCCAGATGCCGGTCTCGGTCGGCGAGCCCGTGATCACGCCGGTCCCGGTGTGGATGGCCAGCCCCGGCGGCAGACCCTGGGCGGCGTAGCGCAGGACGTCGTCATCGTCGTGGCCGGCCCGGATCGCGAGCACGACGCCCTCGCCGGCCGGCGTGGAGCGGTCGCCGGGCGGTTCGACGACCGGACGGTCGTCGTCATCGTCGTCGTCGTCACCGGCCGGGTCGGTGTCGGTGCTGTCGCCGTCGGTCGGCCCGTTGAAGGTGCTCGTCGGCGGCGCCTCATCGGCTCCGGGCTCGGCCTCGGCCTCGGCCGGCGGATCCACGGCGACATCGCCGTCGCCGTCCGGGGTCGCGCTGGAGGCTCCGTCGTCGGAGGGTGTGGGGCCGGGATCGTCGGGCGCCGGTTGCGAGGAGGCGGCCCCGGTCTCGTCATCGCGCTCCACGTTGCGGACCGAGTCGTCGGCGGCCGGAGCGCCGGCGGCGCCGTCACCCTGCGACGCCGAGGGACCGGCCGGTCCGGTGGCGGGGGCGCCCACCTGCCCATCGAGCCCGTCGTCATCGGAGGCGGCCGGGGCGGTGTCGCCCACCGGGACGGGGCCTGCGGCCTCGTCGGACGGTCCTCGTCCGAGGATGAACACCAGCAGTCCCACCAGTGCGCAGGCCACCACGATTGTGGTGGCGATCACCGAAGTCCGGGCGCGCCAAAGAACTTGGTGGTACGACGACGACGCCTCCGCGGGCGCCGCGTCCTTGCGGCGAGAGGGCCCCTCGATGAGAACCACGATGGGCAAGCTAGCCCAGATTTTGACGGTCTCCTACGCGACCCCGGCCCGAAACGGCCGCCGGGTGACCGATGACCGAACCCGCCGGTCCCGCTGTTTGCCCCGGTCAGCGACCGCTGACGAGTCCCTGACCGAGCCCTGACGAGGGCTTCCGGCCCCTATCGGCGACGGTGACGACGTCGTAGGTTGGATCCATGGTCCAACTACGCCTGCTGGGTCCGCTCCAGGTGCTCGACGACAACGGCGACGACATCACCCCGCCCGGAGCCCGGGAACGACTGGCGCTGGCCACCCTGGCCGTCGACGCCCCCAGCTCGCTCTCGAACGAGCGGCTCGCCACCGAGCTGTACCGGGGACGGGAGACGAGCGACCCCCGCAACGCCGTCCAGGCCGTCGTGTCCCGCCTCCGTCGAGCCCTCGGCCGCCACGCCCACATCGTCGAGACCACCGCCGGCGGCTACCGACTGGTCGACATCGACGTCGACGTCGACGAGGCCCAGGAGCTGCTGTCGCTGGCCACCGCCGCCGCCGACCCGCAGCGAGCCCACGCCCACCAGCTGGCGGCCGAGGAGCTGCGCCGCGGTCCGACCCTGGAGGGGCTCGACGGCGATCTGGTCGACGCCGAACGCCTGCGGGTGGACAACCTGTTCGCCGACACCGCCGACGCCGTGACCCGGCGCCGTCTCGACGCCGGTCGGGACACCGGTCTGGTGGCCGAGCTGGAGGCCGCCGTCGGCCGGGAGCCGGGCCGGGAGCAGCGGTGGGAGCTGCTGATGCTCGCCCTCTACCGCCAGGGTCGCCAGGCCGACGCCCTGCGGGCCTTCCAACGGGCCCGACGCCATCTCGCCAACGAGCTCGGCCTCGAACCGGGCCCGACCCTGGTCGATCTGGAACAGCGCATCCTGGCCCACGACGAGTCGCTCGCCCCACCGACGGCGCCGCTCTCCCCTGCGCCGCCGACGACGGGCCCGGCCTCCGATCCCTCGACACCGGCCGCCGCAGGTGGGGGGACGGACCTGCCCTCGGGCACGGTCACCGTGCTGCTGTGCGACGTGGAGGGATCGGTGCGGCGCTGGGAGGCAGAACCGGTCGACACCGCCGCCGACATCGCCACCATGCACCAGGTGTGGGAGACCGCCGTCGCCGAAGCAGGCGGACACGTGGTCAAGTCGACGGGCGACGGGGTGCTGGCGGTGTTCGACACCGCCGAGGACGCACTCGCCGCCGGCACCGGTGCCCTGCGCCGACCGGTGGGCTCGCTGTCGATCCGGGCCGCCGCCTTCACCGGCGGGGCCCAGCCGATCGACGGCGACTACCGCGGCCCGCTGGTGAACCGCTGCGCCCGACTCCTCGACCTGGCCCACGGCGGCCAGTTCCTCGTGCCCGCCGCCACCGCCGCCCTGGCCCAGGGCCGACTCCCCGACGACATCGAGGTGCGGAGCCTGGGCCGCCATCGACTCCGGGACGTGGCCGAACCCCACGAGCTGCTCCAGGTGAGCGGGCCCGGCCTCGCCGTCGATTTCCCGCCCCTCGCCGCCCCGGGCACGACCCGACTCCCCCGTCTTCGCACCAGCCTGGTGGGTCGAGAGGAGCTGGTCACCGAGGTGATCGAGCGCCTCGACGATCGGGCGCTGGTGACGTTGCTCGGCCCCGGCGGGGTCGGCAAGACCTCGCTGGCCCTCGCCGTCGCCTGGCGGTTGGCCGACCTCCGGCCGGTGGTGTTCATCGACCTGGCCCGCGCCACCGAACCGGGCGCCGTGGTCGAACAGATCGTCGAGCAGTTGCCCCTGCCCGAGCACACCTCGATGCTGGCCCCGATCGACCGCATCACCGACCGGCTGGCCGCCGCCGGCGACGTCCTGGTCATCGACAACGCCGAGCATCTGCTCGACGCCGTGGCCGAGGTGGCCGACGCCCTCCTCGACACCGACAGCAAGGGGGCCCTGCTCGTCACCTCCCGGCAGCCGTTGGGACTGACCGACGAGGAACTGGTGGCGGTGCCGCCGCTCGATCTACCCGCCGATGACGACGACCTGACGGCGGCCCGCCGCAGCCCGTCGGTCCAACTGTTCGTGGAGCGGGTGCGGGCCACCGGCGGCGATCGCGAGATCGCCCCCGGCCTCCTCCCGGTCGTCGCCCACATCTGCCGCCGACTCGACGGCCTCCCCCTGGCCATCGAACTGGCGGCCGGGCGGTCGGCGGTGCTGTCGATCGAGGAGATCGCCGCCCGACTCGACGATCAGCTCCGCCTCCTCCGCCAGCTCCAGTCCAAGCGGGACCGTCGACATCGGAGCTTGGAGGCCGTCGTCCGCTGGAGCGCCGAGCAGCTCTCCCCGCAGGCCCGCGAGCTGTTCGACCGGCTGTCGGTGATGGCGGGCGCCTTCGACGTCGCCGCCGCCGAGGGACTGTCGACGGCCTGCGGTCTCGACGCCGCCGACGTGCTCGACAGTCTCGACGAGCTGGTCGGCGCCTCGCTGCTGGTGGCCGAGCCGTCGGGCGGCCGTATCCGGATGCTGGAGCCGATCCGCCAGTTCGCCGCCGCCGAACTGGCCGGGCGAAGCCTGATCGAGGCCAGTGAGCGGGCGCACCTGGCGTGGGTGTCCGACCTGCTGGTCACCGCCCACCAGACCCGGGACGAGGGCCGGGCCGCCGCGCTGGCCGCCGTCGACGCCCAGGCCTCGCAGATCTCGGCCGCCCTCGACCGGTTGGCATCGATGGACCAACCCGACCTGATCCTCCGGGTGGCGATCCCGGCGTCGGTGTGGTTCCTCAGCCGTGACGCCCAGGGCGGTGAACGGCTGCTGGGGGCGCTGCTCGACACGGTCGACCGCGAGGACCGGCCCTACCTGTGGGCCAACGTGGTGACCGCCCTGGCGGTCACCAGCGCCGCCCACCCCCGGTCGCCGGTGGCCCTGCTCGTGCTCGACGCCCTCGACATCCTCGACGATCACCGCCATCCCGATGTGGCCCTGGCCCGGGTGGCGGCCGCGTTCAACCTCAGCGGCGTCTCCTCCGACGCCGCCGAGCCGAGACGCCTGTTGGCCGAGGCCGAGGAACTGGCCGACCCCGACGACCGGCTGGCCCAGGCCCTGATCGACCTCGGCGCCGTCACCCTGCACGGCCTGCTCATCCAGCTCGGTCTCGACGACGGCGACGTCGAGGAGGCCATCGAACGAGGCGAGCGGGCGGCCGACGCCCTCGAACGACTGGACGAGAAGTGGGCCCACGGGTTGCTGGTCGGCGAACTGGGCCGCCTCCACCAGGCCCGAGGCGATCACGAACGGGCCGAAGCCCGCTTTCTCAACGCCATCGAGCAGCTCAACGGCACCGACTTCCACGGCCGCCACTACATCCTGAGCGAACTCGGCCGGATGGCCACCGGGGCCGGCAACCACGAGCGGGCCGGCGCCTACCACGATGAGGCCTACGAGATCGCCGCCGACTCCGGACATCCGGGCTGCATCGCCATGGCCCTGGCCGGCCGGGCCCACGCCGCCGAGGGTCGAGGCGAGATCGAGACCGCCCTCGACCTCTACCGGCAGGCCGTCGAGCTGGCCGACCAGGCGTCGCTGATCGAGCAGTGCGTCAACGAGTGCCACGCCGCCATCACCCGACTCGACGACGACGGGTCGACCACCCCGGCCTGACCGCCCCGGGCGGTGTTATGGTCCGCCGCCGGCGACGGCCCCGAGCGGTGCCGCGGTCCGGCGTCGGCCCCGGGCGGCTGCCGGGGCGACGCGCTACGCCTCCTGTCGCTCCCACAGCCGGTGGACCAGGACGCCGTTGCGTTCCTCGATGGCGGCCATGGCCCCACAGATGATGTCCTCCCGGTAACGGCGACCGACGAGCTGGATCGCCGCCGGGCGGCCCTCGACCAGGTCCATCCCGATGACACCGGCGGGCAGCCCGAGGTAGTTGATGCCGGTCGAGTACACGGCCGAGTCGAACAGGTCCTCCACCTCGTCCCGGCCGCGGGCGTCGTAGTCGGCGTCGTACATCGGTCGCATGAGGAACGGGGTGAGAAGGAGCGGATGCTCGTCGAGGAACAGGTTCCAGTCCCGCATGAGCTTCGTCCGGTGACCGAAGCCGGTGATGTAGCCGTTTCGGTCCTGCAGCTCGGAGATGTCCAGGTACCAGCCGAACACGTCCTTGATCACGTCCGAGCCGTACTCCTCGATGGCGGGCACCAGGGTGGCGTCGAGTTCGGTGGTGCCGACGGTGAACCAACCCCGGGCGGCGTCGATCACCGGGGGCGGGTCGGCCCGCACCACCCGATACCCGGCGTCGGCCAGGTGTTCGGCCGCCCGATCGAGCAGCTCGACGATGCCAGGGTGGATTTCGTAGCCCGCCCACTCGGTGGTCACGGCCACGGTGAGCGGATCGGGCACCGGCGGGCCCTCGAACGGTAGGGGCGGGCTGAGCGGATCCCGGGGGTCGGGCTCGATCATGACCGACGTGGCCAGGACGACGTCGTCGACGTGGCGGGCGATGATCCCCTGGACCGACATGACCTGGGACAGCGGACCGCGCTCGGTCGGGGCCGACGAGTTGAAGACCGGCACCCGGTTGCTCGTCGGCTTCACCGTCACCGTGCCGTTGGCCATCGACGGGAACCGGAGCGAGCCGCCGATGTCGTTGCCGTGGTGGAGCGGTCCCATGCCGGCGGCGCAGGCCGATCCCGCCCCGCCGGACGAACCGCCGGCCGAGATGGCGTCGCCCCAGGGGTTGCGGGTCCGGCCTCGCAGCGGGTTGTCGGTGTCACCCCGCATCGAGAACTCCGGCGTGTTGGTGCGCCCCACCACGATGGCCCCGGCCCGCTTCAGGTTCCGGACGAGCGGGGCGTCCTCGGTCCCAATCACGTCGACGAAGGCCGGGACGCCGTTGGTGTTGGGGAGGCCGACCTGATCGATGTTCTCCTTGATCGTCACCGGCACGCCGTGGAGCGGGCCGAGTGCGGCTCCCGAGACCACCGCGTCGTCGGCGGCCGCGGCGTCGAGCCGGGCCTGGTCGGACAGGTCGTAGGTGATGGCGTTGAGCCCGGGGTTGACGGCGGCCACCCGGTCGAGCACCGAGGCCACGACCTCGCTCGGTTTGAACTCTCGCTCCCGGATGCCGGCGGCCAGGTCGGCGGCACTCAGCTTCCACAGGTCGGTCATGATCTCGGCTCCGTTCGTCGCTCGGCGCGTGCCCCGGAGGTTAGATGGCGACCGGGCGGTACCACCCGTCCGCCGGCGGCCTCCGTCGGTGCCGCCGTCCCGACCGGCCCCGCTCGCACGGCCGGGGACGACGCCCGGTCACGACACCTCGGGGGTCAGCTCGGCCTCGATGCGATCGACGACCTGCCGCCAGTGATGGCGCATCCGTTCCCGCTCCTCGCCGTCGTAGAGCCGCTCGGTGTGGAATCGGAGGCTGCAGCCCGCCTTCGACGGCGTGACCGCCACCTGCACGGTGGCGTCGTCGGCCCGGTCGACCGGCTGCCACGTCAACCGGACGCGATCGAGGGGGCGGAGGCTGCGGACCTCGCCCGTCGTGCCGTCGGCGGTCTCGTAGCGCTCGCCCTTCACCAGTGGCGTCGACAACCCCGGGCCGAGCCATACCGCAAGCCCGGCGGGCGAGATGAGGTGGTGCCACACCGTCTCCAGATCGACGGCGATCGACCGGGATACCCCGATCTGCCACCCGGCGTCCCGGGTCTTGCCCACGGGGCGTGTCGGCATCATGTCCTCCTCACGTCGAACACCTCCAGTCTCCCCGTCGTCCGACCGGGACCGCAACCGCTTCAGGGACGAGTCGATGAGCGAGACGACGCGACGGTGCCCCGACCCGATGCCAACCCCTGGGGGCGGCCCGAGCCGGGGCACGGTCACGGTGGCGGCAGGAGGGTCAGACGCCGACCAGATCGTCGGGCCGGGCCTCGGTCCCGTCGGCGTCGACGGCGATCGGGGCCAGGTCGTCGGCCGCGCTCGGCGGCTCGTGCAGACCGATCCGGTCGTGCAGGCGACGCAGCGGTGCCGGTGCCCACCAGTTCCACTCGCCGAGCAGCTTCATCGTCGCCGGCACCAGCAGGGTGCGGACGATGGCGGCGTCGACCACGACGGCCAGGGCCAGGCCGACGCCGAGCTGCTTGATGGTGAGCGTCTCACCGGCGGCGAAACCGGCGAACACCACCACGATCAGCAGGGCGGCCGAGGTGATGATCCGGCCCGTGCTCTGCAGCCCGGTCGAGACCGACAGGTCGTTGTCGCCGGTCCGGTCGTGGATCTCCTTCACCCGGCCCAGCAGGAACACCTCGTAGTCCATCGACAGGCCGAAGGCGAAGAGGAAGATGATCATCGGCAACCACAGGTCGATCGAGCCCACCGGGTCGAAGGCGAGCAGTCCCGAGAGGTTGCCGTCCTGGAACACCCAGACCAGGGCACCGAAGCTGGCTCCCAGGCTCAGGACGTTCATGATCACGGCCTTGATCGGGATGGCCACTGAGCCGGTCATGGCGAACAGCAGGATCAAGGTGGCGACGACCACCACGCCGATGGCGATCGGTGCCCGCTCGGCCAGCATGGCCCGGGTGTCCTTGGTGGCGGCGGCGATGCCGCCCACCTCCACCTCGAAGCCGGAGTCCTGGGCCCGGATGGCGTCGACGACGGCCATGGCGGTCTCGCCCTGGCTGGACCCCTCGGGGATCACGTCGACCACAGTCATGCCCTGGGGGAAGCCCACCCGGGGGACGATGGCGGCCACGCCGTCGACCCCGCCCAGGCTGGACACCCAGGCCTGTGTGGTCGCCGCCTCGGCGTCGGCGTCGGCGATGACCACGATCGGCTCGGCCCCTCGGGCCGGGAACTCGTCGGCCAGGGTGAAGGCGGCGGCCCGGGCCTCCGACGAGCGGGGCAGGCTGCGGGCGTCGCCGTTCTCCAGGCGGGCGTCGAGGAAGGGCAGGGCCAGCAGGGCCAGGCCACCACCGACGATGACGAGCACCGGCAGGGCGAAGCGCTGGACCACCTTGGACAGGCGGAAGAAGGCGCCCTCGCCCGGAGGCACCACCTTGGCCGGGCGGATCCTGGCCCCGACGATGCTGAGCAGGGCGGGCAACAGGGTGAGTGCCGCCGTCATCGACAGCAGCACGGCCGACAGGCCGCCGACCCCGAAGCTGGTCATCGTCGGATCGCCGAAGACGAACATGCCGCTCATGGCGACGGCCACGGTGAGGGCCGAGTAGACGACGGTGACGCCTGCGGTGGCGACCATCGTCTCCACCGCGGTGGGGAGGTCGGCGCCCTTGCCCCGCTCCTCCCGGAAGCGGGAGACCAGGAGCAGGCCGTAGTCGATGCCGAGGCCGAGGCCGAGCATCGACACCACGTTGATGGCGAAGACCGACACCGAGTCGAGGACGAAGGTGGCGGCGAGCAGGGCGATGCCGGCCGACAGGAAGCCGGCGGCGGCCACGGCGATGGGCATGCCGGCGGCCCGCACGCCGCCGAAGATGAAGATCATGGCTATCAGGGCGATGGGCAGGGCGATGGCCTCGCCCCGGAGGAGGTCCTCCTCGGCCTGGGTCTCGAACTCGATCAGGACGACGGGCTCGCCGCCGACGTCCACGTCGACGCCGGGCAGGGTGCCCTCGCCGCCAGCGGCATCGCCGCCGCCTTCGAGGCCCTCACCGTCGAGGGTGTGGGCCAGGGCCCGCAGATCCTCGACGAGGTCGTGTTCGACCGACTCGTCCAAGCCGTTGACGTAGGACACCACCACCAGCGCCCCATCGCCGTCGGTGGCCACCAGCTCGGGGGCACCCGTCGACCACGGGTCGACGACGGCGACCACGCCCTCGGTGGCGGCCAGTTCGGCCAGGAGATCGGCGACCGGGGCGGGGGGCGTCGTGCCCGGCTCGGTGGCGAGGCCGTCGATGACGATGGCGATGTCGCCGCCGGTCGGGGCCGACTCGTTCAGTCGCTCCAGCACTCGGGCCGCCTCGACCCGGTCGCTCCCGGTGAACTCGGCGGTCACCCGCTCGGCCAAGGGACCGGAGGCGAACACGCCGGCGACCACGATGGCCAACCAGGCGGCCACCACCGGCCAACGTCTGCGGTACGTGAACGCACCCAACTTCCTGAACATGGGGGTTTCCTCCCTGCACAACGGACGAGGCTCGATGCGCTCGTCGACCTCCCTCACCGTGACCGCCCCGGCTGACGGACCGCTTGCGGTCGGGGCCTCATCGCTGACCGCCGCTGACCGAGCGCTGACACGGACCGCGACCGAAGAGAAAGCCCTGCTCAGAGCCTTGCGGGACCGGGGCTCAGGCTCGACTGGAATGGCGGGCGCCGTAGGTGGTTGACTCTCGCATGGCTTCAGCGCTCGAACCGATTCTCGACCTGCGACGCACGGGTGGTGCCGTGCTCCTGATCACCTACCGAGGCGACTGGTGACCGTATTGCGTTGGCCAGCTCGTGCGGCTGGCAGAAGCGGACGACCGTATCCACGCCGCCGGCGCCGAGGTGATCGCCATCTCGGTCAACGAACCGGAGCGTCAGGCCGGCATGCGCAACCGGTGGAAGCTCGACCATCACCTGCTCGTCAGTGATCCCGGAGGGGAGACCTATCTGAAGGCGCTCGACCTGTACGACCCCGAGGAACGGGGCGGCATCGCCCTTCCGGCGGTGATCGTGATCGCCCCCGACGGCACCGAGGCCTACCGGTACAACGGCCGGGACTTCGCCGATCGCACCACCGACGCCGAGATGTTCGAGGCGCTCGAAGGGCTCGGGCTGCCGGCGATCGAGCCGCCCCAGGGCGGGCCCGACGTCGAGGTGCCCGAGGATCTCACCGGCTACTTCCGCCACGACATGTTCGGCCCGTATTTCCGGGGCAACATGTTCGGCGCCATCGCCATCGGCGGGCGGGTCGCCGACCCCGAGTCGGCCCAGATCGCCCGGGAACACCGCAAGATGGCCAAGGCCACCCTCGACGCCTGGGACGTCGTCCGCCAGCGGAGCTGACCGCAGCCGATCGATCGGCCCCGGGGGGAAAACCGGGGCCGTCAGGGCTACGACGAGAACGACCAAAACTCGACCTTTCGATTTTCTCGCGGCTTACTTTCGGAACATTGATCACCTCCTGCCCTGACGGTTGTGTTGTCCGTCACAAGGGGGGAACGACTGGCGTGCCCCTCTCCAGCACGACGGGAGAGATCAATGAAGACGTGGACACGCATCCTTGCGATCCTGTTCGCGGCCGCCCTGGTGGCGTCGGCCTGCGGCGGCGACGAGGACGGCGGCGAAGAGGGCGCCACCGACGAGCCGACCGAGGCCGCTGACACCGCGGCCGAACCCGAGGAGAGCGACGACGGCGATGCCGAGGCGGCCGAGGACGACGGCGACGAGGAAGCCGCCGCATCGTTCGTCCCCGGGTCGCCCGAGTGCGTCGCCCCGGCCGATGCCGGCGGCGGGTGGGACTTCACCTGCCGATCGATCGGTCAGCTGTTCGAAGACCTCGGCCTCACCGAGAACGTCGTCGTCACCAACCAGCCCGGCGGCGGCGGCGGTGTGGCCTTCAGCGACGTCGCCGCCAACCGGAACGACAACAGCGACCTCGTCATCGCCGCCTCACCGGCGACGGCGATTCGGTTCGCCCAGAACCAGTACGAAGGCCTCTCGGCCGACGAGTTCCGGTGGATCGGTGCCATCGGTGCCGACTTCGGGGTCGTCGCCGTCCCGGCCGACAGCGAGTTCGAGTCCTTCGACCAGCTGATCGAGGCCATGCAGGCCGATCCGACCGCCATCGTGTGGGGCGGCGGCTCGCCGGTCGGCGGGCAGGATCACTTCAAGGTGCTGCTCCTGGCACAGGAGTTGGGGATCGACCCGGCGGCCGTGCCGTGGGTGGCCTACGACGGTGGGGGCGAGGCGCAGAACGCCCTGCTCGGCGGCGAGATCGCCGTCTTCCCCGGCGACGTGTCGGAGACGATCGGCAACGAGGACCTCCGCATCCTCACCGTCATGGCCGAGGAGCGGGTCCCGGCCCTCCCCGACGTCCCGACGACGACGGAGCTGGGCTACGAGACCATCTTCCCGATCTGGCGTGGCCTGTTGGCTCCTGGTGGGATGAGCGACGACGCCTACGACTTCTGGGTCGACGCCCTCGGTCAGGTCGAGGCGTCGCCGGAGTGGGTGGCCGCCCGGGACGAGAACGGCCTGTCGCCCCTGCGGCTCCTCGGCGATGACTTCCAGGTGTTCGCACTGGACGCCGTCGACGACTTCCGCACCCTGTCCGAGCCCTTCGGAATCATCAACGAGTAGCGGCGGCGACGAGGGGAGGTGTCCGGTGTCTGAAACCGAAGCCGACAACACGGCCAGTGCATCGTCCGAACCGACACCGGGCACCTCCGCTCAGGAGACCACGCCACCATCCCGGTCCAGCGACCGGGTGGTGGGCGTGGTGGGCCTCGTGCTCGCCGTCTGGTACACGGTCGAGGCCCGAACCTTCGACGGGACGGCCTTCAGTTCCGGGCCCGTCGGCCCGAAGACGCTCCCCACCGGCATCGGCCTGCTCTTCGGGCTGGTGTCGATGTACCTCTTCGTCCGCCCCGACGAGTCACCTCGCTGGCCGACGCGCGGCGCCACGTGGCGGATCGCCCTCGTCCTCGGGGCGTCGTATCTGTACGGGCAACTGCTGCAGCCGGTCGGCTTCATCGTGGCCAGCGCCCTGATCTCCATCGTCATGGGGTCGCTGTTCCGGGCGCCCCCGGCCCGGCTCGTCCCGCTGAGCATCGCCTTTCCGATCGCCCTGGCCTACGTCTTCAACAACCTGCTGGAGCTCCGGCTCCCGGCCGGTTGGTGGGGAGGGTTCTGAGCGGTGCTCGCCTTCAACCTGCTCGACGGCTTCGCCGCCGCCCTCACCCCGGAGAACATCGCGCTGGCCTTGCTGGGCTGCCTGCTCGGCACCCTGATCGGCGTGCTGCCCGGTATCGGGCCCATCACCGGTGTCGCCATCCTGTTCCCCATCACGCTGTCGCTGGGCCTCGACGACGGCTCCACCCTGATCCTCCTGGCCAGCGTCTACTACGGCAGCCAATACGGCGGCTCGACCACCAGCATCCTGTTGAACGTCCCCGGCGAGGCGTCATCGGTGGTGACGACGCTCGACGGCTACCAGATGGCCAGACAGGGGCGGGCGGGTCAGGCCCTGGCCATCGCCGCCATCGGGTCGTTCGTCGCCGGCACCGGATCGGTGATCGGGCTCATGGCGTTCGGCCCGCCGCTGTCGGAGGTGACCACCGAGTTCCAGTCGCCGGAGAAGTTCCTGGTGGTCGTGCTGGCCTTCGCCACCGTCTCCAGCCTGGCCGGGAACAACCTCTTCAAGGGGATCCTGGCCGTCCTCTTCGGCGTGATGCTGTCCACCGTCGGCATCGACCTCCAGACCGGGGTCCCTCGCTACACCCTGGGCCAGCTGAAGCTCCAGGAAGGGATGGACTTCGTCGTCGTGGCCATCGGGCTGTTCGCCGTGAGCGAGGTGCTCACGCTGCTCGAGGGCGCGGCCCGGGGCGAGAACGTCGCCTTCCAGAAGGCGGAACGGATATGGGTGTCGTTCCGCGAGTTCGTGTTCTCGCTGGGGGCCATCCTCCGCGGGGCGGTCATCGGCTTCTTCGTCGGCCTCCTTCCCGGCACCGGGGCATCGGTCGCCGGGTTCATGTCCTACGGCCTGGAGAAGCGCTTCTCCGACCGGGACGGCACGTTCGGCCACGGCGACATCCGCGGCGTTGCGGCGCCGGAGTCGGCCAACAACGCCGCCGCCGGCGGCTCGCTCGTGCCGTTGCTCACCCTCGGCATCCCCGGCTCCGGCACCACGGCGGTGCTGCTCGGTATCCTGATCTCGATGGGGATCCGGCCCGGCTCCGGCAACGTCTTCGACGAGACCCCCGAGCTGATCTGGACCCTGATCGCCTCGATGTACATCGGCAACGTGATGCTGCTGCTGTTGAACTTCCCGCTGGTGAAGGTGTTCGTCAAGATCCTCGAGATCCCGACGTGGTTCCTGATGCCGATGATCCTGGTCATCAGCTACATCGGGGTGTACTCGGTCAACAACAGCAGCCTCGACATCACGATCATGACGATCTTCGGCCTGCTCGGCTTCCTCTGCCGCAAGGTGGCGATCCCGCTGGCGCCGATCCTGATGGGCCTGATCCTGGGCGACGACCTCGAACAGAACTTCCGTCGGTCACTGGTGGCCAGCCAGGGTGACTACGGCACCTTCTTCCAGGGCCCGCTCCGTCTGGCGCTCGTAGCCGGTTGCCTCGTCGTTCTTTTCCTCCCCCAGATCCTGAGCCGGATGCGGGGATCGAACGTCAAGGACGAGTTCGCCGACGCCGGGGCCGAGGTCTAGCGCCGACGCCATGGTCCTCGCAGTTGTGGGGCTCGTGGTCGGCCTGGTGCTGCTGGTGGTGGCCGCCGATCGTGTGGTCGACGAGGCGGAGTCCCTCAGCGATCGGCTCGGGCTCTCCCCCATCGTCGTCGGCGCCCTGGTGGTCGGCCTCGGCACGTCGCTCCCCGAGATGGTGGTGAGCGGGCTCGCCGCCGCCCAGCGGGACACGATCGACCTCGCCATCGGCAACGTCGTCGGCTCCAACGCCGCCAACCTCACCCTCGTCCTGGGGACGGGGGCGACGATCACCCGGCTGTCCGCCCCTCGTCCGGTGTTCATCAGCCACGGCGGCCTGGTGCTGGCGTCGACACTGGCCGCCGTCGGCCTCCTCGTCGACGGGTCGTTGGCCCGCTGGGAGGGTGCCCTCCTCCTGTCGGCGATGCTGGGGGCGGCCGCCTGGCTGACGATCACCGCCCCGATCGAGCCCGCCCTCCCGGAGCCGACCCCACCGGACGACGGCGACGCCGGCGGCGGTGCAGGACGGGGGGCGATGACCCTGGTGGTGGCGCTGGCCACGGTGGTGATCGGCGCCCAGCTGCTGATCGGCGGCGCCGTGCGGATCGCCGAATGGTTGCAGGCCTCCGAGGGCTTCATCGGGCTGACCATCCTCGCCATCGGCACGAGTCTGCCCGAACTGGCCACCACCATCGCCTCGGCCCGCCGTCGCTCGGTGGAGATGATCATCGGCAACATCTTCGGGTCCAACGTGTTCAACAGCCTGGCCGTCGTGGGGGTGACCGGTGTCGTCGGAACCGGGCGCCTCGATCAGACGGCACCGGCCGGCATGATCGCCATGGCCGCCGTCACCGCCGCCGTCGTCGTCATCGGCGTGGTCGGCCGGTCGTACTCCCGGCTCGTCGGCGTCGGCTTGCTCGCCGTCTACCCCGTGATTGTGGTGGCCGCCCACTGACACCCCGCCGAACGGCCGCGCTTGCGGCCCCGCTCATGCGGACGGCGCGGTCAGGAGATCAGGCGGAACCGATGGCGTGGGCGCCCCGGGGTGCCGTAGTCCTGCACCAGCTCGGCCTTGCCCGAATCGGCGAGGTGGCGGAGGTACCGACGGACGCTCACCCGGCTGATACCGGTCAGCTGGGCGACGTCCTCGGCCCCCAACGGGTCACCGGCGCCGTCGAGGGCGGAGCGGACGAGGGCCATCGTCTCGGCCGACAGTCCCTTGGGCAGCTCGGGCTGGGGACGACCCCTCCCGTTGAAGATGTCGTCGATCCGCAGCTGGTCGAGCTCACCGTCGTCCGGCATCGACGCCCGCCAGGCCAGATACTCGCGCAGCCGGTCGGTCAGCTCGTCCTTGCTGAACGGCTTGACCAGGTAGTGCAAGGCGCCCAGGTCGAGGCAGCGCTTGACCGTGGCGACGTCGCGCGCCGCCGTGAGCACGAAACAGTCGACGGTGTTCTGAACCCTGAGCCGGCGCAACACCTCGGTGCCCGACGTGTCCGGCAGGTAGATGTCGAGCAGTACGAGGTTCGGCGACGTCGCCACACAGAGCTCGAACGCCTCCTGAGCCGACTTCGCCGTCCCGACCACCTCCAGGCCCTCGACCTCCTCGGCGAAGCCCCGGTGAATGTCGGCCACTCGGAAGTCGTCGTCGACGATGAGCACACGGACGGGTTCACGCATCGGCCAGCACCTCCCGCTCGGGGGCGAAGGGCGTCATCGTGACCGACACCGAGAACAGCGACCCCGAGCCGACCTCGGAGTCGACCTTGATCGAGCCGTCGTGCCGTTCGACAAGCTCCTTCACGAAGGCGAGGCCGAGACCCTCGTGCCCGGCCGAGTCCTTGGTGGTGAAGCCGCTGTCGAAGATCCGATCGATGGCCTCGGGAGCGATGCCCGCGCCCGAGTCGGAGACGTCGATTCGGACGTCCCCGTCGGCGGACCAGATGGCGACCTCGATCTCGCCCCCGCCGACGGCGCTGACGCTGAGCTGGTCGATGGCGTTGTCGACGAGGTTGCCGATGATCGTCACCAGGTCGCGGGAGACTGCCACCTCGATCTGCGGGAGATCGCCGATGTGGCTGTGCAGGCGGATCTGGCGCTCCGCCGCCACCGCCGTCTTGGCCAGCAGGGTGGCGACGATCAGCGAATCGGCGCCGGAGCGGTTGCGGTAGAGGTCGGCCATCGACCGTTCGACCGCCGAGTAGTCGGTGACCACGCTGAGAACGTCCTCGTGGCGACCGAGCTCGATGAGACCGGAGATCGTGTGCAGATCGTTCGAATGCTCGTGAGCCTGGGCCCGGAGCGCATCGACGAGACTCTGGGCCGATTCGAGCTCGCTCACCAGACCCTGCAGCTCGGTCCGGTCCCTGAAGGTGAACACCGCCCCCTGGCGTCGGCCGCGGATGGCGATCGGGGCCGCGGTGACCAGGAGCAGCTGACCGCCGATCTGGAGGGGGACGTCGACCTGCGGGCCGGGCCCGTCGGCCAGCGACAACAGATCGGCCAGGTGGTCGTGATCGTCGAGCGAGAGGCCGGCGCTGTCGGGTTCGAGCCCGATCATGGTGGTGGCCTCGGCGTTGACCAGCGTCACCACCCGGTTCTCGTCGACGGCGAGCACACCTTCGTGCAGGGCCTGCAACATGCCGTCGCGATGCTCGTAGAGCGCGGCGATCTCCGGTGGCTCGAGGCCGAGCGTCTGCCGCCGGATCATCCTGGCGGCGACGTAGGCCGCCATGGCCCCGAAGCCGAACGCACCGCTGGCGGCCAGCAGCAGACCGCCGAGCTGGCTGCGGACGGCGTCGGAGACCTCGCCGGTCAACACCCCGACCGACACGATCCCGACCACCTCCTCCCCCGAGGGATCCCACACCGGGACCTTCCCCCGGACCGAGGGGCCGAGCGTCCCGGTCTGGACGTACCAGTCCGAGATGCCGGCCAGCGCCCGGCTCGGGTCGGTCGACACCACCTGCCCGATCCGCTCCGGCTTGGGGTGGGAGTGACGGACGCCCTGGATGTCGGTGACGACGACGAACGAGACTCCGGTCCGTAGGCGGACGCTCTCGGCGATCTCCTGGGTGCGGGGCGAGATGGTCCCCTCGTCGAGCAGCTCCCTGATCTCAGGCACCTCGGCCACCGACTCGGCCACGGCCATGGCCCGAAGGCCGTACTGCTCCCGCAGCGCATCCTCGCTCGTCCGGGAGAACGCGAAGGACACGGCGAGCAGCACAAGGCCGATGACGGCCAGCTGCAACGCCATCGCCTGGGTGACCAGCCGCCGCTGCCATGGAACCTGTTCCAAGGCCCCGATTGTCCCACAGACGGGGTCGGGGCGGAACCGAAGGGGCGACCGGGCCAACCTGGATCGGCCCCCGGTCAGGCCGGGGGTAGACCCCCGCCGAAGGCCTGCAGATAGTCGGCGATGGCGGCCGACACGACGGCGCGGGCGTGGTCGGCGCCGTAGGTGCCGACCACCTCGATGGCGTTGGTCGGCTCATCGCCCGAGATGTCCATCTTGTACGTGCCGAAGTAATGCACGATGCGGTTGACCACGGTCGTCGGCAGGTGGTTGAGGTCCTTGGCGTAGTCGAACACCGTGTCGCTGGCGAGGACGGCGACGATCTTGTCGTCGGCCTCGCCCCCGTCCAACACCTGGACCCCGCCGAGCACCCGGGCCGGCACGACGATCTCGGCCCGATCGATCCGCTGCTGGGAGAGCACGCAGATGTCGAGCGGGTCGCGGTCGCCCAGTTCGGCGCCGGGGGTGAGATCGGCCACCCGCTCGTCGCAGTAGGTCTGCGGGATGAACCCGTAGAGGGTCGGCGGCAGGGCGGAGGAGCCCTGCGGTCGATCGACCCGCAGGTAGCCGGTCTGCTTGTCGATCTCGTACTTCACGGCGTCGAACGGCGTGATCTCGATGTAGGCATCGACCACGTCGGGCGGGTCGGCCCCGATCGGCAAGCCGTGCCACGGATGCGCCCGGTAACTGTCGAATCTGGCCATACGCAGACTGTAGGGGGACGGCCCGGTCGGCCCGACGGCCTGTTGGCTTTTGACCATCGACGCCGATGCCACCCGCCACACGGCCCCCCGCCGCGACCCCGAGGTGACAAGCTTCGGGGTGATGAACGCCACGCCTCCACCCCACCCTGCAGAGCCCGCCGATCCGACGGGCGCCGATGTCGGCCAGCCGGACCCGGAGCCGGTCCCCTCCCCGCTCGACCTTGCCACCTACCAGCGTCTGGCGTCCCGGACCGGGGGTGCCATCGCCGTCGACCACCCGATCGTCTACCCGACGCTGGGGCTGGCCAACGAGGCGGGCGAGGTGGCGGGCAAGGTGAAGAAGATCTTCCGCGACCGGGACGGGGTGATCACCGACGCCGACCGGGAGGCGCTCAAGCTCGAGATGGGTGATGTGCTCTGGTACCTGGCCGAGCTCTGCACCCGGCTCGACATCTCCCTGGAGGACGTGGCCGCCGCCAACGTGGCCAAGCTCCGGGATCGGCGGGCCCGAGGCACCCTTCACGGCGACGGGGACTACCGCTAGAACCTTTTTCAACTTTCTGCGAACCACCCCCGGGGGTCATGGCGAATAGGGCGCAGGAGGACGCAACGCCATGACCACCACCACACCCCCCATCGATCCACGCTCAGCGGTTGCCGAGCCGACCCGCTCCGCCACCGGCACCATCCTCGGCGCCGCTGCGGTGGGCGCCGCCGTGTCCCTGTCGCTCGGTGTCTACGGCCGGGTCCACGGACCCACCGGCGAGGCGATCTTCCAGCTCGGCTTTCCGTCGATGATCTCGATGAAGGCGTGGCTGACCACCCTCGCCTTCGTCCTCGGTATCGCCCAAGGCCTCTCCGCCGCCTGGATGTGGGGCCAGCTCCCCTTCGTCGGTCGGCCCCCTCGATTCATCGGACCGGCCCACCGCTGGACCGGCACCCTGGCCTTCTTCGCCACCCTGCCCGTCGCCTACCACTGTCTCTGGTCGCTCGGCTTCCAGACCACCACCACCCGAGTCCTGATCCACTCGATCCTCGGTTGCATCTTCTACGGAGCGCTCACCACCAAGTTGCTGCTGCTGCGCTCCGACCGTCTCCCCGGGCCCGTGTTGCCACTGGCCGGGGGCCTGCTGATCGCCGTCCTGAGCGGCATCTGGCTCACGTCTTCGTTGTGGTTCTTCACCACGGTCGGGTTCCCCGGCTTCTGACCACGACGACGTGACACCCGGCGGCCTCATCGCCGCCACCAACCCCTGACCATCCAGCTTCGACTTGAGGAGGGCGAAGCCATGCCCAAAATGACCCTGACCCTTGCCCTGATATTGGCCGGCGGCCTCGCCGCCGGGATCGCCCTGGCCCGACCGGACTCCAGCGCTCCCGTAGCCGCCCCGACGGCGGCGGTGGCCGAGGAGCCATCGACCCGATCGGTCGACCGGACCCCGAACGCCGGCGCCTACGGCGACGGTGCCGCTCCCGCCGACGGTGGGGCGCCGGCCGCCGAGGGCGCAGCT
Organism: Actinomycetota bacterium; assembly: GCA_039201605.1. Taxonomy (GTDB): domain Bacteria; phylum Actinomycetota; class Acidimicrobiia; order Acidimicrobiales; family SZUA-35; genus CADEDH01. The sequence continues at coordinate 46,433 of JBCCRO010000005.1, forward strand.
CCGGCTCCGGCCCCGGCCGCACCGGCGGCGGTGACCATCGCCGATTTCGCCTTCGCCACACCGGCGTCGGTCGCCAGCGGCCAGCCCATCGTCGTCACCAACAACGACAGCGCCCCCCACACGTTGACCTTCGTCGACGGGTCGCTCGACACCGGGACGATCGACGGGGGCGGCCAGGCCCAGATCACCGCCCCGGCCCCCGGCACCTACGCCTTCTTCTGCGAGATCCACCCGTCGATGACGGGCGAGCTCGTCGTCAGTTGATCCCCACCATGTCTTCAGCAAACCAACACACCAACCAACACCGATCCCCAGGAGAGGAACCCATGACCACCAACCCCACCCCCACACCCAACTCAACGGACGCCACGATCCGATCCGGCCGAGGGCGTCGTCGCCTGTTCGGCGCCCTGGTCGCCGGTGCGCTGGTTCTCGCCGCTTGCAGCGGAGCGGACGAGACCAGTGCCGCCGTGGCCGGTGCCGAGACCGACGCCGCACCGGCGGAGGCCGCAGCCGCCCCCGAGAGCGCCGCCCCGGCCGGGGTGGCCGACGTCCTCGTCGGCCAGACCCCGCTCGGCCAGGTGCTGATCGGCCCCGACGGCCGCACCCTGTACGGCTTCACCAACGACGTCCAGGCCGCCAGCACCTGCTACGGCACCTGCGCCGAGGCGTGGCCGCCCGTTCTGGTCAGCGATGACTGGACGGCGGGCCCCGGGCTCGACTTCGGCATCTTCGCCACCACCGTGCGCGACGACGGCACCCGTCAGCTCGTCGCCGGCGCCTGGCCCCTCTACTACTTCGCCGGTGACGCCGTCGCCGGTGACGTCAACGGGCAGGGCTCGGGCAACGTCTGGTTCGCCGTCGACCTCAACGGCGGTCTGATCGAGGGCGACGCCCCGGCCGCCGCCGAGGGTGCCGCCGATGAGGGCGCCACCGATGAGGCCGGCGCCGCCGGTGCCACCGAAGGCGTCGTCGGCGAGGCCGACACCGACCTGGGCACGATCCTGGTCGACGAGGTGGGCCTGAGCCTGTACGGCTTCCTCGACGATCGGGACGCTGCGTCCCCGACCTGCAACGAGGCCTGCGCCGACGCCTGGCCCCCGGTCATCGTCAGCAGCACCGAGGTGCCCGCCGGGCTCGACCCCGAGGTCTTCTCGGTGGTCACCCGGGACGACGGCCGCAACCAGCTGGTGGCCGGCATCTGGCCGCTGTACCGGTTCGCCGGCGACGGCGCCCCCGGCGACGTGAACGGCCAGGGCTCGGGCGAGGTCTGGTTCCTGGCCGCCCCCGACGGCAGCCTGATCGGCGCCGGCGGCGCCCCGGCCGAGGCCGACGCCGAGACCACCGAGGACTCGGCGGCCGAGACCGACGGCGGCACCTACGACTACTGATCGTCGGCCCGCTCCGGGCTGACGATCAGACCGGCCGACGCCTCGCTCCCGGCGAGACATCCGGTCGGTGCAAACTCCCTCCAGCTTGCGGGTGATGGGGCCCGGCGCCACGACGGCGTCGGGCCCCGTCGCGTCCCGGCCGCCGCTCCATCGTGGATCGAGGGCCGAGGACGGACGGCGACGCTCAGATCAACAGGGTCCCACCGGCGCCGAAGGCGAGCAGGGTGACGAGCGGGGTGAACCACCGATCGTCGGCCTTGGCGAACGGCGTCGACCGATCGCTCTTGGAGAAGCCGGCCTGGCGTCCATCGCCGATGGCCCGCAGGGCGAACACCCCGGTGCCGACGGCGATCGCCGTCGTGAGCAGCCAGTGGTCGACGGCCAGCAGTCGGGCGGCCACCAGGCCGGCGAAGGTGGCGATCGCCGCCGCCACCGCCAGCGTCAACAGTGCGCCGGGGACGAAGGCGGGCCCGCCATCACCGTCGGCGGGCAGCACCACCTCGTAGCCCCATCGGCCCCCGGCGGCCCAGTGGACGTGGAGCACGGCGACGGCGACCAGGACCGCTGCGCTCACCCAGCCGGCGGCCGTGACCACCCCGTCGGGAAGCGCGCCGTCGGCCCGGAGGGCCCCGAGCCCGGCCAGCAGGAAGATGGGCCAGGCGAAGTGGGCGGGCAGGGCGACGGCCATCAGGACGGCCGAGGCCAGCGCCACCAGCCCGACGGCGGCCAGCGCCGAGGCGTCGAGGGCGATGGCGGCCAGGCCCACCCAGGCCAGCGAGGTGAGGTGCCAGGCGATGCGTAGCAGCCGGTTGGCGGCCCACCGGGGTACCTCGGCGATCGTCCAGTCGGCGGCGAGGAGCGGGCGGATGAACCCCGTCTCCCCCAGCACCGAGTGGGCTACGGCCAGGAGCAACAGCCCTCCGGCGGCGATCGTGGCGTCCATGGCGGTCCTCTCCGAGCCGTCGGTCCGACCGCGGCTCTCGTCGGTTCGGCCACCGACGTCGAACGACCGGGAAGCCGTTTCATACGGTGGCGTATGTTCTAACCATACGGTACCGTATGCCGCGACGGCAAGGGAAAGCGCAAGACTGAGACCTATGGCACGACTCGACCGCCACGGCTGGCTCCGTGGAGCCTTCGCCCTGGCCGCCGCCGACGGCATGCACGCGGTGAAGGTGGAGCCGTTGGCCAAACGCCTCGGGGTGACGAAGGGATCCTTCTACCACCACTTCGACGACCGCGACGCCCTCCTCGCCGCCCTCCTCGACTACTGGGTGGAGCAGGACACCGAACGCATCATCCGCCTGGTCGACGCCGGCCCCGAGGTGCCCCCGCCTCAGGCGCTGCGCCGCCTGGTCGAGCTCACCTTCGCCAACCCGAGCGATCTCGACGGGGTGGAGTCGGCCATCCGGGAGTGGGCGGTCGAGCGACCGGAGGCGGCCGCCGTCGTGGCCGACGTCGACCATCGCCGTCTCGCCTATGTGACCGGGCTGCTGGTCGAGGCCGGGGTCGACGAGCAGCGAGCAGGCGAGCGGGCCCACGTCTTCTACCGGATCGTGATCGGCGAGTACCTGTGGCGTCGCTACGGGGGCGAGCCGATCGACATGGCCGGCGTGCACGACATGCTCGACTGGGCCCTCACCCCGTGAGGCGCAGCCCCGGCGCCGTCCGGGGCCATCGCGACTACGGCTGCAGTCGCCTCTCCACCCGGCTCAGGGCCAGCCTCAGCCCGAGACGACCCATCAGCAGCAGATAGGCGACCGACAACAGCGAGGTCCACCCGACGGTACCGAGGGCGAGGTCGCGGGCCAGATCGACGCCCTGATAGAGCGGGGTGGCTCGCACCACCCACTGGAGCACGTCGGGATAGCGGCTCAAGGGGAAGAAGCTGGCCGAGAACAGGAACAGCGGGTAGGTGATCAGGCCGATGAACTCGAAGTCGAACCATGAGCGGATGTAGGCGGCGCCGAGGAACCCGACCCCGCCGAAGGCGAAGGCCACCAGCATCCCGGTCGGCACCAGCAGCAATCCCCACCACGACTCGATCAGGCCCAACGCCGCCATGGCAACGACGAACGCCCCACTCTGGGCGCCGACGAGGGCCAGCACCCACAGCAGCTCACCCCAGATCACGTCGACCACCCGCACCGGGCTGGCCAGGAGGGCGTCGTAGCTGCGGACCCACTTGAGCTTGGAGAAGAAGTCGACGGTGGTGGCGAAGACGGCGGCGTTCATCGCCGCCCCGGCCAACATGGCGGGGGCGACGAACGTCTGATAGCTGACCGGTCCCGACGGCAGCTCGACGGCGTCGATGAGCACCCCGACCCCGACGCCGATGGAGAAGAGGAAGATGAACGGCTCCAGCAGTCGACCGACCAACACCGCGCCGTAGTGGCGGTTGATGGTCCAGTTGCGCTCCAGGACCCGCAGGGCGAGCGTGGGCCGTCGACGATGGACGGCGGTCACGACCGCAACCGCCAGGCGAAGGCCTGCTGGGCGGCGCGGCCGCCGGCGATCAACCAGGCCAGCACGACGGCGAGATGCAGCAGCGGCGACCACGCCGGAGCCAGGCCCGCCGCCAACCAGCGAGACAGCTCGACCGCATGCCACAACGGGAAGATCGCCACCACCACCCGGAGCAGCAGCGGCAGGGATTCGACGGCGAAGAACAACCCGGAGAACAGATACAGCGGGGCGATGCCGACCCGGCTGATCGGGTCGAACCACCGGTCGGAGTCCTGGCGGGCGGTGAAGGCCATCAGCGGGGCGGTGAAGGCGACGGCGGTGATCACGGCCAGGGGTAGGGCGGCCACGGCCCGGATCGAGCCGATGGCCCCCAGGGCCGAGGCCACGATGAGGAGCACGGTGGCCTGGACCAGGGCCCGTCCCCCGACCCACACCAGCCAGCCGAGCGCCACCTCCGCCGGTCGGATGGGGCTGGCGACCATGGCGTGATGGAAGCCGAGCCACCGGTGCCCGGCCATGATCGGCCACAGGCCGGAGTTGCCGGCCGCCAGTACCGGTGCCCCGACCAGCAGCCCGGGCGCCACGAACTCGAGGTAGCTGAGGCCGCCGAAGCTCTCCGGCTCCTCGACCAGGCCCTCCAGGCCATAGCCCAGGGTGACGAGGAACAGCAGCGGGGCGGCGAAGAGGCTGAACACCGACGCCACCCACGAGCGCCGGTAGTGACGCAGCTCGCGCTCGGCCGCCCGGCCGACCCGGCGCAGCGAGGGGCGGGCGGCGGCGGCCACCGTCAGCCCTCCACCAGCGTGCGACCGGTCAGGGTGAGGAAGACGTCCTCAAGCGTCGAACGGCGCACCAGCGCCGAGACCACGGCCGCGGTGTCCACCGACGCCGCCAGCTTGGGCACCACGGCATCGCCGTCGTCGGCGTAGACCAGCAGCCGGTCGGGCAGCGTCTCGGTCCGCAGGTCGAGTTCCCCGGCGGCGCCGAGCACCTCGTCCCGATCGACCTCGGTGGCCAGGCGCAACTCCACCACGTCGCGGGTGCAGTGTTTGGCGATGAGCGACGCCGGCGACCCCTCGTCCTTGATCCGCCCCTGGTCCATGATCACCAGCCGGTCGCACAGCTGCTCGGCCTCGTCCATGTAATGGGTTGTGAGCAGCAGGCTGGTGCCCGCCGCCTTGAGCTCCCACAGTCGCTCCCACAGCAGGTGGCGGGCCTGGGGGTCGAGGCCGGTGGTCGGCTCGTCGAGGAGGACCAGCTCGGGGTCGTTGAGCAGGGCCCGGGCGATGACCAGACGGCGACGCATGCCTCCGCTGAGGTGGTCGACCTTGTCGTGGCGGCGTTCGGCCAGCTGCACGAAACGCAGCTGCTCGGCCACCTTGGCCGCCAGGGGCCCTCGAGGGATGCCGAAGTAGCGGCCGTAGATCGTGAGGTTGTCCTCGGCCGACAGGTCGACGTCGAGGTTGTCGGTCTGGGGCACCACCCCGAGGCGCTCGCGGATGGCGGGGCCGTCGGTGATCGGATCGAGACCGAGCACGCTCAGGTCACCGCCGGTAATGCGCGAGGTGCAGCCGATCATGCGCATGGCCGAGGTCTTGCCTGCCCCGTTCGGCCCGAGCAGGCCGAACGCCTCACCCCGGTTCACGTCGAAGTCGATCCCGTCGACGGCGACGAAGTCGCCGAAGCGCTTCAGCAGCGACCGGGCGCGCACGAGCGGCGGAGCGGCGCCGCCGCCCCCCTCCGGGGAGGCGTCGTCGGGCGGGCGGGGGAGGGGGGCGGGGGAGGACATCGCTGTCCAAGCGTGGCACATCCGGGTGGCCGGCCGCGAGCCGATCGGCCCGGTGGCGACGTCGGAGGGCTACACAGGAGGATCCATGGCGCCCGCCCCCCTACCTCGCACCAGCACCGATCTACCGGTGGAATCGCACGCCGACGCCATCGCCGCCGCCGTCGCCGACGGTGGCCTGGTACTGACGGCGGAGCCCGGGGCGGGCAAGACCAGCATCGTGCCCCTGGTGGCGGCCGAGGCCGTCGCCGGTCGGGTCCTGCTGCTCCAACCCCGTCGGCTCGCCGCCCGGGCCGCCGCCCGCCGTCTGGCCGATCTGGTCGTCGGCGGCGGTGGGATCGGGGGCGCGGTCGGGCTGACGATGCGGGGCGAGCGCCGGGTCGGTGCCGACACCCGGGTCGAGGTGATGACCGAGGCGGTGCTGACCAACCGGCTCCAGCGGGATCCCGAGCTGGAGGGGGTGGGGGCCGTGGTGTTCGACGAGTTCCACGAGCGCAACCTTCACAGCGACCTCGGCCTGGCGATGGCCATCGAGTCCCGGGCCGCGCTGCGACCCGACCTGGCGCTGGTGGTGATGTCGGCCACCCTCGACGCCGAACCCGTGGCCGGGCTCCTGGCCCACGACCGCCCGCAGGGGCCGCCACCGGTGATCGCGGTGCCGGGTCGGACCCACCCGGTGGAGACCATCCACCTCGACCGCCCCGATCGGCGCACCTGGCCCGACGCCGTGGCCGCCGCCACCCGGCGAGCCCTGGCCGAGGTGGCGGGCGATGTGCTGGTGTTCGTCCCCGGACGGGCCGAGATCGCCCGGGTCGGCGAACGGCTACGGAACTGCGGGGCCGAGGTGATCGAGCTGCACGGCGGCATCCCGCCGGCCCAGCGCGATCGGGTGTTGGAGGCCGGGAGCGGCCGACGGGTGGTGGTGGCCACCGCCGTGGCCGAGACGTCGGTGACGCTGCCCGGCATCGAGGCCGTCGTCGACGGGGGTCTGGCCCGCCACGCCCAGTTCGACGCCGAGACCGGCCTGGGCCGTCTGGAGACCAGGTTCGTGACCCGGTTCTCGGCCGATCAGCGCCGGGGCCGGGCCGGGCGCCTCGGCCCCGGTCGGTGCTACCGGCTGTGGTCGGCGTCGGAGCACGCCCACCTCGACGATGCCGCGCCACCCGAGATCCAGGGCGGCGACCCGGTGCCGGTGGCCTACGAACTGGCCCGGTGGGGCGACGCCGATGCCACCTCGCTCCCCCTGCTCGACCATCCGGGTGCCGACCGGATCCGGGCCGGGCGGGCCCTGCTCGACGATCTCGGTCTCGTCGACGGTGACGGCACCCTCAGTCGGCGGGGCCGCCGGCAGGCCCGGCTCGGTGTCCACCCCCGCACCGGGGCGCTGCTGTTCCACGCCCATGAGCACGGCCTCGACCTGGGGCTGGCCACCCTGGCCGCCGCCGCCCTGGAGGACGACGGGCTCGCCGACGGGCGGGACTTCGCCGCCGAGCTCGATCGACGACGGGGTGCCCTCCAAGGAAGCGCCGACCGTCTCCGCCGACGGCTCGATCAGCTCCCTCCATCCTCCGGGCGGTCCGACGGGCGGCCGGACGGAGGCCACGCCGAGGGGGCTCCTCGCCGGGCCGGTGGTGGCGACGACCTCGGCTCGCTGCTGGCCGGCGCCTGGCCCGACCGCATCGCCCTGACCCGTTCCGGTCGGGCGGGGTCGTTCCTGGCCGCCAACGGTCACGAGGTGGCGGTGCCGGAGGGCGACCCGCTGGCCCGTCACGAGTTCCTGGTCGTGGTCGAGGCCGATGGTCGGCGCCCCACGGCCGCCCTCCGTCGGGCGGTCGGCCTCGATCGCGCCACCGCTCTGGCGGCGGCGGGCGACCGGGTGGCGTGGCACGACCATGTCCGCTGGGACGACCGGACCGGTGCGGTGAAGGCCGAGCGGCAGCGTCGGCTGGGGGCGATCGTGCTCCACACCGAGCCGCTCGACGACCCGCCGGTCGATCTGGTGGCCGCCGCCCTGGCCGAGGGCCTCCGGCGGCGGGGGCTCGATGTGCTCCCGTGGCCGGATCGGGCGGTCGTCCTCCGACAGCGCCTGGCCTGGCTTCATCGGCAGGCGCCTGACGTCTGGCCTGCGGTCGACGACGACGCCGTGGTCGACCGGGCCCGAGCATGGATCGCCGCCGCCGGGAGCACCTCGCTCGACGACCTGGCCCGGCTCGACGTCGCCGCCCGATTGCTCGACGACCTCGACTGGCGACTGCGGGCCGACCTCGACCGGCTGGCCCCGACCGCCCGCCAACTGCCGACTGGCCGCAGCCGACGTATCGACTACGCCGCGGGCCGCCCGGTGTGGTCGGTCCGCCTCCAGGACGTCCTCGGGCTCGACGTCCACCCCACGATCGGGCCCCACGCCGAACCCCTCACCGTCGAGCTCCTGTCCCCCGCCGATCGGCCGGCCCAGGTCACCACCGACCTCCCCGGCTTCTGGCGCGGTACCTACGCCGCGGTCCGGGCCGACCTCCGGGGTCGCTACCCCAAGCACCGGTGGCCCGAGCGGCCATGGGAGGCCGAGCCGGGTCGGCGGACCCGGGGCCGGTAGCGCGGTTCGCTCGTCGAGGAGACGGCCTCTAGGCGGTCGGTGGGGGCAGGTACCGACGACTGATACCGGCGATGTCGAGATCGGCCTCGGCCCCGGCGGCGCCGGCGGCGAACACGTCCCGGGCGGCCGTCGCCGTCGGGAGCTCGGCCCCCCGCTCATCGGCGGCGGCGACGAGGTAGGCGAGGTCCTTGGCCACCAGACGAACGGGGAAGTTGGGGTTGAGATCGTCGGCGGTCACCAGGCCGAGTATCCGCTCCAGGGCTGGCGAGGTGATCGGGAGGGCGGCCAGGAACCCGGCGGCGTCCTCGGTCGGCATGCCGCTGCGGCCGAGGAAGCCCAGCATCTCGGCGTAGGCAGCCACCTGGGTGGCGAACAGGCCGTTGACGGCGAGCTTGGCCTCGGCCCCGGCGCCCGGGGCGCCGAGATGGCGGACGGCGCTCGCCCACGTCGACAGCACGGGTCGCACACGATCGAGGGCGCCCGGCTCGGCACCGGCCAGCACCACGAGAGCCCCGGCCTCGGCCTGCGGGCGCGATCCCACCACCGGAGCCTCCACGAACGGCCGCTCCCGCGCCGCGCAGCGCTCGGCCAGCGAGCCGATCCACGACGGCGACAAGGTGGAGGACTCGACCGCGACCGCATGGGGCTCGAGGGCGTCGAGCACCCCGGTGTCGGCGTCGAGCCAGAGGGACTGCGATGCCTCGTCGTCGGCCACCATGGCCACGACAACGTCGGCACCGACCACGGCGGCCCGAGCCTCGTCGGCGACGACCACCGGTGCCTGGTCGGCCAGACGCCGAGCGGCGTCGGGCGTGCGATTCCACACGGCCACCCGGTGGCCGGCGGCCGCGGCGCGGGCGGCCATGCGGGAGCCCATGGCCCCCAGGCCGAGCACGGCGACCGAGGTCGGCCGATCGGTGGCGGTGACGGATGGGGACGGATCGGGGGACGTCATGTCGGGCTCCTCGGGTCTGGCCGGCTCGGCGAGCAATTACAAGACTAAAGGTCCTGTAATTGAATAACTCAACTCGCGGTCTACAAATTGACCTACCCTGACCGTCATGCCCCGTGGCCGCACCCGCGACGACAACGCCCGCCTCCGCATCCTCGATGCCGCCTTCGAGCTCGTCGGGGGCGACGGGCCGGGGGCGGTCACGATCAACTCGATCGCCGCCGAGGCCGGCGTGGCCAAGCAGACGATCTACCGGTGGTGGCCGTCGCGCACCGCCGTCGTCCTCGACGCCCTGGTCCACGGCACGATGCGGGCCACCCCGTTCCGCCGGTCGGACGACATCCGGGGCGATTTCGAGCGTCACCTGGCGGCCGTGATCAAGCTCTTCAACTCGCCGACGGGGGCGGTCATCCGTGAGCTGGTGGCCGACGCCCAATCGGACGAGGACATCGCCGATGAGTTCCGAGCGCGCTTCTGGGGCCCACGACGGGACCTGTCGGCGGCCCGGCTCCGGGCCGGTCAGGAGCAGGGAACGATCCGATCGGATCTCGACGTCGAGCTGGTCCTCGACACCGTCTACGGACCCCTGTGGCTACGACTCCTGATCGGCCATCTGCCGATGCGTCGGACCGACGCCGCCCGCATCGTCGACGCCGTGTGGCCCGGCATCGGCGCCGCCCACCAAGACGGGGCCCGAATCGCCGCCGCCGACGACTGACCGGGGCCCACTAGCCGGGCCGGGCCGCCGATCCGGCGGCGCCGACCGTGTCCCGGCGGTCGCCGCCCGCAGCAGGCGGCGGAAGTTCGGGCAGGCCATGTGGTCGGTGGCCGGGCAGGCGGCGACGTGGCGGAGGTTGTCCCGCATGGCGGCGAGTCGGTCGATCGTGGCGTCGATCTCATCGGCCTTGCCCAGGAGCTGTTGCCGATCGATCCGGGGGCGGCCGTCGTCGGAGAACATGTCGGCGATCTCGTCCAGGCTGAACCCGGCTTGGCGACCGAGGCCGACCAGCGCCAGCCGGTCGATCACGTCGTCGTCGAACTGGCGGCGCAGCCCGTGACGACCGGTGGAACGGATGAGGCCCTTGCCCTCGTAGTAGCGCAGGGTCGATGCGGGCAGACCGGACTTCTCCGCCACGTCGGCGATGTCCACGGCGAGCTCCTCGTCGTCGGGTGCGGCTCACCTTCAACGGTATGGACGTCGGGCCTTGACTTCAAGTCGACTTCAAGTGGCACGCTTGGCGGCGGAATCGATCGCCCCACCGAGGAGGCACCATGGGCTCCCCCACCGAACTCGCCCCGGACCAGGTCCCCGACCCCGGCCGCCACCACTCACCCGACCCGGCCGAGACGACCGAGACACCCGGACCGTCGGAGGGACGCCGCCGGCTGCAGGTCGTCCCCGCCCGCTGGTCGACCATCACCTTCGTCCTGCTGCTGAGCGGCCTGATGACCCTGATCGTGAGTGGCATCTCGACCGCCAGAAACCTCGGCGTCGACGACGGGTTCGTCGGCGACTGGCTGTCGGCGTTCGCCTCGTCGTGGCCGGTGACCTTCCCCACCGCCCTCGTCGTCATCCCTCTCGTGCGCCGCATCGTGGCGGCCGTGGTGGTGCCGGTCGATCCGGCGTCGCCTCGACCGGAGCGGGGGTGACCTCGATGGACGCCGCAGCCTGGGACGACCGCTACCGGGTCGCCGACTACATCTGGACCGACCGGGCCAACACCTTCGTCGAGCGACACGTGGTCGATCATCGGCCCGGCCGGGCGGTCGACCTGGCCTGTGGCGAGGGCCGCAACGCCGTCTGGCTGGCCGTCAACGGCTGGGCCGTCACCGCCGTCGACTTCTCGGCCGTCGCCCTGGACAAGGCGCTCCGACTGGCGACCGACCACGACACCACCATCGAACGGATCGAGGCCGACGCCACCCGCTGGACCCCCGACCACCCGGTCGACCTGGTGGTCATCGCCTACCTGCAGATCGCCGAGCCCGAGCGCTCGGACGTCCTGCGCCGAGCGGCGACGTGGCTGAACCCCGGAGGCACGCTGCTCGTCGTCGCCCACGATCGGACCAACCTCGCCGGCGGCTACGGCGGACCGCCCGACCCCACCGTCTGCTACGACCTCGACGACACGGTCGAGGCGCTCGGCTCGCTCACCATCGAGCACGCTGCGGTCGAGCGACGACCGGTGGCCACCGCCGACGGCACCCGACAGGCGTTGGACACCGTGGTCATGGCCAGGCGTCCCGGCGACTGAGACCGCAGGCGCCCCACGGGCCTCCCGCTAGCCGACCGCCGCTCCCTCGCCATCGGCCGGGAGGCCGAGATCCTCGGCGCTCGGGGTGAACAGGCCTTCGATCGTGGTGTCGAACACCCGGGCCAGACGAAAGGCCAGCGGCAGGCTGGGGTCGTACCGCCCCTTCTCCAGGGCGTTGACCGTCTGCCGGCTGACGTCGAGCAGATCGGCCAGGTGGGCCTGACTCCAACCATGGGCGGCGCGCAGCTCCTTGAGTCGATTCTCCATCGGGGGATCAATCCCCTCCGCTGCGGTGGCCGAGGGTGACGCCCCAGGTGGTCATGCCGAGGGCGAAGATGACCCACGGCGCCCACCCGATGCCGTCGACCACCATCCCCAGGAAGCCGAACACCAACGAGGTGATGATCATCACCCCGAAGGCGAGCGCCATCGACTCGTACTGGAGGAGGCGGCCGTACTCGTCGGCCCGTCGGATCGACCGGTAGACGGCGATGGCCACCCACACCATGGGCAGCACCGGCAGCAGGTAGAGGAACGGGGCCGACGCCGACTCCTCGTCGACCCGGCTCAACACCAGGACGAGAATGATCGAGTAGGCGACCATGCCGGGGAGGAACTCCCGGAAGTACTTGTTGCGCTGGCGGATGTCGCCCTGGCTGTACTTCGGCTCGCCGCCCGGCGAACCCTCGACGACCCGATCGGCCGCGCTGCCAGCTGCGCTCTCGGCCGCGCTCCCGGCGGGGTTCTCGGCCGGGCCGCCCGCCGTCGTTTCGTTGATCGGTGACATGCCTCGATTGTCAAGCGACCTTGTCTTTTTGTCAAGGGTACTTGACGTAAAGTTTCCTTGACTTCCGCGGCCCGGGTCAGCGGGGGGCCTGCCCGTCGTCGACGCGGATGACGGTGCCGGTGACGGCGTCGGAGGCCGGGCTGCACAGGTAGAGCAGCGTCGAGTCGAGCTGTGGGGCGTGGCCCATCCGCTTGCGGGCGAACCCCTGGGAGATGTCGCCGACGCGCTCGAGCATCCCGTCCATCATCTCCGAGTGGAAGGCTCCGGGGGCGATGGCGTTGACGTTGATGTGGTTGCGGGCCCACTCGACGGCCAGCACCTCGGTCATGCGGGCGATGCCGGCCTTGGTGATCGAGTAGAGGGCGGCCCCGTGCCCGTCGTAGTTGAAGGCGACGGAGCTGGAGATGTTGATCATCCGGCCCGGCCGTTCGGCGGCGATCAGATGCCTGGCCACCTCGCACGACAGCACGTAGGGGCCCCGCAGGTTGGTGTCGAACACCCGGTCGATCAGCTCTGTCGACATCTTGTGGGCTCGCTGGGCGTCGGGGATGCCGGCGTTGTTGACCAGGATGGTGGCCGGGCCGAGCGCCTCGATGGCCTGGGCCACACAGGCGGTGATCGAGTCGGTGTCGGTCATGTCGAGGGCGATGGGCAGGGCCCGGCCCCCGGCCTCGGCGATCTCGGCCGACAGCGCCTCCAGTCGCTCGAATCGGCGCCCCGTGATCACCACCTGGGCCCCGGCGGCGGCCAACACCCGGGCGAAGCGCGCACCCAGACCCGAGGTCGCCCCCGTCACCAGTGCCACCTCGCCGGTCAGATCGTGCGACACGTTGGGCAGTGGGTAGTCGGACATCGGCCCCTCCTCCTCGTCGAGCGGCCCCAAGTGTGTGCCATCGCCCCGACCGGGGGCAAAGGCTCACGACCGGGCGAGGCCGGGTGGCGAGCCGGCCACCCGGCGGTGTGGGCGCGTCGAAGCGGCGGTCGACGCCGGGGTTCGTCGATGGAGCGACCGGGCCGACGCCCGAGCGCTCAGGCGTAGAGGTCCTCGATGAGGGTGCTGTACTTCTCGGTCACCACATGGCGCTTGAGCTTGAGCGACGGCGTCAACTCGCCCGTCTCGACCGTCCAGTCCGCCTCGAGCAGCTGCCACTTCTTGACCTGCTCGACCCGGGCCAGGTGCCCGTTCGCCGTCTCGACGGCGGCGGTGACCTCGGCCTGCACGTCGTCGTGAACGGCCAGCTCGCCGTAGGACAACCCGCCGAGACCCTTGGCCTCCGCCCACTCGGCGGCGGCATCGGGATCGAGCACCATCAGCGCCGTCACGTAGTTGCGGTTGTCGCCCACCGCCATGACCTGCCCGATGAGGGGATGCCCCTGCAGCTGCGACTCGATCTCGTGGGGCGAGATGTTCTTGCCCGACGAGGTGACGATGATCTCCTTCTTGCGGCCGACGATGGCGAGGTAGCCCTGGGCGTCGATCTTGCCGAGGTCGCCGGTGTGCAACCAGCCCTCGTCGTCGTACAGCTCGGCGGTGGCCTCGGGCCGTCGGTAGTACTCGGGCGTCATGGTGACACCGCGGGCCAGGATCTCGCCGTCCTCGGCGATCTTGACCTCGACACCGGGAACGGCGGGCCCGACCGTGCCCAGCTTGGTGGCGCCGGGCCGGTTGGCGTTGGTGACGGCGGTGGTCTCGGTCATGCCGTACACGTTGAGGATCTCGATGCCGAGCCCCTTGAAGAAGGCCAACAGGTCGTCGGCCATCGGCGCAGCACCGGTGAGCGCAACGACCGTCTGATCGAAGCCGAGCGCCTCCCGCACCTTGGAGTAGACGAGCTTCTCGAACACGCGAGCCTGTAGCTGGACGGGGAGCGACAGCTTCTTGCCGCCGATCGCCGCCTCCCCGATCTCGGTGGCGAGGCCGAACGCCTGCTGGCCCAGCTTGCCCCGAGGGCCCTCGGCCGCCGCGGCACGGGCCAACAGCGCCGCTCGCATCTTCTCCCACACGCGAGGCACGGCGAGGAAGGCCGTTGGTCGAGCGACGGGGAGGTACTCGGCGATCGCCGTGTAGTCCTCGCAGAAGAAGACCTTCGCCCCGTACCGGATGCCCTGCCAGTGACTGAACGTCCGCTCGGCCACGTGGGCCAACGGGAGATAGCTCAGCGTGTTGGGGTTCATCGGGAGGGTGAACACCTGACCGGCCGCCTCCATGAGGTACAGCACGGCCCGATGGGTCTCGACGACGCCCTTGGGCGGGCCGGTGGTCCCCGAGGTGTAGATCAGCGTGGCCACGTCGTCGGGTTCGACCGACCGCCACCGCTCGGTGAACGCGTCCTCGCCCGCCTCGGCCAGGTGGGCCACACCCTCGGCCAGGAAGTCGTCCCAGCTGATGACGCCCTCACCGGTGCAGGCGTCGGCACCCTCGACCACGACGATCGTCGTCAGCTCGGGCAGGTCGCCCCGCACGGCCTCCCATCGGGAGTAGGTCTCGGCGTCGTTGAGCACGGCGACCTTGGCCTGGCAGTTGCCGGCGACGTAGGCGATCTGGTCGGGAGCGAGGGTGTTGTAGATGCTCACGCCGGTGGCGGCGGCCAGGAATGAGCCCGAGTCGGCGATCACGTGCTCGGGCCGGTTGGCCACCATGATCCCGACGAAGTCGCCCTTGCCGATGCCCCGGGCCTGGAGGGCCATGGAGAACTGCGTCGCCGCCTCGCCGTACTCGGCCCAGGTCATCCACGACCAGCTGCCATCGGCGGCGCGGCGGCCGAGCGCGTCCTTGGGGCCGTGCGCCGCCACCGTCTCCATGAAGAGGCTGCACAGGGTGGCGTCGCCGATGGACGACAACACCGCCTCCCGCTCCTTCAGAACCTGGTCGCTCATGGCACTCTCCCTGGGATCGGCTGCCCTCAGATGGTACCCATCTGCCAGGGGAACGATGGCGCTCGATCGTGCCAGACCCGGTGCGACCCGCCGCGGGACGCACCGAGCCGGCCCGGGGGCGGCACCGCTCGCGGCCCCGGCTACGGACCGAAGAGGTCGAGGGTGACGGCGGTGATGGCGCCGTCGTCGTCGAGGAAGAGGTGGACGCCGACCCAGTCGATACAGCTGTCGATCCCGATCGAGACCAGGTTGACCTGTTCCCCGGCGAAGGCGTCGGGCCAGGTTCGCGGCGCGTTGGCGCAGTGCGGAGTCGCTCCCGTGCTGGTGGCGAAGCGACCGTCGGCCAGAGAGTCGAGGGCGTTGAACGGCCCGTCGAAGCCGGCGAACCCGTCGCTGTCGATCGCCCACGCCGACCGGTCGGCGAGCTCGGCGGCCGACATCGTTCGCACCACCGTCGGGCCGAGACCGAGGGTGACCTCGTCGGCGAGGGGCACGGCGGCGGAGGGCCCGCCGAGGGCGAACGCGACCAGGGCCTGGGCCGTCGCCTGCTGATCCTCGGGGGGAGGGCCGACGTCGGGCTCGGCGGTCAGGGAGAACGGGACGTTGAGGGTGGCGGGATCGTCGGATGCGCCGTCGCCGCTGAGAACGAGGGTGTAGTCGCCCGGCGGCACCGTCACCCGAAGGCTGAACGTGCCCCACGCCGTGGTCCAGTCGTTGGTGTCGACGCCGTAGCCCTCGGCGCTCTCGACGGTGCCGAGGCTGCGGTGGCCGGCGTACACCGCCGATACAGGCAGGCCGTCGCCATCGAGGACCTGCACGTCGACGGTGGCCTCGAACGGTCGGGCGATGCCCACCACCTCGATCTGATCGGGGCCGACAATCGGGAGCTGGGTGAGCACGACGCCTGCGCCCGACAGCGGCGCAGCGCCACCGAGCTCGACGTCAACGACGAGGAGCCCGGCGTCGGGCAGGGCGGTGAGGTGGGTGCTCGTCGTGGGGCGGGGGGCCACCAGATCGAGGGTCCCCTCGGCGTCGCGCACCATGTAGACGCCGTCGGCGGTGTCGGTGGCCTCGGGCCAGACCGAGTCGACCGCGCCGAGGTCGATCGCCAGGCCGGACCCGCCGCCCAGGGTCTGCACCAGGCGGGGCAGGCCGGTGGCCGGGGTCGAGCCGGTGCCGACGTCGGACCAGGTCACGGCGACGGTGCCGGTCTCGAAACCCACCACGGTCCGCAGGCAGTCGGCGGCCACCAGACCGGACTCCAGCGAGCGAACCGACCAGGTGCCACCGGCGGAGCCGATCGATCCCGTGGTGCCGCCTCCACAAGCCGGGACCTCGTCGGTGCCGACGGCGAGGCCGTCGGTCAGGGGCAGGATGAAGGCGTCGTTGACCCACCCGGTGGGGTTGGTGCCCTCGGGCGGCGAGGCGATGGCGAGGGCCACCGGATCGAGCAGCTCGACCTCCACCCACCGACCACCGTCGTCGGCCAGAGCCGTCTCGCCCGTGGCGCGGAGGCCCCGGTAGGTGGGGGCCAGAGCGGCCACGAGCGTCGAGCCGGCGTCGGGGTCGGCCCGGAGATTGAGGACGGGGTCGGCATCGGCGGCCACCAGATCGGTGTCGACCCGATAGCGGGCGCCGGGCTCGCCCGGACCGGGGACCGCACCGGGCGTCGCCGTCGAGGCGTCGTCGTCATCGGAAGCCTCGTCGGGGGTGAGGGCGTCGACGTCGGCGTCGCCCACGCCGGCGACTCCGGTGCCAAAGTCGCCGTCGTCGGTCTCGACGGCGACGGTGGTGGTGGCGCCGGTCGCCTCCAGATCGCCGCCCCCGTCGCCGTCGTCGGCCACCACCAGGGCCAGGGAGCTGCCGACCACGGCGGCGACGACCGCCGCCGCCACCGCCGGTAGGGCGAATCGGCGCCCGGGCGCGCGGGCGGCCGGGGCGGCCACCTCGGGGCGGGCGAAGGCCGAACGGGCGGCGAGGTCGCCGAAGGCGGCCCGCACCCGGTCGTCGGTGGCGGCGTCGATCATCGGACCGTCGGAGGCGATGTCCGTCGGGGTACCGGCGTCGGCGGATGACGGCGACGGCGACGGCGACGAGGAGGATGCGCCGTGCGTACCGGGGGCCTGCGGATCGAGGTCGTCGTTCATCGTGATCCTTCCAGGAACTGGGCCAGGGCCGTCCGGCCCCGATGGAGGTGGACCCGGGCCGTGGCCTCGGCGCACTCGAGGGCGTCGGCGATCTCGGCCACGGTGCGGTCCTCCAGGTAGAACAGCGCGATCGCCGCCCGCTGCTTGCCGGGCAGGCGGCGGACGGCGGCCCACACGTCGTCGTGGACGACGGGAGCGGGGGCCAGGGTGCGGGTGACGTCGGCCAGGCGGAGACGGGCGGCCAGCTCCCGCTTGGCCCGTCGCCGGGACGACAGGGCCAGGTTGATCGTGATGCGGCGAAGCCAGGCGCCCGGTTTGTCGTAGCCGCCGACGGTGTCCCAGCGGCGGTGGGCCTTGATCAAGGCCTCGTGGGCGATGTCCTCGGCGGCGAGGTGGTCGCCGGTGACGGCGGCGGCGAGCGCCACCATCGCCGGCCACTCCCGGCGATGGAACGCCTCGAAGTCGGCCACCTCGACCGCCTCCGGGCTCATGACGTCCAGTCTCGCATGCACACCCGACACACGACCGGGAGGCGGCGGACGTTTACCGGTACCGGAGAATTCCCGCCGGAATCTCGGACCCGGGGCTGAGGGCGGCGTCGGTAGGCTCGTGCCCATGCATGAGTACCGGTCGCACACCTGCGCAGAACTCCGTCCCGAGCACGACGGCTCCTCGATCCGCCTGTCGGGTTGGATCCAGACCACTCGGGATCACGGCGGCGTGGTGTTCGTCGACCTGCGCGACCACTACGGCATCACCCAGATCGTGATCCCGCCCGACCGTCCCGAGCTGCAGGACCAGGTCCGGTCGCTGTCGCGGGAGTCGGTGATCCGGGTGGGCGGCACGGTGTCGATGCGCCCGGAGAACACGGTCAATCCCGAGCTGGCCACCGGCGAGATCGAGGTGATGACCGGCGACGTGACCGTGCTGGGGAAGGTGAGCCGCCTGCTGCCCTTCGAGGTGACCTCCGGGGCCACCGTCGGGGAGGAGCCCCGCCTCCGCCACCGCTTCCTCGACCTGCGCACCGAGCGCATGCAGCGCAACGTCAAGATGCGCACGGCGGTGATCAACTCGATCCGACGCCGCATGGAGAGCAACGACTTCCTCGAGATCCAGACCCCGATCCTGACCAACTCCTCGCCCGAGGGCGCCCGCGACTACCTGGTGCCCAGCCGTCGCTACCCGGGCAAGTTCTACGCCCTGCCCCAGGCCCCCCAGCAGTTCAAGCAGCTGCTGATGGTGAGCGGCTTCGACCGCTACTTCCAGATCGCCCCCTGCTTCCGCGACGAGGACGGCCGGGCCGACCGCTCCCCCGGCGAGTTCTACCAGCTCGACCTGGAGATGAGCTTCGCCACCCAGGAGGACGTGTTCGCCGTGGTGGAGGACGTGCTCGGCGGGGTGTTCACCGAGTTCGCCCCCGAGGGCCACGTCGTCGACACCGCACCTTTCGTCCGGCTCACCTACGCCGAGTCGCTGGCCAAGTACGGCAACGACAAGCCCGACCTGCGCAACCCGCTGGTGATCACCGACCTGACCGACACCTTCGCCGACTCGGAGTTCCGGGCCTTCGCCGGCAAGACGGTGCGGGCCATCGCCATCCCCGGCGGCGGCGCCCAGCCCCGCTCGTTCTTCGACTCGATGATCGAGTTCGTCCAGAGTCTGCAGGGCCCGGGTATGGCCTGGCTCAAGGTGGGCGACGACGGCGAGCTGGCCGGCCCCATCGCCAAGTTCATCGCCGAGGACGCGGCGGCCGAGATGCGGACCAAGGCCGCCCTCTCCCCCGGCGACGCCATCGTGTTCCTCGCCGGGCCCGAGGCCCAGGCCACCTCGCTGGCCGGCCACGTCCGCAACGAGGTCGGTGTCCGCCTCGACCTTCTGGAGAAGGGCGTCTTCCGCTTCTGCTGGATCGTCGACTACCCGATGTTCGAGGCGGAGGACGACGGCTCGATCGAGTTCAGCCACAACCCGTTCTCCATGCCCCAGGGCGAGATGAAGGCCCTGCTGGAGCAGGATCCGCTCGACGTGCTGGCCCATCAGTACGACCTGGTGTGCAACGGCTACGAGCTGTCGTCCGGTGCGGTGCGGAACCACGATCCCGAGATCATGCTCAAGGCCTTCGAGATCGCCGGCTACCCACCGGAGGAGGTGGAGACCCGCTTCCCCGCCCTGCTCAACGCCTTCCAGTACGGGGCCCCGCCCCACGCCGGCATCGCCCCCGGCATCGACCGGATCCTGATGCTGTTGCTGGGCGAGGTGTTCATCCGCGACGTGATCCCGTTCCCGATGACCGTCGGCGGTCTCGACCTGCTGATGGGGGCTCCGAGCAAGGTCACCGACCTCCAGAAGGCCGAGCTCCACATCGAGTCGGTGTTGCCCCCCGAGGACGACGACGAGGACTAGCCCGGCGGCGCCGCCCGAGGCGCGCGACCTGCGCAGCCGATGCGACGACATGTCGTCGAGCGTGCTGTCTCAACGGCTGCGGGAGTTGGGCGAGGCCGGCCTCGTGACCAAGAATCAGGACGATAGATACGAGCTGACAGACATCGGGGCCTCGCTCCACCACGCTTTGGCCCCGTTGGACGACTGGGCCGAGGAGTGGTCGGCCCCGGTTGACCCCGGCTGAGACAGGGCCGGGAGAGGAGACCGGATGGCCGAGAAGAAACACGTCGTCGCCCCCCTACCCCCTGCGCTGCGGCCGGGGTCGGTCGACACCCGCTATCAGCGCCAGCTGAGCATCCTGGGCGATCTCGCCGAGGTGACCGAGGTTCAGGCCACCACGCCGGAGGCCCTGATCGAGGGGGCCCGGCACGCCGATGCGCTGATGACGACGTGGGGGGTGCGGATCACGGCCGAAATCATGGCCGAGCTGACCCGCTGCACCGTGATCGGCCTGGCCAGCGTCGGGGTGGACATGGTCGACGTGGAGGCCGCCACCGAGCACGGGATCGTGGTCACCAACGCTCCCGACGCCTTCATCGAGGAGGTGGCCGACCACACGATGCTCCTGCTCCTCGCCGCATGGCGGCGGTGGCGGCACATCGACCGGTTGTCCCGCGAGGTCGACACCTGGTTCGAGAGCCGCCCTCTGCTCAACAACTACGCACCGCTGCGGGGCCAGACCCTCGGCCTGGTGGCCTTCGGCAACGTCGCCACCCAGGTGGCCCGCCGGGCCAAGGCCTTCGGACTCAACGTGATCGCCTTCGACCCCTACGTCAGCTCACTCCGGATGATCGACGAGGACGTCGAGCCGATGCTGACCCTCGACGATCTGCTGGAGCGGGCGGATTTCGTGTCGATGCACACCGGGCTCAACGACGAGACCCACCACCTGATCGGGCCGACCGAGCTGGACCGCATGAAGGACACGGCGATCCTGATCAACACCAGCCGCGGCGGCACGGTCGACGGCGCCGCCCTGGCCAAGGCCATCGCCTCGGGCTCGATCGCCGGCGCCGCCCTCGATGTGCTGGAGCAGGAACCCCCGGACCCCGACGACCCCCTCCTCCACCTGGACGACGTGCTCATCACCTCCCATGCCGCGTCGGCCTCATCGATGATGCGGGCGGCGTCCGAGGTCCGGGCGGCCCGGGAGATCGCCCTGGTGCTCAGGGGACGCTGGCCGATGGCGTGCGTCAACCCGACGGTGCTGCCCAAGCTGCCCCTGGAGCGGTGGCAACCGGTCTCGATGGACCGCGGCCCCAACCGCTGACCACCCGCCACCCAGGAGTTCAGCGGGCAGGTGGCGAGCCCGGCACGAAGGCACGATGAACGCAAGGCCCGGGTAGGCCCTGCAGGCCCACCCGCCAGGCCCCTCAGGCCGGTGCCGTTCCCGCCCGACGATCGACCCCGGCCCGCAGCACCCGCACCAGCGGCACCCCGAACAGCACCAGGCCGACGAGCCCGCCCACGATCTGGAGTGGCCCGAGGTAGGCGATGCCGACGAGCCCGATGGCGACCAGCATCGCCAGGTTGACGGCGCAGGTGCCGGCCGGCGGCAGACCGTCAGCCCGGTCGGCGGCCCGGAGGGCGACGAGATTCGCCACCCCGAGGGCGATGGCGTACAGGCCCATCAGCACGCTGACCCCGGCGAAGAGGTCCCATCCGTCGATGTCGCCGGTGTTGAGGGCGATGGGCCCGCCAGCCCGGTAGGCGGTGCGCACCGCCTCGCCCGAGAGAGTGGTGAACTGCGTCGCCGTGTGGGTGAGCCCGACCGCGATGAAGACGAGGCTGCCGGCGATGAAGAGGCCTCGACCCCATCGATCGACCCCGGACGCCGGATCCACGCCCTGCTGCTGATTTCTGTCACTAAGTGCCATGTTTGGCACTCTACGCCAGAGTGGCACTGAGTGCCACAAGCTAGTCTGTGGTCGTGGTCACCCGAGCCGAACACCGCAGCGCCACGCTGCTCGCCCTCAACGACGCCGCCATCGACCTGTTCGCCACCGACGGCCCCACGGTGACCGTCGACGAGATCGCCGAGCGGGCCCGGGTGTCACGGCGCACCGTCTTCCGCTACGTGGAGACCAAGGAGGAGCTGGCCTTCATCCACCCGATCCTGTGGTTCGACGTGTTCGACGCCGCTCTGGGTCGGGCCGAGCCAGGAGCGCCCCTGGTCGAACGGCTCCGCTACGCCTCGCAGGCCATCGCCGCCGCCGTCGACGCCGACCCCGAGCCTCCCCGGCGGGCGTTCCTCGTTGCCGCATCCCACCCCGAGCTCCACCGGGGGTTCGCCGCCGTGTTCGGCCGGTGGATCGATCGCATCTCGGCCGAGGTGGTCGCCCTCGACCCGGCCGACCATTTCCGGGCCCGCATCGTCGGCTCGACGGTGATGGGGATGGTCGACGCCGTCACCCGGGAGTGGATCGTCAGCCCGCCGACGGTCACCTACGGCGAGGTATGCGACCGGGGCTTCGCCGTGGTGGCGCCGCTGTTCGAACCCCCCGCCCACTGACCGACGACGACCGACCGGTGGCGCCAGCCCGACGACCGATGGGGCCCGACCGGCGGCGCCAGCACGACGACCGATGGGGCCCAACCGGCGGCGCCAGCCCGACGACCGATGGGGCCGACCGGCTAGCCGAGGCGGCGGGCGGCGGCGTCGTGGGGCAGCGAACCCCGCGCCGCCCGCAGGTAGGCGTAGGGCGTCTCGAACCGGAAGTTCGACACCCGGGAGGTGTACACGTCGGCGTAGCGCTCGACCTGACGGGCGAAGAGGCTCTTGTCGTTGCCGGCCCGCATCAGGGGACCCCACCGGGCGTTGCCGAGCTCGGCTGCCGCCTTGGCCAGGGGGGCGATCTCGTCGTCGAGGGCGTGGACCTCGGCCGTGACCCGGCCCAGCTCGTTGGCCAGCGACGAGTCGGTGCGGCGCTCAAGGCGGAGCACGGCCTGGCGGTGCTCGGCGTCGATCTTGTCGTCCATCAGGGCCTCCAGCTCCCGCTGGGAGTCGGCGAAGGTGATGGCGTCGCTGATCTCGGCCTCGAGCTCACGGGCGATGAGGGCGGTCCGCCATCGGAGCACGTGCTTGGTGACGTGGACGTCGCCGAAGAGGTGGTCGCCGACGTAGAGGGGCTGGCCGCCCGACATGCCCAGGCTCCGCTCGACCAGCCGGGCGTTGCCCCCGAAGTAGACCTGGCCCCGCTCCAGCGGCCCGAAGTGGGGCCGCAGCAGCGACTGCTCCTCGTCGACGACGTGGTAGATGGGATCGGCTTCGGAGAAGAACCGGGGCTTGTTGGCCGACACGATCACGATGTCGAACAGATCCCGCCACGTCGACCCCTCGGGGCAGAAGCGATCGAAGGCGTAGGCCATCATCCGCCTGGTGTAGTTCCAGTCGGAGTTGGTGATCAGCAGCAGCTGCTTGCCCGCCGAGCGCTGGTCGAGCAGGCTCGGGACCGTCTCGGGGTCGAGCTGCACGAACCGGTCGGGGTCGGCGGTGATGGCGGCCTTGAGCTTGCCCTGGATGTGGCTCTCGTTGAGGGCGTCGCTCACCTCCCAGTACAGGTCGGCGTAGCTGCGGACCCCGGGGAGCGGCTTGATGTCGTGGATGTCGATCAGCTGGGTGTACAGCGAGGCCCGCGACAGCTCGAACAGCGTGTTCATGAACTCGAACCGGGGCTCGGACAGCTCGACCACGATCTCCCGGTAGCGCTCGCGCTGCTCGTCGAAGGTCAGGGGCTTGCTGCCGTGCTGGGCCCGGACGACGTAGCCGAAGCGGGTGGCCTTGACCACGTTGCCCAGCTGCAGGTCGAACACCAGCCCCAGGGTGAAGTGGTCGGGGTCGAAGCGGAGGTCGCCGACGGGCCAACCCCGGGCCGCCAGCAGGTCTCGAGCGGTGTCGAAGGCGGCGCCTTCCCACTCGTCCACCCGGTAGTGGATGAGCGTGTAGTCCATGTCGTAGCCGACGGCCTGCACGGCTCGCATGTTCAGCGTGCGGTTGGCGAACAGGCCGCGCTCGGGAGGTATCGCATCGAGCGACGGAAGGGTGGTGGTCACCGGATCAGCATCGCAGCTCATCGACCGATCCGTGCCCCAGGAGACGACGTTCACGCCCCCGGCGGGGGCGTCCGCCACCGTCGATCCCCGGTGGGTCGTTCGGCCAGCAACTAGGTTGATCGTCATGTCCGACAGGCTGAGGCTGGGCGACTTCGAGCTCGACGTCGTGGCCAGGGTGCTGACCGGTGGCGACGGCCCCATTCACCTCGAACGCCAGGTGTTCGACGTGATCGTGACCCTGGTCGACCGTCGGGAGCAGGTGGTGACCAAGGAGGACCTCCTCGACGCGGTGTGGGGCGACCGGTTCGTGTCGGAATCGGCCCTGACCAGCCGGATCAAGGCCGCCCGCAAGGCCCTCGGCGACAGCGGCCGCACGCAGACGATGATCAAGACCGTCCACGGGATCGGCTACCGCTTCATCGGACCGGTCGAGCCGCTCACCTCGACCACCGCCGCAACACCCGCCGCCCGGTTGGCGCCGACGAAGCCGTTTCTGGGACGCGACCACGACATCGAGGCGATCGAGCAGGCGCTCACCGACCGACGCCTGGTGACCATCGTGGGCCCGGGGGGCGTCGGCAAGACCCATGCGCTCACCACCCTCGGCGACCGGTGGCGGGCGACGCACCAGCAGGCGCCCAACATCCTCGCGCTGGCCGAGGTGGCCGATGAGAGCGCCATCGACGCCGCCCTTCTCGACGCCATCGGCAGCACGGTCCAGCAGGGTCACTCCGCCCGGGAATCGGCCCTCCACCACCTGTCCACCCGTCGCGGACTCCTACTGATCGACAACGCCGAACACGTCCGGCGACCGGTGGCCGACCTGGTCCGCTCACTCCTCTACCGGTGCCCCGACCTCCACCTGATCGTGACCAGCCGTCGCCGACTCAACGTGATCGGCGAACACGTCCACCCACTTGGTCCCCTGCGCGCCGATGACGCCGCGGCGTTGTTCATCGATCACGCCGCCGCCCACGGCGCCCGGATCGATCCCGACGACCCGGAACTGCCCGCACTTTGCGCCCAGCTCGACGGTGTACCCCTCGCCCTCGAGCTGGCGGCGGCCCGCGCTGCGCTGTTGTCGCTTCCCGATCTCCGGCGGCACCTCGACCGGTTCCTGCTCCAGGCCGCCGACGACGAGGACGATGGACGCCACGGCAGCGTGGAGGCGGCGATGGCGTGGTCGCTCGATGAGCTGAGCGTCGCCGATCGGCAGCTGATGGCCGATCTGGCCGTCGCCGTCGGCCACATCGAGCTCGAAGACGTCGAGGCCCTGAGCGCCGATGGCGGACCGGAGGTGGCCGAACGTCTGCTCGGCCTGTGCGAGCGGTCGCTGGTGGTGGCCACCCCCGATCGGGGTCGCAGCCGCTTCCGGATGCTGGAGCCGATCCGGTTGGCGGCGAGGGACGACACCACCGAGCCCGCGGCCCGGGCTCGGCATCTGCATCACTTCGTGGCCCGGGCCGAGCGGGCGGCAGCCGTCATCGGCGACTCGCCCGCCGTCGATGACGGCATCGACGACATGCTCGGGCTGTGGCCCAACCTCCGCGCCGCCTTCGACCACGCCGAGGCCACCGCCGACCTGGAGGCGATCGGCCGTCTCGTCGTCGCCACCGCCTCGACCGCCGAGCTGCGGAGCATGCCCGAGGTGGAGCAGTGGGCGGCCCGGGGATTGCACCTCGCCGACCGGAGCGACGCGCCGGCGCCGAGCGCAGTGCTCGAGTCGATCGTGGCCGCCCGGGCCCGACTGGCCCTGCACCGGGGCGATGTCGCCCTCGGCACCGAGCTGGTGGAGCGGCTCACGGCCGGGCTCGGCCCGGACGCCCTCCCCACCTCCGACGAGGTGCTCCTCACGTTGATCTGGGCCGACATGTACAGCGAGCGAAGCCCGAGGACCGCCGAGATGCTGCTCGAAGCCCGGCGGCGGACGCACGGACGGCAGGGATTGACGAAGGCGACCCCGCTGGCGATCGACATGTACCGCTCGATCGCGGTGGCGGAGATCGACAACACCGCTCGTCACGACCTGATCGCCCTCGCCACCGGCGACGACGTCTGCCCGACCCTACGGATCTTCGGCGACCTGGCCCTCGCCACCCAGAGCTGGTTCGAGGTCGACCACGAAGCGACGATGGCGCATCTCGACAACGCCATCGAGCGCAGCCATCGCCTCGGTCACTCCCTGATGGTGGCGAACGCCGGCTCGTTCCGCTCGGTTGCGGCGGCGTCGATGACCGACACCGCGGCGGCCCTCGAGCACCTCCTGCACTACCACCGCTTCGTGGCCGACGCGGGCCTGTGGGCCACGATGATCGCCGACCTGCCGATGGTGGCCAAGGTCCTGAGCGATGTGGACGACGATTCGACCGCCGCTCGGCTACTCGGCGTTCGGGCCGGCACCACCTACCGGTCGGGATCGTCCGAGCTGATCGCCGGCATGATGGTCGCCGTCCTCGGCGAGCGCCTGGGCGAGGAACGGGTCCAGGCCCTGATGGACGAGGGGGCGACGTTGTCGTTCACCGACACCGCGGCGCTGGCCATCGAGGCCCTGGAGCGGGCGCACCACGTCGATCGCTAGCGCGGCAGGCGACGAGCGGATCTCGATGGCGGGCGCCCTCCGGTCGGCGGCGTTCAAGATCTGAACCGAGCGCGTCGACAACCTTTCCGGGAACCCGGCTCGGAGGGAACGACGCATGGACGCCATCACCGGACGAGGTCGCATCGGGCGACTGCGGTACTTCGGTACCAGCCTGCTCATCGGCTTGGGTGCCACGGTCGGCCTGGCCGTGGCCTATGTGCTCAGCGGTGGCCCCGACCCTGACGGCGGCCTGCCGGCCCTCGGCTGGGTCGTGATCGTCGGCTGGATCTGGTTGTCGACGACCAACACCATCCGCCGGCTCCACGATCTCAACTTCAGCGGCCTCATGGTGCTCGTCACCTTCATCCCGCTGATCGGCGGCCTCTTCACCCTGTACCTGCTGTTCGCCCCCGGCGATCGGGGCGACAACCGCTTCGGCCGCCCCTACGGCACGCGACCCACCCTCGGCCTGGCCGAACACCGGGTGCAGGCGGCCCAGATCCGGGCCGAGGCGGCCGCCGCCTACAGCGAACGCAACGGCTGATCCCGGCCTCCGGGGCAGTGGCCGGGACACCCTGCCCCAGGGGACCGGCCGTTCGGCGGCGGCCGACCGGGACGCGGGCGCTCAGGGCGCAGCCGGGGCGAGCCCGCCGGCCCGCCGTTACGGGAGCCCGGCCGGCGGCGGTCCGACGGCGGCGGCCGCGGCGTCGAGCTCGGCCCGCCGGGTGACCGACGGCGCCTCGCCCACCACCCGCTTGTAGGCCCGACTGAACGCCGCCTCGGAGCCGTAGCCCAGCTGCTGCGCTATCTCGGCGATGGCGAGCCCCTCGGCCAGGAGGTCGCGGGCCAACTCCATGCGCCACTCGGTCAGGTACTCCTTCACCGGGCGGCCGACCTGGGCGGTGAACCGGGCGGCGAAGGCCGATCGGGAGAGGCCGACGGCCGACGCCAGCTCGGCCACGCTCCACGGGTGGTCGGGGCGGCGGTGGATGTGGAGCAGGGCCGGGCCGACCTGGGGATCGCGCAGAGCGCCGAGCCACCCCTGGTCGGCCACCGGGGTCTGCTCCACCCAGTGGCGGATCGCCTGGACGACGAGGATGTCGCACAGGCGGGTGACCATGGCCTCCGAGCCGAGCTGGGGGTCGTGGGTCTCGCTGGCCATGAGGCTGAGCAGATCGGTCAGCCACTGCCGTCGCCCGGGCTCGGCGCCGTGGATCACCAGCGTCTCGGGCAGCAGATCGAGCAGGGACCGGGCCCCCGGGTTGCCCAGCCGCACCACCCCGCACACGATGCGGGTGCGCGCCCCTCCACCGCCGTGGCGGAGGATGGCGTAGCGGCTGCTGAGGTACTCGTGGGGTAGGTCGAACACGACCGGGGTGGCGACCTCATCGGTGGTGGCCGCCCGATGCCAGTGACCCCGGGGCAGCACGACCATGTCGCCGGCCGTGATCTCGATCTGCTCACCGCCGTCGGCCACCAGGAGACAGCTCCCCTCGGTGACGACGTGGAACCAGAGGCAACCCTCCATCGCCGGCAGCTCGATACCCCACGGGTCGGTGAGCTCGGAACGGCAGTAGAACATGCCGTCCATGCGAAGGCGTTGCAGGGTGTCCGAGAGCGGGTCGGTCACCGGCGGGATCACCCCGGGTTCGACGACGAAACCGGTGTCGTCGACCGACCGTGCCGGCACGGCGACCGGGTCCCCCTTGTCGATGGCCATGGCCGCCATCATCGCACCCCGAGGCCGGTGCGGTCAGGGGGCGCCGGGCTCGGGCCGGTCCGAGGCCGCCTCACGAGCGCCCGCCCGCCGCCGTCGCCGCGACCGGGAACGAGGCGGCGCCGTGGTTGAGCGGATCACGGATGAGATCGAGGGTGCGGGCCCCGGGGCCGTAGCTGTGGATCGATCCGACCGGGGCGAGGCGGACGAAGCACGAGCCCGGCATGTCGAGGGCGCCGTGACCGCTGATGCCCTTCAGCGCTCCGGCGTCGATGGCGGCGGTGACCTCGGGGGCGTTCAGGGCCAGGAGCTCGGCCCGGGCCTGGAAATGGATGGTGAACGGCGGCCCGGCCGGCAGCCGCCGGAACGGGATGGTGACCGCCGCCCACGGGTTGGCGGCGAGGTTCCGTCCCTTGCGACTGTCGGTCCTGGTGTGGAACCAGAGCCGCTCGGCGTGGTGGTCGTAGACCACGCCTGCGGCATGGGGCCGACCGGCCGAGGAAGTGGTGGCGACGACGCAGAACGAGCGGCGGGCGATGGTGGCGAGGATGCGGCGACGATGCCGCTCGTCGTCGCCGGGGTCGGTGGGCGTGGTGCTGGTGGTGCTGTTGTTCATAGCGCCAGCCTGCAGCCTCACCGTCGGCCGGTGAATGGCGCGGACGCCGTGATCCTTGATCGTTCGTCCACGATCGCCGGTCGGAGGATCACGCCGCTGGTCGGGCCTCGATGGCGGTGCTCCTCAGGCCGGGCATGCGGGCTCAAAACGACGATGGGAGCCGCTGGCAACCATCCGGTTGCCGGGCTCCCATCGTTCAGTGAGTCAGGTTGGTGGAATCAGCCGCCATCACCGGTGTCGGCCGGAGGCTCGGTGCTCTCCGTCGTCTCTTCGGTGGACTCCGTGGTCTCGGGCGGAGCCTCGGTCGTCTCCGTGGTCTCGCCGGTCTCCTCGGCCGGGGCCTCGGTGGTTTCCGTGGTCTCCGGCGGAGCTTCCGTGGTGTCGGTGGTCTCGGTGGGAGTCTCTTCCTCTTCCGGAGCGGGGGCGGGGCCGTTGGGCTGGACCGTGGGACGGGAGCCCCAGGGCTTGCCGACGTAGGCCTGGGCCTTCTCCTGCGGGGTGAGGTGGCTGTAGTCGAGCCACGGGGTCTGACCGTAGAGGATCTTGCGGGCCGCCTCGTCCAGGTAGAGCTTGTTGTTGTTGTTGTTATTGTCGAACATGTTATTGGCCGTGTTCTTGGCCTCCTGGAGCGACGTGGTCGGCGTCAGCTGCACCTTGAACGAGCCCATGATGTGGCCGGTGTGTGAGCCGTTGTTGTTGTTCGACACGACCCAGGCCTTGAACACGCCGTCGCCGAGGTGGGCGACCTGGGTCCAGTTCTTGTCCAGGGTGTGGGTGTAGCCGAGGTCGATCTCGTCGCCGGGGCTCAGCACCTCGGGGATGTCGCCGAAGGGCAGCGGCGAGTGCTGGAGGTGGTTGATCGTGTCCTCGCGGGTCTTCTTGTTCATCGCCTCGAAGTCGACACCGGCGAGGAGCATCATGTCCTCCTTGGTCTCGGAGGTGAGGTTCTTCCAGTCGTTGAGCTGGGTGAGCCGCTTGGCCACGGCCCGCTCCAGGTCACGACCCTCGAGCGAGGGATCCTTCTGGAGGACGTCGGTGATCGACTGCTCGATGACCGGACGGAGACCGGTGAGGGTCGACTGGGCCGTGTACTGGCCCGGGGCGATCATCTGGTAGCCGCCGTAGGCGGACTGACCGGGCGCCAGCATCTGCTCGCCGACGTCGGGGATGACGTGGTCGACGAAGCCGTGGACGTCGTAGCCCCGGGTCTTGGTCGGATCGAGCAGCTCGCCGTCGTTGTTGTCGTTCTTCTTCTGATTCTCGTTGTTGTTGTTCGACTGCTGCTCGGGGTCGGTGCCGTAGGTCCCGTCCTCGGCAGCGCCCTCGGCCGAGCCGGCCTCGGAGCTACCGGACACCGGGCCAGCGCCGACGAGGCCCTGGCCGGAGACGGCACCGGAGGAGCCGGAGGCGGGGAGCGCCACGAGGTTGGCGGGATCGGTGGAACCCGACGATGCGGCGGTCGAGAGCGCAGCCTCCGATTCGGAGGTGGCATCGACGGCGTCGCCATCGGAGCCGAGAGAACCGATCAGAGCGACGGAGGCGCCGAGCACGGCGACCATGGCGGCAACAACAAATGCCTGACGAGCAGAGGGATTCCGACTCACTGAGTACCTAGCCCTAGGTGATTCCGAGGATGTCCGTTCCCCGGGACCGGCTGCCCCGCTGGGCACCCTACCAACGAATGTTGCGGATGTATAGCGATGGCGCCGGATTTATTTCGTACGGGTGTCGATGGACAAGAGTCCAGCAGCGGCACCATAACCCCCGCCCTGGGCAGATGCTCCCATGCCGCTGATTTCAGCGGCCTCCGACCGGTGGCGCCGCCGCTGGACCCCTCGTCGCGACAGCTCCGTCAGGCGCCCTGCAGGTGGTCGGCCAGCTTGTCGAGGGCCATGTTCCACCCCATCGCCCCCGGCGAGTCGGCGGGGATGCCGGCGTGGGTCAGGACCACCCGCGTCTTGCCCCCG
This sequence comes from Actinomycetota bacterium, assembly GCA_039201605.1. Taxonomy (GTDB): domain Bacteria; phylum Actinomycetota; class Acidimicrobiia; order Acidimicrobiales; family SZUA-35; genus CADEDH01. The sequence goes on from JBCCRO010000005.1 coordinate 77,057, forward strand.
AGGTTCTCCAGGGCGACGGTGACCTCGGTGACCGTCGGGTGCCCCTCGGGCATGCCCATCTCGGCGGCCGACAGCACGTTGCCCTCGGCGTCGGACATCGACTCGGTGTACACGAGACGCTCGTGCTCCACGATCTCGAGGTACTCGCCGACGAACCACATCTCCATCGGGCCGTTGGGGGTGTCCATGGCCATGCTCATGTGGCGACGGCCGCCGACGACGACGTCCATGGTGGCGACGGAAATGGTGGCCCCCGTCGGGCCGTACCAGGCCTGGAACTGCTCGGCCTCGGTCCAGGCCCGCCACACGAGGTCGATCGGGGCGTCAAAGGTGCGGTCGATCACCACCGCATCGGCATTGCTGGCGTCACTCATCGTCTTCTTCCTTCGGGTTGGCTTGCAGGTCTCGGAGGTGGTCGTCCAACCGATCGAAGGCCGCCTCCCACGCCTCTCGACACCCGTCGGTCCACGCCGACACGGCGTCGAGAGGCCGGGGGTCGAGCCGACAGGGCCGGTACTGGGCCTGTCGGCTCTGGACCACCAGGCCCGCCCGTTCCAGCACCCGGATGTGTCGGGAGATGGCGGGCAGCGAGAGGTCGAAGGGCTCGGCCAGCTCGTTGACCCCGGCCGACCCGCGAGCGAGACGGGCCAGGATGGCCCGTCTCGTCGGGTTGGCCAGCGCGGAGAACGTCAGGCTCAGTTGGTCTTCAGCGGTTGCGGACGACACACTATTTAACCTATGTGTTAATTAACGGTTGTGTCAAGTACCGCCGTGGGCACACCGTCGAGCCTCGACGCCCCGCTCGGCCGGCCCGGCCCGCCGACCCCGGACTACGAGACCGAGGCCCCGGCCATGACCGGGGCGGCCTCATCGTCGGCGTCGGCCTGCCGGTGATCCCACACCAGGAGGGCGATCTGGACCACCACCAGGCCGAAGGCGATCCAGGTGACGAACACGTTGGTGCCGCTCTGGGCACCGGCGTTGATGTCGCCGGCCTGGCCGACGAGCAGCATCGCCATCGAGGTGATCACGATCGGGCGGAGGCGGGTGATGACGCCGGCCAGCAGCACGAGGACCATGGCCGAGTTCTTGCCGCCCCAGCTCCAGAGCAGGAACTCGTGCTCGGGCGTCGGGATGTCCATGCTCGAGTAGAAGGACGACTGATCGAACAGCGAGATGAACGACAGCATCCCGTAGACGAGCACCAGCAGGCCGGGGACCACGACGAGGGGCAGGCCGAGGCGCCGCACGGAGACGGTGGTGCCGTTCATGCCTCCCCCTCTCCGGCGGTGGCGGTGGCGGTGGCGGTGGCGGTGGCGGTCGATCGTTGCGACTGCGGTTGGCGATGCACGGGTTCTCCCTTCCGGTGTGCCGCTGCGGCCCACCAGCTTCCGGTTCAATCCGCTACATTCTGTACCGCTTCAAGTTGTATTGCAAATGATCGATACGTCCCTCGCTCGACCGACCGGGACGGGCGTCGACCTCGGCCGACTCAGTCGGCCAGAGCGGCGGCGGCCGCCGCCTCGGCGTGGAGCGCCGTCGTGGCGAAGTAGGGCACCCCGACGTGCTCGGGGCCGATGAGCAGCTCGATCTCGGTGCAGCCGGCGATCACGCCTTCGGCCCCCCGCTCGACGAGACGGGCGATGGCGGCCTCATACCGGCGGCGGGACTCGTGGCGCACCACGCCCTGCACCAGCTCGTCGTAGATCACGTCGTGGACCATCGTCCGGTCCGGCTCGTCGGGCACCAGCACGTCGAGGCCGTTGGCCTGCAGGCGACCGCGGTAGAACTCCTGCTCCATGGTGTACCGGGTGCCGAGCAGGGCCACCGTGCGCACATCGGCGGCCACCACGGCCGCCGCCGTGGCATCGGCCAGGTGGAGGAAGGGAACGGTGATCGCCTTCTCGATGTCGGGCGCGACGACGTGCATGGTGTTGGTGCACAGCACGATCACCTCGGCCCCCGCCGCTTCGAGCCGCGCCGCGTCGGCGGCCAGCAGCGCACCGGCGCCGTCCCAGTCTCCCGCCTCCTGGAGGGCCTCGATGTCGGCGAAGTTGTAGCTGCGGATGATGAGGTCGGCGGAGGCCGTCCCTCCGAGGGCGGCGCGGACCCGCTCGTTGATCAGGCGCTCGTAGTGGATCGAGCTCTCCCAACTCATGCCGCCCAGCAGACCGATCGTCTTCACCCGGTCCTCATTCCGCCGCAACCGGGGCGTGGCCGTAGCGAAGCGGGCGGCCGACGAGGTCTTCGTAGAGCTGGAAGGGACGCATCTCGCCGGCGTCGTCGCCGTAGTGGCGTCGGGCCCGCTGGAACACCTGGTCGACCAGGCCCAGCAGCTCCGAGGGGCTGCCGGTGTGACGGGCCAGATCGACGGCCAGGCCGGAGTCCTTGCACGCAAGGGCCAGGGCGAAGGACTCGTCGTAGTCGCCGTCGGACAGGATGCGGTCGACATCGGCGGCCAGGAAGTTCGAGGCCGCCGGGCTGGCCAGCAACGACTGGCGCAGGACGGCGAGATCGACGCCGGCGTTGGCCCCGATCGACAGGATCTCGGCCGTGGCCACCAGATGGGCGAACCACAGCTGGTTGATCAGGAGCTTCACCGTGTAGCCGGTGCCCTTGCCCCCGACGTGGAGGATGCGGTCGGGGTCGCCCAGCACCTCGAACAGCGGCCGGACCTCCGCCACCACGTCGTCGTCGCCACCGGCGAAGATCTGCAGCGTGGCCGCCCGGGCCCCGTGGGCCATACCGCTGACCGGGGCGTCGACCGCCCGGGCCCCGATGGCCGCCAGCCGGGCCACGGCCACCTCCGCCGCCTGGGGCACCGAGGTGGACATGTCGATCCAGACGGCGCCCGGGGCCATGGCCTCGGCCGCCCCGCCCTCCAGCATCACCTGGGCGATCTGGGTCGGGCCCGGGAGCATGGTGATCAACACGTCGGCCTTCGCCGCCTCGGCCACCTCGGCCACAGCGGTGGCTCCCCGGGCCACCAGGTCGGCGACCGGTTCGGGGGCGACGTCGTAGACCCTCACCTCATATCCGGCGGCGACGAGGTGGCCGGCCATCGGCCGCCCCATGTTGCCCAATCCGACAAAACCGATGGCGGTGCGCCCCGGCTCGACTACGCGGCTCGACATGGCGTCATAGTGCCACACCGACCGGGTCGGATCGCCGGATCCCGGGGCCGCCGGGGGCCGGTCGGGAGGAGGCGTGGCCGCGCCCGTCCAACCAGCCGACGAGGTGGTCGGCCAGGTCGAGGGCGTCGGGGCCGACGCCGTCGAGGAAGCTCGACTTGCGGCGGCGCAGGAAGGGCAACCCGAGCACGTACATGCCCGGTGCCGCCATGACCCCGCCCTCGTGGACGATCGCCCCCTTGCGATCGAGCAGCTGCTCGGGGAGCCACGTGTAGTGGGGGCGGTAGCCGGTGGCCCACAGCACGGCGTCGATGTCGGCCGGTGACCGCAGCAGGGGTGCCTCGGCCACGACGGTCGCCGCCGGGCGATCGGGAGCGGCCACCTCGGCCCCCAGGCCGGTGGCGTCGACGTGGTCGTCGATGGCGTCGAGGAGACGGCCGAGCTTGAGGTCGGCCGAGGTGACCGTGTTGGCCAGCGAGCCGGAGAACTGGACCGCGGTGTCGGTGACGCCGGCCAGGCGACCGACGACGGTGGCGCCGTTGGCCTGCAGGGTGTTGAGATCGAGCGGTCGGCGGTCGGGGTGGCCGACGACCTGGAGGGACGGGGTGCGGCGGGCCCGGACGATGTCGTCGACCTCGGTCCATCGTTCGTCGAGCAGGCCGAGGCGGTCCATCCACCAGTGGATGTCCATGCCTCGGTAGGTGCGGGGCACCCGGACGTGGTTGCCGGCGGCCAGCGTGACGTCGCGACCGGCCCGGGCCAACTCGTCGGCGATCTGGGCCCCGCCGGCCGATGCGCCGACCACCAACACCCGCTCGCCGTCCACGGTGTCGGGGTTGCGGTAGGCGGTGGGGGTGAGCTGCTGGATACGGCCCGGCAGCCGTCCGGCCAGGGCCGGGACGTGCGGCGTGGTGCAGGCGCCGGTGGCCACCACCACGCTCCGGCATCGCCAGTCGCCGACCGTCGTACGGACCCGGTAGCGACCGGGCTCGTCGATCTCGACCGCCGACACGGTGGCCCCGGTGACGACCGGGGCGGCGATGACGGCCCGGTAGTGGTCGAGGAAGGCGGCGGTCTCGGCCGCCGTCATGTAGCCCTCGGGATCGCCCCCGTCGTACCGATGACCGGGAAGACGGGTCATCCAATTGGGGGTGAGGAGGCGGAGCGAGTCCCAGCGCTCGGTGCGCCAGCTGTTGGCGACCTGGCCCCGTTCGAGGACGACATGGTCGATCGAGGCCATCTGCAGGGCCCGGCTCATGGCCAGACCGGCCTGGCCGCCACCGATGATGACGGTGGTGACCTGGGCTGCTGCGCTGTGGTGGGTCATGGGACTCGCTCCGCGTCTCGGTACGGCCCTCAGGCCGAAACGGTGACCGTGGTGGGGTTGGTCACGATGTCGAATACCGCCGAGCGCTTCTGCGACTGGGCGACGATGGCGGCGATCTCCTCGTCCGAGGCGTCGGCGTCGATGTCGAAATCGACCCGGACGCCGTTGAAGCCGTTGCGGACGTCGCCGTCGATGCCGAGGATGCCCTGGAGGTCCATGTCGCCCTCGACGGTGGCCTTGACCGAGCGCAGCTCGATACCGCGGTTGGTGGCGACCGAGGCCACACCGGCGGTGAGGCAGCCGACGAGACCGCTGAGGACGGCCTCGACCGGGGTCATGCCGTTGTCGGCCGAGGCGAAGATCTCGGGATGGTCGGTGTCGACGCTGTGGCCGCTGCGCTCGTGCTCCTGGCCGAGGCCGAAGAAGCCCTGGACCTCGGTGCGGGCGTGGGTACCGAGCACCCAGTCGCAGGTGGCGCGCCAGGTGAAGGCGGCGGCCTCGGGGGCGTCGGTCAGGGCCTGCCGGGCGCCCAGCAGGGCCTCCACGTTCACGCCGTTGACGGGGGTGGTCGGGGTGGACTCGGTGACGGTCATGTCGTTTGCTCCTCGTGGTGGGTGCCCTCTGGCACGGTCTCGAGCGCCGTGTGCGTTCGATGGCTTCACGATGAGCGATGACCGCCACCCAAACTCGGAGACGATGTGGAGAACTTCTGAAGACCGGTCTCGGGAGCCGCCGATGGGCCCCGGCGCACGCCGGTGGCGGCCCTACATCGACGAACTGAGGTGCACGGCGGCCGCTCGGGCGCAGCCCGGCGGCACGTTGGTGAACCGGACCGGCACGCCGTTGGCCGCCGACTCCTCGGCCATCCGGGCCAGGGCCGAGGCCCCGCGGTAGTCGAGGCGGCCGACGGCGCTCATGTCGACCTCGGTTGCCGTGACCTGCGGATGGGCGGCCAGATGGGCGCGCAGTCGCTCGTCGATGGCGGGCACGGTGGCGAACCACAGCACCCCGTGGGGGCGGATCACGAGGCGATCGCCGATCAGCTCGACCGAGGCGGTCACCGACAGCTCCCGGTAGAGGTGGGCCAGGATGGCCAACCCGATGCCGATGGCGACCCCGATCTCCAGCCGGGGTGCGGCGAGGAGGGTGGCCAGCAGCGTCCCGGAGGCCACGGCGGCCTGCAGCCTGCTGTGGCGGAGGAGATACAGCATCGTCTCGAGGCGGATGAGCGAGCTGACGGCCACCATCACCACCGCCCCCAGCACGGCACTGGGCAGCGGGGCCAGCAGTGGTGTTGCCGGTATGGCCACCAGTACGGCGAGGCCGGTGATGGCCCCGGCCCACGGGCTGGTGGCGCCGGCGGCCCGGCTGAGCGAGCTGCGGGAGAACGAGCCACCGACGGGGAAGGCGCCGCTCACCCCGGCGGCCAGATTGGCCATGCCCTGGCTGATGAACTCGCGGTCGGCGCTCCACGGTTGGCGGTCCTCGGCGGCGAAGGTGCGGGCGATCGAGGCCGGCTCGGCGAACCCGACCAGGGCGATGGCGAGGGCGGGCAGGATCAGGGAGGCGGCGTCGCCCCACGGGAACGACCACCGGAAGGCGAGGAAGCCACCCTCCAGCTCACCGACCGTCGACCCGTCGTAGCCGGTGAGCCGACTGGCGGCCAACGCCATCACCAGGGCCACCAGCACCCCGGGGAACAGCGGATGGAGCCGGCGGCCGACGATGATCAGCGCTGCGGTGCCGAGGGCGAAGGCCACGGCCGCCGGGCTCCACTCGCTCGGGTGGACAACGGCCCACAGGGCACCGTCGACCACCCCCCGACCGTCGACGTCGGCGTCGAGCACCCGGGGCAGCTGCGAGGCCGTGATCAGGATGGCGGCGCCGGTGGTGAACCCGACCATCACCGGCTCCGACAGCAGGTAGGCGACCCGTCCCCAACGGGCCAGCCCGAGGGCCACCCGGGCGGCGCCCACCAGCAGTGCCAACAGGGCGGCGTTGGCGATGTAGGCCTCGGTGAAGGGCTCGGCCGTGGCCGACAGGGCACCGAAGGTGAGGAGGGCGGTGAGGGCGACCGGCCCGGTCTGCAGGTGGCGGGACGAGACGAAGAGCGCGGCGAGGACGGCGGGCAGGGCCGAGGCGTAGAGACCGTGACGGGCCGGCAGCCCGGCCAGTTCGGCGTAGGCCAGCGACTGGGGAATGGCGACGAGCGCGACCGTGAGCCCGGCGACGACGTCACCGGTGGTCGGCGGCCTGATCACCCGTCGTCGAGGCGGCCGGTGCCGGGCGCCCGGTCGCCCGCCCGCCACGGCGGGAGCGGTGGCGCCGGTACCGACGCCGGGAGGAGCGGCGACCGAGGGCCGGGCCCGGCCGTCTCAGCCCGTGTGTTCATGGGCGGCCCGCCAGGCCCCGTACCCGCCGAGCAGATCGGACACGTCGTCGAAGCCGACGGCGGCGAGGCGGCTGGCGGCGATCGATGAGCGGAAGCCGCCGGCGCAGTAGACGACGGTCGGCAGGGACGGTTCGAGCCGGTCGATGTGCTCGTTGAGGCGGGTGAGGGGGATCTCGAGGGCGCCGGCGATGGTGCCGCCTTCGGTCTCCCCCGGTTGGCGCACGTCGACCAGTTGCAGCCCGGCCACCGTCTCCATGGCCCCGACGAGGGCCGGGACGTCGAGACGGCTACTGACGGTGACGGCGTCGGGGTGATCGACCATGGCCCGCATGGGCTCGACCAGAGCGCCGACCACGTTGTCGAAACCGATCCGGGCCAGACGGTTCTTGGCCTCCAGCTCCCGATCGTCGGGGGCGACGAGAACGATCGGGGTCTCGGGGGTGATGACGCCACCGGCGAACTCGGCGTAGCGCCCGGCCATCCCGATGTTGAGCGAGCCCCGGAGGTGTCCGACGGCGAACTCCTCCGGGCTCCGGGTGTCGAGGATGACGGCGCCGTCGGCCTGGGCCGCCTGGACCGCCGCCAGGTCGAGCGGGGTGGGTGGTGTGGTTTCGTCGAGCAGGGGGCGCACCATGCGGTTGAGCCCGGCGTCGTAGGCGAAGTAGGCGGGCGGGGCCGACTGCCCGGCGGTGACCACGTCGACGAAGTCGTCCTCGGTCATCGGGGCGAGGGCGTAGTTCCCGGTGCGCTGCTCGCCGATCGTCGACCAGGTGTCGGTCGACAGGTTCTTACCGCAGGCCGAGCCGGCGCCGTGGGCCGGGTAGACCCGGGTGGCGTCGGGCAGGGGCAGCAGCCTCTCGTGCAGCGACCGGTAGAGCCGGCGGGCCAGGTCGTCGGCCGTGACCCCGACCGACGACAGCAGGTCGGGTCGTCCGACGTCGCCGATGAAGAGGGTGTCGCCGGTGAGGACGGCGTAGGGGTCGGCGTCGGGCTGCTCCCGCACCACGACACAGATCGACTCCGGGGTGTGGCCCGGCGTGTGGAGAATCTCCAACTCGACCTCGCCGAGCGAGATCCGCTCCCCGTCGACCAGCTTGCGGGAGGGGAATTCGGTCTCGGCCACCGAGCCGTAGGCGATCTCGGCCCCGGTCGCCGCCGCCAATTCGAGGTGGCCGGACAGGAAGTCGGCGTGGAAATGGGTCTCCACCACCAGCTCGATGGTGAGCCCGTGCTGGGCGGCGGTTTCCAGGTAGGGCGCCACGTCGCGCCTCGGATCGACGACCACGGCGCGACCGGTGGTCTCGTCGGCGATGACGTAGGAGGCCTGCGAGAGACAGTCGAGGTAGTGCTGTTCCACGATCATGCCCGGGCTCCCCCTTCGAGCATCGGCTTCCCGCAGAGGAACGACAGGCCGTAGTTCTCGACACTCCACATGGCAGTCCTTCGATTCCTTCGATTCGTCGCCGTCGGGCGATCGCGATGGCCGTCGTCGGCGTCACCGCGTGGGCGGATTCCTATAGTCCGAATGTACGGTCTTTTGTCCGGACGGTCAAGGTCGACATCCGTCACCTTCGCCGACGGGCGGACGACGCCGCCGGCGACGACGGTGGGCGCAAGCGGTGGCGACCTCAGCGAGCGGTGGGCGCGAGCGGTGGCCTCAGCGAGCGGTCGGGCGCAGCTCGCTGCGGGCCCCGGCCGACCAGTCGGTCACGAACCGATACCGGTCGCCGCGGATGACCGTGGTCCGCCACTCGATGGGCACGCCGTCGCGGGTGCCGAGCCGTTCGAGGAAGAAGGAGGCCTCACCTTTGCGCAGCCCCAGGCGGGAGCGGTCGGCCGGCGAGGGCACGATCGGCGTCAGTCGCTCCCAGCCCTGGTTGGGCACGGGGGCGTCGGCTGCGGCCAGCTCGGCGTACAGGGCGGTGTGCGACCAGTCGACGTCGAGGAGCGATTCGGCAACCGTGAGGGGCAGCCAGGCCCGGTCGACGGCGAGGGGCGACCCGCCGGCGTGGCGGATCCGCTCCACCACCACGAGCTCGGCGTCGTCGGCCAGCCCCAGCTGGGCGGCGGCCGTGGCGTCCTGCACCACCTCGCAGCGGAGGATCTCGCTGGCCTGCTCCACTCCGGTCGACTCGACGGTCTCGAACAGGCTGTAGAGGGCGCCGAGCGACTGCTCGAACTCCGCCCGGTTCACCACCGTCCCCCGACCGCGCTCCCGCTTGAGCAGGCCGGTCTTGTTGAGGTGGCGGATGGCCTCCCGGACGGTGTGTCGGCTGACCCCGTAGGCCTCGGTGAGCTGGAGGTCGGTGGGGAAGGACTCGGCGAACTCCCCGGCCTCGAGTCGGGCGTGCAGATCGGCTTCGAGCTGAGCCCACAGGGGCATGGGGCTCGAGCGATCCAGGGGGGTGAGCGTCATGTCGGAGGGCTTCCTCAACGTGTCGGGTCCGGGCCGGTCATCTCCACCGGCCTGCGCGGACAAGGGGACATAGTATGCCATTTGTCTGCCTGTGGCCGATTAATCCGATTATCCGTACAATTGCCCCGTGACCATGCGACCCCTTCGAAGAACCGCCGCCCGCAGAAGCGCCCGACTCGCCCTCACCCTGGCCGTCGCCTCCCTGTTGGCCGCCGCCTGCGGCGGGGGCGACGCCGCCGACTCTGCGACCGACGACCCGGCGACCAGCGACCCGGCGACCGCCGATTCCGCCACCGGTGGGATCCGACTGGTGACGGCCACCGACGGCGCCGCCCTCCTCGCCGATCCGCCTGAGGATCTCGTCGTGCTCGACGTCCGCACCCCGGAGGAGTTCGACGAGGCCCACATCGACGGCGCCGTCATGCTCGACTTCCACCGCGAGGACTTCGCCGACGCCCTGGCCGACCTCGACCCCGACGTGCCCTACCTGCTCTATTGCCGGTCGGGTAACCGCAGCGGCCAGACGGCGGCGCTGATGGAACAGGTCGGATTCACCGACGTCGCCGATGTCGACGGCGGCATCCTCTCCTGGACCGACGCCGGACTCCCGGTGGTCGTCGGCTGAGGCACTCCCCCACCGCCGGCCGAGTACAGCCAGGACCGGACGGACACCCGTCCGGGGTTTCCGCCGCACCGACCGGCGAGGCGATCAACCGGTCGGTTCGGATCGGGTCGCCGCCGACGGCGCCGACGGAACGCCGGCCATCCCATTGATCATCAACGGGGTGAGCCGGGCCACCAGGGCCTCCATCGCCTGATTGAGGTCGTCCGACGCCGTGCTGGGGTCGCCCTCCCCCATCCACGCCAGCTTCGAGCGGAGGACCACGATGCCCTGCATCGAACTCCAGGCCAGCGCCGCCGCGTCGTTCACCGGGAGCGACGGGTTGTAGGCCTCGGCCACCGCCTCGATCACGGCGTGGAGCACGCCGTAGGCGCTCTGGCCCGCCTCGAGGTAACGCGGGTCGTCGGTGTCGATCACGTCGTTGCGCCACGCCAGTTCGGCGCGGGCGGGATGGGCCGTGGCCACCCGCACGTAGGCCTGCCCCATGGCGGTGAGCCGCTCGGCCGGATCGTCGACACCCTGGGACGCCTCCGCCATCTCGACGTGGAGGCGCTGCATGCCCTGGATGGCCAACTCGGTGAGGAGACCGGGGAGGTCGCCGAAGTGATGGCCGGGCGCGGCGTGGGAGACACCGGCGCGACGGGCCACCTCCCGCAGGCTGAAACCGCCGAATCCCTTCTCGGCGATCACCTCGGCTGCCACGTCGCACAGCAGGGTGGGAAGGTCGGTCGTCTCGGCGGCAACACGGGTCACACCGAGAGGATCGACGAAAGCCTTGACAGTGTCAAGTCATTCCCTTTACGGTGTCAAGATCCGCCGGGCTTGACATTGTCAAGCTTCGAACCGACCCCCCCCCCGCAAGGAGCAGGCGATGACCACAACCGATCCCCACGGCGACCTGCACGCCGAGACCGAATCCCCCGAAACCCCACCCAAGGACCGACGCCGATGGCTCGGCCTGGCCGTGCTGTGCCTGGCCGTGTTCGTCACCACCCTCGACGGCCTGATCGTCAACATCGCCCTCCCGTCGCTGGCCATCGACCTCGGCGCCACCAACCGCCAGCTCCAGTGGATCGTCGACTCCTACCTGCTGCTCTTCACCGGCCTGCTCCTCGCCGCCGGCGGCCTGGGCGACCGGCTCGGGCGCCGCCGGAGCCTGCTGATCGGGCTCGTCTTCTTCGGCATCACATCGGCCTACGCCGGCTCGGTCGACACACCCGGCGAGCTGATCGTGGCCCGGGGCCTGATGGGCATCGGTGCGGCCGCCATCTTCCCCGCCACCCTGGCCATGCTCACCAACCTCTTCACCGACGCCAAGGAGCGGGCCGCCGCCATCGGTATCTGGAGCGCCACCAGCGGCATCGGGGTGGCCGCCGGCCCGATCGTCGGCGGCTGGCTCCTCGAGCGCTACTGGTGGGGTTCGGTCTTCTTCATCAACATCCCCGTCGTCATCGGCGCCGTGATCGCCACCCTGCTGCTCCTGCCCGAGTCGAAGGACGAGTCGGCGCCCCGCATCGACGTGGTCGGCCTGCTCCTGTCGATCGCCGGGATCGGGGCCCTGGTCTTCACCATCATCGAGGCCCCCGAGCTGGGCTGGCTCGATCCCGTCACCCTCGGCGGCTTCGCCCTGTCGGCCGGACTGATCGCCGCCTTCGTCGGTTGGGAGCTACGGGTCGACAACCCGCTGCTGCCGGTGCGCATCTTCCGCAACCTCCGCTTCACCGCAGCCAGCGTCTCGGTGACGGCCGGCTTCTTCGCCCTCTTCGGCTTCGTGTTCCTGATCACCCAGTACTTCCAGCTGGTGCGGGGCTACGGCCCCTTCGAGGCCGGCGTGCGCACCCTGCCGGTGGCGGGCTCGATCGCCATCGCCTCGGTCCTCTCGCCCAAGCTGGTGGAACGGGTCGGCACCAAGCTGGTCGTCGCCGGCGGCCTGGCCTCGATGGCGATCGGGTTCTTCTGGGTGTCGTTCGCCGACGGGGCGACGCCGTACTCGACGATCGTGGCCCAGATGGCCTTCCTCGGGCTCGGACTCGGTGCCACAACCGCCCCCGCCACCGAGTCGATCATGGGTTCGCTGTCGGTCGACATGGCCGGCGTCGGCTCGGCGGTCAACGACACCACCCGCGAGCTGGGCGGCACCCTGGGCGTGGCCATCGTCGGCTCGGTCTACACCTCGATCTACGCCCGGTCGCTCGGCGACCAGCCCGTGATCGAGCAGCTGCCGACCGAGGCCCGGATCGCCACCGAGGAGTCCTTCGCCGCCGCCGGCATCATCGCCGCCGACCTGGGCCCGGCGGCCGCCGCCTACCTCGAAGCGGTCAACGGCGCCTTCCTCGACGGGCTCAGCATCGCCTGTCTGGTGGTGGCGGGCGTCGCCGCCGCCGGCTCGGTGTTCGCCCTCCGGTTCCTGCCCGCCCGGGCCACCGCCGCCCCGACCCACTGACACCGACCCACCGACACCGACCCACCGACACCGACCGGTCCGCTCCCGAGGCGAACAGCGACGCCTCAGGGACGGACGGTCGGCGGTTCGAGGTCGGTGGCGTCGGAGCGCTCGTACAGCCGGCTGCTGCCGTCGAGGTCGCCGGCGACGTGCACCCGGTTGCGGCCCGCGTCCTTGGCGTCGTACACCGCGATGTCGGCGGCACGCAGCAGGTCGCGGAGCGGTGCCACCCCGACGGCGACACCGATCGACACGGTGACGCCCAGCCCCTCGGCCACGTCCGCCCACAACGTCCACTCGATGGCGCGCCGTAGGCGCTCGGCGGTGGACGCCGCCGTCCGCGTATCGGCCTTCATCACCACGACGAACTCCTCGCCGCCGAATCGGCCTGCGGTGTCCGAGGCCCTGATGTGCTCGGACAGAATCCGTCCGATCCTGCTCAGGACCTCATCGCCGACGGCGTGTCCGTAGCCGTCGTTGACCAGCTTGAAGTGGTCGAGGTCGCAGACGAACACCGCATGCTCCTCCTCGCCGTCGACCGGCTGGTCGAGCAGTTCGTCGAGCGCTCGACGACTGGCGAGACCGGTGAGGTGGTCGCGGGCCACCTGCCTCGCCAGCTCCTCCGAGCGTTGGCGCAGCTCGATCGAGCGGTTCTCGGCGTCGACCCGTTCGGCCAGGGCCTTGGCTTGGCGAGCGACGTGGGCCTGCACGAAGTGGTCGACGTCGTCCAGCACCAGATGGAGCTGTTCGAGGGCCTCCTCGGTCCTCCCCAGGGCGGCCAGGGCGTTGGCCAGATGCCGCCGGATCGACTGCTCGGCGAACGACCACGGCCACGGGCTGTCGAGGGCGAGAAGGAGCATCTCGATCGCCTCCTCATGTCGCCCGGCGGCGCTGAGGGCCCGTCCCCGCACGAGCTGGTGCCACGACACCCAGTGGGCGGCGGTCGACTCGTACTGCGACTCGACGGCCGCCAACCGATCCGGGTCGATGTCGTCGTCGAGGAGCATGGCCAGCTCGGTCTCCACGCTGCTGGCCGCGACCCGACTGGCGGGGCGGTCCAGTTGGCGGAGCCCGTCGAGCGAGTCGCGGATGGCGTCGATCCAGACCTCCTGCTCGGCCGAGCCCGGCGGATAGGTCTCGGCGGCGTGGATGGCGAAGAACCCGCGCACGGCCTCGATGACCAGGCGACTGTTGGCGTCCTCGCGGGCGCCCTCCCACGCCAGCGATCGGGCCGAGCTCCTCGACGCCAGTTCGTAGGCGTGCAACTCGCCGAAGAGAATCCCGAGGGCGTGGGCGGTTCGCGAGCCCCACTCCTCGGTGTCCGCCATCCGCTCCAGAGCGGCAAGGGTCCGGACGCCGAGTTCGGCCGCACCGTCGAGGTCGCCCGCCCGGTGGCGCATCGCCGCGCCGACGGCGTCGGCGAAGGCGGCGGCATCGATCTCGTCGGCCTGGCGCAGCAGGGACGATGCGGCCAGGGCATCGGCGGCCAGATCCGCCGGACCCCCGCTCGTCTGGCGGGCCAGCGTGCGGCCGAGCAGGAGTAGGCCGATCACCCCGGGGTCGTCGGAGGTCGCCATGCCGTGCTCGATCCGATCGAGCACATCGTCGGCCGATCCGCTCTCCTCGAGTAGGCGGCGAACCTCGCGCTCCAACTCCTTGGCCCGACGACGATCCACACCGATCCTTCGACCGCATACCGGTCGAACATGAGCCAACCGGCCCAATTCGAGGCGCGATCTCGCTCCGGGGCCGGCTCCACGACGGCCGGGGCGCCGCTACGAGCGCGCCGAGGGGGCGAAGCGGTAGGCCTCGATCGAGTCCGCCTTCATCTCGGCGCTCATCCCCGGCAGGCGGGGTGCCAGGTAGCGACCGTCGACGACCACCGCCGGATCGACGAAGTGCTCGTGCAGGTGATCGACCCACTCGAGCACCCGCCCATCGAGCGACGTCGACACCGCGGCGTAGTCGAAGAAGGCGAGGTGGCGGACCATCTCGCACAGTCCGACCCCACCGGCGTGGGGGCAGACCCGGGCCCCGAACTTGGCGGCCAGGGCCAGGATGGCGAGGTTCTCGTTGACGCCGCCCACCCGAGCGGCGTCGATCTGGACCACGTCGATGGCGTCGAGCTGGAGCAGCTGCTTGAACATCACCCGGTTGTGACAGTGCTCGCCGGTGGCGACGGCCAGGGGGGCCACGCCTCGGGCGATGGCGGCATGACCGACGATGTCGTCGGGACTCGTCGGCTCTTCGATCCACACCGGGTCGAACTCCCGGAGCTCCTGCATCCAGTCGATGGCCTGCCCGACGCTCCATCGCTGGTTGGCGTCGACGGCGATGTCGATGTCGGGCCCGACGGCGGCCCGGGCCAGCCCGAGCCGACGACGGTCGTCGGCCACGTCGTCGCCCACCTTCAGCTTGATCAGGCCGAAGCCCTCGGCCACCGCCTTGTGCGACTCCGCCACCAGTCGCTCGTCGCTGTAGCCGAGCCAGCCGGGCGTGGTGGTGTAGGCGGGATAGCCGGCGTCGTCGAGCCGGGCGATCCGCTCGGCCTTGCCGGTCTCGGCCGCCTCGAAGATCGCCAGCGCCTCGTCCGGGGTGAGGGCGTCGGTGAGGTAGCGGAAGTCGATGCAGTCGACCAGGGCCTGGGGCGACATCGAGGCCAGGTACCGCCACAGGGGCAGCCCGGCCCGGCGGCTGACGAGATCCCAGCCGGCGTTGACGATGGCCCCCACCGCCATGTGCACCACGCCCTTCTCCGGTCCGAGCCACCGGAAGTGGCTGTCGCCGGTGAGGCGGCGGTAGAGGAGCCCGGGGTCGGCCATCAGATCGGCCACGGGGGTGTCGACGACGTGCCGGGCCAGCGCCTCGATGGCGGCGCACTGGAGGTCGTTGCCCCGGCCGATGGTGAAGGCGAGGCCGAAGCCGTCGGAGCCGCCGTCGGTCCGCAGGCGGACGTAGGCCGCCGAGTAGTCGGGATCGGTGTTCATGGCGTCGGATCCGTGCCCGTCGACCGACGTGGGGAAGCGGACGTCGGTCACCTCGACGGCGCGTACGACACCGGTTGCGCCTGCTGTGCCCGTCGCCGTTCTCATGCCCCATCCCCCTCTCGGCTAGGCGGAGTATTGCGCTCCAATTTCGGCGCGGCAAGGGTAATCATCTGACGTCTTTGCGCACGAGAACGCTCGGAACTACCGCAAATACCTGAAAAGTGGCCACACGGACGGATGGCCCGGCCTCGTTGGTACGACCACTGCCGGTCACCGGCCGATGGCGGGCTGGTAGGATGACGCCGTGTCGGCCAATGATCGCATCATCAACGCCGTGGTCACGATGATCACCGATGGCGATCTGCAGCCCGGCGACCGGCTCCCACCCGAGGCCGAGCTGGCCGTGCGGGTGGGGACCTCGCGGGGCTCGTTGCGGGAGGCGGTCCGGGTGCTGGCCTACCTCGGCATCCTCGACGTCCGGGTCGGCGACGGCACCTACGTCACCAGTCTCGACGGGCCCAGCCTGTTGCGCGGCCTGGGCCTGATCGGGCACGTCGCCACCGACAAGACGGCGCTGGAGATCTTCGAGATCCGTCGGATCCTGGAGGCGGCGGCGACGGAGAAGGCGGCGATCAACATCACCGACGACGAGGTGGCCGAGCTGGAGGACGTCGTGGCCCAACTGGCCGCCGAGACCGACGGCGAGCGCTTCGTCGAGCTCGACATGCGGTTCCACAACCTGATCGCCGCCGCGTCCGGCAACGCCGCCCTCCGGGAGCTGGTCGCCAGCTTCTCGGTGCAGACCCAGCGGGCCCGGCTCATGCAGGGCCGCTTCGTCGACGGGATCCTGGAGCAGTCCCGGGCCGAGCACGAGGCGATCTTCCGCCACATCAAGGCCGGCCAACCCGCTCTGGCGGCGGCCGCCGCCACCGCCCATGTGGCCAACGTGGAGCACTGGCTCCGCCAGGCCCACGACGAGGCCCGGGCGGCCGACGCATCCGCAGCGGACCGCCACCGCGAGCACGGCTGACACCCCCGGTCACCCCGTCCGAGCGGGGCCCGACTCCCGGAGCCCGCTCGTGGCGACGCGCCGCTCGGCGAGCACCCGCTCGGCGACGACGCGCTCGGCGAGAACGCGAGCGACCACGGCCCCGCTCGACGAGGACGCGAGCGACCAAGGCCCGCTCGTGGCGACGCGCCGCTCGGCGAGCACCCGCTCGGCGACGACGCGCTCGGTCTCGGCGCCGTCGTCGGGTGCGGTCGTGGCGGACGGCCGCTACCAGGAGGCGGCGATGTACTGGGTCTCGCAGAACTCGTAGATGCCCTCGCTCGCCCCCTCGCGGCCGAGGCCCGACTGCTTCATGCCGCCGAAGGGGGCGGCCGGGTCGGACATCGCCCCGCGGTTGAGGCCGACCATCCCGCTCTCCAGGCGCTCGGCCACCCGTAGCCCCCGGCCGATGTCGGCGGTGTAGAGGTAGGCGGCCAGGCCCATCTCGGTGTCGTTGGCGTCGGCGATCATCCGCTCGTGGTCGGTGAAGGGGATGACGGGGGCGACCGGCCCGAAGATCTCCTCCCGGGTGATGGCCGAACCCGGTTCGACGTCGCCCAGCACGGTCGGCTGGTAGAAGTAGCCGCCGCCGTCCAGGGCGGAGCCACCGGTGGCGACCGAGGCCCCGGCGCCGACGGCGGCGCCGACCAGCGAACCGATCGAGTCGATGGCGGCGGGGTTGATCATCGGCCCGCAGGTGACTTCCGGATCCATCCCGTCGCCCACCTTGACCGCGGCCATGGCGGCGGCGAGGGCCTCGGTGAAGGCGGGGGCGATGCCGGCTTCGACGAAGAAGCGGTTGGCGGCGGTGCAGGTCTCGGCCGAGTGGCGCATCTTGGCCACCATCGCCCCCTCGACGGCGGCGTCGAGGTCGGCGTCGTCGAACACGATGAACGGCGCGTTGCCGCCGAGCTCCATCGCCACCTTCAGCACCCGGTCGGCGGCCCGCTTGAGGAGCAGTCGACCCACCTCGGTCGAGCCGGTGAACGACACCATCCGGGTCGCCCGATGCTCGGTGGCGGCGTCGAACCAGGCGGCCGAGGTCGAGGTGGGCACGACGTTGACCACGCCGTCGGGCACGCCTGCCTCCTGCAGCAGATCGGCCACCCTGAGAGCGGTGAGCGGGGTCTCGCCCGCCGGTTTCACCACCACGGCGTTGCCGGCGGCCAGGGCCGGGGCCACCTTGCGGGTGATCATGGCCGCAGGGAAGTTCCACGGGGTGACCATGACGACCACGCCCACCGGCGGGTGGCGGACGATGATCTGGTTGGCCCCGCCGGGGGCCACGCCGATCGAACCGTGGATCCGCACCGCCTCCTCGCTGTTCCACCGGAAGAACTCGGCGGCGTAGGCCACCTCGCCCCGGGCGTCGGCAAGCGGCTTGCCGTGCTCGGCCGTGATCAGCTCGGCCAGCTCATCCGCATGATCCATCAGCGTCGACCAGCAGGCCCGGAGCACCTCGGCCCGCTCCCGGGGGGCGGTGGCCGCCCACGCCCCCTGAACCCCGGCCGCAGCCTCGACGGCGACGGTGGCATCGGCCGCGGTCCCGTCGGCAACGGTGGTCAGCTGCTCCCCGGTGGCGGGGTTGAGCACCGGGATGCGGCCGCCGTCGGCGCCGTCGCGCCAGGTGCCACCGATCAGTAGTTGTTCACGCATGGGGTGCTCCTTGGTTCCGTCGGGCCACGGTGTCTCGGCGTCTCGGCGTCTCGGTGCTTCGACGCATCAGCTGACCGTCCCGTCCTTGATCATGAGGGTCTTCAGGTCGCTGTGGAAGTCGAGGGCGTGATCGCCGCCCTCCCGGCCGATGCCGCTGATCCCGACGCCGCCGAAGGGGGCGGTGAGATCGCGCACGAGGAAGGTGTTCACCCAGACCAGCCCGGCCCGCAGGGCGCGCCCCACCCGCTCGGCCCGGGCCGCCGAGCCGGTCCACACCATGGCCGACAGGCCGTACTCGGTGCTGTTGGCCAGTTCGACGGCCTCGGCCTCGTCGGCGAACGTCTGCATCGTCAGCACGGGCCCGAAGATCTCGCGCTGCACCACCTCGCTGTCGTTGGACCGGGGTTCGATCAGTGTCGGCAGGTAGTGCAGGCCGCCGTCGGCCGGCGCCCCGCCGCGCACGATGGTGTCGCCCCCGTCGCGGGCCCGGCGCACGAACCCGTCGACCGCGGCCAGGTGGTCGGGGTGGACGACGGGGCCGATGTCGGTGGTGGGCTCCCGGCTGTCGCCGAGCACGAGGGCGTCGGCGTGGCCGTGGAACCGTTCGAGGAACTCGTCGCGGATCGATGCCTCGACCAGGAGCCGGGTGCCGGCCAGGCAGACCTGCCCCGAGTCGTCGAACTGCCAGGCCGCCCGGTGGGCGGCGGCGTCGAGATCGGCGTCGGCGAATACGACCAGGGGCCCCTTGCCCCCGAGCTCGGCGGTGAAGGGCACCAGGTTGCGGGCCGCCGCCTCGCCGATGAGGCGGCCGGTCTCGGGCGAGCCGGTGAAGGTGATGCGGCGGACCCCGGGGTCGGCCACCAGGGCGGCGCCGACCTCCTCCCCGATGCCCTGCACCAGGTTGTAGGCCCCGGGCGGGAAGCCGGCCTCGGTGGCGAGCTCGGCCAGGAGGGCGGCCGACAGCGGCGACCACTCGGCCGGCTTGTGGATCACCGAGTTGCCGGCGGCCAGTGCGGGGGCCAGCTTCCAGGTGCTGAGCATGAACGGTGCGTTCCACGGCGTGATCACCACGGCCGGGCCGGCCGGCATGCGCTGCACCACGTTGCGCATGTCCTTGGCATCCCACGTCCGCTCGGCGTGCTCGACGATCAGGTCGGCGTAGAGCCGGAAGTTCACGGCGCCCCGGGCGACGAGGCGTTCCCTCATCGACTCGTACATGAAGCCCATGTCGAGCGTCTCCACCAGGGCGATGGTGTCGTTGTTGGCCTCGATGAGGTCGGCCATGCGATGCAGGACCTCGGCCCGCCGTTCGACCCCGAAGGCCGACCACGCTTCGAAGCCGGCGGACGCCGCCTCGACGGCGGCGGCGGCCGTCGACCCGTCGCCCCGGGCGACGGCGGCGAGGGGACCGGCCTCCCAGTCGAGGGGCGACCGGGTCTCGAAGGTGTCGGCGGAGCCGACCCAGGCGCCCCCGATCAGATGGTCGGTGGGGACGGCCACGCCGCCCACGTCCGCGGTCCTCATCGACTTGCCTCCCGTGAACCCAGTTTCGTTTGGCCCCAAATGATCTTCCCATGTTCGCGGCCGGAGTGCGACCCTATGGTGGAATCCGCCATGGCAGCCACCGACGAGAGCACGGGCGACAGCACCGGCGGGCGCACCCCGGGCGACCCCGACGATGAGCTGCTCACCGCCGAGCGCGACGTCCAGGCCCGACTCGGCGACCGCCCCCTCGACTTCGCCTCCCTCGATGCCGTCTCCAACCTCTACCGCACCGCCGCCGCCGTCCGCCGTCGGGCCGAGGCCGGTGTCCTGGCCGAGCAGAACCTCTCGTTCGGCGGCTTCACCATCCTGTGGGTGCTGTGGGTGTGGGGCGAGATGGAGACGGCCCGCCTGGCCGAGGAGTGCAGCCTGGCCAAGGGCACGCTCACCGGGATGCTGACCACACTGGAGAAGCGGCAGCTGGTCGAGCGCCACCCCATCGCCGCCGATCGACGGCGCGTCCTCGTCACCCTCACCCCCGATGGGGAGGCCCTGATCGACGAGCTGTTCCCCCGGTTCAACCGCTTCGAGGGCGAGATGACGGGGGCGCTGTCGGGCGACGAGAAGCGAGAGCTGGCCCGACTGCTCCGACTGATCACGACCCGGGCCGCCGATACCGAGGGTTGAATCGTTTGGGTCCAAACGATTAGGGTTGAGCCCATGCCCGAACTGCACGGCCTGCTCTACCCCCGCACGCCGACCGGAGCCGCCACCGTGCTCCCGTCGCCACCGTGGCACTACAGCGGCGAGATGCTGACCGTCGAGTTCCGCACCGACCCGGCCCGGGTGGCCGAGCTGCTACCCGCTCCGCTTGAGCCGGCCGAGGACGACCCGGGGGCGGTCGCCATCATCTGGGCCGACTGGCAGAGCTGCTCCGACGACTTCGACGAGCTGCTCGACCCGGCCCGGACCCAGTACAAGGAGGTGTTCGTCGTCGTCCGCTGCACCTACCGGGGCGAGACCTACAGCCGGGCCGCCTACATCTGGGTCGACAAGGACTTCGCCATGGCCCGCGGCCACCTCCAGGGCTACCCGAAGAAGCTGGCCGACATCTGGCTCACCCGACCGGTGACCGTCGGTCGGGCCGGGCCCCGCCTCGAGACCGGGGGCCGGTTCGGGGCCACGCTGAGCACGTTCGGACGACGGGTGGCCGAGGCCCGCTTCACCATCACCGGCACCGCCGACTCACCCGGCTTCGTCAACGGCCACCCCATGCTTCACTCCCGGCAGATGCCGGCGATCGAGATGGACGGCCGCGACAGCCTCGACGAGCTGGTGACGATGCGCGGCTTCGACGTCGAGCTCGGCCCGGTCTTCGCCGGCGAGGCCGAGCTCTCCCTACCCGACACGCCCACCGAGGAGCTGACCCGCTTCGGCGACATCGAGATGATCGGCGGCTACTACCGCCGGATCGGCACCTCGATGCACCATGGCACCACCCTCCGGGCCGCACCCAACCCGCTGGCCGAGACCTAGGAGCACGATCATGACCTACGTCGACGACTACCTGCCGACCCTCGGCCCCGACGACGCAGACATCACCTCCCACGACACCTACACATCGGGGGTTCCCCACGCCACCTTCGCCCGGCTCCGGGCCGAGGATCCGGTGCACTGGACCGAGGAGCAGAACGGCTCCGGCTTCTGGTCGATCCTGCGCTACGAGGACGCCATGACCGTCAGTCGGGACGTGGAGTCGTTCTCCTCGGCCCAGGGGATCCGCCTGGAGGAGATGGACGCCGAGGAGACCGAGGCCCGGCGGACGATGATGGAGTACGACCCGCCCGAGCACCTCCGCTACCGGCGCCTGGTGTCCAAGGGCTTCACCCGCCGCAGCGTCGAGTCCTACGAGGAGGGGATCCGCGGGCTGGCGATCGAGGTGATCGAGGCGGCCCTGGTCGACGACGAGTTCGACTTCGTCCGGGCCATCGCCGAGCAGCTCCCGATGCGGATGCTGGGCCGCATGCTCGGCACGAGCGACGAGGACGGCCATAAGCTCGTGGCCTGGGGCGACGCCCTGCTCGGCAACACCGATCCCGACTTCACCGACTTCCCGGTCGACCTGGTCGACACCGACGAGTTCCGGATGGTGCCGTTCCGCAGTCCGGCCTCGGTGCAGATCTTCTCCTACGCCCAACAGCAGGCCGAGTCCCGCCGCGGCTGCCCCACCGGCGATGTGATCTCCCAGCTCCTGGCCCCGACCAAGGACGGGATGCCCCTGAGCGACCATGAGTTCAACAACTTCTTCACCCTGCTGGTGGCGGCGGGCAACGACACCACCCGGTACACGATGACGCACGGTCTGTGGACGCTGATGAACCACCCGGCGCTGTGGGCCGCCTGGAAGGCCGACCCGTCGCTGACCTCGACCGCGGTGGAGGAGATCCTGCGCACCAGCTCGGTCACGATGCACTTCCGGCGGACGGCGACCCGGGACGTCGAGCTGAACGGCGCCCGGATCAAGGCCGGGGACAAGGTCGTCATCTGGTTCAACTCGGCCAACCACGACGACGAGGTCTTCCCCGACGCCTTCCGGTTCGATCTGGCCCGGGAGCGGAACAACCACATGGCGTTCGGTCGGGGTGGGCCGCATCATTGCCTCGGGGCCTGGTTGGCCCGCATGGAGGTGCGGGTCCTGTTCGAAGAACTGATGAAAAGAGTGGAACGTATGGAACCCAACGGACCGATCGAGCACCTTCGCTCGAACTTCATCGCCGGCATCAAGCGGATGCCCGTCCGGGTGGTGCGCTGATGGGTGAGATCGTCGGTGCCGCACTCGTCTCCCACGTGCCGACGCTGGTACTCCCCGAGGAGGTCCGGCGGGAGCTCAACGACGGCGAGGACACGTCGCTGTTCCAGGGTCTCCACGACCTCCGGGCCGAGAAGCTGGCCCCTCTCGAGGCCGACACGGTCGTGGTGGTCGACACCCACTGGTTCACCACCATCGAGTTCGTCGTCGCCTCCCACGAGCACCGGGCCGGCCTCCACACCAGCGAGGAGCTGCCCCGGGGCATGAAGCAGATGCCCTACAGCATGCCGGGCGACCCCGAGCTGGCCGAGGCGTGGGCCCGCACCGCCGAGCACCGAGACGACAGCTGGATCACCGCCATCGACGACCCGCTGCTCCCGGTGCACTACCCGACGATCAACCTGCTCCCGTTCCTGCAGGGCGACGAGCGGTGGGTGTCGACGGGCGTATGCCAGACGGCGGAACCCGAGGATTTCCTGCTCTACGGCGAACTCCTGGCCGAGGCGGTGGCCGCCATCGACCGGCGGGTGGTCGTGCTGGCCAGCGGCGGCCTCAGTCACCGGTTCTGGCCGCTGCGCCAATTCCGCGACCACGAGGGGGCCGACCCCGACAGGCACCTGCGCACACCGGAGGCGGCCGCCGCCGACCGCACCGTGATCGGCCATCTACTGGCCGGCGATCACGGCGCCGTCCTCGACTTCCTGCCCGAGTTCGGTGCCCACGCCCCCGAGGGCTACTTCGGCCACTACCTCACCATGCTGGGCGCCCTCGGCGGGCGGGCCTGCACGGCCAAGGGAACCCAGTACGGCGAGTACGAGGCGGTGGCGGGCACCGGCCAGGCCCACGTCTGGTTCGACCTCTAGCCGCCGTCGCGCCGGGGGCGAGCACACCCCGATCGGAGCAGCCCCACCATGACCACAGGATTCGTCACCGCCGAGGAGTACTTCTGGCACGACACCGGCAGCGGCTGGATCCTGCCGGCCGACAACACCGTCATCCAACCGTGGATGCATCCGGAGAACCCCGAGACCAAGCGACGGCTCCTCAACCTGCTGTCCCGTAGCGGGCTGCTCGACCAGCTCCACAGCATCACCCCCCGTCGGGCCACCCGGGCCGACCTGGAGCTGGTCCACACCCCGAGCCACATCGACCGGGTGACCGAGCTGTCGGCGGCCGACGGCGGCGACGCCGGCGGCCTGACCCCCTTCGGGCGGGGCAGTCACGAGATCGCTCTGCTGGCGGCCGGCGGCTGCATGGCGGCGGCCGACGCCGTGATCGACGGCGTCGTCGACAACGCCTACACCCTGGTGCGACCACCCGGCCACCACGCCGTCCCCGCCTCCGGCATGGGGTTCTGCCTCTACAACAACGCCGCCATCACCGTCCGCCACCTGCAGCGACGGCGGGGCGTCGGGCGGGTGGCCATGGTCGACTGGGACGTCCACCACGGCAACGGGCAGCAGGCGGTGTTCTACGAGGACGCCGACGTGCTCACCATCTCGGTCCATCAGGACCGATGCTTCCCCCCGGACTCGGGCCATCTCGCCGACCGGGGCGCCGGAGACGGCGAGGGCTTCAATCTGAACGTGCCCCTCCCGCCCGGCAGCGGACACGGCGCCTACCTCGCCACGTGGGAGCGGGTGGTGGTCCCCGCTCTGCATCGGTTCCGGCCGGACGCCATCGTCGTCCCCTCGGGGTTCGACGGTGGCATCTTCGACCCGCTGGGCCGACAGATGGCCTACAGCGACACCTTTCGCCTGCTTGCCCGGATGCTGAAGCACGCTGCGGTCGAGCTGTGCGACGGGCGACTGCTGTGCACCCACGAAGGGGGCTACGCCGCCGCCTACGTGCCCTTCATCGGCCTCGCCGTGCTGGAGGAGTTGTCGGGTCTGCGGACCGACATCGTCGATCCCTATCTGTTCATCGCCGAGGCCACCGGCGGCCAGGAGCTGCAGCCCCATCAGGCCGCCGTGATCGACGAGGCGGCGGCCCTCGTCGACGACGTGTCGCCGGGCTGAGACGACGACGGTCCACTCGGGCCCCCGACCGCTCGCCCACCGCCGACCCCTTCCCCGAAAGGGGTTTTGTAGCTAGCGTTTCGGAAAAGGGGGAAGTCATGGGGATCTACAACGAGAGGGTCCTGCCGCGCCTCCTCGACAAGGCGCTGGGCACGGACGAGGTGGCGGAGTGGCGGCGGCGCTGCGTCGAGGGCCTGTCGGGGGTGGTGGTCGAACCGGGCTTCGGCTCGGGGCTCAACATCGAGTGGTACCCGGCGGAGGTGACCAAGGTCTACGCCGTCGACCCGGCGATGCTCGGACGACAGCTGGCGGCGAAACGGATCGAGGCCAGCCCGGTCGAGATCGAGTTCATAGGGCTGGACGGCCAGGCGATCCCGCTCGACGACGCCACCTGCGACGCCGGCCTCCTCACCTTCAGCCTGTGCACGATCGCCGATCCCGAGCGGGCCGTCGCCGAGCTGCACCGCGTGGTCAAACCCGGCGGTCGGCTCCACTTCGTCGAACACGGCCAGGCGCCCGACGCCGGGGTGCAGCGCTGGCAACGTCGTCTGGAGCCGATGCAACGTCGGTTGTTCGACGGCTGCCACCTCACCCGCGACATCCCCGCCATCGTCGAGGGCGGCGGGTTCGCCATCGAGGAGATCGACGCCCGCTACGTCAAGGGACCCAAGCCCCACTCGTGGTTCTCCGTGGGCCGAGCGATGCGCCGCTGACCGTCGTCGGTCGTCCCGACCTCGACCGGCGATGCGGTCGAGGTGCCAGGCCCGCTGACGAACGGTGGTAGAGATGGAGGGTGCGGAACGCCAAGCCCCTCCCCCGCCCCAGCGTCGGCGCCCCCGCCCCGGTGGTCGGCGGTGTCCGGGCGGACGGTGGGCCGTGGTCGAGCGCCGACCACCTCGGGCGCCATCTGGTCCTCGTCTTCCACCGCCACATCCATTGACTGCCCTGCGCCCGCCATGCGATCGCCGTGCGCGACCGCCTCGATGAGTTCGGGGAGACCGACGTCGTCCTCGTCACCTTCACCGATCGGGACAACGTCGCCGCCTACCGGCAACGCCACCGGCTCGATCTGCCGGTCGTGACCGACGCCGATCGCTCGGCCTACCGGTCCTTCGCTCTCGGCCGGGGCTCGGTCCGTCGGGTGTGGGGGGCCAGAGCGGCCGCCCGCTATCTGGAGATCCTGCGGGCCGACGGCCTGACCGGCCTGGCCCGGCCGGTGGAGGACACCCTCCAACTCGGCGGCGACTTCGTCATCGACCCCGACGGCATCCTGGTCTACGGCTTCTGGGGCGACGGCCCCGACGACCGACCCGACGTGGCGGAACTGCTCGCCGCCGTCGGCACCGACGGCGTCCGTTAGCCGACCCCCGGCCGGTGCGGGCACCCGTCGCCCGGCGGCCGAACCGGTCGACCTCCGCCAAACCTGACGAGCGCGTTCACAACTCCTTCACAACGCCCCCGCACAGTGGATTGCACGAACCCATCACCCCACTGAAGGAGTACGACATGTTTGGTTCCGCCCCGCGCTTCCCGATCCGAGGGTTGTTGCTCATCGGGCTGGGATTCCTACTCGCCTCGATGATCGGCGGCGGCGCCACGGTCGGCGGCGTCGTCTCGGCCGTGCTGTTCCTCCCACTCCTGATCCTCAAGGTCATGTTCTTCCTCGTTCTCTTCAGCCTCTTCTTCCGCCTGGTCGGCGCCTTCGCCGGCGGTGGCGGCCGCCACGGGGGTCACTACGGGCCGTGGGGCCACCGGCGCCGTGGCGACGGCGAGAGCGACGACCGCGGCGACCGCTGGGCCGGTCACGGCCACCGTGGCCGTCGGGGCGGTCAGCGGCGAGACGGCGCCTCCACCGACCCCGGCTACTGGAGTTACCGGGGCCGACCCATGCCGGGGCCCACGCCACCGGCGCCCAGCCGGGACGACACCGAATGGGAGGAGAGTCTGCGTCAGGCCCGCCGCGAGGTGGACGACCTCGACGCCCCGTACCGGGAGCCGGAGGCCACCGTCGCCGCCGACCCGGTCGACGACCTCGCCGACCGCCCCGCCGACGGTGGCACCGGCGGCTCCGACGGTCGCCCCGGGGACCAGGCCGATGCGGGGGTCGACGTTGACCCCGGGGCCGAGGGCCCGAGAGACTGACGGCTGTGAGCACCGTTCTCGTCGTCGATGACGAACCGAGGATCACCGGCCTGGTACGGGACTATCTCGACCAGGCCGGGTTCGGCGTTGTCGAGGCGGCCGACGGCGAGACGGCGTTGGCCCGTTTCGAGCAGCATCGCCCGGCCGCCGTCGTCCTCGACCTCGGCCTGCCCGGCATCGACGGCCTCGACGTGCTCCGCCGCCTGCGGACCATGTCCGATGTGCCGATCGTGATCCTCACCGCCCGCTCCGATGAGACCGATCGCGTCGTCGGCCTCGAGCTCGGCGCCGACGACTACGTGGTGAAACCCTTCGGCCCCAAGGAACTGGTGGCCCGCATCCGGGCCGTGCTGCGCCGGGTCCAGACCGTGCCCGAGACCGAGGTGTACGGGGCGGGCGGGGTGCAGGTCGACACGGCCAAGATGCGGGTGACGGTCGACGGCGCCGAGGTGGATCTCACCCCGACCGAGTTCCAGCTGCTGGCCACCCTGGTCCGTCAACCGGGTCGGGTGTTCACCCGCGGTCAGCTGCTCGACGCCGTGCACGGCGTGAGCTTCGAGTCCTACGAGCGGGCCATCGACGCCCACATCAAGAACATTCGCCGCAAGATCGAACACGAGCCCCGCACGCCCCGACTGATCCTCACCGTGCACGGCGTCGGCTACCGGTTCACCGATGACTAGCGGCGACGGCTGCGACGATCGGCGCCGCCGGAGTGGGCGCCGGGAGCCCCACTGGTGGCCGGAGAACGAGCAGTGGCCCCCCAAGCCGGGCCCCGGCCAGGAACAGTGGGCGTCCTCGGGCAAGCGCTTCTTCCGGCGGGCGGTGACGTTCGTCGTGGTGGTGTTGGCCCTCCCGCTGGTGGTGGCCATCGCCCTCACCATCGCCCTCGGCGGCTGGGCCAGCGTGCTGGCCGCCGTCATCGGTTACCTGACCCTCCTGATCATCCTGGCCGGGGCCGTGCGATTGATGCTGCGCACGTGGCGGCCGGTGCAGTCGCTGATGCAGGCGGCCGGTCGGCTGGCCGACGGTGACTACGGCGCCCGCATGGATCCCGTCGGCTCGACCCAATGGGCCCCGATGACCTCGTCGTTCAACCGGATGGCCGAGCGTCTGGAGTCCTCCGAGGAGGAGCGGCGCCGCCTCCTGGCCGACATCGGGCACGAGCTGCGCACCCCGCTCACCATCATCCGGGGCGAGGTGGAGGCCATGGTCGACGGCGTCCACCCGCCCGACCCCGATCGGTTGCGGGCGATGCTGGGCGACATCGAGATGATGGAGCACCTCCTCACCGACCTCCAGACGATGAGCACGGCCGAAGCCGGCATGCTCCGCATCCACCGTGAGCCGACCGACGTGACCCGTCTGGTCGACGACGTGCTCGAACGGTTCGCCACCGAGGCCGGCGTCGGGGAGGTGACGCTGACCCTGGTGGCCGACGGCCCCGTCGACGCCGAGATCGACCCGGTCCGGGTCCAGGAGGTCGTGACCAACCTCGTGCGCAACGCCCTCCGGGCCACCCCACCGGGGGGCCGGGTGGCGGTGTCGGTCTCCGCCGACACCGCCCGGAGTAGGGCGAACGGCGACCGCTCGGCCACCGACCAACGGACCGGCGGGATCGCGATCGAGGTGTCCGACACCGGGCGGGGCATCGACCCCGACGACGTCGAGCGGCTCTTCGAGCGGTTCCAGAAGGGCCCCGAGTCCGACGGCACCGGCCTGGGGCTGACGATCTCTCGCAGCCTGGTCGACGCCCACGGCGGCACGCTCTCGCTGGAGAGCGTCCAGGGCTCGGGTACGACGCTCACCGTGTCGCTCCCCGCCGCCGCCCCGAGCTGACGGGGGCCGGGCCGGACCGGCCGTCGGGCCTCGACGCCCCCCTTCCGGGGGGGGGCGGCCGGATCAGTCGGCGCCGTCTCCGGCCTCTTCCCCGCCGCCATCGCCGCCATCGGCACCATCCGTGCCGTCGATGCGGGCCAGGAACTCGAGCATCCGCTCGATGACCAGGGCCGCCGCCTCCGGCTCGTAGGAGGGCAGCGAGGAGTCGACGAACAGGTGGCGCTCGCCCGGGTACAGGTAGAGGGTGGCCGTCGGCTCACCCAGCTCCTCGACGATGGCCCGGGCGGCGTCGATGTCGCCGTCGCCGGCGAAGAACGGGTCGCCGTCCATGCCGTGGATCTGCACCGGGACCGACGCCGGCCACGCATCGGCGAACTGGGTCACCGGCAGACACGCCTCGAGCAGCACGGCACCGCCGGCACCGCCGTTGGTCTGGGCCAACCGCTGAGCCGGCAGGACCCCGAGAGAGATCCCGGCGTAGACGGTGCCGGACGGCAGGTCCTCGGCCACCGCTGCACCGAGGTCGATGAACTCACCGAAGCCGATGCTCTCCACATGGGCCACACCCTCCTCGATCGAGTCGAACGTCTCGCCATCGAACAGGTCGGGGGTGTGGACGGTGTGGCCGGCCTCGGCCAACCGGGCGGCCAGTGCCTCCACCCCCTCGGTCAGCCCCTGAACGTGATGAAACAGTGCGACGTCTGCCATCCGTGTACCTCCGGGTCGAGCCCCAAGCGGAGCAACCTAGTCGTCCCCGCCACCGACGAGCGGTCGGGGGGTGCCGGCGGGCCCCATCAGTCTGCGGCCAGCAACTCGTCCCGCACCGTCCGCTTGAGGAACTTGCCGCTGGCGTTCTGCGGGAGCGGGTCGGGGCGGAACCACACGTGCTCGGGGATCTTGTATTTGGCCAGCAGGGGTTGGAGGTGGGCTCGCAGCTCCTCCTCGGTGAGGGTGGTGTCCTCGGCGAGGTGGATGGCGACGCCGACCGTCTCTCCCAGCCGCTCGTCCGGCACTCCGAACACGACGGTCTCGGCCACGCTCGGGTGCTCGTAGACGGCGGCCTCCACCTCGGCGCAGTAGATGTTCTCGCCGCCCCGCAACACCATGTCCTTGGCCCGGTCGACGATGTGGACGAAGCCGTCCTCATCGAGGTAGACGATGTCGCCGGTGCGGAACCAGCCGTCGACGATGGCCTCGGCCGTTGCCTTCGGCTTGTTGAGGTAGCCCTTGATCACGATCGGGCCCTTCACGCACAGCTCACCCCGCTCGCCGGGCGGCACCTCGTCGCCGACGGGATCGACCACCTTGGCCTCGACGGTGGGCATGACGGGGCCGACGGACGACGGGCGGGCCTGGAAGAAGGCGTGGCCGACGGCCGTGATGATGCCGTGGGTCTCGGTCAGGCCATAGCCGGTCGTGGCCGCCTTCTCACCGTCGGCGGCGTTGATCTTGTCCACCAGGTCGGGCTGCACGGCGGCCCCTCCACCGCCCATGGTGGCCAGCGACGACACGTCGCGCTTGTCCCAGTCGGGGTGGGCCAGCAGCTCGCGGCTCATGGTGGGCACGGCGGAGAAGGTGGTGACCGCCTCCCGCTCGATCAGCTCCAGGGCCCGGCCCGCATCCCACCGGTGGAGGAACACCATCTTGGCCCCGGTGAGGGTGCCAGGGTGGAGGAGGCAGTTGTTGGCCGTCACATGGAACAGCGGGGTGGGGGCCATGATCGTGGGCGTCGGCGGCGTGGGGTCGGGCTCCTCGCCGGCGACCAGGGCGGTGGCGGCGGCCGACGCCGCGGCGGCGAAGGCGCAGTGCATGAGGTTGTGGACCGAGCCCCGGTGGGTGAGCTGGGCGCCCTTGGGGAAGCCGGTGGTGCCCGACGTGTAGAAGATGCAGACGTCGTCGTCCGGGTCGATCTCGACCGGCGGCAGGGCGTCGGGCGCCTCGGCGGCGTCGATCACGTCGCTCCAACGGACGGCGTCGGCCGGCAGTTCGCCGTCGCTGCGGACGGTGATGAGGCTCAGGGGCCCCTCGGCCCGGAGGCCGTCGAGGATCGGGAGCAGCCGCTCCACCCGCTCGTCGTCGGCGATGATCACCCGGGGGCGGGAGTCGCCGAGGCCGTACTCGAGCTCGGCGCTGGTCCACCAGGCGTTGACCCCGACGACCGCCGCGCCCAGGCAGACGGTGGCCCAGTAGGCGAGGACCCACTCCGGGTAGTTGCGCATGGCGATCGCCACCCGGTCGCCCCGACCGACGCCGTGGTCCTCGGCCAACACCTGGGCCAGCCGCCGGACGACGGCGTGGGCCTCGGCGTAGGTGAGGGTCTCGTCCTCGAACACCAGGTAGGGCTGGTCGGCGTAACCGGCCGAGAGCTCCCAGATGAACCGCATGTCGGGTGGGGCGGCGTCGAACACCCGCATCGTCATGCCCCGCACCTCCTGCTCCGACCAGGCGAACTGGGCGCCGGGTGCGGTCAGCTGGCCCCAGACGGCCTGCAGCGTGTCGATGGCAGAGGTGTCGGTCACAAACGCTCCTTGATGATCTCAGTCAGAGGGGGCCCGAGGGCCCAGATCATCGTCCACGTGGTAGGCCCGTACGCGCAACTCCTTGAGCGGCGTGCCGGTCTCGGCGTCGACCAGCACCGGCGAGACTGTGCGCCCGCTCGACTCCTCCACCAGGTGCACCGGCGGCTCCTCGATGCCCGACCACTCGTCGCCCCAGGCCATCAGCGTCACGATGACGGGGTGGAGCGCCTTCCCCTTGGGGGTCAGTCGGTACTCGTAGCGGGCCGGGCTCTCCTGGTAGGCCACCCTGGCGGCGATGCCGTGGTCGACGAGCAGGCCCAGGCGATCGGCGAGGGTGTTGCGGGCGATCCCGAGGCGCTTCTGGAACTCCTCGAACCGGTGGTAGCCCCAGAACATGTCGCGCACGACGAGCAGGGTCCACGGGTCGCCGACCACGTCGAGGGCCCGGGCGACCGAGCAGTTCATGTCCGCATAGCTCTTACGTCTCACGACACCTCCTCGGCCACATCGACGGCGACGGACGCCACCGGCCTGGTGACCAACGGCAGGGTGAGGGCCGAGGTCGCCAGACCACCGACAACGATTATCCACCAGATCCGATCGAAGCCGGCGAGGGCGGCGGCCGGACCGGTGGCGCCGGCGAGGAAGGCCAGGGTGAGGGCGACGCCGAAGGTCCCCCCGAACTGGCGCACCGACTGCAGGGCGGCGCCGCCGACGCCGAGCCGGTTGGGTGGAAGGGCCTGCGCCACCACGCTGGAGAGCTGGGGCAGACACAGGGCCACCCCGATCCCGGTCAGGATCATCGACGGGAGGTAGTCGACCCAGTAGTCGACCTCGGCAGTGAGCATCACCAGGCGGTAGGCACCGCCGAGGGCGTAGAAGACGCCACCGGCCACCAGCAGCGGGCGTTGGCCGACGGCGGCCGCCAGCTTGCCGGCCCGGGGAGCGAGGAGGGCGACGAACGCCGGGCCGGGGGCGACGCCGAAACCGGCCTGGAGGATCGACCAGTCCCAGACGATGGTGAGGAAGAGGATCGACCCGAAGAACATGGCGGAGAAGGCGAGCCCGAAGGCGAAGGCGGCGAGGTTGCCCCAGATCACGTTGCGGATCCGGAACAGCTCGAGGTCGAGGGCTGGGGCCGAGGTCCGCCGCTGATGGAGGACGAACGCCGCCAGCAGGGCGAGGCCGAGGAGGCCGAGGCCGATGGTCTGGCCGCTGCCCCAGCCGACGGTCTCCGACTCCACCACGGCGTAGGAGAGGACGGCCGTGCCGGCGGCGATCAGGACCACCCCGGCCGCGGCCGGTATCTGCACCGACCGATCGCCCGACTCCCGCAACACCCGCCGTCCGGCGACGAGGGTGAAGAGGCCGATCGGCAGGTTGATGTAGAACGCCCAGCGCCAGCCGAGCGACTCGACGATGGCGGCGCCCAGGGTTGGGCCGAGAGCACCGGCCACGGCGCCCGCCGCGCCCCAGATCGCCACCGCCCACGGCACCTTCTCCCGGGGGAAGGCGTGCATCACCAGGGCGAGCGACGACGGGATCAGGATGGCGCCACCGACGGCCTGGGCGATGCGGAAGACGATGAGCAGCTCCACCGTCGGGGCGAGCCCGCACACCATCGAGGCCACGGTGAAGACCGCCGAGCCGGCGAGGAACGCCCGTCGGTGCCCGAGGCGGTCGGCCAGCTTGCCCGCCGGCACCAGGGTGGCGGCGAAGACGATGGTGTAGGCGTTCAGCACCCACGACAGCGTCGAGGTGTCGGCGTCGGCGAAGGTCGAGGTGATGTCGGGGAACGCCACGAACAGGACCGTGGTGTCGAGGAACGTGGCCAGCGTGGCCAGGGCCGCGATCAGCAGCGTGCGGCGGGCCGAAGCCAGCTCGTCGTCGCCCGAGCCGTCCGTGGAGCCGGAGGAGGTGTGGGTGGGTTGCATCATTGAACGGAGACGCTACTAGGGTCCCGTCTCATGATGCAACGCTCAGTCGTTCCCCCCTCCCCCACGCCGGGTCGGCTCCTTCGCCACCATGGCGAGCTGCCCGAGGCCGACCTGTCGACGCTGCTCGGCTTCGGCGGGCTCCACGGCGGCCTCCTCGTCGGGCTGCTCACCGCCGAGCTTGCCGCCGACGCCGAGATCGACCGCCCGCTGCGCTACGTCACGGCCCAGTTCCACCGACCGGCCACCGGCGCCATCGAGCTCGCCGCCGACGAGTCGGAGGTCGGCCGGTCGGTCACCCGGGCCCGGGGCCGGGCCACCGAGGCGGGCCGCACGTTGGTGACGGCGGCGGCGGTCTTCGCCACCGTCGGCGCCCGACCGGCCGACGGCGGGCCCCCGATGCAGGCGCCGGTCGCCGCTCCCCCGATGCCGGCGGTCGCACCACCGGAACGGTGCGAGCCGTTCGTCGTCCCCGTCGAGTTCGTGCCCTTCACCCAGCACCTCGATATCCGCCCCACCGACGGCAATCTCCCCTTCGGCGGCGGAACCGATCCCACCCTCACCGCCTGGATCCGACTCAAGGAGGACGACGAGGCGCCCGACAGAGGCCGCCTCATCACGTTGCTCGACTCGCTGGCCCCGTCCTACGCCGCCGTGATCGAGGCGCCGGTGGCGATCCCGACCATCGAGTTGAGCGTGCGGCTGTCGACCGACCTGTCGAGCGCCACCTCGCCCTGGATCCTCCTGCGGGCCTCCACCCACCGCTTCGACGGCGGGTGGATCGACGAGCGGATCGACGCCTGGACGCCGGAGGGCACCCCCGTCGCCACCGGCACCCAGGTCCGCCTGCTGCGCCCGTAGCGCCCGGGGCGGCGCGAGCCGACGGCGCCTGGCCTGGCCTCGTCGAGCACTCAGGTCGACGGCGGGCCCGGGGGGTCGAAGGTCTCGGCCAGGCGCAGGACGAACCACTCGAAGGATCGGTCGATGTCGACGGCGAGACCGAACCCGCCGACCATCTCCAGGGCGACGAAGCCGTGGAGGGCCGAGCGGATGGCGCGGGCGGCGTGGATCGTCTCCTGCTCGTCGAACCCGTAGCCCCGCAGCACGGCCAACAACGGTTCGACGGCCCGCAGCGAGGCCCGGTCGTATTCCTCGTCGTCCGGCCTGGCCTGAACCGAGAACTCGTAGAGATGGGGATGGGCGGTGGCAAACGACCGGAACTCGGCGGCCACCGCCAGCAGGGCGTCCCGCCCGGCCCGCCCCATCGCCGCCTGACTCAGGCGGTCGCCGATCGTGACGACGGCCCGGAGCCCGATCTGGCGATGGAGGGTGTCGAGCCCGCTGACGTGGTTGTAGAGCGACGGCGGCTTGACCCCGAGCTCCCGGGCGACCCGGCTGAGGCTGAGCGCCTCGGCCCCCTCGGCCTCGACGAGGGCGACAGCGGCGTCGACGACCTCGTCCGTGGTGAGGCCGCGGCGGCCGCTCACGAGGCGGTCTCGGCCAGCAGTTCGGCGATGACGACCGCCACCTGCTCGGGGAACTCGACGTGGGGGTAATGGCCGGCGTCGGCCACCGTGTGGAGGCGGCCCCCGGTCCGGCTGGCGATCGACTCGCCCTCGGCCATTGGGTCCTTGAAGTGCGAGTCGGCGGCACCCATCACGACGAGGGTAGGCACGTCGACACCGGCGATGCGTTCCTCCAGGCCGTCGCGATGGGCGACGAGCGTCTCCCGAACCGCCCGGCGCCGCTGGGGGTGGCGCAGCATCTCGGCCAGGCCGTCGGCGTGGGCGGCGAGATCGGCGGGCGGCGCCCCGGGGTGCCATCCCCGATACTGACCGGCCCACAGTCGGGGAGCGAGCGGGCCCCGCAGCGCCAGGCTCAGCGGAATGCGCTGCCAGGCCGGAGCGGCCTCCAGATGGGCGCTGATCAGCACGAGCGAGGCGAACAGCTCGGGCCGGTCGGCGGCGGCCCACAGTGCGGCCGCCGGGGCGAACGACGTGGCCACCACCATGGCCGGGCCTCCATCGAGGTGGTCGAGCAGGGCGGCGAGGTCGGTGGCGGTGTCGGCCATCGTGTAGCTCGGCCAGTGGGCCGAGGACTCGCCGTGGCCCCGCAGGTCCATGGTGACCACCCGGGCGCCGTCGGCGGCCAGGGCCGGGGCCAGGAACCGGTACTCGGCCCGAACGTCGCCCGCCCCCGGGAGCAGGACCAGCAGCGGGCCCTCGCCCCCGGTGTCGTCGTAGGCGATCGTGCCATCCTCGATCGTGAGCTGCCGTGTCGTCCTCATGTGCCGTCCTCTCTTCCCGTCAACCGATAGTTAACTAATGATCTTAGTTCTAAAACTAATACCTATAGTCTCGCAGGCCGGGGGGTCTGTCAAGGCCCCTCCCCAGGGCCGACGAGGTCGACGACGAGGGCCAGGGCGGCGTCGTGCCGAGGGCCGAGCCTCGACAGGGAGAGCGTGTCGACGAACGGACGGCCGGTCCCGGTGTCGGCACCGTAGGCCCCGAGACTGCACACCAGCTCCTCGCCCCCCGCACGCCGGTGTCGCCAGATGGCGAGGCCGGCCGAGCAGTTGGCCACGTCGTCGTCGTTCCAGTGACTGGCCGAGGAGGAGATGCGCACCCGCATCTCCTCGGTGATCCCCTCCCGCCACCATTCGTCGACGTAGGGACACCACGGCGGCTGACAACCGTCCATCGGGCTCCAGCGGCGTCGGGCCGACTGCGGCAGCGGCAACGGCGGCGGGTCGAAGTCGAACAGTCGGCAGATCTCGGGGAGGCACAGCTCGAAGGCGTCGCTGAGCGCGCCCGGCCCGATCGGCGCGATCGGCACGCGCCGGTGGGGCCGATCGGCGTGCTCGCTCGCCGGCGGATCGCCGCCGGTCCCGCCCCGCAGGACGGTCACCGCGTCGGCAAGCGACCGGTCGGTCAGCGCTCGGGCGGCGCCGACGTGTTCGGCGCAGAACCAACCCCGGTCGTCGTCGCCGCCGACGATCGCGGCCCCCTCCGGCGAGGACGCCTCCGACGGCGACGAGGCGAAGGCCACCGAAACGTCGTCGGACGGGTCGACCTCGACGTCACAGATCTCGCAGTAGGGCGGACGCATCCGATACCCATCGGCCACCGATGACGCCCGAGGAGTTCGGCCCCGACGCGTCCACGGAGGTCCCTTCACCACAGTCGTGCTAGACCGTTCCGATGAGCATCTGGAAGCCGATCGGAGGGGACGAGGGCGGCGGCCGATGGGTGGGCCACGACGCCAGCAATCGATTCCCGGTGTACACCCGGGGCAATGCCGGCGAGGTGTACCCCGAGGTCTTCACCCCACTCAGCTTCTCGGTGGCGGCCGACGCCAGCGAAAAGGCCATGCGGGCCGCCATCCTGCACAGCGGGCTCATCCGGCCGTCCGAGCTCGAGGGCACCCCGCTCACCACCGCCGTCGGGAGCGGCGTGTTCGGTGGCTACGCCTACCTGAATCTGAGCATCCAACGTCTGGCCGCCGCTCGAACCCCCGGCGGCAAGGCGACCGATGCCGACGTCAACTATCTCGGCACGGGCGACCCCCCTCCCCACGAGCCGCTCGCCGGGGAGCGCAACCGGCGGGCCACGTTGGCCGGCCTCCGCTACCTGTGGCGGACGTCGAGGGTGACCGAGCTTCCGGCCCTGGCCGCCGACCAGCGCATGGTCGAGGCCTACCTCGCCGAGGTCCCCGACGTGGCGACGGCCGGCGACGCCGAGCTGCGGACGTCGATCGACGACCTGATCCCGATGTTCACCGATCTGTTCGAGCGGCATCTGATCGTGAGCTTCGACGCCGGCATCATGGTCGCCGTCCTCACCAGCCTGTGCGGGCAGCTGCTCGATGACGAAAAGCTCGTCGTACCCCTCCTGACCGGTCTCGGCGACGTCGACTCGGCCGCCCCGTCGGTCGCCCTGTGGCAGCTGAGCCGGCTGGCTCGCGAAACCCCGTCGGTGGCCGCCGCCTTCGACGCCGGCACCCACGGCACCCTGCTCGAACGGCTGAGTGCCGACCCCGAGGCCGAACGCTTCCTCGCCGGCTTCGACACCTTCGTCGCCGACTTCGGCTGCCGGGGCCCCAACGAATGGGACACCGCCTTCGACACCTGGGAGACCGATCCCACGCTGGCTCTCACCCTCGTCGACAACATGCGATCGGCCGGCGACGACGCCGACCCCACCCGCCAGCAGCAGCGGCTGGCGGCCGAGGCGGCACAGGCCGAGGAGGATGCCGTCGCCCGGCTCCCCCGGCCCTCTCGCCGCATCTTCCGCCGGGTGCTGGCGGCGGCCCGGCTCTACTCCCGGAGCCGGGAGCGAACCAAGACGACGGTGATCCGGGCCATCCACGGTGCCCGCCTGCAGGCGATGGAACTCGACCGGCGGCTGGCGGCCCGATCGGGCGGCGAGCGGGGTGACCTGTGGTTCCTCATCGAGGCGGAGGTCGACGACTACCTCGCCGATCCGGCGGCACTGGCCGACACGATCGCCGAGCGGCGGGAACAGCATCGACTGCTCAGCGAGCGCTGGCCGCCGTTCTTCTTCAGCGGATCCCAGCCGCCGATCGAGGAGTGGGAACTGCGGGAGAGCGAACGGCCGCCGTTGCCGGTCGGTGAGGCCCTCACCGGCCTGCCGGGATGTCCGGGAACGGCGACGGGGCGGGCCCGGGTGATCACCGACCCCACCGACGCCGCCGGTGTCGGCCCCGGCGACGTGCTCGTCGCACCCCTCACCGACCCGGCGTGGACGCCGCTGTTCGTCCCGGCGGCGGCGGTGGTCGTCGACGTCGGGGCCACGATGAGCCATGCCGTCATCGTGAGCAGGGAGCTCGGCATCCCCTGCGTGGTGTCGGCCACCGATGCCACGAAGCGGATCGCCGACGGTGCCCTGGTCGAGGTCGACGGCACGGCGGGAACGGTCACGCTGGTCGAGGAGGCACCGGCACCCTCCTGAGGCTCGGCGGCGCCGTCCCCAACCCGCAGGCACCGCCCTGCCCGTCCGGCCCCGCCGGTCAGAGCGAACGGACGGTGCGAACCATCTCCCGGCAGAGTGCGGGCACCTCGGTCACGTCGTCGGTGTGCTGCGAGGGCTTCATGCAGAAGGTCGAGTAGCCCTCTCGGAGCTGGTCGCCGAACGTCGTCATCGACTCGTGGATGTCGGCGAC
The DNA here is from genome assembly GCA_039201605.1 of Actinomycetota bacterium. GTDB lineage: Bacteria > Actinomycetota > Acidimicrobiia > Acidimicrobiales > SZUA-35 > CADEDH01. The sequence continues at coordinate 115,003 of JBCCRO010000005.1, forward strand.
GTCGTCGGCCCCGAGGAACGTCGCCCGCGTCCCCCCGATCTTCTCGAGATCGGCGATGTCGCGCCCGGCGGCCGACATGGCGGCCGCCAGCGTGTCGAGATCGTCGGCCGAGGGCGAACCGAACGGGTGGAAACCGTCGCCGAATTCGACCAGTCGCCGCACGAGCGCGTCGTGCATCGACTGACCACCGAACCACATGGCCGGTCGTCCGTTGCGCAGCGGCTTCGGCTCGGAGTAGACGTCGGCGAAGGTGAAGAACTCGCCGTCGAAGCTCGCCGGTGAGGGACCCCACAGTTCCTTCAACGCCTGCAGCTGCTCGTCGAGAATCCTGCCCCGACGATCGAACGGCACCCCGAGCGCCTCGTACTCGTCCCGATGCCAGGAGACGGTTGGCTGCACGACCAGTCGACCGCCGGAGAGCCGATCCAGCGTTGCCAGCTCCTTGGCCAGGGCGACCGGGTGCCGCAGCGGGGCGATGATGGCGCCGAGCACGATCCGCACCCGTTCGGTGGCGGCGGCGATGGCGGATGCCAGGACGATGCTGCTCGGCCACGGCGTCGACGGGTTCTGATTGCCGGGGGCGGCGTAGGCCCGGGGGTTCGCCGGCTCGCCCAGCGCGTTGGCCGATGGGCCGAGGGCCAGGTGCTCGGAGAGCATGACGGCGTCGAAGCCGGCCTCCTCGGCCACCACGGCGAGGTCGACCAGGCCTCCGAGATCGTCAGCATCGACCAGGGTGTGGTTCTCGGTCAGGATCATCAACAGTCTCGCCTCGGCCATGGAGGTGCTCCGATCGATCGGTCACTCGACGACGGTTGCCGTCGACGGACGTCGCCGCCGCTCGATGATCAACCGATGACGAAGGGGTCGCGGGTGGCGCCGGCCAGCTCGATCCAGACCGTCTTCGTCTGGAGGAACTCGTCGATGGCTTCGAGTCCGTTGTCCTTGCCGTAGCCGCTCTGCTTGAAGCCGCCGAAGGGGGCCATGTAGCTGACGTTGCGGTAGGTGTTGATCCACACCGTCCCCACGTTCAACGATCGGGCCAGGCGATGGCCCCGTCGGATGTCGTTCGTCCAGACACCCGCCGCCAAGCCGTAGTCGGAGTCGTTGGCCAGCGCCACCGCCTCCTTCTCGTCGGTGAACCGCATGACGGCGAGGACCGGTCCGAACACCTCCTCGCGAACGATGGAGCAGGTGTTGTCGACATCGGTCAGCACCGTCGGCCGCACGAATCGCCCGCCGAGTTCGGGGTCGACGACCCCACCGGCGGCAACCGTCGCCCCTTCGGTGACAGCGTCGCCGATCATGGCGATGATGCGGTCGCGCTGGTTGTCGGACGCGGCGGGGCCCATCTCGGTCGCCGGGTCGCTCGGATCGCCGAGGACGAGCTCCCCGGCCCGGGTGACGAGCCGCTCGATCACCTCGTCGGCGATCGACTCATGGATGTAGGCCCGGGAGCCGGCGACGCAGGTCTGGCCGCTGGCGGCGAAGATCCCGGCCAGCAGCCCGTTGGTGGCGGCCTCGACGTCGGCGTCCTCGAAGAGGATCTGGGGCGACTTGCCGCCGAGTTCGAGCACGGCGGGTGTCAGGTTCTCCGCTGCGGCTTTGGCCACGTGCTTGGCCGTGGCGCCACCGCCGGTGAACGTGAGCTTGTCGATACCCGGATGCGAACTGATGGCGGCACCGACGGCGGCACCGCCGTTCACCACGTTGATGACGCCGGGCGGGAAGCCGACCTCGGTGGCGCGCTCGGCCAGCATCAGGGCGGTGACCGGCGTGATCTCGGACGGCTTGACCACCACCGTGCATCCGGCGGCGAGGAGCGGACCGAGCTTCCAGGTCAACAGGGCGAGGGGCGAGTTCCAGGGGATGATGGCGCCGACGACACCCTTGGGCACCCGCTCGGTGTAGACGAGGAAATCGGGGGACGGGCTCGGGATCTGCTCACCCGTGATCTTGTCGGCCATGCCGGCGAAGTAGTCGAGGTAGGTCTGGAGGCTCCTGGCCTGCGCCATCGTCTCCCGGATGATCTTCCCGTTGTCCCTCGTCTCGGCCCGGGCGAGCTGCTCGGCGTCCCGGGTGAGCGCCTCGCCCAGAGCGCGCATGAGCCGACCGCGCTCGGCGGCCGGCATCGTGGCCCACGGGCCGTCGGTGAAGGCGGCCCGGGCGGCGGCCACGGCGTGGTCGACGGCGGCCGGGTCATCGGCGACGTGGGCCCAGATCTCGCCGGTGAAGGGATTGCTGGTGGCGAGCCGGGCGCCGTCGGTGGGGGCCTGGAAGCAGCCGTCGATCCAGTTGTCGAAGATCTCCGGTGAGGCGCCGTCGGTTGGTTCGGTCATGCGGGGAACGTACTCCAGTCGTCAGCTCGCCAGCTCGTAGCTTGCGATCGTGCAACTCACGGCGAAGATCGGGATCGGCTCCAGGAAGTGAACCGTGCCGGCTGCGCCGTCGGCGGCGGCACTGATCGTGAGGAACGTCCTGATCTCGAAGCCCCCCTGCCCGGCGTCGGCGTAGATGGAGACGTCGTCGTAGTCGAGAAGGGCCTCACGGTCGTTGGCACACCAGCGGGCCATGAACTCGTGGTCCCAGTCGACGTTGATCTTCCCCGAGTCGGGGGTGGCGGGCCAGTGCGAGATCCCGCCGGTGCCGATGATGGCGACCTTCTCCGGCACCGAGTCGGCGGCACGCCGAAGGGCCTTGCCGAACGCCCACGCCCGGTGGAGCGGGGTGAGCGGCGGGCCCTGGCAGTTGATGTTGACCGGGATGATCGGAAGGTCGAACCGCGGCGTCAGGAAGTTGAGCGGAACGGCGATCCCGTGGTCGAAGAGCCACTCCTCGGCGTAGGCGACGTCGACCGTCTCCATCACCTCGGTGATGAGGCGGTGGGACAGGTCGCGGTTGCCAGGGGCCCGGAACTTGTCGATCTTGAGCCAGTTCGGATCCTCGATCGGACCGTCGTAGAAGTCGGCCATGCCGATGGCGAAGCTCGGCATGTTGTTCATGAAGAAGTTGGCGAAGTGCTCGGCCGCCACGACGATCAGGGCTTCCGCCCCCGACCCCTCGATGGCGAGGCGCATGTCGTCGAATGCGGCGTAGAAGGCGTCGCTGACCTCGGGGTCGGCGAGATCCTTGCGTCCGGTGATCCCGGGAGCGTGGCTGCACACCCCGGCGTAGACGAGTGGCATTAGTCGATACCTCCGCGTTGGCCGAGCCGCTCGGCGTGGACTCGGGTTCCCTCATAGCCGGTCATGGCATAGACCCCTTCTCGTACCGGGCCGTGTTCTTCGATGCCGTCGCGCATCCGTTGCAGGTAGTCCTGCCACTCGATCTGGTGGAGGGCGGCGAAGTGCATGAGGATCTGGCCGTTCACGCCGAGGTGGAACAACTTGCCGACGTCGGGGGCGGTCAGGGCCTCGACCTCCTCGTCGGTCAGGTCGTAGTCGGCCATGGCGCCGGTGGCGTCGGCCCGGTACTTCTCCTGCAGCTCGGGATCCCGGTTCAGCTGGAAGAGGAATTTCTGCACGTAGTAGAGGCTCACGCTCGACTCCCGTCTTCGCTTCGTCGTGTCATCGCCTACCCACCGAGCTTCGGGATGGGGTGGGTGTCGTAGGCGATGGCGATGTTCTTGGTCTCCATATAGAAGTCGAAGCTCCAGTCGCCGCCGTCCCGGCCGACCCCGCTGGCCTTCGTCCCCCCGAAGGGCGTTCCCAGATGCCGCACGTTCTGGGAGTTGACCCAGATCATGCCGGCGTCGAGCGCCTGGGCCACCCGGTGCGAGCGGCCCGCATCCCGGGTCCAGACGTAGCCGGCGAGTCCGTACTCGGTGTCGTTCGCCTTGGCGACGGCGTCCGCCTCATCGTCGAAGGGGATGGCGGTGAGCACGGGGCCGAAGATTTCCTCCCGGGCGATGCGCATGTCGTTGGTGGCGTCGGTGAACAGCAGAGGCGTCACCCAGTTGCCCTCGGCCGGGGCCTCGGCCCACGGCGTCCCCTCGACGACCGACGCCCCGTCGGCGACGGCGATGTCCCGGTAGGAGGCGACCTTCTCGTGATGGCGGGGGTGGATGAGCGGTCCGACCACCGAGCCGGGGTCGAGGGGATGACCGACCGGGATCGAGCGCAGCTTCTCGGCCACCCGGGCGACGACCTCGTCGTAGACCGTCGATTGGATGAGGGCCCGCGAGGCGCTGGTGCAGCGCTCGCCGTTGAGGCTGTAGATCATGAACACGAGGCCGTCGACGGCCCGGTCGAGGTCGGCGTCGTCGAAGACGATGATCGGGTTCTTGCCGCCGAGCTCGAAGTGCAGGCGCTTGAGGGTGGCGGCGCCCTGGGCCTGGATCAGCGACCCGGTGGCCGACTCGCCGACGAAGGCGATCGCCTTGATCGCCGGGTGCTCGGTCAGCGACTTGCCCGCGGTCTCGCCCATGCCGTGGACCACGTTGAGCACGCCGGGCGGAAGCCCGGCTTCGAGGGCGATCTCCGACAGCAGTTGCGCCGTGTAGGGCGACCACTCCGCCGGCTTGTGGACCACGGTGCAACCGGCGGCGAGGGCGGGGGCGATCTTCCAGGTCGACAACATGAACGGGGTGTTCCACGGCGTGATCACGCCGACGGGGCCGATGGCCCGGCGGGTCGTGTAGTTCAGGTGATGGGAGGCGGGAAGCGACTGGCCGTCGGCCGCCATCGGCGCCCGGTCGGCGAAGTACCGGAAGTTGGCGGCGCCCCGCACTGCGGCGGCGGACATGAACCGCATCGTCTGACCGGTGTCGATCGACTCGGTGACGGCGATCTGATCCTTGCGCTCGACGATCAGATCGGCGACCCGGTGCAGGATGGCCTTGCGCTCCTCGCCTGGACGGCCCGACCAGTCGTCGAAGGCGGCGGCGGCCGCCTTGGCCGCCATGTCGATATCGGCGGTGTCACCGGCGGCGACCTCGCCGAGGCGGGAACCGTCGATCGGCGAGTGGTTGGTGAACGTCCCACCCGAGGAGCTCAGCGCCGACTCGCCGTTGATCACGTGGGGCAGCACGGTGGCCCGGTGGTGGTCGACGATGCCTGCGGCGAGAGCCAGGTTCTCTTCGTACGTGGTGCTAGCGGCCATGGTCATCCTCTGTGGTTGCGCCAACCGGTGCCCGGAACGCAATCTTTAACATGTTCACTGTCTGTGTCAACACATCGACCCCGAAAGGAGTGGCCCTTGCGCTCGCAAGCAAGAAATGCTTAACGTGTGAAGTGCATGACTGACGACGACACCTCGATCGCCGACACCTCGATCGCGATGCGCTCCTTCGATGCATCGCTGCCGATGGCGCTGCTACGCGCCCGCGAAGCGACCATGCAGTATTTTCGGCCGCTGCTCGCCGACCACGGCATCACCGAGCAGAAGTGGCGGGTGTTGCGAGCGCTGGCGGCGGCCCCGGAACCGATCGAGGTCAGCCGGCTGGCGGAGATCACCGCCCTGCTGCCCCCATCGGTCTCGCGCATCGTCGCCCGGCTCAACGACGACGGCATGATCGAGCGCAAGGTCGTCCCGGCCGACACCCGCCGGTCGACACTGGAGCTGACCGCCGAGGGGCGGCGATTCGTCGGCCACGTGGCGCCGCACTCAGAGGTCGTCTACGAGCAGATCGAGGCCAGCTTCGGCAAGACCCGACTGGCCGCACTGCTCGCCGAGCTCCACGACTTCGTCGAGATCACCGACAAGATCGACGCCGACGTCGAGTCTCCGGCCGAGGAGTCGTCGCCATGACCACCGCCACGACCGCCACCATGACCGAGGCCGAGGTCGAGGCCGAAGCGGAGCTGCTCGACGAGGCCGAGCGGAGCCGGAAGCAGATCCGTCAGACCTCGGCGGTGTACCCCGCCATGACGATGGACGACGCCTACCGGATCCAGGGTGCCTGGCTTCGACGCAAGCTGTCCCGGGGCGAGACCATCGTCGGTCACAAGATCGGACTCACGTCGCGGGCGATGCAGGCGGCGATGAACATCACCACCCCGGACTCGGGGTTCCTGACCTCCGAGATGGTCTTCCCGCCCGGGGCCACGCTCGACGCCGCCCACTTCCTCGACCCGAAACTCGAGATCGAGCTGGCCTTCGTCCTCGCCGATGATCTGGCCGGGGCCAACCTCTCGATCGAGGACGTGCTAGACGCCACCGAGTACGTGACCCCGTCGGTGGAATTGATCGCCGCCCGCAGCCACCGGACCGACCCGACGACCCGGCGCACCCGCCTCGTCCTCGACACCATCGCCGACAACGCCGCCGACGCCGGGATCATCTGCGGGGGCGAGCGGGTGGGGCCCCGAGACGTCGACCTGCGCTGGGTCGGGGCCCTCGGCATCCGAAACGGCACGATCGAGGAAACCGGGCTGGCGGCGGGCGTGCTGGGTCATCCCGCCACCGGCATCGTGTGGCTGGCCCGACGTTTCGCCGAGCAGGGCCTCACCCTCGAAGCCGGTCAGACCATCCTGGCCGGCTCGTGCACCCGACCGATCGATGTCCGCCCGGGCGACGACTTCGCCTTCGACTTCGGCGAGCTGGGCACCTTCGAACTCTCCTTCCGGTAGCCGTCATAGGGGGACCGCATGAGCGACGAACGCACGACAACGACCACCGCCACCGACGACGACAAGCGCAGCTACCACGAGGAGCGGGGCGACATCCCGCCGCCCCCCACCGGTTGCCCGGTCCACGCCACGTGGAGCCCGCTCGACGACGACTACATCGACGAGCCCTACCGCATCGCCAAGGATCTGCAGGAGGCGCACCCGACCTTCTACAGCGAGGAGCTCGGCTACCTCGTGGTGACCGAGATGGACGAGATCATCCGGATCTTCCGGGACCACGAGACGTTCGCCTCCACCAACGTCCAGGACCCGGTGTTCCCGATGAGCGACGAGGCCCTCGCCGTTCTGGGCGCACCCGACTACGACCCGGTCGCCGTCATGTCGAACCGCTCAGAGCCCGATCACGGCGTCATCCGCCGCTACACCCAGGCCGGCTTCTCCAACCGGCGGATCAGGACGCTCGAACCCTACATCCGACGGCGCAGCAACGAGCTGATCGACGAGATGCTGGCCACGGGATCGCCGACGGAGTTCGTCGAGGCCTTCGCCTTTCCGCTCCCGGGGGAGACGGTGTTCCGCTTCATCGGCTTCCCCGAGGAGGACGACGACGAACTCAAGCGATGGTGCGACGAGCGGAAGGGTTTCTCCTGGGGCAAGCCGACCCCGGCCCAGCAGGCCCGCATCGCCGAGGACATGGTCGCCTACTGGCGCTACTGCCGGGAGTTCGTGGCGGCCAAGCGGGCCGATCGCGGCGACGACCTGGCGTCGGAGCTCATCACCGCCCACGAGGAGAATCCCGACGACATGAGCTACCGGGAGGTCGAGTCGATCATCTACGGGTTGAGCTTCGCCGGCCACGAGGCGGTCACCTCGCTCATCTGCAACACGTTGCAGTGCCTGCTTCCCCGCCGTGACCAGTGGGACGAGGTGCGAGCCGACCCGTCGCTGATACCCAACGCCGTCGAGGAGGTGTTGCGGTTCAACTCCAGCCAGATCTCCTGGCGGCGGGTGACCACGTGCGACACTAGCGTCGGCGGGTTCGACGTGCCGGCGGGGACCGGCATCTTCTTGAACTTCGCCTCGGCCCACCGGGACGAGGAGATCTGGGACGATCCGTTCACGTTCGACATCCACCGACCGAACGCCAAGCGCCACATCGCCTTCGGCAAGGGGGTGCACTTCTGCCTCGGGGCGAAGTTCGCCAAGTTCGAGACCGGCCTGATGCTGGAGGTCCTGGCCGAGCGCCTGCCGTCGTTGCGGCTGGTCGACGACCAGGACTTCGACTACTTCCCGAACATCACCTTCCGAGGTCCGAGCAAGCTCCACGTCGCCTGGGACTAGGAGCCCGATCGGGTTCCACCCCAGCAGGCCGTCTCGACCCCCACCGGATCACCCCACCCCACCACGCCAGGGACAACGTCCCCGGTCGTCACAGCTAGCCGGTGGCGAACCCGTACCGGGCCAGCTCGTCGGCGGTCATGTCGTGGATCCCGGCGGCCGGGGCGGCCTCCAGCGTGAACCAGTAGAAGTCGTCGGAGATCCCGACCTCGGCGTAGTAGTCGAGGTAGAGGCGGTGCTGCGGGTCGTCACGGGGGACGTCGATGCCCTCGGTGCCATCAACCGTCGCCCACGAATGGACACCGAAGACGGCGCCGTCGGCGAAGGTGCGTTCCACCCCGGCGAGGTAGAAGTCGACGCCGCCCGAGGCGATCTCGCCGTCGGCCGGCACGTGGGTGTCGAGTCCGGCCTCTCGGACGAGGCGGGCCGCTTCGAGGTTGGCCACGTCATCGGCTGAACCGGGGACGTCGACCATCACGATCGTCGTCACCTCCGGGTGCTCGGCGATCAGTTCCCGGACGGCGGCGGGCGTCGAGCTTGCGATCACCCCCGACATGAACGCTTCGGACCCCTCGACGGCGAACGCCGCCATGTCTTCCGGCGCCAGGTCGGTGAGGAGTCGGCCGAGGAAGGCGTCGCGTTCCTCGGCCGTGGTGAAGCCGAAGGTCTGATCGAGGAGGGCGTTCTGCTCGGCCTCGGTGAGGCTCTCGAAGTAGGTGCCGAAATCGGCCGTCGCCGCCGGGTCGTCGATGTTGGCGGCGACCGCTTCGGCCGCCTGGTCGAGGTTCTCGATGCTGTCGGGATCGACGACGGCGGCGACGGCACCGGTGGTCGCCGTCCCGGCCTCCGCCTCGGTCACCTCGCCGGCGACCGTGGTGGTGGTGTCGTCGTCGGCGGCCGTCGAATCGGCGGTTTCGTCGCCGCTCGAACAGGCGCCGATGGCGACGGCCAGGGCGAGAAGCAGGGCGCTGAGTGGTGTCGGTGTCGTTCTCATGGATGTGTCCTTGTTGACGGGGGTTCGGGCCTGAGCCGGTGGTGATCGATCACTCCGACGGGGTGCTGTCGCCGACGACTCCGGCGGGGCAGTCGGTGCGGTCGCCGGTCGGGAAGCGGCCGTCGATCAGCACGGCGTGGATGGTGTCGTTGACGCACGGATTCTGGGGGTAGACCACGTGCTGGGGATGGTCGACCTCCACCAGATGGCCGTTGCTCAACGTCTGGTCGACCAGTTCGGCCGACTCGGTGAACGGGGTTGCCGGGTCGGAGCGGTTGCCGATCACCAGGATCGGCACGTCGGAGCCGTCGAGGGGCCCGTCGAAGGGATCGACACCGGCCAGCACCGTGGTGTCGTAGAACGGGCAGGGATCGGCCGCCGTCAACAGATCGAGAGCCGACAGCAACGGCAGCTCCTCGAGCGCCGCCGCCTCGACCGCCGCCCGGTCACCGAGTTGGGTGGCCCGGTCGAAGTCCGGGTGGAGGGCCCACCGGTCCAGGCAGTTGACGTGAGCGGTGAAGTTCGCCGCGCCCGGTTCCCGGCCCAGCAGCTGGAAGGCGGCGAGGTCGATCAGCGGCTGGGCGTCGCCCTCGCTCAGGGCGGCGAGACCACGCCACAGCTCCGGCCACGTGTCCTCGCTGTACAGCGGGGTGATCACGGCCAACCCGCCAGCGGTTGGGTCGTCGGCGAAGGCCTCGTTGACCAGGCCGAGGTCGTCGACCTGGTCGAGGTAGAACCCGATCGGGTCACCGTCGTTGTAGGCCGGACAGTCGGGGGTGTCGCAAGCCAGCAGGGCTTCGTTGAGCAGCGCCTCGAACTGGCGGATCTCCTGGAGGGCCGACTCGATCCGGGCCGCTTCGTCGCTGAGGTCGTCGACCGGGTTGTCGGCGCCGTCGACGACCATGGCCCGGACCCGCTCGGGGAACAGGGTGGCGTAGAACACGCCGACGGTCGAGCCGTAGGAGGCACCGAGGTAGTTGATCTGCTCGGCCCCGAGGGCCTCCCGCATCACGTCCATATCGCGGGCGACCGAGGCGGTGCCGAGGAGCGCGGCGGCCGGGCCCAAAGTGTCGACGCACAGCGCGGCCGCCCGCTCACTCAGGTCGACCTCGGCCTCGGTGTCGACCGGTCCGTCGATCTGGTTGAGCAGTTCGAGTTGGTCGCCCGCCGCCCCACACCCGAACGCGGGCTCGGACTCGGCCACACCGCGGGGGTCGAAGCCGACGATGTCGAAGCGCTCGATCACCTCGGCGGTGAAGGCGAGATCGGGCCCGAAGGCGGCGGCGACGGCGTACTCGATCCCGGAACCACCCGGACCGCCGGGGTTGACGAACAGGTAGCCGATCCGGTCGGCGGGTGAGGTGGCCCGGTGGATGCCGATGGCGATGTCGATCGTCCCCGCCGAGGGGTCGTCGTGGTCCAGAGGCACCGGCACCGTGCCGCATTCGATGGCGATGTCGACGAAGCACTCGTCGAGGGCGACGCTCTCCCCCGCCGCCGGGTCGATCGGCTCCGGCTCGGACTCCGTGGTCGGGGTGGTGGGGGTGACGGTCGTCGCCGTGGTCGTGACCGCCTCCTCCGCCTCGTCGCCGTCATCGTCGCCGCCGCCGGTGCATGCGGCGGCCACGACGGCCAGGGCGAGCACCAGGGCGAGGGTTCTGCGGGGAACGGTATTTCGTGACTCGGGCATGGCCTGTTCCGATCGGGTGTGGGTCGAGGGCCTCGGACACCGGGGCCCGACGATGCGGGCCCGGCCGAGGGGGGGGTCAGGTCGACGGCCGCCGTCGCCCGCCGGTGAGGACATCTTCGAGCTTGCGGCCGCGCCCACCGGTACGTCGCCGCCCGAAGGTCGGTTTACCACCAGTACTTTCGGTCGGAAAGATCGGCCGAAGGACTCGGATACAGCACCGCGCCCAGGATCTAACCTGGCCCCATGGCTCTCCGGGCCCGACTGCACGCATGGGGTGCTGCGCTCCACACCACCACGCTCCCCCGGCCCCGGCGGATCGACTGGGCCCTGGCAGCCCTGATCGCCGCCGTCGGCATCGTCGAACCCCTCTTCGCCGACCTGCCCGGGTTGGTGCCGGCGTCGGGTGTCGGCGTGGTATCGGTTATGGCGTTCGTCGTGCGGCGGGTGTCGCCGCTCGGCGCCGTGCTCGCCGGCGGGCTCACCCAGGCCGCCGCCGATCTGTACGCGGTGGCGACCGGCAACCCGGTCGAGCCTCTCGCCGCCAGCATCATCGTGGCTGGGGCCGTGGTCTACAACGCCGGCCGCTGGGGCTCGGCGCGGACCGTCGGCATCGCCGCCTTCCTGGCCGCCGTGGCCATCCCCGCCCTCGGCAGTCAGAACACCTTCACCGAGCCGAACCTGATCCTCTCGGCCCTCGATGGGCTGGTGGCGATCGTGCTCCTCACGACGGGGCTGCTGATCCGGATATCGACGGACGCCCGAGCCCAGCGCGACCTCGCCACCGCCCTCCAGGAGCGGGACCGGTTGGCCAACCAGATCCACGACAGCTTCGCCCACCACATGTCGGCCATCGCCGTGCGAGCCGAGGCCGCTCGCCGGCTCGACGATCCCGAGGCGTTGGACGACGCCCTGCTCGCCATCAAGCGCAGCGCCTCGACCGGTCTCACCGACCTTCGCCACCTCGTCGCCGGCATCCGCACTCCGGGATCCGAGACCCGACCACTGCCCGGCCTCGGCGACATCCAGCAGCTGGCCGCCGATCATCGGACCGACGCGCTCGACATCCGGGTCGACCTTCACGCCCAGCCCGAGGTGATTCCCGTCACGGCGTCCTCCGCCGCCTACTGGATCGCGCGCGAGGCGGTGACCAACGCGTTCCGTCACGCCGTCGGCGCCAGCAGCATCTCGATCACGGCATGCACCACGGACGACCGGCTCGACCTCGTGGTCGCCGACGACGGGCGCGGCTCGTCGGCGGCGGGGCGGCGGGGCGGCCATGGTCTGACGTCGATGAGCCAGCGAGCCGAGGAGCTCGGTGGAACCCTGTGTGCAGGCCCCGATCAGAGCGGCGGCTGGTCGGTGACCGCCCGCCTGCCGCTCAACCGAGGAGAGGCATGACCATCGAGGTGCTGATCGCCGACGACCAGGAGATGGTCCGCACCGGTCTGCAGCAGATGATCGACTCCGAGCCCGACCTGGCGGTGATCGGGGTGGCCAAGGACGGTCAGCACGCCCTCGACCTGGCCCGGGAGCTGAAGCCCGACGTCTGCGTGCTCGACGTGCGCATGCCCCGCCTCACCGGCCTCGAGGTCACCCGGCATCTCGCCGCCGACCCCGATCCGCCCGCCATCGTGATCGTGACCACCTACGACCTTGAGGAGTACCTCGTCCAGGCTCTCCAGGCCGGGGCCAGCGGCTTCGTCCTCAAGGACGCCCCGGCCGATGTCCTCACCGGCGCCATCCACTCCGCCGTCGCCGGCGACACGCTGATCAGCCCACGCCTCACCCACCGGCTGATCGACACCTACCTGCAGCGGCCTCGGCATTCGAAGGCGTTGAACCGGTTCACCGACAAGGAGCAGGCCGTTCTCCGCTCGGTGTGCGCAGGCCTCACCAACGAACAGATAGCCGGCCGCCACCACATCTCCCTGTCGACGGCCAAGGGCCACATCAGGAGCCTCATGCAGAAGACGGGGGCCGACAACCGGGTCAAGCTCGTCATCTGGGCCTACACCAACACCGACATCAACCCCGACGGCGGCACCGAACCCGGGCCGGGCTGACCCCGGGCGGGCTGGCCGGGCGTCCTCGGCCGCCCCAGGGCGCCACAGGAGACCCGGTCGACCTCAGGGGGCGTTCGACGTGTGGCGGCCGGGCTCCCAACCGGCGGGGGCCAGCACGCGACCGGCGAACTCCCCGGCCTCGTCCTCGAGTTCGGTCGCCACCGTGTCGTTCCAGCGATTGAGGAGCCCGAACAACGAGATGACACCGACCAGGCCGGCGATCTGCGTCTCGTCGTAGTACCGACGCAGGTCCTCGAAGTGCTCGTCGGTCGTGGTGTTCGGCACCGAACCCGCATGGAGGGCCAGGCGCAGTGCGGCCCGCTCGGCGTCGTCGAAGTGCTCGCTGCTCTCGAACAGCCAGAGGTCGGCGAGTTTCTCCTCCGACACACCGAGCCGGTGGGCCCCGCCGGCGGTGTGGGCCTGGCAGTACCGGCAGCCTGCGGCGCTCGATGCGATCTGGGCCACCATCTGGAGCAGCGCCGGCTCGACGCCGGAGTTGAGAAAGACCGCGGCGCCGACCTGGCCGACCCCTTCGAGCAGGCCGGGCAGTCGGGCCATGGTCGGCGCCGAGTTCGGGACGAAGCCGAGCACGAGCTTGCTCGCTTCGAACTGATCGTGGAGGTGGGCCACCTCGTCGGGTGGCAGCGGGTCGATTCGCGGCATGGGTTCGTCCTTTCGTCGGGAGGTCGTCGCGGCGGTGGGTCGTCACCGGCCCGCAGCCGGGGGGGTCGGATGTCAGGGTGTCGGGGTGGTGCGCGCCGTCGGGACGGCCCGGGCCAGGAGCCAGGCGCCGAGGGCGCCGAAGACGATCGACAACACGAACTGGCGCGGCGACCGTCCGTCGGCGAAGTCGGCCGCCGTCCAGGGGGCGTTGGCTCCCTCCACGGTGGCGGTCGGCGTCGAGACGCCCAGCCAGGGCGAGAGGTGGAGGGCGAACGCGCCCAGCATGATCGCAACCACGAGGGCGCTCCCGGCCGCCCGAGCCCACCGAAGCCTCGATGAGGGGATGAGAAGCAGGACGCCCGCAGCCAACTCGCCGACTCCGGTGGCGAAGGTGAGGACCGGATCGACCCACTCGAGCCCGGACTGGTACTCGATGTACTTGAAGGACGGACCTCGCCCGGTGAACTTCGCCGCCCCGAACACGAGGAAGGCCAGTCCGACGACGGTGGCGAGGATGCTCTGGATTCGTCCCATCATCGTGCTCAGGCGTCGGCTTTGACCGGGTCGGACGTCGCCTGCGCCTCGGCGCCACCATCGTGCGGCATCACCCGGGCCAGGTCCGGCTCGTAATGGCCGATGAGGATCGAGGCCAACATGATCGTGACCGTGTTGTAGGGGATGAGGTCGACGAAGAAGTCGACACCGTCGTAGGTGTAGTTCAGGTACATCGAGACGAACATGTTCGCCACGGCGAGGATGGCGCCGTAGATCCGGGTGCGGGGGATGAGCACGAGGATGCCGACCGCCGCCGCGAACACGTTGCCGGCGATGTTGAGGGCGTCGGGCGGTGGCTCCGCCGTCACGTACTCGCCCGAGCCCGAACCCGAGGCGGCGATGAACATGGCGATGGCCACGATCACGGCGATGACGGTGTAGGCGATCCGTTCGTTTCGGGTCTCCCGAGCGGAGACGGGCGAGGGGGCGAGGAGGGAACTCATGGTGCTGCCTTCCGTGGCGTGGGCCTTGACATGGAGGGCACACTACCAAATACTGAGGATATTCTCAATACTGAGATTAACCTCAATTTTTCCACGGGTACCTGAAAGGTGCACAGCATGACGTTCGTTCGATTCCTCCTCACGACGATCAGGGGCTTCTTCACCATCCTCGGCATCGTCGCCGGCGTCGCCGCCATGGTGATCGCCTACTTCGTGATCACCGGCCCACCCGACGGTGGCGGCGGACACGGACACGCCATGCTCGACCCGAAGGACGAGATCCCCATCGTGTTCGACATCGGGCTCGACCCGCTCGCCGGCGAGGAGATCGGCCTCGTGTACCAGTCGTGGCTGTCGCCCCAGCAGGAGGCCGAGGAAGAGGAGGACGTGCCGCCCGGTGCGCCCGAGGTGTTCCTGTCGAGCGAGCCGTCGACCCCCCGGGAGGAGCGCGATTCGCGCGGGCACGGCACGGTCGCCTTCAACCGCGAGCTCAGCCGGGCCTACGTGCACCTGGAGATCGCCAACGTCGATCCCGACGACATCAACCTCGTCCACATCCACTGCGGTCGTCCGGGCCAGCTCGGCCCGATCATGGTCGACTTCGGGGCCACCGGCGACGTGAGCGAGTACTTCGCCGACGGGGTGCTCTCCTACGAGGTGACCAACACCGACATCGCCGCCGCCACCGAGGGCGAGGGCCTCG
This sequence comes from Actinomycetota bacterium, assembly GCA_039201605.1. Classification (GTDB taxonomy): domain Bacteria; phylum Actinomycetota; class Acidimicrobiia; order Acidimicrobiales; family SZUA-35; genus CADEDH01. Next base: position 130,018 of record JBCCRO010000005.1, read on the forward strand.
TCGGCGCCCTGACCGCCGGCTGCCCCATCATCAAGGCCATCCCCGGCGACCGGCATCGCACCGTTGCGGGCATGGCCCACATCGCCGCCGAGGGCGAGCTCTACTTCAACGTCCACACCGTCCAGCAGACGTTCTTCGGCGACATCCGCGGCCAGCTCCAGCCGGTGCCGGACGACCAGATCGCCGACGCCGTCGTCAACCTCCCGGCCGCCGACCGGTGACCCGGACCGGCCCGACGTCGCGCACGACCCACCTCGCGAAGGAGACCGACCACCCATGACCAGCCCACCGCTCCTGCAGCTGAGCCATACGACCATGACGGTGAAGGACCTCGACGCCATGCTGGAGTTCTACGGCGATGTCCTCGGCTTCCGCGTCACCAACCGCGGCACGGTCGGCGAGGACGCCGACATGGCCTTCATCTCCCAGGACCCGTCCGAACACCACCAGATCGTGTTCGTCACCGGTCTCGACGCCGGCGAACACCACTTCGTGATGTCCGACCATCTGGCGTTCAGGACCGGATCCCTCGACGGGCTTCGGACCATCGCCGCCAAGCTGGACGAGGCCGGCGTCGAGGGGGTCATCCCGATCAACCACGGCAACGCCTGGGCCCTCTACTTCAACGATCCCGAGGGCAACGGCCTCGAGTGCTTCGTCGACTCGCCGTTCCACGTGGCCCAGCCGTTCGCCGGTCCGCTGGATCTCTCCACCAGCGACGACGAGGTGACCGCCGCCACCGAGGCCGAGATCAGCGAACTCCCCGAGTTCGCCCCGATGAGCGAGTGGCGGGCCGCCTTCGAGGCCCGTCTCGCCGAGGACGGCTGAGCGATGGACATCGGCATCAACGGCACCAACACCCTGCTCAGCGCCGACCTCGACGCCATCCGAGCCGACCTGACCGCGGCGGAGGACGACGGGTTCAGCGGCTACTGGCTGGCGCAGTCGGGCAGCGTCGACGCCCTGACGGTCTACGCCGCCCACGGGACGGGCAACGCCGCAACCACACTGGGGACCGCCGTCATCCCGACGTGGACCGTCCACCCCCATGCGGTGGCGGTGCAGGCCCTGACCACGCAGGCGGCGGTGGGAGGACGGCTCATCCTCGGCCTCGGCCTCTCGCACGAACCGGCCGTCAGCGCCCGGTGGAAGATCCGCTGGGAGCGACCCGTCCGCCAGATGCTCGATCTCCTCGACGTCCTCCAACCGCTACTGGCGGACGGTGCGGCCGAGCACGACGGGCACTTCTGGAGCTACAGCGGCGAGATCCAATCGGTCGGCCCTCCGCCGAAGGTCATGCTCGCCGCCCTCGGCGGGCAGATGCTCGGCGTCGCCGGCCGCCGGACCGAGGGCACCATCCTGTGGTGTGTCGGCCCGAAGACGCTGGAGGGCCACATCGCCCCGGTCATCAACGCCGCCTCCGCCGATGCCGGTCGACCGCCGCCGGCCATCGTGTGCTCGCTTCCGGTCTGGGTCACCGACGATCCTCCGGCCGCCCGGGGCTTTCTCGACCTGGTGCTCGCCGGCTACGCCGAGCTCCCGAGCTACGCCGCCATGCTCGAGCGCGAGGGCGTGTCGGGCATGGGCGAACTCGCCATCGTCGGTTCCGAGGCCGAGGTCACCGATCGCATCGGAGCCCTGGCGGAGGCCGGGGCCACCCAACTGTCGGCGGCGCCCGTCGGCGGGTCACCGGAGGAGACCGAGCGCACGAGGTCGCTGCTGGTTGCGGCCCAATCCCGGGCGAGCGGCTGACATGGGATTCGCCGTCGACCGACCGACGACGCCGGAGAGCGACCGGCCCTCGGGGGTGGGAGTCATCCTCGGGCCGGGGCGTGGAGCACTGGTACGATGCCGCCGATGACCGCTCCCGAAGCAGCGCGGCCTCGAACCCGCGGGTTCAAGAAGAAGGAACGGACCCGCCGCCAGCTCATCAGTGCCGCGGTCGAGGAGATCGCCACCAGCGGCGAGGCCTTCACCATCCTCGACGTCACCAAGCGGGCCGAGGTCTCGAACGGCACGTTCTACAACTACTTCGACGACCGTGACGCCCTCGTCGAGGCCGTGATCGACGCGGTCCTGACGTCGTTCACCAACACCAGCGCCGAGTTGATCACGTTCGACGACCCGGTCCGCCGGTTCGCCACGATCACCGCGCTCCTCCTGGAACACAGCTCCGCCAACCCGGAGCTTGCCGCCGTGCTCCTGCGCCTGCCCTCGCTCACCCAGATGACGACGCCGGCCAGCGATCCGTTCCGCCACCTCCGGAACGACCTGGCGGCGGCGGCCAAGCAGGGTCGGATCAAGCGCCGGCCCACCGATGCCGTTGTCGACCTCGCCACCGGCACGCTCTTTCGGGCCGTGCTCCGCCTGACGACGGTGGGCGCCACGCCGGCCTACCGCCGGGAGCTGATCGCGCTGCTCCTCGAGAGCTTCGGCCTCGACGAAGGCGAGGCCCGGAGCATCGCAGCCGAGGCGGTGGCAGCGGCCCCGGAGATCGCCCACGAGCTGATCGACCCCGAGGGCTGACGCCGCGGGCCTCGGCCGCTCAGTCGGCGGCGAGGAAGCGGGTGAGGTTCTCGACCGCCTCGATGGCCTCCGCCAGATCCGGCGTGCGCTCCCCGGTCGGGCTCAGCCTCGACGAGGCCAGCCAGCGGGCGACCTCGGGCTGGGTCATCCACCGGCCCATGTTGTGGAAGTGGGCCAGTGAGCCGGTCAGGAAGTCGGCCGGCGTATCCGGGTGGGGGATGACCGTCGCCAGCTCCTGCTTGGTGTCCCGATCCAGGCCGTCGAGGGTCTCGATGCGGGCGATCAGGGCGGCGCTGAACACCTGTTGACAGGCGCGGACCGTCTGGAGGGTGATCAGCCGATCGTCGAACACCGGGCGAACCGGCAGTCGTTCGAGGCCGTCGGCGGTGCAATCGACGTGGAGCGTTCCCGTGGTGGTGGCGATCGCGCCGTGGTCGAGGTCGATCGTCGTCGATCCGATGCTCGACACGCGAGAGCCGCGCACGACGTGCTCGACCCGGCGGAGTTGGTGAAGCTCGGCCTCGGTGACGGTGGCGCAGCGGTACATCGTGGGCTCGATCGACCGGTCGACCCGGAGGAAGTGACCTTCGGACTCCAGCCGGGCGAACAGCGCCTCGGTGGTGGCGGCCTCGGCGATGAACCGCGCCTGATCGGCGATGCGGAAGCCGTCGCCGGGCTGGAGGATGGCACGGTTGAGCAGCCAGGAGTCGCGGGGAGCGATCCACCGGATCTCGGACGGGTCGACCCGATTGGCCAGCAGCCACAGGATGCCGTCGAAGGCGGTCTTCCCGGCGCCGATGACCGTGTACCCGTCGGTGGGGCGCTCGGCCACCGGGAGGTGGTTGGGGGCGATCACCGTGGCCTCCGGGTCCACCGCGTAGCCGGGAGGACTGGTCGAGGGCACCTTGACCTTCATGAAGGTGGCGTCGACCACGGCCCGTCGGGCGGTGACCGGCAGGGTGACGCCGGCCGGGGCGACGGTGGCTTCGCCGTCCCGGTACACGGTGTTGGGGAGGTACTCGACCCGACCCGACGGCAGGAACCGACGCTGCATCACCTGGTCGAAGTAGGCGCACACCTCTGCACCCGAGGCGAGTTCGGAGAGGCCCTGATTGAGACCGACCTCGTCCAAGCGACCCGAGCCCAGGGTGACCGAGCCGACCCCGTAGAAGAAGGAGGGCTGATGGAGGCGGACGAACGGGTAGGCGTCGTTCCAGTGGCCGCCCGGCTTGGCGTGCTTGTCGATGACGGCGACGGTGGCGTCGCTATGGGTGAGTATCTCGTCGACGAACGCCATGCCCATGGCACCGGCGCCGATCACGATGTAGTCGGCTTCTATCACGGCCACCATGTCAGCATCTCGGACCCGTCGGGTCGAGACCATCGGCCAGGACGGTCCGGGCGGCGTGGTCGGGGCGGCGTGGTCGAGGCGGCGTCGAGGCGACGCGGCTCGACCCGGCCGGCGTCAGTCTCCCGAGGGTGACCAGCGGCCGAAGTGTCGGGCGCACTGCGCCAGTACGCCGCCTCCCGTCGGGGGTGTCAGCGGCGATCGCGCCGTCGCCCACACATCGGTCGCCTCGATCGGTCGGCCGTGACCGGGTAGGAGGTGGCGGACCTCGAGGCTTCGTAGCCGCTCCTCGGTGCTCGCCGAGTCGCCGGCGTCGACGTACTCCGGGTTGAACCAGGCGTGTCCGTCGAGGGTCACGACGGCGTCGCCGCTGACGAGGGTCTCGCTCTCGGCGTGGTAGAAGCACGTCGAGTCATCGGTGTGCCCGGGCGCCTGGATGGCCGTCCAGCCGGGGGCTCCGGGCAAGCCGTCGCCGTCGTCGACGAAGCCGGTCGGCTCGAAGTCGAGCGTGAGGTCGGGTGGCCCGCCGAAGCCCACCGACTTCCCGTATCGGGCGAACTCGGCGAGGGCGCGCACCGATAACGGCTGCTCGCCCCACACCGGCAGGAACCGCATCGTGGCCTCGAGGAGCGGGAAGGTCCGTGGTCGCTCCCCCGCCAGGTACGACGCGCAGCGGTGGGGAAGGTGGACGTCGCACCCCACCCGCTCAACGACGGTGCTGACCCCGGCCACGTGGTCGGGATGGGCGTGGGTGCAGGCGATGGTGGCGACATCGCCGACCGGCCGCTCCAGCCGTCGCTCGATCAGCTCCATGGCCCGGCGGGCGACGAGGGGCAGACCGGGGTCGATCACGGCCAGCGAGTCGCCACCGTCGATCACGTAGCAGTTGAAGATCCACTCGCTCGCCACCGAGATCGGTAGATCGAACACGTTCGCTGCTGCCGGCATGCCCCCCCTGTTGCGCCGTCGGTGGGGTCCGTCGAGCGAACCCTTGCGCCTCCGACAGGTTGCGAGCATAGCCAGAGCCTCACCGACGGCTACAGCCATCGCCCGCAGTGGCCGCCCCGTCCGAGCCCGCCGAACCCGGAGCCCGTGGGGGCGCCGGGCCGCCGGGCCGCCGGGCATGGGTCGTTGTACCCGCATACGGGTTGTGGGCCCATCCGTCTCAGGAGCATGACCAACACCACCACCCACACCAACACCTGCGCCGGGGCCGACACCGCCCGGCGTCGGTGGAACCACCCCCTGCTCGGCATCGCATTCCTCGGGATCGCCGCCCTCGGGGCCAGCGGTTGCTACACCGCGGGCACCGCCGACCGGGTTCCCGGCGGCGCCGCCGCTCCGCAGGCGTCCGCCGACGCCCCGACGACGTCGATCGCGACCCGCGACCGCAAGGTCGCCGATCCGTCGGACGATCGGGACCTCGACGAGGGCGAGGCAGAAGCCGAGGCGGACGACGCCCCGCCCGCACCCCTCCGTGATCTCTCCGCGACCGGCGAGGGCGAGAACGTCTACGTCGACGGCGTCGGGACGATGCGCAACGCCGGGACCGACGAGCCGATCTGTCCCGATCCGCTTCGCGCCGATGGCCGCGATGCCAACGGCGACTACATCCTGATCGACGGTCGCTTCGGCCTACCGCTGTGCGGTCCCGACGGGGTGTTCCTCACCATCCCCGGTGATCACGAGGACACCGACGTCGACGAGGGTGCGGTTCCCCTCACGCCGGAGCTGGAGTTCCTGCAGACCCAGTTGGAGCTGGGGTGGACCGACGGGGTCCACTGCCGGATCACCAGCGGCACCGCCGCCGACGTCTTTCAGGGGCCCTGCCTGTTCCACAGCGAGGGCGGCGGGTCCTTCGCCGTCCAGGCCGCCGACGGTGGCCCCCTGACCAGCGGCGTTCAACTCATCACCGTCTCGATCACCGCCGAAGGCGAGGCCGAGGTACGTGGACTGACCACCGACGGCGCCAACTCCCGATGGGGGGCCGCCGTCCGCTCCGAGACCGAGCCCGCATGCTGGGTCGGCACCGACTTCGAGGTCTGCGCCTTCTGAGCATCACCGGCTTCGGGTGACCGAATGCCACCGGGCGTCGGCCGCGGGCCTGATGCCACCGGGATCGACGAACCCCAGGTCTGCCCATGGCGCCGACCTGGGGTTCTGCGCGGCGGGGAAAGCGATCACCTCGACAGCCGTGTAGTCAGGAATGAGAATCATTACTATCTAGCCATGACTGACGAACGAGTTCCCGTGACCGTCCTGACCGGATTCCTCGGTGCAGGGAAGACCACGCTCTTGAACCACATCCTCACCGAGCAGCACGGCAAGCGGATCGCCGTGATCGAGAACGAGTTCGGCGAGGTGGGCATCGACGATGCCATCGTGCTCGACGCCGAAGAAGAGATCTTCGAGATGAACAACGGCTGCATCTGCTGCACGGTTCGCGGTGATCTCATCCGCATCCTCGGCAACCTGATGCGGCGCAAGGATCGTTTCGACCAGATCCTGATCGAGACCACCGGTCTGGCCGATCCGGCGCCGGTCGCCCAGACCTTCTTCGTCGACGACGAGATGTCCGCCCAGCTCCGGCTCGACGCCATCGTCACCGTGGTCGATGCCAAGCACCTGCTCCCCCACCTCGACGAGGAGAAGCCCGAAGGGGTCGAGAACGAGGCGATCGAACAACTCGCCTTCGCCGACAGAATCGTCCTCAACAAGATCGACCTCGCCGAGGCCAAGGAGCTCGAGGAGGTGGAAACCAGGATCCGGGAGGTCAATGCGCTGGCGCCGATCGTCCGGACCCAGCACGGCAAGGTAGACCTCGACGCCATCCTCGAAGTCGGTGCGTTCTCGCTCGACCGTGTCCTCGCCGACGACCCCGAGTTCCTCGACCCCGACGCCGAACACCAGCACGATCTCACCGTCACCTCGGTCGGCTTCGAGATCGAGGGCGACCTCGACCTCGATCGGCTCAGCGGATGGCTGGGTGAGCTCCTGCGCACCAAGGGGACGGACATCTTCCGTTCAAAGGGCATCCTCACCATCGCCGGCTGGGATGACCGGTACGTGTTCCAAGGCGTACACATGCTGTTCGACGGCCAGGCTCAGGGCACCTGGCAAGAGGGGGAGGCGCGGCGGAACCGCCTCGTGTTCATCGGTCGCAATCTCGACCGTGACGCCCTCGAAGCCGGCTTTCGGTCGTGCCTGGCGTGACCGGCACCGCCACCAAGCCGGTTGCGCTCTGGCGGGTGGATCTCGAAGACTACGTACACGTCCTCGAGGTGAGCCCGGACCGCTCCCAGGCCGTCGCCGGCTCCCTCGGCGGCGACGCGGTGCTGATCGACGGGAATTCCGGTTCGATCTCCCCGCTCGAGCGTCACGAGATGGGGGCGTTGTGTGCCGCCTGGTCGGCGGACGGCCTGTCGGTCGCCGTCGGTGGGCAGGACGGTCGTGTGCGAATCTACGACCGGTCCGGCGCGGCTCAGGGCGTCATCGAGATGTCGACATGGGTGACCGCCCTGGCCTGGTCGCCGGCTGCACCCGTTCTGGCGATCGGCGCAGGCAAGCGGCTGCTGATCGCCGATGCAGCCGGGGCTCCGGTCGCCGACTTCGATGATCAGCGATCGACCGTCACCGCGATCGCCTGGTCTACCGATGGCACCCGCGTGGGTGTAGCCGCCTACGGCGGCGTCGGCTGGCACGATGTCATCGGCGAACGGACGGGCAAGCGCCGCCGCTTCAACTGGAAGGGATCGCTGCTCTCGCTCGCAACCTCGCCTGACGGCAAGTGGGCGTGTGCCGGAGGCCAGGACGCCACCGTGCAGCTCTGGAAGCTCTGGAGCGGCAAGGACTTCTCGATGTCCGGCTATCCGTCCAAGATCGAGCGGATCGGCTTCAGCCCGGACGGTCGCTGGCTGGCCGTGGCCTGCCTCACCGAGCTCACGCTCTGGGATTTCGGCGGGCGAGGCCCCGCCGGGACGATGCCGGCCTCCGGAGCAGGTCATGAGAAGCCGATCGAGGACCTGGCCTGGGAGCCGTCGGGGTCGGCGATCGCCACCGGCGGTGGCGATGGGCGGATGATCGTGTGGAGGGCACCGACGCGCTCGGGCCAGCGGCTCTCGGCGATCGCGGCGCTGGAGTCCTACGCCCAGGCCAGTCGGCTTGGATGGATCGACGAGGGAAGCCTGCTCGTCGGCCGGTCCGACGGGGGTCTGGTGAAGTTGGCGCTGTAGCCACTCCAGCGTCGACCGGTGGCGATGACCGTCCATCGAGGGTCTGACTAGGGTGGGAGTATGAGTCCGCAGCCATCCGAGATACATGAGCTGATCTCGGCGCGACTCCGCGAGTCAGGCCAGCTCTACACCACGGGCCGACGAGGCCTCGTCGAGCTCCTTCTCCGATCCGGTCGCCCCGTCTCGATCCCCGATCTACTGGCGTCGGACGCCGGGCTCACCCAGAGTTCGCTCTACCGCAACCTCTCCGCCCTGGAGGGGATGGGTGTCGTGCGACGGGTCGTCGGCGTCGAAGAGCTGAGTCGCTACGAGCTGTCGGTCGACATCATCGGTCACCACCACCACACGATCTGCACCGAGTGTGGGGTCGTGGAGGATTTCCACCTCCCGACCGCAGCCGAGGATGCACTCCGGGCGGCCCTGCTCGCCGCCCAGGCCGAGAGCGGATTCCAACCGGCGTCCCACTGTGTCGACCTGCTGGGGACCTGCTCCGGTTGCGTCGGCTCGGCCGACTCATCGGTCGCCTGAAACCGGCACCGGGATCTTCGGGCGCGCCGTCACGTCCGACGCCGGCGTTCGAAGGCGAGCGCTTCGAGGTTTGCCGGCAACGGCATCGGTGCGCTGGCGTCGAGCCAATCGCAGAGCTCATCGGTGAGCGTGTCGCTGTTGAGCGACCCGAGCCAGATCGACTCTCCGGGGCGTGGACGGACGATCACGAGGTTGGAGTGGCTGCACTCGTCGACGCAGTCGACGACTCGAGTCCGGGCCACCGATGAGATGGCGACAACCTGCTCCTCGTGGTCGATCTCCGGGTGCTTTCGCGTCGAACCACAGCAGCAGCCCCGGCAGACGAGAACCCGGGGCGACGGGCGCGCCGTTCGGGCATCGGGGACCCGAGCCTCAGTCATGACCGACCGGGCTCGGAGCAGGTGGGCCGAAGGCGAAACACACGTGGCCGCCGTCGGCCAATCGGCGTACCTCGATGCCGTAGACCGGTTCGAGCACGTCGCTGCGCAGCACCTCTCCCGGCGCCCCTTGGTGGACGATCCGCCCGTTGTCGAGCAGGGCCACGTGATCGCAGTATCGACCGGCGAGGTTGAGGTCGTGCAGCACGACGATCGTGTCGAGTTCGAGGCCACGGACCAGCGCAAGGGTCTCGTGTTGGAAGCGGATGTCGAGATGGTTGGTGGGCTCGTCGAGCAACATGACCGGGCTCTGCTGGGCGATGCAGCGGGCGATCATCACCCGCTGGCGTTCACCACCGGACAGCTCACCCACGGAGCGATCGGCGAATCCGGCGAGATCGACGAGCTTGAGAGCATCGAGGCTGACGGCCCGATCCTCCTCGGTGAAGCTCTGATGGTCGCCACGATGAACGTGTCGACCGAGAAGGACGAACTCCCCCACCGAGATGTCGATCCCGTCGACCGCGGAGTCCTGGGCCACCACGGCGATCGATCGCGCCACGACCCGCTGCCCCAGCGAATCGATGGCGTCACCGTCGATGAGGACAGCCCCCCGCCTCGGCCGCAGCATGCCGTAGAGACAACGCAACAGCGACGACTTGCCGCTGCCGTTCGGACCGATCAGGCCCACGACCTGCCCGGGGCGCGTGGAGAGCTGCGCCCCGGACAGGACATCCGCCGCACCCAGACGAAGATGGATGTCATTGGCGGTGAGCATCGTCGATCACTCGGAGATCTGGTCGCCGAGCTCGGAGAGGCCGTCCACCACGAGAGGGGTGGGCGGCTCGGCGAAGTTGAACAGCAGCGGGTACACGGCCCCGTCGTTGACCGCCGTGATGCTGTCGGCACCGGGCAGGTCGGTGACGAGTGCGCTGATCTCCTCGGGCGTGAGACCGGTGTCGTCGTAGAGGAGCACCAGGACCTCGGGGTCCCGGCCGATCGCCTCCTCGATGGACACCTCGGGGACTCGCTCGCTCAACTCCTCGAAGACGTTGTCCATCCCCAACGCGACCATCAGGGGGTGGACCATGCCGAGCGACGAGTAGGCGTAGATCGCACTGCCATCGGAACTGACGTAGAGCGCAGCCGCCGTCTTGCCGTCGGCCACCGGGGCGTCGGCCGCGGCCGACACCAGGGACTCCAGCGCTGAGGCGTTCGCCTCGGCGATCTCCGATGTGCCGAACAGCGTTCCGTAGAAGCGGACCTCCTCGGCGATGCTCTCGAACGACGGCGTCGGCGGGCTGTCGCAGAACGGAGGCATGATGTACAGCTGAATCCCCACGTCGCCGAGCGAGTCGTGGGTGATGGTGGCGGTGTCGTAGCCGATCACGAGGTCGGGCTCGAAGTTGATGATCTCCTCGACCGAGACCTCGACACCGCCGGTGGAGGTCGCCTCGGCGATGAGTGCGGGGATCTCGTTGAGCAGCACGAGCTCGTCGGCGGTGTAGTACTCCTCGGGGAAGTCCTCGATGCGTGCGATCACACGGTCCATCGCCCCGGCGGCGAAGAGCAGCGAGGGCGCAGCCGCCTCCATCAGCATCACCCGCTGCGGGGGTTCGTCGATGGTGAACTCCTGGCCGCAGTTGGTGAAGGTGAGCGGGAAGCCCGCCGCGGTGGGATCGTCCTCTTCGACATCGGCTGTCGGGGCCTCGACGTCGTCGGTCGCCGAGGTGGTCTCGGTCGTCTCTCCGGAGTCGGAACTCGACGACTCGGACGAGTCGTCGCTACCGCAGGCCGCCGCCAACAGGACGGCGACGATCAGCAGCGCTAGCGCTCGCAGCTTGTGGGGTGACGATTGCACGGGTTTTCCTTTCGAGAGCACCACGGGGTGCTCAGGTGTTGTGAGGTAGTTTGCGAACCAAGGCGATGAGGACCGGGGCGCCGAGGACGCCGGTGACGACACCGATCGGCAGCTCACGGGGCTGAAGGGCCATCCGGGCGACGACGTCGGCCCACACCAACATCAGCGCGCCGAGAGCGGCGGCTGCGGGGATCAGGTGACGGTGGATCGGTCCGACGAGTCGCCGGGCGATGTGGGGGCCGGCGAGTCCCACGAAGCCGATCCCGCCCGACAGCGACACGGCGAACCCGACGCAGAGCGCGATCACGACGACGAGCACCAGGCGCGTCCTCGCCGGGTCGACACCGCTGGCCATCGCCGTCTCGTCGCCGAGAGCAAGCAGGTCGAGTCGGCGGCGCCACCAGAAGACCAGCCCGATGCCGGCGGTCATCCCCAGGTAGCCGACCGGCAGCGTCGACCAGTCGGCGTTGGCCAGCGACCCCAGAAGCCAGAACATGACCGCACGGGCGCCCTCGGCGCTCTCGGCGAAGAGGATGAGCAGACTGGTGGTGGCGCTCAGCAGGTAGCTGACGGCGACGCCGGCGACGAGCATCCGCGACGGGGTGATGCGGCCGCTCGACCGCGCCAGGCCGAGAACGAGCGCAAGGGCGGCCAGCGCGCCGAAGAAGGCCATGAGCGAAACGGCGTGAACCCCCAGTCCCGCCCCGACCCCGAAGAGAATGGCGGCCGCAGCGCCAGTCGACGCTCCCGAGCTGACGCCGAGGATGTACGGCTCGGCCAACGGATTCCGGACGAGGGCCTGGAGGGCGGCACCGACGACACCGAGTGCGGCACCGACGATCGCACCGAGCAACACGCGGGGAAGTCGAACCTGCCACACGATCGCGTCATCGGTCCTCGCCCACGTCACCTCGGCGGGCACACCGATCGCATGGTGGCCGATGATCTGCACGACGACGGACGGTGCGACCTGGACCGGCCCCAGACCGATCGCCACGACCACCGACACGATCGCGGCGAACGTCAAGGCGATCAACAGAGGTCGGCGACTCCACGCCCAGCCGGCGTCGGAACGCGCCGAGCCAGCCACCATCACCGGTTCGGCTTGCGTGGTCATCCGGGCAGCAACCCGCTCCCGCCGGCCGCTCCGACTCGATCGTCGGACCGTCGCCGTCCCGTGTCGACATCCATCGCCCAGACCCTACCCTTGAATAGGAATGATTCCTATTCTCATTCACGCCCGGGGCGGCCGATCGCGACCCTGTCGCCCGCGGACCCGGCCAAAGCGGTCCGGAGTGGCTCGAATCTCAGATCGACGAGAAGATCGGGCTGGGTCCGCAAGGCCGCTGGTGACCGCGACGACGACGTCGAGATGAACCTCTGGATCTCCGTCGCCAGCGTCACCGATGACGCCGACGGCTTCGCCGAAGTCGTCGCCCCCGGCTTCGGCGTGCGACGTCCTTCCATCCACGACAGCCTGCGACCTCGCCGGCGTCGTGGCGGAGCTGACCGGCAACTAGGCACTCGAGCTGATCAAGGCGTCAACGCAGCAGGAACAGCCACATCGTCCCGTCGCAGAGCACGCGTGGGATAGATGCCGAATAGATGCCATCCAGGGTGCTCTGCTCCCCGGAACGACGAAACCCCAGACCTGCGCTGGGCGCTGACCTGGGGTTTCCCGCAACTCGCCGTGCGAGTTGCCGAGTGGCGGGGGCAGGATTTGAACCTGCGACCTTCGGGTTATGAGCCCGACGAGCTACCTGGCTGCTCCACCCCGCGGTGAAGTGAGTACCCAACGTTAACAGGCGGTGTCACCAGTTCCACCGGGAATCCGGCGTACCCGAGTGCTCAAACCGGCCAGGCACCACGATCGGCCGCCGACCAGGGGTGGATGGCGACGACGGATTCGTGCCGGAGGGGTCCGTGGAGGTGCGGGAAGTGTTCGCCGGGATAGACCTCCGGCCACCGCACCTCGTCGACCAGACCGTCGGGATCGATCTCGATCAGTACCAGGTCCGCATCGCCCGCATAGTGGCGTTCGGTCGAGCCGAGCACCTGGCGGGCGGTCGACAGATGGACGAAGCCCTCGCTCTCCAACGACGGCGGGCGGAGCATGCCGACGGCGGCGAGAGCGGCGGCATCGGCCGGTGAGGCGATGTGGAAGAGGCGGCGATCGTCGCCGGCGGGGTCATCTGCGGTGGACACAGGCCCGAGTATCGCAGGGCGCCGACCCGACGTACCGGGCCCGACGCGACGAAGCGGCCGGTTGGATGTTCGGCCGCTTCATCGTTCGGGGTGCCTCGGGCACATCTGGCGTGCGTGGCGTGGCGGTGCGTACAGGCCGTCCCGTGGCCACCCTGCTCACCTCCCGTCAAGACGAAGATTCGGGAGATGAGATCATGTTGGGGGATCTTGCAAGGCCCCGGTGTGGCCGTCGCGGTGCTAGGTATCCCGCAACGACCACACCTGAGGCGTGCCGGCGGCACGTTCAGTGCTCACCGTGAGATCTCCGGGGGAGAAAAACCGACCACGGCGGAATGGATCGGAAACCCGGAGATCCGATTCTCAGATCCCCCAATCTGAGAACTGTCAGATCATCGTCCCGCCGGCGGCGAGGAAGGCGCCGAGGGGGGTGGTGGCGATGGCCAGCGTGCCGAGAACGGTGGCCGAGGTGAAAGCGATGGCTTTACGCATTACAGTGCTCCGTGTGTGATGTGGGCCAACCACGTCGACCCAGTTCTGAGAAGCGAGCGGCTGAGGCGCTTACCAACAACTCCGCAGCTCGTACTCTCGCCGATTCTGTTATCAGCCTGATCTACCGTCTGGTCTGGACCACTCAGCCCGTTGTCCGCCTGGTTGATCATCACTGTTTGAACATCGACAAGCGTGTCTCACCGCTCTCTCTTGAGAGTCTCAGAAATCCTCTACCTGAGTGACAGAGCAGAGGGTCATCCATCGAAGATGTATCCTGACCTGGACCTTTGCCGACCTTTCGGCATTCTCGAAATTCGGAGAATTTCTCGGACCAGCTGAAGGCTCAGTGACTTTTGTCTCTGAGTTCGGCAAGATCGCGCTTCACCGTCCGCTCGCTGACACCAAGAACGTCGGCGATATCCACAGCCCGGGCTCGCGCATGCTGTTGTTCGGCCTCGGCCAGCAATCGCTGAATGCGATGCTGCCGCCGGGCCCCGTCCGCCGGAAGCTCCCAGTCATCGGGCTGGGAAAGCGTCCAAACAACGTCGACGAGGTCGGCGGGAAGGAGCGGTCGGCCCCTCGGCGCATCCACCGACGGCAGCCGTCGCTCCACCACCTCGATCAGCACTCGTTCCCGGGCTTCGGCCAGCTCCCGGTGCTCGGTCACGGCCCAGGCGCTCGCCATCATCGACTCCGGCAACTCGTCGAGCTCGCGCCGCAGGAGCTGATCGGCCCGGACCACCTGTTCCTGCGCCGCCGCATCCTGGCCGGCGGCCTGCAGAACCTGAGCCGCCCACCAGGCGATGACGGGGGCCCGGTAGGTACCGACCCGGTTCAGGGGGATGGCCCGGTTGACCAGATTGAGAGCACCCTGCAGGTCGCCCATCGCATGCCGGATCCGTGCCTCCACCACGAGGACGGGCGCGGCCAGCGACGAGAGCGAACGTGACTCCTGGAGGCTCCGGGCCTGCCCAGCCTCCTCAAGCGCCGCCGGCATATTGCCCAGATCGAACTCGACGAGGGCGAGATTGATACGGATCTCCGCCATCGTCGTCGGGTCATCGACCGGCGACGATTGCTGGCGTGCCGCCGTGAGACGCCGCTTGGCCAGACGTCGTCGCCCGCGGCGCAGGTCGATGCCGGCCAGTGTGTTGAGACACATCGCCTCGTGGCGGAGGTCCTCGACGGACCGGAAGTACACCGCCGCCTCCTCGGCCTGCGCCGCCGCCGAGTCGTCGTCGCCCACCAGCAGGTGCAGGATCAGCGATCCGTTCATCTTGACGAAGGCCACGCCCCGACCGTTGCCGAGCGACTCGAACACGTCGGTCGCCCGATCCGCCAGCGTCAGCGCCTTCCCTCCTCGACCGAGACGGAAGTAGAAGAGGCTGAGGTTGACCAGGTTGCGGCCCTCGCCGTAGCGATAGCCGATCTCCATGGCCAGATTGAGGGCCTCGACGAACGACGCCTCCGCCTTGGCGTCGTTGTGGTCCTTCATGTAGACGGAGGCGAGATGGCCGAGCGCCTCCACCTGGCTGCGGGCGTCGTGTGCCTCCTTGGCTTGCAGGTAGGCCTGATCGAGCTGGCGGGTTGCCTCCTCGATGTTGTCCAGCTCCCCGTGCATGCTGCCGAGCATCACCCGGGCGAACACCGCCGAGTCGCCGCTGGCCTCCAGCACCTCGACGGCCTCCTCCAGCGGCGGTATGCCCTGGGCGAAATCGCCGGAGTAGCCCTGGGCCACACCGACGATGGTGAGCAGCTCACCGGGATTCACCCCGTCGTTGCGGGCGACGACGGCCATCCGTGCCGCCAGCTCTGCCGCTTCGGCCCCGCGATCGGTGTTGGCCAGAAGCCAGGCCCGACGCTGTGCCACCTCGGTACCGAGCGAGGCCGGAAGGTCGTGATGCTCGAGCCGGTCGAGCACCTTCTGCTGGTCGGCACGGCGGCCAAGCACGTCGAGCACCCACTCGTAGGCGAGGAGGTCGTCGATGCGATCTGCGTCGGGCATGCCGGCGGCGAGGGCGGCCTCATCCGACATGTCGAAGTGTTCGGCCGCTGTCTGGAAGGCGTTGGCCCGCACCGCTGCCTGGGCGGCCGACAAGTGATAGCGGTGCGACTCCTGCCATCGTTCGGCCCGGTCGGCGTGATAGGCGAGCCGCTCGACACCGACAGCGGTCAACCCGTCGAGGGCGTCGATCACCGAACCATGAAGCCGACGCCGATGCTCCTCCTCGACCTCGTCGTAGATCAGGAGCCGGGACTGCTCCTGGGCGAACTCACAGCCGGTCGAGGTCTCGACCAGGAAGCCGAGCGCCACCGCCCGGCTGAGCGCCCCCAGGACTTCGGCCGCCGACAGGCCGGTGATGCGGGTGAGCATCGAGGTGGACAGCGTGCCTCCGGCGACGGCCGCCGCCTCGAGCACCTCGCGTACGTCGTCGGAGGCGGCCCCGATCCGCTGGGCCAGGACGTCCTTCAGCCACGGGGCCACCGAGCCGGTGTTATCAGTGGTCGCCTCGGCGAAGAACTCCTCGTCGAGCACATCCGTCGTGGCTCGCAGCAGCTCCAGGACCACGTACGGGTTGCCGGCCGAGGAGGCGACGAGCATGGCCAGCGCCGGCTCCGAGAGCCGGCCGGGCCCCACCTCGGCCACCACCAGGTCTCGCACCTCATCGTCGCTCAGCGGACGCAACGACACCCGACTGGCTCCGGGCCTGGCCTCCATGTCGCCCAGGGTTCGCCACAGCGACGCCGACTCCTGCGCCTTGTGCCGCTGATAGGTGAGGCAGACGAGCAACCCGCTGTCGACCAGGCGATCTCCCAACTGGCCGAGCACCTGCACGGTCTCCTCATCACACCAGTGCACGTCCTCCAGCACCAGCAGGGCCGGGTGGGGCTGGGCCTGGGCCAGCAGGATTCGGGCCAGGGCCTCGGAGGTCCGCCACGGTTCCTCCGCCGGGCGCAGCGCGGCGTCGCTGTGGCCGCTGGCCATCGAGGCCAGCGGCGGAAGGAGTGTCGACGCCTGTTTGAGCCAGACCGGTGCCACCTGCGTGGCCAGCCGTTCGCCTCGTAGGCCCACGACCACCGGTTCCAGGGCCTGGAGGAGCCCATCGAAGGGCGTGAGGGCGCTCGTCGGTGAGTGGGTGCCCACCATCACCCCGACGTCGCGCCACTCGGCGCCGGCGATTATCTCCTCCATGAGGCGCGACTTGCCGATGCCGGCCTCGCCCTCGATGAGCACCACCCCTCCCCCGCCATCGAGCAGGTCGTTGACCCGGCGCATGACGTGGGAGCGCTCGCGAACCCTGCCGGCCAGGGCGGGCCGGCGATCGTCCTCGTCGACGACGGGCGCAGCCGCCGCTCCGGCGGTGATGTCGTAGCGAATCCTCTCCACCAGGGCCGCCAGTTCACGGCTCGGTTGGGCCCCGAGCTCCTCGGCCAGGGCGGCGGCGTACCGCTCGTACTGCTGCTCGGCCGCCGAGGGCTGGCCGTTCATGGCGTAGAGGCGGATAAGGATCCGCTGCCATTCATCCGACAGCGGCCCCTCGGACACCAGGATGCGGGCGTAGCGGAGAGCGGCGTCGTAGTCGGCCGAGCGGGTGAGCGTGTGGACGAGCTGCTCCACCGCCGCCAGGTATCGATCGTTGATCTGCTTGCGGGGAAGCTCGATCCAGTCGTCGTAGTACCCGGAGAGGAGATCACCCTTGTAGCCGTCGACCACGGCGATCTGGTCCTCGGCGGTCACGCTCCGAGTGTTGGCCTGGCGGCGACGCTGCAGCTCGTCCAGCCGCCGTACGAACACCTCGACGTCCACCTCGACCTCGATGGTGGGGTCGAAGCGAAGCGTGTTGCCGTTGGCCAGGATGACCCGCTCGACGCCCAGGGCATGAGCCACCGTCTTGCGGATCTTCCACAGTGCGTTGCTCAGCCGCTTGCGAGCCTTGTGATCGGGCTGATCCGACCAGAACCGGCCCGCCAGGAGGTCGCGGGTGTGGGCGGTGTCTCGATGGAAGACCAGGTAGGCGAAGAGCGACGTGGCGTCGCGGGCACCCAACGACGGCAGAGGCTCATCCTCCACCTCGAGCCCGAAGCCGCCGAGCAGTTGCACCTGTAGTACGGGTGCCATGTTGTGACCGCTCCCCTCCGCCGGGCGGCCCCGGCGCTCAGCTCACGGGCGTTGCGTCATAGGCAACCTGGCAGAAACCGTGATTGCAATAACCGCCAGGGTTCTTCGCCAAGTATTGCTGGTGATAGTCCTCAGCGTAGAAGAACGAGCCTGCAGGCGCGATTTCCGTGGTGATCTCCCCATAGCCGCCATCGGTCAAGGTGGCCTGGTAGGCGTCCCTGCTGGCGGTGGCCGCCGCCAGCTGCTCATCGGAATTGGTGTAGATGGCCGAGCGGTACTGGGTGCCGATGTCGTTGCCCTGACCCATGTACTGGGTGGGGTCGTGGTTCTCCCAGAAGATCTTGAACAACTGGTCGAGGCTGACCTTGGCCGGGTCGAACACGACGAGAACGGCCTCGGTGTGCCCGGTCATCCCGGTGCAGGTCTCCTGGTAGGTGGGGTTGGGCGTGGTGCCCCCGGCATAGCCTGCGGCCGTGGTGTAGACGCCCTCCAGTTGCCAGTAGAAGCGCTCGGCGCCCCAGAAGCACCCCATGCCCACGACGAGGGTGTCGAGGCCGTCGGGGAAGGGGCCGACCAGCGGGTTGCCGTTCACGTAGTGGGCGGTGGGGACGGGAATGGGGGTGTCACGGCCGGGGAGGGTGTCCTCCGGGGCGGGAACCACGAGATCCTTCGAACTGCGTCTTCCGAACATGCCCTCAAGTCTAGGAGCGGGCACGACCCCGGTAGCCAGTCGCCCCTGCGTGTTCACCAGGTGGCAAGACCAGGCGGGCCCACCGGATGCGGGTCGTCGATCCCTCGACCGACCCGCCGTCGCGGTGCGAACCGGTCGGCGTCAGCCGTCGGCGATGGTGGCCGTCTCCCCGGAGAGGAGTCGATTGACCTCCTCGATGGCGATCCGGGCCCGAGCCCGATTGGCGGCGGCGCTCTCGATGTCGCCGATGGCCTCGTCCAGATCGGCGACCCGGAGGAAGTCCTCGGCGTCGGCGATCAGCTGCACCACCGACTTGCCCGACGGGTCGTAGTCGTCGACGTCCGGGGCGGTGCCGGTGGCCGGATCGGCGTCGGTGTTCGGATCGGTGTCGGTCGAGGCCTGATCGTCGTCGGGATCGGGGTCGACCTCGTCGGTGGGCTCGACCTCGTCGGCATCCGGGTCGGAGTCGGTGTCGGTGGCGATGCCCTCGCCCACGATGGCCGCCAGCGCCTCGTCGAGGCTGGAGCCCATGGCGATCTGATCGCCGTTGACGGCGATCACCCGGCTCAGCTCGGGCACGGCGGTGGCGGACGGCGCTTCGACGTACACCGGTCTCACATACACGATCGTGTCGTTGACGAGGAGCAGCGTCATATCGCCGAAGAGCACCACCGAACCGATCTGGTCACGAACGAAGTCGGTCAGCTGACCGTTCTTGCGGATCTCGGCGTGGACGAAGTCCGGCGCCTCGACCACGCCGCTCTCGATCGTGTACAGCACGAGCTCGCCGTAGTTGTCGGGATCGGACCGGGCCATCATCACGCCGGTCAGCTCGGGCCGAGCGGTGGTGGAGCCGGCCTGACCCGACAGCGGCACGAACACCCGCTGGAGGACGAACTCGGTCTCGGTCTCGCCCGGCAACCGGGTGACGAGGTACTGCGGCACCATCGACGAGCTGGAGGTGGTGTCGCCCTCGCCCACCTGGGCCTCCCGGCGGGGCTGAGCCGCCACCGACCAGGCCAGGTCGCCCTGGATCAACGCCGTCGGGTTGTCGATCACGTAGCGCGACCACATGTCGGTCTGGACCTCGAAGATGTCCTCCGGGTACTTGAGGTTGTCGCGCAGGTCGTCGGGCATGTCGGCGATGTCGACGAACAGGTCGGGGAAAGCGCCCTCCCAGGCCTGCAGGATCGGGTCGTCCTCGTCGATCACGTACATGTCGACATCGCCGTTGTAGGCGTCGACCACGACCTTCACCGAGTTGCGGACGTAGTTGTACTGCGACCCGGCGGTGTTGCCCGAGAGGTCGGAGTTGAGCAGGTCGGTGTCGACGGTCTGCGAGTACGGGAAGTGGTTGGTGGTCGTGTACCCGTCGATCACCCAGAACAGCTGGTCGCCGGCCATGACCGGGTACGGGTCGGAGTCGTAGCGGAGGAACGGGGCGATCTCCCGCACCCGCTGCTCGATGTCGCGGTTGTAGATCGCCTTCGACTCGCTGGTGACCGACGCCGCGATCAGGGGGTCCAGCTGGCGGAAACGGAGGGCGAAGGCGGTGCGACGGACGAACGAACCCATGTCGACGCCACCCGATCCGTCGTAGCGGAACGTGCGCGACTCGTTGTCGCTCTGGAAGTCCACCTCGTCCCGGGCGGCGTTGACGATGGCGTAGCCGTCGAAGTCCTCGCCGAAGTAGATCCGGGGCTGGCCCAGGGTCTCGGTCAGGCCCTCGGTGATGTCGACGTCACCCAGGTCGCTCACCAGGAAGCTGGGGCGGCCGCTCTGGTCGACCTCCCATCCGGCGGCCACCGCCGCGCCGTAACCGTGGGTGAACAGGATGTGCTGCGACTCCCAGCCGTCGCCGACCTCGTTGACGGCCAGGTTGAGGCCACGCATCGACATGACCACGGGCCGGAGCTCACCGTCGATCTCGTAGCGGTCGACGTCGAGCGGGTCGCTGAACTCGTAGAAGGCGCGCTCGGCCTGGCTTCGGGTGAAGGAGTCGACGGCGAGGGCGGGGTCGACGAGGGGCACGTTGTCGAGCACGTTGGAGTAGTCGGCGACCTCGTCGGCCGTGATGCCGTCGGTGTAGCTGAACTCCTCGACCCGCAGGTTGTCGGCGTCGAGGCCGTAGGCGAAGCGGGTGGCGGCGATGTTCTCGGCGACGAAGTCCTCTTCCCGGGTGGAGAGCTGGGGCTCGATCCGCAGGCGCTGGTAGAGGGCGGGGAAGATGCTGCCGACGAAGAGGTGGCTGACGCCCCACAGGGCGATGGCCACCACCGGGAGGCCCCAACCGGGACGGCGGACGTTGGCCAGGAACAGCGCAGCGCCGAACAGCGAGATCAGGGCCAGCAGCTGGTAGGCCGGGAGCTGCACGTTGACGTCGGTGGCGAGAGCCCCGTCGAACACGCTCCGCTTGGAGTTGAGCAGGCTGTAGCGATCGAGCCAGTAGGCGGCGGCCCGCACCATGGCGAGCACGGCGAGGATCACCGAGAGATGCAGCTTGACGCTGCCGCTGACTCGATCGGTGGGGGCCGAGGCCCGAATGCCGCCGTTGAGGTAGTGGGCCACCGCCACCACGATCAGGGTCAGGATGAGGGCGGCGAAGAGCCAGTCGACGATGAAGCTCAGGAACGGCAGGGTGAAGACGTAGAACCCGGCGTCCTGGTTGAACACCGGATCCTCCCAGCCGAAGTCCTGGCGGTTGAGGAACAGCAGCCAGTCGTCCCACCGGGAGGCGGTGTTGCCACCGGCGATCAGGGCGAACACCGCGGCCACGCCCGCTCGGAGCTGACCGGCTCGTCGACCGACGAGCTGGTGGTACCGCTCGATCAGGTCCTCCTCGGGGGAGGTGGCGCGGAAGGGCGGCGCCAGACGGTCGGCGATGATCAGGTTCACCCACAGGATCACGAAGAAGACGAGGGTAAAGATGAGGCCCAGCATGATCTGGGTGCTGAGGACCGTGGTCCAGACGGAGCCGAAGCCGAGGTTCGAGAACCACAGCCAGTCGGTGTAGGCGTTGGCCAGACCACTGGCCGAGAGCAGCAGCACAACCAACACACCGACGGCGATGGCAATCGGCGTGCGGAAGCGGCCGCCGCGAACATTGTCACGTACCGATTTCATGTACCGATGAGGCTACCGCCAAGGACCCCTACTGGTGGGACCGCGCGAGCCAGGCCCCCCAGGTGAACACCCGACCACTCAGCGAGCAGGCACGGCCAGGCAACGACAGCCCGGCATCGACAAGGGACGCGCATGACCGCTGGGGAACAACGTGCCCTTGGCCAGGGAGGCCGAGGCGCTGTTCTCCTCGCAGATCGGATCGAGGTCGAGTCGGGGGTCGGCCAGCCAGACGACGAACTCGTCCTCGGCGATGGCGCCGTAGAGCCCGAGGGCGAAGGCCTCGTGCATCGCATCCTCGATCAGGTCGGGGAGCACGCTGTTGCGGAAATCCCGGTAGGTGGCCCGCACCGGATCGAGGATGGCCTCCCGGTCGTCGTCGACGAGAGCCTCGATCGCCTCGACCGTCGGTGCCCGCAGGCACTCGACGATGTGTCGCCCGAGCTGGAGGCACAGGTTCTCCACGCCGGCGGTCGACACCTCGGTGCTGTTGAGCAGCTCGGCCCCGGAGCGCACCACGTCGAACAAAGCGGGACGCAGGGCTTCGAGGTAGCGGTCGAGCTGTTCGACCGCCTTCGGCAGCTGATCGACGTGGACGGCGCCGCGTCCGGCCCGGAGCCGGTCGAGCACGTGGCTCTGGTCGTCGTTGACCGCCCGCTTGAGCTTGCGCCTGAAGCCGGGCAGGGCCTGGCCCAGGGCGGCGTCGCGCCCCTCGAAGGCGGCGGGCAGGGTACCGGCGAAGGGGGTGGAACGGGGCAGGTCGCCCCGGGTCGCCGCCCGGTGCATCGTGCCCGCCGTGGCCCCGAGGACCGGCATGTCGCTGAGATCGAGGGTGAGGTCGTCGTCGATCAGGTCGATGACCTCGGACCCGGTCTCCTCCTCGTAGTCGACCTCGGTGTCGACGCCGGTGGCCAAGGCCACGGCACCCCCGGTCGACTCCAGCGGGTCGGCGCCGTTGGCGGTGGTGCCGCCATCGCCGTTGGACCCGGGGCCGAGTTTGAGGGCCATGAGGCCGTCGTCGTCGGCCGTGGCGTCGATACCGCCGTTGCCACTCGGACCGTCGACGCTCAGGTACTCGACCTGGAGCTGCTCGGCGTCCTCATCGCCGGCGGGGAGCTCGACCAGCGCGCCGCCGCCCGGCTCGTCGTCGATCTCGTCGCCGTCGTCGACGCCGGTGGCGCTGCCTCGGGCGGCGGCGATCTGGGCGATCAGGCGCTGCACCTCTTCGCCGTCGCCGTCGTCGGGGCGACTCTCGTCGTCCATGTCGTCGAGTTCGAGGATCGAGGCCTCGGTGTCGGCCAGATCGCCGGCCACCGTGTCGAGCTCGCTCCGAGCCATGGTCAACGAGTGACCCAGCCGGTCGCGGGCCTTGGTCATACGGCCCAGCTGCTCCCGGTAGAGCCGGCGGCGGCGCACCAGATCGCCCAACACCTCCTCGCGGAGGGCCTCGGCGTCGGCCACGACCAGCTCGGCCCGACCCCGGGCGCCGGCGATCTCCTCGTCGACCTTCGAGGTGGCCTCGGCCAGGATCTCCTCGGCCTGGGCCTTGGCCAGCTCCCTCGTCCGCTTGGCCTCGGCCTTGCTCCGGGTCTGCGAGCGCTTGGCGTCGGCCGATGCGGAGGCCCGGATCTCCTCGGCCTCCATCCGGGCGGCGGCGAGGCCGTCCTCGGCCTCGAGCCGGGCGCCGGTCAGGGTGTCCTCGGCCTCGTCGAGCATGCCCTTGATGTCGAGCTCGCTCTGCTCCTTGACCGCCTCCGCCTCCGCTTCGGAGCGGTGCACGATGTCGGCGGCGGCGGAACGGGCCTGCTCGAGGATGCGGGCCGTCTCGTGACCGAGCAACTCGATCATCTCGGCCTCGTCGAGATCGCGGGTGGCGAGCGCCATCGGGCCCTGATCGACCGGGTTGGACCGGAGGAGATCCTCCAGTTCGTCGATGCGGGCCCGCAGCTCGGACGCCTCGATCTCCAGCTCTGCTTCTCGGTTGGCGGCCTCCTGGGACTGTTCGACAGGGCCGAGCAGACCGAGCTGCTGGGCCCGGCTGATGGCGGTGGCCAGACGAGACAGGTAGCGCCGTACGGCGTCCTGGTCGTAGCCCCTGAAGGCGGTGGGGAATGCTGCCCGAGCGATCTCCTTGGGATCGAATTCGGCTCGGGCGTCAGATGCCATGCTCAAATGCTACGGCTCCTTCGGACGGGAGTGTTGCACCCCGATCGACCACAAGGATCGACACGGAGCGGGTCGCTCTAGGACGGGTTGCTGGCGGCGAATTCGGACACCGCAGCCACCTCTCCACCAAGCCCGGCCAACGCCTCGAGGGCATCGTCCAGGTCATCGACCGGAATTACTTCCAGGTCGTCTCCCGCGCGCTCGAATACCCGTTCAAGTTCGGCCTCGGTGAGACCACTCGGCACCAGGAAGACGTCGGCGCCGAGGTCTCGCACCGCCGCCGTCTTCTGGGCCACACCTCCCACCGGCCCGACCCGCCCGGTCGGATCGATGGTCCCGGTCACGGCCACGGTGGCCCCGCCGGTGAGTTCTCCTTCGGTGAGCTGGTCGAGCACGGCCAGCGTGAAGGCCAGGCCGGCCGAGGGCCCGCCCACGGACCCGCTGTCGATGTCGACCAGAAAGTCGAAGTTCTCGTTGATGTTGACCCGGTCGGTGGGACCGACGCCCAGGAAGGCGGCGTCCGGGTCGTCGTCCTTGGCCCCGAGCTCGACCGACACCGGCTCGGCGTCGGGATACCGCTCGGCCACCGACGCCGACTCGTCGAAGGGCTCGTCTTCGGCGCCTGCGGCGAAGTCGGCCGGGTCGAAGCGGTCGACGAGCAGCTCGATCTCGTCGCCGGGCTCGAAGGTGCCGAGCACCTCGACCAGATCGCCGCTGCTCATGATCTCGACGTCGTCGATGGCGACGACGGTGTCGCCCAGCTCGAGGACCTCTTCCGCTGCGGCTCCGGGCACCAGCTCGACGATGGTCACGCCGTCGGACTGGATCGCGTCGTAGCCCAGCTCTTCGAGCGCGACGGCGATGGCGACCGACTTCGAGTCGGTCATCAACTGGAGGTTGAACTCGCGGTTCTCCTCCGGGCTGCGGTCGCCGAGGATCACTTCCTCAGGCACGATTTCGGCGTCGTCGTCGGTTTGTAGCCATAGGTATTCCCACAGATTGGGCCGCTGTCGGACCCGGACTGTTGTAAGCAGGAGCTCGCCCTCGCTGGGGAAGGCGTCGATGCCCTCCACTTCCAGCAGTGGTTCGGTGTCACGGGCCGAGCCCGGTACGAGTGCCACATAGGGCACTTTGAAGAGAATGCCGCCCAGCACCGCCGAGGCCACCACGAATGCGACCATCGAGCCGACCCACTGCCACCGGTGCCGCCGAGTCGCCTCCTCGGGCGTCGGGTCGGCCTGTAGGCTGTTGGTTGGCTGTTCCATCATCCTCCCTATCGGATGGCCCGTCGATGGAGTACAGCCGACGCTACTGGCCAATGCCGAAAGGTCGATGAAAAACCATGATGCAGCACGCCACGTGGGACGAATCGCGGGAGGCACGGATTCCCATCTGGCGGCGGGTGACGGCTCTGTTCACCCTCGGTTCGCTCGTGGTGGCGATCGGCGTCGGTATGGCGGCGACCATGGCGGCCACCGCCCTCCTCCTCCTGTTCCTCCTCGAGCGGGCCATCGCCGGCTAGGCCGGTTTCGATGATGGCCGTCCCGCCGGCCGGGTCGCTAGCGGCCGAACAGCCCCCGGCGGGCCCCGTTCCCGGCCACCGTGTCGGCGTCGGACAGGTCGTCGAGTCCGGCCGGAACCTGTTCGACGACCTCGAAGGCCTCCTCGTGGACCGCCGCCATGGCGTCATCGGTGACGTCGACGGTCATGTCGCTCCCAAGGTCGGTTGCGACGGGAGGAACGGCGGCGACCGGGCTGGTCGGCGCACCGCTCAGCTGCGGCTCACCGCTGAGGCCACCGAGCTCGACCCGGAAATACGGGCGATACTCGAAGACCACCTCCTCGAGGCGGAAGATACGGGCGTGCTCGACCCCGTCCTCGTTCCGCATCTGCTCCACGAATGTGACAGCATCATGAATGTCCTCGGCCTGCTGGTAGCCGGGTTTGCCGTCGGCTCCCCGAAATATGACCATGTGTGACACAATAAAGCTCCCTGTTTTCCTGCAAACAGCGATGAACAGCCAAGTAATGCGGCGGAACAGCTGTTGTCCAGGGTCAGCATTCCAGATTCTTGGCCCGAATCCAAAAGAAACCTAATTGAAACATTCACCGCGAACCATGGCTATGATTGGACACGGAGACGACCCCGCTCCGGCCTTGGAGGCCCTGACGGACAGCGACCCCGAGCTCCGACGGGCGGCGCTGGGGGCGGCGTGGCGACTCGGTGCCATCGACGGCCCGCAGCTGTCCGAGTTCTTCACCGATCCGGTGCCGGCGGTGGCTCGACGGGCGATCGAGCTGGCGGCCCGGGTCTCCCCGGAGGACCAGCACGTCACCGTGGTGGCCCGCCGTCTGGTGGCGGCCCTCGGCGGCGACCACGCCGAGGGGGCGGCGTTCGCCCTGGGAGAGCTGGCCGTGGCCGAGGACGGGGTCGTCGAGGCCCTGGTGGCGCAGGCCCGTGAGGCGGCGGATGCACTGGAGCGGGAGTCGGCTGTGGCTGCCCTCGGCGTGTTGGGTGAGGGTGAGGAGACGGTGCTGGCGGCGCTGTCCGACATCGCCACCGTCCGACGGCGGGCCGTGATCGCGCTGGCCAACTTCGAGGGCCCGGCCGTCGAGGCCGCCCTCACCACCGCCCTCGACGATCGGGACTGGCAGGTGCGCCAGGCGGCCGAGGACCTCCTCACCCCGCCCGATCTCGCCCGTACCGACCCACCCGGCCCCGACTGACCGCGGCCGAGGACGGCGGCGGCCGCCCACCGCCGACCCCGCTCTGCGAACGCCCCTGCGTCGCACAGGCTCCCTTATCGCGAACGCTCCCGTGTCGGAGCGACGACGCCTCCAACATGCGAACTCACCACCGCAGCTCGGGGCCCACCCGGACAAGGGGTCACCAGATCTCCGATGCTTCTGCATTCGAGCGATAGCCCGCCTTCTGTCGCTCGGGCGCGGGAGCACGGCGACCACCACCTCGGCTCGATGGGACGACCTGCTGCGGATTCCGGTATCGCCGGGGCACACAGGGCGGCGGCCCGGGGGCGACAAACCACCCCGTTGTCGCTCCGACGCGGGAGCTGGGCTGGCTTCGCCCCGAGCGCGGGTGAGTGGCCGTGGCGGAAGCGACCAGCGCAGGGGCGAGCGATCAGGCCTGGTCGTCGACGTCGGTGATGTGCTGGGGTTCCAAGCCCCAGCTGGAGCCCTCGGCCCAGTCCTCACGCTTCCAGATGGGCACGGTCGCCTTGAGGGTGTCGATCCCGAAGCGAGCGGCCTCGAAAGCGTGGTCCCGATGGGGCGCCGCGGTCACCACCACGACGGCGGACTCGGTGATCGGCACCTCACCGACCCGATGCAGGAGCACCATGCGGCCCAGGTCCGGCCACTTGAGCCGGGCGGCGGCCACGATCTCGTCCAGCCGGGGTATCACCTGGCTGGTGTAGGCCTCGTACTCCAGGCGCGACACCTCCTCCCGCCCGACCGAGTGGTCGCGAGCGGTCCCGGAGAAGGTAACGACGGCGCCACAGTCGGGCCGCACAGCCCAGGCCGAAGCAGCCTCGAGCGGCAACGGCCCGTCGAAGAGACCCGTCCACTGGTCGCCCTCGGCGGGGGGTGTCGGATCGCTGTATTCGGCCTCGGGCGCGCTCACGGCGCCATCGTAGTGGAGTCGACCGTGCGCCCTCGAAGGGGTCCGGACGGGATAATCCCCTCAGCACCCGATCTTGTCGATATGGCGCATCGCTTGGGGCCCGCGATAAGGCCGCAGTGGCACTCCGGTACTGTTTCGTATCGTGCGGTTCGACGACGACGACATCCCGGAGCCCGGGGGTGGCCCACCCCCCGACCCCTCGATGCGTCAATGGCGTCATCCCTCGGAGATCGCCGCCGCCGCATCGGCCGCCGCCCGACCCGATCCCCCCTCCGCCGCCGAACGACGACAGCGGACCGCGATCGCCACCGCCATCGCCGTCGCCGCCGTCGCCACCGTGGTCGTCGGCTTCGGCGCCGTGGTCGTGGCCGCCATCGGCTTCGCAGGCACCGACCTCGACCTCGAGAGCGCCGACGGCGACCCCTCCGACGCCGAGGCGGGCCTGACCGTCCTGTCCTCCCTCGACACCGACGTGTTGTTGACCACGGCGCCGCCCAGCACCACCAGCACCACCGTCCTGACCACGACCACCACCACCGCCCCGACGACGACCACCACCGCGCCGGCTGAGGACGGACCCGTCACCGACGTGGTGGCCAACGGCCTCTACGTCGTCGACCAGCCCGCACCGGGGCCCGACGAGTCGCCCCAGCCAGGGGTCTCCCCGGAGTCAGCCGAATCAGCCGAGTCGGCCGAATCGGCGCAGGCGGAGCCGACCGCCGAGGCCGAGCCGCCGGAGCCGATGCCCACCGGTCGCCGACTGGGCGACTTCGTCGTCATCGGCGATCTGATTCTGACCAGCAACTCGCTCCTCAACGGCCACGACAACCTGCACCTGGTCATCAACGGTGGCTGGATCCCGGTGTCGGTGGTCGGCAGCGACCCCGTCACCGACCTCGCCCTGCTGGAGATCATCGACGATGGCGGCCGGATCGACCTGACCGTCCTCCACCACGAGCCGGTCGTCCCCGGCGACGACATCACCGGGATGCCGGAAGTGGGCTCCGCCATCTACGTCGCCGGTACCGACGCCATCGCCGAGGGCTCGCTCGTCGGGCCGAAGGGTCGAGTGGTGACCCCCACCGGGGAGAACATCTACGGCGCCTGGTTGACCAAGGTCCAAGCCCCGACCGGCTCGATCGGCGCCGCCGCCATCAACGACCAGGGAGAGCTGGTCGGTCTGGTGGTCAACTCCCCCGACTACTTCGCCTCGGTGGTCTCGGCCCGCACCATGATCGAGGTCGGCACCGCACTCCGCGATTGGGGGGTCCCGGCACAGGAGTGGACCGGGCTCGTCACCGAGGACGCCGACCAGGGCGGCGTGCTCATCCAGTTGGTGGAGGACGGCAGTCCCAGCTCGGGGGTCGACATCCAGCTCGGCGACCGGCTGCTCGCCCTCGACGGGCACGACGTCCACGATCCCCACCACCTCAGCTATCTGATCCGGATCGCCGGCCAGGGCCGGACGGTGTCGCTCGTGATCGAGCGCGACGGTCAGCAGCTCGGGCGCAACATCGTGATCGGCCCGGCGCCGATCACCGTTGACGGCTGAGCCAGCGGGCGGCCAGCCCGGCGGCGGCGACAGCGCCCGCCGCCGTCATCCCCACCGCACCGAGAGCCATCTCCTGGCGCCGCCGCTCGACGACCTGACGCCACCGAGGCGACGGGGTGCCGACGACGAACGCCTCCTCATTGGTGTAGGTCGGCTCCCACCCCAGGGCCCGGAGCCGGTCGTTGGCCACCACCCACGGATCCCGCACGTAGGGCCCGAGATCGGTGTCGGCCCGGGGGCCCGTCGTCGACGACAGCCAGTGGAGGGCGGTGTTGACCGGCGCCGGTCGAGGCAGCTCGATCTCGGCCAGCAACTGCCGGAACTCCGCCGCCTCGATCCACCGATCGGGAGCGACGTTGTAGGGCCCGCGGCCCCGGGCCCGCACCACGGTCGCCACCGCCGAGGCCAGATCGTCGTGGTGGAGGAACTGCAACGGGGCGTCGAAGGTGTCATCACGGCGGGCCAACGCCGCCCGCAGTGCGATGGCCACGTGGCTCGCCTTCCGCTCCGACAGGGTGGTGGTGGGACGGACGAGGGCGACGTCGACCCCGGCCTCGTCGGCCCAGCTCTCGGCCCGCTCCTCCACCGCCGCCTTGGCCCGGGCGTAGCCGAGGCCCGAGTTGGGTCTGCGGGCGTGATGCTCGGTGAGGGGGACCGGGTTGCCGGCCCGGGCGCCGTAGACCAGGGCGGAGGACAGGATCACGAGGTGGGCGCACCCGGCGGCCGCCACCCGCTCCAGCACCGGCTCCAGGGTGGCGAGCGCCGCCGGCGGCTCCGCCCGACGGCCCGGGTCCTCGGCCAGGTGGACGACCACATCGCAGCCGTCGAACAGGTCGATGTCGCCATCGGTCAGGTCGGCCAGACGGAAATCGACGCCGCCCGGAGGACGCATCACGGCCCGATCGATGGCGACGAGCTTCAGGTCGCCGTCGGCGGCCAGCAGATCGATGACGTCGCGGCCGACCGCCCCCGCCGCCCCGGTCACCGCGATCGTCGTCATCGGCGTACCATGAGGGGGTGAGTTCTTCGGACTTCCCCGGCGGCGATCTGCCCTTCTTCGACCTTGGCCGACTGTTCGGCGCCGGAGGGGGCGACCCCTGGGCCAACGCCGGCGAGCTGGCCGCCGCCATCGCCTCCGAGGGCGGCACCGAGCCCAACCTCGATCCACTCGTCCGCATGGCGGTGGAAGACCTGGTGCGCGTCGCCGAACTCCACATTGGACAAGCTACGGGAATATCGCTGCCGTCGCAGACCGTCGTCACGCCGGTGACGAAAACCGACTGGACCAAGCGCAGCATCACCACTTTTCGGCCGGTCTTCGAGCGCTTCGGCGAGGCCGTCGGCACCGCCGTCAACGCCGAGGGCCCGGAGGGCGGCGACCCGATGGCGGCCATGCTCGGCCAGCTGTTCGCCTCGATGGGCCCGATGCTGGTGTCGGTGAGCGCCGGGTCGATGATCGGCCACCTCGGGCAGAAGGCCTTGGGCCAGTACGAGTTGCCCATCCCCCGCGACAGCCACGAGGTGCTCGTGGTGCCCACCTCGATCGACGCCGCCGCCACCGAATGGGGGGTGCCCGAGGCCGACCTGCGGCTCTGGGTCCTGCTGCACGAGCTGGCGGCCCACGCTGTGTTGTCGGTGCCCCACGTGCGCAAGCGGATGGAGAGCCTGCTCCTCGACTTCGCCTCCGCGTTCCACCCCAACCCCGACGCCATCGCCGAGCAGATGTCGGGCCTGGGCGAGCTGACCGACCTCAGCCAGCTGGCCGAGGTGAGCGAACAGCTCAACGACCCCGACCTCCTGCTCAACATGATGCGCTCCCCCGCCCACGATCTCCTCGTCCCCCAGTTCGACGCCCTGGTGGCGTCGATCCTCGGGTTCGTGGGCTACACCGTGCGGGAGACCGGGCGCCCCCTGATCGGCACCATCGACACCATCACCGAGCAGTTCCGCCAGCGGTGGATCGACGTCACCCCGGCCGACCGGTTCATGGAGCGGCTGCTGGGCCTGGAGATCACCGAGGAGACCCTGGCCCGCGGCGACCGCTTCATCGACGGCATCGTCACCCGGGCCGGCGACGAGGGCCTGGCCCGCCTGTGGGCCGACGAGCTCGACCTGCCGACGGCGGCCGAGGTGGACGCCCCCGGCCTGTGGCTGGCCCGGATCGGCCTCGACGGCGATGTCGATCAGGTCTCGGCCGAGGTCCCCGACGACCTGTCGGGCCTCGACGATCTCTGAGCCGGCTCCCGCCGACCCCGGCCCATCGCCTCCCGCACCCGGCCGACCGGTGAGCCGCCGCCCACCCCTTCGCGCACCCGCTCCCGCACTCCGGCGGTGAGCTGGTCGTCGTTGAGCAGGGCCCGAGGGTCGGGGTGGCGACCGAACCAGTAGGAGAGGCCGACGAACAGGGCGCTGGTGGCGATCATGACATAGCCGAGGCGGGCCGGTAGGCGCAGCACCACGGGGAGCAGGGCCCCGACCACCCAGAACAGTTGGAAGCGGCTCTCGAACCGGCTGAAGGTACGACCCAGGTTGGCCTTGGGGGCGTCGCGCTGGACGATGGCGTCGAAGGACTGCTTGCCCCCGGTGCCGGCCGCCCCCAGCGCCAGACCGACCATGAAGGCGCCGCCGACGCCGGTGGAGAGCGAGGCCAGAGAGGCGAAGGCGGCCAGGGCGAAGAGGGCGAAAGCGAGGATGCGCTCCTCGGGGAAGCGAGAGCGCAGCCGGGGCACGCCGAGGGCCCCGAGCAGCCCGCCGAGGCCCACACCGGTGATCGCCACCCCGAAGTGCCAGGGCGGTGCGCCACCGGTGGCGAGCTCCAGGCGCTCCAGGCCCATCGCCTCCCGCACCCGGTGACCGATCTCCACGCCGGCGGCCGACGGGCCGGGGTCGATCCCGCCCCGAAGCTCGAACGCCAGCAGGAGCGTGATGAAGCCGGCCACCCCCCGCAAGTAACCCATGGCGCTGGCGGCCAGGATCACGCCGGCGCTTCGGAGCTCGGCCTTCTCGGTCTGCTCCGGCGGTCGGGGCGCCACCTTCACCGCCGGGATGCGGGTGGCGGCCACCGTGGCGGCCAGGAACACCGCACAGCCGACCGACAACACCCAGGGTGACCCGCCGAAACGCAGGAGGATGACGCCGGGGATGCCGGCGGCCGCCGTTGCCGCACCGGCCAGCACCGAGAGGCGGGCGTTGGCCTTCACCAGGGCCTCGTTGTCGGGGACCATGGTGGGGACGAGCGCGCTCTTGGCGATGGCATGGGTCTTGCCCATCACCAGCATGGAGAAGGCGAGGGGGAACAGCAGCGGCCCCTGCACGTAGCGCACCAGGGCGAGCATCAGCACCGCCCGCACCAGCGCCGCCCCCATCATCATGTAGCGGTGACCGCCCCGGATCCGGTCCATCAGCGGGCCGAGGAAGGGGGCGACGACGGCGAAGGGGGCGATCGTCAGCAGCAGGTAGGCCGCCACCTTCCACCGAGCGTCGTTGGGGTCGACGTTGAAGAAGAGCGAGTCGGCCAGGGCGATGGCCAGCAGGGCGTCGCCCGCCACCGACAGTCCGTGGGTGCGAGCCAGGCGGGTGAACCCCGAGATGGTGAAGGCCTCGGCACCACGGGTGTCCGGGGTGGTGGTGGGGCCTGCCATCAACCGATCGTAGCCAGTGCCCCGACCGGGTGTTTCCTCGGCTCGGCGGCGATCACGGGCGGGGGCGCTCGAACTTGTAGCCCAGGCCCCGGATCGTCACGATCCGGGTCGGGCTCGACGGCTCCTCCTCCACCTTCGAGCGGAGCCGCTTCACGTGGACGTCGAGGGTCTTGGTGTCGCCGACGTAGTCGTGGCCCCAGATCCGATCGATCAGGGCGTCCCGGGACAGCACGAGACCGGCGTTCTCCATGAGGTAGCGCAGCAGCTCGAACTCCTTGAGCGGCAGCTGGGCCGGCTCGCCCCGGATCACCACCTCGTGGCGGGACGGGTCGATCGACACGTCGCCCACCACGATGGCTTCGCCCGGGCCTTCGCCGTCGGCCTCCTCCTCGGCCGCCGCCTCGAGCTGCTCGGAGCGGCGGAGCACGGCCCGCATCCGGGCCACCAACTCCCGCATCCGATACGGCTTGGTCACGTAGTCGTCCGCCCCGACCTCGAGGCCGACCACGGTGTCGACCTCTGCCGACTTGGCCGTGACCATGATGATCGGCACCTGCGATCGGGTCCGGATCTCCCGGCACACGTCGACCCCCGACACCCGTGGCAGCATCAGGTCGAGGAGCACCAGGTCGGGCGACACCTCGTCGAAGCGGGCCAGGCCCTCGGCCCCGTCCCGGGCCACCTCCACCCGGAAGCCCTCCTTGGAGAGGCCCACGGTGAGGGCATCGATGAAGGCCTCCTCGTCCTCCACCACCAGAACCAATTGCTCACTCACTGCTCGACTCCTCATCGTTCGTTCCCGGGACGGCCCCGCCCGGAGTGCCGAGGGCGGCCCCGGCCGCGGCGGCGCTCTCGCTGGTGTGGACGGTGGACAACGGCAGACTGAGGGTGAACGTCGACCCCACCCCCTCCTCCGAGGTCACACCGATCGATCCCTGATGGTTTATGGCCACGTGCCGCACGATCGACAGGCCGAGGCCGGTGCCGCCGGTGACCCGGCTGCGGGCGTCGTCAACCCGGTAGAACCGTTCGAAGATCCGATCGAGGTCGGCCTCGGGGATCCCGACACCGGTGTCGGTCACGCTGAGCGTGGCCTGCCGGCCGGACCGGCCGACGGTGACGATCACCTCGCTACCCACGCCGGAGTACTTGACGGCGTTATCGAGCAGGTTGGCCACGGCCGACACCATCTGCCCCTGGTCGCCGTCGACGAAGGTCGGACCCGCTCCGCCCTCACCGGCCACCCGGGTGATGGTCACCTCGCGCTGCTCGGCGGCGCCGGCCTCCCGTTCGGCCGCCAGCTGGACCACCTGGTGCAGATCCATCAGGTCGGGCTCGCTGATCTCGCCCGCCTCCAGGGTGGAGAGGGCCAGCAGGTCTTCGATCATGTCGCCAAGCCGGAGGGCCTCGTTCTGGAGGCGGCCGGCGAGGCGGTCGATCACCTCCGGATCGTCGGCGTCGCGCAGCGTTTCGGCCAACACGCCGATGGCCCCGATCGGGGTTCGCAACTCGTGGCTGACGTTGGCCACGAAATCCTTGCGCACCCGATCGACGTGCTGGGCCAGGGTGACATCCTCGATGAGCACCACCGAGCCGGTCTGCTCGTCCTGCTCGTACGTGGGGGTGCCCCGCAGCTGGAGGCTGCGGGCCGGCGGGCCGTAGATCTCGATCGACCGCTCCAGGGCCCGACCGGCGTCGGTGGCGGCGATCACGGTCCGCAGCTCGGCCTCGACCAGGGCGTTGCCGTGGCGGGCGCCCTCGAACTGCTCGGCATACCGGTTGCGGTAGATGACGTCGCCCCCGGGGCCGGCCACCACCACCCCGAGCGGGAGCGCACCGAGGGCACGATCGATACGGGGGTCACCGGCCCAGTTCTGCGGGTCGGTCTGCTGCACTGCGTCCTCCAGAGGTTCGGGGACGACGTCGGCCGCCGCCGACGGTCGCTGGGCTGTGGCCCGCCAGACCTGTACCGCCAGCACGCCGAGCCCGAATCCGCCCAGCGCGACCAGGATGGCGACGGGGGTGGAAACGAGAAGCGGCACGCCGCCGGGAAACATCAATCGTCGCCGTCCGGGGGCGGTGTGACCACGTCGCCCGACTCGATGATGGCCTCCGCCCGGTTCTGGGCCCGGAGCGCCCCGGTGTTCTCCGGGAGCCAGCCGGTCACCATGTAGGTCACCCGCTCGCCGATGTTCACCGCATGGTCGCCGATCCGCTCGTAGTAGCGGGCCACCAAGGCCAGCTGCACGGCGGCGGCGAGATCGATCTCCTCCTCGGCGTGGGCCTCGAAGATGGCGGCCACCATGTCCCGGTTGAGCTGGTCCAGGGTGTCGTCGACGTCGTCCAGGGCGGTGGCCAGGGCCACGTCGGCGTCGGCGAAGGCGTCGAGCGACAGGCGCAGCAGCTTGTTGGCCTGGTTGCTCATGTTGGTGATCACGCCCCGGATGCGGGGGCTCATCGGCGAGCCGTACATGCGGCGGGCCGCCTTGCACACGTTGATCATCAGGTCGGCCGAGCGCTCCAGCTCGGCCACCAGCTTGGTGACGGTCACGACCTGCCGCAGATCCGAGGCCATGGGCGACTGGCGGGCCAGGATCGAGAAGCTGTCCTCCTCGATCTGGAGGGCGAGCTGATCGATCTCGTCGTCGGACTCGATCAGCTCCCGAGCCCGCTGGAGATCGCCGCCGAGGAGCACCTCGGTACCCCGGGGGATCGTCTCACACACCATGGCGCCCAGCTGGAGGATGCGGGTGTTGAGATCCTCCAGCTCGCGGTGGTAGGCCACCCGCACCTCGGCGGGCGGGGCGGGATCGGGGACGGGGACGTTTGGATCAGTCATGACGGGTCACCAGGAAACTTCATCGGCTAGGTGGGCGGGGTCGCCGGTGACCAGGTAGCGCAGGCGGAAGGCCATGATCTGGGTGTGGTCACCGATGCGATCGAAGGAGCGGCCGATCGCCATGGCGGCGATGGCGACCCGGGCGGCGTCGGGGCCGCGCAGCTCCAGGAGATGGTTGACGAGGGGCCCGGCGAACTGGGCCAGGGGGTCGGTCTCGGCCAGCTGGTCGAGCGGCTCGATCGAGAACGTCGACCAGCCCTGCTCGACCGCCTCGAACCGCTCGACGACGTTGTCGGCCAACTGGATCAGCACCTCGAACGGCGCCGGGTGGGCGGCCACCAGCGGCTGGTCGTCAACGGCCTTGGCCACCCGGATGGCCAGGTCGCCGATCCGCTCGAGCTCGTGAAGGACGCGGATGACCGAGACGACGAGGCGCAGGTCGGCGGCCACCGGGGCTTCCCGGGCCAGCATTTGATAGCAGAGCTCGGTCAGCGAGATCTGCATCTCGTCGATGGCGTTGTCGGCCTCGATGAGCTGCCGGGCCACCTCGGGGTCACCGGTGGCGAGCACCGCCCGGGCGCGGTGAACCGCCTCCTTGACCATGATGGTCATAACCTCGACTTGGAGGCGGAGGCTGTCCAGCTCATCGGCGAAGGACTCCCTCGGCATCGCTCCCCGGGTCAGCCGAAACGGCCGGTGACGTAGTTCTCGGTGCGTTCGTCGGCCGGGTTGGAGAAGATCTTGTCGGTGGCGTCGAACTCGACGAGGAGGCCGGTGCGACGATCGTTCTCGCTGTCGAGCTCGGCGGTGAAGAAGGCGGTGCGGTCGCTGACCCGGGCCGCCTGCTGCATATTGTGGGTGACGATCACGATCGTGTACTCGGTCTTGATCTCGTTCATGAGATCTTCGATGTAACCGGTGGCGATCGGGTCGAGGGCCGAACACGGCTCGTCCATCAGCAGCAGGTCCGGGTTGGTGGCGATGGCCCGGGCGATGCACAGCCGCTGCTGCTGCCCGCCGGACAGGCCGAGGGCCGAGTCCTTCAGCCGGTCCTTCACCTCGTCCCACAGCGCAGCCTTGGTCAGCGACGTCTCGACGATCTCGTCGAATTCGCTCTTCGACACCCCGGCGATCCGAGGGCCGTAGGTGATGTTGTCGTAGATCGACTTGGGGAACGGGTTCGGCTTCTGGAACACCATGCCGATACGGCGGCGGACCTCGACCGGATCGACCCGGGGGTCGTAGAGGTTGACCCCGTGGAAGACGACCTCGCCGTTCACCCGGGCCGTGGGGATCAGGTCGTTCATGCGGTTCAGGGAGCGGAGCACGGTGGACTTGCCACAGCCGGAGGGGCCGATCATGGCCGTAATCTCGTTCTCGCGGACCGCCATGTTGACGTCGCGCACCGCCCGGAAGTCGCCGTAGTAGACCTCCAGGTCCCGGATCTCGAGCGCCACCCGCTCGTCGACGACGATGTCATCCATGACGGTGTCGCTTTCGGTGTCGGGCTCCGTGTCGGGCTGGGAGGTGGTGGAGACGTTGTTCATCGGTTCCCGCAATCTGTGAACGGCAGGGGCCGGGCGGCCCGGAGGTGTGTGGAGGGGTAGGACTTCTCGAGAACGGTGGGTGGGGAGGTGACGGGCATCAACCCTCCCGACGCTTTTCGAAGCGGTTCCGCAAGAGTATGGCAACGCTGTTCAGCAGGACCACGAAGACGATGAGGATCACGATGGCGGCGGCTGCGCCGTCAACCTTGAAACCCTCTTCGGGGCGGCCCGCCCAGCGGGTGATGATGATCGGCATAGCGGTGTAGGTCTCGCGCACCTGGGTGCCGTCCCACCACGCCGGCACCTGGGTGATGAAACCGGTGACGGTGCCCACCAGGATCAGGGGGGCGGCCTCGCCGGCGGCCCGGGCGATCGACAGCAGGGTGCCGGTGAGGATGCCGGGGGCGGCGTAGGGCAGCATGTGGTCCTTGATGACCTCCCACTTGGTGGCACCGACGCCGTAGCCGCCCTCCTTGAGGGCCTGGGGCACCGACCGAAGGGCCTCGGCGGTGGTGATGATCACCACCGGCAGGACCAGGGCCGACAGGGTGAGGCCGGCGGCCAAGGGGGTGCTGCCCCCGGTGATCGACCGGATGCCGACCGTCACCGGCCCGATCTCGATCCCCCGGACGAAGATCACCAGGCCGAGGATGCCGTAGACAACCGACGGTACGCCGGC
Organism: Actinomycetota bacterium; assembly: GCA_039201605.1. Classification (GTDB taxonomy): domain Bacteria; phylum Actinomycetota; class Acidimicrobiia; order Acidimicrobiales; family SZUA-35; genus CADEDH01. Next base: position 167,579 of record JBCCRO010000005.1, read on the forward strand.
CAGGTTCCGGATGTTGACGTCGATGAAGTTGGTCAGGTGGTTCTTGGGGGCGTACTCCTCGAGGTAGATCGCCGCGGCGATCCCCAGGGGGAAGGCGACCAGGGCCACGATCAGGCACAGGTAGAAGGTGCCTCGCAGGCCCTGGGCGATACCGGAGATCTCCGGCTGGGAGCCCAGGCCGGTGGTGAGGAAGTCGCCGAGCCGGGTCGACAGGACGGGCCAGCCGTCGATGACGACCTGGCTGATCAGAATGACCAGGACGAGCAGGGACACCAGCAGAGACCCGAGCAGGGAGTACTGGAAGAGCCGACCCTTCACGTCGGCCCGTCGGCGCAGGCCCTGCAGGGTCTGCTCGGCCGTGGTCGACGCCGTGCCGCCGGTGGAGATGCTTGGTGCGGCCATCTCAGTACTCCTGACGGAAGCGGCGGACGAAACGGTCGGCCACCAGGTTGAGGAAGAGGGTGATTACAAAGAGGAGGAGCCCGACGAAGAACAGGCTCTGGAAGGTCGGACCCTGGCCGGCGACGTTGTCGGTGCCCGAGGCGACCGAGGCCATGGCCGCCGTCATCGTCATGCCCGGGTCGAGGGGGTTGAAGCTGCGGAGGGCGCTGTCGGCGGCGCCGCCGGCGATGAACACCACCATCGTCTCGCCGATGGCCCGGGAGACGGCCACGATGAAGGCGGCGGTGAGCCCGGACAGGGCGGCGGGCAGCACCACCCGGATCGTGGTGGCCATCTTGCGGGCCCCGAGACCGGCCGAGGCCTCACGCAGGGCCCGGGGGACGGCGTTGAGGGCGTCCTCGGAGATGGAGGCCACGAGGGGGATCGTCAGCAGGCCGACGCCGATGCCGGCGGCCAGAATGTTGGCAGGGGCCGCGCCGTCGAACAGGTTGCCCACGATGTTGGGGGCGATGAAGCGGAGGGCGAAGTAGCCGAGCACGACCGAGGGGATGCCGGCCAGCACCTCGAGGATCGGCTTCAGGATCCGCCGCACCCGGGGGTTGGCGTACTCCGAGAGATACACGGCGGCGGCCAGCCCGAGCGGCCCGGCCACCGCCATGGCAATCACGGTGACCCACAGGGTGGCCACGATGATGGTGGGGAGGTCGAAGAGGTCCCGCCGGGGGAACCAGCCGAGCTGGCCCCAGGTATTGCCCCAGTCGACGTCGATCATGAAGACGACAGCCTCGAACACCAGCGACAGCACGATCAACACGCTGACCAGAATCGAGACCAGGGCGGCGCCGAAGGCGATCCTGCCGATCAGCCGCTCCCGGGCTCGCCGTCGGGGGTTCCCCGCCAGTTCGGAGATGTCCCACTCGTTGACCATGGTCACGGTGTGCCCTCCCAACGTTTCGAAGTCATGTGTCGTGGTTCCTCTGTGTGTTCCGGACGGTTTGGTCCGGCTGGTGTCGTCCGGCTGAACGACGTTTTCCGGCTGAACGGCCGAACGGGGCCTGCGATCGTTCTCGATCGCAGGCCCCGTTGCCTGGCTACATGTTGCTGGCTTGCCGGCTCAGACGCCAGTGGCGATCAGCGATCGCTCCAGGCCGAGCGGGTGGACTCCTTGGCCTCGTCGGTGAGGGTGACGTAGCCGACGTTGGAGGCGGCCTCGTCGAGCCCGAACTCCATGTAGTAGTCGGTGAACGCCACCAGGGCCTCGCTCTCCGCCGCCCGGTCGGCGTTGACGTAGATGAAGAGGTCACGGGCGATCGGGTACTCGTTGGAGGCGATCGTCTCGGGGGTGGGGGTGACGCACTCGCCGCCCTCCTCCTCGGACACGGCCACCAGCTTCACGCCCTGGGCCTCGACGGCGAAGGCGAAGCCGACCCAGCCGAAGCTGGTGTCGTTGGAGCTGATGGTCTCGATGATGACATTGTCGTCGGCGGCCGACGAGTAGTCGGGACGGGTGTCGGCGTCGACGCCCTGGGCCTCGGCCAGGTCCTCGAGAACGATCTCGACGAAGCTGTCGTAGGTGCCGGACTCGGTACCGGGGGCGCTGATGGTGAGCGGGGCGTCGGGTAGATCGGTGGCCCCGCCTACGGTGCCGCTGAGTTCGTTGGCGTCGGCCCAGCTCTGGAAGCCGGCCGACTCGGGGCCGACGAGCGAGTACAGGGTGGGGAACGACAGGCATTCGATGGCGCTGTTGGCCTCGCTGGTCATGACGGCGATGCCGTCGACGGCGACCTTCAGCTCGACGTAGTTGATGCCGTTCTCGGCGCAGATTTCGGCTTCCTCGTCCTTGATGGTGCGGGAGGCGTCGGAGATGTCGGTCTCCCCCTCGCAGAAGAGGGCGAAGCCGTCACCGGTGCCCGGGCCGGACACCGACACGTTCACGTCGGGGTCGACGTTGCGGAAACCCTCCGCCACGGCGACCGAGATGGGCTCCACCGTGGATGAGCCGGAGATGACGATGCTGTCGCCGTCAGCGCCGCCGGAACCGGCGTCACCGTCGTCGCTGCCGCAGGCGGCGGCGACCAGGCTGAAAGTAAAGAGCAGTGCCAGAACTCTCAGCAGGGATGTCTTGCTCAAGGGACTCTCCTCGTTCGGCCGACCTCGCGCCGGCGTCGGTGTTCATGGCGAACCGTAGGAATGGCGAGTTACACCGCACCCCTCGCGACATGAACGCTCTCTGAACGAGGTCCCAACAGTCGGTGTCCCCGGCGTCGGGTGTTACCGATCGGTTTCGGTTGCGCGCCGAGCAGCGACACGCTGTGGCGGACGGCACAGGCCGGGGACGCCGACCCAACGTCGCCGAGGGTGTCCCGCCGGTCGGCTACAGGCTGCGGAGGGTGGGCGATGACGAGCCGGGGTCGGTCGGCACCTCGTCGAGGAGCGAGCGGTCGTGCTCGTAGGAGAGGGTGTTGGCCGCCTCGCGGACGGTCAGCCATCGGATCCGGTCGACCTCGTCGTTGGGCTGGAAGTGCCCGCCGGCCAGCGACGCCAGCCAGTAGCGGACCACCTTGGGGCGGCCCTTGAACTCGTAGTGGGCCGAGGGCAGCTCGTCCTCCAGCACCACGTCGAACCCGGTCTCCTCTTGCACCTCGCGGATCGCCGTCTCCCGGTCGGTCTCACCCGGGTCGCGCTTGCCCTTGGGGAAGGACCAGTCCTCCCGGTGAGGACGATGGGCCACCAGCACCTCGACGCCGTTGGCTCCGAGTCGATACACGACACACCCGGCGGCGTGGATCGGCTCGGGTACCTCGGCCGGGGTGGGCGGGGTGGCGGGCGGGGGTCCGGGCTTGATCGTCATCACCTCGGCCAGATCGACAGACCCGTCGTCGCCTCCGTCACCGGTGGCGGCAGCCGCCGCTGCGGTCTCGGGGTCGTGCTGCTCGGCGCCGTCGGTCGACGGCTCGAGGCCGGTGGCGGGGACCGACGGCCCGTTCGCCGACGCCGAAGGAGCGGTGGCCGAGGCCACGGTCGGCATCGGGGGCTCGGTCCCCAGTGGACGGCGGGTGGCGGCCGGAGGGGTCGACGGCCGGCTGCGCTCGATCGGGGGCAGGTCGGGTCGGCGGGCCGGGGGCGGGGTCCGGGGCGGGTCGCTGTCGGCCGACAGGGCGTACTCCACCGGCGGGCTGGGCGGGCGGCGCAGCGTGACCGGGCGGTTGGCCTCGGCCAGGGCGGTGCGCTCGGCCGCCAGCTCCTCGAAGGTGATGTGGGCGTTCTCGTCGCCCTCGAGCCGGTGGTAGACGTCGTCGGCGCGCAGCTCCCAGGCCAGGGAGGTGTCGGCCATGTTGATCGTGAGCACCTCGGCCAGGCGCTCCTGACTCTGGACGTCGTCCACCCGCAGGACCACCTCGACCCGTCGATTGAGGTTGCGGGGCATGAGGTCGGCCGAGCCGATGAAGTAGGCCGGGATCCCGACGCCACCGCCGTTGGCGAAGCAGTAGATGCGGGAGTGCTCGAGATAACGCCCGACGAGGCTGCGGACCGTGATGTTCTCCGACAGCCCGGGCACGCCGGCCCGCAGGCAACAGATGCCCCGCACGATGAGGTCGATACGTACCCCGGCCGCCGACGCCGCGTAGAGGCGGTCGATCAGGTCGGGGTCGACCAGGCTATTCATTTTGAGCACGATCCGACCGGTGCCGGCCGGGGCCGCCATCTCCCCCTCGATCAGCTCCTGCAGCGGCAGGCGCAGGGAGTGGGGGGCGACCAGGAGTCGCTCGTAGGAGACGTCCCGCCCGTACCCGGTGAGGAAGTTGAAGAGCTGGGTCAGGTCGTTGCCCACGTCGATATCCGCGGTGAGGACGCCGATGTCCTCGTAGATGCGGGCCGTCTTGGGGTTGTAGTTGCCAGTGCCGATGTGGCAGTAGCGGCGGATGCCGTCGCCTTCCGAGCGGACGACGAGGGCCGTCTTGGTGTGGATCTTCAGCCCGACGAGGCCGTAGACCACGTGGACCCCAGCCTCCTCCAGACGACGGGCCCAGGTGATGTTGGCCTCCTCGTCGAAGCGGGCCTTCAGCTCGACCAGGGCCGCCACCTGCTTGCCCCGCTCGGCCGCCCGGATCAGCGACTCGATGATCGGACTGTCGCCGGAGGTGCGATAGAGCGTGAGCTTGATGGCCAGCACGTCGGGATCGCGCGAGGCCTGGCGGATGAACTCCGACACCGAGGCGCTGAACGAGTCGTAGGGGTGGTGGACCAGGATGTCGGCCCGTCGCACCCGCTGGAAGAAGTCGCGGCTGTCCTCGATCTCGCGCAGGCGCCGGGGGGTGACGGTCTTGCCGTCGGGCACCTTGAGATCGGAGCGATCGATGCCCATCAGCTGCCAGAAGCCGGTGGCGTCGAGCAGCCCGTTGTAGAGGTAGACGTCGTCGGGGTCGAGATCGAGCTCGCGGACCAGCAGGTCCTGCGCTTCGAGTGGCATCGACTGGTCGAGTTCCAGGCGGATCGCACGACCGAAGCGGCGGCGCCGCAACTCCAGCTCGATCATCTCCAGCAGATCGTCGGCGTCCTCGTCGTCGAGGGTCATGTCGGCGTTGCGGGTGACCCGGAACGGCCAGCCCCCGATCACCTCGACCCCGGGGAACAGCTGATCGAGGTGGGCGATGATCACCTGCTCGATCGGCACGTAGCGCTGGTCGCCGAGCTCGATGAAGCGGGGCAGCGACGGCGGCACCTTCAGTCGGGCGAACTGGTAGCCCGGCTCGTCGGGATCGTCGACGAGGACGGCGAGGCTGAGCGACAGGTTCGAGATGTAGGGGAAGGGGTGGCTGGGGTCGACGGCGAGCGGAGTGAGGATGGGGAAGATCCGGTTCTCGAACTCGGCCTTGGCGATCTTCAGCTCATCCCGGCCCAGGTCCTCGATGTCGAGCACCCGGATGCCCTCGGCCGACAGGGCGGGCAGGAGTTCCTCGGCGTGGACCCATTCGAGGCGCCACGCCTGGACCCGCACCTCGTCGCGGATGGCGGCCAGCTGGGCCAGCGGGCTGAGCCCGTCGGCCGGCGCCTTCGACACCCCGGCCGCCACCTGCTCCTTGAGACCGGCCACCCGGACCTGGAAGAACTCGTCGAGGTTGGAGGCGTAGATGGCGCAGAACTTCAGCCGTTCCAGCAGCGGGATGTCGCCGTCCTCGGCCTGGGCCAGGACGCGGGAGTTGAAGGCAAGCCAGGAGAGCTCTCGGTTGATGAAGCGCTCGGGGGATTCGGTGATCGGCTCGTCACTCATGGTCGCGGTAGTCGGAGTAGGCGAAGTACAGGTGCTAGTCCATCGCCCGCTTCGGTCGAGAATTCAGCCGAATCGGTCTGCGGCCAGAAGAGCGGCACCGACGACGCCGGCGTCATCGAGGCGCTCGGCCAACCGCAGCTCGCAGATCTCCGGGCCGAGGCCCCCGAAGGATGGCGAACCGGTGATCTGGTCGACGAAAGACTGTCCCAGCTTGTCTACCACACCGCCCCCCAGAACGACCCGCGAAAGATCGAGCAACGTGGCCGCATTGCCGATGACCAGGGCCAGCGCGTTGGCCGCCTCGGCGAGCAGCTCCAGGGCCACCTCGTCGCCGTCGGTCAGGGCCCGGTCGATGTGGCGGGAGCGGATCCGGCCGTCGCCGGCCAGGTCGACCATGGCGTTGCGTCGGCCTGCGGCCGCCAGCTCCCGAGCCCGTCGCTCGATCCCGGCCCGGCCGGCATAGGCCTCGAGGTGACCGACACCGCCGCAGCCGCAGATCCGACCGCCGGGCTCGACCACCATGTGGCCGATCTCGCCGACCAGACCCCGGGAACCGGTGGTCAGCCGGCCACCCTGCACCAGTCCGCCGCCGACGCCGGTGCCGACGAACACCGCCAGCAGGTCGTCGACGCCGCGACCGGCACCCAGACGCTGCTCGGCCAGGGCCCCGCAGTCGACGTCGTTGCCGACGGTGACCGGTCGACCCAGTCGATCGCTGAGGACGGTGCCGACCTTGAGCGGCGAGTCCCAGCCGGCGATGTTGGCGCAGCGGACGACGACGTCGCCCTCCAGCACGAAACCGGGCACGCCGATCCCGACGGTCTGCGCCTCGGCCGCCTCGTCCCAGTCATCGATCAGGTCGACGATGGCGTCGAGAACGTCGGGCGGGCCGGTGGTCGGGGTCGCCACCTTGCGGCGCCCCACGGCGTCGCCCGACTTCGGGTCGACCAGGCGGGCCAGGATCTTGGTGCCGCCGAGGTCGATGCCGACGACGGCTTTCGACCCCACCGGCTACGCCGACGCTTCTCTTCTGCGGTCCGGCGACACCGTGCTCTCGGCATCGTCATCGCCGAGGTCCCAGTCGCAGACGATCAGCTCGCGCTCGGCGTCGCGGTTCACCCGCTCCCGGTTGCGACGGAACTGCGGGTCATGCTTGGGCAGCAGGAGCAGCCGAGCCTGGACTCTGGTCCAAAAGTCGTCGAGCAGCTTCTGATCGCCGTAACGGACCTTGAGCTCCCAGTGGGGGGCTACGGGGCCGAGGTAGACGATGGTGGCGTGGGCGACCGGCTGCTGTTCTTCTTCGGTGGGTTCCACGGCTGTCATCGACCCAACGGTATCGCCCTTCCGCCCACCAGCCTCGATGGGCCGGTCGACGGACGACGGGGTGAGAAAAAACCGACTTTCTGGCGACGGTGGGAACCATTCCGGCCTCTGGTGCGTCTCACTAGGCATGGAAAGCAACTGGATGGCCGAAGGCAACTGCAACAACCACCCCCCGGCTGTGTTCTTTCCCAGTGATGGTGTGGGGGTGGAGGTCGCCAAGAAGATCTGCGGTACCTGCCCGGTCCAGGAGGCGTGCCTGGAGTACGCCCTCACCGCCCGCATCGACCACGGTGTGTGGGGTGGAACCTCTGAGCGTCAGCGTCGGCGCATTCTCAAGGCCCGGCGCCAGCTGGCCGACACCAACCTGACCTGATTCGTTCAAAACCACATCAGACCCCGACGGAGACGTCGGGGTCTTTCGCGCCCGACATCGGGTGCAGTGCCCGGTGGTCCACCGGCGTGTGCCGCCCCACCCAGCGATCCACCCCTCGCCCTGAGCACGCGAACGGGCCCCGGCGCCGTGCCGGGGCCCGCTTGCGTTGTCGTGATGCAGGTGCCCGAGGACACCACTCGATCAGCCGTCGAGGCCACCCAGGATGCACTCGGTGGTGATGTCCACGATGATCTCCTCCTCCTCGGCGGTCGGATCACCGCGCTCACCCAGCCGGTCCTCACCGATCTGGGCCTCCATGCCATCGACGATGCAGGTGGCGGTCGCCTCGTCAACGCCGGCGTCGGTGACCAGGTCGTCGATGGTCTCCTGCCGGTCGTAGCCGCCACTGCAGGCGCTGACGACCAGGGCAGCCCCGGCAACCATCGCCATCAGTTTGAATCGGTTCATGTGTTGTCGTTCCTTCCTCAGGGACCGCGACCGAGCGGCCCGCGTGGCAGATTGTCGGGCCGTTGCGCCACCACAACGTCACGCCACCGGCGGGACGGGTACGACAACGGGCCCGCTTACGCTAGTCCCGGGAGGTTGAACCGGTGTTGGACCGGGTGCATCAACCCGGTGCACCCCGCAGCAGCGCCTAGGGGAAGCCCAGCTGACGGGCCAGGGCCAGTACTCCGTCGCCCACGTCGTCGAGCAGGGATGCGTCGACCGAGGTCGATGCGGCCAGCCCGTCGACCACCTCGACCGAGCCCGCATCGTCACTGGAGGTGTCGGCGCCCACCGACAGTGAGGCGCCGAGGGCGACGAGGGCGACGGCGGCCAGGGCGGCGGCCATGCGCCCGGCGTGCAGGGGCCGATGGTCGACGGCGCGGTCGATGAACCCGACCGGTGGCTCGATCTCGGGCATCCCCCGGAGGGCGGCGGCCACCTCGTGCTCCCAGGGCTCGTCGGGCTGCAGGGCGGGATCGGGGCTCATGACGTCAGGGCCTCTCGGAGACGACCACGTCCTCGGTGGATGCGGCTTCGGACCGTACCGACGGGCACATCGAGGATGTCGGCGATCTCGGCGTAGGAATGACCGATCACGTCGCTGAGAACAACGGCGGCCCGGTAGTCCGGCGGCAGGTCGAGCAACAGACGCTGGAGATCGTCGGGCAGATCCCGTGCCGCCGCTTCGGTCTCGACGCCGGGCGAGCCCTCGATGATGCGGTCGGGCTCGTCGGGCAGGGGCACGGTCGGCCGGCGCTGCTGCTTGCGCACACGGTCCAGGAAGGTGTTGGTGGTGATACGCGACAGCCAGCCCTCGAAATTGCCGGGCTTGTAGCTTCGGAGACCTCGACGCACCCGCAAGAGCACCTCCTGAACGAGATCCTGGGCATCCTGGTGATTCCCACACAGTCGGTAGGCCAGGCTGTAGAGGAAACGGCCGTAATCTTCGGCCACCTCCTCCCAGGTCGGGACGGATTCGGCTTGTCCGGCTACGTCGGCAAGACGACCTGCGGTCGCCGCGTCGGCACGTCCGGGCATGGCTTCAACGCCGGACGGACGGCGTTGGTTCCCCGATCGTCACGAAAAGAGGAGGAGTTAGACGGTGTCCTTCGGCTCGTCCTCTTTTTCCGAGTCGTCGAGACCCGTCTTGAACTCCTTCTGAGCCTGCCCGAGGTTTCGGGCCAGCTGAGGCAGCTTGGAGCCGCCGAAGAGGACGAGAACGATCACCAGGATGATCAACAGCTCTTGGGGGCGAAGATTAGGCACGTTGACGAGTCTACCGCGGCCGGCGCCCGACTCAAGGGCGACGCTTGTGGCCCGACGGGGCGAGAATCAGGCGGTGCCCTGCGCCGTGGCGTCCTGCTGACGCTCCAGCGCCCGCTGGCGGCGGATACGGCGACGCTCCCGCTCGCTCATGCCACCCCAGATCCCGAACTTCTCGCCATTGGCCAGGGCGAACTCGAGGCACGACTCGCGCACCACGCAGCCCCGACACACCTCCTTGGCCTCACGGGTGGAGGCGCCGCGCTCGGGGAAGAACAGATCCGGATCGACCCCCAGGCAGTTGGCGTACTCCTGCCAGCTGGTGTCGAGCATGAGGTGCTTCCGCCCAATGCGCATGATTCCTCCTACCGCCGAACAAATCTTGTTGTTAGTGCGGAGAATCGAGATCGAGTTCCGTGGTGAGGAGCCCACCGGTTTGACCGGCCGCTCCCCCGTCGTACGTTCTGCCCTGCCATACGTCCGCACTCAGCCATAGCGGTGGGCCACAGCGGCTGCACGGCACTTCCGTGTAATTACAACACTGTAGTACGCCGATGACAACCCGGTCCTTGCGATTTTTCGATGCATGGTGTAGTGACAACCACCCACAAAGAGCACGAGGATTCGCTGCGGTCAGACCCCCGGGCCGTCGTCGGCGTCGGGGAGCCGGGGCTCGGCCAGTCCGGCGGCGAAGGCGGCGATCACCGCCTGGACCCGATCCCGGACCCCGAGCTTGGCCAGGACCCTACCGACGTGGGTCTTGACGGTGGCCTCCGACAGGTACAGCTGCTCCCCGATCTCGGCGTTGGAGCGTCCGGCGGCCAACGCTCGGAGCACGTCGAACTCGCGCGGGGTGAGGTCGTCGAGGCCGGGTACCGACTGACGGGGGCGGACCGACCGAGCCTGGTCAACCACCATCGGCAGCACGGCGGGGGCGATCGCCACCTCGCCCGCCGCCACCCGGCGCACGGCGCCGACCAGGTCCTCGGCCGAGGCGTCCTTCAACAGGAAGCCCGAGGCGCCGGCCACGATGGCCGCCGACACGTACTCGTCGAGACCAAAGGTGGTCAGGATCACGACCCGGGGCGGATCGGGCCGGGCCAGGATCCGCTCGGTGGCGGCCAGGCCGTCGAGCTCGGGCATGCGGATGTCCATGAGGACGAGGTCGACCGGGCGGGAGGCGCAGACCTCGACGATGCGGCGCCCGTCGGGGACCGAGGCCACCACCGTCATGTCGGGCTCGTTGTCGATGATCAGCTCGAAGCCGGTGCGGATCATGTCGAGGTCGTCGGCGATGGCGATACGGATCGGTTCGGCCGTCATCGATCGCCTCCCTCGGTCGGGTTCTGGCGGGCCACCGGCAACTCGACGCTCACCACGAACCGTCGATCGTCGACCCCGGCGGAGAACGTACCCCCGAGCACGGCCGCCCGCTCGGCCATGCCGGTGAGCCCCACCCCGTCGCCGGTGGCGGGCCGGCTCATCACCCGGCCCGGGCGCAGCTCGTTGGTCACCCGCAGCGCCAACCCGTCGGGACGGCAGCGGAGCGTGACCTCGATCGCCACCCCCGCACCGCCGTGCTTGAGGGCGTTGGTCAACGACTCCTGCAGGACCCGGTGGAGGCCGCCGACGAGTGTGGCCGGCGGGGCGTGGTCGGCGCAGCCGTCCTCCTCCAACGTCACGTCCACCCCGGCGGCGGCCAGGTCGGTGACCAGGCGTCGGGTGGCGGCCAGGTCCGGCGGTGGGGCCAGGGCGGCCTCGTCGTCGCGCAGACCAACGAGGACGCGTCGGGTCTCGTCGAGAGCGGCGCGAGCCGAGGTGGCGATGGCGGGCACGGCCTCCGACGCGGCGTCGGGGCGGGTGGCGGCCACCCGGTCGGCCGCCTCGGCCCGGACGGCGATGACCGACAGCGTGTGGCCGATGATGTCGTGCAGCTCTCGGGCGATCCGGGACCGTTCGGCCCCCACCGCCTCCCGCCGATCCTGCTCGCTGCGGACCTGGGCCTCGGTCACCGACGCCGCCAGCGCCGCTGCGTCGGCCCGCCGCCGGGCGGCGTTGGCCCCGAGCACGATGGCGGTGCCGCAGGTGAGGGCCACCAGCGGCAGCTGGTAGAGCGTGACGTCACCGGCGAGGCGGACGCCGACCGCGGTGAGCACGGTGAGGGCGGCGGCGGCGCCGACGGCCACCCGGCGGGCGACCGGGCCGGCGTCGGCCGCGGTGTAGAGCACGATGATCACCGGGAGCAGCACCTCGGGCAGGTCGGAGATCCACACCGCCCCCTGGGCCACCGTTGCCACTACCGTCACCGCCGCCGGATGAAGGCGACGGACCGCCACCAGGGCCGGCGGGGCGGCGATGAGGGCCCAGTGCCACCACCGGGTGGGGGCGATGACCGACTCCGCCACCTCGACGTAGATCCCCGCGAGCACGGCGACCAGCAGCAGGCCGGCGGCCAGGGCCACATCGGCGATGGTCACCGTGGCCCCGGCCGTCGGCCGTGTCGATCGGAGGAGGGGAAGGTCCTTCACCGTCATGCAGTCTGGCCCACCAGGGCGTGCGCCGGGTCGTCGTCGGCCGGCCGTCGACCGGTGCGGGCGTCGAGGCGACCGACCGCTCGGTCGGACGACGGGCCGTCGGGGGACGTACCGGGCGACGAGGAGCCGAGGGGGGCCAGGGCCGCACCGGCCACGGCCACAAAGGTGCCGACGGCGGTGACGGTGCGGATCAGGTTGAGCCGGTTCCAGTCGTCCTCGAAGTCGGCCCGAGCGGCGGAGGCCGCCGCCGGGTCGGTCTGGGCCAGCTCGTCGTTCAGGACGACGTTGCCCCCGATGGTGATGGCGATCGTGGCCACGTAGAGCGGCACGGCGGCCACCAGCGACCAGCGGGCCCAACCCCGGAGCCGTCGGACGTTGGCGGCCACGGCGAGGGCGATCGCCGGCACCGGCCCGAAGAAGATCAGACCGAAAGGGGCGTTGCGGACGGTGGCGTTGATCGCCTTGAAGGTCTCGACATAGGCCGGCTCGCCCACCTCGGCCAGGCCCCGGGTGACCGACACCTCGTAGGTGTAGAAGAAGCCGGCCGACAGCCCGGCGAGGAGCAGGGCGATCAGCAGGATCAGGCGGGCGACTCCTCCCCGCAGACGGGGAGCGAGGGTGGACAAGGTGGGCATGGCGGACTCCTTGGGTCGCCGCCGCTCACGGTCGAGCGACGCTGTGCCCACCATCACCCGGCAGGGGGACGGCCCGAATCGCCCGATCGTGGCCTTCGGGGTCATCCAAAGGTCGTAGTCGTGCGCCCTTCAGGGGTGCCGGCGGCGGCGCCATCGTGGTCGGCCGGAGGTCCGCCCTGGATGTCGACCACGATGAGGACGGGGTTGCCCTCGATCAGGGCGCGTCGGGGCACGGGCCGGGCTCAGGCACTGCGGCGGCCGGTGATCAGCTTCCGCTTGTGCTCGATGAAATCGACGAGCACGTAGTCGCCCAGGGTCTCGGGGCTGGTGAAGAAGGCCCGACCCTGGTTGAGCTCGGTGAGCCGCTCGACGAAACCCCGGAGGCCCGAGTCGGGGTCGAGCATGAAGGTGTTGATCGTGATGCCGGCCCGGGTGCAGCGCATCACCTCGGCCAGCGTGTGCTCCACCGTCTCGCGCGTCGGCGGGTAGTTGAAGAAGGGCTGGCCGTTGGGCAGCAGGTGGGCGGTGGGCTCACCGTCGGTGATCATGATGATCTGCTTGGTGCCGGTCTCCCGGGCCAGCATGCTGCGGCTCAGCTGGAAGGCGTGCTGCATGTTGGTGCCGTAGACGAAATCCCACGACACCTCGGGCAGATCGGCCGGCTTCAGCTCCTTGGCCACCTCGGAGAAGCTCACGATCCCCAGGTAGTCGCGGGGGAACTGCGACGAGATCAGCGAGTGCAACGCCATCGCCACCTTCTTGGCCGGGAGGAAGTTGTCCCGCATCGGCATCGACAGCGAGAGGTCGAGCATCAGCACCGTGCTCGACCGGACCTGGCGCTCGGTTCGCTCGACCTCGAAGTCGTCCGGGGTGAGCCGCACCGGGGTACCGCCCCCTGAGCGTTGGACGGCGTTGCGCACCGTGCGCTCGATGTGAAGGTTGAACGGGTCGCCGAACTCGTACGGCTTGGTGTCGTAGTTGCGCTCGTGGCCGGCCCCGGACTGCTCGATGTCGTGCTTGCCGATCTTGTCGGGGCTCAGCTTGGAGAACAGATCGCCCAGGGCCTGCTGGCCGAGGCGGCGCAGGCCCCGCGGCGTCAGCTCCATCCGGCCGTCCTTGGTCTGGATGAGGCCGGCGTCCTCCATCTGCTGGGCCAACTCGCTGATGCGCTGGATGCTCTCGGCGCTCTCCTCACCGAGGAGGCGCTCCACCTGCTCCAGATCGACCTCGGCCAGGGCCTGAGGCGAGCTGCCCTGCTGGAGGAACTGCTCCAGCTGATCGATCTGCCCGAGCTCCTGCAGCATCTGCGAGGCGTCGGCGAAGCCGAGGGGGTCGAAGCCGCTGAAGTCGTAGCTCTGACCCCAGCCCATGTCGGGGAACAGGCCCTGCAGGTTCTGACCCAGCCGGCTGGCCTCGAAGTTGAGGTCCATGTCCTCGAGGAGCTGGCTCGACAGGTCCTGGAGCTGCTGACGCTGCTCGGGCGTCATCGAGTTGAGCATGGCCTGCATGGCCGCCATCTGCTGGGCCATCTGCTCCAACAGCTCGTCGAGGGTCTGCGGGTTGCCGGGGAAGAAGTCGCCGTACTCCTCCATGAAGGCCTCGAAGTCCGGCTCCTCACCCCGCTCCCGCTGCTCGAGCATGTTGTTGAGCTCGGCCATCATGTCCTTCATGCGGGCCATGTCCTCGGGCGACATGTTCTCCATGGCCCCGGCCATCTGGTTGAACTGCTGCTCCATCAGCTGCTGGCGGAGCTGATCGAGGAGATCGTCGAAGCGCTGTTGGGCCTCGTTCGACTCGAACTCGTAGTCCTGCAGGCCGCGCACCCGGCCCGCCAGGTCGTCGGGGAGTAGGTCGAGCTGCATCGACTTGTTGGTCGTGGTCTCCTTGGCCAGCTCGGCGTTGCGCTGGGCCTCCGACGAGGCGTCGGGATCGCCCAGCTCCATGTCGGCCAGGGCGTTTCGATCGTCCAGGGCCTGACGCTCCTGATCGGTCAGCTCCCGCAACTCCTGGTTGATCTCGTCGTAGACGCCGCCGAGGTCGTGGTTCTCCAGGCGCTCCCGCCGCTCCTGCCGGAGCTGCTCCAACATCTCCCGCAGGCCCTGGATCCGCTCGCCGTTGCGATCCTCGAATCCCTCCTGCATCAATCGACGCAGGGCTGCCATCGGGTCGCCGTGGTACATCAGGTCGTCGGTCAGCTCCGAGAGGACATCGAAGGCGTCGAAATCGAAGCCCTTCTGACTGCCGTCCCACCGTGAGTAGCGATATCGCTGTCCGACCATCCACCAAGCCTAGGACACCCGTCTCGACGGCGTGGAGCCCGCCTCCGCCGACCGCGGACTCCCGAGGCTCGGGTCGACCCGCCGGGTGGGCCCGACGGTGGCCATACTGTGCCGGTGACTTCGCTGGACGCGGTGGTGATCGGATCGGGACCCAACGGGCTGGCGGCCGCCGTCACCCTGGCGCTGGCCGGTCGGTCGGTGACCGTCTACGAGGGTTCCGAGCACCTGGGCGGCGGCCTGTGTTCGACGTCGCTGGCCGAGGAGGGCTACCTCCACGACCTGTGCGCCTCGGTCCATCCGCTGGGGGTGGCGTCGCCCTTCTTCCGGTCGCTCACCGACCAGGGCCATCTGAGCGAAGACCTGTGGCGCTACGCCGAGGTGGAGTTCGCCCAGCCGCTCGACGGGGGCGACGCCGCGGTGGCCCGGGCCGACCTCGAGGAGACGGTCGCCGCCTTCTCCCCCACCGGCGCCGCCCGCTACCGCCGGCTGGTGGCCCCCGTCACCGCCGACCTCGATCGGCTCCTCCCCGAGATCCTGCGGCCCGTCGTCGGCCGCCCCGCCGCCGTCGCCCCCCTGGTCGGCCTGGGCCTGCGGGCGCCGTGGCCCTTCACCTGGCTGGCCCGGGCCATGGGCGACGAGAAGGTGGCGGCGCTGCTGTCGGGCTGCGCCGCCCATTCGATCATGGCCCTCAACCGACCGGCGACGTCGGCCTTCGCCACCCTGTTCGCCGCCACCGCCCACGGCCGTCGTTGGCCCCTGGTGGCCGGGGGCTCGGGTCGGCTCGCCGCCGACCTGGCCCGCATCGTCACCGACAACGGCGGCCGGATCGAGCTCGGCCACCGGGTCTCGTCGCTGGCGGCCCTGCCCGAGCACCGGGTGGCCCTGTTCGACACCAACCCGGCGCAGATCACCGAGATCGCCGGACCGGCGCTGCCCGAGTCCGATCGCCGCCGCTTCGGCGCCTTCAAACACGGCCCCGGTGTGTTCAAGATCGACTACACCCTCGACGAGCCGGTGCCCTGGACCAACCCCGACTGCCGCCAGGCCCTGACCCTGCACGTCGGCGGCCCGGCGGGCGAGGTGGTGGCCTCGGAGACGGCCATGGCCTCGGGCCGGCACGCCGAGCGGCCCTTCGTCCTCGCCGTGCAGCCGACGGTGGTCGACCCGACCCGGGCCCCCGAGGGCAAGCACGTGTTCTGGGCCTACTGCCACGTGCCCGCCTACTCGGCCGTGGACATGACCGACGCCATCGAGGATCAGATCGAGCGCTTCGCCCCCGGCTTCCGCGACGTCGTCCGCACCCGCACCACGTCGGACTGCGCCGATCTCGAGGCCCGCAACCCCAACCTGGTCGGTGGCGACATCGGCGGCGGCTCGCTGGCGGGGGCCCAGCTCGTGCTCCGCCCCTCCCCCACCCTGCGCCCCTACGAGACCGACAACCCCGCCCTGCTCCTCTGCTCGGCGTCGTCGCCGCCGGGCGCCGGCGTGCACGGCATGGCCGGTCATCAGGCGGCCAGGCGAGCCCTGGCCACCGTCCTGGTCTAGCCGGAGCCGGGCCGGCGTTGTCGGCACCGGCGCACGCCACGGAGACAGCCCCCAGGCCACGCCCCTGACCAGGGAAAATGTGATCTTCCCCCGACGTGTCGACGCCGGGAAGGTTCGGGGAAGGCCGGTCGCCCATCGTGGGCGGCATGCCACACACCAACGACACGGTCACACCGACCGACACCGATGACCGACACTTCGGTGGGACGGCCGCCAGCGATCTCCCGGTCGACCTGGACGAGCTGCGCCACGAGGTCCAGGTCAAATACGCCGCCGTCGCCACCGACCCCGACGACGACTACCACTTCCACACCGGGCGCCCCATCGCCGAGCGCTGCCGCTACGACGCCGAGGCGCTCGACGGCCTGCCGCCTGAGGCCATCGAGTCGTTCCCCGGGGTGGCCAACCCCTTCGAGCTGCGCGACCTGGCCGCCGCCGAACGGGTGGTCGACCTCGGCTCGGGGGCGGGGATGGACTCGTTCCTCGCCGCCAACGCCGTCGGCCCCGACGGCTACGTCGTCGGTGTCGACATGACCCCGGCCATGCTGACCAAAGCCCGGGCCATGGCGACGGCGATGGAGCTCGACGACCGGATGGAGTTCTGCGAGGCCACCTGGGCCAAGGGAGCCGAGGTGGCCGGGGCCCCGTCGGTGTATGAGTACACCGACGGCGGCGCCCTGATCTTCAACTACTGAGCGAGGTCGGCCTCCAGCCGACGACGGATCGTCCCTGGGGAGGTCTTCCCGGGGACGATCCCCATCCGGCGGAGGTCGTGTACCGGCTACCGGAAGAAGGAGAGCACGTCGCCCTCGACCTGGCGACCGAGGGAACCGACGCCCGGGTTGATCCCGAGATCGTCCACCGAGTCACAGTCCCCGATCGCACCGTCGACCACGTAGTCGTCCATCCACGCCGGGCGGGGGAACGTATCGTGCTCGGCGACGACCGTCCCGGCGAGATCGATCACCCGGGCGTAGAAGCACGCCCCCTGGCGCCAGGTCATGAACACCTCGAGGTTGGTGCCGTCGCTGGTGACATGGCCGAAGTACTCCCACTCGGGTCCGACCAGCTCCGCCTCATGGGTGGCCACGACGATGATCTCGTCGGTGGTCAGATCGACGGCGACGATGCTGTTGACGAAGTCGTTCTCCGTCGCCTGGAACTCGGTCAGGAGCAGATAGGTGGCGCCGTCGATGGTGACGATGTCGGTCAGCCATCGCTGGACGCCGGTGAAGTCGGCCCCGAGATCGTCGAACGCCTCGTAGAGGACCACCTCGGTGCCGTCGGCCCGTCGGTGCACGAGCGCACCGTCGACGTCGAGCAACGAGCCGCCCAACGTGTCGCCCATCTCTGTGGCCCGGGGAGGCGGCTCGGCGTCGGCCAGTGGATCGGCGAGGATGTCGATGCCGTCGAGGAGCAGATTGAGGTCGTTGAGGCGATCGGCGTCGGCGTACCGGCCGAGCACGGTCTCGCCGCCACCGAGGTCAACCCAGTCGCCGAGCGTGACGCACGGACCGGGCAACTCGCCCGGCCCGGCAGAGGTTGGGTCCCAGCCGTCCAGCCAGTCGGGGGCGGGGACAGCCTCGGCCACGCCCGGGACCGAGGCACCGTCGAGGGTGATCGTCTCGGTGTAGTAGCACTCGCCCTGCCACAGCTCCCGGGCCACGAGCAGCTGTGCACCGTCGGTGGTGACATGGCTGTTGTAGATCCAGCTCGGTGTCTCGGGGGCCACATCCCGTTCCTCGACCACGATCACCTCATCGGTGGTGAGATCGACGGCCAGGATCGACACCACGAATAGCTCGCCGTCGCCGAACTCGAACCGGTCGATGAACAGATACGGGCGGCCGTCGATCGGGGCCACGTCGGTCACTCGGACATTCGGGTCCAAGTCGGCGAACAACACGGTGGTGGTCCCGTCGGCCCGATGATGCACCAGCGAGGTGCCGTCGGCGGCCAGGGCGCCGCCCAGGCCATCGGACAATTCTCCCGGCTGCAGCGGTCGAGGCTCGACCGGCGCCGGGTCGGGGTCGACGGTCTCCCCTGGGGGCGGTGCGGACTCCTCGGACGTCGTACCGGCGTCGGTCTCGGCCGTGGCGTCGGCCTCGCCCGGGGCGGCGACGTCGGTACCGCCTCGGTCGTCGACGGCGGCCGCGATGGCCGCCCCTCCGACGCCGCACAGGGCGAGGGCGGCGACGAACGCCACCCGACCCGCTGTCCGACGCCGGCGGCGGCGCTGATCGCCGCGGGCCCTGATGGCGTCGAGGTCGGGGAGATCTTCCGAGCCGACGACCGGGAGCTCCTGTAGTCGCTGTTCGAGGGTCATTGTGCGTTCTCCTGCAGGGTGTGCCGCAGCTTCTCCAGCGCCCGACTGTTTCTGCTCTTGACCGTGCCCACGCTGATGCCGAGGATCTCGGCGGTCTGGGCGTCGGTGTGGCCCAGGAGGTGCCGCAGCACGATCACGGCCCGCTGTTTCACCGGGAGGTCGTCGAGCGCCGCTTCCAGGTCGGGCTGAGGCTGGAGGTGGTAGTGGCCGGGCTGGGGCGGAAGGTGTCGGACGAGTTCCGCACCCCGGTTGGCCCGGCGCAGACGTCGACGGCCCCAGTTGAGGCCCACCCGGTAGGTCCAACCGGCGGGATTGCGATAGCCGGACACCTGATCCCAGCGCTCGAAGGCCCGGGCCATGGCTTCGTCCGCCGCCTCTCGGCCCAGGTCGCGGTCGCCGAACGACCAGATCAGGGCGTCCACCAGCGTCGAATGCTCCTGGCGGCAGAAGTCGTCGAAGGTCGAGTAGTCGACGGCACGAAACACACTTCGGCGTGTTGCCATCTTCTCACCTGCCCTCTCACGGGGTCTGGCCGCCCACGTCGAGAGCGACAGAGGCGCCGGAATCGCTGCGTTCATGCCTACTAGAGCCATGAGCAGCCCAAACGGATCCAAACTCGACGAACCACGGCCCGCCGCCCCCGGGCCACCGCCGCCCCGGGCCGCCCTAGGCTTGGCGCCGTGGAACTCGGCGCCGTCCTGACCGCCACCGAACTCGAGGGCTGCCATCCGGCGGCCGACTGGAGCCTGTGGATCCGACGCGGTCGGGCCCCGGCCCCCGACGCCCGGGCCACCGACGCCTTCCGCACCGGGTGGGCCGACGACCTCGACCAGCTCGTTGCCCTCGGCGTCCGCTCCGTCCAGCTCACGCTCGAATGGGCGGCTCTCGAACCCCGACCCGGCCATCACGACGCTGACGCCCTGGAGGCCCGCCGCCAGATCCTGGCCGGGGCCCGGGAGCGGGGGCTGGCGGTGTGGGGGTGCCTGGTCGACGGCACCCTCCCGGGCTGGTTCGCCGACGACGAGGGCGGCTTCAGCGACGACCGCGGCCGCAACCTGCTGTGGCCGCGCCACATCGATTGGGTCGGCGAGCACCTGGGCGATCTGGTCGACGGCTGGGTGCCCCAGCGGGAGGGCATCGCCTGGGCCCTGCGTCGACACCTGCTGGGCGAGGCACCACCCGGCGGGAGGGACGTGAAGACGGCGGCGGAGGCGGTCCGGGCCGCCGTCCTGGCCGACGGCGAGGCGTGGCGCCTGCTGCAGGGCACGGCGCCGGTCGCCACCTACCAGACGGTTCGCCCGATCCGGGCCACCGCCGACGACGTCAAGGCCGCACCCCGGGCCGCCGGGTTGGAGGCCCTGCTGTGGCAGCCGTGGCTCACCGCCCTCACCTCCGGTCGGCTCGCCGTCGGCGATCTACCGGTGCGGGACACCCCGCACCTGCGCGGCGCCTTCGACCGGGTGATCGTCGAGGTCCGACCGGGTGTCGAGGTCGACGGCGACGGGCGGTGGCACCCCTTCCCGGCCGACGGCCGCCGGGGCCCCACCGGTTGGGTGGCCTGGCCCGAGGTGATGGCCGAGGCCCTCCACCGGGCCGTCGAGGAGCTCCCCGACCGCCCCATCGTGGCCGCCGGAAGCCTGGCCGACGTGGCCGACGACGGGCGGGCCCGTCCCGACCATTTGCGGGCCATGCTCGACGCCGTGGCCGACCTGGGCCCGGCCGACCACGAGGCGACGACCAACGGCCTCCGGGGCTGGTGGCACACCAGCCCCATCAGCGGCTACCACTGGCGACACGGCCACGACCTGTCGCCGGGCGTCATCGACGCCGATCGGAGCGAGGCGCCCGCCGCCGAGGAGCTTCGCCGTCGAGCCCCGACGTCGAACGCCTGACCTCGGCGACGCCCCCGTCATCGACCGACTCATCATCGACCGACCGGCCACCGACCGACTCGGTGTCGGCGGGCTCACGGTCGGGCGTCGCCGGCTGCGGCCCGACCAGGCGGCGGCGGGCTCGACCGAGCCGTCCCACCGAGTCGGCGTGGGTGTAGACGCCGGTGCCCGGCTCGACCTGCCACTCGTGATGGGCGATGTAGTGGAAGGGCGACTCGTCGACCTGCACCAGCTCCCAACCGCGGGCCACCATCGACCGGGAGACGGCGATCTCGGCCCCGATCCATTCACCCCGGTTCGTCGGGTACGGGAATCCGTCGATGTCCTCCAGCGCCGTGCGGTGGGCGTACCAGACCTGGCCGCGCAGGTGATCACCGCCGGCGCCGGGGTCGATGCCGGAACGACGCATGAAGTCGAGATAGACGTCGATCCGGTTGGCGGGCTTGCCGTCGAGAACGTGTTCCCCGATCGGGATGTGGCCTCGGCTCTCCCGGAGCTCGTTCCACGGCGCGTTCCAGTTCTCATTGAAGCTCTCGCCCACCAGACCGACGCCCGGGCCGCAGGCGTCGGCGAAGGCCCGCAGCCAACCGCGACGGACGACGGTGCAGTCGTCCTGGAGAAACAGGAAGGCATCGTGGCGGGGTGACGTCCGCCAGCCGTGGTCCCAGGCCCCGAGGTTCATACCCCGATCGGGCTTCTCGACGCAGGTGATCCCGGCCGACCGGAGCTCGGCCACCCGGGCCCCGTCGGTGGTGTTGACCACGACCACCCGGTCGTGGGCCAGGCCCGGGTCGTGCCGGTCCATGCTGTCGAACAGGCGCAGCACGGGCTCCACGGGTCGCTGGTCGTGATAGGCGACGATGACCAGCGAGCGCGAGAGGGAAGATGACACCCGCATGAGTATGGACCCCGGCTGCAACCGGGGGCTCGCTCACGCGATGACAAGTGTCTTGCGTGGATCTTCCCTGGTCAGCGGGCGATCGGGCCCGCTGCGGCCATCAGCTGCCGGAGACCTCGGCCTCGATACGGGTGCCGATCCGGAGGCGATTGCCGTCGGGGTCGGTGAGCTTGATCTCCCGGGCCCAGGCCTGCTCCTCGACCTCGGCGTCGAGCTCGGAGGCCAGGGTGTCGACGTCGTCGACGAAGAGGTACACCAGCGTGTCCGGCGTGGCATCGCCGGCATGCTCCGACAGGTGCATGCGTTGCTCGTTGCGGACGATCCCGACGTAGGACGGGAACTCCGGCGAGTACCGGTGTTCGAACTCGACCTCGAAGCCGAGACGGCCATACCACTCCGCCGATCGAGCGGTGTCGGAGACCTTCAGGATGGGGACGATCTGTTCCACCATGGTTGTATACCTTATCGGTTCGCCGTCCGCCGGTGCAGGGGCAAGATCACAGGCCCGAAAGGGCCGAATTACGGGTTGCCGACCGCCGTGACCAGCCGAAACCCGAGGTGGCGGCGTAGCCGCCACACTCAGGCCCGAGCCCGGTACGAGGCCCGACCGCCGACGCTGTCCTTGTTGAGACGCTTCGACAGGTGGAGACCCTCGAGGATGAGCTCGACGGCCGATGCCTGGACGGCGGGCGAGTCGTCGTCGCCGCACAGGGCGGCCACCGGGGCGGCCAGTGCGGTGTTGGCGGCCACCAGATCGACGTAGGCCGAGATCGGCAGATCGTCGCCCGCGCTCATCGTCAGGTCCTCTTCGAAGGCGTCGAGCACCTGACGGACGCTCTCGGGCGAGCAGTGCTCCTTGAACACCGTGAGCACCGCCCCCCGGAGGAGATGGTCGATCACCTCGCCGTCACGGCCCTCCTCCAGCGACTCGACCTCGATCTTGCCCGCAGTGGAGGAGATCAGGGCGTCGAGGTCACTCACCCGGGGCACGACGTCCGTCTCGCCCAGGCGCAGGGCCCGCCGGGTGGCGGCGGCGACCAGGGTCTCCAGGTTGGCCACGGTGAGGCGGACCGACACGCCGGAGCGCTGGTTGATCTTGGGGCTGGAGCGCGCCAGGTGGGTGAACTGGGCCACCAGCTCCTCCATGAACCACGGCACCGTCACCGTCAGCTCGTCGGAGGTGGGGAGGAGGTGGGACTCCTGGCGGGCGATCTCGACCTCGGTCGACACCTCGAGCGGATAGTGGGTGCGGATCTGGGCCCCGAAGCGATCCTTCAGCGGGGTGATCATGCGGCCGCGATTGGTGTAGTCCTCCGGGTTGGCCGAGGCGACCAGCAGCACGTCGAGGGGCAGTCGGATCTTGTAGCCCCGGATCTGGACGTCGCGCTCCTCCAGCACGTTGAGCAGGCCGACCTGGATCCGCTCGGCCAGATCCGGCAGCTCGTTGATGGCGAAGATGCCCCGGTTGGTACGGGGGACCAGGCCGTAGTGAAGGGTGAGCTCGTCGGAGAGGTAGCGGCCCTCGGCCACCTTGATCGGGTCGACCTCGCCGATCAGGTCGGCGATCGAGGTGTCGGGGGTGGCGAGCTTCTCGCCGAAGCGGTCATCGCGGTGGACCCAGGCGATCGGGGCGGCGTCGCCGTGCTCGGCCACCTGCTCCTTGGCGTGGGCCGACACCGGGTTGTAGGGGTCGTCGTTGATCTCGGAGCCGGCGATGATCGGCATCCACTCGTCGAGGAGGCCGGTGAGCGACCGGATCATGCGGGTCTTGGCCTGGCCCCGCTCGCCGAGGAACACCACATCGTGGCCGGCGAGGACGGCGTGTTCGAGCTGAGGGAGGACCGTGTCCTCGTAGCCGAGCACCCCGGGGAACAACTGCTGACCGGAGCGGATCCTCGCCACCGCATTCTGTCGCAGTTCTTCCTTGACGCTGCGAGAGACCCAATTCGACTCGCGTAGCGCACCCAACGTGTCCGGACGATCAACCACGATCGAACCCTAGTCCCGCGCCCGCGTCAGCGCTCCATCGGCTCCGGCGGTGGGACCCGACCTACACTTGGGGGCAGTGCCGTTCAACGCCCCAACCAGTCGCGACCTGTCGGGTTCGTGGTCCGTGGCCCCGAGTTCAGCCGAACTCGAACGCGATGGCGCCGATCCCGACCTCGACGACGACGGCTGGCTCCAGCTTCCCGTGCCCGGCCACTGGGCGCAGTATCCGGAGTGGGCCGACGAGCCGGGCCCCGTCGTCTACCGCCACCGCTTCGCCCATCGGGCCGACGACGAGGCCGACGACGGCTCCCGACGGTGGCTGCGACTCGACGGCGTGCTGGCCGAGGCCGAGGTGTGGTTGGACGGCCGCCACCTCGGAGACAGCAGCACCTACTTCGCCCCCCACCGCTTCGAGGTCACCGACCTGTTGGCCGCCGCCGGTCCCCGACGCGACGGCGATCACCTGGTCGCCCTCACCGTCACCTGCGGCGACGGCGCCGAGACCGAGGGCAAGCCCCAGCGATCGCTGATCGGTTCGTTCCAGTCCGGCCCTCTGGCCCCGCCGGGCAACGTCGGCGGCGTGTGGGGCCCGGTCGGCATCGACACCACCGGGCCGGTCGCCATCACCCAGGCCCGGCTGCTGTGCACCGCCGCCGACGAGGAGCAGGCCACGCTCGCCTTCCACGTCACGGTCGACACCGTCGAAGCCGGGCCGGTCCGCATCGACACCTCGATCACGGGGCCCTACGGCCGCACCGCCGGTGGCGCCGCCGAACACGAGCTGGCCTCGGGCGAGAACATCCTCGAGTGGACGGTCGACATCGCCGAGCCCCAGCTGTGGTGGCCGGCGTCGCTGGGCGAGCAGCCCCGCTACGACGTGACCGTGGCGGTGCGGGCCGACGGCGCCACCGTGTCGGATCGCCGCAGCTGGCGGACCGGCCTGCGGACGGTCGAGGTCGACGATCTGCAGTGGCGGGTCAACGGTCGACGGCTGTTCACCAAAGGGGTCGCCGTCGGGCCCCACGGCCGGTTCCCGGCCTCGATCGACGGCCTCCAGTACCGCAAGGACGTCCGAGCGGTGGCCGACGCCGGCCTCGACCTGATCCGGGTGCACGGCCACATCAGTCGCCACGAGCTCTATGACGAGGCCGACGCCCGCGGCGTGTTGATCTGGCAGGATCTCCCCCTCGTCGGCACCTACACCGCCGGGACCCGGGCCCGGGTGTCGCCGACGGTGTCGGCCGCCGTCGACCTCCTCGGCCACCACCCGTCGGTGTCGCTGTGGTGCGGCCACGACGAACCCAACGGCCCGCCGGTGCCCCTGCCCGACGTCGAGCGGGAAGGCGTCACCCACCGGGCGGCGCGACTCGGCCGCCACCTGCTGCCCAGCTGGAACCGCTCGGTGCTCGACCCCGGCATCCGCCGGGCGCTGCGCTCGACCGACCCCACCCGGGCCGTCATCACCCGGTCGGGCAACCTGCCGAACCCGGTCGACTTCACCAGCTCGGACGCTCACCTCTGGCTCGGCTGGCGCAGCGGTCAGGCCGAGGATCTGGCCCGCGTCATCCGCAGTTGGCCCCGGCTCGGTTCCTTCATCGGCGCCATCGGGGCCCAATCGGTGGTGGTGCGCGAGTGGCCGGCCAACGCCCCGGACTGGCCGACGGCCCAGCAGGGCCCGTTCACCCGCTACATCCCCCGGGCCGCCTACAGCGACGGCGAGAGCTGGGCCCTGGCCACCCAGGCCTACCAGGCCTCGGTCATCCGGGTGCAGATCGAAACCGCCCGCCGCCTGAAGTACACCCCGACCGGCGGATTCTGCGTGATGTCGCTGTTCGACGCCGAGGCCTCCGGCGGGTTCGGGGTGCTCAGCGCCGGCCGTGAGCCGAAACAGGCCTTCGACGCCCTGATCGACGCCTGCCGGCCGGTGGTGGTGATCGGCGACCTGCCACCGCCCGTGGTCGCCCCCGGCCAGACGCTGTCGATGGCCGTCCACGCCGTCAACGATCTGCCCGAAGCCCTCGGCCCGGCCATCATCACCGCCACCGCCACCATGGATTCGTGGCGGGTCGAGCGCCGGTGGCAGGGCCATCTCACGGCGGACGCCTGCAGCTTCATCGGTTCGCTCGAGTTCGACATCCCGGCCAGCACCGGTGCGATGGTGATCGACCTGTCGCTCGAAGCGGCCGACCACGCCGCAACCAATCGCTACCAGACGGTGGTCATACCACCGAGCGAAGCCATGACCCCGACCTCGAGTAGGCCTCTTCGTTGAGGTCCGTTACGGGAGCTGGGCAACTGCCGATGGGCTTCGCCTGACCGAAAGCAATCCCGCTATGGTCCGAGTGCCAATTTCGCTATCTGACAACCTGCTAACCGAGTAGACGGGGAGGTCTCCGGTGACTGCACCAGCCACGACGAAGCCGAAAAGCTCGCTTCAGCCACTGAGGAAGAGGCGGACCCCGCTCCCGTTCCCGCTCAATCTGTACCAGACGGCGGTCGGCAAGAAGTGGGTTATGGCCGTCACCGGCGTGATGCTGCTCGGGTTCGTGCTGTTCCACATGGCCGGCAACCTCAAGCTCTACATCGGGGCGGTGCAGGAGGAGGGCGTCTACCACTACGACGCCGACATCTACGGCGAGTGGCTGCGGGATCTGCTGGTGCCCCTCTTCCCCCGCACCTGGTTCCTGTGGCTGCTGCGGTTCGGCCTGATCGGCGCCTTCGCCCTCCACATCCACGCCATGTATTCGCTGACCCGGATGAACCAGTCGTCGAACAAGGTCTATTCGTCGAAGCGTGACTGGCTGGCGGCCAACTTCGCCTCCCGCTCGATGCGCTACAGCGGCATCCTCGTGCTGGCCTACCTGCTCTTCCACCTGGCCGATCTCACGTGGGGATGGATTCCGGGGTACGACTGGGAGCGAGGCCATGTTCACGAGAACGTGATCGGAAGCCTCTCGAACCCGGTCGTTGCCGCCGTCTACATCGCGGCCAACGTCCTGCTCTCCATTCACATTTTCCACGGGGCCTACTCGATGTTCCAAAGCCTCGGTGTTTCCAACCCGACGTACAACCGCCTGCGGCGCCAACTGGCCACCGCGCTCGCTGCCATCGTCCTGATCGGCAACGTCAGTTTCCCCGTCGCCGTGCTTACCGGTGTCATCGACACCGACGACCGGGTCGAGCACTCGGTCGAGGCCGAAGAATCCGCCCAGAGCTGAGACCGCAGGAGTCATCGTGCTACCCGAAGCCAAGATCCCCGCCGGCCCGATGGCCGAGAAGTGGGACAACCACAAGTTCGACATCAAGTTGGTCAACCCGGCCAACAAGCGGAAGTTCAAGGTCATCGTGGTGGGCACCGGGCTGGCCGGGGCGTCGGCCTCGGCCACGCTGGGCGAGCTGGGGTACGAGGTCCACGCCTTCACCTTCCACGACTCGCCTCGCCGAGCCCACTCGATCGCGGCCCAGGGCGGGATCAACGCGGCCAAGAACTACCGCAACGACGGCGACAGCGTGCACCGGCTCTTCTACGACACGGTCAAGGGCGGCGACTACCGCTCCCGCGAGGCCAACGTCCACCGCCTGGCCCAGGTCTCGGTCGACATCATCGACCAGATGGCGGCCCAGGGCGTGCCCTTCGCCCGTGAGTACGGCGGCCTCCTCGACAACCGTTCCTTCGGTGGCGCCCAGGTGTCCCGCACCTTCTACGCCCGGGGGCAGACCGGCCAGCAGCTCCTCCTCGGCGCCTATCAGCAGATGATGCGCCAGGTCGAGGTCGGCAAGGTCACGCTCCACACCAACTCCGAGATGCTCGAGCTGGTGATGAAGGACGGCGAGGCCTGCGGGATCATCACCCGGGATCTCACCACCGGCGAGATCGCGGCCCACAACGCCCACGCCGTGGTGCTGTGCACCGGCGGCTACGGCAACGTGTTCTACCTGAGCACCAACGCCATGGCCTGCAACGTGACCGCCGCCTGGCGGGCCCACCGCAAGGGCGCCTACTTCGCCAACCCGTGCTACACGCAGATCCACCCCACCTGCATCCCGGTGTCGGACGAGTTCCAATCGAAACTGACCCTGATGTCGGAGTCGCTCCGCAACGACGGACGCATCTGGGTGCCCCGCTCCGCCGACGAGAGCCGCTCCGCCCGCGACATCCCCGACGCCGAGCGGTACTACTACCTCGAGGAAAAGTATCCGGCCTTCGGCAACCTGGTGCCCCGCGACGTCGCCTCCCGCAACGCCAAGACCGTGGTCGACCAGGGCCTCGGTGTCGGACCGCTCAAGAACGGCGTCTACCTCGACTTCAGCGAGGCGATCGGCCGCGACGGCAAGGACACCATCGAGGCCAAGTACGGCAACCTCTTCCAGATGTACGAGCGCATCACCGGCGAGGACCCGTACACCCTGCCGATGCGCATCTACCCGGCGACCCACTACACGATGGGCGGGCTCTGGGTCGACTACAACCTGATGACCTCGATCCCCGGGCTCTACGCCTGCGGCGAGGCCAACTTCTCCGACCACGGCGCCAACCGCCTCGGTGCGTCGGCCCTGATGCAGGGCCTGGCCGACGGCTACTTCGTGATTCCCTACACCATCGGTGACTACCTGGCCCCCCGACTGGGTGACCCGCTGGTGTCGCTCGACGATCCGGTGTTCACCGATGCCACCAAGGGCGTGCGGGACCAGATCAACCACTTCCTGTCGATCGGGGGCACCAAGTCGCCCGACTACTTCCACCGGGAGCTGGGCAAGCTCATCTGGGACTACATCGGCATGGCCCGCAACCAGACCGGCCTGGAGAAGGCGATCTCCGAGATCCGGGCCCTCCGGGAGGAGTTCTGGAAGGACGTCAGGGTGCTCGGCAGCAACGACACCCTCAACAGCTCGTTGGAGAAGGCGGGACGGATCGCCGACTTCTTCGAGCTGGGCGAGCTGATGGCCCGTGACGCCCTCGACCGGCGCGAGTCCTGCGGCGGCCACTTCCGCGAGGAGTCGCAGACCGAGGAGAACGAGGCGCTGCGCGACGACATCAACTTCGCCCACGTGTCGGCCTGGGAGTGGCACGATCCCGATACGCCCCAGACCAAGCACGCCGAGGAACTGATCTTCGAAGAGGTCAAGCTCACCCAGAGGAGCTACAAGTGACCGCCGGGGCCCCGCCGATGCCACCGACGGGCACGTCCACCACGAGCCGTATGGCACAAGGAGAACACGCATGAGCGGCGAGAGCCTCAACCTCACCCTGAAGGTGTGGTGCCAGGACGGCGCCGGGGCCAAGGGCGGCTTCGAGACCTACCCGGCGCATCAGATCCCGACCGATGCCTCGTTCCTCGAGATGCTCGACGTGGTGAATGAGCAGCTGATCGACGCCGGCAAGCTGCCGATCGAGTTCCCTCACGACTGCCGGGAGGGCATCTGCGGCACGTGCGGGATGATGATCAACGGCCGGGCCCACGGCCCGGAGATGGGCACGGCGACCTGCCAGCTCCACATGCGGAAGTTCACCGACGGCGACACGATCGAGATCGAGCCGTGGCGGGCCGCCGCCTTCCCCGTCGTCCGGGATCTGGTCGTCGACCGTTCACCGCTCGACAAGATCATCGAGGCCGGCGGCTACGTGTCGGCCCCGACCGGCACGGCGGCGGACGCCAACGAGATGCCGATCCCGAAGGAGGTGGCCGACTCTGCCATGGACGCCGCCGCCTGCATCGGGTGCGGCGCCTGCGTGGCCGCCTGTCCCAACTCGGCGGCCCAGCTGTTCACCTCGGCCAAGGTGTGGCATCTCAACTCGCTGCCCCAGGGCCAGCCCGAGCGGTTCAAGCGGGTGGAGGCCATGGTTGAGACGATGGAGCAGTTCTTCGGCTCGTGCACCAACCATGGTGAGTGCACCGAGGCCTGCCCCAAGGAGATCCCTCAGGACTTCATCGCCTACCTCAACCGGGACTACATCAAGTCCAAGGTCAAGAACCGCAAGCTCGCAAGCCAGCGCTAGCTGGCGCCGCGAACCGCTTGCGAGCAAGCGATGACATCGCCGGCGAGAAAGCCGCTGGGCAGCCGGCGATAGCCGACGCATGAGGCCGGGCCTTCGGGCCCGGCTTTCGTCGTTTTCGTCCGCCGTCCCCCGGGAGGGCTCCCGAAGCGACCGCCTGAGAGCACCGTGTTACAACCACTGGCGACCGCAGCCGGACCGTTGTGGCGAGAAAGGTGGTGGGGCGGCCGTGTCCGATGAGATCCACGTCGTCTATGCCGACGTCGAGGCGCTGGAGGCGAACCTGGCGACGGCGGCCGAGGCGATGGACGCCCTCGGCGGACGTCGACGTTTCGAGCTGTCGCCGGTCGTGGTCGCCGCCCACGAGGCGCTGGCCGACCGGTGGGACGATCGACGGAACGCCCTCGTCGAGAGTCTGACCGCCGCCGCCGACACCCTGGGGCAGGTGGCGGTGGCGTTCCGCCAGGTCGACGACGGCCTGGCCGAATCGGCCCCCGACATCGGCGGCCGGGTGCCGTGACCCGTCCGTTCCCCCTCGACGATCCGCTCCGGGCGACGGCGGGGGCCTACCGCCGGGCGGGTGATACCTACACCGCGCTGGCCATCGCCGGCGGCGAGATCGCCACCGCCCTCGACGGCGGGCTCGACGCCGACGGCGGGTTCTCGGGGCGGGCGGCCGAGTCCGTCGCCGCCCTGATGACCGAGCACGTCGAACGCATCCGCGACGTCGAGATCCTCGGCTCATCGCTGGCCGAGGTCTTCGTCCAGCATGCGGACGAGCTGGCCGCTCTCGAGACCGAGGTCGCCGATGTGCTGGCCCGGGGCCGCCGCAACTGGGATCGGCTCCTGGCCGCCGAGCGGGCGGAGGCCGAGGCCGAAGCCGACCACCGCCTCGCCCGGCAACGGCTGGCGACCGCCTCCCTCGGCGTCGCCGTCGACCCCTCCCAGGCGATCGCGGCCCACGACGAGGCCGATCGGGCCCGAGTTCGGTGGCGGGCGGCCGAGTCGGCGCTGGACGGGGCGGAGGCCGCCTTCGGCCTCGACCGCACGGCGCTGGAGGATCTGGCCGACGCCGAGCGCCTCCTCGACGAGGTGACGGTCGCCGCCCTCGACGATCAGGACCTGGCGTCCGTGGCCGACCCGGGGTTCCTCAACGGGCTCGGGGGTCTGTTCCAGCGGGCCGGTTCCACCATCCTGGACGGCCTCACCGGGGGCGGCGGGCCCGGCCTCGGCCTCCCCGGCATCGCCCTGCCCGGCGGCGGAGGCCTCCCCGGCCTGCCTCCCGTGCCGGATCCGATCAGCGACGCCTGGCACGAGGCGGGCGACCGGCTCCAGGAGTACGGCCGCTACCTGGTCGAGGCCAACCGGCGACGTGAGGATCGGGGCGGCCGGTTCCGGTGGGCCGGCCCGGACGCCGGCTTCGACGCCTTCTTCGAGGACGGCGCCGCCGCCGTCGGAATCCTGGGCATGGGCGGCGAGCTCTACCACGACGATGCCGGCGGGTACTGCGGCGGGAGCCAGTCGTGCATCGTCGGGGTGGCCACACCGTTGGGCGGCGCCATCACGCTCGGCCACACCGTGCTCTACACCCCGGAGCGGCCACGCCACGAGCTGATCGCCCACGAGCAGCAACACATCCACCAGTACGAGGAGCTGGGGACCCGACGGTTCCTCACCCGGGCCGCCCTGTCCTTCGCCGTCGACGTGGCCCTGGGCGGCGACGGCTACGTCGACACCCACTACGAGCGGGAGGCCTACTACGTGCAGGACCACTACGGCGATCCCGCCGCCGCCCCCTCACCGGACCTGGAGGTGCCCGACGGCTACTTCCACTCCGAGACCCCCGACGATTACAACTTCGGCTGGTGGACCTCCCGCCCCCGGCCGGTGAAGGAACTGTCCGCCGAGATCACCGAATGGATTTGGGAATGGCCCTAGCCCTGCAACCGCGCCGCCACGTGAGCTATCCGTCGCCCGAGTTTCCCGGACCACCCACCATCGGGTTGTCGATCCCCGACACCTGGCTGACGATCGGGCCCGATGCCTACCTCCAACCCGACCGCAAGGTCGATCTCGCCGTCTGCGCCCCGTCTCCGGTGGACGGCGTCACCCCCAGCATCGCCGCCACCGTCATCCGGACGCTGCCGGCGGAGGATCCCGAGCGGTTGCTCACCGACCTGGTGGCCGACGACGTGGCCCAGGTGCCCGGGAGCGAGCTCGTGGTCAGCCGGTACCAGTCGCGGCCGCGGCCGACCGCGTGCTGCGTCTTGCGGAGCCGTCGTCCGGGCAAGCTGATGGAACACCTCCAGATCCTGACCTATGTCCACGACGAGCGACTGGCCCACCTCGTTCACCTAACCGGCGTTTACGCCGCCGACAGCGAGGCCGGTCGGGCCGCGGTGTACGACATCCTCGGCCCGGTCGGAGCCGAACGATGAGTATCTCCGGCCGCGGTGGCGGCGCCGTGGGGCTGCGACCGGTGCTGGCGGCGGTGGCCGTCGCCCTCGGCGCGGCCACGGCCTGTACCCCCGGCTCGGCCCACAACGACATCGCCGCCCGCAACCTGTGCGCCACCATCGTGCGGGTCGAGGAGGCCGCCCTCCCCGAGCTCCTCGGCCGCCACCACACCGACGTACCCCCCGGCGAGACGGTGTACCTGAGCACGGCCGGCCGTCGCAGCACGGTCTACGTGCGGCTCGGCGCGCCGATGGCCGACCCCGAGGCCACCCTCGATCCGTCGATCCCCCACCTGGTCTACGAATGGGACGAGCTGATCGTGGCCACGCCGGAGGAGGGGGAGGACGGGTACGAGACCTACTTCATCGTCGAGGGTGAACTCTGCCCCTAGCGGTGGGATCCCAGGGCCGCTCACCCGTGCGATCAGGCCCGATCGGGTGAATTCCAGGCGGGTGGGGCCCGTCGCGAGCAAGCTGGAGGGATGCGCTGGCGTTCGCCCGAGAGCCGTCGGATCCTCGACACCTACGCCCACGGACCCGATGCCCCCGTCGACGCCGAACTGGCGGCTCGGGCTCGGGCCGACGCCGCCGGGGCCGAGGCCCTGATCCTGGTGGAGGGTGTGTCCGATCAGGTGGCGATCGAGACGGCGGCCGCCCGTCTGGGTCGACACCTCGACGAGGAGGGGGTGGTGGTGGTGCCGGTCGGCGGGTTCGGGGCCATCGCCGGCTTCCTGCGGGAGTACGGCCCCGGGGGCCGGGAGCTGGACATCGCCGGCCTGTGCGACGCCGATGCCGGCCCGGCCATCGAGCGGACGATCGAGGACGTCGGCCTGGAGCCCTTCACGGCGTCCGATGGCCTGATGGGTTACGGCTGGGGCGTGTGTCGCCGCGATCTGGAGGAGGAGCTGATCCGGGCCGCCGGGCCGGAGCGCATGATCGACGTGATCGAGGCGGAGGGGGAGCTGCGCTCGTTCCAGACCCTGCAGAAGCAGGCGGCCTGGGACGGCCACCCGGTCGAGGAACAACTGCACCGTTTCATCCGGAGCAGGGCCCGCCGGGGGACTCGCTACGCCGCCCTGCTCACCGACGCCATGGACATCGATCGCATCCCGGCGCCGCTCCTGGTGCCCCTCGACGCCGTGTAGCCCTCGGCGCGGCCACCCGCCGCACGCCATTCGCACCGCGGTGGGCCGGCGCACCGGCTTGGGGCACACCGGCGACCGGGCGCAGCGGGCGGCCCGGTCGGTCGGCGCACCCGGCCGGGCGCGACGTGCGGGCCGGGGCGGATCGGTGGGGTCACTACTCGGCGGAGGCGGGGCCGGCCGGGCCGACGGCGTCGAGGGCGGCGGAGCGCTGGGCCTCGACGGCGGGGAACAGTGCGTCGGGGGTGACGGTGTCGGCCGAGCCGACGAGGTAGACGAGGTGCCAGCGGGGGCCGGTCTGAAAGGCGGCCCCGAGCGAGCGCAGATCCTCGCCGTCGTCGGAGAACTCCTGGGCGAAGCCCCGCACTCCGGGGAGGCCCTCGATGTCGAAGAACCTGCCGCCGTAGCCTCCGATCGTGATCAGGCCGTCCTCCAGGTAGAACTCGGCCTCGGCGGCGTCGGCGAACTGGTACACCGAGGTGACCAGCACATCGTTGCCGTCGCTGCGAAAGGCGCGGGTCCAGCCACCCTCGTAGCCCCGGGTCTCGAGCAGGGCGATCTCCTCGGTCGGGTCGGGCTGGATGTCGGCGGCGTCCCGCAGGTCGAGATAGCGGTCGGTGGTCGGATCGTCGACCAGGTCGAACCGGGCCACGTCGTCGAGCAGCACGTCGGCCAGGGCCGTCGGCTCGGCCGAGACGGTGGTGCGGGCGTCGGCCCGGGTGGCGGCCGCCTGGGCGGCGGCGGTGGGGTCGGCGGGTGAGGGGCGCACGAAGTCCTCCAGTTGGGCGGGGGTGGTGACCGACGGCGAGGCGTTGTCATCGTCGGTGTCGGCCCCATCGGGCCTCGGGTCGTCGGCCGAGGGACGCTTGGCGATCCCGGGTGCGGTCGACAGCGACTCGAAGCGGCGGTCGGCGTCGGCGTCGGCCGCCGAGCGGCCATCGGGGGCGGTGGGGGGCGGTTCGAGGGACGATTCCAGGGCCGAGGTGTACTCGTCGGCCGGTACCAGCGTCGGCACCACCTCGGAGCGCAGTGTCCCGGCCGGTGGCGAAGCGGCATCGCTTCCGGCGGCGCAGCCGGTGGCGGCCGAGGCGGCCAGGGCCAGCGCCGCCAGACCGGTGAGCGTGGCCCGGCTGGGTCGGGTGGCGCCGCGCAGGCGCCGGAAGAGGGTGGTCTCGGCCGGATCGAGCGCGGCGAGGGAGACGCCGACGGTGACCAGCATGCGGATCAGCCCGAAAGTGCCGCCGACCAGGGCGGCCGGGGCGGGACCCATGAGGCCGGCGGCGATCGTCACCGCCCACCACGTCCAGGTGGACAGGATGGTGAGCGGGCCGACACCGAGGCGGGCCCCGTACAGGGCGGCGACCGTGGTGGGCCGGAGGAGGCGACCCCACTCGCGGGGTACCTGTCGGCCCCCGGCCGGCGGGCGCGGCCCACCGACGAGGAGGGCGGCGAGGTCGAGGATCACGGCCACCCCGATCAGGGCGACGGCGACGGGGAGGGCGTCGGCCCGGGCGCCGGTCAGGGCGGCGATCGGGGCCAGCACCACGGCGGCCAGCAGGCCGACGACGGCGCCGGAGGCGGTGGCGGCACTCACCAGGATGGCGGCCACCAGGAGGCGGGTGCGCCCTCGAACCGAGGGCACGGCGGTCTCAGCCACCGACAGGCCTCAGGGCGACCACAGGGTGTGCACCGCCGCCAGGCAGGTCACCCCCAGGGTGAGGATCAGGGCGGAGGTCATCGGCGGAGCGTCTGACCCTGCGAGGTCCAGTACGAGGGCGGGGGCTGGCCGCCGAAGTCGAGTGCGCCGTCGATCCGGGCCAGGCCGAGCGGCCGCTCGGCCACCGGCTGACGGATCACGGGCAGGCCCTCACCGGCGACGCCCTGCAACTGATCGACGCGGAAGCCGTTGGCCGCGCTCTGCAGATGCCAGTACTGCTCGCTGGTGAGCTGGCCGGGGCCCTGGACGTGGTAGATCTCCTCCAGCAGGCCGTAGTCGACCGAATGGTCCTGGATCCACCACTGGAGCGGGCCGAGCCCGGACGTCGGATGGAGCACGAGGGGAACGTGGAGGTTGATCAGGCCGATCACGTCGGAGGTGCCGACCGGGGCGAGGGCGATGCGCTCGGGCGACACGCCGGGGATGGCGGCGGCCCAGTCGGCCAGCTCCATCGACAGCTCGACGAGGGTGGTCGCCGTTGTCCGGTCATGCACCAGGCCCTGGTCGACCGGCTCGGGGCCGACGTAGACCGTGGGCCAGCCGAGGGTCTTGGCCGCGCCGGCGCCCACCATCAGGGGGAAGCCACCGAGGGCGGCGAAGGCGGCGGCCGCCGGGGCGACGTCGGCCGACAGGCCGCTCTGCTCGACGGTGACGGTGCGGTTGATGTCGTTGACCTTGGCGATGTGGTCGGCGACGGCCAGGCTGACGGTGGCGAGGTCGCTGCTCGACGACACGGTGTCGACGGTGATCGAGTTGGCGGTGAAGGTGGCGGTGCCGTCGACGGGACCGACCTGCAGCACCTCCTGCACGTTGAGCGAGGCGAGTAACGCCAGGTCGGCGGCGGTCGGGCCACCGGTGGCGATGCCCAGCAGGGGCGAGCCGAGGGCTCCGGCCAGCGGGGCGGCCACGTACTGCATCCAACGGTCGTCGTCGGATGCCACCACGGCCCGTATGGCCGACGTGTGGCCGATGCCGATGGCGGCGTGGTGGTAGCCGACGCCGGCGGCCCACGTGATCGGGGTGAGGGCCACGTTGAGGACCCGGGGGTCGGTACCGCAGCTCTCGACGATGCAGCGGACGTTGGTACCACTTGGGCAGTAGCCGTGGACGTTGGGGTAGTCGACGGTGCAGCAGTCGCAGATCTTCTTGAGGCCACCGTTGGCGCAGCAGCCGTCGCTGGCGTACCAGCACCATCCCCACACGTCACCGGGGCCG
This sequence comes from Actinomycetota bacterium, assembly GCA_039201605.1. Classification (GTDB taxonomy): domain Bacteria; phylum Actinomycetota; class Acidimicrobiia; order Acidimicrobiales; family SZUA-35; genus CADEDH01. The sequence continues at coordinate 203,342 of JBCCRO010000005.1, forward strand.
ACGCAGTCGAAGGTGTCGCACTTGGGCGTCACCCCGCTCTGGCCGCACACCCGGGCCTGGGCCTCGCGCACGAGGAGACCGGCGATGGTGGGGCCGGTGGCCACGAACACGGCGAGCTGGCCGAGACGGTTGAGGAACGAGCGCCGGGTGGTGCGCCCGGCCGTCCACCGGCCGAGGCGTTCCACGGTGGCGTCGAGCCCGGTGCCGGCGGCGGCCGGGGTCAGGCGTCGGGTCATGGGAGCACCACCACCGTGGCGGCGGTGCCGAAGATGCCGTCATCGTCAGCGTCGCGCTCGGCGGTATCGCCGTCGTCCGCGGTGTCCCGCTCGGCGGCGGCATCGGAGGCATCGTCGGCGTCGTCGGCATCGGAGGTGGCGTCGCCACGACCGCAGCACTCATCGGTGGCCTCGGCCTCGGCCGTGGCCAGAGCGATCGGCGCTGCGGCGTGGACGACCTCGGAGGCGTCGGCGTTGTCGGCGGTATCGGACGTTGCGGTGGCTCGGGGCGCCGTGGGGGCGGTCCGAGCCTTGGCAGCGGGCCCGAAGAGCGAGCCGTCGTCGGTGCCGACATCGGCGATGACGTCGACGGTGGCGCCGGAACCGGCGGTGCCGAGCTTGAGGTCGAGATCGATCGGGGGTCCGGCCAGGACCTCGGCCAGCATCTCCTCGGCCTGGTCGAGGGTGTTGGCGACGCCGCGGCTGCGGACGATGCCCTCACCGTCGACGGCGACCAGGTAGGGGGTGGAGCGCACCTCGAAGCGGGCGAAGACCTCGGCCGCGGTCTCGTGGTCCACCACGTGGAGACCCACCTCGTCGTAGGAGTGGGCCAGACGACGCAGGCCGGGCTTCAACGACGCGCAGATCTCACACGTCGGGGACGTGAAGGCCACCAGGGTGATGTCGTCGTCGCCGTAGGTTACGTCGTCGAGTTCGGGGGCGGCGGCGTCGAGTTCGGGACCCTCGCCGGCGAAGTGGACACCCATCGGGGCGACCCGGGTGTGCAGCACCCCGATCTGGCGGAGCAGGACCACCACCGAGAAGCCGAGCAGCACGACCGCGCCCCACAGCAGTACGTACGAGATGATCCAAACACTTCCGGTCATGACGGGTTCCTCCTGAGAGCGTTGATCGACGAGCCACTCGTCGAGTCGGGACGGGCCTCGCCCGCCAACTGCACCGACCACAGGCGGCCCATCGACAGCCGGAGGTCGAACAACTGCACGGCCAGGGCGCCGATCACGGCGACGCCGGCCACGACGGCCAGGGCTGCGGGATCGGGGGTCGTCCAACCGACGCCGACGGTGCCGAGGGTGGCCAGGGTGAGCAGCACCCCGTTGCGGGCGACGGTGGCCCAGGTGACGGGGCGGCTGTCGGCGGAGCCGAAGCAACCGCACGACAGGTCGTGGCCTTCGACCACGGCCCGGATCAGCACGCGGGTGAACAGGGCGAGCATGACCATGGCGGCGGCCGACCCCAGTCGGGGGCTGAGAGCGATCAGGGCAACCACCGCGAGCTCGGCGGCGGGGAGGGCGGCGGCCAGCAGGCCGGGGGCGGGTAGGCCGAGGCGGCGCAGCTCGTCGGTGACCGGTCGGCGGATCTTGGCCACGGCGGCTACGGCGAAGACCAGGGCGACGACGGCCGCGGCGACCGACGACGTCGGCCCGAAGGCGGTGAGGGTGTCGGCGATCATGACAGGGCGGCGTCGAGGTACGACTCGAAGTTCTCGTCGGAGGCCCACAGGTAGGCCCGCAGATAACGCTCGCCGTCGGCCCGGATCAGCTGTTCGCCCGCCGTCCGCTCGGCGGCGGTGGGAGCACGGCCCAGCAGCTCGCTGTAGTGGGCGTCGACCCGCAGTTGCAGGGCCTCGGGGCTCTGATAGATCGCCCCGGCGATGGCGGCCCGGGGCAGTCCCTGGGCGGCGAGGTCGAGCCAGTAGGCCCGACCGGCGGCGTCGGGGGTACGGCTGAGCACGTCGTCGTAGAGGGTGGTGATCCAGGCGTCGTCGGTGCCACCGGCCCCGAGGTGGTACTCGTCGCCCGCCATCAGCAGCACCCGAAGGTCGAGCACGCCGTGGCCGGAGAGATGGTTGGTCCAGTAGTCCTCGCCGGTGGTGTCGGCGTTGCGGCCGAGCAGATCGGTGTAGGCCCGGCGAACCTCGGATCGGGAGCCCTCGGCGCTGTAGAGCAGTCCGTAGGCCAGGTCGAGGCGGCTCTCGCTCCCGCCCGAGGCGATGAGAGAGAGGTGGTGGTCGAGCCCACCGTCGTCGGCGGTACGACCGAGGAGGGTGGTGTAGGTGGCGTCGAGCCAACGTGCATTGGCCGAGGAGACCGGGCCGCTGGCGGCGAAGGCCGAGCCGGCGCCGGCCCACAGCAGGGCGACGACGACGAGGGCGGCGACGACGACTCGGGATCGACGACGAGGCGGGGACGAGGCGGGATTCTCGATGTGGCGGTACATCACCGAGTCCTTCGGCCGCCGACGTCGGGACATGAGCCTTTCGGACCAGTCGCCGACGGCGGCGTGATGCGGCCGACCCGGGCCGTCATCGACCATCCGGGTCAGTCGGTTGACTGAATCGGCGACGTCGACCTAGATTCAGTCACATGACTGACAGCGCCGGGTCGGGGCCCGAGCAGGCGGGCGCCCGCACCGCCCTCCTCGATGCGGCGGAGAGCGAGTTCGCCGCACAGGGCTACGCCCAGGCCTCACTGCGGGCCATCATGCGGCGAGCCGGGACCGATCCCGGTGCCGTCCACTACCACTTCAGGAACCGGGCCGGCCTCGCCGCCGCCGTCCTCGACCGCCTGCTGGTGCCGCTCAACCAACGGCGTCTGGACCTGCTCACCGAGTTGGAGCGGGCGGCCGGTCTCGCCCCCGACCAGTTCGGCTCCGACGACCGGGCCGACGGCGACCGGGGCGGCGAGAACGCCGTCGGCGAGGGCGACCGGGGCGGGACCGACGACCGGGCCCACGGCGACCGGGGCGGCGAGAACGCCGTCGGCGAGGGCACCGTGTTGCCGGTGGCCGGTCTGGTCGAGGCGCTACTCCGGCCCGACGTCGAGCTGGCCACCGCCCTGGACGAGCGGGAGCAGGGCCGGGCCCGACTCGTCAGCGCCACCTACCTGCGTCCGGCCGACTTCGTCCTCACCCAGGTCGAGGTCCGCTTCGCGCCGGTGGCCGCCCGGTTCCACCCCCATCTCATCGCCGCCATCCCCGACGTCGCCCCCGAGATCCTCGGCTGGCGGGTCCGCTGGGCGGTGTTCGGCCTCGTCGGTGCCGTCCTGGCCGACGACGACGACGGCGGCTCGTCCGGCTCGTCCGGAAGGGGCGCCTCGGGCGGCGACGCACCCGCAGGCGGACGGCCCGACCCCGACGAACTGTTGGCCCGGCTGGTGTCGACCACGGTCGGCGCCCTCACCGCACCCCATCCCGCCCCAACCACGACCGTAGGAGCCCCATGATCGAAGTAGAGGCCACCGTCGACATCGACCGACCGGCGACGGAGGTGTTCGCCTTCCTGGCCGACATGGCCAACAACCCCCGGTGGCAGCAGGGCATGGAACGCTGCACGTGGACCAGCGACCCCCCGCTCCGGCTCGGCTCGACCTACGACCAGGAGGCGTCGTTCCTCGGCCGGTCGATCGTGTCGTCGTTCGAGGTCGTCGAGTTCGTCGACGGGGAGCGGATCCGCATCATCACCACCGGCGGCACCATGCCGATCGACGTCACCCGCACGGTCACCGCCATCGACGACGAGCGGTCGCGGGCGGCGGCCGTCGTCCGGGGCGAACCGGGCGGGTGGATGCGGGCGGCCGGTCCGCTCATGCGGATCCTGGTCGGTTCGTCGGTCCGCCGGGACTATCGACGGCTCAAGGAACTGCTCGAGGACTCGACCCGCCCCGACTGAGCCCGGCCGTCGGACGGCGCAACTAGAGCCGGGGGGTGGCGTCCTCGGTGCGGGTCTCGGCCCCGGCCGCCGTCGCCCGCACCCACCACACGCTCTCCAACCCCGGCAGGGCCACCTCCGAGCCGGGCTCGCCCCCGTCCGCTCCCCCGACGATGGTGACAGCACCGGTCTCGATGCCGGGCACGGCGAGGACGGTCTCGGGGGGCAGGGTGGTGCCGCCCCAGGTGTGGGAGCGGACGGCTCGACCCTCGACCGGGGTCTCCCCATCGTCGGTCAACAGCAGCCCGTGGGCCACGCCCAGCTGCCGGTAGGCCCCGAACGCAGGGCGCACGTCCCCCTCGAAGGGCGGGCCGAGCCACTGCGGCTCGTCGTCGGACTCGAATTCGAGCTCCCACCCGAGCGGCACCCGCAGGCCGAGACCGCGTCCGAGTAGCTCGGCCGGGTCGTCGAGGGCGAGGGCGAAGGCCTCCAGCCCGTAGCTCCAGTGCCGGAACGGCTGCTCGCACACCATCTCGACCCACAGCCCCGACGTCCGCAGCTCCAGACCCTGACCGGGCAGGCCACCCTCCAGCTCGCTGATCGCCATCGGCGCTCCCCGGCCGAGTACGGCGATCTGCAGGCCCGACCGACCGCTGCGGGCGTCGACGGTGAACGCGGCCGCCACCACCAGCGGCGATGCACTACCCCGATCGACGGCCATGACCAGCCGATGCTCCGCCGCGACCCCGGTCGGGTCTTCGGCGTCTGTCCGCCGTACGCGATCCCAGGACTCAGGCACCATTGAATGAAAGAACCAGGTAATGTTGCGCACGCAACTGGAGCAGACCGACAGGGGCCCGGGCGACAGGGCCCCCGCCGGCCTGCGAAGATGTCCGATGGGCGGGTTCACCGGAGGCGAATGGTTGCGAGCCAGGCGCCGTGAGTCCGATGCAACTATGAACTTGTGGATGCACGGTCGCCGGATGGGTGAATCGATGGGGCATGAGCGATGTGTGTGTTGCTCCTCGTCTACATTCCCGTCTACGAGGACCTGACAGATGCGCTGCTTCGAGCCCTGGAATTCAACTACTCCCAGCGTCGGGTCGAATCGTACTACAAGTTCCTTCCGTTCGTTTGCCGAAGTAACCGTTCGCTTGGCCCCCTCTTCTCTTCCCTCCCCGCCATGAACACCTCCAGCACGTCAAGCACGGTCGAGCGGCTCCGCCGGGTCGACCAGGCCCTCGACGGGGTCGCCCTCGACCTCGAGCTCGGTCGGGCTGAGGAGGGCCGCGCCGTTCGCCGGGAGCTCCGAGACCAGATCAACGACTACCTGATCCCCCGGCTGCACCGGCTCGACGCCCCGCTGTTGGCCGTCATCGGCGGCTCGACCGGCTCGGGCAAGTCGACCATCACCAACTCTCTGGTGGGCGATGACGTGTCGATCGCCGGTGTCCTGCGGCCGACGACCAGGGCCCCGGTGTTGGTGTGCCACCCCGATGACCTCGAGTGGTTCTCCGGCACCGACCTGCTGCCCGAGCTGCCCCGGGTGACCGGCGACGACCCCGGCTCGGCGGCCGAACCCGGCACCGTGCTGCGGATCGCGACCCATCGGGGTCTCGGATCCGGCGTCGCCCTCATCGACGCCCCCGACATCGATTCGGTGGAAGAGGCCAACCGCACGCTGGCCACCCAGCTACTGGCCGCCGCCGACCTCTGGCTCTTCACCACCACCGCCGTCCGCTATGCCGACGCCGTGCCGTGGGAGTTCCTCCACCGGGCCCGCGAACGGGGGACGGCCCTGGCCGTGATCATCAACCGCATCCCGCAGGGGGCGGCGGCCGAGATCACCTCCCACTTCACCGAGATGGCCGTGGCGGCCGGCTTCGAGGATCTGCCGGTCTTCGCCATCGAGCAGGGTGAGCTGATCGATTCCCGGCTGCCGGTCGGCGCCGTGGAGGAGATCTTCGGTCTCCTGGTGCTGCTGGCCGACGACGCCAACGAACGAGCCCGCATCGTCTCCCGCACCCTGGTCGGTGCGATCAACAGCATCCGACCCCGGGGCCACCAGGTGCTGGAGGCGGCGCGGGAGCAGGCCGATGTGGCCGACGAACTCCGGTCCGCCGTCGACGACTCCTACACCCGGGTCACCGACGATCTGCGCGACGACCTCTCCGGCGGTCGGCTCCTGCGAGGCGAGGTGCTCGACCGCTGGCAGGAGCTGATCGGCACCGCCGAGCTGATGCGGGCCGTGCAGAGCCGGATCTCGTGGCTCCGCGATCGGATGACCGGTTTCGTCACCGGGCGCACGGCGGCCACGGCCGAGGTCCAGGGCGAGATCACCTCCACCCTCGAACACCTCCTCGTCGATCACGCCGACGCCGCGGCCTCCCGGGCCGCCGCCAACTGGCGGGGCCTGCCCGGCGGCCGTCAGATGTTGGGCGACGACCGCACGCTGGAGCGGGCGTCGGCCGCCTTCCGGGAGCAGGCCGGGGCCGAGGTGCGGGCCTGGCAGGACGACATCCTCAACCTGGTGCGCGAACGGGGGGCCGGCAAGCGCACCACGGCCCGGGTGGCGGCACTCGGGGTCAACAGCATCGGGATCGCCCTGATGATCGCCCTCTTCGCCCAGACCGGGGGGATCACGGGCGGCGAGGTGGCGATCGCCGGCGGCACCGCCGGACTGTCGCAGACGCTGCTCACCGCCATCTTCGGCGAGCAGGCCGTACGCGATCTCGCCACCGACGCCCGCCGGCTGTTCCTGGAGCGGGCCGACGGCCTGTTCCAGGCAGAGGCCAACCGGTTCCGCCAGCAGCTGTGGTCGGCGGTGTCACCGCCGGAGACGCTCGACGAGCTGCGCGGCGCCATCGACGACCTGGGATCGGTGGCGTGAAGCTGCTCGGGCGGTCGAAGAACGGCGGGGGCGAGGACGCTGCGCCTCGCACCGCCCAGGTGGCGGAGGCGGCCGACGCCCTGGCCGAGGCGGTCGAGCTGGCCGAGGGTCGCCTGCCGCAGGATTCGGTGGAGCTGGCCCGCCAGATCGTGGCCAAGACCGGCGAGCGGCTCCGTCACGGATCCGACCACACGTTGGTGGCGGTGCTCGGGGCGACCGGGGGCGGTAAGTCGTCGCTGACCAACGCCCTCGTCGGCGACGACGTGGCCACCACCGGCGTCCGTCGCCCCACTACCACGTCGACCCTCGCCTGCCACTGGGGCGACGACGATCCCCACCCGCTGCTCGACTGGCTGGAGATCGTCAACCGCCACGCCGTGACCCCGGCCGCCGCCTCCGGTGCGGCTGACGACGAGAGCGCCGACGCGACGGACGGGGGCCCGTCGTTGGACGGGTTGATCCTGCTCGACGTGCCGGACCACGACTCGGTCGAGATCGCCAACCGGCTTGAGATGGAGCGGATCGCCGAACACGCCGACCTCCTCCTGTGGGTGACCGACCCCGAGAAGTACGCGGATCTGGCCATGCACGCCTACCTGGCCCGCCTGTCGGCCCACGGTGCGGTGATGGCCATGGTGCTCAACAAGGCCGACACCCTCCGTCCCGATCAGATGGGTCACTGCCGGGCCGACCTGATGCTGCTGCTGCAGGACGTCGGCCTCTACGAGCCCGAGGTGCTGACGGCGTCCGCCACCAGCGACCCGCCCCAGATCGATGCCGTGCGCGACCTTTTGGCCCGGGCCGTGGCCGACCGCCGGGCCATGACCGATCGGCTGCGAGCCGACATCGGCCACGCCGCCGGCGAGCTGCTGGCCGACCTGGGCGGGGACGACGCGGCGACGAACACCGTCTCGTCGAAGACGGCCGACAACCTGGCCCGGGAACTGGTCGATGCCGCCGGCCTCGAACCGGTCTGCGATGCGGTGGCCGCCGGCCACCGGCGGGACGCGGCCGCCGCCACCGGCTGGCCCTTCACCCGCTGGGTGCGCCGACTCCGGCCCCACCCGCTGCGCCGCCTGCGGTTGCAGGAGGGCTCGACCGGTCGGTCGTCGCTGCCCGAGGCGTCGGGCATCCAGAAGACCCGGACCGACGGGGCCATCCGCACCGCCGTGGCCGACACCACCGCCGAGCTGGCCGACCCGTGGCCCGACCTCGTGCGTGACGCCGCCACCCCCGACCAGGCCGAGCTCCACGATCGGCTCGACGGCGCAGTGTCGGGAGCCGTCCGGTCCTACGGCTCGCGCCGTCCCCGGTGGTGGTCGGTCATCAACGTGGTGCAGCTGATCCTGGCCGTCGCCGTGGTCGTCGGGCTGGTGTGGCTCGGGCTGCTGGCCGTCGCCGCCTACCTCCAGCTCCCCGACATCCCGACTCCGTCCTACCGTCGGATCCCGGTGCCGACCGGTCTCGCCGTCGGCGGCGCCCTCATCGGACTGCTCTTGGCCTTCCTGGCGCGCCGTCTGGCCGTGGTTGGGGCTCGACGGCGGCGAGGGGCGGTCCGCAAGGCGGCCACCGATGCCGTGGGCGAGGTGGCCGACGACCTCGTGATCGAGCCGATGAGACGGGAGCTGGCCAAGCGGGGCGAGCTGCACGAACGTCTCACCGATGCCGTGGAGGCGGCGACGCCGAGTCGGCGCGACCGGCGGCGCCGTCGCTAGCGTGAGCGCGTGGCTGAACCCGAGAACGAGGTGTTGTTCCTGAGCGACCCGTGGCTGGCCGCCGTCGACGACTGCCTGGCCACCGCCGAGGTCGAGGCAGAGATCACCCCCGAGCAGGTGGGGGACGTCGTCCGCTACGTGGTGGACGACGCTCCCGACGGTGCCGCCGGCTACGACCTGGAGGTCGGGCCGGAGCGGCTCCAGGCCCGCCGTTCGACCGGTGAGGCCACCGTGACCCTCACGATGGCCTGGGACCTGGCCGTCGCCATCAACCAGGGCACCGAGAGCGCCCAGCGGGCCGTGCTCGACGGTCGGATCATGATCGGCGGCGACCCGCAGGTCCTCGTCGACCAAGCCGGCACCCTGGCCGCCACCAATGCGCACTTGGCCGACCTGCGCACCGCAACCGTCTACAGCTGACCGGCCGCCTCTGTCGCACGGGCGGGAGGCGGCTAGCTTGGCCGGTGTCGGGAGGTGCCCATGCCGGAGATGCCAGAGGTCCAAGCGCACGCCGAGCGCATGACGTCCGCCCTGGGCGGCGCCACGCTCGACCGGTTCGAGCTGCTCAACTTCGCCGCCCTGAAGACGTTCGATCCCCCCGCCGACGGCGCCGTCGGTTCCCGGCTGGTGGCGGTGGAGCGTCGGGCCAAGTACCTGTTGTTCCGCTTCGACAACGACCAGACCCACATCGTCCACCTCATGCAGGGCGGGCGTCTCCGTCTCGACCCGAAGAAGAGCAAGAAGCCCCGGGGTGGCATGGCCCGCTGGACGTTCACCGACACCCCGTCGGGCGTCGACGAGGCATGGCTGCTGACCGAGGCCGGCACCGAGCGCAAGGCAGGGGTGTGGGCGGTCTCCGGTGACCCGCTCCCCCAGTCGCCGCTCGATGAGCTGGGCCCGGAGGCCGATGGGCTGTCCCTCGACGAACTGATCGATCTGCTCCGGCCGCAGTCGAAGCGGCTGCACGGGCTCCTGCGCAGCCAGCGGACCGTCGCCGGCCTGGGTCGGATGTTGACCAACGAGATCCTCTACGAGGCCGAACTGTCGCCCTTCGCCACGGCGTCGAAGCTGTCGGACGACGACCTCAACCGTCTACACACCGCCATCGGTGACGTCGTGGCCCGGGCCACCGACCACGAGCGCACCCTCGACGACATCGGCAAGAGCGCCGATCGACCGTCCAAGGTGCACAACCGCAGCGGCGAGCCCTGTGTCGACTGCGATGACACGATTCGCACCGTCGAGTACCGGAAATACACCGTTTACTACTGCCCTGAACGCCAGACCGGCGGCAAGCTCCTCGCCGACAACACGACGAGCAAGTTCCTCAAGTAGCCCCTCCGCCAGGGAGTGGCGCAGCAACTCCGTTAGTGAGGCCCCCGGCCGAACGACGGCTGATTTAGAGGTTCTGGCCGACGCGGAGCAGGTTGCCGGCGGGGTCGGTGAGGGTGAACTCACGCATGCCCCACGGCTGGTCGATCACCTCGGTGGCGGCGATGCCGTCGCTCGTCCACCCCGCATGCCAGGCATCGGCGTCCTGCACGTGGACGTAGGCGGAGGCGTGATTGGCCGCCGCATCGAGGGTGTCGACGCGGCCGAGGTGCAGAATCTCGCCGCCCCGGTGGGTGACCCAGGCGTAGCCGTCGTCGTACTGCTCGACGGCGAACCCGAGCGACCGGTAGAAGGCCACCGCCTCGGCCATGTCGGCGACGGGGAAGATCGTCTTCATCACGATCGCCGTACCCGGATTCTCAGCCATGGGCGCAGCCTAACACCGACTATCGAACCGAGAGGTTCGCCAACTGCCATCTTTGCGAAAGCTGACGGAAACGCCGGATTTATATGAGGCAAAGATCAGACATCAGAGCATAGCTTTAGACACAAGTCTGTGGCGCATGACCACAGGCGAGAGGCAATTCACCACATGACTCATGGTTGTAGAGACATGTATGATCATGTCAAATGCAGACAAGCCCGCCGTGTCTCACGCTCGAATAGATGCAACACCATTTGCCTCTTGCGTGACGACGAGCTTCTGCTCGACGGTCAACTACAAGCATCCGAAGGAGGGTCGGACGGCAGTATCGAAAGACCAGGCGACCTCTCACTGACGTCGCGCAAGCACTGATGACCGGGGCAAACGCCGGCACAACCGTTGGCACGAAAGGCCGGCGCTCGCCCCTGAACAGAAGGACTACCTGTGAGCAATCAAACTGTCTCGGGCGAGAGTAGCGCGCCCGAAGTTCCCCACACCAGCGCCCCGCCCACAATTGCAGCCGGACCGAATGTGGCTGCGGCCGGTTCGGCCGACAACCGTCCAGCACCACAGATCTCACTCGTCATCCCGACAAGAAATGAGTCGGGAAATATCGATCGACTCGTAGCCGAGATCGGCGATTCGTTCGATGGATTTGCGATAGAGATCGTATTCGTCGATGACAGTGATGACGACACTGTGGCCGTTGTTGAACGTGCCAAGTCGGCCGGATCACTCCCTATCCAGATCATTCACCGGCCTGCCGAGGAACGGGCCGGTGGGCTCGGAACCGCAGTGGCCCGGGGTCTAAACGCCTCTCGTGCCCCTTGGGCCTTGGTCATGGACGCAGACCTCCAGCACCCGCCGACAGCGGCCCGAGACGTGGCAAGCGCTGCCTTGGAGAGAGACGTCGACCTCGTCATCGGGTCTCGCTACGTGGGCAAGGGCGCAGCAGACGGACTCAGTCCGGTCCGCCAGCTCATGTCGAGTGGCGCCCGGGTCTTGGCCAAAGCGCTGTTTCCCCATCGCTTGTCCTCGGTGTCCGACCCACTCAGCGGCATGTTCGCCGTGCGGCTCAGGGCCGTCGACCTGCATCGGCTGCAGCCGAGCGGCTTCAAGATTCTCGTCGAGATCCTCCTTTCGCAGCCCCCGCTGCGCATCGGCGAGGTGGGATATCGATTCGCTGAACGGGAGCAGGGCGAGTCAAAGGCCTCGTCCGGCGAGATGGGCGCTTACCTGCGCCTCCTCATCCGGCGACGGTTGCAGGTTTTGTCCCAGCAGCGCAGCTCACGTCCGTTGCCCGACCACCTTCCCGTCGGGTCATGACCGGCGTGCTCACGCTGCACGATGCGCTACGCGGCCGCTCGATCGGGGCCGGTCTTGCCGCCATCGCGCTACCGGCGGCAGTGCTGTTCATCGGCGTCTCCCGCAGCCTCACCCTCACCCTGGCGGTGGCCTCCACGTTCCTGTTTCTCGTCGCCCTCATCAACTTGCGGTGGATTCTCGACGCATGGTGGACACCGACGAACCATTCGGCCCGGTCGGCGTTGCCGGAAGCCCCTGGAGATCGGACCCGTATCTCGCTCCTCGTGCCGGCCAGGCACGAGGAGGAGGTGCTAGCCGCAACACTGGAGCGGATCGCCGAACAGGACTACCCCGACATGGAGGTGGTGGTGATCATCGGTCACGACGACCCGGGCACCGAACGGGTGGCCCGCGAGGCCGTCGACAGGTTGGGGTCGCGCTTTCAGGTGGTGGTGGATCACAGTCCGGTCAAGAACAAGCCGCTGGCACTCAACGAGGGCCTGAAGTGGTGCACCGGTGACCTGGTCGGGGTCTTCGACGCCGAGGACGACGTTCACCCAGAACTCCTCGGGCATGTGGTGACCGCTTTCGCCGACCCCGAGGTCGGCGTGGTGCAGGGACCGGTGCAACTGATCAACCACGACTCCGCATGGTTCACCACCCACAACGTCCTCGAGTACTTCTTCTACTTCGGCAGTCGGCTGCACCACCACGCCCGAGCCGGGTTCATTCCGCTCGGTGGCAACACAGTGTTCCTCCGGCGCTCGCTGCTCGTCGAAAGCGGCGGGTGGGACACCGAGAACCTCACCGAAGACTGCGAACTCGGGGTCCGGCTGTCTTCGGACGGGACGTCGGTGCGGGTGTTGTACCGCCCGGAGCTGGCCACGCGCGAGGAGGCACCGGTCACCGTCGGCGAGTTCATCAAGCAACGCAGCCGTTGGAATCAGGGGTTCATTCAGACCTACCGCAAGGGCGTCTGGCGGAGACTGCCGTTGCGACAACGGACCCTGGCCCGGTTGATCCTGACCATGCCGGTGCTCCAGGCGGCGTCGTTCGTGATCATGCCGGCCACCGTGCTGCTCGGCGTCCTCGGCGACTCACCGCTGATCGTGGGCCTCTACACGTTCCTCCCGTTGGCGGTCCTGCTCGTCACCGCTGTTGTTCAGACGATCGGCCTGGTCGAGTTCGCCCGTGTCTACGAGCGCGAACTCCACTGGCATCAGATCGTCCTCATGGTGATCAGCATCGTGCCCTACGGACTGCTGCTCACCTATGCCGCCTTCCGAGCGGTGATCCGTGAGCTGCGCGGCAATCGCCGCTGGGAAAAGACAGCCCATGTCGACGCCCACCGACTGACCACCGCCTGAGAGGTGATGCAATGACCCTGCTACCCCTGGACTCCGAGTCCGTCCTCGTCCCGATCAAGGTCGAACGCGACACCCACGGCGGGGCGACCGCCCTGCTCGACTGGTTCCGCCGACGACGAGTCGATCTCGCCATCCTGGCCGTGCTACTCCTCGTCGCCGCCATGTTCCACGCCAACGGCATGGATCACAACCCCGCACGCGGCGATGACGAGGGCACCTATGTGGCTCAGGCATGGGCGGTGAACCAGGGGGAGCTGGCTCACTACACCTACTGGTACGACCACCCACCGGTGGGCTGGATTCAGCTCGCGGCCTACGACCGGGTGACCGGGGCCTTCGCCGACTCCGACACGGCAGTGGCTGGAGGCCGGGAGGCCATGCTCGTCGTCAAGTTGGCGACGATGGTGGCGCTCTACGTCCTCGCCCGCCGGCTCCGGCTTTCCCCGGTATCGGCGGGCCTGGCCGTGGCGCTGTTCTCGCTGAGCCCGTTGGCGATCACGTTCCAGCGGGCGGTCTGGCTCGACAACATCGCGGTGCTGTGGCTCGCGATCTCCCTGGCCCTGGTCAGCGATCGGCGGGGCCGGATGGGACCCGTCGTCCTCGCCTCGGTGTGCTTCGCCATCGCCGTGCTCACCAAGGAGACCACGCTCCTCGTCGCCCCTTTCCTCGGCTGGCTCGCCTGGCGCCACCTGCCTGCACCCACCCGACTGATGGCCGCCGTCGTCGCCACGACGACATCGGCCATCGTCGTTCTCGGCTACCCGCTGTTGGCGATACTCAGAGGTGAACTGATCCCCGGTGACGGCCATGTGAGCCTCCTCGGTGCCGTTCACTGGCAGTTGGTGGCCCGGGAGTCGAGCGGCAACATCTTCGACACCGGCACCGAGGCCAACAGGGTCTTGATGGACTGGTTCAACGCCGACCCTGGCCTCGTGCTCCTCGGGTCGTTGGCAGTGATACCGGCGCTCCTCATTCCCCGGGTGCGTCCACTGGCTGCCTGCCTGGCATTCCACCTCGTGCTCCCGCTGCGCGGCGGCTACCTCCCCGTTCCCTACATCATCGTCCTCATCCCCCTTCTGGCTCTCTGCCTGGCGGCCGTCGTCGATGCCGCCTTCCGCCGAATCGACCTGGACGAGCTACGCGCCGTCGGTCGTTGGATTCGACACCGCCTCGTCAACGCCAACCCGCTGATGGGTCCACCGGCGCCCGGTGTGAAACACGCCGCCTACGGCATCGAGGCGGTAGCCGCGGTCGGCCTCGCCCTCGTCCTCGCCTTCGTCATCGTGCCCCACTGGTCGGCCACGCATGTCGATGGTGACCTTCGGTCAGCAGCGCCCGACGCCGGCATCACCGGTGCCCAGGACTGGCTGGAGGCGAACGTCGACCCGACCGCATCGGTCGTCGTCGAGGACACGATCTGGCTCGACCTGGTCCATGCGGGATTCGAGCCGGACAAGGTGATCTGGTTCTTCAAGGTCGACCTGGATCCGGCGGTCAAGGCTGGCCCGGACAACGTCGATTACGTCGTCCTCCACAACTACCTGGCGGAGGAGGCCCGGCCGATTCTGGCCGACATCCTCGATCATTCGGAGATCGTGGCCACCTTTGGGCAGGGCATCGGCGAGGTGAGTGTTTGGCGGGTGCAGCGATGATCGGCCGACGACCAAAGGCCACCCGGGGGAGGCTGGCAATCGCTGCGCTGGCGTTGGTTGTCGGCGCCACTCTCCTGTCCTCGGCGGGTTCGCCCCGCCCAGCGGCCGCCGGGATCGCCCCCGAGGACTACTCGGATACGGCTGTTCTCTCGGGTCTGAGTCTTCCGATCGCCGTCGACTTCGCCGCCGACGGCCGCGTATTCGTAGCCGAGAAGCGCGGCGTGGTTCTCGTCTTCGACGACCTCGACGACCCGACCCCGGAGGTCTTTGCCGACCTTCGGACCGAGGTCTACAACCACTGGGATCGCGGCCTCATGGGGCTCGTTCTCCACCCCGACTTTCCCACTCAGCCGTACGTCTACGTCTCCTACGCCTATGACTACGATCCTGCCCTGCCCACTCAGATCCCTCGCTGGGGAACTCCCGACACCGACGACGATCCCTGCCCGACACCGCCCGGAGCGAACGCCGACGGCTGTGTCGTCCTGGGCCGCGTGAGCCATCTCGTCGCCTCCGGTAATCAGATGACGACCGAGAACGTCTTCGTCGAGGACTTCTGTCAACAGTTTCCCAGCCACTCGCTCGGAGATCTGGAGTTCGGCGCCGACGGCGCCCTGTACGT
This sequence comes from Actinomycetota bacterium, assembly GCA_039201605.1. Lineage (GTDB taxonomy): Bacteria > Actinomycetota > Acidimicrobiia > Acidimicrobiales > SZUA-35 > CADEDH01. The sequence goes on from JBCCRO010000005.1 coordinate 218,534, forward strand.
CAGCGCAGGCGAAGGAGCCAACTTCGGCACGATCGACATCGGTCAGCTCGGCTCGCCCGTCAACCCCTGCGCCGACCCGGTCGACGAAGGGGGTGTCCTCCGCAGCCAGGACCTCCTCACCATCGGCGATCCGCTCGGGCTGGGCGGAACCGTGCTGCGGCTCGATCCGCTCACCGGCGAAGCCGCCGCCGACAACCCGGCGGCGAGCTCAGCAGACGCCAACGAGGCCCGCATCGTGGCCCACGGCCTGCGAAACCCCTTCCGCTTCGGCTTCCGCCCGGGCACCGACGAGCTCTTCATCGGCGACGTGGGATGGGGCACCTCGGAGGAGATCAACCTGCTGGTCGACGCAGCCGGTGCTCCGGTGGAGAACTTCGGCTGGCCGTGCTATGAGGGCGACGCGGTGCAAGTGGCCTACGCCTCGCTGGGCACGGCCATCTGCGACAGCCTCTACGCCAACCCGGGGGCGGAGACGGCCCCGTACCTCGACTACGACCACGTCCAGCCGATCGTGCCCGGCGAGAACTGTCCACTTGGGGGCTCCAGTCCCACCGGTGTGGCGTTCTACGAGGGTGGTGACTACCCGCCATCGATGACCGATGCGATGTTCTTCGCCGATTTCAGCCGGCGATGCATCTGGGCCATGCAGCCCGGGGGCGACGGGCGACCCGATCCCTCGACGGTGACCACCTTCGTCACCGACGCGGCCCCCGTCGACCTTGCGATCGGACCGGGTGGCGACCTCTTCTATGTGGACATTCTCGCGGGCGAGGTGCGGCGAATCGAGTACACCCAGGGGAACAACTCCCCGATTGCGGCGGTCGCCGCCGATCCACAGGCCGGTGACAGCCCACTCGCCGTGACCCTGGACGCCTCCGGCTCCTCCGACCCCGACCCGGGGGACACGCTCACCTATGCCTGGGACCTCGACGGCGACGGCGACTTCGCCGACGCCGCAGGGATCACCGTCGCCACGACCTACGCGGCGGAGGGCATTGTCATTCCCGCCGTGCGAGTGACCGACAGCTTCGGTGCCACCGACACCGCTTCCACCATCATCAGCGTCGGCGGATCGACTGTTCCCGGCCCGGCCGACACCCCGTGGACACTCAACGGTTCCGCCACCATGAGCGGTGACTCGCTCGTGCTGACCGATGCCGTCGACTTCGAGACCGGTACCGCGTTCTACCCGGTCCCTCTTGACTCCGGCTCGATCACCGTGTCGTTCGAGGCCTACATCGGTGGGGGCACGGGTGGTGACGGCCTAACGGTTGCGTTCATCGACGGCGCATCGCTCCCGACCAGCGTAGGCTTCGGAGGTAGCGGCCTGGGCTATGCCGGGCTCGGCGGCGCAGCAGTGGCGCTCGACACGGCGCAAGGGGCGGGCGAGCCCGCCGACAACTTCATCGGCGTCGCCGTCGACGGCACCGCCGCCGGCCCGAACTACGTGGCGACCGGCACCAATATCCCCTCGTTGGAGGGGTCCGCAACCACCGTTGACGTCATCATCACCGACGGTCTCGTCCGCGTCTACCTCGACGGCGCCGAGGCCTTCGACACCCTCCTCACCCTGCCCGAGACCGTGTTGATCGGCTTCACCGCCTCAACCGGCGGAGCCAACAACGTCCACCGGATTGACAACGTCCGCATCAGCACCCCGCCCCTCGCCGACGGCGTGCTCAGCATCACCCCGGCCGACATCAACCTGGGCACGATCGTCGAGGGGACGACCGCCACCGCCACCGTCCAGGTGGCCAACACCGGAGGCTCGGCCATCACCATCACCGACGTCGCCGGCCCGACCGGTGATGTGTCGATACCGGCTCCCAACATCGCGCCCGGCACGGTTCTCCCCCCGGGTTCCACCGTCACCGAGGTGCTCGAGGTCACGCCGGCCTCCGACGGCACGCTGAGCGAGACCTACTCGGTGACCGCCGACGACGGCTCGGGGGCGCAGGTGGTCACCATCGACGCCGCCGTCGAGCCCGATCTGGTCCCGGTACCCACCATCACCAGCCCCACGGCCACCACCAACTGGGCCGTCGGCAACACGATCCAGCTCAGCGGCTCGGCCGTTGACAGCCAGGGCGATCCCATACCCGAGGCCGACCTCACCTGGTCGATCATCATCAACCACTGCGTGGTCAACGCCGGCTGCCACACCCACGTGGTGACCGACATTGCGGGCGACGCCAACCCGACGTTCGTCGCCCCCGACCACGAGTACCCGTCGACCCTCGAGATCCAGCTGCGGGCCACCGACGCTGCCGGTAGTGGTACGACATCGGTCGAGATCCTCCCGTTCGTTCAACAGATCGAGTTCGAGTCCGAGCCGGCAGGTCTCCAACTGCTCGTGGGCTCGACCGGCGGTGGGACGGCGCCGTTCACCGAGACGCTGATCGAAGGGTCGGCCGTACCGGTCGTGGCGCCGTCGCCGCAGAGCCTGGCAGGGGCCGACTGGGCCTGGGAGTCGTGGTCCAGCGGCGAGCCTGCCGCCCACAGCTACACCGTGCCCGCCGCCGGCGAGACATTGACGGCGACATTCGCCGCCTCCGGCGCAGCGTTGCTGGTATCGCCGGCCACGCTCGACTACGGCACCGTCGCCTTCGGGTCCTCGACGTCGCTCGACCTGACCCTCGACAACCCCGGCACGGTCGACGTGACCTTGACCGATGTCACCCCGCCCTCGGGCGCCTTCGCCGACGCCGATCCGGCCACACCGGGCCTGATCATCCCCGCCGGTTCGTCGGTAACCCAAACCGTCAGCCTGGCGCCGACGACGGTCGGGTCCGTCGGTGGTACCTACGTCTTCACCCCCGACACCGGACAGGGCCCGATCGAGATCAGCCTGGTGGGCGACGTGACCGCCAGCGGCTGCCCCACGGGCACCATGGCCGGCTTCGGCGACTTCGGCGACGGGTCGTGGTCGATCAACGGTGACGCCGACATCAGTGAGGGCGAACTCGAACTCACCTCGGCCTCCCCCTATCAGGCCGGCACTGCGTTCTTCGATCAGCCCCTCGTCGGCGACGCCCTCTCGGCCTGCTTCATCGCATCGATCGACGAGGGTACGGGCGCCGACGGAATGGCGTTGGCCATCGTGGACGGCGCAGCCGACCCGACCCTGGTCGGCGCCGCCGGCGGCGGACTCGGCCTCGACGGACTTGCAGCGACCGTCGTGGCGCTCGACACCTTCGGCGGAGCGGGCCAGAGCGGCAACGATGTTGCGGTCGCCCCGTCGGCCGACCCGCTCCTCTACAGCGCCGTGGTCCCCGTGAGCCCCGATCTGAGAGGCCGAGATGTGCAGGTCGAGGTCGTGGTCGACGCAGGTCAGCTGACGGTGTCCATCGATCACGCCCAGGTGCTGACCGAGGCGGTGACCCTGCCACCGACGATCTTGCTCGGCTTCGGTGCCGCCACCGGCGGCTCGACCGACCGCCACCTCGTCCGTGCCGCCTCGCTGACCGGCACGCCTGCCGGCGGGCCGCCGAGCCTGTCGGTGTCACCGGCGGCGGTGTCATTCGGCGCCGTCGAGACCGGCGCCAGCGCCCAGGCGACGATCACGATCGCCAACTCCGGCGCAACCGATGCGACCGTGGTCGCCGTCACGCCACCATCGGCCCCCTTCGTCGATCCGACACCGATCACGATCGGCACGGTCGTCCCGGCCGGAGGGAGCATAGATACCGACATCGTCTACAGCCCGGCGACCGTCGGCAGCGACATCGGTGCCTATGCGATCGATTTTGCCAATGGGCAGACGATCCAGGTGCCGCTCGACGGGGAAGGCGTCGATGCGTCGACGGCGCTGTCAGCGTCGCCGTCATCGATCGACTTCGGACCGACCGAGCTGGGAACGACCGCCACGTTCATCCTGACCGTGGCCAACACGAGCGCGGCACCGGCGACCATCATCGCCACCACCGAGCCGGGGGCGCCGTTCGGACTCGACGCTCCGATCGCCGTAGGCGACGTGATCGCAGCCGGCGAGAGTCTCACTCGAACCGTCTCCTTCACCCCGACCGGCACCACAGCGGAAAGCGACAACCTGGAGATCACCACCGGCGGACAGACGCTGGCGATTCCGCTCACCGGTTCGGGCGAGGATCCGCCGACGGGTCAGTTGACGGCGACGCCGACGGCGATCGACTTCGGCACCGTGGCGGTGAGCTCGACCACGACGGCGATCGTCGACGTCAGCAATGTGGGCTCGGCACCGGTCACCCTTGCCACCGTCTCCGGCCCCTCGGCTCCCTTCGGCCTGGATCCGAGCGGACCGACGGCCGGCGACGTAGTGGCGGTCGGAGAGACGATCCAGATCCCACTCACCTACGATCCGACCACCTCGGGCTCCGTGACGGACTCCCTGACGATCAACGACGGGCAATCGGATCTGGTCGTGGGGCTCAGCGGGACGGCGGAAGATCCGCCGCCGCCGAGTGACCTGGTCGCCGACCCCCTCGACTTCGGCACGGTCGAGGTCGGCACAACGGCGACCCTCGACCTGACCGTGACCAACACCGGGTCGAGTACGGCCACGATCTCGGCCGTCACGCCACCGGCCGCACCATTCGGCGACGCCGATCCCCCTGTCGTCGGCACGACGATCGCGGCCGGTGCCTCCTTCACCCAGACGGTCCAGTTCAGCCCAGCCGCGGTGGGAACGTCCAGCGGTCAGTACTCCTTCGAGGCCGGAGCCGAGCTTCTCACCGTCTCCTTGACCGGTGTGGCCGTCGATACGCCGGCGGCCCTGGAGGCCACCCCGATCGCCGTCGACTTCGGATCGATCGACGTCGGTACCACCGCCACACAGCAAGTGGTGATCTCCAATACCGGAACGACCGACGCCGTTCTCGATGCCATCGCCGAACCGGCCGCCCCATTCGCCATCAGCGGCACCGGGCTGGCCGAGGGTGACATCGTCCCGGCCGGCGGGTCGGTGGCGGTCAACGTCGAGTTCACGCCGACGACCGCCGGCGCCGCAAGCGGGACCTACTCGGTCGGTGTCGGCACCGAATCGGTTGCGGTCGACCTGTCCGGAGCCGGGGTGACGCCCGGACCGGGCGGCTGTGGCGCCGATGCAACGATCAGTGCCGTCGGCGGATCGGGCTGGCAGCGCAACGGTGCGGCCACGGCCATCACCAACGGGGTCGAACTCACCCCGGCGGCCCCCTTCACCGCCGGCTCGGTGCTCTACGACGAACCGATCGACACCACCGCCGACGTGGTGGTCTGTTTCGATGCGTCGCTGGTCGATGGCTCCGGCGCGGATGGCATGGCCGTCGTCTTCCTCGACGCCGACGACCACGGGCCGGACGCGCTCGGCCTGGCCGGCGGCGGTCTGGGCTTCGCCGGGCTCGAAGGCGTCGCCATCACCCTGGACACGTTCGGCGGATCGGGCCAACCGAGTTCTGACTTCGTCGGGCTCGCCACCAGCGGTCTCGACGACGGCGCACAGGCCTACAGCGCCGCCACCGCCGTCCCTGGCGGGTTCGACGGTCAGACGCGATCGGTGGAGCTGTCGATCGTCGACGATCTGCTGACGGTGCGGGTCGACGACAGCGTGGTGCTGACCGAGCCCATCTCGCTACCCGACCGAGCGACGATCGGCTTCGTCGCCGCCACCGGCGGTCTCGACAACGCCCATAGGGTGACCAGCAGCATCATCGCCGCTACCGTGGCCGCACCGTCACCGCCAGCCACACCGACGCTCGCCGCCACGCCACCGGCCGTCGACTTCGGATCGGTCGAGGTCGGAACGGCGTCGTCTGATGTCACGGTCAGCATCGACAACACCGGCACAGCCGATGTGACACTCTCAGCCGTGTCGCTCCCCTCTGCGCCGTTCACGGTTGCATCCGCTCCCGCCGTAGGTGACGTGATCCCGGGCGGTGGCTCAGTGGATGTGGTGCTGCGATTCGAGCCGACGACGGCGGGGGCGAACGCCAGCACCCTGACGGTCGACGGGGGCGGGGAGTCAACGACTGTCGATCTCGACGGGTTCGGTATCCCACCTCCGTCGACCTCCTGTGCGGGGCCGAGCTCCATTCCCGGTCCCGAAGGCACCGGCTGGACGCTGAACGGCAGCGCCGCCACCACCGCCGCCGGTGTGCAATTGACCCCCGATTCCGCCTTTGCCGGCGGTTCGGCGGTCTACGGCGCTCCGGTCGATCCATCGACACTAACCGTCTGCTTCGACGCCACCATCACCCCTGGTCCTGGCGGTGACGGCATGGCATTCGCCCTTCTCGACGCCACCGTGCACGACGACACTGCGCTCGGTGGCCTCGGCTCGAACCTCGGGTTCGGTGAGCTGACGGGGGTCGCCGTCACGCTGGACACCTATTCCACCTCCGGTGAACCGGCCTCGGACTTCATCGGCTTGAGCACCGGTGCCGACGGCGCCGGTGGTCTCACCTACCTTGCGGCCCAGGCGACAACGACACCACTTGATGGGGAGGTCACCGCCGTGGAGATCAGCATCAGTGGCGGCAGCAACCTGGTGGTGACGGTCAACGGCGAGGTCGTGCTGGACGAAGCGGTGGCGCTGCCGCCATCGGTCCTGCTGGCCTTCACCGCAGCCACCGGTGGTTCGACCAATGAACATCGGGCCGAGAACGTCGTAGTGGTCGTGTCATGAGCCCGGTGAGTCGTGTCACCACATTGGTCATCGCCCACGCAGGGAAGTTCCTCCGTTATTCAGGAGTGAGCGTCATCACCATCGGTGTCGGCCAGGCTCTTCTTTTCCTGTTGCACGGGGTCGCCGATCAACCGGCGTGGCTGGCGAACGTGATCGCTGTCGCTATCAGTGCCATCCCCGGGTACGTGCTGAACCGCTATGTCGTGTGGGGCAAGAAATCCGCCAACAGCATGATGACCGAGATCGTGCCTTTCTGGTCACTCGCGTTCGTCGGTCTCGTCGTCTCGACGCTGGCCGTTACCGCAGCCAGCGCTCGCTGGAGCGACCCTTGGGCCGTCAACGCCGCCTACCTCGCCGCATTCGGTGCTCTGTGGCTGCTCAAGTACGGCGCCTTCGAACGCTGGTTGTTCGGTCCGGGTTCGGGACCGATCGGCTCAGAGTCGCCGCTGGCTTCGTAGTCTCGGAAAGATCGTCTTCATCAGGAGGGCGGTACCGGGCTTGGCTGCCGGAACCTACTCGTCGCCCAACCAGGATCGTCCGACGACGAACCAGACACCGATCACCACCAACCACACGAACGCCCTTCTGACGACGAGGTTGGCCTGCGTCGTGTCTTCGACGATGCCGTTGTTGGGTGCGTAGTTGAACCAGCCGCCGTCGAAACCGCTGTTGAACAGGCCGTTGGCTGTGCTCGCCATAACGGCGAGGACGAGTCCGAAGGCGATGTGGGCCAACCATCGTTGTGAGGTGTTCATCGCACCCTCTTTAGCCGAGAGCGTCCCAGTCCACTCGCCACCCCTCGTCGGTGATGACCAGGCGGATCGGGATCGGCTCGCCGACGTCGATGTCGACGATCTCGATCGACGCCTCACCCTCGCCGACGGACACGATCCGTCCGCAGAACGGCGTGGCCCCCTCGACCAGGTTCCACTCGGCGAAGGGCTGCTCACAGTCCCCGATGTAGCCGAGAAACGGTTCATCGAGGGCGAAGGCGTCACGGATCTGCTCGTGGGTCAGCCCGTCGCCGCCCGAGGGGGCGGCCGCCTCGGCACCGGCCTGGTCGCCACCGGCTCCGTCGAGGAGCTGCGCCGCCGACAACGTCGTCGACTCGGCCACCGACGGGCAGCACGCCGCGTCGCCCGGACCGTCAATCAGGTACTCCAGCCGTAGCTCGCCGCCGACGAACTCGAACACCCGGATCTCGGTCCGATCGTTGAGGAGCGTCCGGCTGGCCAACCGGAGCCCGTCGACGGTGTTGCGGAACACCGCCAGTTCGTAGAACACCCCGGAGCCACCGCCGTTCCACACGAAGATGGCGATGACGTCGCCCCTGCAGTCGCCGTCGAGATCCGGTGTCTCGAAGAACTCGGGGAGGAACCAGGCGGTCTCGGTGTAGCTCGTGCCGCCTTCGGTGAACCGCTCCTGGTACTCGCCGTCGACGAAGGTGACCGGCTCGTCGTCCCGGAGGCCGATCAGGCCGGAACTGTCGGCCAGGTCCTCCCAGACCGGGGTGGGACACGCCACCGAGTCCCCCTCGTCACCGTCGATCGCATCGCCGTCGGTCGACGGGGTCACCTCGCCGTCGGCTGCGCTCTGGTCCGCTTCGGACCCCTCGGCGTCGTCGCCCGGCTCGCCGTCCGCGCCTTCACCGTCCGCGCCGCCTTCGCCGTCGCCACCTGCGACCGACGTCGTCGGGCCGGCCGGATCGGCGGGGCCGGCGGCGGATTCGTCGGAATCGCCCGACCCGCAGCCGACGAGGACGAGCGCCAGCGCCACCAGCGCGGCGCGGAGGAACGAGGATGGCCTGCCCATGGCGGCGAGTATGGCCGCCATGGGTAACCGCACGGTTCGAGGCGACCTCGAACGCAGGCCGATCGGTCGGAGGCGGGCCCGTGCCCACCCCCGACCCGACCGGACCGGATCAGATCAGATCAGGCCGAGACCCTTGACCGTGTCGCGCTCCTCGACGAGCTCGGCGGCCGAGGCGTCGATCTTGGCCCGGCTGAAGTCGTCGATGTCGAGGCCCTGCACCACCTGGTACTCGCCGCCCGAGACCGTGCAGGGGAAGCTGGAGATGATGCCCTCGGCCACGCCATAGGAGCCGTCGGACGGAATCGCCATCGACACCCAGTCGCCGTCGGGGGTACCGAGGGCCCAGTCGTGCATGTGGTCGATGGCGGCGTTGGCGGCCGAAGCGGCCGAGGACGCGCCTCGGGCCTCGATGATGGCGGCGCCCCGCTTGGCCACGGTGGGGATGAAGGTGTTCTCCAGCCAGTCCTGATCGTTGACCATGGCCGCTGCGTTCTCGCCGCCGACCTCGCAGTGGAACAGGTCGGGGTACTGGGTGGTGGAGTGGTTGCCCCAGATCGTCATCTTGGTGATGTCGCTTATCGGACGGCCGACCTTGGCCCCGAGCTGGCTCATGGCCCGGTTGTGGTCGAGGCGGGTCATGGCGTTGAACTGCTTCGGGTCGACGTCGGGCGCAGCGTGCATGGCGATCAGGGCGTTGGTGTTGGCCGGGTTGCCCACCACGAGAACCTTGATGTCCTTCGAGGCCGAGTCGTTGATGGCCTTGCCCTGGGGGCCGAAGATGCCGCCATTGGCCTCGAGCAGATCGGCCCGCTCCATGCCCTGCTTGCGGGGCATGGCCCCGACGAGGAGGGCGTAGTCGGCGTCGCCGAAGGCCACATTGGCGTCGTCGGTCTTCACCATGCCCGCCAGCAGGGGGAAGGCGCAGTCGTCGAGCTCCATGGCCACCCCTTCGAGGGCGCCGAGGGCGGGCGTGATCTCCAGCATCTGCAGGATGACGGGCTGGTCGGCCCCCAGCATCTCACCGCTGGCGATGCGGAACAGAAGGCTGTAGCCGATCTGGCCGGCGGCGCCGGTGACGGTCACACGAACGGGTGCTTTGCTCACGGTGGGGGAGCTCCTTGCCTGCCGGTGACCTCGACGCCACCGGATAACGGGTGATCAACGGGCCGAAGGGTAGCGGCGGCAGGGTCGCTGTCCATGGATCGGGTTGAGGGTGATCAGGGGCTCGGAGCAGGCTCGGCCAGCAGCACCCAGAGGTCGGCCGGTCCCGTGGCCGGGACCGCCACCTGGAACGACTGGTCGTCCGGGTCGAGGAACTCGATGGCCGCCACCGGCTCCCGCTGCACCGAGTACCACAACAGCTCATCACCCCGCTCGTAGGGGATGACGGCGCCGGTCGTGCCATCGGTGTGCAAGGCGCGCACTCCCCGCTCCCGCTCACCGCGGTACGGAAGCACGAGCACAGTGACCTGACCTTCGGACACCTGCCAGGTCGTGCCATCCTCGGCGACCACGTCCCGGAAGTCGCAGACCTCGGCGGTTGTCGGGCCGTCGACCACGGTGACGCAGGCGACGCCGTCCTCGCCTTCGATGATCTGCCAGGCGACGCCCTCGTCGGTGATGCCGTCGTAGGGGCCGGTGGCGGCGGCCGCAGGCTCATCGTCGGTAGCCATGTCCTCCAGCAACGCCGTACCGGCGGCCCGGAATGCGTCGACCTCATCGGCGGTCGCCGGTCGTGCGGTGGCGAAGAGCTCGATCGCTCGATCGATATCGCCGTCGGTGACGGACCGCCCGGTCGGCGCGAAGCGCAGGATCACCTCTTCGCCGGCTATCTGGCCGACGATCACCACGAATTCATCGTTGGTGGTGATACCGACGACGCCCACCCCTTCCACCACGCTGGTCGACCGTTCGAAGGCCTCCCACGCCCCGGCTGCGGTAGCCGGGGTTTCCTCGTCGAGGAACCCGCGATCGAGAGATGCGCCGTCGAAGCCGGCCATAGCCGCCATCAGTAGGTCGGCCTGGACACCGCCGATCCCCGGTTCGAGCCAAACGCCAAAGGGGGCGTTGTCGTCCGGGGACCCGTAGATCACCACCTTCCGAGTGATGGAGGAGCCGAATCCCTGCGGTGAAACGTCGGCGGCCAATCGTTCCAGGCCTGGTATCCGAAGCTCGCCTTCGGTCAGGAGGCTGCGAGCGGCCTCGATCAGGGTGTCCTGGTCGAGCACGTCGGTGAGAAGGACATGGGCAGTGTCACCGACGTACCACTCGAGCATGTTGGTACTGGCGTAGATAGTGGTGCCGTCGACGTCGATCGGCTCGCCGGAGGCATCCGCTTCAATCGCCAATCCCGTGGCCGTGCCGTAGATGACGGCCCCCTCGGCGAACGGATTGTCCAAGTCGCCTCGGCCGTAGACATCGAACAGCATCGACGCCGCCTCCAAGGCGAGATCGGTGAGGACAATCGCGTCGAGGCCCTGAGGCGCCGGGTCGAGGACCCAATAGTCCTCGGCGGTCTCGGGATCGGCGAGAGCCTCGTCCTCGACCTCGTCCGACTCCGCGGCGGCCGAGGCATCGGCGGCACTGGTCGGGTCGGCGGCTTCCAGGGCGTCGTCACGCTCGCCGTCGCCGACGAGGGTGGTGACGGCGAGGAGGCCGCCGGCCAGGGCGACGGCCACCAGCAGCAGAGCGGCCACCGGGGCGGTTCGCCGCCGGGGCACGAACACCCCGGCTTCCAGGGGGTCGACGGCGTCCTCGATCGCGGCCCGGGCGATGCGGGCCTGCTCTTCGACACTCACGGCTTGCTCCTCTCGGCCGGATCGACCGAATCGGTCTCGATCGGCTCGTCCAACGTGCGGGCCAGGGCCGCCCGACCCCGATGCAGGTGCTTCTTCACCGTGCCGGGACCGAGGTCGAGTATGGCGGCGATCTCGTCGACCGGCCGGTCCTCCAGATAGTGGAGCGCCACCACCTGCGCCTGGCGGGTGGGCAGGGAACGGACGGCGGCCCAGAAGTCGTTGGCCGGCTCGGCCAGTTCGACCAGCGGCTCCCGACGGCCCCCGAACTTGGTCAGGGCCCGCAGCTCGGCCCCCTTGCGCCGCCCCCACGACCGGCTGGCATTCGCCACCACCTGGCGGACCCAGCCCTCGGGGTTGTCATAGCCGGACACCGTCGACCACTTGCGGAAGGTGGTGGTGAAGGCGTCCTGGGCCAACTCCTCGGCCGCCGTCCGACTCCCGGTGAGGGCATAGGCCAGGCCCACCACCGCCCGGTACTGCTCCCGGTAGAACCGGTCGAAGTCGGCCACCGGCGGCTCACCGACGAGGGCGGCCCGGCCGACCTCGGCCTCTGCGGAATGGTCTCGTTCCGACACGTTCACAACCAGTACAACGAACGACCACCCGTGCCGGGTTGGCCGCCTCCACGGATTGTCCTCGTCCGGACCTGGGGATCGAGCCCCGGCCGACCCCGCAGCCCGGCCCGACCCGGCCCCGGATGCCAGGCCGGCCCGGGTCGGGTGCCGGCTACGCCGCCCGCCTCGTGTTGCCCTCCCATGCGGCGTGGAGGCCGGCATAGATCCCGCCGGCCGCCACCAGCTTGGCGTGGGGCCCCTGCTCCACCAGCCGCCCGTGGTCGAACACCAGGATGAGATCGGCCGCCTCGGCCGTGGCCAGGCGGTGGGCGATCGACACCATCGTCCGGCCTCGGGCCAGCACCCGCAGGGCCGAGGTGAGGGCCTGGTCGGTCTCGGGATCGACGGCCGAGGTGGCCTCGTCGAGGATCAGGAGGCCGGGGTCGGCCAGGGCAGCCCGGGCCAGGGCCACGAGCTGACGCTCCCCGATCGAGAGGTTGTCGCCCCGCTCCCCCACCTCGTAGTCGAGGCCGCCGGTCATCTTGGCCACCCACCAGTCGAGCCCGAGGGCGGTGAAGGCCGCCTCGACCTGGGCGTCGTCGGCGCCGGGGGCCCCGTAGCGGACGTTCTCCCGGATGGTGGTGTCGAACAGGAAGCCGTCCTGGGGCACCATCCGGACCGACGCCAGCCGAGAGGCGGGGTCGACGGTGTGCAGGGGCACCCCACCGAGGCGCACCTCCCCGTCGAGGGGGTCGGCCAGGCGGCACAGCAGCTTGGCCATCGTCGTCTTGCCCGAGCCGGTCTCACCCACCACGGCCACCGTGGTGCCGGGCTCGATGGTGAGCGACACGTCGCGCAGCACATCGGGGCCGCCCCGGTAGGCGAAGCGGACGTCGGCCAGCTCCACCCCCAGCGCCCCGTCGGGCAGGACGGCGCCGCCGACCGGCTCCTCCACATCGATCTCGACATCGAGCTGATCGAGGATCTTGCGCCACCCGGCCACCGCCGTCTGGGTCTGGTCGAGCGTCTCGCCCAGCTCGCCGATCGGGGCCTGGATCAGGGTGGTGAGGAACAGGATCGCCACCAGCTCACCCCCGTCGAGGCCGAGCGTGTCGCGAAAGGCGATGCCGGCCACCAGCACCCCGGAGAAGGCGATGGCGCCCAACACGTCGCCGGTGACGAACACCATGCCCATGTAGCGGTTGGCCCGGATCCGGGCCCGGTAGCGTCCCTCGACCGCCTCCAGGGTGAGACGCCGCGACCGTTCCTCGGCCCCGTAGGCCCGGATGACGTCGGCCCCGGTCACCGTCTCACTGAAGCGCGACAGCATCCGGCCGACCTCGGTGCGGAACCGGTCGTAAGCGGCGAGCTGCTGGCGCTGCAACCACTTGAACCAGGGCAGCGCCGGGGCGTAGGCCGCCATGACGATCAGGGCCAGGGGCCAGGAGTACCAGGCGAGGACGCCGAAGGTGCCGACGATCATCACCGGGTGGATGGTCCACGAATAGAGGCCCCACTGGGCGAAGCGAGCCAGGGCCTCGGCGTCGCTGGTGACCCGGGCCACGAGCACGCCGCGCTGGCTCTCGTTGTGTTCGGCGATCGACAGCCGGTGGACGTGACGGAAGGTGTCGGCCCGCAGCTGGGCCAGGGCGGTCTCGGCCCGGTCGACCAGTCGACGTTGGGTCACCCACGTCACGAAACCGGCGATCAGGATCACCACGGCGGCGATGGCGGCCAGAGTCCAGACGTAGGTCAGGTCGACGCTGCCGTCGGGCAGGCGATCGCGGTCGATCGCCCGCTGGATCAGCACCGGGATCGTGAGCTTGGACACGGCGATCGACAGGCCCATGGCCACCGTCACCGCCAAACCTCGCCGCAGCTCGGGGCTGCGGGCCAGACCCCGCCGCAATACCCGGAGGGCGCCGTCCGGCGCCGACTCGACATCGGGCGTCGACCGCTCGCCGGGTGTACCGTCGGCCCGTCCGGTCTCGGTCGCGGCGCCGTCCACCGGGTGGAGGTCGGCCACGTCGCCACCGTGTTCGTCGGTCATACCGCCGCCTCCTCGTAGGCCCGAACCAGGGCCTCGTAACCGGGATCGGCCAGTAGCTGGGCGTGGGTGCCGGCGGCGGCGATCCGGCCGCCGTCGAGATAGAGCACCCGATCGGCCAGCTGGATGGTCGACAGGCGCTGGGCCACGATCAGGGTGGTTGCGGCCAGGGTGCCCCGAAGGCCGTCGAGGATCTCGCGCTCCACCACGGCGTCGACGGCACTGGTGGCGTCGTCGAGGATCAGCAGCCGGGGCCGCTGGAGCAGCGCCCGGGCGAGGGCCACCCGCTGGCGTTGCCCGCCCGACAGGGTCACCCCCCGCTCCCCCAGCACGGTCTGCACCCCATCAGGCAGCTCGTCGAGGAATCGGTCCACCTGGGCCACGGACAGGGCCTCGGCCAGGGCCTCGTCATCGGCAGCGGACAGCATCACGTTGGCCGACAGGGTGTCGGCGAAGAGGAAGGCCTCCTGGAAGACATAGGCCCGGGCCTCGGTCCGCCCGGTCGGATCGAGTTCGTCGATCGGTCGACCCCCGAGGCGCACCTCGCCCGACGAGGGCGGCAGCAGGCCGGCCAACACGGTGCACAGCGTCGTCTTCCCCGAGCCGGTCGAGCCGACGAGGGCCACCACCTCACCCGGGGCGACGGCCAGGGACACGTCGCGCAGCACCGGCTCGGCCCCCTCGTAGGCGAACGACAGGCCCGACGCCTCGAGGCCGATCGGCCCCTCCGGGAGGTCGACGAACGCCGGAGGCTCGACGGGGCGGTCGGTGCTCAGCACGCCCTTCACCCGGTCGTAGGCCACGGCCGATGGCGGGAGCATCTCCATGAAGAAGCCGAGGACACGCATCGGCAGCGCCAGGAGGGTGAACAGCGAGGCCACCTGCACCAGGTCACCCTGGCTCATGGCCCCGGCCTCGATCCGCCACGCCCCGACGGCCACGACGACGACGATGCCGAGGTTCGGCAGGGAGTCCATCACCGCCTCGAACACCGCCCGCACATAGCCGACCCGGCGCCGCCGGTCGGCCAGGTGCTCGACGGCGACCTCGAACCGCTCGTTCTCGGCCTCGGCCCGCCCCAGAGCCTTGACCACCAGCGCTCCGTCGAAGCTCTCGTGGGCGATGGCCGACACCCGCCCCACCCCGGCCTGCACCTCGGCCGCCGGTTTCTCGACGGCGCCGGAGTAGAAGCGGTTGAGGATGGTGAGGGCGGGGAAGATGGCGAAGGCCACGACGGCGATGAGCGGGTCGACCGCCACCAGGGCGATGGCGGAGAACACGGCGAGGAACCCGGCCCCCAACGAGAACGGCAGCGGGGCGATGACCTCGGTGCTGATGTCGATGTCGTTGTCGGCGTGGGCCAGGAGCTGACCGGCCGGATGGCGGCGATGCCAGGCCAGGGGTAGGGCCAGGTACTGATCGAGCACGTCACCCCGGAGGTGCATCTGGGCCCGCTCCGACGTCATGCCGGCGTAATAGCGGCGGGTCACGACCCCGACGGCCCGGATCACGGTGACCGCCACCACCGCCACCACCGCCCAGCCGATCAGGGGGCGGCCGACGTCGCCGGTCTCGAAAGCGGGGAGCACGACGTCGTCGGTGATGCGGCCGAGCACGATCGTCGACACCACGGAGGCACCGGCGAAGACGGCGGCGCCGACGACGGAGATGAAGAAGGTGAGGGGCGACCGGGCGACGACCGCCCGCACCGTCCGCATCCCTCGCCGGAAGACACTAGGGGAAGCCATGAGGAGATCACGCTACGGGGCGATGGTCCACGAGGACCAACGGATAAGCGAGCCCTTAACGAATACACCAAAAGTTCCGGCGAAACGCCAACATCTGGGGCCCGTGGCACGCCATCATAGGGAGGGGTCCGAGGACGCCGCCTCGGGGTGCGAGTCGTAGGAGAGGATGCAAGGTGTCTGCAGCCAAGCGCGAGACGAGCCTGCTCGAAGGATGGGGTGACGAGAAGCCGCCCACGGTGTCCGTCGCCGCCACGACGACCCCCCGGAGCACCGCGCTCGATCTCGGCATCAGCGGTGTCACCGACCTGGAGTTGCTGTCGGTCAGCTCGGTCTCCAGCGTCTACAAGGCCGTCCAGCCGGGGCTCCAGCGCACGGTGGCGGTGAAGGTCCTCCACGACGACCCCGACAGCCCGGCCGGGCTCCGCTTCGAGACCGAACGCCGGGTGACCGGCCAGCTGACGGGCCACGCCGGGATCGTGCCCCTGCTCGACGCCGGCACCACCGGAGGCGGCAAGCCCTACCTGATGACCCCCTACTACCGCCGGGGCTCGCTGGCCCAGCTCCTGGTGGCCCACGGACCCCTCACCTGGCGGGAGACCGCCTTCCTGGTGGAGTCGGTGGCGGTCACGATGTCGGAGGTGCACGGCCGGGGCCTGATCCACGGCAATCTCGTGCCGTCGAACATCCTGCTCACCGACTTCCTCCTGCCCCGGGTCGGCGATTTTGCCGCCAGCACCGCCTTCACCACCACCGACGGCGACAACGGCGGCGCCGTCGCCGTCGACGTGGAGGCCCTGGGCACCATGCTCTTCACCCTCCTGATCGGGGCGCCCGCCACCCGTCGGCCCGAGGAGGCGCCGGAGCTGCTGATGGAGGTGTCGGCCCCGGACGCCGTCCTCACCCTGATCGATCGCACCATGGGCGCCGAGGGTCGGGCACCGACCTCGGCCGCCGGGTTCGTCACCGAGCTCCGGCGGGCGGCCCAGACCGGCACCGACACCGGCCCCGTGCCCACCATCGGCACCGACACCGGCCGCAAGATCGGCCAGCCTCGGCCCTCGACACCGACGTCGACCGAGGCCACGGCGACCGAGGCCACGGCGAGCGCCGCCCCCGCCTCCACCGCCAACGGTTCGTCGCCCAACGGCTCGGCCCCGACGTCGCCGGCCCAGACGGGTGACCTGCCGATGCCGCGAGGGGCCGAAGGCCTCGCCCCCTCCGACGAGGCCCGCTACATCCTGGCCCTCGTCGCCTGCATCGCCGTGGCCGTGCTGGTGATGGTGCTGGCGGCCGCACTCGCCGTCAGCTGAGGTCGGCCTCCGCCGAGCCGTCGACGGCGTCATCGGCGGTGTCGTGCTCGGCATGGTCGTGCTCGGCGTGGTCGGCTGAGCCGTCCGGGGCCTGGCCGTCGTCGAGGCGGATCAGGCCCTCCTGGGTGCAGGTGGCCACGAGGACCCCCATCCGGTCGTAGAACGAGCCGGTCACCAGGCCGCGGGCTCCGCCGGTCCAGGTGACGCGCTGGTCGTACAGCAGCCAGTCGTCGGCTCGGATCGGGGCGTGGAACCACATGGCGTGGTCGAGACTGACCCCGGTGAGGCGCCCGTCGAACCAGCGGAGACCGTGGGGCAGCAGGGCGTGGTCGATCAGGGTGCCGTCGGCCAGGTAGGCCAGACCGGCGGCGTGGATGGCCCGGTCCTCGGTCGGGTCGGCCGCCAGGGGCGACGACAGCCGCAGCCACATGAGCTGGGGTTCGTCGACCGGGGCGCCGCCCGCCGGATCCGGCGGGTTGATGTAGCGGACCGTCATCGGCCGTCGAGCCCCGTCCCACGACTCCGGGTCGAAGTCGGGGTGGCCGGCGACGAAGGTGTGGTAATCGATCTGGCTGTCGGAGGGCGGGTCGACGTCGGCCATCGGGTAGCCGCGCGACCGGTGATAGGTGGGGCCCGGCTCCGGCTGGTGGAACGACACGGTGAGCCGGAACACCTCGATGCCCTGCTGGGTGGCCACCACCGACCGTAGGGCGAACGAACGACCCTCCCGGATCTCGTCCACCCGATACCGCGTGGCCTCGTCGACGTCGCCCGGCCGGACGAAGTAGGCGTGGAGCGAATGAGGGGCCTTGCCCTCCCCCACGGTGGCGGCGGCGGCCAGCAGGGCCTGGGCCAGGAACTGGCCGCCGTAGGTGATTCCGAAGCGCTCGGGCGCGGGCGGACCGAGGAACGACTCCGGCCCGTCGGTGGTGAGCGCTAGCAGGTCGGCGAATCGGACCTCGTCGGACACGCCCGACAGTTTGGCCGCGGTCAGCCGTCGCCGCCAACGAGGTCGATGGGAATGGCCACCGGCTCGGTGACGGCCCGCCGACTGACCCGGGTGCCGTCGCGCTCGATGATGGTTCCCGCCGGGAAGTGCTCGGCGGTGGCCAGGGTGCGACGGAACAGCAGACGGAATTCGTGGAACTCCCGGGCCGAGGCCATCGGGTCCGGCCCGTCCTGCCGCTCGAGGGCGTCGGTGAGCGCCGTCCACAGGTCGTCGGGGGTGAGATCGCCCCGCTCCATCACCAGGGCCGTGGTGGTGCACCGACTGCTGGCCATACCGACGAAGGCCCGATGGCAGCCGCAGGACTCGCCGACCGCCGCGGTGGGACATACCACCGGCATCGGAACCGGGGCCGCCCCCGTCGTCGAACCGCCGTCGCCCGGGACGACGATCGCGCCCTGGCAACTCCCGAACGGGAGATAGACCAGTTCACCCTCGACCGCCGCCGCCGTGTCGCTGTGTCGGAGGCCCTGGGCCTCCTCGGTTGCCACCAATACCTTCACCATCGCTGTGCGTGCTTCCTTCGTTGGTCGGACGCGCCGGGCCGACCGAAGTGGTCCGCGGCGGGTCTGGACGTGCATGTGGGTGGCGTCTGGGGTGCGGCCCGGCCACCCGTGGGTCGCCCGGGCCGGACCCGTTGCCAAGAACTTACCGATGGGGTGTGACACGCAGCCCTGCGGTCGGCCCGGTCGCCCGGGACGGCCCGGTCGGATCGCCTGTCACTCGCCGCCGAATCGTCGAGGTGCCAAGATGACCCCGATGACCAACACATCGTCGGCAGCGGATGGCGCCGTGGAAGGGATACGGGCCGAGAACATCACGCGATGGCTGGCCGATCGGGTCCCGATCGAACCACCTCTCACCTTCGATCTGATACCGGGCGGACGGTCCAACATGACGTTCATGGTGTCCGACGCCGCCGGGTCGACCTATGTGCTGCGTAGGCCCCCGCTGGGGCCCCTGCTCCCGAGCGCCCACGACATGGGCCGCGAGCACCGCCTGATGGACGCCCTCGCCGATTCGGCCGTCCCCGTGCCCGCCCTGGTCGGGCTGTGTCAGGACCCGGCGGTCAACGACCGCGACTTCTACGTGATGTACGAGGTCCCCGGTGTCGTGGTCCGCGACGTCGACATCGCCCGAGGGCTCGACGAGGGCGTCCGGGCCCGGATGGCGGACGAGCTGATCGACACGCTGTGCGCCCTCCACCGGGTGGACATCGACGCCGTCGGCCTCGGCGATCTGGCCAAGCGGTCCGGCTACCTGGAGCGGCAGCTGAAGCGGTGGTCGGGGCAGTGGGAGCAGTCGCGCCAACGCGACCTGCCCCTGATCGACACGGTCCGCCACACCCTGGAGGCCCGGCTCCCGGCCGAGGCCCGGACCACCATCGCCCACGGCGACTACCGCCTGTCCAACTGCATGATGGACCCGAGCGGCCCGGTGGCCGCCGTGCTCGACTGGGAGCTGTGCACCCTGGGCGACCCGATGGCCGATCTCGCCGGTCTCCTCGGCTACTGGCATGACCCCGAGGAGCCGGAGGTGGCGGGAGACGCCGAGGCCACCTCGCTGCCCGGCTTCCCCTCCCGGGAGGAGCTGGCGGCCCGCTACGCCGACGAGATGCGGATCGACCTCGACCTGGTCGACTACTACCAGGCCTTCGCCGCCTGGCGCCTGGCCTGCATCGGTGAAGGCGTCTACGCCCGCTACGCCAACGGCCA
Organism: Actinomycetota bacterium; assembly: GCA_039201605.1. Taxonomy (GTDB): domain Bacteria; phylum Actinomycetota; class Acidimicrobiia; order Acidimicrobiales; family SZUA-35; genus CADEDH01. The sequence continues at coordinate 238,164 of JBCCRO010000005.1, forward strand.
GCAGGGTTCGCAGGATGAGGAGTTCGACCTCGACGACTACCGGGACTCGGTCGACCGTCGGGTGGATCTCGCCGCCCGCTACCTCGGTCTGGCCACCACCTGATGACCGCGTCGTGGCGGAAGGCCGGCTGATGGTCGGCCCGATGTCGATGATCGCCCGATGACCGTGCCGTCGTGGGGAACGGCCTGATGGCCACGGCGACCGGACCGAGGGAGTTGGCTCGTTCCTTGACGGCCGAGTTCCTGGGCACGGCGTTCCTCCTGGCCGCCGTGGTCGGGTCCGGGATCATGGCCGAGAACCTGTCGACCGACGTCGGCCTTCAGCTCCTGCAGAACGCCTTCGCCACCGCCGGGGTGCTGACGGCCCTGATCCTCACCTTCGCCGGGGCCTCGGGGGCCCACTTCAACCCGGCGGTGACCCTCTCGGAGCGGCTGCTCGGTGCCCTCGACACCACCACGGCCGTCGCCTACGTCGTGGCCCAGGTCGCCGGTGGCGCCGTCGGGGTGATGGCGGCAAACGTGATGTTCGAACTGGACGCCGTCAACGTGTCGGCCAAGGACCGCTCCGGGCTGCACCTCGTGTTCGCCGAGTTCGTGGCCACCCTCGGGCTGCTGCTCGTCATCCACGGCGTCGTCCGTTCGGGTCGGGCGCCGCAGGTGGCCTACGCCGTCGGCGGGTACATCGCCGGCGCCTACTACTTCACCTCGTCGACCAGCTTCGCCAACCCGGCGGTCACCCTCGCCCGCACCCTGTCGGACACCTTCGCCGGTATCGAGCCGGCATCGGTCCCGGGATTCCTCGCGGCTCAGGTGGTGGCGGTGGCCGTCGCCGTGCCCCTGGTCCGCCTTCTCTACCCCGACGAAGCCGACTGACGGCGGGCCCAACGGGCGACCCGACGCCGGACGCCGGCGGCCTGACCTAGGTTGGGCCGATGGACATCCGGCCCGCCCGCCTCGACGACGTCGAGGGCATCGTCTCCCTGGTGCCGTCGCTCGGTCCCGTCGCCGCCGACATCGTCGCCGCCCGCGTCCCGCCCCGACCGGGCGTCAGGGGCGATCACCTGCCGGCCATGGTGGTGGCGGCGAGCGACGACGGCGTCGGCGGCGTGCTCATCATCGACACCGCCAGCGGCGCCGGACGCCTCCGTCGCCTCGTGGTCGCACCCGACCGGCGACGGCACGGCCACGGGCGCCGACTGCTGGTGTGCGGGGAGCGGATGCTGGCCCGCCTCGGCTACCCCGCCGCCCACCTCGCCCCGGAGCCCGGCGACGAGACCGAGGCCGACACGATCGAGCCCTTCCTGGTTGCGGCCGGCTGGGCCGCGGCGTCGACACCGGCCGGTGAGGGGTGGTCGATCGAGCTCGGCGACGACGGCGCCGTGCGGAGCAGCCTGGTGGCCAACCGCTGGCAGTGGGACGAGAACGCCCCGTCGTATGAGCCACCCGGCCGGCGGGCCTTCGCCCCCGAGGGCCGAGTCAAGCCGAGCTGGGGCTGCTGGGGCGTGCCGGAGGCCGAGGTGGGCATGCTGCGCAACGTCGCTGGTGCCGACGTGGTCGAGCTCGGATGCGGGACCGGGTACGTGTCGGCCTACTGCCTGGCCGCCGGGGCGGCGTCGGCGGTCGGCATCGACAACTCACCGGCCCAGCTGGCCACGGCTCGGGCCCTTCAGGCCGAGTTCGACCTGCCGTTCCCGCTGCTGTTCGGCGACGCCGCCCGCACCCCCTTCGCCGACGCCAGCTTCGATGTCGCCATCAGCGAGTACGGGGCCGCCATCTGGTGCGACCCGTACGCCTGGATCCCCGAGGCGGCCCGGCTGCTGCGGCCGGGTGGCCACCTGGCGTTCCTCGGCAACTCGGTGGCCGCCATGCTGGCGGTGCGGGAGTTCGAGGCCGAGGGACCGGCCGAGGCGAACCTGGTGCGCCCGCAACGCGGCATGCACCGCTTCGCCTGGTTCGACAACCTCGGCGTCGAGTTCCACATCAGCCACGGAGACATGATCCGCCTGCTGCGGGACTCGGGCTTCGAGGTGGAGGATCTGATCGAGCTCTACATCCCCGAGGGGGCGCCGTCGAACTACACGTTCGTCGACCATGGCTGGGGTGCCCGCTGGCCGGTCGAGGAGGTCTGGCTCGCCCGCAAGCGCTGACCGACGGTCACGGCGAGTCGGGGGCCTGCTCGGCCAGTCGGGTGGCGAGTTCCTCGCACCGGTGGTGGATGGCGTCGAGGGAGCCGAGGAGGTCGATGCTGATCAGCGGCACGTCCCACTCGACGATCGGCGAGGTGGTGGGCACGGCGTCGTGGTCGCAGCCGATGCTGACGACGTGATCGGCGGCGGCGGTGTCGGCCTCGGTGACGAGGCGGGGCTGCCAGTCGATGCGGAAGCCCTGGGCCGAGAGGGCGTCGACCACCGTCGGCATGTTGACGGCGTCGGGGTCGGTGCCGGCCACGGCGATGTCGACGTCGATACCGGCCCGAGCCGCGGCCGAGCGGAGGTAGGTGGCGGCGGCGAGGCTCTTGCCCGCCGAGTGGGGGCACAGGAACAGCACGTTGGTGGTCATTGGGGTCCTTCCGGTCAGACGATGAACTGGTGCACCACACCGATGACGGCGGCGGCCGCCACGACCCGCAGCGTCGGCATCCTGAACCGCAGGAGGGCGATGGCCGCCGTGGCGGCGATGGCCAGGGCCACCGGGTCGAGCGTCCCCAGGTGCGGTCGGTAGATGACGACCCCGAAGCGACGATCGACGTCGACCGTGTCGAAAAGGGTGAAGAGGGCGAACCAGACGGCCAGGTTGAGCACCACGCCCACCACCGCTGCGGTCACCGTGGACAGAGCGGCGGTGAGCGACGGACGACCGCGGAGGTGTTCGATGAACGGCGCGCCGAGGAAGATCCAGAGGAACGACGGGACGAAGGTGACCCACGTGGCGATCACGGCCCCCAGCACGCCCGCCTGCAGGGGGTGCAGGGAGCCCGGCTCCCGGTAGGGCCCCATGAACCCGACGAACTGGACCACCTGGATGAGCGGTCCGGGTGTGGTCTCGGCCATGCCAAGGCCGCTGATCATCTCCCCCGGCTCCAGCCAGCCGAAGGTGGTCACCGCCTCCTGGGAGATGTAGGCCAACACCGAATAGGCGCCGCCGAAGGTGAGCACAGCGGCGGTGGAGAAGAACCACGCGACATCGCCGTAGACCGATCCCGAGCCGGCCACGGCCACGATGGCGGCGACGGGCCCGAACCATAGAGCAAGACCGACGGCGACCACCCGCAGAGCCCGCCCCCACGACGGGGCGCCCACGTCACCCCCGGCGTCGCCGACCAGAACCTCGGCGTCGTCGGCGTCGGCGTCGACCGCCGAGGCGTCGTGCCCGGTGAGCAGGTTGAACACCGACGGCCGGACACGTCCGCCGACCACCCCGGCCACGGCGGCGACGGCCACGATGAGCGGGAACGGCAGCTCGAACACGAACACGCCGACGAAGGCACCGACCGCCACCAGAAGCATGGGGGTGTTGGTGATCACCCGTCGGCCGATGCGGAGCACGGCGGCGGCCACCACGGCGATGACGGCGGCCGAGATCCCGTAGAACAGGCCGGCAACCCACGGCAGGTCGCCGTAGGCGGCGAACAGAACGCTGAGGGCCATGATCGAGATGAAGCCGGGGAGGATGAACAGCGCACCGGCGAACAGGCCGCCCCACGGACCCCGCAGCAGCCAACCGAGATAGGTGGCCAACTGCTGCGCCTCCGGACCGGGGAGGAGCATGCAGTAGTTGAGGGCGTGCAGGAAACGACGCTCCCCAACCCAACGCCGCCGGACCACGATCTCGTCGTGCATGACGGCGATCTGACCGGCGGGCCCGCCGAAGCTGTTCACCGCCACCGTGCCCCAGGCCGCCCACCACGCCCGTCGGGAGATGTCGGCACCGGGCGGGGCCGACACGCTCCGGCCGACACCGCGGCCCTCACGTCGACCCTGAACCAAAGTATGTAACCACGGTTGCATCTACTTTGCATGATACGGTGGCAACCGTGGTTACACAACATGAGCCGGATTGGGTCCTGCTCAATTATCGGATACCCCGTGAGCCGTCGACGCCCCGCATCACCGTGTGGCGCAAGCTGAAAGACCTCGGCGTGGCCCAACTCGGCGACGGGCTGGTGGCCCTTCCTCACGACGCCCGCACCAAGGAGCACCTGGAGTGGATCGCCGAGCGGGTCCGAGAGGCCGACGGCGAGGCCACGCTGTGGGTGGCCCGGCCCGCCTCCCGACGGCAGGGAGCGGACCTGGCCGACCAGCTCCGGCAGGCCCGCGATCGGGAGTTCGACGAGCTGCGGGCCGAGATCGAGGCGGAGGCGTCACCCACGATCCGCTCGGTGAAACGGTGGCGGCGACAGTGGCAGCGCATCAGCCGCCGCGACTACTTCCGGGCCCCGCAGCGTGACGCCGCCCGCCTGGCCATCGCCACCGCCGCCGAGCAGGCCGGCCTGAGCACCGGAGCACGGCGATGAGGTGGGCCACCAGGAAGGGCATCCACGTCGACCGCGCCGCATCGGCCTGGCTGATCACCACCTACGTCGACCCCGAGGCCGAGTTCGTCTACGTCGACGACCCCGACGACGTGCCCACCGACGCCACCCCCTTCGACATGGTCGGCTGCGATCTCACCCACCACGGCGACGACGTCACCTTCGAGACCATCCTGCGCCGCAACGATCTCGTCGATCCCGTGCTGTGGCGGCTGGGGCAGATCGTCCACCAGGCCGACGTCGAGGACGACCTCTACGACGCGCCCGAGGCCGACGGCCTCGACGTGATCATCCGGGCGCTCGGGCTCACGCACAGCGACGAGGAGGTGCGGCACCTGGTGGCCGTCATCTTCGACAGCCTCGAGCGGTACCTGCGACGGGAGACGCTCGGCCTCGACTGAGGCCGAGCGTCGGCCGGCCGAACGTCCCGACCCGTCGAGCGGACGAACGGAACGGGACCGGGTCGCCGCCACGGAGAGGAGAGCGCAAGCAAGGAGGTCGGCGGCCGGACCCGTTCCGTTCGTCTCCCTACGACGGCTCGGCGGCCCATTCGTTTGCCGCATTCTCGAAAAAGGCCCGAGCGGAGCCGCTCAGCCCTCAAACGCAGGTGAGGATCTGGTAGTCGGACTCGGGTCCGTTGTCGCCGAGGAGGACGCCGACCACCACCTCACCCTCAGCGTCGAGGCCCCACCAGTGGAGGGGCTCGCCGGGCTCGACCACGAACGTCGTCGGCTCGAACTCCACCGCCAGCTCCTCCGGTGGGGTGCCGTCGTCGGGGTGACGCTGTTCCCGCACCACCCCGGGGGCGCAGTCGAGCGGACCGAATGCGCTCGACGGCTCCCGCTCCGGGATCGGGGGCGGGCCATCGGCCGCCACCAGCACCACGGTGTAGGGCCCGCCCCGCATCGTCAGCGTGTCGCCGTCACGGGAGAGCTCGGAGCTGCCGAGCAGTTGGACGAGAGCCCGCTCCATCGGCACCATCTCCTCGCCGCCGTCGGGGATGCTGCAGAGTTGAAGCTCGCTCACGATCTCGGTCGTGCGGAGCTGGTCGCCCTGCAGCGTGTACTCGCCGCCCCCGTTGTTACAGCCGAAGCTGCCACCGACATCGGTGCCGGTGAACTCCAGCCACGGCGCCTCGGCCGCGTTCACCCCGATCTCCACCGGCTCGCCGTTGATCTCGACCGCCCACCAGAAGCCGAGCACGTCGAACGACGGCTCGGCCTGCCGAGTGCAGGCGACGGCGAACAGGGTCAGAGCGGCGAGGAGCGCGGCGACACGACGGTGACTCATAGCTCTTGGACGGCGCGAACCGGGCCTCCGGTTCCCCGGCCGACGGACGAGCGCTAGACCGGCATGCGGCGACGGGCGGCGAACACCGTGTTGCGGAACAACATGGCGATCGTCGTCGGCCCGACGCCACCCAGGCGGGGGGTGATCCACGATGCCACCTCGCCAACGCTCTCGGCCACGTCGGGCAGCAGCTTGCGGCCCTCCCAGGTGATGCCGCCGCTGATCACGACGGCGCCCGGGTCGACCATGTCGGGGGTGATGATCTCGGGCACCCCGACGGCGCCGATGAGGATGTCGGCGGCCCGGGTGTAGTCGGCCAGGTTCGGCACGCGGCTGTGGACCACGGTGACGGCAGCGTCGGCCCCGTCGCCCCGGTTCGACAGCAGGAGCGACAGCGGACGGCCCAGCGTCGGGCCCCGACCGACGACGACCACGTTGCGGCCGGCCACGGGGATGTCGTAGTGGGCCAGCATGCGCTGGATGCCGGCCGGGGTGCAGGGCACGGGGCCCGGCTCCTGGAGCACCAGCTTGCCCAGGTTCATCGGGTGGAGGCCGTCGGCGTCCTTGTCGGGATCGACGGCGGCCAGGGCGGCGTTGAAGTCGAACCCGGCGGGCAGGGGGTGCTGGATCAGGTAGGCGTCGACCTCGGGGTTCGAGTTGAACTCCTCGACGGCGGCCAACAGATCGGCCTGGGTGGCCGTTGCCGAGATACCGGCGTGGAACGACTTGAGGCCGTAGCGGTCGCAGGCCTCGTGCTTGCGGGCGACGTAACCGGCGCTGGCGCTGTCGTCGCCGACCAGGATGGTGCCCAGACCAGGGGTGATCCCGGCGTCGGCCATGAGCGTGATCTCTGCCTCGACTTCCTTCATGACCTCGTCGGCCACCGGTTGTCCGGCCAGCAGTTGTGCCGTCATGTGCGCTCCTTCGAGCCCTCGTGGGGACCCCTCAAGCCTACGGGGGCGCTAGGGGCAGATGGTCGACAGCGAGTCCCGGGCTTGACGGACTTCCGGCGTCGAGACGGCGTCGAACCGCTCGTCGAGGGCGGCCGGATCGAAGCCCGCCTCCTCCAGCAACGCCAGCCGCTCCTCGAAGCCGGCGACCACCAACGGCCACTGACCCTGGATGTCGACCGACTCGCCCAGGGGCTGGAATCCCTCGATCCCCTCGACGAAGGCGACGGCGTCACCGACGCTGTTCAGGTTCCCGTCGACGGTGCTCCACGTCGAGCGGAGCTGCTCGGGATCGATGCCGCTGTCGAGCAGCGCCTGGCGGTCGAGCGACAGGGCGTCGACCACCCCGCACAGCTGCTCGGGCCCGCCCTCGAGCAGGTCGTTGACCGACTGTCCGTTGACCGACACCTCGATGTCGCCACAGCCCGAGGCCAGCAGCAGCATGGCCACCGCCACCGCCGCAACCCCGGCCGAGAAACCGGAGAAGCCGAGCGTCGTCCGTCGTCGATCCCGCCGCATGTCGCTCCTCGCTGTCGCCTAGTGCCGGAACTGGCGCTCGCCGGTGAACAGCATGGCCAAGCCGAGGTTGTCGGCCGTGGAGATGACGGCGTCGTCGTTGACCGAACCACCGGGTTGCACCACGACGGCCACCCCGGCCTCGGCCGCGGCCTCGACACCGTCGGGGAAGGGGTAGAAGGCGTCGGAGGCGCAGGCTCCACCGGCGGCCCGGCCGTCGGCCTTCTGGGCGGCGATCTGGCCCGCCTCGACCCGGTTCTGCTGACCGGCCCCGATGCCCCACGCCGTGCCGTCCTTGGCCAGGACGATCGAGTTGGACGACACGTGGCCGCACACCCGCCACGCCAGCTCGGCGTCGGCCCGTTCGGCCGGGGTCGGTGTGCGCTCGGTCACGGAGGTCCAGGTGTCGGGGGCGGAGGCGAAGTTGTGGGCCTGCTGCACCAGGTAGCTGTCGCTGAGCTGGCGGACGCCGAGGCTGGCCGCCTCCGGCGCCGGGGCGGTGAGGACGCGGGTCCGCTTGCGCTTGGCCTCCAGGCGCTCGATCACGCCCTCCTCGTAGCCGGGGGCGATGATCACGTCGGCCTGCGGGCCGGCCTCGATGGCGGCCACCGTGTCGGCGTCGACCACCCGGTTGAGGGCCACGATGCCGCCGAAGGCCGACCGCTCGTCGCAGGCCAGGGCGTTGGCGTAGGCGGTGGCCAGGTCGTCGGCGACGGCCACGCCGCAGGGATTGGCGTGCTTGATGATGGCGCACGTCGGCCGGTCGCCCAGGTCGTGGGCCAGGATCCAGGCGGCGTCGGCGTCGAACAGATTCAGATAGGACAGGTCGACGCCGGTGTGCTGTTCCACCTCGTCCCACCAGCTGGCTTGGCCGGCGATGCGGTAGCGGGCCCCGGCTTGATGCGGATTCTCGCCGTAGCGCAGGCTCTGCACCCGCTCCAGCGACACGTGGACGGTGGGGGGCAGCGTCTCGTCGTCGGCCACCCCGGGCACGTCGGCGTCGAACCAGTTCACGATCTGGGCGTCGTAGGCGGCGGTGTGGGCGAAGGCCTTCCGGGCCAGCTTGCGGCGCAGCCCCAGCGAGGTGCCGCCGGTGTCGCGCAGCTCGGCCAGGACGTCCGGGTAGTCGGCAGGGTCGACCAGCACGGTGACGTACTCGTGGTTCTTGGCCGCAGCCCGGACCATGGCCGGACCACCGATGTCGATCAGGTCGATGGAGGGGTCGCCGGCGAAGGGGTAGAGGTTGCCGACCACGATGTCGAGCAGGTCGAGGCCGTGCGTCTCGAGGTCGGTGAGATGATCCGGGTCGCGCCGGTCGGCCAGGATGCCGCCGTGCACCCGGGGGTGGAGGGTGACCACCCGATGGCCGAGCATCGCCGGATAGCCGGTCCAGTCGGCCACGTCGGTGACGGGGACGCCCTCGGCGGCTATGGCGGCCGCCGTGCCGCCCGACGAGATCAGCTCGATGCCGAGATCGTGGAGGTCCTTCGCCAGGGCGGCGATACCGGTCTTGTCGTAGACGGAGAGAAATGCACGCACTCGGCCAACCTACCGCCGATCCGCCGGTCGTCGGCCGTAGGGGCCTGTGCGTGGCGGACCGTGCGGATCGCCGGGCCCGATCCTCTGCCGATGGGTCGTTCGACCTATGGTCGGCCCACGTGAGTGAGACGGCGAATCGCCCGGTTGCGGATCGGGCGGAGAGCGGGACGACGCCGTCGTTCCACATCCCCTCGCTCGACGGTCTGCGGGCGGTGGCGGTGATGATCGTCTTCGTGTCCCACGCCGGTCTTCCGGCCGTCCCCGGCGGTTTCGGCGTCACCGTCTTCTTCTTCCTCAGCGGGTACCTGATCACCACGCTGCTGCGGCGGGAGTTCGAGGGCACCGGTCGGATCGACTTCGGCGCCTTCTACAAGCGGCGGGCGTGGCGGATCCTCCCCCCGCTGTACCTCTGCCTCGCCCTCGCCGTGCTGTTCTCCGCCGTCGGGTTCACCGCCGACTTCGGGTCGCTGCGGGGCGTGGTGGCCCAAGCGCTCCACGTCACCAACTACTGGACCATGATCGATCCCGACGGGGTCCGGGCGTTCCCGCCGGGCACGATCGTCTACTGGTCGCTGGCGGTGGAGGAGCACTTCTATCTCCTGTTCCCGCTGGCGGCACTCGTGCTCCTCCGGCGGTTCGCCCCTCGGCGACAGGCGCTCACGCTGCTCGTCGTCTGCGGCCTGGTGCTCGCCTGGCGGCTGGTGTTGGTACTCGTCCTCGACGCCCCCCAGACCCACACCTACAGCGCCACCGACGCCCGGATCGACGCCATCCTCTACGGCTGTGTCATGGGCCTCTATCGCAATCCGGCGCTCGACCCCGTGATCGAGACCACCCGACGGACGCGGACGACCGTCCTCGCCGTGTCCGGTCTCGTGATCCTCGGCTCGATGGCCGTCCGCAACGAGCAGTACCGGGAGACGCTCCGCTACACGATCCAGTCGATGGCCCTGGCCCCGGTGTTCTACTTCGCCATCCTCCACCCCCGGGAGGGGCTGTTCCGACTGCTCAACCTGCGGCCGGTCGCCTTCCTGGGGGTGCTGAGCTACACGTTCTACCTGAACCACCTGGTGTACATCGGCGGGTTCAACCTGCAGTTCCCCGACGTCCCCCTCGTCCTCCGAGGGGTGCTGTCGTTCGCCGCCATCCTGGCCACGTCGCTGGCGATCCACCTCGCCGTCGAGCGGCCCATCGCCGATATCCGTCGCCGGCTGCGGGTGGCGACACTCGACTGACCGAAGGCGGAAGCACCGCCCGGGCCGCCCTATTCGAGGACCGGGTCGATGCAGCCGTCGACGCCGCCGGTACCTCCGGCGGAGGTGAACAGCCGGGGCTCGGCGTTGAGCGCCGTGCCACCGGGGTCGTTCTCCAGGTAGCGGATCACCGACCGGGCCAGGGCCTCCGCCGCCGACTGGCGGTACTCGTCGGTGGCCAGCACTAGGGCCTCGGTCGGGTTGGAGATGTAGGCCAACTCGGCCAGGGCGGCGGTGGCCACCGGGTACCGGTTGATGCCGTAGGCGTCCTCGCCCTCGTCGTTGACCACCCGGAGCACACCGGCCGATGACGAGCTGGCCCAGTCGGCGTCGAACACCGACAGCGTGGCCACGATCTCCTCGTGGAGGATCCCGCCGAAGCGGGCGGAATCGTCGGAGCCGGACTGCACGTAGACCTCGGTGCCGGGGCCGTTCTCGGGCCCGGGGGTGGGCGTCGGTGAGTTGTGGTGAATCGACAACAGAAGCTCGGCCCCGAGCGCGTCGGCGATGGCGGCCCGCATGCGGATCGGCACCCGGTAGTCGCTGCTGCGGGTAAGGGTGACCGAGATGCCCTGGGCGTCGAGCAGGGCGGCGGTGCGACGGGCGATGTCGAGGTTGAGCTCGGCCTCGGTCTCGCCCGAGGGGCCGATGGCGCCCCGTTCGTCGCCGCCGTGGCCGGGGTCGATCACCACGTCGGCGGCCCGTAGGGGCTGGCCCCACCGAAGCGGGACCTGGGCCCCGCACGGTGTCTCCACCGTGTAGATGTTGTTCTCGTCGACGCCGACCACGGGCACGATGACGCCGGTGGCCGTGATCAGGATCGGGGGCGCCGTACCCGGCAGGACCGGGGCGGGATCGGCGGGAGCCTCCACCACGGTGTCGGGGCTTGAGGGATTGGTGGCGGCGTCGGCCGGAGTACCCAGCGGATCGCCTGGTTCGTCGGGGTCACCGCTCAGGGCGTCCCCGTCGAGGGCATTGGAGGAACCGTCGAGACCGGCCTCGTCGGCGAACATCGGACGCTCGCCCACCGCACAGGCACCCAGCACCACGGTGCTGGCCAAGAGAAGGCCTCGAAAGGACACCCGAACAGTCAAGCAGGTTGAGCCGGACGCCACACCCCGCTCACGCAGAACGGCCGGGCGGAAGAGGGATCCCTTCCGTCCGGCCGTTGAAATTCCGACTTGATGTCATCGGGCTACGGAGCAGCCCTCACCGTCGTGGCTAGAGGCCGGCCACGATCTCGGCCATGAGCTCACCGGCCTCGGTGGGGTTCTCGCCCACCTTGACCCCGGCGTCGCGCAGCGCCTCCATCTTGGCCGCCGCCGTGCCCTTGCCGCCGGAGACGATGGCGCCGGCGTGGCCCATCTTCTTGCCAGGAGGGGCCGTCACACCGGCGATGTAGCTGGAGACCGGCTTCGACATGTGGTTCTTGATGAACTCCGCCGCCTCCTCTTCGGCCGAACCGCCGATCTCGCCGATCATCATCACGGCCTTGGTGTCGGGGTCGGCCTCGAAGGCCTCCAGGCAGTCGATGAAGCTGGTGCCCGGCACCGGATCTCCGCCGATACCGACGCAGGTGGTCACGCCGATGTCCTTCTGCTGCAGCTCGTACAGCGCCTGGTAGGTGAGCGTGCCGGAGCGGCTCACGATGCCGACGGGGCCGCCCGGCTTGGCGATGTGCCCGGCCGTGATACCGATGTTGCACTTGCCGGGGCTGATGATGCCGGGGCAGTTGGGCCCGAGGAGGCGGGTGCCGGGGAAGTCCGACTTCAGCTTGTTGTAGAAGTAGGCCTCGTCGTGGGCGGGGACGCCCTCGGTGATGGCCACCACGAACTCGATGCCGGCCTCCGCCGCCTCCAGTACCGCACCCTGCACGCCGGGGGCGGGGATGAAGATGCAGCTGGCGGTGGCGCCGGTCGCCTCCTTGGCCTCCTTCACCGAGGCGTAGATCGGCACGCCGTCCACGTCGGTGCCGGCCTTCTTGGGGTGGGTACCGGCGACGACCTGGGTGCCGTACTCGGCGTTGAGCTTGCCGTAGTAGCTGCCCTGGGAGCCGGTGAGGCCCTGGTAGATGACCTTGGTGTTCTCGTCTACGAAGATGCTCATCTCAGTCTCTCCTCGCGCTCAGCCTGCGAGCTCGACGGCAGCCAACTCAACTGCACGGCGGGCTGCGTCGAGCATCGTGTCGGCCATCATCAGCTTGTCGTCCAGGTTCGGGGCCAGGATGGCCCGCCCCTCGTCGGCGTTGGTCCCGTCGAGGCGGATCACGATGGGCGAGTCGATGGTGACCCGCTTCATCGCCTCGAGGATGCCGTTGGCCACCTCTTCGCCCCGGGTGATGCCACCGAAGATGTTGATGAAGATCGACTTCACCGCCGGGTCGTTGTTGATCACCTCGAGGGCTCCCGCCATCACATCCGCGTTGGCGCCGCCGCCGATGTCGAGGAAGTTGGCGGGCGAGCCACCGACCTGGTTGACGACGTCGACCGTGCTCATGGCCAGGCCGGCGCCGTTGGCGATCACGCCGACGGAACCGTCGAGCCCGACGTACTGCAGACCCTTGGCATGGGCCGCCTCCTCCCGCTCGTCGCGGGGCTGGGTGGCGTCGTACTGCTCGTAGTCGGGGTGCTCGTAGGTGGCGTTGCCGTCGAGGCTGACCTTGGCGTCGAGGGCGTGCACCTCACCGGTGGGCTTGAGGATCAGCGGGTTGATCTCCACCAGGTCGGCATCGCCCTCGGTGTAGGCGGTGTAGAGCTTCATCAGGATGTCGACGGCGCCCTCGGTGGCCTGGGGGTTGAGCTTGGCTGCGGCCACCCACTCCCGGCACTGCTCCTCGCTGAGGCCCTCCACCGGGTTGATGTGGATCTTGGCGATGGCGTCGGGGTTCTCCTCCGCCACCGTCTCGATCTCCACACCACCCTCGGCGCTGAGCATGCCCAGGTGGAGCTTGGCCGAGCGGTCGAGGGTGAAGCTGGCGTAGTACTCCTCGGCGATGTCGGAGGCGATCTCGATCCAGATGGTCTCGACGATGTGTCCCTTGATGTCGAGCCCGAGGATGTTGGAGGCATGGGTGCGACACTCGTCGGCATCGGCCGCCAGCTTCACACCGCCCGCCTTGCCTCGGCCGCCGGTGTGCACCTGCGCCTTGACCACGACCGGGTAGCCCACCCGGTCGGCGATCGCGACGGCTTCGTCGACATCACCGGTGGCCTCGCCCGCCGACACCGGAATGCCATACGAGGCGAAGAACTGTTTGCCCTGATATTCGAGTAGATCCACGGTGGAGCCCTCCGCCCCGTTCACTTGTCGTGCCGCACGTCATCGAGCGGCCCACTCGCCATGGTGGCGAGTGACGCTGCGATACTAGGGCGGTCACGGCCGACACCACGTGTCTGACTTCCCAACTGTTTACGGACTTTCGATGCCGGTAGCGCAAACCTCCACTCCCCCACTCCGCCAGGCACTCCTGGTCGGCTCGGCCGCCCTGGTCGGTCTGCTGTCGATCCTCTTCGTCGTCACCCAGGCCGATCGCCTCTTCGGCGACAACTCCTCGATCGGCCTCGACCCCGGCGATCGGATCTACCGGCCGGGCGATGTCGAGAGCCTGGCCGAGGCGGTGGCCGAATCGGGTCCCCTACTCCTGCCCGACGTGGCCGGCGGTGATGACGACGTGATCCTGCAGCATCTGGGGCCCGAGGTCGACGAGGGCTGGATCGCCCTGGCCCGCCCGCTCGACGCCCCCCGCACCTGCAACCCGATCTGGCAGCCGGACGACGAGACCTTCGTCGACTCCTGCGACGACACCGTCTACCCGGCCGACGGCGAGGGGCTCCCCCGCTACCCGGTGGAGATCGACGACGAGGGCCGCCTCAGCATCGACCTCAACGTCGTCATCCCGGCGGGCTGACCGCCGCCACGGCCTGCCGACCGGGCTGCCGGACGGGCCACCGGGCTGCCCGCCACCTTTCAGACCCGCTCGACGGCGTCGAAGGGGCCGAGGGCGAGCGCACCGCCGTCGACGAGAAAGCCGGCGCCGTTGGCGAACCGACCGACCGGGGCCACCAGGTAGTGGACCAGACCGGCGACCTCCTCGGGGGTGCCGACCCGACCGACCAGGTTGATCCTGGCGTCGGTCGCGCGAACCGACTCGACGGCGCCGGCGGCCAGCGGGGTCTCGATCAGGCCGGGGTCGACGTGGTTGATGCGGATCCCGTCGTCCATCCACTCCTTGGCCAGGGTCTTGGTGACGATGGCGAGCCCGGCCTTTGTCGCGCTGTAGATCGAGCCGCCCGGTGAGGGCCGGGTGGCGTCGATCGAGCCGATGTTGACGACGGCCGCATCGGGGCTCGTCGCCAGATGGGGATGGGCGAGCTGGCAGAGGCGCAGCGGTGCCCACAGGTTGAGGCCGACCAGGCGGTCGAAGTGGGCCCGGTCGAGGTCGGCGTTGGTCCGGTACTCGAACGTGCCGGCGTTGTTGACCACGATGTCGAGGCCGCCGAGCTGCTTGACGACGCGGCCGACGAGGCCGACAAGCTGCGACTCGTCGCTCAGGTCGGCGGTCAACGCCGTGACGCCGTCCACCTCGGGCGCCGTACCCGCTCGGGACACCGCCACCACCCGGGCCCCGGCACCGGCCAGGCGGGCGGCGATGGCGGCCCCGATCCCGGTGGAGGCGCCGGTGACGAGCGCTCGACGGCCATCCAGTGCGAACCCCGGGTCAGTCATGGCGGCAGCGTAGCCCCCGACCCGTGACCGGCGGAGGTGACACCACCCCGGATCAGCGGCAACACTTCCAAACACTCGATCAAGGAGGTCCGGACATGGATGTGGCCACGAGGGCCCGGGAGATCGTGGAGCCGCTCGGCGAGACCACCGACGCCTCCGAGGCCGCCCGCTGCCTCGATCGTCGAGCGGCCGCACTCCTCCGGGAAGCCGAGCTCTCCAAGATCATGACCCCCACCAGCCACGGCGGTTTCGAGCTGTCGCCCCGGGCGCTGGTCGAGGCCGAGCGGGTCGTGGCCCACGGCTGCACCGCAGCGTCGTGGGTGCTGATGGTCACCGGCGCCCACACCTTCATCGCCGGTCGGTTGCCCGAGGCCGGCCTCGACGAAGTGTTCGGCGACGACCCCGGTGTCCTGATCCCGGGCGTACCCTCGACGTGGCCCGGCCGGGCCCGCAAGGTCGAGGGTGGCTTCATCGTCAACGGCCGCTGGGCCTACGCCAGCGGCGCCGACCACGGCCCGTGGCTCATCGCCGGGGCCCACGGCGACGATTCCTGCGAGCCGCAGCTCGTCTTCGTCCCGAGCTCGGACGCCGCTTTCGAGGACACCTGGCACACGCTCGGTATGCGGGGCACGGGCTCGAAGGACATGATCCTGGAGGACGTGTTCGTCCCCGACCACCGGGCCGTGCCGGCCCGGGCGGCCGAGCTCGGCACGCTGCCCCATGTCGACACCGGGCTCTACCGACTGCCGATCCAGTGCACGCTGGCCACCATGCTCATGGGATCGGTGGTGGGGATCGCCGATCGGATCCTCGATACCACCCTGGAGCAGAACCGCACCCGCCGCGACGCCTACACCGGCGACGCCAAGCGGGACAGCCCGGGCATGCAACGACGGGTGGCCGAGGCCAGCGGTGAGATCGAGTGCGCCTGGGCCCTGGTACAGACGTCGTGCGATCTGCTGGAGGCGGCGATGGTGGCCCCCGAGCCGATGTCCCGAGCCGACCGAGCGCGGGTCCGCTGGAACGCCGCCTACGGGGCCGAGCTGTGCATCCGGGCCACCGACCGGCTCTTCGCCGCCGCCGGGTCGGGGGCGGCCGCCGATCGGAACCCGCTGCAGCGACTGGGGCGGGACATGCACACCGCGGCCCGCCACGCCATGCTCGACCTCGACAACGCGGCGGCCATGCAGGGCAAGGCCATGTTCGACATCGATCAATCGGACAACCGGGTCTGAGCCCGGGTGGGTCGCAGCCTCAGCAGAGGCTGCCGCCCCACCCAGAATCGGTGCCGCCCGAGCGTCGGGTGCAGCTAGCCCGGCCGTCCGAGTGTCACCGCCAATGGCGTGCGGCCCTCGACATGCGAGATCACGGCACCTAGACGCCACGAGCGGCCCACCTCAGAACGGACCGCCGGGTGGCCCAGGAGGCCGGGGTGGCAACGGGGGCGAGGAGGCGCAGTAGTTGGCCGGATCACCATGGACGTCGCAGACGGCAGCCCGGACCGCTCGGGCTTCGCTGGCCGAGAGCTGCGTGGTGGCCACGAGGGTGTAGTTGATGCCACCCGAGAACTCGACGCTTCCACCGGCGGACAGACCGGCGGTCCGGACCACCGTGCCGCTGAGCCCGTAGCAGACTCCGGTGGTGCCCCCAACGCCGACCGCGGCCGAGCCTTCGAAACAGGCGGACACACCACCGAGATCATCGAGGCTGTTGAGGTTGCTGGCGTAGGCCCGCACGCCGCTACCAGAGATCCCCGCCGTGAGCCCGGCGATGAACATGAAGTCACCGGTCACGGCGACGTTGCCATCGTCGTCAACCCACCCGCAGTAGGTGGAGGAGGCGCCGATGCCACTCGACACCGCGGCCGAGCCGCAGACGCCGATGGCACGAGAGCTGCTCGGCCACTGGAACACGATGTCATCGGTGTTGACCAGCAGACCCTCGCCGTCGAGGCGGTAGAGCACCGAGTCCACGGCCAGCCGATGCACACGGAACACGGTGCCGGCCGGAATGGTCGGTCCCTGGTCGCAATCGGGCCCGAAGCTCGTCGTGGCCACCGTGTCTCGTCGCACGACAGCCCGCAGCGATGTGCCCTCCACGTCGACGAGCCCGAACTGACTGGGCAACACCGGGTCGCGGAACGAGTTGTCCAGAGTCGGGCACCACTCGTCAGTGGGAGGAGGGTCGGGCGGCGGCACCGGATCGGTCACGGTAGCCCGAATCCAACCACCGCCGGCCACTCGGAGGTAGCCACCGGCGGCGGCGGTGACCGTCACCACATCCTCGTTCGAGAGCACACGCCGCACCTCGGATCGGCACTCGGGGTAGGGCTCCAACGCCGACACGTACACGAATGCGTTGCCCCGCACGATCACGCGCTCGGAGAAGCTCGGACCGACGACGGGAGCCTCGGTGCAGCCAGGGCCCGGGGGAGGAGGAGGTGGTGGTGGCGGCGGAGGCGGTGGTGGGTCGTCCGGAGGAGGCGGCGGCGGGTTGCCACCGTTCGGGGGTGAGGAGACGAGGTCGATCATGCGCTGGATGATCGTCTGGTACTGGCTGGGGCTCAGCTGGCTGCGTTCGGCCAGGACGTAGTGCTGTCCGTTCCCGGCGGTGAACGACGTCTTGGCGTTGCCGGTGTTGACGCTCACCGTGCCCGGACCCAGGGCGGGCGGGATCAGCGTGGGCTCGATGGCGGCGATGACCGAGGTGATGTCCCAGGTGCGCATGTCGTAGGAGTCGCCGTTGGGCACATGCCAGCTGTAGGTGGTGTTGAGGTAGGACTCCTTGATCGGGTGGTTGGTCGTGTAGTTGAAATCACTGCGGATGCTGCTGAGCGGGTAGTGCACGTTGTACCCGAGGTGGAATTCGCTGACCACCAGCTGGGACGGCCAACGCTGGAACACGGTGTTGGCGCTGGTGCGGTCGATCTCGACGTTGAACTCGGCCACCGAACCCGGTCCACCCCCCGGCATCTGGAAGTCGCCGGCCATGACCGACAACAGCCGGGCCTTGCGGGCCACCAGGTCGGGATACAGCTCGAGCAGGCGGGCGGTGTTGGTCGAGAACCCGACCTGGATGATCACCACGCTGTTGTCGTCCGACGCCTCCAGCACGGCCCGCATCAGCTCGTGCCCCTGGGGCAGGGCGTTGACGTCGAGCGAGTAGGGGTAGCGGCCGCTGTTGACGATGGGACCGGTGTAGGCGCCATCGGCCCCGTCCCGTGCCGTCGTGCCCCGGTAGACCCCGATCGGGATGTCGGGGCGGCCGTAGAACGTGTTGAGCAGATCGATGTAGCGGGCCCCGGTGTCGGAGTTGCGGGACAGGGTCACGGCGGCGATGTGGGCCCGACCCTGATCGGCGTACTCGTGCAGCGCCGCCAGGGCCAGCGCATCGTCGATGTCCGGCCCCATGTCGGTGTCGAAGATCACCACCGGCACCCCACTGGGCGGCGGGTCGAACGGCGGCGGCGGTGGAGGCGGTGGGCCACCATCAGCAGGCACCAACCGGTCAGACTCCACCCAACCCGACAACCCACCACCCGTAGTCACAAACGACCAATCACCACCAGAAGACAACCCCGACCGAGTCACCACCGACCCAGC
>JBCCRO010000006.1:0-178326 GCA_039201605.1 Actinomycetota bacterium
CTGGGTCAACCCCAACGGCTCCGTCGGCCGCTACTGGGGCTACGTCGGACTCCAACGCATGCACGCCGACGTCCAGATCAGCCACGGCGACATGATGCGCCTCGAACGCCTCCTACGTAGCTACCTCGCCTCCCAGAAACGGACACACCGATCCCGGTCCAGCCGCAACGGCACCCGACTCGACGGCAACCGCAAGCGCTACACGAACAAGCGCTACAAGCTCCCCACCCTCAAAGGCACCACAGCCGGGTTCACCTTCCTCACCAACGACGCCCCCGCCCTCGCCGTCGAACTCGCACGAGCCATCACCCAACCCCAAGACCTCCACTGGCCAACCGGCAAACCCCGACCCCTCCCCTAACAACAGGAGCACCATGGAACCCCAGCCCCTACTGAACATCGAACAGGCGGCCAAACGCCTCGGCGTCGACGTCCGCTTCGTTCGACGCCTCGTCTTCGAGAAGCGATTGCCCTACGTCAAGGTCGGCAAGTTCGTGCGCTTCGAGCCCAGCGACATCGAAGCGTGGATCGCCGACCGACGGGTCGAGTCCGACTATCGGAGGCCCGCCTGATGGCCAGACCGCAAGGCGTCTACAAGGACAAGAACGGCAGCTGGTACTTCAAGGTCCGCACCCACCAGGACGCCGACGGGAAGTGGAAGCAGGTGACCCGGCGAGGCTTCGCCACGGCCACTGACGCCAAGCTCGCCCGGCAGAAGGTCCTCGACGAGACGGAGCCGCTTCGAGATGGCTCGGTCAGGGGCCTCGACACCAGCACTACCGTTGGCCGGCTGGTTGATCGCTACCTCGAGGTGGCCGAGGCGATGGAGCAGCTCGGCCCCAAGACCGTCTTCGACTACCGCAACTACAACGAGAGCTACATCAAGCCGCACCTTGGCCACGTCCTCGCCCACGAGCTCCAACCGGCTCAGATCGTCGAGTGGCAGGTCACCCTCTCCCGCTCCGGTGCGGTGAAGACCGGCGAAGGCCTCTCTTCAAACACCATCCGCCTCGCTCGGGCCCCGCTCAACGGCGCCTACAAGTTCGGCATCGCCAACGGCCTCGTCCACCGCAACCCGGTGGCCGACACCCGCCCTCCTGCTCGGGTGAAGAAGGTCCCGGCCCATTGGACCCCTGAGCAGGCACGGGAGTTCCTTGCGTGGCAAGAAGGCGAGTGGCTACATCCGTTCTGGACTTTCATGCTGGCGACCGGAGTTCGGATAGGAGAGGTGGTCTGGCTGCGATGGGATGATGTAAGTCTCGATGCCAAGACGGTGCATGTTCGCCGGTTTGCGACAACACTCGCCTACGAGCTCCGAGAATCGAGCGGAAAGAGCCGCGAGGCTGTTCGCGTCGTCCAACTCGACTCCCATCTCGTCAAAGTCCTCAATCGACAATCTGAGCAACAAGAGGCGACTCTCGGTTCTAGGCCAGAAAATGTGTTCACCGACACCAGCGGGCGGTCGTTCCACCCGCAGGCGATCTCCAAGCAGTTGACGCGGACCAGCCAGGAACTCGGACTGCCTCGGTTGAGCGCTCACGGCCTTCGTCACACGAGTGCAACCTTGCTGCTTACGGCGGGAGTGCAGCCGAAGGTGGCTGCAGAACGGCTAGGCCACTCGGATCCGAGCCTCTTCGTAGACCTCTACAGTCACGTCACCCAAACCATGCAAGCCGAGGCAGCGCTACGGATTGGGGAGCTATTGTCGAGTGCAGCAAAGAGGGCCGACTCGTAGATCGTCGGGTAGCGAGGCCTCTCGAGACAGAGATGATTTCGATCTGAAGCGATACGACGGCCCCGATCTCTGGAGGCATAGGTGGGCGGACCAGCAGATGTGATCAAGGCGTTCGAAGAACTCTCGAAGGCGATGAAGTCGCTATCGGGAGACTCGAAGGATGCATCTGGATCGGCGGCGACTAAGCCAACGACACAAGAAGTAGAGGAGAACTTTGTAGTTGATCTACTTGGCACATCTGGGCTAGTTCCCAGGCCACCGATCGTAGATCCAGAGTCTGGAGCTGTGGGGGCAATTCATCGCTTTCGTCAGACCATTCGCTGGATGCTCGCCGCCTTCGCCGCAGTTGGCCTTGTTGTCTTCGGATCCCTTCCGTTCTCTAGTGCAAATGAGGCGAATCTCATTGAGGCGGTCCTGCTGGTGGCGAGTCTGACTATTGCGGCAACCGGAATCGCCATGGCGGTCTGGGCGGTCTCGATGGTGTCGGAGCCTGAGGACTCATCACTTGGTGAGATGTTGGAGAGTATTCAGCGACATGAGCGCGGCTCTCCAGAGAAGGTGCTGAACCTTATTGAGGATCCTCGTTGGCGAGCGCGCGAGGATTTCATATCAATACTTGAGAGTGACCCGGCCCACGTCGGGCCAGGGGTGGCTGATGACCTGACCGTCGAGGATATGACAATTTGTGGCAGTGGATCGAGCCTTCCCGATTCCATATCAACTCTTGGTGTGTTCAAGGACCTTGCGACACTTCACAAGTTTCCAGCTGAAACGCGGATCACCGATGCCAAGCTCGATGCAGGGGACACGATTCCCGCAGGAGTAGTACTGCCTGACCAGACACCGCTCCCAGCGGGGTCGGAGATTGGTCCTGCCGATGACTTCGGAGATGGTCCGCACCGAAATCGCCTAATGAAGCGCATAAGAGGACGGATTCGACGGTTGCCAGAAGAGCAGCTGCCGTCAAAGACGGTCTATCTTGATGAGATAGTTCTTGGCGGAAGCTACTCTCCGAACACATTGACCCTCACGGAAGAAATGACATGGCCAATGGTCGTTGGCAAGGCCACTATTCACTTCGATACGCGAGCCTGGGAGAGATCCGATGCTATCTACAGCGACAATAAGGCCGTGGCTAGGATCGCAGCGCTAATAGGAGCAATCGGGAGCGAGATGGACGCTCGGTATGAGCTGATTGACAAGATCGCTAGATCAGCCGCAGACCTGAAGCAGGCGGAGTCAGCGTCAGACGACGAACGAGAAGCTCTGAGCGGCTGGTGGAAGCGAGCAGCGGACACAGCCAAGGCTCGACCGGCTACTCCACGAGGTAGTCAAAGTGGCAAATGACGACACCTCAGAACGCATGAAGAGGTATGCCTGGCTTGAGGCACAGAGGCGCATTCGATCGGCCCGAATGGCTGAGATCTGGCTAGAGAAGGCGACTGAGGACTTCTACTACGATTTGACTTCGCTCGCTCAGATACATGCAAGCCTGGAAGCACACCTAGCTCATCGGCGCCTGCTCCTGGAGGAGTCAGCAGTCTCCCAGGTAAGAGGCACTTTCCGTCTCGCGAGGCTGATCCTCGTAGCCGGGGCGCTGTGCTTGGCCGTCGGCGCCACCGGGTACGCAATCTCGCTGCCGTCAACAGAGGACGATGCCACGGAGGCGTCGGACGTAGATGCGGACACTGCCACGGCCCAGCCGGACGAAGCTGTAGAGGAAGGCGATGACTCTTCCGCCGGTGGACAGTTCTTGGCAACATTCCAGATCGACGACGTCCCACATGAGCTCGGTCGGCAGTGGGAGCAATGCGAGTCAGCACCATTGACGGCCCGCTTGATCGGGGACAATGCCGACGGGACAACCCGTGTCCTGGTAACTGAACCAAAGGCGTGTGTCGGCCTGTGGGACCTCTTGAGTGAAAGTGGTCTCATTACCGGCGTCGCAGATATCGATGCCGCCTTGAACCAGGCGATACTCCCTGCGACCGAGGATGAGAACAGGACTGAGAACACCACCCCTGAGAACGGCAGCTAGCAGCGTGCACTACGAACACGAGGGTCATTGCAGGTTCCCCAGCTCAGGACCCCTACGGCCACCTCGGCGCACCCCCGGTCAAACCCCGTCTGCCTTCTACGGATCAGAAGGTTTGGGGTTCGAGTCCCTACAAGCGCGCTGAGTACCCCCAGGTCAGAGCCCTCGCCGCCGGGCTCCTGGCGGGTTCGCTGGGTGACAAGAGTGACATTTCGCCCGTCCCGCCCACGGATGAAGCTGCCAGAAGGTCCCCCCTCGTCGCTCCCGCAACGAGCCTGCCGCACGAGAAGCGTGATGTAGTCTTGTACCCATGGCGATGAAGGCCGAGGACGTTCGACGGCAGGCTCTGGAGCTGTCCGACGATGAACGCGCCGAGCTTGCAGCCGAGCTGCTTGTCAGCCTCGAGGAGCAAGCCGAGAGCGATGGCACCGCACAAGGAGCGGAGTGGGCGCAAGAGCTCGAGCGCCGGGCTCGTTTGGTCCTGTCAGGGGAAGCGCACACGGCTTCCTGGCAGTCGACGCGGCAGTCGATCGTCGACGAGTTGACTGGGTGACGCGAAACGTCGAACTCACTACTGACGCTGTCGAGGAAGTCACGCACGCATCGCAGTGGTACGACGACCGTCAAGACGGTCTGGGGCTCGTGTTCGTCGCCGCCGTCGACAGGGCCATCAATCATCTGGCACGGTGGCCGCACGCCGGAGCACCGGTGGATGACGTCGATCCCGACCTTGACGTCCGTACCGTGCGGGTCGAACGGTTTCCTTACTCACTCGCCTACGTCCTACACGAATCGAAGGCCATCGTGATCGCCGTGATCCACGATCGGAGACGACCCCGCTACTGGATCGACCGCCTCGACGGGTAGCACACCCTCAGCGCCTTGCGTCGCAGCCTGCGTGACAACCACGCCGGACCGTGACGGAGCACCAGCGCCCCAGCCACACTCGCCACCTGGGCTGTCAACCCACCCCAAGTACCCACCGATCCCGCTACGGATCAGAAGGTTTGGGGTTCGAGTCCCTACAAGCGCGCTACAAACCCCCAGGTCAGAGCCCCGTAGTGGCTCCCTGAATGGGCGAGCGTGAGTGACCAGAGCGACAGCCACCCGTCTGTTCTCTGCGCTTACTCACCGCCGGAACAGGCGGCGTCGGCGTGACTCGGGTGACCGAGGTGAATCGGCCTCCGGTGGCGGGGGTGCTGTCGGGTCGTTCCGATGCGGGGCCGTGGCCGCCATGATCACCACGGTGCCCCTGGTCCCATCGGGCACGTTGGTGGCGGGGACGCCGGGCGCATCGGCCCCGTCGATGACAGACACGAGTCGAGTACGGGTCCGTTGCGGCTCCTCGACGGTGCTCTTCCACGCCCGACCCCACGGTCCGTCCTCGTTCTCGGCACCTTCCGAAGCCCGCAGCCGCTCCCTGAACTCGTCGGGATCGCCGGCGAGGGCGAACCAGGTTGTCGAGGTGGCGACCGGCGGATCGAACGAGTCTCCGACCAGGTGGTAGATGGGTTGGCCGAGCTTTGCCCATGGATTGTCGTCGGTCGTCATGCCGTCGGCTCCCTTCCTGCAGCCCCTCCGAGCCTGACGTCATCAACGGCAGAGGGCATCGGGGACAACCCCTTCGGAGGCCTGGATCGGCTGACGACCCATCCACCTCACGCTGTCCCGCCACCCACGAACGTATGCCGAACGGCCCACGGCTTCGTGGGCGCAGATCCCCCCTGTCTGGGATTCCTCCCGCGCGCACGTGTACGATCGCGTTTCGGCGGAGGATCGACAAATCAGGTCGATCGTCAAATTGGAAGGCAGGGGGACGCAGCGTTGCCCGAGGCATGGGACCGTGCTGACGACTTCGACCCACTACCGGAGACTTCGAGCAGCAAGCTGGTGCGCCCTGGCCGGCCGCTGAATTCACCGCGGCCGCCGTCGGAGCGGCCGCCGCTCGAGCATCCGGAGCACGGGGCCATCGGCGACCCCTTCTACCCGCCTCCACCTCCGCCGAACCGACCGCCGGCCTGGATCCTGGCCGCCATCCCGATCCTGCTCCTCGTCGTGATCGGCTTGGCCGTGCTCGTCCTCACCGGTGGTGACGACGCCGGGCTCGATACGGCCCAGGGGGCCGAGGATCCCGCCGCCTCCGGCGATGAAGGCGCCGCCACCGACGACGCCACCGACGACGGGGCGACCGACCCGGCGCTGGACACCGATGCCGGTACCGACACCGATGCGTCGGCCGACGCACCCACGGCGCTGCCCGCCCCCGTCGCCCCCTATCTCATGGCCTCCCTCGCCGACGGGCAGCTCCAGCTCAGCGGCGTCCTCCCCTCCGACGACCTGAAGTTCGGCATCGACCAGACGCTCGCCGTCGCCTACACCCCGAGTTTCAGCTCCGCCACCACCGTCGATGCCACCGTGGCCCCCGAACCGTGGCTGGAGCAGGCCCCGACGGCGGTCGTGCTCCTCCAGGGCCTGATCGACGGCAACATGCTCGTCTCCGAGGGGACGATCTATCTCGAGGGCAGGGCCTCCGACCAGGCCTCGCTCGACGAGACCCTCGGCTTCCTCACCACCTTCACCGGTATGCCGGTGTCATCAGACGGTGTCGAGGTGGCCAACCTGCGGGAGGCGATCTACGTGCTCGCCTCCTCCGAGGGCGATCTCGTGCTCAGCGGGGCCCTCCCCACCGAGGAAATCCGGGCCGGCATCGTCACCGCCGCCCAACAGATCTACGGCCCGGAGCGCATCGTCGACGCCTCCACCGTCGATGCCGACGTCGCCCCCGCTCTGTGGATGTACAACCCGCAGGGTCTGATCGCCGTGTTGTCGCAGTTCCCCGACTTCGAGATCCGTCTCGACGGCGGCGCCTTCGACGCCACCCTCGCCGGATCGGAGACCTTCGAGCCGGGTTCGGCCGAGTTCACCCCGGCGCTGACCCAGGTGCTCAACTTCGGCGTCATCACCATGTTGCGCGACCCGTCGATCTCGATCGTGATCGAAGGCCACACCGACGATCAGGGCGAGGAGGCCTTCAACCTCGACCTGAGTCAGCAGCGGGCCGACGCCGTCGCCGCCTACATGGAGGCAGGCGGCATCGCCCCCGAGCGCATCACCGCCATCGGCAAGGGCGAGACCGAGCCCGTGGCCGACAACAGCACGCCGGAGGGACGGGGCCGCAATCGCCGGGTCGAGTTCAGCCTGAACTCCCCCTGAGCGGGCCCGGGGGCGCCGCCACTCGCCGCCTGCGGCACCACTCGCCACCCGCGCCGCGACTCGAGGTGACCGAAGCCGACGATCAGCCCGATCTAGCCTTGCCCCATGGGCGATGGCGGGCGCGAAGCGGATACCGGCGAATCCCCGGTGCCACCCGCCGAGGTGCGGGTCCGCACCACCCGGCGGCCGTTCGCTCGACGACGCCGCAGGCGGCGCCGGGGCTTCAGGGTCGGGCGCCGATTCAAGGACCTCGAGGCGCCTACACACCTCGTGCCGGATGGCGTGGAGGACATACCGGTGATCGGCCCGATCATCATCGCCATCGCCATCGCCATCTTCCTGGTCCTGCTGGTGGTCTTCCTGGCGGTGCTGGCGCTGGCCCTCATCGAGATGCTGGTGATCGCCTCCCTCGCCGTCCTCCCGGCGGTGGGCGGATTCGTCGCCTGGCTCCGGCGACACCCCGAGGTCACGATCCTCGATGTCGACGGCAGCCCCTGGGTCCGAACCGACGGCTTCGCCCCCACCCCCGATCACGTTCAGCGGGTCACCGCAGGCACCGACCCCAGCGTCCTCGGCTTCGTCCCGTACCGGCCCCCGACGCCGGGTGAACCCGTCCGGGCCGCAGACTGAGTCGAGGGCCGGGACCCGCACCGGCCCGACGGCCTAGGGTCGGGCCGTGAGCAGTACGAGCCGGGGAGGCGGGTGAGTGGCGACCTCGTACGAGGCCCGGGTCGATCGGGTGATGGACCACGTCCGCACCAACCTCGACCAGGAGCTCCCGCTCGCCGATCTGGCCGCCGTGGCCCACTTCTCCCCCTACCACTTCCACCGCATCTTCCGGGCCACGACCGGTGAGACCGTCGCCGATTTCGTCCGTCGAGCCCGTCTCGAACGGGCGGTCCAACTGATGCAGGCCGCACCCCAACGCTCGCTCACCTCGATCTCGGCCGAGACCGGGTTCGCCACGCCCTCGGATTTCGCCCGACTCTTCCGCCGTCAGTACGGGTGCGCCCCCAGCTCGTGGGATCGCCGCACCCGCCTCGACGCCCGACCGGACGTCACCGACGACGCCCCGCTGCTCGCGCCTGGCTTCACCCCCACCGCCCGCCTGGTGGAGCGGCCGGCACTCCACCTCCTCTACCACCGGGTGCGGGATCCGTGGCGGGACGGCAACCTGGCCCGTGGGTATCGAGCCCTGATCGCCCACCTCGAACGCCGACGGCTCGACTGGCGGGATCGGCCCCTCGTCGGGCTGTCGTGGGAGAGCGCCAAGGCCTCCGCCCTCGACACCCTGGTGTACGACCTGGGCTTCGTCGTCGATCCCGAGGAGGGCGGCCCGCCCACCCCGACCGCCGACCCCGACGAACCGTTCGGCCGGCACCGGTTCGAGGCCACGCCTGCGGTGGAGGTGGCCTGCGACTCGCTCCCGGCGATCGCCCTGGCCTGGGACCACCTCTACGCCGACTGGCTGCCGACCTCGGGCCACGAGCCGACCGATCAACCGGCGATGAAGCGGTTCCGCCGCCTCCCCACCACACTCGCCCCCGACGACTGGCCCGTCGACTGCTCGATCGGCCTCCGCCCCCGTCGCCCCTGATCGGCCGCCCGCAGGGCAACGGCCGCCCCGAAGACACCGGTCGAGCACAAGAGCAAGAACACAACAGCGCTCCACCCCGGTCCGGCACTTTGCTGTCGCCATGATCAACAACACCGACCTCGTCCACCGCTACCTCAGCGCCATCGATCCGACCCGGCTCGACACCGACGCTCTGGCCGCCCTCCTCGCCCCCGAGGTGGTGATCGACGACCTGCTCATGCCCCTGACCGGGGCCGACACCTTCATCGAGGCCATCACCAACGCCCCGCCCTCGCCGATGACCTCGACCATCCAGGAGGTGATCGGCGACGACGGTGCCGGATTGGCGTCGGCCCGAGTCCTGGTGGAGATCGCCGGACGAGCCATCCAGTACCACCAGTGGTTCTGGATCGAGGACGGTCGCATCACCCGAATCGAGGTGCTCTACGATCCCCGTCCCTTCCTCGAGCTGGCGGCCGAGCAGCCGGCCTGACCCACCGATCCCCCTCGCAGGGCGGCGGAAGCGATCCACCTCTCCCGCGGGACGGAGACGGTGGGCCCCGGTGCGGCACACTGGCACCGATGAGGCGATGGACGGCAGGCACGATCGGGTTGAGCGCAGCCCTCGTGGTGACCGCATGCACCGGCGGCTCCCCCGCCGCCACCCCATCGCCGACCCCATCGCCGACCCAGCCGACGACCGGGACCAGCGCCGGGCTCGACGCCGACACCGACACCACCGCGCCGACTCCCGGGGGTGGGGGAACGGCCGTGGTCCCCACCACGGTGGCCACCGTCCCCGCCACCGCCGAGGAGCCGGGCTACGTGATCGCCGCTCCCGATCCGATCCCGGTCGACGGGGCCCGGCCCACCTGGCTCGACGACGGCCCCACCCGTCCGGCGCTCACCGCCACCGTCCACGTCGACTGCGACACCGGCGACGACGACGCCCCCGGCACCGAAGCGGCGCCCCTCCGCACGCTCGCCGCCGTCGGGGTGCCGGAGGCCGGGACCGACGTGGTCATCGTCGGCACCTGCGTCGGACAGCAGCTTCGGGTCACCTGGAGCGGCACCGCCGCCGACCCGGTGGTGGTCGACGGTGGCGACGCCCTGCTGCGATCGACCGGAGCGGACATCGGACGCGGCGCCATCATCGAGGCCGAGGGCGACCACGTGCAGGTATGGGGCGTCCGCATCGAGGGCGTTCCCCAGGAAACGCAGACCACCGGCCGGGCCTGCCCGGGCGGAGACGGCACCTACCAAACCGGCTACGTGCTCGGCGTCCGCCTCCGGGGGTCCGACTCGGTGGTGGCCCGGGCCGACATCAGTGGCACCTACGCCGGGGTGTTCGTCACCGACGGCGCCGATCGGGCCCTCATCACCCGCTCGGTCATCCACGACAACGACATCCTCACCACCGGGCGTGACGGGGTCGACGGTGACGCCGACGACGCAGGGGCCTTCGGGGTCGTCCTCCATGGGTCCTGGGCCGAGGTTTCGTGGAACCACTTCCACGACAACCGGGCCTGCTCCCCCGACTACTTCGTCGACGGCTCGGCGGTGGAGATCTTCAACGGCAGCGCCAACACCGTGCACCACAACCTCTCGGTCGACGACCACGTCTTCACCGAGCTGGGGCGCACCGGGCTCGGCCCCGAAACCGACACCCCGATGATCGGCAACGTCTTCCACGCCAATCGCTACATCACCCGCCACGGCGGCCACGACGAAGGCACACCGAGCGGCGAGCGCTTCCTCGTGACCCGGGGGGAGGGACGCCTCGGTCCGGTGATCGCCACCGTCGCCACCGACAATCGGGTCACCATCCTCGGCAGCGCAGGCGACGCCTTCGTCTGTATCGACTGCACCGCCGACACCCTCGCCCTCGGCGGCAATCATCTGGCCGTGACCCGCCACCGGATCTGGTACGGAGCCGACGCCGGTGGGACCTACGCCGTGGTGGCGCCCGACGCCGGGACCAGCGACGGGGCGGTCGACGATGACGATGTGGTCGAGCCCGCCTGGCCCGACCTGCCGGGCGCCTAGTATCCGCAGCGATGAGTACCGCAGACGACACGGCGCCCGATCCCGGCTGGATGCAGCCGCTCCGCAAAGGACCGTGGGTGCTCATCCCCGTGATCGGTCTTCGACTCCTCAGCCGGACCGACGACGGCACCACCACCTCGTTGGAGCGCCTCCGTCAGATCTTCATCTCCTACCTGGTCGGCCTGGTCGGCATCCTCCTGGTCGGCATCGCCGTCACCGGCGGCGGCGCCGAGGACGCCGAGCCCGCCCTGTCGTCGGGTCAGGCCTTCGGTCTCAACATCGTCGTCGGCGTCCTCGCCCTCGGCGCCATCGTGGCCATCAGACGTCGAACACCGACGTGCGGCGACGACGAGACCCTGATCAACGGCTACAGCAGCCGATTCCTGGTCAGCGTGGTGCTGGCCCTGTTGCCGGTGCTGGCGGCGTTCGTCGGCTCGCTCCTGGCCCAATCGCCGGCGCCGATGCTGGGCGGGGCCGTGATCAGCTTCTTCTGGCTGCTCGTGGTGGCCCCGACCGCCACCGACCTTGCCGCCGTCCAACAGCGCCTGGATGCCGCCGGTTGCGATCGATCGCTCACCGGCGCCCTGGCCTCACCGGTACCCGGTGCCTAGGTGAAGTTGTTGATCACTCCACAAGTTGACGCATTGTTCTGCAAGGACGAATCCCCCAACGACTAACCTTCCCGTGCATCGAACCTTCCGGGACGCCGGGGAAAAGTCGGTTCGGGGTGGCCAGGGCGATCGATTGGCCAGGGAGTGATGGCGTGGAACGCAATGGGGCAGCAGAGGAGACGGGCGACGACGCAGTGTCCTCCGTCGCGCCCGAATCGGCGCCGATCGTGGCCAAGCACCGGCTGCAGCGACGGCCCGGCATCTCGGCCGCCGTCGGCGGAGGCGTGGTCGTCCTCATCCTGATGCTCATCGTGGCCGAGGTCGGCTTCGGCGCCAACATGACCCCTCGGAGCGCAGGAGCACTCGCCTCGGAGCTGGTCGGCTCGCCCGGCAACGACAACGACAACGGCAACGAGGGTTCGGGCCTGCGCGGTACGTCCGGCGCGGCCGGTGCCGCAGACGACGACCTGGTCCGGGCCGACGGCACCGACGACGAGGACGACCCGGCCAACACCGGTGGCTCGCCCGCCACCACCACCCCGGCAGACCCCGCCACCTCGGCCCCTTACGCCGATGGCGACGCCGACGACAGCACCTCCCCGACCTACCCGTGGGAAGCGACCACCTCCACCTACTACTGGGAGGCCACCACCACGACGACCGGGGGTTCGTCGCAGGGGTCCACCTATGTGGCCGGCCCCACCACCACCCGCCCGCCGTCCACGGTCGCCACCACCCCGGCTCCGCCGACGACGACGGCGACCACCGTGGCCACCTCGGCCCTCACCACCTCCACCGTCGCCACGACCGCTTCGACCATCCCGGCCACGACGGCCACGACGTCGCCCGCCACCACGACCACCGTCGCCACCACGGCGTCCTCGCCGCCGCCACCCCCGCCCGGTGGCGGCAAGGGCCCCGGTAAGGGACCGGGCAAAGGCCCGGGCAAGGGACCGGGCAAAGGCCCCGGCAAAGGACCGGGCAAGGGACCGGGGCCCGGCGGTCCGAGCTGAGCCCAGGCCCGACGGCTCGGGTGACCTTGGGCGAATAAACCCAGGTCCTTGCATCCAGCGGACGGCCTTTGAACGAAGAACTCGTCATGAACGAGTTCAACCTGTTCTACAGCCGCTACCGGCAGGTCCCGATCATCATCGCCATCCTGGTCGCCGGGTTCATGGTGTACACGATCAGTACGGGGAGCGATGACACGACGGTCGAATCGACCTGTGCCGTCCCCGCCCCCGCCATTCTCGGGGGCGACTGTCTCGACTCGGTCCCCGAGGGCCCGTCCGGGCCGACGGCCACCGACGGGTTGGAGCCCACCTCGCTGAGCACCACGGCGGTCACCGAGGCCGACTGGTCGAAGGCGGGCAAGCAGGGCGAGGTGCCGATCATCTCGCTGGAGTCGTCGCCCAACGGCCTCACCGACGCCGGGCGGGATCTGGTCGCCGAGTTGGGGGAGTCGGAGGCGTCGGAGGTCGAGGAGTAGCGACCACCGACGGCAAAGCAGTCAGAACGTTGTACAAGCTTCGCCGCAGCGTCACCGAAGGCCACTAGATTCAGGGGCGACGTTGCGGATGGGGAGGCGTCTTCATACCGGGCCGGTAGGACCCGGACGGTTGGCGAGCCAGGAGACTCCTCGGTGCAGGACGACGACAACAAGCCCGAGGCGTCGAACGACGAGTCCGTCCCGTCGCGACCGGCGTTGTGGAAGGCGATACCGGCCAAGATCCGCTGGCCGAAGCTGAGCCCGGGGGTATGGGCCGCTTTCGTCGGAGCCGCCACCCTCCTGCTACTAACGGCCCAGATCGGGTTCGGGCCCGGATCCATGCGGAGCACGCCCCTCGCCTCGGAGCTGGTCACCACCCCCGAGGACGGGATCATCGAGGGCGACTCGGCGATCGACGGCACGACCGACGCCGTCATCGATGCGGCCAAGGACCTCGTCCGAGCCGAGGGCGTTCCCGACGAGGGCATCGACGACGACGCCGGCGATGACGACGCCGACGGCCACGACACGCCACCGACCGAGCCCCCACCGGGCGAGCAGGTAAGCGGGCCGTCCCGGCCTCGGACCACCCCCGGCCCGACGGCTCCCCCGGCCACGACACCGACGACCGAGGCGACGACCTCGACGACCAACATCTTCTCCTCGATGCCGTCCTTCGTCACCCCACCCCCGACGACCACCACCACGCCGTTCACCATCTTCCCCACCACCACGAGGCCCTCGACCACCACAACCCGCCCGTCGAGCACCAGCACGCCGTTCACCATCTTCCCCACCACCACGGCGCCCTCGACCACGACCACGACGACCACCACGTCGACCACAACCACCACCACGACGGCGCCCAGCACCACCACGACCACGACGACCACCACCACGACGGCGCCCAGCACCACCACGACCACCACCACGACCACGACCGCGCCCAGCACCACCGACCCCGACGACACCACGACGACCGAGCCGACCACGACCACCAGCACATCGACCACCGACACGACCGCCGCCCCGACCACGACCAGCACCATCGGCTCCACCACCACCGTCACCGAGCCGCCAGACGACGACCAACCCGACGATCCCGAACCCGACGACCCGATCGATCCCGACACGAGCCCCTCCCCCCGACCGACCGGGCCACCGGAGGAGCCTCGGGACGGGCCCCGATAACGGCCCGGTTCAGGGGGTGGGCAGGTCGTACACCGTCACCGCCACCCCGGCGGCGCCCAGTGCCCGCTCGATGAGCGGCTCGATCTCCTCCCACCGGCCGCCGGCCAGCCCGCTGCCGATCCGGGGCATGTGCACCGACGCCTCCCGGGCCACGGCCTCCCCCGCCACCCGCACCAGACCCTGCTCGATGGCGTCGTAGCGCACCGGCGGCGTGCCGTCGGCCGCCGGGTAGATGTCGCGCTGGCCGATCAGGTTCGCCACCCACAGGTCCGACTCCACCGGCACCAACTGGACCGCCCCCAGGGCGAAATCGTTGCCGTCACGGCCCTCGAACCAGCGGTCGTAGGCCCGCTCAGGGGCCGCCCACCGGGCCGACAGGGCCAGCACGAACCCACGACCCCAACCACCGATGTCGTTGCACACGTGGACGATGATCTTGTTGTCATCACCCATCGGGGCCGTCGCATCGCCGACCACGTACTCGATCGCCCATCGTCCCATCCCCGCAGCATGACGGACGACCCGACCAAAGATCCACCGACGAGCCCTCCCAGCCGGTACTTTTTGGCAACGTGAACCCAAACGGCGCCCCCACCGACGAGCTCAGCCAGATCGACGCTGCGCTCCGTACCGACATCCGGCGACTCGGCTCCCAGCTGGGTGACGCCCTCGTCCGTCAGCACGGCGACGAGCTCCTGGAGCAAGTGGAGCGGGTGCGGACCATGGCCCGGGCCCTGCGCCGTTCCGACGCCAGCCCCGCCACCCAACTGGCCGAGGAGCTGTCGGACCTCGACGTCCTCGAGGCCATCCGACTGGTGCGGGCCTTCACCATCTACTTCCACCTCGCCAACACCGCCGAGCAGGTCCACCGGGTCGACGACCTGCGTGAGATCGCACCGGCCAGCAGCAACCGGTTCGTCGACACGGTGGCCAAGCTCCAGGCGGCCGGTATCGCCGACTCCGAGATCGTGGCCGCCGCCCGCTCGGTGCAGCTCCAGCCGGTGTTCACCGCCCATCCCACCGAGGCCTCCCGTCGCTCCATCCTCGACAAGCTGGCCGAACTCGCCCAACTGATCGAGCGGCGCAACGAGGCCGGCACCGACCCGGCCCGGCGTCGGCGCATCGACCGCCGGGTCGACGAGCTGATCGACGCCATCTGGCTCACCGACGAGCTCCGCCGCGAGCGGCCCAACCCGGTCGACGAGGCCCGCTCGATCCTCTACTACCTCATCGAGATGGTGACCGACGGCGTCCCCCAGCTCCTCGACGACGTCGATGCAGCCCTCCGAACCATCGGCGGCTCGCTGGGCAACGTGCAGGTGCCGATCAACTTCGGTTCCTGGGTGGGCGGCGATCGCGACGGCAATCCGAACGTCACCCCCGAGATCACGGCCGAGGTGTTCGCCCTCCAGCGATCCCGGGCCCTGCGCCTCCTGGTCGCCGAGGTGGAGAAGCTGTCCCGCGAGCTGTCGGTCAGCACCGAGGTCAGCAAGATCTCGCCCGAGCTCGAAGCCCGGCTCCAAGCCGATCGCACCATGTTCCCCGGCCTCACCGCCCGCATCAGCTCGGTGATCGACGGCGAACCCTATCGCCAGCGGCTCAACGTCATCCACCAGCGACTGCTGGAGACGGCCCAGGTGCCGCCCGGCGATCGGGCCTACCGGAGCTCCGACGAGGTGCAGAACGAACTGGCCGAGATGGCCCAGTCGCTCAAGGACAACGACGGCGGGCTGCTGGCCCGGGGCCCTCTGGCCCGCTTCCGCCGCCTGGTGTCGCTCGTCGGCTTCCGTCTGGCGACGCTCGACATCCGGGAGCACGCCGAGAAACACCACGAGAGCCTGGCCACGCTGTTCGCCCCGCTCGGCATCGACTACGCCGCCCTCAGCCGGGAGGACCGGACCGAGCTGCTCACCGAGGAGCTGGCCAGCCGGCGGCCCCTGGCCCCACCAGCCCCACCGGCCGACGGGGCCACCGACGCCGGCGAGACCACCGATCCGACGGCCGAGCGGGCCCCGGCGCTCGAACTGATGAGCATGCTGCGGACCGAGCTCGACGCCGGCGGCGACGACCTGGTCGAGAGCTACATCATCTCGATGACCCGCAACGTCGACGACATCCTGGCCCCGGCCGTCCTGGCCCGCGACGTCGGCCTGGTCGACCTGCCTGCCGGGGTGGCCCGCATGGGGTTCGTGCCCCTGTTCGAGACCATCGACGACCTGCGCCGCATCGGCACCGTGCTGCGCGACCTGCTGGCCAACGAGCCCTACCGCAGGCTGGTCGAGCTACGGGGCGACGTCCAGGAGGTGATGGTCGGCTACTCCGACTCCAACAAGGACGGCGGCATCACCACCTCCCAGTGGGAGATCCACAAGGCCCTGCGCCAGATCGCCGAGGTGTCGGCCGAGACCGGGGTGCGGATCGTCGTATTCCACGGCCGGGGTGGCTCGGTGGGCCGGGGCGGCGGCCCGACCAACGCCGCCATCATCAGTCAGCCCCCGGGGGCGGTGACCGGCGGGGTGAAGATCACCGAGCAGGGCGAGGTGATCGCCGACAAGTACGGCCTGGCCGGTCTCGCCCGTCGCAACCTCGACCTCGCCCTGTCGGCCGTGCTCGAGGCGTCGCTGCTGCGCAAGCGGCCCCGCCACGACGCCGCCACCGTCGGCCGCTGGAGCGAGATCATGGAGCTGATGTCGACCTCGGCCTACGGCGCCTACCGGGAGCTCGTCGAGGCCGACGGCCTGGTCGAGTACTTCTTCACCTCCACCCCGGTGGAGGAGCTGGGGGCGATGAACATCGGCTCCCGTCCCGCCCGCCGCTCCGGGGGCGACGCCCGAGGCATCGACGACATGCGGGCCATCCCGTGGGTGTTCGGCTGGACCCAGTCCCGTCAGATCCTCCCGGGCTGGTTCGGTGTGGGCACGGCGCTGGAGGCGGCTCGCAAGGCCGGCCACGAGGAGGAGCTGGAGGCCATGGTGACCGACTGGCCGTTCTTCACCACGTTCATCTCCAACGTGGAGATGACGCTGTCGAAGACCGACCTCGCCATCGCCCGCCTCTACGTCAACCGCCTGGTCGACCCCCAGTACCACCACTTCTTCGACACGATCGCGGCGGAGTACGACCGCACCCTGGAGGGCATCGGCGAACTCAAGGGCGGCCTGCTGGCCGACCTGCCGGTGCTGAAGCGGACCCTGGCCGTGCGCGACGTCTACCTCGACCCGATCAACGTGCTCCAGGCCGAGCTGCTGGCCCGGGTCCGCAACGAGGAGGCCGACGAGGCCACCCACCGGCGGCTGCAGCGGGCGCTCCTGCTCACGGTGAACGGCGTGGCCGCCGGCCTCCGCAACACCGGCTGACACCCACACCCGGCCGCCGGCCCACCCCGGGGCCAGACCGGGAAAACCGCCGAGCCCCGACGTCACCGGGCCGGTTTGGTGACATCGGGGCTCAGGGCTTGTCTGGTGTTGGGTGTTGCGCTTGTGGGGACCTGCGTGACCCCGTCGCCGGCGCCGTGGCCGGCGAGCGATCAGCTTGCGCCGATCATGCGGCGAGGACGTAGGTCGCCTCGGCCTCCGCCTTGGCCGCCATGGCGACGGCGAAGAGGCCGTAGCCGGTGGCGGGCAGCGAGACCGGAGCGGGAGGGGGGAAGGCGACGATCGGGCCGACCTGGGCCTCGGTGGCGAGAGCCACCAGGGTGATCTCGTAGCCGATGGGGGTGCGCTTGCTGGGCATGGTGGTTCTCCTTGGTGCGTTGGTTCGTGCGGTCCTCGGTGCGTTGCTTGGTGCCGTGCGTGGTGCTGTGCGTGGTGCGCTGCGTCGAGGCGCCGCTTGGTATGACCTCATCCTGAGCGAGCGGCCCTCTGCAGACTTGGAGAGGGATTGAAGATTCCCTGGAGACCGTCTTCATGCTTTCCGCACCTCTCCGCGGCATACGAGGAGCAAGCCGGGCCCGGCCGGGCGACACTGGTGGCGATGCACCGGCGACCACGCACCCCGACCGCTCTCCTCACCGCCGCCGCCCTGCTGCTCGCGGCCTGCGCCGCCGATGAGCCCGAGCCCAGCGCCGCCGGCTTCATCGACGACGGGGCGACGATGATCGTGGCCAACTCGCCGGGGACCCTGAGCGTGAACGGACCCCAGCGGGTGATGGTGGCCCTGGTCGGCACCGAGCCCAACAGCTTCTTCGGCGATGCCGAGCTCGACGCCGAACTCACCTTCTTCGCCCCGGACGGCAGCACCACCGTCGACGCCACCGCCGAGTACCTCGCCACCGAGGGGGTGGCCCTCGGCTTGTACGTGGCCACCGCCTCCTTCGATCAGCCCGGTCGCTGGTCGGTCGCCCTCGTCGGCACCGAGGCGCCGGGAGGACGGACCGAGCTCGACGTGGCCGAGGAGTCGCTGGTACCCGAGCCCGGCGACCCGGCACCGGCCTCCGAGACGCCGGTGGCGACGGCGTTGGCCGACATCGCCGACATCAGCACCGACTCGGAGCCGAATCCCGACTTCTACGATCTGACGGTGGCCGAGGCGGTGGCCAACGGTCGACCCACCGTCATCGCCTTCGCCACCCCGGCGTTCTGCCTCACCGCGCTGTGCGGCCCGACGATGGACACCGTGAAACGGGTGGTCGGTGACGACGACGCGTTCGATGTGGTCCACGTCGAGCCCTATGACATCGACGAGGCCCGGGCCGGGCAGCTGATCCCGGTGGAATCGATGTTCGAGTGGCAACTGGTGAGCGAACCGTGGGTGTTCGTCGTCGATGACGAGGGCCTGGTCACGGCCTCGTTCGAGGGCACCGTCGGCGCCGAGGAACTCGGGGCCGCCGTCGACGCCGCCCGGCCCTGAACCCACGAATCACCGCCCACCGGGCCCCGAACCCGCCGATCGCGGGGCCGCTCGACCACCCTCGATTCGGTCGATTCGGCGGTCGGATCGGCACCTGAGCAGGGGATTGCCCCCACCCGACCGCTATCGGCACTATGCTTATGGCCGACGGGTGGAGTTCCGCGACTTATCCACGACCCCAAAAGGTCGTGATGGGAGGCGAAACTAATGCCTAAATGGGTATTTCCGCTGCTGCTGCTCTTCGTCATTTTCTTCGTGCTCTCCAGCCCTGAGACGGCCGGCCCCCAAGCGCGAGACTTCTTCGGCTGGATCGGCGATCAGGCCGCCGCCGCCGGCACCTTCCTCGACGGCCTCTTCGGTGACGACGCCCCCGCCACGTCGTCCGAACCGGCCACGACCACGAGCACCACCGCCGTCGACCCGAGTGGGGTCACGGCCAACAACGACGAGTTCAACACCTAGCGAGCAACCACATCCACGTCACCCCTTCGGGGGCCGTCCGGCGGAGCCGAGGCGGTAGGCACAGGCGAGACCCATGGACGAACGGACCCAACGAGCGGGCCGGCAGCCGGGACGGCGGCCCGACATACGGCGATTGCGCAACCGCGCCTCGCTGATCAAACCCCAGACCCTCGAGGACATCCTCGTCGAGGATGAGCGGGCCTACTACGACTCGCGTCAGCACTGGGCGTCGGTCGTCCAGCCCATCTACGAGACCTTCATCTTCCTCCTCCTCATCATCTGGGCCGTCGACCTGTCGGAGGGCACCGGCTGGGGCAACAACTCGCTCGTCACCACCATCCTCCTGCTGGCCGCCGCCCACTTCGTCATCACCACGATCACCGGCGGTCGGATCCCGAATTCGCGTCTCGCCGCCGACCCCTTCGCCAACACCACCGGCTCGGGCCGCCTCGGCCGCGTCCCGCTCGCCGTCATCGCCCTCACCGTGCTGGCCTCCGCCTTCTTCATCGGCGTGACCTTCACCCTGATCATGGCGGTGATCATCGTGATCAGCCGGCTCGTCGTGGTGTTGGCCCGCTGGTCGTTCTACGAGAAGCGCTACATCACCAACCGACGGGTCATCGAGTCCGGGGGCTTCCTCGGCTCCCGCATCTCGTCCATGCCCCTGTCCCGCGTGACCGACATCAGCTACAGCCGATCGATCGCCGCCGAGCTCCTCGGCTACGCCACCATGCGGGTGGAGACCGCCGGTCAGGACCAGGCGCTCGGCGTCGTCCGCTTCATCGATCAGCCGAACGACTTCTACGACGTCCTCGTGCGCTTCTCGGCGCCGCGGGCGGTCGACGCCGAAGAGGACAAGCTGAAGTCCGAACGCAACCCCGACCACTGAGGATCCGCACGTCAGCGGTCACCCCGGCCGAAGACCGGCACCAACCCTGAGCTACATTCAGGTACATGTCGGAGACCTCCCCCAACCTCGCCCGTTGGTTGATGGTGCCCGCCATGATCGCCGTGCTCGTTCTGGTCGGCCTGGCCGTCAGCAGCGAATCGCGCGACGAGTTCTCCCAGCGCCTGGAGAACGGCTCGGGCGGCGAGAGCGACGCCGGGGAACAGGCCGGTACCACGGCCGACGAGGCGCCGACCGGTGAGTCGTTCGAGTTCGATCCCGACGGCGACTTCGAGGGCGGCGTGGCCGATCCGACCACCGGCGACAGCGGGTCCGGAGACGGTGTCGGCGAAGGCACGGGTACCGGTACCGGCGACGGGGAGGGCGCCGGACAGGGCGAGGAGATGGCGTCCGCCGTGGCGCAGAGCAACGTCGATGTCCGGGGCGAGGACGGCTCGGTGGCGGTCCGCATCGGGCCCGGCGCCGATGACCTCGCCTTCCCCCGCACCGCCGAGGGCGAGCCCGGCGTCGCCACCCGCCTCCGATCGGACGGACTGGAGCCCGGTGAGGGGCTCGTCCTCAACCCCGACGCCGGCATCGACGTCATCGACCTCGACGACATCGAGCCCGGCCAGATCGTGCTCGACGGCAGCCCGGTCGACGGCGTCGACCTGATCCGGTCCGACGGGACCCGGGTCGAGATCCGCACGCCGGCCCCCGGGGGCCCGGCGGAGCTGCGGATCACCGACGTCGGCGCCGACGGCACCGCCACGCCCCTCGAAGCCGACGGTGACGGCTCGATCGACGTCGGCGACGACATCTCGCTCCAACTCCCCACCGGCGGCGAGGACACGATCCCGCCCCAGCGCTTCCCGGTCCGGATCGACTGGCGACTGTTCCTCGGCTGGCTGGTGATCACCTTCGTCGGCTCGCTCATCCTCGCCTACGAGATGTGGCGACGGGCCCCCGACATCGACATCGGCGAGATCTTCACCCCGCCACCGGAGGTCAAGGTGGCCGGCTTCGTCGACTTCCTCGCCATCCTCCGCGCCGACCCGGATCCGGCCCGGGCCATCCGCCTCGCCTTCGAGGGGGCGGAGAAGGGCCTGGGCACCCTGCCCGCCCGCACCTCCACCGAGACCCCGTTCGAGTGGCACGCCCGGGTGTGCGACACGCGGCCCCACTTCGACGAGGCCCTCGGCTCGCTATGCTCCCACTTCACCACGGCCCGCTTCGCCCCCAGCCGTCCCTCCTCCTTCGACCGGGACGCCGCGGTGGCCGATCTCGAGCGGCTGGCCCACCTCGCCGGCTACCACGAGGTGCTCGGTCGCCCCACCGACGGCATCGTGGGAGCGCCGAGGTGATCGATCTCCTGCTCGACCTCGTCCCCCTGGCGGTCTTCATCGCCGCCCTCGCCGTCGCCTTCCTCGCCATCCGGCTTCAGCGTCACCTCGGCAACGGTCCCTACTCGGCCGGCCCGCTCGAGGTGCAGAAGCCCGACCCGCCGGGCCAGGAGGCCACCCCGTGGGAGCTGAAGGCCATCGACGACCAGCTCACCCTGCTCGAACGCCCCAGCGGCGTCGTCCGCCGCTACGACCTGACCAACACCATCAACCGTCTGTCGACGGCGGCGGGCCTCCACGGCCCCGGCCATGAGCTGCCGATCACCGCCACCAGCGCCGATCTGTACGCTGCGGTGTCTCGGATCGAACAGCGGCTCGATCTACCACCCCTGGAGGAATACCGGCACCGATGAGTCACCACGACGTGCAGGAGGGAGCACACCAGCTCCTGGGCGAACTCGAACGTGCCATCGTCGGCAAGCGGGGCCTGCTGGAGCTGATCATCACCGCGCTCCTGGCCGACGGTCACGTGCTGCTGGAGGACGTGCCGGGCGTGGCCAAGACGGCCATCGCCCGCGCCCTGTCCGAGGCGGCCGGTCTGCGTTTCGCCCGGGTGCAGTTCACCCCCGACCTGATCCCGGCCGACATCACCGGCTCCACCGTCCTCACCGGCAACGGCGCCGAGGCCGCCTTCCGTCCCGGCCCGGTCTTCGCCAACCTGGTGTTGGGCGACGAGATCAACCGGGCCCCGCCGAAGACCCAGTCGGCCCTGCTCGAAGCGATGGAGGAACGACAGGTCACCACCGACGGGATCAGCCGCCCCCTCCCCCGCCCCTTCATCGTGATCGGCACCCAGAACCCGATCGAGCAGGAGGGCACCTACCCCCTGCCCGAGGCTCAGCTCGATCGGTTCCTCATGCGGACCGGCGTGGGTTACCCCGGCACCGAACACGAGATCGACCTCATCCTCCGACGGGCCCAGCGAGGCCAGGACCGGGTCGTGTTGCGACCGGTGCTCACCGCCGAACGGGTGGCCCAACTGCAGGCCCGGGTCGAGGAGGTCCACATCGCCCAACCGGTGGCCCGGTACGTGGTGGAGCTGGTGGAGGCGACCAGGAGCAGCCCCCGCACCGAGGCCGGGGCCAGCCCCCGCGGGTCGCTGGCGCTGCTCAAGGCGTCGCGGGCCCGAGCAGCCATGGTCGGTCGATCCCACGTACTGCCCGACGACGTCAAGGCGGTGGCCATCTCCTGCCTGGCCCACCGGCTGATCCTGCTGCCCGACCAGTGGGTGCGGGGCGTCCGGGCCGAGCAGGTGGTGCGGGAGGTGGTCGGCCAGGTGCCGGCGCCCACCGCCACCGATCCCGCCGACCACGCCCGAACCCAGGCCGCACACGGTGGGGTGGCCCACGCCGGTGCCAACGGTGGCCAGGGCCAGTTCCTCGACGGCGGTGGCTACACCGCGGCGCCCACCGGTCACCGCAGCCCGGGCACGGCCCAGCCGCCGACCCAGGCCCCGGCGCCCGGCCATCAGCCGCAGCCCCCACCCCAGCAGCCCCACCCGCACCACGCCCACCCCGGCCAGCCGGCGGCGCCGCCCCCACAGGCCCCGCAACGAGGCCGGTCCGAACCCGGGTACGGCTAGCGGCACATGCAACGCCACCTCACCCATCGCTTCTGGCTGTGCGGGGTGATCGGTTTCGGCGGCCTCCTGATCGCGTTGGCCTCCCGGTCGCTGGAGCCCGCCGCCGTCGCCGCGCCGTTCCTGGCCGTGATCATGCTGTCGGTGGCCGACGGCTGGTGGCGGTCGGCCGAGGTGGTGGCGGCCGAGGTGTCCTCACCCCGGGTGGTCGAGGGCGACCAGCTGTCGTTCACCATCGGCATCCGGGTGACCGAGCCGGTCCCCTGGGTGGAGGTGGAGGTGCAGTTCCCGGCGATGCTGGAGCCGATCGGCCCGGCCCGCTTCGTCGCCGCCATCGACGACGCGCGGTCGTTCACCATCCCGGTCACGGCCGTACGGTGGGGGGCGGCCGGCCCCGAGTGGGTGGTGGTCACCACCCGTGACCGCTACGGCGTCTCCGAGCTGGTCAACCGGCACCCGGTACACGCCCCGGTGCGAATCCATCCGCCGGCGGAGCGGCTCAGCAGCATGCTCCCGCTGCGCAACCACCGGCCGGTGACCGGCGACCATCAGAGTCGGCGGCGGGGCGGCGGCAGCGAGCTGGCCGAGGTGCGGGCCTACCGCCCCGGCGACCCGGTCCGGATCATCCACCCCCGTCTCAGTCAGCGTCGGGGGGCGCCGATGGTGCTCGAACGCCATCCGGACCAGTCGGGCGACGTCGTGCTCCTCGTCGACTCCAGCCAGGATCTCGGTGTCGACCTCGACACCACGCTGCGGTGGACGGTGACGGCGGCCAACGCCCTGGCCGAGCGACATCTTCGGGCCCAGGACCGCGTCGGGCTGCTCGACGTCGGTCGGGGGGTTCGCTGGATCCCGGCCCGGGTGGGGCGGCGACACCTGCACACCGTGGTCGACGCCCTGCTCTCCACCGAGGTACTCCCCCGCAACCAGCGCGAGCAGCGGTTCGTGGCGCCGGCCAACCTGCCGGCGTCCGCCACCATCGTGGCCATCTCCCCCCTGCTGTCGGAGACCGTGCTCACCTCGCTGGTGAACCTGCGGGGGGCGGGCCACGAGATCGTGGTGCTCAAGCCCACCATCGATTACACCGTCGAGGCCGACGTGCGGACGCTGGCCCGCCGTATCTTCCGCATCGGCAATGAGCTGAACGAGCGGTGGCTGATCGAACGGGGGGTCGTCGTGGTGCCGTGGACCACCACCGACTCCCTGGAACACCTGATGCGGCGAGTGGTGCGCAACCAGGCTCGGGCCAGGGTCCGACGATGACGCTCCCCGGGCAGCCGATGCAGCCCGATCCGCTGGTGCCCGAGCCCGACGAGAGCGGCTCCGGCCATCGCTGGCGACGGTTCAAGGCCCTCTGGATCGAACGGCTGTGGCGCCTGGCCAGCCCCGAGTTCATCCTGGCCACGTTGATCCTGACGATCTGGGTGGTGATGGGCACGCTCGGTTCGTTGATCCTGCTGGTCATCGTGCTCGGTTTCGGCCTCTGGATCCACGTGGGCACGGCCGAGAACGGCAGCCACCTGCTGGTCTGGATGGCGACGGGCTACGTGTTCCTGTGGATGCTGCTCGCTTCGCAGTTCACCTTCATCGGGGCCGGGGCCATGTCGCTCGGGGTCGGCTCGATGACGACACTGATCTACAACGAGCTGCTCCGCCTCCACCTGACTCGACGGCGGCAGGCGGTGATCGACGAGGACGTGTACGTCGGCTCCGCCGTGGGCCTGGGGCTGGTGGGCGTGGTCTCGGTGATCGGCATCGCCCTGGCCTCGGCCTTCGACGGCGATGGCGATCGCAGCTGGTTGTGGATGGCGGCCGCCCTGGCCGTGGTGTTCATCGGGGCGGTGCTGATGACCGCCGTCCCCAGACGTCGGGTACCGGGGGGCGCCTCCGGTCGCTGGCGGCCCGGCGACCGCATCCCACCGCAACCGCTCGGCCAGTACGAGCCCGACTGAGACCGGTGCCACCCGAGAGAGCGGCACTACCACTGTTGGGGGCGCCGCGGTGCGACGGTAGCCTTGATTGGTCCGATCCGGGGCGGTGGCCCTGCACGTTCGAGGTTCACGATGTCTAATATCTGCCAGGTCACCGGCCGCAAACCAAGCTTCGGTAACAGCATTTCGCACTCCCATCGCGTCACCAAGCGCCGGTGGAGCCCGAACATCCAGCGTCAGCGCTTCTGGCTGCCGTCGGAGAAGCGGTGGGTCACCCTGACGGTCAGTGCCAAGGGCATCAAGACCATCAACAAGAAGGGCATCGAGTCGGTCGTGGCCGACATGCGTCGCCGAGGGGAGAAGGTCTGATGGCCAAGGGAAACGAGAAGCGTCCGCTGGTGAAGCTGCGGTCCACCGCAGGCACCGGCTACATGTATGTGACCCGCAAGAACAAGGTCAACACCCGCGAGCGCATCGAGCTCAAGAAGTACGACCCTGTGGTCCGTCAGCACGTCATCTTCAAGGAAGAGCGCTGATCCAGCCTCTGGCCGAAGCCAGGCTCAGGTAAGCGGAGCGCGTATGGAAGACCGGCGGCAGCGAGTCCTCGCCATAACCGCCGTTCTCATAGCACTCCCGCTCACCGTCGCCCTGCTGCCCATACTCCTGATCGGGGCGGCCCTCGCCGATGCGTGGGGTCGCCTCTGGCGTTTTCCAACCGTGCGGCTGGTGATGTGCGCCGTGGTCTACCTGGCGCACGAGTGGATCGGCCTGCTGCTCGCCGCCGGCCTCCGCATGGCCGAACTGGTCGGCGTGTTCCGCAACCGGCCCGGCCGTCAGATCGAGATCTACCGCAGCATCCAGGCGTGGTGGGCGTCGTCGCTCATGCGCTGGGCCGGCCGGTTTCTGCGCGTCCGCTTCG
The DNA here is from genome assembly GCA_039201605.1 of Actinomycetota bacterium. GTDB lineage: Bacteria > Actinomycetota > Acidimicrobiia > Acidimicrobiales > SZUA-35 > CADEDH01. The sequence goes on from JBCCRO010000006.1 coordinate 25,925, forward strand.
ACATGGCCGACCTCGACACCCTCCCCACCAAGGGCTTCATCGTGCTGAGCCGACACGCCAGCATGGTCGACGCCGTCCTCCCGGCGGTGATCGTGGCCGACGGCCTCGACCGGTTCATCCACTACGTGCTCAAGGCCGAACTGCAGTGGGACGCCAACCTCAACGTGTACGGCCGGCGCCTCGGCAACTACTTCGTGCAGCGGGAGGGCGACGGTGACGCCGAGGCGGCGGCCATCGCCCACTTCGCCCGCGGCACCCAGCCCGACTCGGCGCTCGTCATCTTCCCCGAGGGCACCTACTCCACGCCTGCTCGCCGGGCCAAGGTGCGCGCCTCCCTGGCGGCCAAGGGGGAGGATGAGCTGGCGGCGCTGGCCACCGAGCTCAACCATCTGCTGCCACCCAAGCCCGGCGGCACCCTGGCCCTCCTCGACAGCCAGCCCGATCTCGACGTCGTCGTCGTCGGCCACGTCGGCCTCGAAGGGGTGACCGACGCCGGCCTGCGGAAGCGACTCCCGCTCCGCCATCCCGTGGTCGTCCGGTGGTGGGTCCATGAGCGCTCCACCATCCCCACCGACGACGAGAAGCGGATTGCCTGGCTCAATGACCAGTGGCGTAGCCTCGACCGGTGGGTCGACGATGTGGCGGCGGAGCGCACGCCCTAGTCGCCGGCTCGGAGAACCGACCTTCGCCCGACCCCGACGTCCCCCTATCCGGAGCGCACCCGATGTCTCGCTTGTCCGTCGACCGGCACCGTCAACTGATCGCGACCGAGAGCGCACGCCTCAGCGCCATCTCCGCCGACGATCTCAATCGACAGGTCGACCACCTCGAGGGCTGGACGGTGCACAGTCTGGTCGGCCACACGGCCTGGGTCTGTCGCTTCGCCGCCCGATGCCTCACCGCCGACCCGTCGAGTCCGCCGGCCCGGTCCTCGGTGGGCGACCCTCCGGCCGGGGCCGCCGTGCTCGACTGGTATGCCGAGGGGGTCGAGGAACTGTCGGCGGCCCTCGACGGCGCCGACGTCGGCCGCGAGCGACCGACGTGGACCGGTCCCCAACCGGCCGCCTGGTGGTTCCGACGGCTGAGTCACGAGTTGGCCATCCACCGGTGGGACGCCTTCACCGCCGCCGGGAGGGAGGTGCACGCCGTCGACGCCGAACAGGCCCTCGACGGGATCGACGAGGTGCTCGACGTGTTCACCCCCCGGCGCATGCAGTTCGACACGCTGGCCGGCGACGGCGAGACCATCCACCTTCACACCACCGATGTCGACGACGGCGAGTGGATGCTCACCCTCCGGCCGGAGGCGGTGGAGTGGGAGCCCGGTCACGCCAAGGGAGATGTGGCCGCCCGCGGTGCGGCCTCGGATCTCCTGCTCCTGCTCTGGAGCCGGATCGGCCCTGAGCGGGTGGAGGTGTTCGGCGACGAGTCGCTCCTCCACCGGTGGCAGTCGGCCGCCGCCTTCTGAGCGGAGCCGTTGGGGGACGGACGGGGCCGACTGCGGTGACTACTGCCGGGTGAGGTCGAGCTCCCGGTTTTCGACCCGTCGGCGGGAGGTGGTGCCTCCGGCGACGGGCAGGAGGGGCTCCTCGGGCACGTCGTACTGGGTGTCCCAGCGGCTGAGGCGGGTCTTCCAGTCGGAGGCGTCGCTGACGGAGTCGGCGTAGGCGGCCTGGCGCTTCGCCACCCGACCGACGGGGGGCGTCGGTCTCGGCGTCGGTGTACTGGGCCTCGATGCCGAGCTTGAGATTGCGGAGAGCCTCGCTGCGGAGCTGCGAGATGCGGGACTCGGTCACACCGAGGAAGCGGGCCAGGTCCTGGGAGGTGCGACCCTCGAGGAAGTAGCCCACGATCACGAACCGCTGCCGCTCGGGCAGCAGGCCAACGGCGTCGCGCAGGTAGTTGTGGAGCTCACGGGTCTCGAGCTCCTCGCTGGGTTCGACGGTGGAACGGTCCTTGAGGATGTCGACCAGGGTGAGGTCCTCGTCGGTGTCGTCGCTGGTCTCGTGGTCGAGGGCGAGAACGACCGAACGGAACAGTCGATCCTGGAGCTTGGTCAGCTCCTGCTTGGTCACCCCGAGCGACTTGGCCATCTCGTCGTTGTTCGGCACCCGGCCGAGCTGGGTGGCGAGCTGCTGCTCGGTGGCCTCGAGGCGGCGGGCCAGCAGACGGACCGAGCGGGGCGCCCAGTCGGCGGCCCGAACCGAGTCGAGGATGGCGCCTCGGATGCGCTGGGCGGCGAACCGTTCGAACGGCACCCCCCGGCTGTCGTCGTAGCGGCGAGCGGCCTCGACCAGGCCGAGAGCGCCGGCTCGGGCCAGCTCCTCCCGGTCGACGTGGCGGGGGAAATGCACCGCCACCTGGAACACCACATGCTTCACCAGTGGCAGGTTGGCTTCGATCCTCGCGTTGAGCTCGGCGTTGTCCTTCACGTTCGTTGTGCCCTTCATCGTTTCCTCCATGCAGAAGAGGTTTTCGACAGGTCGCAGAACGAACTTGAGAAAAAGTTTTGGGACTTTCCCGCCGTCGATTGATTCGACATGCAGGACCCCGAACTTGAGAACGTCGACGTGCAAATGGGCCGAGCGGCCCCCTTGACGCCGGACGAGGGCGGGACTAATCGGTGGCGGCGAGATCGGCGTCGATGACGGAGGAGATCGTCGGCGCAGGCTCCGACAGCTGGGCCTCCAACGTGCCGTCGAAGCTTGCGACCCGAACCCCACGCGGCCACAGCAGACGCAGCAGCGCGGCCGGATCGTCCCAGGTGGCGAGGCCGGCGGCGCCGGGGGCGACCCGACCCGAACCCACCTCTTCGGTGACGATGGCGGCCACGATCCCGGTGACCACCGATGGATGGTCGATCACGCCGAGGATGATCGTCTCCACCGCTCGGTCCCGACGGCCCCGGACCTCCACCCGCAACGCCCCGGGCCCGCCGTCGGCGTGCGGTGGCCGCAGCATCGGCAGCCGCGACGTGAACCGATCGCGTCGGGTGGCCGCCATCCGGGCCGAGATGCGCTGGGCGGCGGGAAACACCGGTTGCAGCAGGAACGGGCTGGGCAGCGCCCCCCGATAGCAGTCGCGGGCGCCGAAGGGGTCGGGGAACCAGGCCAGGTCCCGACCCGAGCCACCCCGGCGCAGCACCCACTCGCCGTCCAGCCAGTCGTAGCCGCTCGACTTGAGGGCACGGTGGTGCTGGCGGGCGCAGGCGGGCCCGCCGGTGGCGGCCTTGTACACGCTGATGACCTCGACCTCGTCGAGGCCGTCGGCGGCGAACCGGGTGAGCACGCAGCTGAGACCGGGGACGAAGGCGGCGCCGACCACCACCGAGCGACCGGCCTCGACCGCCTCGTCGTGCAGTTCCAGCAGGCCCGACACCTCGTCGGGATCGTCCGAGGTGGTGACGACGTCGCTCCCTCGGGACAGCCACGTCCGGGCCAGTTCGAGCTGGGTACCGACCGGGGTGGCGATGGCGACGACGTCCGGGACCGGCTCATCCAAGATCGGCCCGGAGGTCACCTCGGTGGTCGCGTCGTCGGCGATGGCCTCCACCGCCGTCGTGGTGCGTCGGAGGCGGCGGGCGTCGATGTCGAAGAGGCTGAGGCGCTCGACCGACGAGATGGCGAGTTGGCGGGCCAGCTGGGAACCGCTGGCGCCGAGACCGATGACGGCGATGTCCATCAGTCGAGTTCGGACGGGGTGATCTCCCGCCAGCCACCGCTCTGCGGCGGCACGCCGCCGCTCCCCCGCAGCCGGAAGAGGGTGGCGATGAGGCCGGTCAGCCCCATGGCGAACACGACACGTCGAGCCAAGCGCAACATGGTTGTCAGCCTAGCGGTGACACCTCGGTCAGCTCTGCGGGCGGCCGTCCTCGTCGGCGGGGAGGTACCCGCCCCGACCCTGGGGGAGCTTCATCTCCAGGACTCGGGAGGCGACCACGGTTCGGAGGATCTGGGCCGTACCACCGCCGATAGTGAACATGCGCACGTCGCGGTACATCCGCTCCAGCGGGTTGTTGCGGGAGTAGCCGGCGGCGCCGAAGGCCTGGAGGGCATCCGACACCACGGCGATCGACGATTCGGCGGTGAAGATCTTGGCCTGGGCGGCGAGGGTGGGATCGGGGAAGGGGCTGCCGTTCGGACCCTGCGACAACGCCGCCCGGTAGGTGAGAGAGCGGGCGGCCTCGAGCTTCACCGACATGTCGGCCAGCATCCACTGCAGGCCTTGGAACTCGGCGATCGGTCGGCCGAACTGCTCCCGCTTCTTCACGAAGTCGAGCGCCAGCTCGTAGGCGCCGGTCGCCAGGCCGAGGCCGACGGTGCCGGCGCCCACCCGCTGGGCGTTGTAGGCGTTCATCAGCCGCCCGAAGCCCTTGGTGAACCCACCCGGAGGGTGCAGCACCATCTCGGGGCCGACGTACATGTCGGAGAAGATCAGTTCCATCTCGGGGATGCCCCGTAGGCCCATCGTCGGCTCGCGGCGCCCCAGTCGGAGCCCCTCCGTCTCGTCCCGGATGGCGAGGAAGCCACCGATGCCCTCGTCGACCCCGTCCTCGTCGTAGACCCGGGCGAAGATCAGGTGGAGGCGGGAGACCCCGCCGCCGGTGATCCAGTGCTTGGTGCCGTTGAGCACGTACCCGTCGCCCCGGCGATCGGCCCGTGTCGTCATCTCCGAGGCGGCGCTACCCGCACCGGGCTCGGTGATGCAGATCGCCGGCTTGTCGCCCCCGAGCACCATCTCGGCCGCCAGCCGCTTCTGGTCGTCGCTGCCGTAGGCGGCGATGGCGGAGATGGCGCCCATGTTGGCCTCGACGGCGATACGGCCGGTGACGCCGCACACCTTGGCCATCTCCTCCACCACCAGCACGGCGTCCAGCAGTGAGTGACCGGGACCGCCCAGTTCGGGCGACAGGGTCATGCCGGTGAAACCGGCGTCGGCCAGGGCGGCGACGTTGTCCCACGGGTATTCCTCGGTGCGGTCCACCTCGGCCGCCCGGGGGGCGATCACCTCGTTGGCCAGGGCGCGGGCCTCGGCCTGGATGCGGAGCTGGTCGTCGGTCAGGGTCCAGGACATGGGACAATCCTCGTTGGTGGCAGGGCGTCGTGGGTAATCGCCGACGATCCGGGTGGTCACCGGCGATCGGACGGCGGGGGCTACAGCCGGCGGCTCACGGCGACGGCGAGGTGTTCGATACCGTTCACGAAGTTGCTGTCGACATACGTCGGCCGACCGCACAGCTCGAGCGTGAGGTCACGACGGATGATCTCGGTGATGAGGGCCGACAGCTCCAGGCGGGCCAGGGAGGCCCCGAGGCAGAAATGGGCGCCGCCTCCGCCGAAGGCGAGGTTGGTCGGCGGGTTGGGTCGATCGAAGCTGAACCGCAGGGGATCGGGGAACACCGACTCGTCGAAATTGGCGGCGGCGTACCACATGACCAGCTTGTCGCCGGCGGCGACCGGGGTGCCGGACAGTTCGGCATCGACGGTGGCCGTGCGCCGGAAGTAGAGGATGGGCGAGGAGTACCGGAGCACCTCCTCCACCGCGCCGTTGACCAGCACGGGGTCGAGGGTGCCGTCCCGTCGCTGTTGCCCCCGCAGCCGCTCGAACTCGTCGGCGAAGTCCACCAGGTGCAGGGCCAGGTGGGCCATCGACGACCGGGTGGTCTCGTTGCCGGCGAAGATCATCAGCCGGAAGAAGTTGGTGAACTCGGCGTCGGTCAGTCGGGTGGGGCCCTGGCCGTCGTCGGCGTCGACCTCGGCCTGGATGAGCTTGCTCACCAGATCATCGGTCGGCCGGTCCCGACGCCGCTCGCCCAACTTGCGGGCGTAGGTGTTGATCCCGGTGGCGGCCGGGCTGTTGAAGGGCAGCAGACGGAGGTCGGTGGTGTTGCCGTAGGCGTCGGCCGGCAGCGGCTCACTGCTGGTCCCCGCCACCAGATGGTCCGACAGCTCGATCATGTAGCGGTGGTCGGCCTCGGGCACGCCCATGATGTCGCAGATCACCCCGATCGGGATGGGGGCGGCCACCGTCTCCACCCAGTCGCCACCCCCCTCGGCCTCCAGGGCGTCGAGGGCGGCCGCCACCCGGTGGGCGATGGCCTCGGCGTAGCCCTGGACGTGGCGAGGGGTGAAGGCGGCGCTGACGAGGCGTCGCAAACGGGTGTGGATCGGGGGGTCGAGATCGATCATCGAGGCCCGGGCGTCGAGGGCGTCCTCGTCGATGTCGTAGATCTGGATGTGGCCGACGGCGGAGGAGTACGTCCGTGGGTCACGGCTCACCGCCACCACATCGGCGTGGCGGGTGACCGACCAGAATCCGGTGCGATCACCGGCGGCCGGAGGCGACCGGACGAGCCCCGGTGTCCGTCGCAGCTCGGCGAAGGCCGGCTGGGGAATCCCGGCGTCGAACGTGGCAGGATCGTGAAGATCAACGGGCGCAATCACGGTGACTCCGTCAGGGACGCAACAATTCGATCGTGAACGAGCGACACCAGCCAACGATAACTTTGGCCCCAAAGTAACGTCAAGCGTTCACCCCCCACCGCCCAACAGCGAGGAGCCGCCGTGCCCTACGAGTTCGATCCCGACGCCCTGCGAGAAGCGCGACAGGACATCGAGAGCCGAATCTCTGGCCAGGATGTCGACCTCGACGTCGAGGAGGCCGTGTCCAACATCTACCGGGCGGCCACCGTGCTCAGCCGCACGGCGGAGAAGGAGATCATGTCGGTCGAGGATCTCTCCTGGTCCGGCTTCAGCGTGTTGTGGGTGCTGTGGGTCTGGGGCGAGATGGACTCGTCGCGCCTCGCCGCCGAACTCGGCCTCACCCTGGGCACGGTCACCGGGGTCCGCAAGGGGTTGGAGGCCAACGGCCTCGCCGCCTGCCGGACCGACCCCGACGACGGACGCCGCCGTCTGATCTCGCTGACGAGCGAGGGCGAGCAGGTCATCGAGCGCACCTACCCCCGGTTCAATCGGTGGGCCGCCGAGCTGCTCGGCGGTCTCAGCGCCGACGAGGTGCAGCTGCTGGCCAAGCTGCTCCGCACCGTGATCGTGGCCCCGGCCGAGCGCACGGGCTGACGACGCCCGATCCCCGGCGGCTCGACGGCACCGCCACGGCCCTCCGACGAGGGTGAGGACGGTCGTCAGTCGACGAGCTTGATCGCCTGCGACGGGCACCGCTCGGCCAGGTCGAGGGCCAGGGCCCGCGGCAGGTAGCGGTCACCGACGACCAGTGCGTACCCGTCGTCGCCGACCTCGAAGGTCTCCGGTGCGGCAAACTCGCACTGACCGCTCCCCACGCAGACATCGGTGTCGACCGCCACCTCCACCAGATCATCGTCGTCACTCATGCACCCTCCCCTGGTTGCATGTCAACCGACAATACGCCGTGCACGAAGTTCGAGGGAGCCCGCACCACCTCACCGGACTGGGTGAGGTGCAGCCGGCGGGTCACCATCTCCTCGAGCAGGATCGTCACCTCCAGGCGGGCCAGGAAGGCGCCGAGACAGAAATGCGGGCCACCCCCACCGAAGGCCATCTGGTCCCGAGGATTCCGGCCGACGTCGAAGGTCATCGGGTCGGGGAAGGCCTCGGGATCACGGTTGGCCGAGGCGTACCACATGACCACCTTGTCGCCCGCCGCGATCTCGGTGCCCGCCACCTCGGTGTCGGCGGCGGCGGTGCGCCGCATGTGGAGCACCGGGGTCGACCACCGGAGGACCTCCTCGGTGGCCGAGGAGATCAACGACGGATCGTCGAGCACCCGCCCCCACTCCTCGGGGAAGGCGGCCAGCGCCATCGCGCCGTGGCTGATGGCGGTGCGGGTGGTCTCGTTGCCGGCGAACAGCAGGATGTGGAACAGGTGGCGGAACTCGTGCTCCGACACCCGCTCCCCCTCGGCCTCGGTCTGCACCAAATGGGTGACCAGGTCGTCGCGTGGCTCGACCCGACGCTCGGCCCGCAACCGCTCGCCGTACTCGAAGATCGCATGACTGGCCGGTGAGTTGAAGGGCAGCAGACGGAGCTCGGTGGTGTTGCCGAAGGCGTCGGGCGGGATCGACTGGGTATCGCCCGTGCCCTCCACCAGGTAGTTCGACAACTCGACCAGGTAGTCGGCGTCCTCCTCGGGCACCCCGAGCATGGCCAGGATCACCCGGATCGGGAGCGGAGCGGCCACCAGCTCCACCCAGTCGCCACCACCCTGCTCGACGAAGGCGTCGAGCAGCTCTACGGTGATGTCGCGCACGGTATCGGACCAGGCGCGGACGTTCTTGGGGGTGAACGCGCCCGACACCACCCGCCGCAGGCGGGGGTGGTCGGGTGCGTCGGTGTCGATCAACGACCGCCGGGCCGCCAGGGCGTCGGCCTCCAGATCCCACAGGTTGGTGTGGCCGACGGCGGAGGAGAACACGTCCGGGTTCCGCGACACGTGACGAACGTCGGCGTAGCGCGTGACCGCCCAGAACCCGTCGGTCCCGTAGGGATGCCAGGCCAGGCCCGGCATCGCCCGCATGGCGGAGAACCGCTCGTGGGGGATGCCGTCCAGGTACAGCTGGGCATCGGTGACGTTCGGTGTCTCGGCGATCATCGTCTGTGCTCCTCGTGCTGGTCCCGGCGCCGCGGCCTCAGCAGTGCTCGGCGTAGCGGTCGCGCTCCCAGGCGTTTACCTCGTCGGCGTCGGGTGAGTGCTCGGCGGCCAGGGCGATCTCGTGTTCGGCGATCAGGGCGTAGGTCAAGGAGAACTCCTCACCCAACTGATCGGCCAGGGCGCTGCCCCGGTAGGCGGCCACGGCCCCGGTCAGATCGGTGGGCAGGGCCGGGCTGTCTCCGGGGTTGGAGTACATGTCGCCCTCGCACATGATCGGGGGCTCGACCTTGCGCTCCAGGCCGTCGGCCCCGGCGGCCAGGATGCCGGCGATGACCACGTAGGGGTTGGCGTCGGCGCCGGCCGAACGGAACTCCACCCGGTTGGCCGACGAGCCGGTCTCGACGATGCAGCGACAGAGCACGGTGCGGTTGTCGAGGCCCCAGTGGATGTGGGTGGGGGCGAAGGTGTAGGGCCGCAGCCGCTTGGGGCCGTTGGGCGTCGGCGCCGCCAGCAGCGTCATGGCCTCGGCGTGGGTGGTGAGCCCGCCGATCCAGTGCCGCATCGTCTGGTTGGGGCCGCCGTCGGAGTCGGCGAAGGCGTTGGCTCCACCGGCGTCGTTGAGGCTCGTGTGGACGTGCATGCCCGAGCCCGACTGCTCGGTCCACGGCTTGGGCATGAACGTGGCCCGCATACCGTGCTCCCGGGCCACCTGCTTCACGATGCTCTTGAACAGCACGGTGTCGTCGGCGCAGCGCATGGCGTCGCTGTGGCCGATGTTGATCTCGAACTGGCCGGGTCCGTACTCGGCGTTGGACGACTCCACCTCGAGACCGGCCCCGGTCAGGCCGTCGCGCATGTCTTTCAGCGCCGCCTCGAACTCCACCCCGTCGGTCAGCGAGGAGTACTGGATGTGGCCCTGCACCGGCTCCCACTCCGGGGTGCAGAGGAAGAACTCCATCTCGGTGGCGACAACGGGGTCGAGGCCGGCGGCCCGACACCGCTCGACCTGGCGGGCGAGCACGGTGCGGGGGGCGAGCGGATGGGGCTGGTGGTTCTGGTCGACGGCGTCGGCGAAGACCAGGGCGTACCCGGGCCGATGGGTGAGGATCCGGCCGCTGGCCACGTCGGGGATGAGATGGCAGTCGAGATACCCGGAGTCCATGTTGATGTACGGGTTCTCGGGCAGGTCGTTCTGCATGTCGAACACGAACATGGCATCGGCGATGTGCACCCCGCCGGTGACGACCGTGTCGAAGAACCGGTCGATGGGAACCCGCTTGCCCCGCAGGTGCCCTTGGGTATCGGGTGCGGCCACCTCGACGGTGTGGACCTCGGCCTCGGCGCATGCGGCCCGGAACTCATCGATGGTCTGGGTGGTCACGGTTCCTCCAGAAGGTTGTGGGGTTGGTTTGGCGATCAGCGGTGGCCGACGGTCAGTCGGTCACCAGCACGAGGCGGCCCTCGACCTCGCCGGCTCGTAGTCGTTCGTGGGCCCGCTGGGCCTCGGACAGGGGAACGGCTTCGACCGGGGCCAGGATGCCGGGTTCCCGCCGGGCCAGATCCAGCAGCTCGTCGAGCTGGGGGCGGCTACCCCAGAAGCTCGACAGGAAGCGGGCCTCGTGGGGGACGGCGCCCAGCCCGAAGGGGATGCGACCGCCGAAGAGGCCGACGACGACGACGGCGCCCTGCTTGGCCACGGTGGCGGAGGCTGCGGTCAGGGTGGTGTCGGAGCCGATGAAGTCGATGATGCCATCGATGGGGGGCAACCCGTCGTCGGGGCCCACCGCATGATCGGCTCCGAGCTCCATGGCGGTGGCCCGCTTCGCGGCCGACAGATCGAGGGCGTACACCTCGACGTCGGTGAGCAGCTTCAGGTAGCGGATGGCGTACTGGCCGAGGCCGCCGGCGCCGATGACGAGCGCCCGCCGCCGACGGGGACCGGGGCGCCGCAGCACCTCCAGCGTCTGCTGGACGGCGCGGTAGGCGGTGAGCCCGCCACAGGCCAGGGGGGCCGAGGCAACCGGATCGAGGCCCTCCAGTGGGCTCAGGTAGTACCGGTGGGGGATCCGCATGCGCTGGGCGTACCCGCCGTCGGCGAACAGGCCGGCCTCGGTGGCGTCGGCGCAGATCATGTCGAGCCCCTCGGCGCACTGCTCGCAGCCACCGCAACCCCAGGGTGCGTACACCATCACCGGCCCGAGCTCGGCGTGGACCCCGGTGACCTCGTGGCCCAGGATCATGGGCAGCGTGCTGCCGAAGTCACCGTCGACCACGTGGAGGTCGGAGTGGCACACCCCGCAGGCGGTGACGTCGATGACTTCCTCGGTGCCGGAGACCATGGGCTCGGGATGCTCCTCGGTCAGTCGGATCGGACCACCGACGGCGTCGAGTACCGCTGCTCTCATCCGCTCACGTCCCCTCGGGCACGGCGCCTTCGATGGGGGCGGCGGCTCTGGGCACGGCCCCGGTCCCGCCCTGACCGAGGTAGGCGGCCTGCACCGCCGGGTCGGCCTGGATTTCGGTGGGCGTGCCCTCGGCGATCACCCGACCCCGATCGAGGCAGTAGATGCGATCGCAGATGCCGGTGATGAAGGCCAGATCGTGGTCGATGACGATGACACCGGCGCCGACCAGACCGGCCATACCCCTGACCTGCTCGACCATGGCCAGCGACTCGCCGTCGCTCATGCCCGAGGTCGGCTCGTCGAGGAGGAGGAACTCGGGGGCCATGGCGGCGGCCCGGGCCAGTTCGAGGCGGCGGGAGTTGCCGTAATCGAGCTCGCGGGCCCGCCGGTCGGCGTGCTCGGTCAGCCCGGCAGCGGCAACCAGCTGATCCACGCTGGGGCGGGGGTGGTCGCCGCGGTGCTGGGCGGCGACCAGGGCCGACACCGCGACGTTCTCGGTCACGGACAGCGAGCCGAAGAGGCGAAGGTTCTGGAAGGTGCGGACGAGGCCGGCCCGGGACCGTTCGTAGGAGGGGGCGGTGGTGAGGTCGGTGCCGCCGAGGTGGACGGTGCCCCCCGAGGCCGGGACCAGGCCCGTCATCACGTTGACCAGCGTGGTCTTGCCCGCCCCGTTGGGGCCGATGATGCCCACGATCTCGCCGCCCCGGGCCTCCAGCCCGGCGCCGTCGAGGGCCTGGAAGCCACCGAAGCGCACATCGACGTCGCTGACGGCGAGGACGGTGCCGTCGTCGGCGTCGACCGGCGACGGCTCGGTGGTCGTCTCCGACGTCGATCCGAAACGGCGGTGGAGCCAGGAGTCGACCTCCCAGTCGTCGATGAGCCCCGACGGGCGCAGGATCATGAACCCGAGCATCGACAGTCCGAGGACGGCGGTCTGGAGGTTCTCCCGGAAGATCCAGTCGAGGGGGGCGCTGTCGAGACCGAGTCCGAAGATCTCGAACCCGTCCTGACCGAGGCGACGGGCCAGCTCCCGTCCCGCCGTCATCACCAGCACGCCGAGGAGGGCGCCGGTGACGCTGTTGCGTCCGCCCACGATCAGCATCACCAGGGTGACGAGGGTGTAGTTGAAGAAGAAGTTGCCGGGGAGGATCGAGCCGTCCTCGTAGACCTTGAGCCCGGCCCCGACGCTGACCACGGCCACCGAAAGCAGCAGGGCCATCATCTGCTGGACCTGCGGGTTGATGCCCATGGCCCGGGCGGCGAGATCATCTTCCCGGGCCGCGTTGGCCATACGACCCCGGCGGCTGCGGGCGAAGAGACGGGCCAACACCAGGGCGGCGATCAGGGCCAGATAGATCGGTATCCGGCTGTCGAGGGCGGTGCCCACCCGGAACACGAGCCCCGCCCGCTCACCCCCGGTGAGATCGGGGTAGTTGCGGGCCACCTCGTGGGTGACGAACAGCAGGGCCAGGGTGATGACGGTGGCCGACACCGCACCGGACTGGGCCCCCGAGCGGCCGAGGCCGACACCGACCACGGCCGCCACCACCAAGGTGACGACCACGGCGATGACCAGGGCCAGCCACGGGTTGACATCCACCTCGGCCAGACCGAAGGGGGCGTCGGGGATGCGTTCCAATTTCTGGGCCGGGGCGATGGCGAACAGGGCGAAGGTGTAGCCGGCGATGGCACCGAAGCCGATGTGGCCGAACGACAGGATGCCGGTGTTGCCGATGTAGATCTGGATGCCGAGGACCACGATGGCGTCGATCAGCATCGTGGTGACCAGGCGCTCCCCCGCCCCACCGAAGAAGCTCTGGTAGATCAGGCCACCACCGACGAAGGCGATGAACAGCAGGAGCGATCCCGCCGCCGGGAAGGCGACGTCGCGTCGGAGGTCGGTGAAGGCCGGGGCCGCCACGATCAGACCCGCTCGGCGTGGGCCACGGTGAGGAGGCCCTGGGGTCGGAAGATGAACAGCAGGGCGATCAGCCCGAAGACCACGGCATCGGTGAGCCCGGCGGTCGACTCGGGGAGACGGGAGCGGAGCACGACCTCGGCCAACCCGAGGGCGAACCCGCCGAGCACGGCGCCCCGGAGGCTGCCCAGTCCGCCGATCAGGGCGGCCAGCACCCCCTTGAGCATGGGGTCGATGCCGGCGGCGGGGGTGATCGAGCCGGCCCGCATCAGCCAGAAGATGCCGGCGATCCCGGCCAGGAGGCCGGAGAGGGCGAAGGCGCCCCGGATGACCGAGTCGGACTTCACGCCCATGAGGCGGGCGGTGTCGAAGTCGGCGGCGGCGGCCCGCAGCGACAGCCCGAACATCGTCCGCTGCAGCAGCCAGGTGGTCCCGGCCAGGGTGAGCAGCGTGACCACGATCACCACGGTGTCGAACACCTCGACGTTGAGCGAGCCGACCGAATAGGTGGAGGTGACCCAGCCGGGCCGGGAGAACGTCTTCACCCCGGCCGACACGTACAACAGGAACCCGGCGAACACCACGAAGTGCACCCCGAACGAGGTCAGCAACAGGGTGAAGTCGCTGGCGCCGCGCACCCGACTGAAGGCCACCCGCTCGATGATCAGCGACGTGATGACGGCGGTGACGATGATCATCGGGGTGACGATGTACCAGGACCAGCCCTGGAGGATGGCGGCGTAGGCCACGTAGCCGGACACGGTGATCAGCTCGCCGTGGGCGAAGTTGAGGAGGTGCATGACCCCGAAGATCACGGCAACTCCGAGGGCGAGGAGGGCGTAGATGCTGCCCCGGCCCAACCCGTCGATCAGGTTCTGCGCCAGCTCGGTCATCGGGCCCCGCTCACGAAGCTGGAGAAGAGATCGTCGCGCTCGGCCAGCTCGGCGCCGGAGCCCTCGGCTACCACCTCACCGCTGCGGAGCACGTAGGCCCGGTCGGCCGCCTCCAGCATGCGGCCGGCGTTCTGCTCGACCACGAGCAGGGTGCGACCCTGGGCCCGGAGGTCGGCGATCAGTTCGAAGACGACGTCGACCAGCACCGGGGCCAGGCCGAGTGAGGGCTCGTCCATCATCAGCAGCCGGGGCTTCGACATGAGGGCCCGGGCGATGGCCAACTGCTGGGCTTCGCCGCCCGACAGGTACCCGGCGGCCGTCGTCCATTTCTCCCGGAGCACCGTGAATCGCTCGGCCATCTCCTCCAGGAGTTCGGCCCGGTCGGAAGCGGACGTGGTCACCCCACCGACCTTCAGGTTCTCCTCGACGGTGAGGTCGACGAAGATCCGCCGGTGTTCGGGGACCAGGGCCAGTCCGGCCCGGAGCAGCTGCTCCGGCGGACGGCCCGTGATGTCGTCACCCTCGAAGGTGACGGTGCCGCCGCTCGGCGCCAGGAGACCGGCGATCGAGCCGAGCAGCGTGGTCTTGCCGGCCCCGTTGGGTCCGATGAGGCCGACGACCTCACCGGACCCCACACGAAGGTCGGCATCTCGAAGTGCGGCAATCGCACCGTATTTGGTGGTCAGCCCCCGCACCTCGAGCATGGGTATCAGCCGCCGATGGTGTCGACCAGCACGTCCTCGCCGTCCGTGATCTGGTTGATCGGGACGGCCTTGGGCGGAATGCCGTTGGTACCGGCGTAGGTGATGGTGCCGGAGACACCCTCGAAGCCGTCGATGGCCTTCACCGCCTCGCCGATCTCGGAGGGCTCGTCGCAGCCGCAGTCGAGGATCGCCTGCAGACCGAGGAACATCGAGTCGGCGTAGAGGCCCATGAAGCCCCGGCTCTCCAGCGCCTCACCCTCGGCCGCCTCGAAGTTGGCCAGCATCGTGTCGACGGTGTCGCCGGCGGTGATGCTCACGTGCGGGGTGTGGACGATGCCTTCGTTGTTGTCCTCGACCTGGACACCGGTGGCGTCCAGGGCGTCGGTGCCGGCGTAGACCAGACCGTCGAGACCCTGACCCTCGAGCTGGCCGCGCAGGGCGGTCACCTGGAAGGCGAGAGCGGCGGAAAACACGATCTCGTTGTTCTCGGAGATGCCGGCGATCTCGTTGACCTGGGCCGAGAAGTCGGTGTCGGCGCCCCAGACGTAGGTCTGGGTGCTGACCACCTCACCGCCACCGGCGGTGAAGGCCTCAGCGAAGGCGTCGGGGTTGACGCCGGTGTAGGGCACACCCTCACCTTCGGTGAAGATGATGGCCCGGGTGATGTCCTGCGCCAGAGCCCACTCGGCCACGGCACTCGACATCTGGTTGTCGTCGAAGGTCACCAGGTAGGAGTTGATATCGGCATCGGCCAGGGTCGGCTCGGTCGAGGCGGCCACGAACATCGGCACCTCGCCCTCGGTCACCTGGAGGATCGGGTTGGCGAAGTCGGCGAAGGGCGGGCCGATGAGGAAGTGGGCGCCCCAGTCGAGCAGCTCCTGGGCGGCGAGGGCGGCGTCGTCGCCGACCTCGCTGACCTGGACCTCGACCGGGCGACCGTCCACACCACCGGCGCAGTTGGCCAGCTCGGCCAGGTGCGGCACCAGCTTGGAGCCCGGGATGTCGACGAAGCCGACGACGTCGGAGAAGTCCATCGCCATGCCGACCTTGATCGGGTCGCCGCTCGGGGCCTCTTCACAGTTATCGAGATCGGCGGCCAGGATGGCATCGATGTCGAGGGTGCCGCCGGAGCCACCCGCTGACGACCCCGATCCGGTGTCGTCCCCGTCATCGCCGCACGCCGCGGCGATAAGGGCGAAGGCCGCCAAGAAGGCGACCAGCGTCTTGATCTTCATCTGTACCTCTCCCTTGAGTGCGCCCCGCCCCGTTCCATTCCCAGGGTGCTTTGGAAGCAAAGCAGATCTAGGGTCTGAACGCAACCGGCCGGGTCGCCTACCGTTTGGACCAGGCGCGACTGTAGTTGGGCTGGTTCACCCAGGTACGGGCGTCACCGGAAATTCAATGCTTAACCGGACAAATAGGAAGCGACTTACAGCTTTATGACCTCTCCGCCTTTGATCGGCCTGTCCGGTCGCCGTATATCCACCGCCGTCCTCGAAGGTTGGCCGGAGCCGCTTCACCGCCTCGACGCCGACTTCTACCTCACCGGCTACGCCGAGGGTGTACTGGAGGCGGGCGGCCTACCGGTGCACATCCCGTGCAACGTGGACCCGGCCGCCATCGCCCACCGGCTCGACGGCATCATCCTCACCGGCGGGGCCGACATCGCGCCCGATCGCTACGGTGGCGAGACCCACCCCGACCTCATCTCACCGGAGCTGTACCGCGACGAGCTGGAGTTCGGCCTGTTCGAGGAGGCCCTGCGGCGCGACCTGCCGGTGCTGGGCGTATGCCGGGGGCTGCAACTGATCAACGTGGCCTACGGCGGGACGCTGCATCAGCACGTGCCCGAGCATCTGAGCTTCGATCAGCCGATCACCGACCCGGCCCACAAGGTGGTCACCATCGAGGGCTCGCGACTGCACGAGCTCTACGGCCCGACGATCGAGGTCAACAGCCTCCACCATCAGACCGTCGACCGGGTGGGTGACGGGGTGACGGTGACGGCCCGGGCCGACGACGGCACGGTGGAAGGCCTCGAGGTGGGCGACCGGATCCTGGCCGTGCAGTGGCACCCGGAGATGATGGTGGCCTCGCGACCGAACGATCCGTCGCTGCGCTGGCTCATCGACCGAGCCGCGTCGTAGACGACCGGGATCGCCAGAGTGACGGCTGCCGGCAACAGTGCTAGAAACCGGCCATGCCTGCTTATCTCGTCGTCAACTACGACATCACCGATACCGACCAGTACAAGGAGTATCAGAAGGGGGCGGCGCCGATCATGGCCGGCGGCGGCAAGCTCCTTGTCCTCGACCCGGCCTCGGTGGTGAAGGAAGGCGACGGCGGGGCCCAGACGGTGCTGATCGAGTACCCGACCAAGGAGGCCGCGCTGGCCGCCTACGAGTCCGAGGAGTACCAGGCCGTCGTCGGCATCCGCCACGGGGCCACCTCGAACGGCCGGGCCATGATCGTGGACGGTATGGGCTGACCCGAGCCCTCCCCGCCGATCCGAAGTAGCTAGACCCCGGCCTCCTCACGACCCCGCGCCAGCGCTTCGAGCGCATCGGGGTCGTGAGGGTCGTGGGCGGCGATCACCACCTGATCGACACCGGCGGCGGCAAGCTCGGCCAGCCGCTCCCCCACCTGCGACGGCGGGCCGACGAGGGCCCGGGCCACCACCCGGTCGAGATCCTCACCGGAGCGCTCCCGGTGCAGGGCGGTCATCGCCGCCGACGCCCGCTTCCCATCGGTGCCGACGAAGGCGTCGATCTCCAACGATCGTTCGACCCGCTCCAACCGCTCCGTCAGTCCCGACCGCCCCGACCGCCCCGACCGCCCCAAGGAGCGTTCGGCGACCGCGTCGGCCCGAGCGCGGAACTCGGCGTCGAGCGCGGCGAACTCCGCCGGGGTGCGGAAGCTGCTCTCCCACACCTCGGCGTGGCGCGCCGCCAGATCGAGGCCGGTCGGTCCGACGGCGGCCACCGTCACCGGGATGACGGGTGCGGCGAATCCGAGGGACACCGAGCCGTCCGCCCCGGCGCCGATACTGACCTCGCCGGAGCCGCCGTTGGGCGGGGTCACCGGCTCACCGGCCCAGAACGGCCGGAGCGCACCGAGGGCGGCGTCGAGGTCGGCCGCCCGCTCGGCGTACGAGCCGTAGTCGACCCCGAACGGCTCCCACCACGGGCGCCCGTAGGTCACCGAAGCGCCGACCCCGGTGCGGAAGTCGAGGCGACCCCTGGCGATCACGGCCACCGTGGCCGCCAGGCGGCCGAGGAGCATGGTGCTCCGGTAGGTGGGCAGCACGTTGGTGATCACCGGGCCGAGCCGGATGGTGGCGGTGGCCTGGGCCAGGGCGGCCAGCATCGTCCAGCACTCGAGGTTGAGACCGGTCGGCGACTCCCCCAGGTAGAACCCGTCGAACCCGAGCTCCTCGGCTCGACGACAGGTGCTCAGCGTCCGATCGACGTCGGCGCCCCACACCTCGAGCGCCAGGCGCATCGGCACCTACCTCGGTTGGCAGGTGGGGCACCACCAGGCCTTGCGGTTGGCCAGCTCGACCATCGAGATCGGGTCCGGGCAGCGGAAGCACGGCTCCCCGGTCCGCTTGTAGGCGTAGACACGGTTGGCTCTGGTCAACTGGGATCGACGGGTGGCGCCGACGTCGGAGGGCTCCACGGTGACGATCCGACCCGACTTCTCCCCCCGCTTCAGCTCCTGGCTCACCAGCTTCCACAGAAGGGCGGCCTCGTCCTCGTCGACCTCGTTCGCCGGGCGGCGGGGGTCGATTCCGGCCAGGAACGGGATCTCCGACCGGTACACGTTGCCGATGCCTGCGATCACCTTCTGATCGAGCAGGGCGGCCCCGAGGGGAATCCGGCGACGACGCAGGGCGGTGGCGAAGCGGTCGTAGTCGGCGTCGGAGCCGAGCGGGTCGGGCCCGAGGCGGGACAGGATCGACTCCTGCTCGTCGGGGGTCACCAGATCACAGGCGGTGGGGCCGGCGAGATGGACCACCTCGTCGCCGGTCGACATGGCCAACCGGGTACCCGCCGTCGGGGTGCGGGGTGACTCCAGCTGGTTGCGGAAGGTCTTGAACTTGCCGAACAGCCCGAGGTGGACGTGCAGGGTCTGCCCGTTCGACCAGTGGTAGAAGAGGTGTTTGCCGACCGCATCGACCTCGTCGATCCGGTGGCCGTCGAGCAGCGCAGCCCCCTGGGCGAAGCGGCCCTGCGGCGAGGAGACGGCCAAGGGCACACCGCCGAGGGTCTTGCGGTGCAGGCGGGCGTAGCGGTGGATGGTGTGACCCTCAGGCATGGAGGCTCACGCTAATGGTCGGAGGGTCTCCAATGCCCGACGCAGCAGGCGAGAAACATGCATCTGACTCATGCCCAACTCGTCGGCGATGTCGCGCTGGCTCTTGTCGGCGAAGAACCGGAGCTCGACGATTCGGCGCTCCCGATCGGGGAGGCGACCCAGCAGGTCGGCCACCAACTCGCGGTCGTCGACCAGCGAGGGGCCTGCGTCGAGATCGCCGAGGGTGTCGGCCAGGGTGACGCCGTCGTCGCCGCCGGCCACGGCGTCGATCGAGTCGGCCCGGAAGGCGTAGGAGGCCTCCATCGCCGCCAACACCTCGTCGACGTCGGCCCCGACCGCCTCGGCCAACTCGGTGATCGACGGACTCCGCTCCAGCGTCTTGCTCAGGGTCTCCATCGTGTTGCGGATGACGATGCCGAGGTCCTGGTATTGGCGGGGTACCCGCACCGACCAGGCCTTGTCCCGGAAGTGCCGCTTGAGCTCACCGTCGACGGTGCGACCGGCGAAGGTGGCGAAGCGCACACCGACCTCGGGGTCGAAGCGCTCGACCGCCCCGATCAGGGCCAGGCGGGCCACCTGCTCCAGATCTTCCAGGGCGACGCCACGGTCGCGGTAGCGACGGGCGAAACCCCGGGCCAGGTTGAGGTGGTCCTCGACGAGGGCATTGCGGAGGCCGACGTCGCCGGTGGCCCGATAGCGCTCGAATCGAGCGTCACCGTCCACGGTGGCTTTTCACCAGCTCGAAACCACCGGGCGCACCGGCCGCACAGGTGTGGCGGTCGACGGTGGCGCTGAGGATGGCCTCGCCCATCTCGTCGACGGCGAGCGGATCGACCGTCGGCACCGAACCGTCGATGCGAAGCGACCCGGGCTCGGCCGTGAATCGGAGCCGAAGATCGCCGCCGGGGGTGGCTGCGGCGATGGCGACCGAACTCAGTTCGTCGACGGCGATCTTCACATCCTCCACCTCCTCGGCATCGAGGCCGGCCTCGGCCGCCGCTCCGGCGGCGGTGAGGCGGATGACGTGGAGGAAGCGGGTGTCGGCGGGGAGTTCGAGTTGAACCCGCCAGCTGTCGGTGCTCATGGGGATCGCTCACTGGTAGGAGGGCGCAGGCCGAATGGTAGTGGCCGCAAAAGCGAGAAGGCCCGCCCGGTACCGGTCGAAGGGGGGGAAACCGGGGCCGAGCGGGCGAATCCGTTGGGGGGAACGGACACTGGTGACATCTCGTTGATCCATCCGTACCCCGGCCGGTGAGCGGCGAAACACCGAACGGGCGAATCTCTCCGTGGCGGTGGTCACAGCTTCCCGGCGTCGAGGGCCTCCAGCACGTCGGTCGCCCGCTCCCGCACATCGTCGAGGTCGGCCAGCCGGCGCATGCCGCCCAGGGCCCGACTCATCCGGTGGTTGCCGGCGAAGGTCTCGGCGTTGCGGGCCAGGAAATCCCAGTACAGGGTGGTGAAGGGGCAGGCGTCGTCTCCGACCCGCTTGCGTGGGTCGAACCGGCAGCCCCGACAATGGTCGCTCATCTTGTTGAGGTAGGCGCCCCCCGAGGCGTAGGGCTTGGTCGCCATCCGCCCCCCGTCGGCGTACAGGGCCATGCCGACGACGTTCGGGACCATGACCCACTCGGCGCCATCGACGAACGACGCCCACATCCAATCGGTCATGGCCTGGGGATCGACACCTGCGGTGAGGGCGAGGTTGCCGAGCACCATCAGGCGCTCGATGTGATGGGCGAAGCCGCGGTCGTGGACATGCCCGATCACCGAGTCGACGCAGGCCATGTCGGTGTCGGCCTCGCCGAGGAAGACCGGTGGGACGGGGCGGTCGGCCCGGAGGGCGTTCTCGTTGCGGTACTCGGGCATCCACAGCCAGTAGAGCCCCCACACGTACTCCCGCCAGCCGAGTACCTGTCGGATGAAGCCCTCGGCGCTGTTGATCGGGATCCCGCCCGCCCGGTAGGCCTCCTCGGCCGCATCGACGACCTCGACCGGGTGGAGGAGGCCGAGATTGAGCGATGAACTCAGGGTGGAGTGGGCCAGCTTCCATTCGGCCCCGAGCATGGCGTCCTCGTGGGGGCCGAAGGGGGCGAGGGCGTGGTCGATGAACTCCTGAAGCCGGGTGAGGGCCTGGGCCCGGGTGACCGGCCACGTGCCGTCGGGCGCGGCTCCCCACGTGCTCACCTCGGTGAGCCGTCGGGCGACCTCGTCGTCGATCTCGTCCGGGGGGAACACCGTGATCGGGGGCCAGGCTCGACCGTCTTTCGGGGGGCGCTCGCGGTTGTCGGCGTCGTAGTTCCACTGGCCGCCCTCGGGATCGTCGCCGTCCATGAAGATGTCGAGGCGAGTCCGCTGCCAGCGGTAGAAATCCTCCATCCGGAGGTTCTTCCGACCGTCGGCCCACTCGGAGAAGTCGTGGTAGGAGCACAGGAACTGATCGTTGGGAACGGTCTCCACCTCGAGGCGGGCCAACAGATCCCGACCGTCCCAGCTCATGGGCTCCATGGCGATGACGCGGTCGACGTCATAGTCGTCGCAGTGGGCCAGGGCCCCGGCGGCCAGGGTGGGGGCCCGACGGTGATCGACCTCGAACCCCTCGGCCCTCAGTTCGGCGGCGAAGTGGGCCATGGCGGAGAGCACCAGGTGCAGGCGCTGGCGGTGCCACCGCTTCGAGTGCAGCTTGTGGGTGCTCTCGACCAGGAGCACCCGGCAGTCGTCGGGGCCGCGGCCGGCGAGGGCGCCCCACTCCCGGTTGAGCTGGTCGCCGAAGACCCAGACCGTTGGCCGGGGGTGGCCGGAGGCCAAGGTCATACCGGTACTCCCGTCGGTCGAGGGGGCAGGACGAGCCCGACTTGTACCCCGGCGAGGGCTGCGTCAAACGTCGCGTCGCAGTACCCGTTTGGGACACCGCCGAGATGGGTACGACATATCTGTGCCGACAGCCCTGCTCCACGCCTTTGACGCCCTACTCGGGCGACTTCGCCCCCGAGCTGTCCTCGTACCCGTCCCCGTCCGTCACCACCGCCGCCGGTCCCGTCGGTACCGGGGCTGAGGGGCCGACGATGCTGTATGACGGCCCGGTTGGCGAGACGTTCGACGTGCAGTTCGAACCGACGCACGCCGCCGCGTCCGAGACCCGCCAGCTGGTCGGTCGCCGCCTGGACGAGGCCGGTATCCCGGCCGTGATCGCGGCCGACGTCGAGCTGGTGATCGCCGAGCTCCTGTCCAACGCCGTCGAGCAGGAGCCGAGCGAGCCGATCCGTCTCGAGGCCGCCATCGCCGACGATGCCATCTACCTCTCGGTCAGCAACCGGGTGACCGGCGGCGGGGCTACGTCGGTCCACCTGCCGACCAACGGCGAGGACCTGCCGGCGCCCTCGGGCGAGTTGGCCGAGGACGGTCGGGGGCTCTACATCATCCGGGCGCTCACCGATCGGCTGTGGTTCGAGGGCGACGACGACTGGACCACGGTCTCGTGTCTGCGTCGCTTCTCCCCGATCGACCGTCCCCCCGGCTGAACGACCGAGGCTGATCGGCGGATGGCGCCGGCACCGGCCGCCTTCGGGGGTCGCCGATCGAGCCGACCCCCGCTATTCGCGGATCGTCACCCGCCGCACCGCCAGCAGGGCGATGTCGTCGGACTTCGCGCCGTCGCCACCACCGGAGGAGACGAGGTGCTCGCCCAGGTCGGCCAGCGTGCCCCGATGCCCGGCCACGGCGTCGACCAACGCCCGCAGACTGTCGTCGATGCGCTCGTCGGGCCGTTCGATCAGCCCATCGGTGTAGAGGATCACCGACTCCCCCACATCGAGGGCGAGAGGCTCGGACTCGTAGACGGCGCTGCCGCCGATGCCGAGCAGGGGGCGGGCCGTCACCGGCACCGTGTCGACCCGGTCCCCTCGGCGCACCACCGGTGGGAGATGCCCGGCGGAGATCACCGAGGTTTCGCCTCGGACCGGATCGATGGTGACGGCGACCGCCGTGGCCAGGAGATCTTCCTCGGCACAGAACTGATTGAGCAGGGCGAACACCTCGCCGACGGGACGGCCCTGCTGGATGAGCACCCGCATCAGGAGGCGGACCCGACCCATGTCGGCGGCGGCCCGAAGACCCGAGCCGGCCATGTCGCCGACGACGAGGACGGCGGTGCCGCGGTCGTCGACGATGACGTCGTACCAGTCGCCACCGACCCGGCTGGCGAAGGCACCCGGCTGGTAGTGGACGGCCAGCTCCAGGCCGGGGACCGCCGGCGGTTCGTCGGGGAGGAGGTCGCGCTGCAGCTCGACGGCTGCCAGACGCTGGCGCTCGTACTCGGCCAGGCTGTCGAGGGCCCGGCGGGCGCTGACGGCGGCTCGCTCGAGGCCCTGATGATCGACGAATTCGAGCTCGTCGGCGGTGAGGTCGCTGACGACGACGGCGCCGTCGATCCCGCCGCGGGCGTTGCCCAGGGAGCAGCCGAGCCAGAAGCGGTCGCCGATGCTGCCGGTGTGGACCGAGCCGTCGCCGTCCTCGGCCAGCTCGAACAGGTGGCCGTGATCGGGATCGATGTCACCGGCCTCGAACGGCGTCGAGCTGGTGCCGAGGCGGATCGAACCGGCGATCCCGATCGAGCCGTAGTCGATCATGCTGGTGATGGCGGTGGCGATGTCCGAGGCCAGGGCACCGACGTTGGTGCGGGCGTCGGCCGGTTGGCTGAGGAGAGTGGACACGCTGCGGTCGATCGCCCGACCGGCGTCGAGCAGGCGCTCGGCCCGCCGGAAGGCGGTGATGTCGCTCTGGGTGGCGATGAAGTGCGTGGTACGGCCCCGGTCGTCGACCACTGGGTCGATCCGCCAGCTGATCAGGAACGGCTTGCCGTCCTTGCGGTAGTTGACGGCCTCGCCCATGAAGGGGCGACCTGCGGCGAGATCGGCGCGGAGGCGGTCGAGGACGGGTCGGCTGGTGAGGGGACCCTGCATGATCCGGGGGCTGCTCCCGACCACCTCGTCCTCGCTCCTGCCCGTCATTTCGCAGTACGCCGGGTTGACGTACACGATGGTGGGCCCGGGCGCGTCGAGATCGGCGGTCGTGATACAGGCCGCCGACCTGGTCTGGTCCAAGGCAGCCCGAATAACGGGGAGAAGGCGTTCGTCGGTCGAATACGTCATATGGCTCCCAAGAATTCTAGAACTTTTCTCGGAAGGTGTTTAGACCCTATGGAAAAGGGGTAAAGGAGTGCGGTGTAGTGGTTTCCATGGAGCAACCAGCGGAGACACCGGTGGGGCGGCTCTTCCGACACGACGGCGGCCACTGGCTCCCGGTCGGTGAACCGCTGCCGCCCTTCCAGCATGCGCCGCCCAGCCCCCAACTGGCCATCGCCCCCTGGGTGCTGCCTCGGGATCCGGCCCCTCGCCCGTTCGATGTGGTGGTCGTCGGCGAGCTCTGCCACCAGCTGCTCGACCGGGCAGGCGAGGAGGATCCCGCCTACCTCCAGCTCATCGACCAGACGCTGCTGTTCGCTGACGCGGCGGACGCCTGGGCCTGGCTGGGGTCGATCGAGGTGTGGTTCGGGCGGCGGCTGTCACCCGACAGGGCGTGGCCGACGCCGCCCCGACCCTGAGCCTGCCCGACCACGCCACCGGCTCGGTGGCCGGCCGCGATCGGGCGTCGCCGGGATCAGTCGCCGCTGACGCGGACCGTCAGCTCCGAACGCAGCCCGGTGATGTCGAGCAGGCGGGCCACCGCCTCGCTCGGGTCGACCAGGGCCAGGCCGCCACCGGCCGCCGTCTGCCGCTTGTGGGCCCGCACGATGGCCCGCAGCCCGGAGGAGTCGACGAAGGTCACCCCACCGAGCACCAGCGCCACCTCGGCATCCTCGGGCTGATCGGCGAGAGCCTGGGCGAGCAGGGACGAGGTGTGGGAATCGATTTGTCCCTCGGCCACGATCGTGGTCGGATCGTCGACGTCGGGTGTGACGATGAGATTGTCCAAGGAGGCCACCACGTCGAGCGTAGCGCTCGCAGCGGCCGCTATCGGGATCGACGAGGAGGTGGCGGTGCCATTCGTCGAACCGTTCAAATAGGACACGTACTGACGGTCGGTCATCTCACTCGATCAAGGTGTTGGCGAAGATCTGCCAGGCGAGGATCGTCTTGGCCGTGAGGCTGAGAACGATGTAGGCGACCTCGCCGAAGAGGTAGTCCTTCCAGCGACCGACCTGGCGGTACTGCAGCCACTGGTTGAGGGCGAAGCTGTTGAAGAACAGGAAGATGCTGACGATGATCCCGTAGACGAATCCGGGGGGACCCTCGCCACCTTCCTGCGAGGCGTTGATGCCGATGTAGGTGACGATGGCAACCCACGGGGCGATGCCGGCGATGCACCCGAACCAGAACGGCGTCCACCACACCTGCTCGCCCGGCCGGTTGACCATCTCCATGATCCAACCGAAGAGGATCATGGCGATGTTGGCGCCGGCGATGCCGATGAGGGCGGCGACGTCGGTCAGGCCGGTGACCAGCGAGATCAGGAGCATCATCAGGGTGGAGCTGAGGGAGTACTCCACCCACCGGAACCGGTTGCGCTCGTTGGCCAGCTCGTGGCGATAGCGCTTGACCCCGGGACCGACGGCCACGATCAGGTGGAAGAAGGCCGAGAGGTAGAGGAAGGCGGCCGTGGTGACGGCGATCGGCACGCCGAAGGCGGCCGACAGCACGCCGTCGGACAGCGGGGTGCCGGGCGGGCCGTTGAGATTGAGGGTGCTGACGTCGAGGGAGAAGTCGTTGCCCAGGGCGACCATCGCCGTGCCCGAGACGGCATGCAGTGCGCCCATGATCAGGTTGAACCGACGAAGCCCGGCGAAGCGGACCTCGGGCACGGCGGTGTCCGGCTGATCGGCCCGGAGAGGCGACACGGGGCTGGCGATGGTGGTCATCAGACGCTTTCGAGCTGCCGACCCTTGAGCGCGGTGGCCATCCCGGCCGCCGCCTTGTCGCCGATGCGGTTGAACACCAGGGCGAGGAGCGGGTTGGCCAGGCCCAGGACACCCTTGAGCGTCAGCTCTGCGTCGTAGGTGACGATCGAGCCGGTGTCGTCACCGTCGGCGGGGGCGTCCTCGACGGTGATGGTGTCGAGCGAGACGAGGCTGTTGCTCTCGGCCCGGGCCACCACGGAGTCGCTCGGGGTGTAGGCGGTGATGTGGTAGCGGAGCGTCAGGGGGCGGGGAACGGCCTTGACGGTGACGTCGTAGGCCGAGCCCTCGGCCGGCTCCTGGCCCTCCACCTGGACCGCCTCGGTGACCCCGGGATCCCAGGCGGCGAAGTTGGTCAGATCGGCCATGTAGGCGAAAGCTTCGTCCTTGGGCAGGGGAGACGAGATGCGAGCGACGTATCGAGCCATGAATCAGACCTACCCGAAGCCCCGTCCGGCCAAACCTGCCGCACCATGTGGGTGGCGCGACCGGACCGTCGGCGGTGTTACGACGTGAGGAGGGCCAGGGCGATGGCGACGGGCGGGAGCACGGTGAACGCCGCCAGCAGGCCGCCGGCGGCGCGGCGGCGAAAGCGGTCACCGCGCTCGGTGAACAGGTCGGGGTCGAACAGCCGGAGGCTGTTGAACAGCACCGAGGCCCGGGACACGCCCGGCTTCACGTTGAGCACCGCCAGCACGGTGTTGAAGCCGACGAACACCACGAGCGACCCGAGGGCCACACCGACCCAAAAGCCCGGGTTCGCCAGCCACGCCACGGAGGCGACGCTAGCAGTGCGCCACGTCTAGAAAGCCTCGGCCGGGAGGTCGGTCAGCCCGCCGTCGATGGCGTCGCAGATCCGCTTGGCCACCGCGGCCGGATCGAGCCCGGTCGGCATCTTCGGCGCCTCCCCGTCGATCGGGCGGGTGGCCAGACCGGTCTCGGTGTGAGGTGGGCGGGCGTCGACGATGCGGATCTTGCGACGACGGGCCTCGCGGGCCAGGGCCTCGTCGAAGGACCGGAGGGCGGCCTTGGAGGCACCGTAGGCTGCCATGCCGGGCAGGTTCTGCTCGGCGATGACGCCGGAGATGTTGACGATGACGCCACCCGGCTCCATCACTGCGAGAGCGGCCTGCGACACCACGATCGGTGCGAACGTGTTGGTCAGGAACAGCTCTTCGAGGACATCGATCGAGAGCTCGGACACCGGTCCGAAGGCGACCACTCCGAAGGCGTTGATCACCACGTCGACCCCGCCGTTGGCGGTGACCGCAGCCTCGACGCTGCGGCGTCCGGCGTCGGGCGAACGGAGATCGAGGGCGACCTTGGTCCCGGGAGCGGAGAGGCGCTCGAGGCTCTCCTCGTGCCGGGCCACCATCGTGAGGCGGGCACCTCTGCGGTGCAGCTCATCGACCAAGGCCGTCCCGATGCCTCCGCTGGCCCCGGTGAGGAGCACGGAGGCGTCGG
Source organism: Actinomycetota bacterium (assembly GCA_039201605.1). GTDB lineage: Bacteria > Actinomycetota > Acidimicrobiia > Acidimicrobiales > SZUA-35 > CADEDH01. The sequence goes on from JBCCRO010000006.1 coordinate 53,161, forward strand.
TGAGCACGGACTCGGCTGGAGCGGATGACGTCATCCCCTCCGCCGTACCCGCGGGCCGGGCTGGTGAAACGTCGGCCTCAGCGCCGGGCCGATCGGCGCACGTGCGCTCGGTCCGGTGGGCGCCCGGTCCGGTCGGCGGCGGGTCTAGTCGTCGTCGACCACCCAGGTGAAGCCCTGGGAGAACACCGCCCCGTCCTGGGACACCGTGACCCGCACGCTGTAGACACCCTCGTCCTGAGGGGTGCCGGTGATGCGACCGGTGGCCGGATCGATCGACAGTCCCGGAGGCAGGCCGTCGGCGCTGAAGGTCACCGGGCCCGGTTCACCGCCGACGGCGACCACGAGCACGTCGACGGGGTCGCCCTCCTCGGTCTCGGGGAGCCGAGGCGGGAGCACCCGGAGCTGGCGACCGAGCAGGGCACGGGTGGTGGTCGGTCCGGCGGTGGTGGTCGGTGCCGCCGTGGTCGACGTGGGGGCGGCGGTGGTGGAAGGGGCGGTGGTGGACGCCACCGTCGAGGGGGTGGTTGGCGAGGTGAGCGTCGAGCCGTCGGTCACGGTGGTGGGCGCCGCCGGGTCGTCGGTGCCGCCGTCGGTGCCCTGGCCGCCGCCGTCGCCGGTGGACGCGGTCGTGCCGTCGCCGACGGCATCGCTGGTGGCCGTACCGGCGGTACCGTCGTCGACGAGCGTAGGTGCGGTCGCGGGATCTTCGAAGGTGATGGTGCCGTCGGCCGCCGGGGAGTCACCGGCGGCGGCGATGCCGTCGGTCAGGGCCGAGGCGTTCTCCTCGGTGGTGGAGGTGGTGGCGTCGTCGGCACCGGTGCGGGCCTGGAAGGCTGCGTAGAGCAGGACGATGAGAACGGCGGCCCCGAGGACGGCGAACATCAGCGGAATCGGTCGATCCCCATCGTCGTCACCCTCGGGCGCATCGGTCGGGCCGCCCGGCCCGTCCGGGATCTGGATCACCCGGAGCTCGCCGGTGGCGAACGGGGCCCGATCCTGCTCAACGACGGGCGCGGCCGCCAGCGCCACCGCCACCGACGTGGCGGTTGGAGCCCCCTCGGCCACGGCGCTGTCGTCGCCTTCAAGGAATACGGACTGATCTCGTGTCGACACCAGTCGCTGATTGTACTGCCATCGACTTCGACGGCGCCCGGGCCCCATCCGCTGGCGCCAGAGCGGCGGGCGGGGTCAGGACTGTGCGGCCCCTCTGCAGGCGCCGATCGGGCCGACGATCAGCGGCCGGTGCCGCCGGCGGAACCGGTCTTGGGCGACTCGTCGTAATTGCCGATGACACACAGCACCTCGCGGTCGTCGAGGCCGTTCCAGCTCTCGACCGTCGGCGTCAGCGAGCCGTAGCCGTAGATCGAACTCTCGTAGTCGCGTCCGACGAAGTCGTCGAAGCGCTCATAGCAGCCGTCATCGGCCGCGGTGTCGACCACGGTCTGGCCGGGGAAGGCGTCATCCTCGCCGTAGGCCAACGTGAACGTGGCGTAGACCTCGCTCTGGTGTGGCTCGGTGCACGGCACGGCGTCGACGGTGGCGATGAGGCCGTCGTCGGTGGCGCCGAAGCAGTCGCCCTCCTGGAGACGGAAGGCGCCCACCTCGCCGCTCTCGACCACGGTGCCCGCGTCGTCACGGGTCGAGGCGTCGTCGGTGCTCGTCGTGGTGCAGCCGGTCACGGCCAGGCCGGCGATACCCGCGCCCAGCAACATCTTCTTCGCAATACCCATGCCCTGCGGTATCGGGGTGGGATGTCTACGCCTTGAATCAACGTCGCCATCGATCCCACCGGCGGGGCGGCCAGTGGAGGTTGCGGTCCGGGAGCCGGCTAGTCGCTGATGTCGGCGCTGGCCACGGTCCGCTCGGGGGTGAGGCGGACGACGAGCTGGCCCGCGGCCCCGTTGCGGGCGCCAAACTCCTCGGCCCGGTCGGCACCCATGTAGCGACCCCCGATCTCGGTGGCGACGGCCAATACTCGATCGGGGTCGTCCTCGAAACTGACGGGGCCGTCGATCTTGACGAACGAGTAGGGCGGGTCCTCGTCGTCGACGACGAGGCTGGCCCGACCCTCGCGGCGGAGGGCCTTGGCCTTGCCCGACCCCTCGTTGGTGTTGAAGATGAGGTCGTCGCCGTCGAGGACGAACCAGATCGGGGCCACCTGGGGGCGCCCGTCCTTGGACACCCAGGCCAGCTTGCCGGTGCGGGTGCCCGTCATAAGAAACTCGGCCGTTTCGGCCTCGGTCATCATGCGCATGGTGTGCTCAACCCCAGGCCCCGTCGTCTGTTCCCTCCTGGCGGGATCCGTCGTTGGTGATCTCGGCGGCGGCGGCCAGATGGTCGGCCGAGGAGGCGAGGGCCTCGAAGACGGCGAACGGATTGCCGATTGCGAACTCGACCAATCCGTCGACGGCGAACCCGGCCAGCAGCAAGGCGACGATCCCGATGGCCAAGGTGACCAGGCCGACCTCGAACGATCCCACCAGCATCACGAGGAGCACGAGAGCGAGATGGCCTAGCGCCACCAGCCAGAACAAGCACCCGAGGCAACCGGCCGCCCGCCGGTTTCCGGTGCTCGCCGCACTCACCGGCGGCGGAGGGGCTGGATGCTCCGGTAGGTGAGCATGCGCCACACCCACTCGAAAGGCCCGAAGCGGAAGCGTTCGAGCCACGGCTTCGACCAGGCCAACTGCAGCACCCACACGGCGAGCGCGAACAGCAGCGCCCCGGTGCGGGTGAGATCCTCGGCGTCGACCAGGTTGGCCAGCAACAGGACCCCGAGCAGCGTCTGGGTGAGGTAGTTGGTGAGGGCCATGCGGCCGACGGCCCGGATGCGCTCGTGCAGCTCGCTGTCGCCCCGCCGATTCCAGAGGGAGATCACGCCGACGTAACCGAGCACCACGGGGATGGTGGCCATCGTGTTCAGGGCGTGGCTGGGAAGGAACCAACGGGGGTCGAAGTCGTTGAGGGTGACGAGGGCGACGGCGATGGCGGCGAGGGGCAGGCCGACACCGAGGCCGAGGCGGGCCATGCGACGATCGGCCGCCGGGTCCCGGGTGCCGTCGAGGATCCCGAGGCGGAACAGCGCCACCCCGATCAGCATCATGCCCAGGGCCCGTCCGAAGAACTCGACCAGGAACCACGAGCCGACGGCATCGGACATGGCGACGTCGGGGTCGTTGAGCCACAGCTCACCCAGCTCGGCACCGTCGGCCGACACCGTGGGGGCGACGGCGAAGGCGGTGGCGACGGCCAGGGCGAAGATGGAGACACCGGCGATGATCAAGGTACGGGGCCGCAGGTTGCGGAGGAGCACGACGAAGGGTGAGGCGATGGCGTAGACGACGAGGATGTCGCCGTCCCACAACAGGCCGTGGAGGATGCCGATGCCGAGCAGAAGGAGGTTGCGCCAGAGACTGAGGGCGACGGGGCGACCCCCCTTGTCCGCCGTTCGGTCGGCGAAGAGGGCGACGCCTGCGCCGAAGAGCAGCGAGAAGAGGCCCATCATCTTCTGGTCGGCGAACACCTCACCCAGGATCCCGATCACCCAGTCGAGAGCGCTGTCGGAGCCACCGGCGTCGAGGTTGAAGTAGGCGGCGCTCGGCAGGGCGAACGACACCACGTTCATCAGAAGGATGCCGAGCGTGGCCCAGCCGCGGATGGTGTCGAGATTGGTGATGCGCTCACCCCGGGCGACGGGGGCGCTCTGCTGGTCGGTCATCGGGTTCGGCGCCCGAGGCGACTGGAGGTGGTCGATGACGGGGTCCGCAGCACAGCGCGAACGGTAGCAGCGGGAGCGACCAGGCCTGTGGGGTCAGCCCTTGCGTCACGCCGTCGAACCAGGGGGAGTCCGGCCTTGTTCAGCGCTGATGATGCTGTTGGCCCATTTCCCTCCTCGACCGCCCGTGCTACTTGTGTCGTGTGCTGGGCGGTTCATCGTCGACTCGTCGCGGCCTTCACGGCGGGACGGAGTAGAGCGGTGGTGTGCACACGGTGCGGGGCGCAGATGAACCCAGGTGAGCATCTCTGCATGAACTGCGGCGCGACCGCCCCCACCGTGGTGGCAGAATCGTCACTGTTCATGGACGAGAGCACCCCGCAGGCCGAGCCGACACCGCCCACCGCCCCTCTCGGCGCGCCGGGCCAGGGCTTTCCGCCACCCGTTCCCCCGGCGGCCGCGCCGACCACCGCCTTCTCCCCCGGTGCGCCGAGCACCCCCGGGCCCGGCTTCCACGCCCCCGGCCTCAACAGCCCCGACGACGGGGACGGGTCGAACGGGTCGCGGACCGCGTTCCTGGCGGTGCTGGCCGGGCTCGGCGTCCTCGCCGCCGGCGTCGGCGCCTTCGTCGTCACCACCGTGATCGTCAGCGATGATGACCAGGCGGGTGGGTCGACGTCGGTGACGACGTCCACCACCGTGGCCGAGACCACCACGACCGAGGACGACAGCGCCTCGACCACCGCCGACTCGTCGTCCAGCACGTCGAGCGACTCCTCCAGCTCGTCGACGGCGCCCGTGGTGCCCGCCGTGATCCCCTCCTCCCAGGTGACCGCCGCCGCCTCGTCGAGCCTGGCCGGTTCCGGCGCCCTGACCTACGGGCCCGACAACCTGCTCGACGGTGACACCGACACCGCCTGGAACGACGACACCGGCGCCGCCACCGACGGCGCCGGTCAGTGGCTGCAGTTCGATCTGGCCCAACCCCGGGATCTGCTGGCCGTCGAGATCGTGAACGGCTACGCCAAGAGCGACGAGGTGTTCACCCGCAACGAGGCGGCCCGGGCCGTCCAGCTCACCACCGATACCGGGGTCGTGGTCGACGCCGTCCTCGATCGGACGACCAACGTGCAGCGGATCGGCATCGACGCCCCCGGCGCCTCCTCGGTCACCATCACCGTGATCGACGTCTACCCCGGCCAGACGTACCAGGGTCTCGCCCCCTACACCGACCTGGCCCTGACCGACGTCTGGCTCATCGCCGCAGGCTGAGCGGCCACCGGCCGATGGCCTAGGGTCGGTTCACGCAGCCGCATCACCGGCGGTTCTTCGTGACCGACCCGGCGGCCGACGAGGTGCGGATCCACGACAGCCACGTCGTCGGCCCGGCACAGCCCCCGGCGTCGGGCGCTCAAGGCGGTGGCCGACCGACCCGATCCCCTTCGGTGTCGGACTAGCCGGGGGTTCCGCTGTGGCGCTGTGTTTCGTTGGTCGTCGTCCCATCTTCGACGACGGGGCGGAGGTGATCGCCTACGAGCTGCTCCAGGCCGGCAACGTCGAGGCGGCGCCGCAGACCAACTCGACCGTGGCCAGCTCCCGGCTGGTGATCGACGCCTTCCTCGAGATCGGTATCGACCGTCTGGCCGGCGCCAAGCCGGTGGTGGTGGAGATCGACCGCAACCTCCTGTTGAACCCCGACCATCTCACCGCCCTCTCGCCGGACCACGTCATCCTGCAGATCCCGAGCGAGCTGGCGATCGACGACGACGTGCTGACAGCGGCCCGGGCCCTGGGGATGTCGGGCTATGAGCTGTCGCTGTGCGACGTGTGGGAGGAGTCTCCGCTGCTGGCGCTCCTCGACCAGACCCGCTACCTCAAGGTCGACAGCGAGCGCCTCGGTGTGGATCGGGTGGCGGCTCTCACCCGGTCGCTGCAGGGGGACGAGCGCAGCATCGTCGCCACCTCGGTGGCCACCCGTGAGGAGCAGCAGGCGTTGGCTGCGGTGGGGGTGGAGCGATTCCAAGGCGAGTACCTGTCGACGCCCAACAACATGGCGGGTATGCGGATGCCCTACAACCGGACGGCGACGCTGCAGCTGGTGTCGGAGATATCCAAGCCCGATCTCACGGCGGACGAGCTGGCGCGTCTGGTTTCCACCGATGCCTCACTGAGCCTCCGCACCCTCCGCTTCGTCAACTCGCCGCTGAGCGGTCTGAGCACCAAGGTCGAGTCGATCAAGCACGCCGTGGTGCTGCTCGGTCGCGACATGATCAAGAGCTGGGCCATGCTGCTGGCGCTGTCGGGCCTGAGCGACTCGGTGCCGGAGCTGGTGTCGAACGCCCTGGTGCGGGCCCGGTTCTGTGAGCTGATCGCCATCGAGACCCGGCTGCCCGACGCCGACTCGTACTTCACCGTCGGGCTGTTCTCCCTGATGGACGCCATCGCCGGGACGACGATGGACGATCTCCTGGCCGTGCTCCCCTTCACCGACGAGGTGGAGGCCGCCCTCCGAACCCGGGACGGTCACCGGGGGCTGCTGCTGGCCTGTGCCGAGGCCTACGAACAGGGTCGCCCGCACACCGTGGTGCTGAAGAGCATCTCCCCCCAACGGCTCAACGACCTCTATATCCAGGCGTTGGGCGGCGTGGTCGAGGCCGAGGGCGTCGCCGCGGGCCAGCAGGCCTGACCGCGGCAGGGCTGTGGAGTTCGAGTACTCGGAAGGCTGACAGCTCGATCGATGCGAGCCGGACAAACCTCCTTCACCCGGGCGGGGATCGCGCCGATACCTCTGGCTGTATGGCATTGGGGACTCTGAGCGGCCGATCGAGGACGGTGCCGGCTGCGTTGCTGGCCGTCGTCCTCGTCGTGGCCGGTTCGCTCGCCATCGTGCAAAGCCGCAGCCTCCAGGCCGAGGCCGCCGCCGGCGAGAGCGACGCCCAGATGCAACGCCTCCTCTTGGTGCGGGCCGAGCTGGCCTGGATCCACCTCGACCTGATCGCCGACTCGCTCTACGCCGCACTGGAGGGCGCCGAGCCCACCGACGACCGGCTGGAGGCGTTCCAGCGGGATCGCGCCGCCGCCGTCACGGCGCTGGAGGAGTTGGCGGCGGGTGACACCGAGGCCGCTGACCTGGCCGCCGAGCTGTGGCCCGACGTCGACGCCGTCAGCTTCGAGGAGTGGCCCTACGACGCCGTCGACCTCGACGATCAGCACTATGTCGCCATCAGTCTGGTGGTCGCCGCCGAGGTGTTCGACCGCCAACCGGCGATGACGGAGGCGGTGCGGGCGACGATGCTGCCGCTCCTCGTCGCCAACGACGGGCTGGTGGTGGAGCTGTCGAAGCAGTCGGGCCGGCCGCCGACGTGGACCGGCGGCTACTACAACTACACGCTGGAGGTGGTCACCGAGACGCCCGGGTGGGTGGGTCCGGATCGGAGCGCTCCGCTGCAGTACAGCGTGGTCGCCGTCGATCCCGAAGCCACCGACCTCACGGTCTTCGATGGTGTCGCCGACGACGAGCTGGCCGCCATCTGGGACTACGACCAGTGGCTGATCACCGAGGCCGAGCGTGGCTTCGACACCGCCCCTCCCCTGTCGATCGACGAGCTGTACGAGACCCAGCGGGCTGCGGCCGCCATCCGCCAACCGGTGGTCGACGCCCTCACCGCCGGAATCGACGAGGGCCTGGCCGACGCATCGTCGCAACGCATGCTGGCGTCGGTGCTGATCGGCCTGGGGGGCATCAGCCTGGTCGGGGCACTGGCGTTGGGCCTGGTCGTGGTGTCGTCGCAGCGTCGTCGACACCACGACATCACCCGGGCGGCGTCGACCGATCCGCTGACCGGCGCCTGGAACCGCCGGTACCTCGAGGACGAGGTGGCGGGTCGTTGTCGCCGCCGGGGCTACCACCACGTGATCGCCATGATCGATCTCGATCGGTTCAAGCTGGTCAACGACACCCACGGGCACAACGCCGGCGACGACCTGCTGATCTGTGTGGTGCAGCGGCTGCGGGCGGTGGCCACCGAGCTCACGGCTTCGAGCGAGCGGGCCGTCGGCGAGGTGGTGCGGTTGGGCGGCGACGAGTTCGCCGTGGCCCTCCACCATCCCGACCGATTCGACGTGCCGGAGGTGGCACGTCTGCTGCGGGAGACCGCCGGTCCGGCCGACCTCGGACTCGACGAACTGGTCGACCTCGACTTCAGCTTGGGCCTGGTGGAGACCTTCGAGCCGGCCGACGTCAGCGACCTGCTGAAAGCGGCCGACCTCGGCACCTACGAGGACAAGCGCTCTCGCGCCGGGAGTGCGCCGATCGACGGGCCGACCCCGGCCACCCCCTGGCTCGACCTCACCCGGCGTTAGCCAGCCCTCGCCACCGGCGGGTTGCACCCGGCTCCGACCGATGTCGACCGGACCGTCCCGGACCGAAAACGACAAGACCCCTGGCGCTGTGACCAGGGGCGATGTACGGAACCCTGCCGGGTTCCCGTGGGGCTAGGAGGAGTTGAACCTCCGACCTCACCCTTATCAGGGGTGCGCTCTAACCAACTGAGCTATAGCCCCGAGCGAGACTCAACGCTACCGCTTCGGCAGCGTGGTCACTACTGGTTTGAGCGGCGGCGAACCCGCACCGTCTCCTCCTCGATGACGGTGACGCGGATGCCACCGACGAGGTCGGAGATCAGGTTGAAGACGACGGTCAGCAGCACCACCATCAGCGATGACGCCAGGGTGAGGATGCCGGCGATCGCCATCGCCGCTCGGAACACGACATCGCCGTCGATCTCGAAGGTTCGGTAGTCGCCGAGGTCGCGGATGAACTGCTCGATGTTCTCGATCGTGCCGGCCGCCACCGCCGCATTCCACACGAGCACGCTGGCCAGCAGGAAGGCGGCGAACACGCACAGGTGGAACAACACCGAGAAGGTGAGCATCGACCACGGGTCGACGTGGCGGACCACCCGGCGAACCTTGCGGGCCCGGACCCGGCGGGGCCGCTGACGCAGACCCTCTTCGAAGATCTGGGGCAGACGGGCGGCGACATCGCCAACCCGATCGCCGATCGAGATCTGGCTCAGGCCCCCTTGGCGGGAGACCATCTCTCCCCTGGCGACGGCGGCTCCGCCTACGACGGCGCCGTTCCCTGGCAAACCGGGTGAACCGGGCAGAACCGGTGTGCCCAAGGTGTCGGGCATGTCGGGGGTGCGCTCGGCCAGGGCCTCGTCGGCCGTCATCGGCATGCCGACCGGCGGCGCGCCGGGCACGGGGATCTGCTGCGACTCCTCGACCGTGGGCGGCATCAGGGGCGGCCCACTCGAGATACCACCGGGCCCAGGGGCCACGGCGGTTGCCTCGTCGGTGGCGAAACCGTTCATCTGTTCCTCGGCATGCGGTTCGGCCCCGAGGTCGGTCGGTGCCACCGACCCGATCCCCGAGGAATCAAACAGATCATCCGAGACCTCGACACGGACCGTGTCGTCGGCCTCGGCCTCGGCCATCAGCTGATGACCATTCGCCGCCGAACTCACGTCATCGAGTACATCGTCGACCGACAGCCCGGGATCGTCGTCGAGATCGCCCTCGGGCTCCGCCGACTGAACCGCCGCCGTCTCCGCCGTCGGCTCTCCCGAGCCCTCCAACTCACCCTCGTCCATCTCGAAGCCCTCGGGCTCCTCGACGTCCAGCGTCGTCGTGGCGAACCCCGCGGCGTCGCTCTCGCCGTTGGTGGCGCCACGACCGTTGCCGCCGCCGTTGGCATGGCCACCGTCGTCGGTGGGATTGCCGTCCGTCGGCTCAAACCCGAGCGCGGCAACCAGGGCCTCGCCAACCGGTGGGGTTTCAGCAGACGACTCGTCAGCACTCATAGACATCGGCAAGTGTAGGCGCCGATCGGGCGCTCCAAGGGTCAGCCAGACGTTTGATTCGGGCCTGTGGACAGGCCGTTTGACCCAGGTGCGGCCGCTGCGACGGCTCGGACGCCCCCTCGGCGCACCTCGACCTCCACAGTCGTCCCGACAGCAACGAAACGCACCAGACCTGCACCGTTGCGATCGGCCAGATCGGCGGCTCCGACCCGTCCCTCGACCACCCCGGCGAGGGCTGCGGCGTCGGCCGCCGCCTGCGTCTCGGCGCGCAGAACGGCCCGATGAGCGATCATGCCCAATCCGATGGAGACGGCGGTCGCCACGGCGACCACCAGGCCCACGATCGGCAACACCGAACCCCGCTCCCCCACCCCGTCGTCATCCACAGACCACTCCCGACACTCGTCGAACGTGGGGGAAGCGGTGGAGGTCGGCCCGCCGGGCCGGCGAGGCTCAGGCGTCGTCGTTGTCGGCGGGGTCGTCGTCCGGGCTGTCGCCGTTGCTCGACGGCTCGCCGCCGGCCACCGCATCGTCTCCGTCGACCATCTGGTCGGCGTCGGCGTCGGCTCCGGCGGGAACGTCCCCGCTGCGGTCGTCGGCCCGGGCGGATCCGTCGCCGCCGACATCACCGTCGTCGAGGTCACCCTCGACGGTGAAGAGGCGGGCCACGGCGGCCACGCTCTCCCCTGGCGGAGGCGACATGACCTTCACCCCGGAGGCGTCGCGGCCCTGCTGGGAGATGTCGTCGACCGAGGTGCGGATCACCACACCGCCCGACGACACCAGCAACACCTCGTCGCCGGGCGCCACGAACATCGAGCCGACCACCTTGCCCGTCCGGTCGCTGACCGACAGGCAGCGCACCCCGAGGCCGGCCCGCTTCTTCCGGGTGAACAGCTCGGGGTCGATCCGCTTGCCCAGGCCCTGCCCGGAGATGACCAACAGCTCGGTCTCACCGGAGAACACGGCGGAGGAAACCAGCTCGTCGCCGTCGCGGAACTTCATGCCCACCACGCCGGCGGCCGTGCGGCCCATCGGGCGCACGTCGTCCTCGGAGAAGCGCAGGGCCTGACCGTTGCGCGAGGCCATGAAGATGTCGTCCTCGCCATTGGTCGGCATCACCGACACGAGCTCGTCGTCGTCGTTGAGCCTGATGGCGATCAGCCCGGCCTTGAGCGACGAGTCGTAGGCGGTGAACAGCGTCTTCTTCACCCGACCCTGACGGGTGGCGAAGAACAGGAAGCGGTTGGTCTCGTAGTCGCGCGTGTCGACGATGGCCTGGATGTGCTCGTCGGACTGCAGCTGCAACAGGTTGACCAGGGCCATACCCCGCGACGTGCGCGACGTGATCGGGATCTCGTGCGCCTTGATGCGGTACACCCGACCCCGGTTGGAGAAGAACAGCAGGTAGGCGTGGGCCGTGGTGTGGAGCAGGTGGGAGATGAGGTCTTCCTCATCGTCCTTGAGCTTGGCCCCCGTCACCCCGCGGCCACCGCGGCCCTGGGCCCGGAACTCGTCGGCCGACACCGACTTGATGTAGCCCGAGGAGGTCATGGTGACGACGAGATCCTCGTCGTCGATCAGGTCCTCGATGTCGAGCTCGCCCGGATCGGGCATGAGGGCGGTGAGGCGATCGGTGGCGAACTCCTCGCGGATCTCGGCCAGCTCGTCCTTGATGACCTGATCCAGCTTGGCCTGGTCGGCCAGGATGGCCTCCAGCTCGGCGATCGTGGCCCGCAGCTCGGCCAGCTCCTCCTCGAGGGCGGTTCGGGCCAGCCGGGTCAGGCGGGCCAGCTGCATGTCGAGGATGTACTGGGCCTGGGCCTCGGAGAACTCGAAGCCCTCCCCCATCAGCCGTTCCCTGGCCTCCGGACGGTCCTCGCTGGCCCGGATGGCGGCGATGATCTCGTCGATCATGTCGAGGGCCCGGAGCAGACCCTCGACGATGTGGGCTCGATCCTGGGCTTTGCGCAGACGATGCTCGCTCCGCCGGCGGATCACCTCGCGCTGGTGCTCGACGTAGGCCACCAGCAGTTCCCGCAGGTTCAACGTGCGGGGCACCCCGTCGACCAGGGCCACGGTGTTGACGCTGAACGTGGTCTGCATCGGGGTGTACTTGTAGAGGTTGTTCAGCACGACGAGGCCGGTGGCGTCGCGCTTGAGCTCGAACACCAGACGGGTCTTACCCTTGGCCGACTCGTTGCGGATCTCCCGCAGACCGGTCAGGTCGCCTCGCTCCACCAGCTCGGCCGCCTTGCGGGCGATCTGATCGACCGACGTCTGGTACGGCACCTCGGTGACGATGATCTGATCGTTGGTCTTGCCCTCGATGATCTCCGCCACCGCCCGCAGCTTCACCGAACCGCGACCCGTCCGGTAGGCGTCGCGGATGCCGAGCCGACCCAGGATCTGGGCCTTGGTCGGGAAGTCCGGGCCCTTGATGAACTCCATGAGGTCATCGGGGGTGGCGTCGGGATTGTCGATCAGGTGGACGGTGGCGTCGATGGCCTCGCCCAGATTGTGGGGCGGGATGTTCGTGGCCATGCCGACGGCGATCCCCTGGCTGCCGTTGACCAGCAGGTTGGGGAACCGGGCCGGGAGCACGGTCGGCTCCTCGTGCTTGCCGTCGAAGTTGGGGTCGAAGTCGACCGTGTCCTCGTCGATGTCGGCCAGGAGCCGCATGGCCAGCGGGGTGAGCCGACACTCGGTGTAGCGGTAGGCGGCGGGTGGATCGTCGGGCGAACCGAAGTTGCCGTGGGGGTCGATCAGGGTGTGGCGGAGGGAGAAGTCCTGACCCATCCGCACCAACGAGTCGTAGATCGCAGTGTCGCCGTGGGGGTGGTACTTGCCGATCACGTCGCCCACCACCGTGGCGCACTTCACATGGCTGCGGTCGGGGCGGTGGCCCGCGTCGAACATCGACCACAGGATCCGACGGTGCACCGGCTTGAGGCCGTCGCGGGCGTCGGGCAGGGCCCGGGCCACGATGACGGACATGGCGTACTGGAGGAACGAATCCTCCATCTCGGCCTGGATCTCGATCGGTTCGATGTTGTCGAACTCGTCCGCGTCCTCGGCGGTCCCGTCCCCTGGTGGCAGATCACTCATAGTCAATCACCCGTGTTGGCTCGGGTTGTCGCAGGTGCGGCAACCCGGGGTGCCCGAAGGGCACACTCAGATATCCAGGAAACGAACGTCGTCGGCGTTGTTCTGGATGAAGTGCTTGCGGCTCTCGACGTCGTCGCCCATGAGAACGGCGAAGACCTCGTCGGCGATGGCGGCCTGATCCATGGTCACCTGCAGCAGGGTGCGCTGCTCGGGATCCATGGTGGTCTCCCACAGCTCGTCGGCATCCATCTCGCCGAGACCCTTCAGCCGCTGGAACTCGGCGTTAGGGTGCTCGGCCAGATAGGCGTCGCGCTCGGGATCGTCCTTGAGGTACTTCTTCGACTTGCCCACCTCGGTGGAATACAGCGGCGGCTGGGCGATGTAGATGTAGCCGGCCTCGACGAGGGGTCGCATCTGACGGAAGAAGAAGGTGAGCAGCAGCGTGCGGATATGGCTGCCGTCGACATCGGCGTCGGCCAGGAGGATGACCTTGTGGTAGCGGGCCTTCTCCACGTCGAACTCCTCCCCCAGCCCGGCGCCGATGGCCTGGATAAGGGAGATGATCTCGGTGTTCTTGTACATGCGGTCGATGCGGGCCCGCTCGACGTTGAGGATCTTGCCCCGAATGGGGAGGATCGCCATCGTGCGGGGATCCCGGGCCTCCTTGGCCGAACCGCCGGCCGAGTTGCCCTCCACGATGTACAGCTCGGACTCGCCCGGATCCTTGCTCTGGCAGTCGGCCAGCTTGCCCGGCAGCCCGGCACCGTCGAGGGCCGACTTGCGGCGGATGGTCTGACGGGCGTTGGTGGCGGCGATGCGGGCCTTGGCCGCCTGCGTCGCCTTGTTGAGGATGGCCTTGGCCTCGCGGGGGTTCTCCTCGAACCACTCGCGAAGGCGCTCGTTGGTCGCCTTCTCCACCAGGGAGCGGACCGACACGTTGCCCAGCTTCGACTTGGTCTGCCCCTCGAACTGGGGCTCGGAGACCCGGACCGAGATGATGGCGGTCAGGCCCTCCCGGATGTCCTCACCCTGGAGGTTGTCATCCTTCTCCTTGAGGATGCCCTTCTCCTTGGCGTAGGCGTTGACCGTGCGGGTGAGGGCGGAGCGGAAGCCCTGCTCGTGCATCCCGCCCTCGATGGTGTTGATGCCGTTGGCGAAGGAGTGGATGCCGTCGGTCTGATAGCCGGTGTTCCACGAGAAGGCGATCTCGACCGCTTCGCCCTCGCCTTCCTCGGTGTAGTGACCGATCAAATCGAACAGCGCCTCTTTGGACGCATTGAGATGACTGACGAAGTCCCGGATACCGCCGTCGTAGCGCAGCACCACTTCTTCGAAATCGGCGTCGCGCTCGTCGAACACATGGAACTCAAGACCGGCGTTGAGGAACGCCATCATCTGGAACCGTTCGACAAGCGTCTGGGTGCGGTACTCGATGCCCTCTTTGAAGATCGTGGGATCGGGCCAGAACCGCACGGTGGTGCCCCGGCGGACGCCCTCCCGATCGGTGGAGGGGGGCGAGTCGCCGGTGACGGTGAGCTTCTTGTCGGGGTTGCCACCGTCGACGAACGACATGAAATGCTGCTTGCCGTTGCGGTCGATCTCCACCTCGACCCGGGTGGAGAGGGCGTTGACCACCGACACACCGACGCCGTGGAGGCCGCCGGAGACCTTGTAGCCGCCGTCGCCGAACTTGCCGCCGGCGTGGAGGACGGTGAGCACCACCTCGGCCGCCGTCAGGTCTTCGTATTTGGGGTGCTTGCCCACCGGGATGCCACGACCGTTGTCGATCACCTCGACACTGCCGTCGGCCTTCACCGTGACGTCGATGCGGTCGCAGTACCCGGCCATCGCTTCGTCCACAGCGTTATCCACAATCTCCCACACCAGATGGTGGAGACCGGTGGGGCCGGTGGAACCGATGTACATACCGGGCCGCTTGCGGACCGCTTCAAGGCCCTCGAGGACCTGAATATCGGCTGCGCTGTACGAGGCGGAGACCTCGGTGCCCGGGTTGTCGTTAGCGGTGGAATCGTCCATGTGCAGGAACGGTCGAGCGCCAGGAGGCCGCTCTAGACCGACAGACAATTCTACCAGCTGTAGGGGTATCGAACGCGCTGTGGAGGCCTCTGCGGCGGGGCAATGTTCAATCCCCAAGCAACACCCAGCACCTGTGGATATCTCCGGGTCGGGGGAGCCGGCGGCCCCGGTGGTCGGACCCGGTACCCGCTCGTCGGTGGCGGCCCGCTCGAAGACGGGCGGCCGCTAGTCGCCGTGTCGGGTTACGACCCGGGCCACCTCGGTGCCGTCGAAGATGGCGGCGAAGCGCCGGGTGATCTGGCCCTCCATCCACGTGATCTGCGACGCCCACGCCGGATCGTCGCACGCCACCACGAGCACCCCGTCGATCAGCTCCACCGGCCGGGTGGGCCCGTCGAGGGCCGGGCCCACGATCTCACCCCACCGGTGCCCCAGCTCGGCCACCACATCGGTGGGCGGGGCACCGAGGTGTCGTAGGAATCGCTCCAACCCGCTCCGCAGGGGCGCGGGTTCCTCGCCGCCGAAGGCCGCCCCGTCGCTCACGACCCGCCGTCTCCCGGCGACTCGTCGACGGGCGCGCCCACCTCGGCCTGGTCGGCCGGATCGGCGGACTCGGCCCGGTCGGGAGACCCCGCAGCCGACGTCTCGAGGCCGTCGGATCCCAGACGCAGGTGATGGTCGGCCCTGGCCGCCGGCGGGAGCTCGCTGGCGCTGGTGATCACGGTCTGGCCGGGGGGCAGTGTGTTGAGCAGGGCGGTCGAGCGGTCGGGGTCGAGCTCGGACAACACGTCGTCGAGCAGCAACAGCGGTGGCTCCCCCAGCCGGTCGGTGACCAACCGATGGGCCGACAGCCGCAGCGCCAGGGCCAGCGTGCGCTGCTCGCCCTGCGAGGCCTCGGTGCGGGCGGTGAGGCCGTCGAGCAGCAGGAGCAGCTCGTCGCGGTGGGGGCCGACCAGGGTGACCCCCCGCCGCACGTCGTCATCCCGGCCGGCGACCAGGGCCTCGGCCAGGGACGACGTGGTCCACGAGCGCTCGTAGTGGGCGGCCACCGGCGTCGGGCCCCCGGCGAGCTCGGCGTAGGCCGCCCCCACCATCGGCACCAGCGAGGACACCAGACCCTCCCGGCGCTTGGTCAGCTCCTCCCCCGTGGTGGCCAGCTTGGTGTCCCACACATCGAGGGTCATGGCCGCCGCCTCGTCGAGCCGTCCCTTCGACTGCTTGAGCAGGGCGTTGCGCTGCTTCAGGATGCGTTCGATGTCGGTGAGCACCGCATCGGCGCTCGGGTCGATCGCCACCAGCACGTCGTCGAGGAACGTGCGCCGCAGCGACGGCCCCTCCTTGATCAGGGCGAGATCGTCGGGGGCGAACACCGTCACCCGCAAGGCCCCCAGCAGGTCGCGGGTGCGGCGAAGGCGCTGACGGTTGACCTGGGCCCGGGTCTTGCCCTTGGCCAACTCGAGCTCGATCAGCACATCCCGGTCGTCACGGATGCCCTCGGCCCGGACGAAGGCCCGCTCCGCCCCTTTGCGCACGAGCGAGTCGACCGGGGCTCCCCGGAACGACTTCAGGGTGGCGAGCAGGGTGAGCGCTTCGAGCAGGTTGGTCTTGCCGACCCCGTTCGGGCCGATGATGGCGGTGAGGCCGAGGGACAGGTCGAGTTCGAATTCGGGATAGCTGCGGAAGTCGGTCAACCACAGCCGGGTGATCTGCATCGAGGGTCAGCCCGCAGCCACGAACGACGGGCCTAGGACACCCGGACGGGCATCAGCAGGTAGAGGTAGTCCTCCACCCCGACGGCGCGTACAACGGCCGGCTTGAGCTCGTCGATGGTGGCCAGGGTGATCTCCTCGCCCGGGGCAACCTCGACGCCCTCCAGCAGATACTGGGGATTGAAGGCCACGGTGAGCGGGGAACCCTCGTACTTGCTCTCCAGCGACTCCCGGGCGGTGCCCACGTCCTGGGTGACGGCGACCAGCTCCATACCCTCCGACGTCATCTCGATCTTGATCGGGGTGGACTCCCGGGCCAGCAGCTTCACCCGTCGCAGGGCGTCGAGCAGCTCCTCCCGGTTGACCGTGAGCGAATTGGGATGGCTCTCGGGGATCAGGCCGCGGTAGTTGGGGAAATCGCCCTCGATGAGCCGGGTGATCACCGTGACCGAGCCCACCTCGAAGGAGGCCTCGTTGTGACCGAGGCGAACGCTCACCTGGTCGGCCTGGCCCAGGATGCGGTTGAGCTCGCCGAGCGCCCGCGACGGCATGAGCACGTTCTTGCCCTCGTCGAGCACGGAGGCGTCGGCCACGTCACGCAGGGCGAGACGGTAGGAGTCGGTGGCCACGAGGCGGAGGCCTCCGGACTCGGCCTGGAGGAGGACACCGGTGAGGATGGGCCGGGAATCGTCGCCCGAGGCGGCGAGCACGACCTGCTTGAGGGCGGCCGCCAGCTGGTCGCTCGGCAGCTGCACCGGATCGGCGTCGAGGGTGGCCAGCTGAGGGAACTCCTCGCCCGAGATCAGGCGGATGCTGAACTCGCTTCGACCGGCCCGGATCGTGAGCGACTCGGCCTCGGCGGCGAACGACACCGCGCCCGGCTGCACGGCCCGCACGATGTCGGAGGCCAGACGGGCCGGGATGACGCTGACACCGTCGTCCTCGCCCGAGACCGTGATGCGGGTGGAGATGGTCAGATCGAGGTCGCTACCCGTGAGCGTCAGCTGATCGCCCTGCAGCTCGGCCCGGATGCCGGACAGTCCCGGAAGGCTCGCTCGGGTGCTCACCGCTCGGCCGGCGATGCCCAACGCTTCGACCAGTACATCGCGCTCACATCGGAACTTCACGTCCGACACTCCTTTGTCCTCATTGCTGCGGGCCTGTTCTCTTACAAGAGCAGTAGTGGGTAGTAGGGGTTGTGGAATGTGGATGACCGGGTGTCGCCCCTGGTCAGAGCCGATCTGGTTGTCCCGAGGAGACGGATCGGATCCCCAGCCGACTGTGGGCCTTCTCTACCGGGTGGGGACAACGCTCAGCGTATCCACCGGTCCCGCCCGAGGAGTGCACAGCGGTATACACAGCCCACAGATCTAGTAGTCCCCGGTCTGGGCCAGGGTCAAGACCTTCTTTTCCAAGGCGTTGACATCGTTGTAGATCTGCGACCGCTCCTTCATGAGCGCCGAGATCTTGTCGCAGGCGTGCATGACGGTGGTGTGGTCGCGGCCGCCGAACTCGCGGGCGATGACGGGGAAGCTGAGATCGGTGAGCTGACGGGTGACGTACATCGCCATCTGCCGGGTGATCACCAGCGGTCGGCGGCGCGACTTGCCGGTCAGCTCCTCGGCGGTGAAGCCGAACTGCTGCACCGTGGCCTCGATGATCATCGACACCGTGATGGGTCGGGGCTGATGGTCGGCGATGAAGTCGCCGAGCACCTGCTCGGCCACGGCCTGGGTCAGCGACTGGCCGTTGAGGGTGGCGAACGCAGCCACCTTATTTAAGGCCCCCTCAAGCTCACGGATGTTGCTCGTGATGTTGTGGGCGATGAACTCGCTGACGTCGTTGGGGAGGAAGTGACCGTCGCGATCCGCCTTCTTGCGGAGGATGGCCATTCTCGTCTCGATGTCGGGCGGCTGGATGTCGGTGAGGAGGCCCATCATGAAGCGGCTCTTGAGCCGCTCCTCCAGCGTGGGGATGGCGTCCGGCGGGCGGTCCGACGACAGCACGATCTGGCGGTTGGCCCCGTACAGGTCGTTGAAGGTGTGGAACAGCTCCTCCTGGAGCGAGTCCTTGCCCTCGATGAACTGGATGTCGTCGATCAGGAGGACGTCGATCTGCCGATAGCGGCGCTTGAAGTCGTTGCCCGACGAGTTGCGGATCGAGTCGACGAACTCGTTGAGGAAGGTCTCGGTGGAGACGTACAGCACCTTGAGCCGGGGGTACACGTCGTTCACGAAGTGCTGAATGGCGCGCAAAATATGCGTCTTGCCCAGACCGGCCGACCCGTAGATGAAGAGGGGGTTGTAGGAACCGCCCGGCCGCTCGGCCACCGACAGGGCGGCGGCGTGGGCGAAGCGGTTCGACGGGCCGATCACGAACCCGTCGAAGGTGTACCGGTGGCGTTGGTCGTCGCTCACGCCCGGTACCGGCATCGGGCCCACCGGACCGCTGCCCGAGGTGGCCTCGGTCGGGGCGCCGGTGGCGATGCCGGGTACGCCGGCCACGGTCGGGATGTTGGCGCCCGCCCCGGCCGTGGTGCCGTTGGTGGTGGCCGACGGGTCGTATTCGGCGCCGGGGGTGGGGTTGAGATCGTCGTCGAAGAGGGTGGGCAGGACCAGCTCGAACACCACGAGGAGGTCGTGGCCTGCGGCTTCGCACACCGCGTCTTCGACGAGCGGGCGATATCGCCCATCGAGTTTGTCGCGGATGATGCTGTTCGGGAGGCCGAGAACGAACTGATCATCGGTCAAGCCGACGGGCGAAGCCGGGGCGAAGGTGCTCTGCCAGACGCCGTCGGACACCTGGCTCTTGAGCAGGTCGGAGGCCGATGTCCATAGCTGCTCAGCTGCCAACACAGATGCCTCCACCAGCGGTTTCTCCCCAAATCCCACAGGTTTATCCACACAGGAGTTCGGGGGAAGGTGTCGCCTCGATGAACGCCCTATGGCCCGCCGGGAACCAAGCGGCTTCTCCGGGGGAAGTCGACCGTAGCACCGCGAATTCAGCCCGCCCACCCCCGCTGTGGAAAAGGTGGTGGTCATCCCCAGGTGCCGGTACGCTCGGCTATTCGAGCTGTTAGCAGACGGGCTCCGTGCGCACTACCGGCGCACCGTGATCCCGATGTGACTCGCCCCTTCGCTCGCCACCGTGCCCATCCTTGTGGATGTACGGGATCGGTCGGGCCCGGGTGTTCACCTCGAAACTAGAGCCGCCCAGGACGCCTAGGAAGAAGAAGCCACGTGAAGCGCACGTTCCAGCCAAACAATCTCAAGCGGGCCCGTAAGCATGGGTTCCGCGCCCGTTCCGCCAGCGCCGGGGGTCGCGCCGTGCTGCGCAATCGCCGGGCCAAGGGCCGCAAGCGCCTGAGTGCGTGATCTGGCGGATCCGTAGCAAGCGGGTCTTCGGTCAACTGGGCGCAGGCGGACATCGTGTGACAAGCGGTCCGGTTCGGTTGACGTACGTCGCCCTACCCAGCGCTCATCCCCAGCTTGCCATGGCCATCGGCCGCCGGTTCGGTAACGCCGTCGAGCGAAACCGGGCCCGTCGGCGGGTTCGTCGTGCCTTCGCCGCCGCCTGGGAGACGACGGGCGGTCCCGAAGGGGCCTACCTGGTGACCGGCTCCCGATCACTGCTGTCGATGCCGTTCGACGCCCTGGTCTCGCGCCTGGGCGACTGCCTCGAACGTTGCGCCGCCATCCGTTCGAGCGAGATCGGATCCGCAACGATATGAAGCGGCTGCTGCTGAAGATGATCCGGCTGTACCAGGCCACGTCTTCGGTTCGTCAGCCCCGCTGTCGTTACTTCCCCACCTGCTCCCACTACGCAGCGGAAGCCATTGAAACCCACGGCGCCGGCCGGGGCACGTGGCTCGCCGCGAAGCGGCTCGGCCGCTGCCACCCGTTTGGATCGTTCGGGTTCGACCCGGTACCGGAGAAGAAGTAGTCATGTTCGATGCCATCGCCAGAGTGCTGGCGTTCTTCTATTCGCTCCCCGTCGTAGGCGGATCCGTCGGCTACGCCATCATGCTCCTCACCGCCGCGGTGATGATGCTGCTCATGCCGCTGACCGTCCGGGCCACCCGCTCGACGATCAAGATGCAGGAGGTGCAGCCCAAGCTCAAGGAGCTGCAGAAGAAGCACAAGGACGACAAGCAGACCCTCAACCAGGAGTTGATGGCCCTCTACCAGGAGAACGGCATCAACCCGGTGGGCGGCTGCCTGCCGATGTTGGCCCAGCTCCCGGTGTTCCTCGTGCTGTTCCGGGTGCTGAGCGGCCTCACCCGCCGAGTGCGGGAGACCCCGTACTTCGCCATCTCCGATGAGGCCCGCACCCGTGTCGGTGGCGAGTCGATCCCGGGCGAGACGTTCGATCCCCGCTACCTGAACCCCGAGTCCGACCTCTACCTCGATCTCACCCAGGCGACCGAGATGAAGTTCGGTCCCTTCGACCTGGCCCTCGAGGCCCTCGACGTCATCCAGAGCAACTTCCTCAACGGCCTCCCCTACGTGGCCCTCATCGGCTTCGTCGTCTTCTCCAGCTTCTACCAACAGCGTCAGGTGTCGGCCCGGCGCGGCGGTCAGGGCATGCCGGGCATGAACCCGCAGCAGGAGATGATCCTCAAGTTCCTGCCGATCCTCTCCGGCGTGTGGAGCTTCGTCTTCCCCGCCGGTCTCGTCCTCTACTGGGCGACGTCGAACGCCTTCCGGATCGGTCAGCAGGCCTATATCACCCGTCGGTTCTACGGCGATCGGGCCGAGGCCGCCCTCGCCGACGGTGCCGACGGCGACGGCGGTGGCGGCAGCGCCGACGATCCGGTGGACGACCCCTCGGACGGCAACGGCTCCGGCGGCGGCAAGAAGGGCTCCAAGCCCAAGAACGAGGCCAAGGACGACGCCTCCGACGACGCCGGCTCCTCCAACGGCAAGGGCCGCAAGCCGAAGAAGTCGGACGACGACGACAAGAGCGATGGCGCATCGAACGGCAAGGTCGACCGCAACGCCAACTGGGAGAAGCGCCGCCAGCAGAAGGCCAAGGTCAAGACCTCGGCCAGGAATCGCAACGAATCCACCAGCAGCCGGGTGACCCCGAAGGGCACCACCCCCGGCAGCTCGAAGAAGAAGCGGAAGAGGTAACTGCGCGTGGAATGGGTGAACATCACAGCCAAATCGCTGCCTGAAGCGATCGATCTGGCCCTCGACAACCTGGGGGTGGACGAGGCCGAGGCCGAGATCGAGGTCTTGGAGGAGCCCAAGCAGGGCCTCTTCGGGCGGACGCGGGGCAACGCCCGGGTGAAGGCCCGCGTCAAGCCCAAGGAGACGCGCCCCAAGAACGAGCGGGGACGCAGTCGGCGTCGCCGCAACGAGGGTGGTGGCCGGGGTGACGGTCGCAACCGCAACCGTCGATCCGGCGGTGGCCGCGATGGCGGCAAGGGCGACAACAAGCGGTCGGAGGCCAAGGCCGACAAGACCGAGAGCAAGAACGGCTCCGACAACGGTGCGGAGTCCTCGAAGCGATCTGGCGATCGCAACGCAGGCGGCAAGAAGCAAGGTAACGGCGGTTCCGCCGACGGCAAGGGCCGGGGCAACAAGCAGCGTCAGGCCGAAGCGCCGGCGAAGGAGGTTTCCGTGGAAGAGGTATCAGCACATGTCGAGTCGTTCCTGAGCGGCCTGGTGGACGCCTTCGGGGTCGACGGTGGTGTTCGGATCGACGCCGATGGCGACGACGGCATCATCGGTGTGGTCGACGGGCAGCACGGTCTGCTGGTCGGCCCCAAGGGTCGGACGCTCGAGTCGATCCAGGAGCTGGCCCGGGTGTCGGCTCAGCGGTCGGCCCCGAGCAGCGTCCGGATCAAGGTGGACGTCGGCGGCTATCGGCAGATGCGGGCCGAGGCCCTCGGTAAGTTCGCCACGAAGGTGGCCGAAGAGGCTCTGGCCGACGGCAAGGAGCGGTCGCTGGAGCCGATGAACTCGGCCGACCGCAAGATCGTGCACGACGCGCTCAACGAGATGGAGGGCATCGAGACCCGCTCGGCCGGGACCGATCCCCGCCGTCGCGTGGTCGTGGTGCCGACCGTCGAGGTCGTCGGCGGCGATGCCGACGTCGAGGAGACCGAGGCCGACGCCGATGAGGTCGAGGCCGGTGAGGTCGAGGTGGCCGAGGCCGACGGTGAGCAGGTCGAGGTCGAAGCCGAGGCGGTGGCCGACTGACGGCCGCTGCACCCTCCGCAACACTGATTGCCGCCCTGGAGCGCTCTCGGCAGCTGGGATTTCTCGGTCCCGGCCCGGCCTCTGACCACATCGGTCACGCCGAGCGCTACCAGGCGGCGGTTGCGGAGTTTCGTCGTCATCACCGGCTGACGACGGTCCGGGGCATCGATCTCGGAGCGGGAGGCGGCGTTCCCGCCCTCCCCCTGCTGGTGGACGACCCCCGGCTGGAGCTGGTGTTGGTCGACGCGTCCCAGAAGCGCATGTCTTTCTGTGCGTGGGCGATAGCCGAGCTGGGGCTGGGAGATCGGGCCGAGGTCTGGACCGGGCGGGCCGAGTCCTTCGCCCACGACCCCACGCGCCGGGGCGCCTACGACATCGTGGTGGCCCGAGGCTTCGGCCCGCCGGCGATCACGGTGGAATGCGCCGCCGCCCTCCTGCGAACCGACGGCTGGTGCGTGATCAGCGAACCACCCGAACGTCGGCCATGGCCCGACGAGGTGCCGGAGCTGGGTTTGGTGCGCCGGGACGGCTTGGACGGCGTGGCGGTCTACGTTCGGGTCGGGGCGGTGGAGGAGCGGTTTCCTCGGCCCAGCAACCTGCAGAAACGCGCTCCCCTCTTCGCCCTGTAGCCGCGACGGCCACCACGGTCGCCATCAGTAGCGGTCGTCATCGGCGGTGAGCCGTCATCGGTCGGGTGAGCAGTCGCCCTCGAACGGGAGGCCCGGCGGCAGCCGACCGGCGCGGCAGAGCTCCTCGATCGTCTCGGGCGACATGTTGTGGCCGAGGGCCACCCGCCATTCGTCGGTGACGACGATCCGCCGCCCTTGGACGTGGGCGGCGATGATGCCGGTCTGGCCCGGGTTCCGCATGTCGATGCCGACGCCGTACTGGTAGTGGTCACCGTCGAGTTCGGCGGCGAGGCCAGGCTCGATCGGCGACAGGCGGACGGCTCCCCACACCATCGAGTACTCGACCGTCTGGCCGCTGATGTCCTGATGGGGATGAGCCGGCCAACCGTGCAGATTGGTGAGGTAGGTCTCCCCGTTCTTCTCGCTGGTGACGGTCGGACCCCACCCGTACCGTCCGGGAACGGCGAAGGCCGCGGCGTCGGTGCAGCGGATCGGGTTGACGTCGACGCGGTCGCCCTTGCGTTGACCGATGGCGGGGGCGACGAAGTTACTGAAGCCGCGACACGGCGTGCCGAAGTTCTCGACGATCCACCGGCCGTCGATGAACGAGGCGAGGTACATCGGCCCCATCTCCACCTGGGCGTTGCGCGGTGGCGTGCCGTCGAGGACGTCGATGTGGTTCCAGGGTTTGATCCGGGTGTAGACCGCCTCGACCGGTTGGTCGAACCGTCGGTTGTTGGGAGACAGGACGTTCGGCCACCCGGCGCTGGCGAAGTTGTAGTGGGCGGGCACGCTCGGGATCGGGGCCACCTCGTGCTTCTTGGTGACGGCGTCGACCAGATCCTCGATGCTCACGGTGCCGGGTTCGCCGCCACCGGTCGTGGCGTTGGCAGCCGGCGTCGGGCGCGGCTCAGGGGCGGGCACCGGCTCCGGCGACGCCGCCGTGGCGGGCTGGGCGGTGGCCGGGGTCGTCGGTGTGGCGCCGGTGGGGAGCCGGCCGCCGGTCATGTTCACGCTGGCGCAGACGTAGCCGTCGACGGTCCGATCGCACTCGACGAAGGGCTGTTCGCAGTCTGCGTCGAACAGGGCGCGAGCGGCGCTCCACGTCGAGGCGGCGGTGGCGCAGACGGCGACGGCCGATGGCGGTTCGGCGACCGAGGCCGCCTTGGGCGCTTCGGTCGAGGAGGCTCCGACCGAGGGCGCGGCCGGCCGGGGCGACGGTGTGGACGACGGCACCCGGCCGTCATGCAGTCGCTCGTTGGCACAGATGAACCCGGTGCCGAGGCGATCGCAGTCGGCGAGCGATACGCCACAGTCGGCGTCGAAGGCGGCCTTGGCCGCCTCCCAGGTGTCGGCCGTCCGGGCACAGAAGGTGGACGCCCGTGCGTCGGTGTCGTCGGGGTCGGCCTGGACGGGTGACCCGGCCAGGAGGAAGACGCCTGCGGGCACCAGGAGGGCGGCGGCGAGGACCATGAACGAGCGCCGCCGGGGCGTGCGGTTCGGCGGTGACCCTCCCACGTCGTCGAGTGGATACGCATTCGGCATCGGTACTCCTTCGTTGATGGCCGTGCGTAGGAGATGTCCGGCCCGGCCATTGCGTTGCACCCCCGGGAGACCGCCGTCGGGGGGTGGGAGCCGGGTCCGGAGGACCGCGGCGGCTTCGACTGTGGGGCGGTCTACGTTCGGATGGGAACCGTGGACGGGCGGTTTCCTCGACCCAGCAACGTGCAGAAACGCTCTCCGCTGTTCATGCTGTGAGATTCTTGTAGGTAGAGGGAAGACCCCTGCTAGCGAGTAGACCTAGAGAAGTACCGGAGGAGAGGCGCTGTGACCACCACTGAATCCAGCCAGAAGACGGCCGGTGAGGCGTCGTCGGGCGCCCGTCTCATCGCCGTGGCCAACCAGAAGGGTGGCGTCGGCAAGACGACGACGGCGGTGAATCTGGGTGCGGCTGCGGCCGAACTCGGCCATCGGGTGTTGATCATCGACCTTGACCCGCAGGGCAACGCCAGCACCGGCCTCGGCATCAATCCCCGCACGCTGGACGTGTCGATGTACGACGTCCTGCTGCACGACGTGCCGATGGACGACGCCATCGAGGCCGCTGCGGTCCGCAACCTGTTCCTGGCCCCGGCCAATTTGGAGCTGGCGGGAGCGGAGATCGAGCTGGTGCCTGCGTTCAGCCGGGAGATGCGGCTGAAGAACGCCGTGGCCAAGGTGCGCGATGACTACGACCTGATCCTGATCGACTGCCCACCCTCGCTCGGTCTGCTTACGGTGAACGCCTTTGCCGCCGCCAACGAGGTGCTGGTGCCGATCCAGTGCGAGTACTACGCGCTCGAGGGTCTCGGTCAGTTGCTGCGCAACGTCGACCTGGTCCAGCGCAACCTCAACGCCGA
This sequence comes from Actinomycetota bacterium, assembly GCA_039201605.1. GTDB lineage: Bacteria > Actinomycetota > Acidimicrobiia > Acidimicrobiales > SZUA-35 > CADEDH01. The sequence goes on from JBCCRO010000006.1 coordinate 78,828, forward strand.
CCTGGCCCTGTCCCACATCGTGCTGGTTATGTTCGATGCTCGGACAAACCTGGCGAGCCAGGTGGCGACCGAGGTGCGGGAGCACTTCGGAGAGTTGGTCTGCCAGACGGTCATCCCGCGGACGGTGCGACTGTCGGAGGCCCCGAGCTTCGGACAGCCGATCACGGTGTTCGACACGGCGTCCCGCGGAGCGCTCTCATATCGAGACCTCGCCCGTGAGGTGGCGGGCGACCCGGCTTCGGACTGAGCGAGCACGCGGTGGGGCAGGAACTCGACGCCCTGTTGGGGCTCGGTTCGAGCGGCGCGCCCGAGGGTGCGTCGCCGGACGGTGTGAAGGCGGGCGGGGGAGCGCACGATGTCGGTCGCCCCGTCGATGGCGCCCGGCCGGCCGAGCGTCGCCACGCCGACCTGCTCTGGCTGCACCCGGCGGCGATCCGACCAAACCAGTTCCAGCCCCGCGAGCACTTCGACGACGCCGAGCTCGACGCCCTGGCGGGATCGATCGCGGAGCTCGGCGTGCTGCAACCGCTCCTGGTGCGCCGGGTGGAGGACCACCTCTATGAGCTGATCGCCGGTGAGCGGCGGTGGCGGGCGGCCCAGCGGGCCGGAGTGACCGAGATCCCGGTGTTGGTGCGCGACACCGACGATCGAACTTCGCTCGAGGAGGCGGTGGTGGAGAACCTCCACCGTCAGGACCTGACCCCGATCGAAGAGGCCGCCGCCTATCGCCAGCTGCTGGAGGAGTTCGGGCTCACCCAGGATGAGGTGGCGAAGCGGGTGGGCAAGAGTCGGTCGGCGGTGGCGAACACGCTGCGCCTGCTCCATCTGGTGCCCGAGGTGCAGCGGCTGGTCACCGTTGGCCAGTTGTCGGCTGGCCACGCCCGGGCGTTGTTGGCGGTACTGGACGGCCGGGCGCAGATGGAGCTCGCCGGTCGGGTGATCGCCGACGAGCTGAGCGTCCGGCAGACCGAGGAACTGGTACGGCGTGGGGGCAAAGTCACCGTACGTGGCGGTACGGACGGCTCGAGCGCTCGGGGCCTTGGAGACGTCGCCCTTCGTGAGATCGAGGCGCAGCTCGGTGAGCGGCTGGCTACGAACGTGCGGGCCACACTCAGCCAGGGGCGGGGTCGATTGGTGATCGAGTTCGCCGACCTGGAGGATCTCGACCGTATTTATCGTGAACTGAGCTAGAAAGGCCCTGGTTCAGGCGGTTTCACCCACAGCTTGTGGACAATGCTGTGGTTTACGGGCGTCCCGGGTGTGACTATTCCCGCAGTCTGTGGATGTGCGGGTGCACGACGTCGGCGGTGTGCACACACCGAAACGACGGACGCCGTTCGCCGCTAGTGCCCGTGGCGGTCGACATCGGCCGGAGGCACGGGCGGTCGACGTTGACGGGCACGGCCGGTGAGAGTCACAGGCAGGATGGGGGAGTGTTTCACGTGAAACATCCGGTGAGGCTCGACCGGCGAGCGGGAACGATGCACCGGCCCCTGGGACCCGTCTCCGGAGATCTGTGGTCGGGGTGGCGTGGACTGCTACCCGCTTTCTACCCATGGCTGGGTTGGCAGTGGGTATAGAAGGGTATCGAACGGGTGTTTACCGGGGGTGATACGGGCGGAGTCGGGTGGACAAGGGGTGCAGATGGTGGGTATTGCGGGGCTGCGTGCTCGCCTGTTCCGGAGGTTGCTATGGCCGCCTGCCCGCAGAGCCCCCAGGAGGGCGGCGTCGGGCGAGTGTGGTGTATGGACCCGTCTCGACCGTCGGACGGCGCTCAGAGGGGCTGTGAGGCCGTCTGGTGGCTGGGCCGGAGGGACGTGGGCCCGACGGCCTACATCGGTGGGCCCGCTACGGATCGTGCGCAGCGGGCGGTCGATGGCGAGCGCGACACCCTGCGGCCGCCAGGCCGCCGAGCGAAGCGGGACGTTCACCGGCTGCCGGACCGCGGACAACCGGTCCGTTGGCCGACCTGGCCATTCGAGCGACCGATCGGGCGAACCGAGGGACTGACCGACCGACCGATCGGGGGCGGACGGCGTTCGTCGTCGACGGCCATCCGGCGCGGCGCCAGGCGGCCTGCAGCGAGTCCCGACCCTGCCGGCGGCGTGGCTTTGTGGGGTGATGGTCGACGGCCATCCGGCGCGGCCGAGATCGGTGTGCCGGTGGTCGAGGCGGGGAAAGGTTGGGTGTAGATGGGTATGTTCAGGGTGCGGATCGGGTGTGAACTGGGCTGGAGACGGGGGTGATAGGCGGATGATCAGGTGGCCACAGGGGTGAACGGGGGTGCATCGTGGTGGCAGACGGGTGCCGAACGGGTGCGCTCTGGGCATGGCCCGACGTCGACACCGGGTCGCCGGACGCGGGACGAGCTCGGCGCACCACCTCGCAACCACCGTCCAGCACGGCGCCGTCGGTCCACCGGTCATCGGCAGCGGAACCGACCCCCGTGTCACCCCCTTGCTCTGCCCGTTCTCCACCCGTCGACACCCCGAACACACCCGTGCCTCACCGAGGTATCCCCGAACTGCGCCCGGATTACCACGTGAACACACCCGACCGCGGGTAGCATCGTCGGCGTTCGGGTGGTGAATGGGTATAACCGGGTACAAATCGGTTACGAACGAGGAGATTCCGATCATGCGGACGATTCCCAGCTCGATTGTGGTGGGCATCGGTAAGGGCGGCAGCTGCAAGACCACGTTGGCCAGTCAGCTCGCCGGCATCTGGTCGAGTGAGGGCAAGCGAGTCCTCCTGGCCGATCTCGATGTCCAGGCGTCGGCCACCAAGGTCGTCGGGCTCAACCCCCGGGAGGTGGGCGACGGCCGCCACCTCATGGACGCCGTGATGTACGGCGATGACCTGCAGACGGTGACCGCCCGCGACAACCTCGAAATGGTCGTGGCCGGCCGCCACACCAAGACGCTGGCCCACCACCTCGTCACCTCCGACAACGGTCCCGAAGTTTTTGCCACCCCGTTCGAGAAGTTGATGGCCTCCGGCCGCTTCGATCGGATCGTCTTCGACCTTCCACCGTCCGGCTCGTCCCGGCTGGCCGACATGGCGATGCAGACCGGCAAGTACCTGCTCGTGCCCACCAGCGCCGGTGTCGACAACCTCGACGGCCTCCGGGTGCTGGCCGAGGAGCTCGAGGTGCTGGAGTCCGACATCCTCCTCCTCGGCGTGGTGATGATGAAGATCGGGGCCGGTGCATCCCGCAAGCGGGCCGAGACCCGCAACGAGGTGATCGGCATCCTCGACGGTGTCGCCGACCCGTTCCAGACGATCATCCGCGACGCCGGCTCGGCCTACGACGACAGCCGCAAGGCAGGCCTCTTCCTCCACGAGTACGCCGAGTGGGCCACTACCGTCTCGGTGGCCAATCAGATCAACGCCAAGATCAAGATCCCCACCAACCTCAGCGACCTGGCCCGTGAGTTCTACGAACTGGCCGACGAGGTGGACGACCGCATCGCACTGGCCGAGCGCCTCCTGGCCGGAGCCGAGTCATGAGCGACAAGACGCTCGGTAACGCCCGCGGCCTCAACTCGATCGCCGACCCCAAGCAGTTCAAGGGTTCGGCCGGTCGGGCCAAGCTCGCCCGCCGCAGGGACGAGCCCGAGTCGCCGCCCCCACCTCCGAGCGCCGAGGCCGCACCCACCGCCCCACCGGCGAGCGCACCGGGCGAAGCGGCGTCGCCCGTCGCCCGTCGAGCCCCGGCCGCAGAGCCTCCGGCCAACCCGGCCGACGCTCCCGAGGACGCCGCCCCCGCCCGCACGCGAGCGGGCCGCAAGGCCAGCCCCCGCGCCAAGGCGAAGGTCGCCACCGCCCCGTCGAGCGCGGCCCTGCCCGACCCGGCACCAGCCGCGGCGGTCGCCGCACCCACGGAGTCGGCGCCTCGCTCCGCCCCCCATCGGGCGGTTCAGCCCGGCGTCCAGCGCAAGCGCCGTGAGCTGTCGATTCCCCACCCGGTGGCCGAGGCCCTGGAGGCGACCGGCATCAACCCGGCCGACGTGGTGATGGCCGGCTACCGCAATCACGGCGACGCCATCTACGCCGGCGCCGGGGGGCGGATGGCGGCCCGCGGCCGGACCCGCCTCCGCCTGTCGATCAGCGACGCGGAGTTCGAGCAGATCACCCGCCTCGGCCTGGCCCGGGGTTGGAATCGATCGGAGACGGTCTCGGTGATCCTCGCCCTCGAACTGGAGTCCCGAGCCGCCGCCAACTGACCCCGTCCCCGTCCCCGTCACCGGCACCGGCACCGGGAACGGAAACCGGGTCGGGACCTCCGACCCTGGCCCGGGATCGCCCGGCGCCTCATCGTTGGCCCCATGGCCGACGTTCTCCCCACGCCCGCTCCCGTCATCGTGGGCGTCGACGGCTCGCCGCCGTCGCGGGTCGCCCTGGCATGGGCCGCCACCCACATCGACCTCTTCGGGTCCTTCCTGCCCCTGACCACCTATCGGGTCGACGCCCTCGGGGCCGGAACCGGCCTCGCCCGGTACTACGCCACCTACCTCGAACTCCTCCGGGACGACGCCTGGAGACGGTTGGCCGAGTCGGTCGAGGGCCTCGACGCCGCCGGTCGGTCGGGGGCGGGGCAGGTCCACGCCGGCCCTCCGGGCCCCACCCTCCTCCGGGCGGTCGAGAGTGGGGGCCATGAGCTGCTCGTCGTCGGCTGTCGCGGTCGGAGTGCGGTGGCCGAAGCTCTGCTCGGCTCCGTCGGCTCACACTGTGCCACGCACGCCACGGTGCCGGTGATCGTGGTGCCCGCCGGAGCCGACACGGCGAAACCGATCGAGCACGTCGTGGTCGGCGTCGACGGTTCCGACAACGCCCAAGCCGCCCTTCGGTGGACCCTGGACCACGTCGGCCCGGCGGCCACGGTGACCGCAATCGGCTGCTGGTCGGCGCTCCCGGAGGCCGCCGCCGACGCCCGAGCCGTCACCGGCCAGGAGGACGAGGCCCGCCATCAGATCACCGCCACCGTCGAGGCGGTCCTCGGTCGGCTCGGGCCGGAGCGAGCTGAGGGCCCCACGGTCGAGATCGACGTGCGGTACGGCGACCCGCGTCAGGTGTTGCGGGTGGCCTCCGAGGACGCCGACCTGCTCGTGGTCCGGGCCCGAGGCCACCGGGGCGTGCCCTACCTGCTCCTGGGATCGACGGCGTCGTCGCTCCTCCATCACCCGCTGGCCCCCACCGCCGTCATCCCCGATCGCTGAGGCTGCGCAGGCCCGGGCCCGGGCCCCAAAAACCTCTCGGCCGCCCAGCCTGAGCAGAGCGGCCGACGATCCGGCGCCGCCAGGGCGCACCGGGGTTGCGGGGAGTGGCCTACAGGCCGAACTCCTCGATGAGCTGGGCCTTGCCCTTGGCGCCCACGATGCGCTTGTCGACCTCGCCGTCGCGGAAGACGAGCATGGTCGGGATGCTCATGACGCCGTAGCGCTGGGCCAGGCTCGGGTTCTCGTCGACGTTGAGCTTCGTCACCTTGAGGGATCCGGCCTGCTCCTCGGCGATCTCGTCGAGGATGGGGGCGACCATCTTGCACGGGCCACACCATTCGGCCCAGAAGTCGACGACGACGGGTTCGCTGGTGCCGTTGATGACCTCATCGAAGGTGGTCTCGTCGAGCTGCGTGACTTTGTCGGACATGGCACTGCCTTCTTTCACAGACGTTCTGCAGCCGAAACCCGAGTCAGTGGGTCGGTATTCCACTCGTCCGGCCGGCTGCCGGAGGGTGATCGGGGTCGGCCGGGGCCGGGACGACGACTCTAGTCGCCGCCGCCGTGGGCCTCCTCCTGGGTCTCCAGCCACCGCTCGGCGTCGATCGCGGCGGTGCAGCCGGAGCCGGCGGAGGTGATGGCCTGGCGGTAGACCGAATCCTGGATGTCGCCGCAGCCGAACACGCCTTCCACGCTGGTGCGGGCGCTCGGGGCGTCGGTCACGAGGTAGTTCTCGTCGTCCAGTTCGAGCTGGCCGACGAAGAGATCGGTGTTCGGACGGTGACCGATGGCGACGAACAGGCCGGTGACGGCGAGGTCGGTGCTCTCATCGGTCTGATTGTTGCGGACGACCAGACCCTCGACCTTCTCCTCACCCTTGATCTCCTCCACCTCGGTGTGCCAGAGGAACTTGATCTTCTCGTTGGCGAAGGCCCGGTCCTGCATGATCTGCGAGGCCCGCAGCTCGTCGCGGCGGTGGATGATCGTCACCGATCGGGCGAACTTGGTGAGGAAGGTGGCCTCCTCGATGGCGGAGTCGCCACCGCCGACCACGGCGATGTCCTGATCGCGGAAGAAGAAGCCGTCGCAGGTGGCGCAGGTGGAGACGCCGTGCCCGATGAGGCGGGTCTCGTTCTCCAGGCCGAGCATGAGGCTCTTGGCCCCGGTGGCCACGATGAGCGACTTGGCCAGATGGGTGGGCTCGGCGGCGTCGGGGTCGCCGACCCAGATCTTGAACGGACGCTCCGAGAGATCGACCCGGGACGCCTTGACCGTCTCCATCGTCGCCCCGAAGCGGACGGCCTGCTCCCGGAAACCCATCATGAGCTCGGGGCCCATGATGCCCTTGGGGAAGCCGGGGTAGTTCTCCACCTCGGTGGTCAGCATGAGCTGTCCGCCGGGCTGGTCACCGGTGGAGGACGGCTCGCCCTCCAGGACGAGAGGGGCCAGCGAGGCCCGAGCGGCGTAGATGGCGGCGGTCAGGCCCGCCGGGCCGCTTCCGATGATGACGACCTCGTGCACCTCTGCCATGACTGCGTTCCTCTCTGCGTCGTTGTGTAACGGCGGTGGCCCTGGAGCACACCAAACCCGCTAGCGCTTCTCCTTCTTCCGCCAAAGGAAGAGGCCGGGGAGCATGAACAGCGCCCCGAGAATGAAGTAGGCCACCCACGTCTCGCCGGGCTCCACGCCGGGGATGTAGCCGGTGGCGACCACCAGCACCCGCACCAGCAGGATCAGCAGCAGGAAGGCCAGCACGATCCCGATCAGGCCCATAGCCAGGGCGTAGACCAGCACCCGGGACGCCGAAAGCGCTGGGCCCGTCGTCTTGTCTCTGACCGTCCCGACGTATTGCACGATGGTGGCGGAGGCCTTGGCGGGCCAGTCGTCGGTGCCGGCGTCGAGCAGGGTGTCGGCGGCGGGGGTCGGGTGTTCTCGATCGGCCATCGCCAGAGAGCCTATCCGGGGAGAGGTGTTGACCTGGCCTCGATGAACGGGGCGAAACGCCTGCTTGTCGCCGGGTGACGCCGTGGGCGGCTCCGCCGGCCCGATCGACCCCTCAGAAGGGGAGGCAGGTGCTGTCGACGGCGATCGACGTCTCGGCCCCGTCGGCGCCGAGGAACACGATGAGCTCGGCCGGGGCGCCCGCCACCGACAGGGGCAGGAAGCCCACCGGCTCGCCCAAGTCGAACGACTCGCCACACACCGACAGCGCCGGGGACAGCGTCTCGTTCTCGGCCAGGAGCACCTGTTGTTCGTCGAGGCCGGGAGGACCGTCCAGGTCGACCCGCCGCTCCTCCACCTCGGCCGGGAACAGACCCGGCGTGGTGGTGGGCGAGTCGCGCCCGGTCGTGGTGGTGGCCGGTTCGGCCTCGGCCGTCGCCGCCTCGGCTCCGTCGTCGGCCGTCGCATCCTCGTCGGTGGCGTCATCGTCGAGATCGGCGAGGCTCGACCGATCCTCCATCGCGTCGTCGGCCTCCTCTGCCACCTCGAAGTCGCCGGCCTCGTCGGCCTCGGTCACCTCGAAGGACTCCGCGCTGCTCTCCGCAGCCTCGTCGTCCTGGCTCTCCGATGCGACGGCGGCCGACTCATCGGCGTCGTCGCTCCCGCCCCCGACAGCCTGGAAGGCGACGCCGAGTCCGCCGACAACGACGACGGCGGCGGCTGCGGCGCCGAGCCAGCGGGGCATGCCACCGGGGCGATCGGTAGCCGCTGTCTCCCGCCGGCGGGCCCGCTGCCGATCGAGGGAGGCGACCTCGGAGGTGGGGTCTTCGACGGTGGCCGCCGCGGCGGCGGTCGCTTCCCGTGAGGCGAGGCCGTCGATCTCGGTGGTGGCGCCGTGCGCGCCGTCCACGACGTCCACGACGTCGGTGTCGCCCTCGCCGAGGGAGTCGAAGGCGTCGAGGGCGGCCGACAGGTGGGCCGAACGGACCTCGGGGGCGGGCATCGGTACCCGCCCGACCTCGCCGGCCAGGGCGCGAAGCCGCTCGGCCGCCGCCCGGAGCTCGGGATCGGCGTCCACTCGGGCCGTCTCCTCCGGTGTGGTCGCACCGTCGATGTAGGCCGAGATCAGCTCATCGAAGTCGTTCGTCATCGCATCATCTCTGACGTCCGCCCGGGGGTACCTGGTTCCCGACAATTCCGGCCAGTTGCTTTCGACCCCGGGCGATACGGGACCGCACCGTGCCGGGCGGGATCGACAAGGCGTCGGCGATCTCGGCGTAATCGAGGCCGCCGACGTCCCGCATCACCACCGGCACCCGGAACTCCTCGGGCAGCCGGGCCACCGCATCATCGAGCGTGACACGGTCCGACACCTGCTGATCGATCGCGGCGCCGGTGTCGGTGGGCTCGAGGTCTTCGATGCCGATCAGGGGCCGCCGGTTCTTCCGTCGCATCTCGTCGAGACAGGCGTTGCTGGCCACCCGGTAGCTCCACGTCTTGAAGCTGGCCCGCCCGTCGTAGCGGGGCAGGCCCTTCACCACGGCCAGCAGGGCCTCCTGGCAGGCGTCTGCGGCATCGGCCGGATTGCCGGCGATGCGGTAGCAGATGGCGTACAGACGGTCGTAGTGCCGTTGGAGCAACTCGTCCAACGCCGCCCGGTTCCCCCCTTGCGCCAACTCGACAAGCTGCGAATCGGTGCGTTCGATGTCCGCAGCATAGGTACTCACCCCACCGTTGTGACGACGGCATCCAGGCCGACACGTCCTCGTCAGCGAATGGTCACCTCGGTCAACACGAACTGGAAGCGGCCCGCCTCGCTCTCGCCCGTGTCCCGGATCCACAGGAGCACCTTCGACCCCTCGACCCGGCCCAGATCGCGCACCTGTCGGTTGGAACCGGCATCGATAGTGGCCGCCGGCACCCCCCACCCGGCCGGATCGGGTCCGAACTCGTCGCCCACGTAGATGTCGAGCTGCCAGTCCTCCGAGCGTGTCTCCAGCTCCACCTGGTTCAGCGGCAGCGACTCCTCGAGGGTGAGCATGAGGCCGACGCCGTCTTTCAGCCCGCCGAGCTCCCGACGGCGGTAGGGCTCGCTGGTCCAGGCGGTGTTGAGGTCGCCGTCGAAGGCGAAGGGCACCAGCTCCTCCCGCTCCAACTTGAGGTCGTCGGTGGTGAGGGGGTCGAACGAGGTGGCCTCGACGATGGGCAGGCTGCTGTCGGCATCGAACGGGTTGGCCTCACCGCCACTGATGCCGGGCAGCACCCCGGCCAGTGACAGCGCAACCCCGGCCAGCAGGACGACGATGACCCCCATGGCGATTGCGGGGAGCCAACGCGAGCCCCGCACCTGCTCCCGGGTGACCGATTGGTGCTCGACCCCGGCCACACCGGGGGGAACGGCGGCACCGCCCTGGGTGCCGAGCAGTTCGATCGACGGGTCGCGTCCCCCGCTGTAGTAGGCCGGGCCGCCGCCGACGGGACCGTGATTGCCGGCGCCGCCGGCCGACTGGATCGGTGGCGTGGTGGGAGCCGGCCAGCGATCGCCGGGGGCTCCCGGTGCATTGGCGGCGAGCCCGCTCGCACCGCCGCCCAAGCCTGCGGCGCCCGGATGGCCGCCGGTGCCGACGCCCGCAGCGCCGGGCCCCACGCCGGTCGTCCCGGGTTGACCGCCCCCGAGGCCTGGTGCGCCCGGGTGACCGGTGGTGCCGATGCCCGGGGGTGAGGACTGCACCATCGGCTGGGTACCGGTGGGGAATGCGGTGCGGGGCGGATCCGGCGGTCGGAGCCCGGCCGCCACCTGGGCGGCCACGTCGACCGGAGGCACGATCGGGGCCGAGCCGAGGTCGACTGCGGCCAGTTCCTGCACCACCTCGGAGGCGGCGGCGTAGCGGTCGGCCAGCTCCCGGGCCATCAGCCGCTGTACCACCCGGTCGAGGTCGCCCGGCACGTTGGGCCGGAGCCGGGTGAGGGGCGGGGCATCCTCCCGGATCCGGGCCAGGGCGGTGGCGGCGTCGGTGTTCTCCTTGAACGGCACCGAACCGGTGAGCGCCTCGAACAGCACCACGCCCAAGGCGTAGAGGTCGGAGCGGGGGTCGATCGGGGCCCCGGTCACCTGCTCGGGCGACAGGTACTTCGCGGTGCCGAGCAGGGTGCCGGTCGAGGTGAGGTCGGCGTCGTCGGCGGCCTTGGCGATACCGAAGTCGGTCACCTTCACCCGGCCGTCGCCTCGCACCATGATGTTGGCGGGCTTGATGTCGCGGTGGACGAGCCCGGTGGCGTGGGCCACGGCCAGGGCCTCGGCGATCTGCCCGCCGTAGTCGGCCACCTCGTGGGCCGACAGGGCGCCCTTGGCGTCGAGGACCTCCCGCAGGGTCTGCCCGTCGATCAGCTCCATCACGATCGCCTCGATCTCGGGCGAGCTGATCGTGTCGTACACGGCCACGATCGATCTGTGCTGCAGGCGCGCCGATGCGACCGCCTCCCGCCGGAAGCGGGCAACGAAGCCGTCGTCGTTGACCAGATGGGGATGGAGGATCTTGACGGCGACGTCGCGATTGAGCTGCACATCGCGGGCGGACCACACCCGCGCCATCCCGCCGGCGGCGATGGGTGCGATCAGCTGATACCGGTCGCCCAACATCGTCCCGGCCACCGTGAGGCCCGGTGACCCCTCAGCTGGTGAACCCCATGACACGTGCTACACGCTATCGCCTACCACGACGGCGCTCCGGGCCAGGCTCAACCGATGCCGGAAAGGACCGGCCTGCGCCCGCCCTCATCGGCCGGTGGTCGCAGATCGATGGGGCGGCGAGCGGTGCCCGGCGGGCCGTCGTCGACGGTCGGCCCAGGGTCGTCGTCGCCCCCGCCGCCGTCATCGTCGTCACCCCCGCTGTTGCGCCGACTGCTGGCCCACCACCAGGCGCCGAGGCCGCCGAGGCCGATGGCCGAGATCAGCAGGCCGAGGCCGGGCACGGCGGTGGACCTCACCTGGAAGCGGGTGGTCGACAGCACCCGGTCGCCCTCGGGGCTGATCAGCGACATCGTCACCGGCGAGGCGCCGAGGGAGCCGGCACGCACCGGCACGTCGATGGCGCTGACGCCGGGCTCGACCCGCAGCACCAGGTCGGGTTCGGCCAAGGTGATCCGGTCGCTCACCAGCCGTACTCGGACGAAACGGGCCCCGTCGGCGCCGTTCTCCACCGCCACCGGCAGCGGGGCCGACTGGGCCGCGAGCGTCACCGACTGGTTGCCGGGAAGCGTGATCTCCTCGAAGGCGCCACTGAGCTCCACCTCGACCCGACCCAGCGTGTCGTTGCGGGTGGCGGGTGACACGTCCACCCGGAAGCCCTCCATCAGCACCGACCGGAAGTGGTCGGGGGAGCGGGGCCCGTCGGCGTGGAAGGCCTCGTACTCCACGAGCAGGGCGTCGATCCGGGCCAGCTGCTCGGCCCGCACCACCAGGTTCTGACGAGGGGTGGTGACCAGGGGAACGGCGAGGGTGTCGTCGGCGAGCAACGTGGGATCGGTGGCGGGTACCAGGTCGATGACCGGCGCCGTCTCCGGCGCCGTCAGCACCTCGAGCACCAGGCCGGGATCCTGGGCCCGGGCCAGCTCGCCCACCACGGCCGGTCCCGTCCCCTCCAGCACGAGCCGGGCCAACAGCCCGTGGGCCTCGGCCACCGGGGTCAGCTCGTCGTCGGTGGCGGCGGTGGTGATGCGACCCCGGTCGACGCCGACCAGATCGAGGGGTGCCATGTCGGGCGCATCGGCCGGACCGGTGGCCAGGGGCCAGGGGTCGCCGGTGCCCAGACGGTGTCCGACGGCGGAGGTGATACCCATCTCCACCAGCAGGGCGGCGCCGTCGGCGGTCAGGGGCGCTTCGAGGAGGACGGCGGTACGGTCGACCCGGAGCTGCAGCTCATCGGCCCGGGCCACGAGTTGACGCCAGGCCAGGCGGTAGGCGTCGGCTTGTCCGGCGGCGACGAGGGCCGAGGGGTCGAGGGGTACGTGGGTGCCGAGCACCACCGGCCGCGCCGCCAGGGCCTGCACGAAGGCCTCCCGCTCGGCCTCGTTGTCGTCGTCGGCCAGGTGATCGACCACGTCCGGGTGGACGACGATGGTGGCCGGGAGCTCTCGGTGCTCGGCGAGCAGCCCGGTCGCCGCTTCCAGCGAGAGGGCGCCGTCGCCGATGTCGATGACGAGGCCCACCGGCAGCGGACCGATCTCGGCCTCCGGGCTGCCGGCGACGGGCAGTGCCCGGTAGAGCAACGTGGTCTCCACCGTCGCCCTGGCCCCCTCACCATCGGTGAGCGACAGCCGGATCGGGTAGACGCCGGGCTCGGGGAGGGTGAGCTCGCCGTCGGCGGCCTCGGCCCCCACCGGGATGCGCACGGTGAGGAGGTCCGTGGAGGAGAGCAACACCTCGGCCGCGGTGTTGTCGTCATCGGAGGACACCAGCGGGTCCCGCTCACCCGGCACCAGTAGCGGTTCGGCGTTGTCGGCGGCGGGGAACACGTCGACCCCGACGGTCAGCTCGCTCAGGTCGAGTCCGGCCACCCGGAGGCGAACGACGAACGACTCGCCGGCGGCCACCGTGGGCGACTGCTCCACCACCTCCAGCTCGGGCGGGGGGCCGGCGGCCTCGTCGGTGTCGGCCTCGTCGGTCGTCTCACCGTCGTCGGTCGGCGTCTGGGCGGCCATGGCGGTGGCGGCCAGGAAGCAGAGGACCCACAGGGCGGTCCAGCGGCGGGAAGCGGACGACGGCATCGGGGGCGGAACTAGTGGGTCGGGCCCCAGCGCAGTACCTGGAGGCCCTCGGTCTGACGTCGGAAGCCGAGGTGCTCGTACAAGCCGAGGGCTCGGGTGTTGGTCTCCTGGGTGTTGACCATGACCATGTCGACCCCTCGGCCCTCAAGCCAGCGGAAGCAGTCGTGGACCAGGGCCGTGCCGACGCCGCCGCCGGTGCGGGCCGGGTCGACCGCCAGCCGCTGCAGGTAGCCCCGCCGCCCGGCCTTGCCGGTGACGGCGTACCCGATCACCTGGCGACCCTCGGTGGCCACGGTGAAACGGCTGATCGGCGTGGCCCGGCGGGCGTCGCGCAGGGAGAACTTGTCGAACTGCCAGAACTGCTCGAAGGCCCGGGTGTCGATGTCGAGCACCCGGTGTCGATCCCACGGGCGGCCGGGCCGCATCCTGGGTGTGGGGCCGGGCGACGGCGTGGTGCCGTCGAGCCGGCAGGCCAGCAGGTGGAGGCGTTCGTGGAGGCTGAACCCGGCCTGGAGGAACGGCTCGGCCTCGAAGGCGCTGAGTGCGGGGGTGAAGGCGGAGGCCACACCGCGCTGCTGCAGCGATTCCAGGCACCGGCCGATCTCGTCGCGGGTGGGGTTGCGGCGGGCTCGGGCCGGCCCGACGAGGGCGATGTGGCGGTGACCCTGCCACGGCGTCACGCGCAGCCGATGCCCACCCACGGTCGCGGCCGTGGTCCTGGTGAGGCCCGGAAGGGAGACGGAGGCGGAGGTCGACGACACCGAGGTCCAGACTACGCCACCGTCGGGGGCCGTACGCGCTCGACCGGCCCACTAGCGTGGAGGGATGAGCGGCGCGGCACCGTCCGGACTCCTGGTGGCAACACACGATCTCTGTTGGGCCCACGATCCCGGCGCCGGCCACCCCGAGCGCCCCGACCGTCTCACCGCCGTCCGCCACGGTATCCAGGCCGCCGGTCTCGACGAGGCCATCACCTGGATCGAGGCCACCGACGCCGCGCCCGAGGCCGTGGTCGGCGTCCACCCGGCCCAGCTGCTCGACGCCCTCGATCGGCTGTCGGCGGCCGGTGGTGGTGCCATAGACGCCGACACCATGGTCTCGGCCGCGTCCAGCAAAGCGGCCCGCAAGGCGGCCGGCGCCGGGCTCGATCTGATCGAGCGCCTGGAGGCGGGGGAGGCGGCCGCCGGCTGGTCGGTGGTCCGCCCGCCGGGGCACCACGCCACCGCCAACGTGCCGATGGGCTTCTGCCTCCTCAACAACGTGGCCGTCGCCGCCCGGTCGCTCGTCGATCGGGGCGAGCGGGTGGCGATCGTCGACATCGACGCCCACCACGGCAACGGCACCCAGGACATCTTCTACGACGAGCCCGATGTGCTCTTCATCAGCTTCCACCAGTACCCGCTGTACCCGGGCACCGGGCGCCCCGATGAGATCGGTACCGAGCGGGCCGCCCACCGAACCGTCAACATCGCCCTGCCCCCCTACACCCGGTCGTGGGCCTATCGGGAGGGGATGGCCGAGGTGGTGGCCCCGATCATGGCCGACTTCGACCCGACGTGGCTGCTGATCTCCCTCGGGTTCGACGCCCACCGGGCCGACCCGATCACCGATCTCGGCCTCACCGCCGCCGACTTCGCCGACATCGTGACCGACCTCTGCGCCTTCGCTCCGCCCGGCCGCCGCCTCTTCTTCCTCGAGGGGGGCTACGACCTCGAGGCCCTGGCCGACAGCTCGGGCGCGGTGGCCGCCGTCCTGGTGGGGGAGTCGCATCGTCCGGAGGCGCCGTCCGAGGGCGACGGCGGCGCCGAGGCCGTCGACCTGGCCAAGCGGATCCACGTCGACGGCCGACTCAGTTGACCGCGTCCGACGCCGAGTCAAGCGCCGGGTCGCCCGCCGAGTTCGACGGTCTCCCCGCCGTGCTGACGGTGGTGACCGACCTGGCCGAGGCCTTCATCGCCGCCGGGCATCGGCTGTATCTGGTCGGCGGAGTGGTGCGGGATCTGGCCCTCGGAGCCCATGACGCCGGGCACGACATCGACCTCACCACCGACGCCGAGCCGGCGGTCACCAAGCGGCTGGTCAAGCCGCGGGCCACGGCCCTGTGGACCCAGGGGGAGCGCTTCGGGACGATCGGCGCCACCGTCAACGGTCGCGATCTGGAGATCACCACCCACCGGGCCGAGGCCTACGACCACGACAGCCGCAACCCGGTGGTGGCCTACGGCACCTCGATCGACGACGACCTGTGCCGCCGCGATTTCACCATCAACGCCACGGCGGTGTCGGTGCCCGACGGCGCCCTCGTCGACCCCTTCGACGGCCTGGGCGACCTGGAACGCCGTCGACTGGTGACGCCGCTGTCGCCCGAGGAGTCCTTCGCCGACGACCCGCTGCGCATCCTGCGGGCCGCCCGGTTCATCCCCCGCTTCGATCTCACCGTCGATCCCGACCTGGAGCGGGCCGCCACCGACGGGGCCGAGCGGCTGTCGATCGTGTCGGTCGAGCGGATCCAGGGGGAGCTGGAGCGTCTGCTTGCCCTACCGGCCCCGGCCGCCGGGCTCGACTTCCTCCTCCGGACCGGGGTGCTGGGCCACGCCGTGCTCGCCTTCGGCGCCACCGCCCCGGCGGGGGCGTCCCTCGGCGCCGAGGGGGTGGCGGTGGCCTCGACGGCCGCCACCGCGCCCGCCCGCCGGGCCGGGCTGCTGCTGGGCCTCGGGGTCGACACCGCCACCGACGAGCTGCACCGGCTGCGGTACTCCCGGGCCGACACCACCGCCACCCGCGCCCTGATCGCCCACCACTCCACCGCCGTCGATCCCGCCCCGTCGGCGGCCGACGTCCGCCGGGTGGCGGAGCGGTTGGGCGCCGCCGGCCTCGGCGTGCTCGACGATCTGCGGGCGCTGACCGCCGCCACCCACCCCGGTGCCGACCTGGCGTTCTGGGCGCGCCACGACGAGCTGGCCGCCACCGAGGACCTCGACGACTGGACCGTCCCGGTGTCCGGTCGACACATCATCGAGCACCTCGGTCTCACCCCGGGCCCGGCGGTGGGGAAGGCGACCAATCACCTCCGGGAGCTGCGTTTCGAGCACGGTCCCCTCACCGAGGCGCAGGCCCTGGCCGCACTCGACGCCTGGGTCGACGAGACGGACGTCACCGACGAGAACGCCGCTCGACAGGAGCGATCGGGACCCAAGGGCTAGCCTGTACCACCGTGAGCTCTGCTCGAGTGTCGACGGGGTCCGGCGACAAGCCGGGTGTGGTCAGCTACCGGCTGGCCCGCAGACGCCTGGTCGATTCCTTTGCGAGGGGCAGGAGGACAACCGAGGAGATCTGCGACGCACAACCCGAGCTGCGTCGTGTCGCTCACCACTGCTCGACCCCGATCGACGAGCCCTGTCCGATCTGCGAAGACGGCGACCTGGTCGGCGTCACCTTCGCCTTCGGACCGGGGCTCCCCAAGAGCGGGCGGGTTGTGGCCGACAGTGCCGAGATACATAGGCTGCGACGTCGCGGCCGGCCATCCACGTGCTATCTCATAGAAGTCTGTCGGCAGTGCTGGTGGAACCATCTACGGGAGTCGTTTGCCGTCGGCGGCTGATTGCGGCCGCACCCCCCATCGCGAGAGCTAGCCCCTCATGAACTCGATTCAGACCATCTTCGACCCGTTGTCGGGTCCTGTGCAGCAGCGCAACCGTCGCCGTAACCCGTTCTGGCGTTTTCGGCGCGTCCTGCTCGTCCTCGTCCTCATGGCGATCGTCGGTGCAGGCACCGTCCTCTACGCCTTCAGCCAGACCGAGCTGCCCGAGGACGACGTGGCCGAGCTGGCCGAGACGAGCTACCTGTGCACGGCCGAGGTCACCTTCGACTGCGGCCCGGAGAACGCAACCGCCCAGCTGTCGACCGGCGGCGAGGACCGCGAGGTCATCACCTACAACGACCTGCCCCCGCAGCTGATCGCCGCCGTCGTCGCCACCGAGGATCAGGACTACTTCAACCACGACGGCGTCGACCCTCGAGGCATCACCCGAGCCGCCTACCAGTACTTCCTGGGCGACGGCGTGCTCCAGGGTGGTTCGACGATCACCCAGCAGTACGTGAAGAACGCCTTCAACGACGACGACCAGAACCTCAACCGCAAGGCCCGGGAGGCGATCCGGGCCATCAAGCTCGAACAGGAGCTGGCCGAGGAGTGCGCCGGGCTGCCCGAGGAGGAGCGGCTGGTGGCCGAGGGCGAGTTCGACCCGAAGCTGTGCGCCAAGCAGGAGATCCTCACCCGCTACCTCAACCGCATCTACTTCGGTCGGGGCGCCTCCGGTGTGCAGGCCGCCGCCCAGGCCTACTTCGGCAAGGACGTCGGCGAGGTCACCGTGGCCGAGTCGGCCTTCCTCGCCGGTCTGCTGCGGGCCCCCGAGGGCGCCGACCCCGTGGAGGATCTCGACGAGGCCATCCGCCGCCGGGGTATCAGCGTCGACCTGATGGTCGAGGCCGGCTACATCACGGTGGCCGAGGGCGAGGCGGCCAAGGCCGAGACCTGGGACAGCGTGGTGCCCGAGCCCGACCGCGAAGGTCTGGGCGAGGTGAAGGGCGCCGAGTGGGGCTCCGAGTACTTCGTGGAGGAGGTCCGCCAGCAGCTCGACGAGCTCTTCCCCAACGGTGAGATCTACACCCGGGGCCTGCGGGTCTACACCACCCTCGATCACGACCTGCAGCGGATGGCCTATGAGTCGGCCCACCTGCCAAAGCCCGGGGAGGATCTGACCACCCGGGACTTCCCGGAGATGGGGCCCCTCGTCCTCGACCCCAACAACCCGGCCGATCCGAACGCCTCGATCGTGAGCATCGACTCCGACGGCCGGGTCATCGCCATGCTCGGCGGCACCAACTTCGCCGACGACGAGTTCAACCTCGCCACCTCGAGCGGCACCGCCGGTCGTCAGCCGGGGTCGACGTTCAAGACGCTCGGCCTGGCCCTGGCCATCGAGCAGGGCATCTCGGCCCGGTCGTTCTACCCCGCCGTTCCCGGCGTGACCCGGATCGGGGCGCCATGCGCCGACCAGGACGGCCCGTGGCAGGTCACCGGCGGCTCCAGCGCCCGCTACCGCTACCGGGATCTCGTCGAGTCGCTCAAGTGGTCCTCCAACGTGGTCTACGCCCAGCTGGTGGTGCAGATCACGCCGAACGCCCTGGCGGACTTCGCCGGGGAGATGGGCGTGACCTCCGAACTGACCGACGACGGCCTCGCCCCCTGCTCGCTCATCCTGGGTGGCAAAGGCGTTCCCGTGGTCGACATGGCCGCCGCCTACTCGGTGTTCGAGCGAAACGGCCGGCAACTCGATCCGGTGTTGATCGAGCGGGTCGAGGACGCCAACGGGAACGTCATCTGCTGGTATCCCAAGGACGGTGCCTGCTTCATGAACCCGGAGGACCGGGTCCCGACCCAGGTCATCGCCGAGTCCACGGCGCTCCAGGTCAAGTACGCCATGAACGAGGTGACCGACGGCGGCACCGGTCGACGGGCGGTGTTCGATCCCGAGCGGGCCGTCATCGGCAAGACCGGCACCTCCCAGGAGAGCCGCGACGGCTGGTTCGCCGGCATGACGTGTGGGATGACCACGGTGGTGTGGCTGGGCTACGCCGCCGAGGAGACCCCGATGTACGACTTCCGCAAACCCCTGGCCGAAGGGGAGACGGAGAAGCCGCGCAACGAGGCCGGTGAGCTGATCGACGACCGGGGCTGGCCCAACATCGAGGGCGGCAACTTCCCGACCATGATCTGGGCCGACTACATGGCCAAGGCCACGGCCAACCTGCCGCCCTGCCCCGAGATCGAGATGTCCGACGAGTTCGAGGGCACCCGCCTCAACCAGGAGCTGTCGACGACCACCCTGCCACCGTGCGGGGTCCAGCTCGACGACTTCGGCTACCCGATCGGCGGCGGCCCGGAGGACTTCGTCCTCATCACCACCACCGCTCCGCCCCCGCCGCCCTCCTCGGGCGACGGCGACAACCCGGACGGCCTCCCGGTGCAGGAGGGCCAGGATCCGGGCTCGACGGTGGCCTGCGTCCCGATCGGCGAGTGGATCTTCCAGGCCGACCCCGACGCCCGACTGACCTCCACCACCACGCCGGACGACAGCACGACACTGCCGGGGGAGACGACCGACACCACGCAGCCGGGGGAGACGACGCAGCCGACCCAGCCGACGCAGCCGACCCAACCCACGCAGCCCACCCAACCCCCGGCGACCGAGACGACCCTTCCGCCCTCGACCGCCGAGGAGCCGACGACCACCGAACCGGACGACTGACCCCGCTCGGTCGCCCGCAGGGACCGTCTCCGCACCATCGGCGGTAGGCGGCGTGGGCGCGACGCACTGGCGGGCGGTCTCGGTCGGTGCGTACTCTCCCACAGGTGCTCGAGGTCGCCGGTGTCACCAAGTCCTACGGGGCGTTGCGCGCCGTGGACGACGTCTCGTTCTCGGTGGCGCCGGGTGAGGTACTGGCCCTGGTCGGGGAGAACGGGGCCGGCAAGTCGACGCTGGTGAAGTGTCTGGCCGGGGCCGAGGCTCCCGACGCCGGCACGGTGTCGATCGACGACGTTCCCGCCGGCCGCTCGCCCCGGACGTCGATCCGTCAGGGCATCTCGGTCGTCTGGCAGGACCTCGCCCTGTGCGAGAACCTCGACGTCGCCGCCAATCTCTTCCTCGGTCGGGAACCCGCCAACGGGATCGGCCTCCAGCGGTCGGTGATGCACGCCACGGCGATGCGGATCTTCACCGACCTCGGCGTCGAGCTGCCCGACATCGATCGGCCCATCAGTCGGCTCTCGGGCGGCCAGCGTCAGCTGGTGGCCATCGCCCGGGCCACGCTCGAACGCCCCCGGGTGCTCATCCTGGACGAGCCGACGGCCGCCCTCGGCGTGCTCGAGAGCCGCACCATCCGACGCGTGATCCGCTCGCTGCAGACCGAGGGTGTGGCCATCGTCCTGGTGTCGCATCAGCTCGACGAGGTGTTCGAGCTGGCCGACCGGATCCTGGTGCTGCGCCACGGGCGGGCCCTGGCCGTCGTCGACCGGGCCGAGACCCACCCCGACGACGTGGTGTCGATGATGGCCGGCGTCGATGTCGATTCGACGGCCAGCCGTCAGCTCAGTCGGCTCCACAGCCTGTCGGAGCAGCTGGCCGACGCCGACGCCACGTCGGTGCTGCCGCTCACGGTCACCTCGCTGTCGGAGGCGATGAGCTGTGATCGGCTGGCCGTGTTCCTCACCGACCGCACGTCGTCGCGCCTCAAGCTGGAGCTGAGCGCCGCCCTCAACTTGACCGACCGGTTGGAGCGTCACCTGCGTCGGTCTCCGATCGGCAGCCCGACCGTCTTCGTCCACGCCGCGGCGGGGAGCGAGCGGATCCTGCTGGTGCGCGATCTGCGGGACCGACCCGAGGACGGCATCGCCCGACTGGCCCGCGAGGCCGGACTGGGCGGCGCCTGGGCCGGTCCCATCGTGGGGGCGGCGGGCACGATCGGGGTGATCGTCGGGTTCACCGAGTCCTACGCCGGGCTCCAGCCCGAGCAACGGCAACTGCTCGAGCTGTTCCTCAGCATGGCCGGTGCCGCCGTCGACCGGGGCCGACTGGTCGAGTCGCTCCGCACCAACGTCCGCTCGCTGGAGGGGCTGCAGGGGGTGTTGGAGGTGTTCGCCGCCGAGGAGGATCCCGGCCTCGGCCTCGACGACGCCCTCGACGCGTTCCGGCTCGGCCTCGGCTGCGAGGGAGCCGTGTTCCGCATGACCGACATGGGCACCACCACCGTGCTGGTCGCCGGCGACGAGGAGCGGATGCCGAGCGCAGCGCAGATGCTCGCCCTGGCCGCCGCCGCCCCGGCGTCGCCCGAGGCGGGGGACACGAGCGGGGCGGCCCACGGGCTCGCCTTCGAGTGGACCAAGGGCACCGGTGAGCTCGTCGGCTGGTGGGACGGCGCCGGGCCCAGGATCGACGTGGTGTCGCCGGTGCTGCACGGCGCCGCCAACTCGTTCCGCCTCGCGCTCGAACGGGGCCTGGTGCGGGAGGCCCGTCAGGAGTCGTCCAACCTCCGGGCCAGCCGTTCCCTCGAACGCAATCTGACCCGCCGCCTCGGTCACGAGCTTCGGACGCCCCTCACCGCCATCCAGGGGTTCGCCTCGACGTTGCGCCAGCCGGACGTGGCCTGGGCCGATGACGATCGGGACCGCTTCATCCAACTGATCGAGGCCGAGTCGGAGCGACTGAGCAGGCTCGTCGACGCCCTGTTCGACACCGCCTCGCTGGAGGCCAGCACCTTCCTCCCGAACCTGGACTACTGCAACCTCTCGGTGGCCGTCGATCGGGCGACCCACGTCGTCGGCTCGGCCGACATCGACGTCGATCTGCCCGAGTCGCTGATCGTCTGGGGTGACGGCGACCGACTGGAGCAGGTGTTCATCAATCTCCTCGGCAACGCTCTGCGTCACAACCCGGCCGGCACCCGGGCCTCGGTGGCGTTGATGCCGGCCTCGGCCCCCAACCGGCTGGCCGTCGAGGTGCTCGACGACGGGCGCGGCCTCCCGCCCGACGTGCGCGACTATCTGGCCGGCCACGCCGACGACATGAACCCCGACCGCGGCCTCGGGATCCGACTGGTCCGCGGTTTCATGCGCGCCCTCGACGGTACGGTTGCGGTCAGCACGGGCTCGGCGGGAACGCGCATCGCCCTCGAGCTGCCGACCGAACCGGGGGATCGATGACGCAGACCTGTGTCCTCGTCGTCGAGGACGATCCCAACATCGTCGACCTGGTCCGCTCAAACCTGCTGGCCCGCGGGTACTTCGTCGTCGTCGACCCGACCGGGTCGGACGTGATGCGACTGATCGACGAGTACGACCCCGCAATCGTGCTGCTCGACCTGATGCTCCCCGAGCGCGACGGGTTCGACGTGTGCCGCGACGTGCGGCAGCGGTCGAACATCGGCCTCATCGTCGTCTCGGCCCGCACCAACGAGAACGACAAGGTGCGGGCCCTCAACCTCGGGGCCGACGACTACCTGACCAAACCCTTCGGGGTGGAGGAACTGCTGGCCCGCATGGTCGCCACCCTGCGCCGGTCCCGGCTGACCGAGGAGGAGCCGACGGTCACCTCGTTCGCCGTCGGTCCGCTCGAGATCGATCTCGAGGCCAAGCTGGTCAGTCGTGACGGCGACCGCATCGCCCTCACCCCGACCGAGTACGCCCTGTTCCGCTACTTCGTGCTCAATCCCGGCGTGCTCCTGTCCTATGAGCTGATCCTGCGTGACGTGTGGGGCCGCGGATACGAGAGCTCCCGGGAGTACGTTCGGGTCTACGTCGGTCGGCTGCGCAACAAGCTGGAGATCGAAGGCGACCCCGATCTGTTCCTCACCGAGCCCCGGGCCGGCTACCGGCTCGGCGTCGATCCCGTCGCCCGGTGAGCGCATTTACAGCTTGTTTCTCGAAAGTGACTCAACGTTAATCCCGGGTTGACAAGCCCTTTCGTACTGTCGAAACCCGACACCGATGTGTGTCGCCAGTCACTGACAACGGTCACTGGAACGATGTAGGGAGACGACCCATGAAGAAACTCATGCGCCTGCTCGCCCTGCTGTTCGCCTTCGCCCTCGTGGCGGCGGCGTGCGGCGGTGACAGCGATGACAGCGCCGACACCGAGGACGACACCTCGGCGTCGGCCTCCGAAACCGGCGGCGACGACGACGCCTCGGCCTCGGCTTCGGAGCCCACCGATGACGGCGACGAGGGCACCGAGGCGGCCGGCGGCGGCAAGATCGCCGTGCTGCTGCCCGACTCCGCCTCGTCGGCCCGCTGGGAGAACGACGACCGTCGATTCCTGACCGAGGCCTTCACCGCAGCCGGGTTGGTCGAGGGTGAGGACTTCACGATCTCCAACGCCGAGGGCGACGCCGCCACCATGCAGACCCAGGCCGAGGCCGCCCTCACCGACGGGGCCACCGTCCTGCTGATGGTGCCGCTCGACTCCGGTTCCGGTGCCGCAATCATCGACACCGCCCGGGCCGCCGGCGCCGTCGTCATCGACTACGACCGCCTGACCACCGAGGGCGACGGGGCCGACTACTACGTCAGCTTCGACAACGTCGCCGTCGGCCGGGCCATGGGCGAGTCGATGGCCGAGGCCCTCGCCGACTTCGACGGCGTGCCCAACGTGGTCGTGCTCGACGGCGGTCCCACCGACAACAACGCCACCCTCTTCGGCAACGGCTACATGGAGATCGCCCAGCCCAAGTTCGACTCGGGCGAGTGGAACCTGGTCGACCGCCAGGCGGTCGACGGCTGGGACAACCAGGAGGCGCAGAACATCGCCGAGCAGATCCTGACCGCGGCCAACAACGAGGTCGACGCCGTGATCGTGGCCAACGACGGCATGGCCGGGGGCGTCATCTCGGCCCTGACCGCCGTCGAGCTCAACGGCATCCCCGTCACCGGCCAGGACGCCAGTGCCGGTGGCATCCAGAACATCGTCAAGGGCGATCAGTACATGACGGTCTACAAGGCGATCAAGGCCGAGGCCGACGCCGCCGCCGAGCTGGCCCTGATCCTCCGTGACGGCGGGACCCCGGACAACGCCACCGCTACCGTCAACAACGGCACCACCGATGTGCCGTCGGTGCTGCTGACCCCGGTCGCCGTGACCGTCGACAACATCAACGACACGGTCATCGCCGACGGGTTCCGCACCGTCGAGGAGATCTGCGTCGGCGACACCGCCGAGACCGAGTTCTGCCAGAACTAGCCGATCGTCGTGCCGGGTGCCGCCCGCCGTCCTCTCTCCATGGGCGGGCGGCACCCGGTTGGCAAAGGAAGCACACCTCATGTCCACAGCAACCCCCCTCCTGGAAGCACAAGGCATCTCCAAGCGGTTCGGCTCGGTACAAGCCCTCTACCAAGTCGACCTCACCCTCTACGCCGGTGAGGTGCTCGGCCTCGTCGGCGACAACGGCGCCGGCAAGTCGACCCTGATCAAATCGATCTCGGGCAATCACCGGATCGACGACGGCCAGTTCTTCTTCGAGGGCGCCCCGGCCACGATCAACGACCCCAAGGACGCCGCTCGCCTCGGCATCGAGGTCGTCTATCAAGACCTCGCCCTCTGCGACAATCTCACCGTCACCCAGAACATGTTCCTGGGCCGGGAGGAGACCGGGCGCACCGGCTTCCTCACCGAGTCGCTGATGCGACGCAAGGCGGCGGAGACCATGCGGTCGCTCGCCGTCACCACCCTGGGCAGCGTCGATCTCAACGTGGCCCGCCTCTCCGGCGGTCAGCGCCAGTCGGTGGCGGTGGCCAAGGCGGTGATGTGGAACTCCAAGGCCGTCATCCTCGACGAGCCGACCGCCGCCCTCGGCGTCGCCCAGACCCGTCAGGTGCTCGACCTGGTGCGGCGCCTGGCCGACCAGGGCCTGGGTGTGGTCATCATCTCCCACAACCTGCACGACCTGTTCGAGGTCGCCGATCGATTCCTGGTGCTCCGGCTCGGTCAGAGCATCGGCACCTACCGCCGCGAGGACACCTCGCAGCAGGAGATCGTCGAGGCGATCACCGCCGGCGCCATCAGCGCCGTACCCGGCCAGGAGACGTCCCTCAGCGAGGTGCTCGCATGACCGCATCAGCCACCGACACCGGCTCGCCCGCCGAGGAGTCCTCCCGGGCGCCCCAGCCTGAGCAGGCCGGGCGCCGGATGACCATGGCCGAGGGCGTCACCCAGTGGCGCAGCAGCGTCGCCTCGGGCGACATCGGCTCGCTGCCCGTCGTCCTCGGGCTGGCGGCCATCACCATCATCTTCCAGGCCCAGAACAGCAACTTCCTCTCGGCCCAGAACATCACCAACCTCATCCTGCAGCTGGCCTCGATCGCCCTGATCTCCACCGGCATCGTGTTCGTGCTGCTGATCGGCGAGATCGATCTGTCGGTGGCCGCCACCGCCGGAGTGGGGGCCATGCTCATCGCCCGACTGGTGGCCGAGGACGGCAACGAGATCCCGTGGCTGATCGCCTTGGCCGCCGCCGCTGTCGCTGCGGCGGTGATCGGCCTGACCCACGGCTACTTCGTGGCCAAACTCGGGGTGCCGTCACTGATCGTCACCCTGGCCACGTTCTTCGTGCTCCGGGGTCTGGTCCAAGGGCCGATCGCCGGCGGCACCGGCCTCATCCGCATCACCGACCCGGCGATCGTGGGTGTGGCCAACGAGTTCCTCAGCCCCGCCCTCGGCTGGGTGATCGGCATCGCCGCCGTCGTCGCCTACGCCGCCGTGCTGGTGATCGACGACCGGGCGACCATCCGGCAGGGACTCGTCACCCAGAGCACGTTCTCCCTCGCCGGCAAGATCGTGATGATGGCCGTCCTCCTTCTCGGCCTCGTCGCCATCACCAACGCCGACCGGGGCCTGCCCCTGCTCGCCGTGATCCTCGGCCTGTTCGTCGTCGGGTGGACGGTGGTGGCCGAGCGCACCCGCTTCGGCCGCCACGTGTACGCCGTCGGCGGCAACGCCGAGGCCGCCCGCCGGGCCGGTATCGACGTCGATCGCATCAAGATGGCCTGTTTCGTGATCGGGGCCGTGATGGCCGCCGTCGGCGGGCTCGTCGTCGCCTCCCGCCTCCGGTCGGCCGACAACGCCATCCCGGTCTCCAACCTGCTGCTCAACTCGATCGCCGCCGCCGTGATCGGCGGCTGCAGCCTCTTCGGCGGCCGGGGCCGCGTGGTCAACGCCCTTCAGGGGGCGCTGGTGATCGGAGCGGTCGAGAGCGGGATGGGCCTCCTCGGTTGGCCGTCGGATCGGAAGTTCATGGTGACCGGGGTGATCCTCCTCCTCGCCGTCACCATCGACACGGTCACCCGCCGGGCCCGGCAGACCTCGGGTCGAGGCTGATCGACGGTGGCGGTGGTGCCGACGACGCACAGCGGCCGGGTACGCCCGGTGGTCGTCGGCACCGTCGTCGCCCTGGTCTTCCAGCTCGGCCATCTGGTCGAGCACACCATCCAGATGGCGGTGTGGTTCGTCCACCCCCAGCGCTCGCCGTGGATGTCGCCGGTGGCCCACGCCCTCTCGCGGCAGCTGGGTCGGATTCCGGCGTCGGAGACGGCCGAGATGGGTCCTGCCATGTTGCGGGGGATGGAGGTTCTCCACCTCATCGGCAACGTGGTGTTCCTGGCCGGTGCCGTTGGCCTGGCCTGGCTGGTGCGCCCCGCCGACGCCTCGGCGTCGGACGGCGCCGAGCGGGCCAGGCGGTGGGCCCGGCTCGGCGTCGGGGTGCAGCTGATACACGTCATCGAGCACGTGGTGCTCACGACCACGGCGTTCACCGTCGGTCGGGCCATCGGTCTCTCCACCTGGTTCGGTGGGCTGGAGGGCACGGTGGCCTCCACCCAGCGGGTGTGGTGGCACGGCCTGGTCAACCTGGCCGCCTCGGCCATCGTGGCCCTGGCCGTCGTCCTCGCCGTCCGGGCGGCCCGACCGAACGATGCGGCCCGACCGAACGATGCGGCCCGACCGAACGATGCGGCCCGACCGAACGATGCGGCGCGCCCCATCGGGCGGCTCGGCCCACTCGCTGCGCCCCGGCCCGCTCTGGCGGCGGGAGCCCTCACCATCGTCGTCGTGCCAACCGTCGTCGCCTTCGTGGTCGGCACCTCGGGCACCCCGGCCGGGGCCGCCCACCATCATCATCAGGCCACGGCATCGGTGGTGGGGTCGGCGGGCGGCGCCGACGGCGGGGACGGCGATCTGGTCGACGTGGCCGACCGGGTCGGCCTGCGCATGACCCATGGCGCCTTCCGCTGGGACGTCACCGGCGACCCGGTGGCCATGATGGGCGGCGGGCTGTGCTGGCTCGACGTCGACCAGGACGGTTGGCTCGATCTGTTCGCCACCAACACCTGGTCCGATGGTGAATGGGGGCTGTGGACCGAGGGCGACGGTCTCCCGACCACCCGCCTGTTCCGCAATCTCGGCGGCACCTTCGAGGATCGGTCGGTCGAGTGGGGGGCGGCGCACGAGGTGCGGGCCGTCGGTTGCACCGTCGCCGACTTCAACCTCGACGGCTACCCCGATCTGTACGTGACCACGTCCCGCACCAACCTGCTCCTCCTGAACGACGAGGGCGCCGGGTTCGTCGAGGTGGGGGAGGAGGCCGGGGTCGACGCCTACGGCTGGCAGTCGGGCGCTGCCGCCGGTGATCTGAACGGCGACGGCACCGTCGACCTCTTCGTCGCCGGCTACGCCGACCTCAACCGGCCCCGGTCCGACAGCGACTCCGGCTTTCCCAACACCGTCGAGGCCCGCCCCGACGTGGTGTTCTTCTGCGACGTCGTGCGCGACGGCGTCCCCCGTTTCACCGAGGTGGACGCCGCCGCCCTCGGGGTCGAGCCCGACGGGTCGGAGTACGGGTTGGACGTGGTCATGGTCGACATCGACGGCGACGGCGACCTCGATGTCCACGTGGCCAACGACACCCAGCCCAATCGCCTCTACCGCAACGACCTCGACGTGGCCGGCGGCCTGGTCGACGTGGCCGCCACCCTCGGGGTCGACGACGACGGCAGCGGCATGGGGGTGGCGGTCGCCGATCTCGATCTCGACGGCCGGCTCGACCTGGGCGTCACCAACCTCGCCGGGCAGGGCCATCGGGTGTTCGCCTCGCAAGGGGCGGCCGCCGGGTGGGCGGCCGCCGACGGCGCGGTCGGGGCCCTCGGTGACCGGGAGACCGGGTGGGGCATCGCCTTCGTCGACCTCGACA
Source organism: Actinomycetota bacterium (assembly GCA_039201605.1). GTDB lineage: Bacteria > Actinomycetota > Acidimicrobiia > Acidimicrobiales > SZUA-35 > CADEDH01. The sequence continues at coordinate 106,547 of JBCCRO010000006.1, forward strand.
GCGACGGGCTCGACGACGCCGTGGTCGCCAGCGGCGAGATCCCGATCACCGACGACGCCACCCCCCGCCCCCTCACCGTGTTCCGCGGCACCGAGGCCGGCACCGTCGCCGACGGCACCGTGGACGCGGGCGGCCTGGTGTCGTGGCCGGTCGACGCCGGGCCGGGCGGTCTGCCGCTCCTGCAGGGCCGGGGTGTGGCCCCGGCCGACTTCGACAACGACGGCGACATCGATCTCGCCGTCAGCTCGGTCGGTGGCAACCTGGTCCTCTTGGAGAATCGACTGCCCCAGGGGCGGTCGCTGGTCGTCGACGTGCCGGGGGCCGGCACCGGCACCGTGGTGGAGGCGGTCTTCGCCGACGGCGAACGGCGACGATGGCAGTTCACCTCTGGCGGCGGCTGGTTGTCCTCGGCCGATCCTCGACTCCACATCGGTCTCGGCGACCGGGAGATCGTCTCGCTACTCGTCGTCCCGCTCGGCGGCGAGGGCTACCCGCTCGCCATCCCCGACGACTAGAACCAGGCGGGCCCCTCAGGCGGCGTCGGGCCCCTCGTGGGGGTAGTGGGTGCGGCACACGTCGCACCACAGCTCGGTGTCAGGCGCCTTGGTCACCTTCTCCTCGGTGTCCCAGGCGGCGGGGGTGATGTAGATCCGGCGGACCTCGGTGGTGGGCTCGTCATCCCGCCCGCAGCTGTCACAGGCCACCTCGTCCATGGCGGCAATGGTGCCACGGCCCACGCTCGTCCGCCTCATGGGGTGGGCGGCGCTCACTGTCAGAGGCCTTCTCTAGGGTGTGACCCATGCCGAATGTGCGGGCCGGGCCGGTAGTCTTGACAAGTCCAATTGAAGACCCTGCCCTCGACCGTCGGGGGCCTCGCCCGAACGGCGAGTCCACAGGGAGGTGTAGCCCAGACCATGCGGGCCTATGAATTGATGGTCATCTTCACGGCCGATACCGACGAATCGTCGATCCAGACGTTCGTGAATCGCCTGGAGAAGATGGCGAACGAAGCCGGTGGCACTCTCGAGAAGCTCGACAAGTGGGGCGTTCGGCGCTTCGCCTACGAGATGCAGAAGAAGCGTGAGGGCTTCTATGTCGTGCTCGAGTTCATCGCACCAAACGCGCTGGCCGAGATCGATCGGACCCTGCGCCTCGCGGACGAAGTGATCCGCCACAAGTTCATGCGTCTGCCCCTCGACGAGGCTCATCGTCGAGGCCTTGCGGCCGCAACCGCGTAAGGAGCCGAACCGTGGCTATCGATAACAACGTGAGTGTGACCGGCAACGCCACCCGGGAGCCGGAGCTTCGCTTCACCCCCTCGGGCCAGGCCGTCGCCAACTTCGGTCTTGCCGTAAACCGGCGGTGGCAGAACCGTCAGACCCAGGAGTGGGAGGAGGCCGTGAGCTTCTTCGACATCACGGCCTGGGCCCAGCTGGCCGAGAACGTGGCCGAGACCGTGGCCAAAGGCACCCGTGTCACCGTGACCGGGCGCCTCGATCAGCGGTCCTGGGAGAACCAGGAGGGCGAGAAGCGCTCCAAGGTGGAAATCGTGGCCGACGACGTCGCGATCAGCCTCAAGTGGGCCACCGCCGAAGTCATGCGAAACGAACGATCTGACGGAGGAGGCGGCGGCTACGGCGGCCCCAGCCAAAGCTCCGGTCCCCGCCGATCCGGCGGCCAGGCCGATGGTCCTCCTGCCTACAACCCCGACGAGGAGCCTTTCTAATGGCTAAGGGAAGTTCACGTAAGCGGCTCAAGACCAAGGACAACGGTCGCAAGCCCAAGAAGAAGATCAGCCCGCTGGCGTCGGAGAACGTCGCCTACATCGACTACAAGGACACGGAGCTGCTCCGCCGTTTCATGTCCGATCGGGCCAAGATCCGGTCCCGTCGGGTGTCGGGCAACGACTCCCAGCAGCAGCGCGAGATCGCTCGGGCCATCAAGAACGCCCGCGAGATGGGCCTCCTCGCCTACACCAGCCGGGTCACCACCCAGCGTCGTGGTGGCGGTGGCCGTCGCGATGACCGGGGCGATCGAGGCGACCGCGGCGACCGCGGCGATCGTGGTCCGCGCGACCGCGACGGCGAGGGTCGTCGCAACGACCGCGACGGGGAGAACACGTCCTCGGAGTCCGAGACCGCTGCCGCCGCCGTGGAAAACGTCGAGGGTGTCGAGGTGACCACCGATCAGCAGGGGGCCGAGGTCTGATGCGCATCGTCCTGCACGAATCGATCACCGGTCTCGGCAACCGTGGCGACATCGTCGAGGTGTCCGATGGCTACGCCCGCAACTTCCTGATCCCCAAGGGTCGGGCTCAGCAGGCCAGCGCCGGGGTGGAAGCCCAGGCGGCGTCGATGAAGAAGTCGTGGCAGATCCGCAACGCCAAGGAGCGGGAAGCCGCCGAAGAGGTCGCCAAGACCCTGGTCGCCACCACCATCGAGATCAGCGCTCGGGCCGGCGGCGAAGGCAAGCTCTTCGGCTCGGTCACCGCGGCCGAGGTCTCGGAAGCCATTCGGGCCCAGTCCGGTGTGGAGATCGATCGCAAGATGATCGAGCTCGCCGAGCCCATCCGCACCACGGGCACCCATGCCGTCACGGTGAAGCCGCACCAGGAAGTGCAGTTTCCCGTCAGCATTTCGGTTGTCAGCGCCTAGGGGCCATCCGGCCATCTAGACCCACGCGTTCGATAACCACGGGCGACTCTTCCCAGGCTGGGGACGGCCTGTGGATGAGTCGCGCCCGCAATCGACCGTTATCCACAGAAATCCACAGATGAGGGGTGCCTGTCCCCAGGGTTAGGCCACTAGCGATGCACAAGCGGACAAGGGGAGGATGAGCTGATGTCCGATGGTCCCCGCTCCAGCGCGCCCACCCGCGTCCCGCCCAATAATCTCCGGGCCGAGGAGTCGGTACTGGGGGCCATGATGCTCAGCCGCGAGGCCATCGCCGACGTGGTGGAGGTCCTCGAACCGGAGCATTTCTACAAGCCGGCCCACGGCCACCTGTACGACGCCATCATGAGCCTCTACAGCGGTGGACAGCCTGTGGATGCCGTGACGGTATCGGAGGAGCTGCAGCGGGCCGGCCTGCTCGACGAGGTGGGCGGTCCCGCCATCCTCCTCGATCTCCAGGCCACAACACCGGCCATCTCCAATGCCTCCCACTACGCCAAGATCGTGGAGGAGCGGGCCCTCCTCCGGCGAATGATCACGGTGTCCAACGAGATCGCCGAGATCGCCTACGACGTCCCCGAGGACGTGCCGAAGGCGGTGGACGACGCCGAGGCAAAGATGTTCGACGTGGCTCAGCGGCGGGTCACCAACACCACCGCCCCGATCCGCGATCTCCTCCCGGCCAACCTCGACCGCATCGAGATGCTCTACGACCGGGGCGAGGCCATCACCGGCCTCAGCACCGGCTATCTCGATCTCGACGAGAAGCTGGCCGGTCTCCAGCCCAACGCCCTCTACGTCGTCGGCGCCAGGCCGGCGATGGGAAAGACGGCGTTCGCGTTGGGGCTCGCCGCCAATTCGGCCATGAAGGACCGGCGGCCGGTCCTCATCTTCAATCTGGAGATGAGCCAGCTCGAGCTGTCGCAGCGCCTCCTGTGCTCCGAGGCCCTCGTCGATTCCGGGCGGGTGAAGACCGGTCGCCTCGACGAGTCGGAGTGGAACCGCATCTCCCACGCCGTCGGCCGGCTGGCCGAGACCCCGATCTTCATCGACGATAATCCCCGCACGTCGATCATGGACATCCGGGCCAAGGCCCGCCGCCTCAAGAGCCGGGAGGGCGACCTGGGGATGGTGGTCATCGACTACATCCAGCTGATGACGGGCCGGTCCAACGCCGAAAGCCGCCAGGTCGAGGTGGCCGAGATCTCCCGAAACCTGAAGATCCTGGCCCGTGAGCTCGAAGCCCCGGTGATCGCCCTGGCCCAGCTCAACCGTGGTCTGGAGCAGCGCACCGACAAGCGGCCGATGCTGTCGGACCTGCGCGAGTCCGGGTCGTTGGAGCAGGACGCCGACGTCGTGATGTTCCTCTACCGGGATGAGGTCTACGACGAGAACTCGCCGGACAAGGGCGTGGCCGAGGTGATCGTGGCCAAGCACCGTAACGGCCCCACCGGGAAGGCCCGGCTCGCCTTCCGCGGTCAGTTCACCCGGTTCGACAACATGGCCCGGTCCGCCCCCGGCGGCGGCGGGTTCGACGACGGCAGCGGCCCGCCCCCGGGCGACGGCCCCGGTCCCTCCGGCGATCCCGGCCCGGACTTCTAGCCCCGCAATCGGTGCCCTCGACACCGATACCGATATCAACGCCGACACCGACGCACGCGCGTACACCCTCACCGATGCCAACACCGGCGAAGGCGCCGACGTCGTCGCCCGTTCCGACCTCGGTGGTTTCGCCGGATCCGTGCAGCCCCCCGAGCCGCTTTTCGGGTCCGCCTGTCGCCCTCAGCTGACGATCGTGGCCAGCGACCAGATCGCCGCCAGGCTTCCCACCGTGATCTGCATCAGTGACCGGCCGAGCGGTGCCCGCTGCATCTCACCCGAGTCGTCGGGCCGCGGATTGAGCAGGGCGAGGAGGTTGCCGCCGGCCAGCGCAGCACCCAGGGCCAAGGTGAGATAGGCCAGGAAATTGTCGCCCAGGAAGTTCTGACCGGTCACCGGCCCGGTCCCGAGGACTAAGGCGCTCAAGATTTTCGCCATCCTCGACGATGGTACTTCTACCGGTGACCATCACCCTCACCGGCATTCCAGTGGTAGAAGCGGAGGCCGCCGTCTCCTCCACACGCATCAGCAGCACTCCGGTGCTGTCGCCCTGGTGGCCTCCGCTTCTGCCCTACTGCCGGCCCGACCGTGGGTCCGCCGGCGGCCGATGGCCACCCTCGAAAACGGGACCGGGTCCGGATCCAATGTGCGTCCGTGGCCGCTGCGGCCCTACCGTTGCCGGCTGTGTCTGACAACGAGTTGATCCCGGCCGCCACCGTCCTCCTGGTCCGAGATGGCGCCGAGGGCCTCGAGGTGCTGATGCTGCGCCGCAACTCCAAGATCGCCTTCGGCGGGGCCTGGGTCTTCCCCGGTGGCGCCGTCGAGCCCGATGATCGCACCACCGCCGAGGCGACGGTCGCCGCTACCGTCGATGGCGACGGGAGCGACGGCGACGCGGTGAAGGCGGCCGCCCGAGTCGCCGCCGTCCGCGAGACCGATGAGGAGACCGGGCTGCAGATCGGCCACGACGACCTGGAGCTCTGGTCGTACTGGGAGCCGCCGGGCCGACCGACGATGCAGGGCAAGGGTCCGGTCCGCCGCTTCTCAACCTGGTTCTTCGTCAGCCCCGCCCCCGACGGTGACGTGGCCATCGACGGCGGTGAGATCCACGAGCATCGCTGGCTCCGACCGGCCGACGCCCTCGACCTCCGCCGCGTCGGTGAGATCGAGCTCGTGCCCCCGACCTGGGTGACCCTCACCCAACTCGGCGCTCACGACACCGTCGCCGCCACCCTCGAGTGGGCTCGCCTCACCACCTCGATGGAATTCCGCACCCGTCCGATCAACCGGGCCCCCCTCACCCTGGCCTGGGCCGGCGACGCCGCCTACGACGGCGGTCCGATCGACGCCGCCGGCCCCCGGCACCGGCTCACCATGGCCGACGACGATTGGGTCTACGAGCGCCGGAGCTGAGTGCTCCCCCCACGGGGGGAGAGGCATCCCCGCCGGGGCTGATGACGCCGCCCGGTCGCCGTGAGTACCGTTGCGCCCATGACGACCACGGCCGGGCCGCTCGGCGACGAACGCCGACGACGGCTGCTGGCCGGCGCCGCCGCCGTCGTCGGTGCCTTCGTGGCCATGGGCGAGGGTGGCTTCCGCATCGACCGGGTGGTCCTCCTCGCCGTGGTCGCCGCCGCCTTCGTGGCCCGGGCCCGGTGGGCCCGCCTCAGCAACCTGGTGATCGCCGTCCCCGCCCTGGTGATCCCCACCGCCCTCAACTACCGGGGGACCGAGGTCGAGTTCGCCCTGTTCCTGTTGATCCTGGCCGTCACCCTGATCGCTTCGATCGAGACCGATCGGGCCAGGGCGGTCGGCTACATCGTGGTGGCGATCGCCACCATCATCGGCGCCAGCCTCATCGGCCCGTACGACTGGGCCTGGGTGAACTGGGCCTCCGCCATCGCACTCAGCGGCGCCTTCGGCGTGAGCATCCACCGCTACGACCAGTTGCTGCTCGAACTCCGGGCCACCCAGGCCGAGCTGATCGATCAGGCGGCCCTGATCGAGCGGCGCCGGATCGCCCGCGATGTGCACGATCTCATCGGCCATTCGCTGTCGGTGGTGATGCTCCACGTGGCCGGCGCCCGGCGCCTCGTCCGCAGCGACCCCGATGAGGCGACCCGGGCCCTGCTCCAGGCCGAGGACGCCGGTCGGGCCTCGATGGCCGAGGTTCGCCGCAGCGTCGGTCTCATGCGGGCCGACGACGAGCTGGACTCCGCACCGCTCGCCGACATGGGCGATCTGGTCGCCGTCGTCGAGCGGTATCGGGCGGCCGGCCTCGCCGTTTCCTACGAGCAGGAGGGCCCCATCGACACCGTCACCGGACCGATCGCCGTGGCCTGCCACCGGATCGTCCAGGAGGCGCTGACCAACGTGGCCCGCCACGCCCCCGGGGCCGGAGCAGACCTGACGGTGACGGTGGACGTCGAACGCAACCGATGCCGTCTCCGGGTGGCCGACCACGGCGGGCCGCGTTCGACCACCGACGGTCGGGGCCTCGGCCTGATCGGGATGCGGGAGCGGGCCCAGTCGATCGGGGGCACCCTGCACGCCGGGCCGTCCGAGTGCGGCTGGGTCGTCGAGGCCGAACTGCCCCTCGACGTCGCCGACCCCGTCGCCCCCCGTCCGACCGACGGATCGACGGCGTGACCGATCGCGCCCTCGACCCCGACGACGGCCCGCTGCGGGTCCTCCTGGTCGACGACCAGCCGCTGGTCCGCGTCGGCCTCGGCCGGATCCTGGGCTCGGAGCCCGGTATCGAGGTGGTGAGCGAGGCGTCGGACGGGGCCGAGGCACTGCAACGCCTGGCCGAGGCCACCGACGACGCCCCGATCGACGTGGTGGTCACCGACGTGCGCATGCGCGGCGTCGACGGCATCGAGACGACAGGCCGCATTCGCGCCGCCGAGGGCCCTCCGGTGCTGGTGCTCACCACCTTCGACGACGACGAGATCCTGTGGGGGGCGATCGATGCCGGCGCCGCCGGGTTCATCCTCAAGGAGGCCAGCCCCGAGGACCTGATCCGGGCCACCGTCACCGTGGCCCGGGGTGGAGCCTGGCTCGATCCCGAGGTCACGGCCCGGGTGCTCGCCCACCGCCGGGCGAGCGAGACCGACATCACCCCGACCCCGTCCCCTGGGCCGACCCCGACCCCGTCGCCCGGGTCGGCCTCGGCCTCCACCCCGTCCCCCGGGTCGGCCTCGGCCTCCACCCCGTCCCCTGGGCCGACCCCGACCCCGTCCCCGTCCCCCGGGTCGGCCTCGGCCTCCACCCCGACCACGACCGGGGCCGACGACCGACCCGAGGTGCGCCCGGCGGCCACCGACGACCGCCTCACCCACCGGGAGCACGAGGTGCTGGTGCTGATGGCGGCCGGACGGACCAACGGCGAGATCGCCGAGGAGCTCTACGTGGGGGCGGCGACCGTGAAGTCACACATCTCGTCGATCTTCACCAAGCTCGCCGTGCGGGACCGGGCCGGGGCCATCGTCCACGCCTACCGCAACGGCCTCGTCGAGTTCTGACCCGGCGCCAGGCCGCCCCCGCCGCCGAGTCCACCTCCCCCCACGGGGGGATCGGGCGGCCAACCCACCCGGAGGCGGGCGACGGTCGCGGCGCGCTTTCCTACCGTCGCCCTCATGACCACCACCACCGCAACCACACCGGTGCTCCGCTGCGCCGGACTGACCAAGATCTACGGCGACCGCCGGGCCGTCGACGACCTCTCCTTCGATGTCCGGCGAGGCGAGATCTTCGGGATCCTCGGGGCCAACGGCGCCGGGAAGACGACGACCGTCGAGTGTGCTCAGGGCCTCCGCCGGGCCGATGACGGGACCGTTCGGGTGCTTGGTCTCGACCCCGCCACCGATCAGGCCCGAATCCGGGGCCGCGTCGGAAGCCAGCTCCAGCAGGCCAACCTGCCCGATCGACTTCGGGTGGGGGAGGCGGTCCGCCTCTTCGCCGACACATCGGCTCACGCCCGCCGGGCCATGGAGGAGTGGGAGCTCGGCCCGATCGCCGACTCCGCCTTCGCCGCCCTCTCCGGCGGCCAACGGCAGCGGTTGTTCCTGGCGCTCGCCCTGCTCAACGAGCCCGAGATCGTCTTCCTCGACGAGCTGACCCAGGGCCTCGACCCGTCGGCCCGGTCCGAGGTCTGGGGATTGATCCGACGGGTCCGGGATCGGGGAACCACCGTCGTGCTCGTCACCCATTTCATGAACGAGGCCGAGGCCCTCTGCGACCGGGTGGCCGTGATGGCGGACGGTCGCCTCGTCGACCTCGACACCCCGGCCGGCCTTATCGATCGCCATGGGGCCGGGGTCCACATCCGGTTCGCCGGTGACGTCGACGACGTCACCTGGCTCGGTGGGGTGTCGGGGGTTCGCACCGCCCGCTTCGACCGCCGCCACGTCGAGGCGATCGGTGAACCGTCGATGATCGTCCACGTCGGCGCTGAGCTCGCCGCCCGCAACCGATTCCCCGACGACCTCACCGTGACCCAACCCAGCCTCGAAGAGGCCCTGCTGACCGTTCTCGAAGGAGCGCACCGATGACCACCACCACCCACCCCGCATCCACGCCCGTCCCGGCCACCGCATCGACGGCCGGGTCGGCTGCCGACGAACACGGCCCCCGTCCTTCGATCGGCCGCGCTCGACCCTCGGCGTTGGCTCAGGTCCTGCGCCTCATCAGCGCCGAGCTCCGACTGTTCTGTCGGGAGCCGCAGGCCATCGTGTTCGTCTTCGGTTTCCCGGTGATCACCGTGCTCGTCCTGGGGAGCGTGTTCGGCAACGCACCGGGCGAGGCCGACTTCGAAGGCGTCAACCCGCAGCACTTCTACACCGCCGCCTACCTCGGGGTGGTGTTGTGCGCCGTGGCCCTCATCATGTTGCCCGTCCACCTGGCCTCGTATCGGGAGCGGGGGGTGCTCCGCCGCTTCGACACCTCCGGCTTCCCCCGCTGGGCCGTTCCGTTCACGGTCATGGCGAGCGGTATCACCTTCGCCGTGCTCGGCTTCGGGGCGCTACTCATCGTGGCCCGGCTGGCTTTCAGTCTCCCGCCGGTCGACGATCCCTTCCGCACCGTCGTCGGCGTCGTCGTCGGCACCCTGGCCTTCACCAGCCTCGGCGTCGCCCTCGGTTCGCTGCTGCCCACGGCCCGGGCGGCCCAGGGCTTGGGACTGCTGGCCTTCTTCCCGCTGTTCCTTTTGTCCGGTGGCGGCCCGCCCCCACAGGCCATGTCGGACAACATGCGTTCGGTCTCGGACTGGCTGCCCCTGTCCCACGTCATCCGGTCGATTCAGGAGCCGTGGTTGGGTCTCGGCACCGGGTCTGGCCACCTGGCCGTCACCGCAGGGCTGCTCGTCGTGTCGACCGCGGTGTGGGTGGGACGGGCGGCCCGAACGAGCCGGGCCTCGTGACCGGCCGGTCGGCGGCGGGCAGACTGGGTCGCATGTGTCGCAACATCACGATCCTCCGAGGCCTGGAGCCGCCGGCCACCCCCGCCGAGATCGAGGCCGGGGCCCGACAGTACGTCCGCAAGATCAGCGGGATCCGGGAACCGTCGGCCGCCACCTCGGAAGCCTTCGAGCACGCCGTGGCCGTCATCACGGCCGCTACCACCGAGCTACTGACCGAGCTTCCGCCGCGCAAGCAGCCACCGACCACCGTTCCCCCGATGCGCCGCCACGGCGGCCGCCCCTAGCCCCTAGCCCCTAGCCCCTCGCCCCTCGCCCGAGTGGCCGGGGTCGGTTCCAGCCTGTCGCCGAGTGGTTGGGGTCGGTTCCAGCTTGTCGCCCGTCCGTGTCAGGGTCGGTTCCAGCCTGTCGCCCGAGTGGCCGGACCCTCGTCCCACGCCCTCGACGTGTGGCCGAACCGGTCGCCGGCGGAGCCGGGGTGAGGTCGCTCAGCGAGGCGGGAGCGATTCGTCGCCTTCCCGCAGGAAGACGAAGGTCTTGGCGATGGCCTCGAACAACCGGGACAGGCTGGGGGCCAGATCGACGTTTGGCGAGGCGAACTGCAACAGCGTGACCCGCTCACCCTCGGCCTCGGGTGGGGACACGAAGTAGCTCTGGGTGAAGAGGCTGGTCGACTCCACCACGCTCGGTCGGTACTCCAACACCTGTTTGAGCACCGTGGTAGGGCCGGCGGGAAGGTCGATCAGCGCCGGTGGCTCCAGGGCGGTGAAGCGATGGGCCGGCCGTTCCTCGGGCTCGTTGGGTCGGGTGCGGGACAGGATCAGGGCCAGCGATTTCGGGCTCAGCGACAGCTCGGTGCCCAGTCGTCGCTTGTCGAGGTGCACGATCGCCATCGTGGCCGAGACCAGGAACGGCTCGCCCTCGACGTCCCCGACCTGCTCCGAACCGGCCGACTCGGAACCGCCCGGGCCCACCGAGGCGTCGGCGCCGGCCCCGACAGGCTCGGTCTTCGGCCGGGGCTCGTCGAGCTCGTGGCGGAAGAGGTCGGCGAAAACGGCGAGTCCGGCGATCCCCTTGTCCAGGATGTAGCGGCGGAGCTGGCCGAAGGACGCCTCCAGCCGTCGGATCTCCGTCTTGGGCAGGGTGATGCCCTCGCTCTCGATGTTGGCCAGGGTGGTGGCCAGGAGGTCGTCGATCCGCCCTCGCTCGGCCGCCACCTGCACCCACTGCTTGGGCAGGCTCAGCCGCACCGAGTCGATGGCGGGCACCTCGCCGCCGGACGACGTCTCGCCGCCGGACGGCGTGTCGCCGGTGGCGCCGTCGGAGGTGGTGTTGCCGGAGGTGGTGTTGCTGGTCGTGTTGGTCATGGTGCTCGTGCCGTCGTCGGATCAGGGACCGGAGGTCGTTGTCGGTTGGGGCGGCGTCGCCGTCGGTGTGGTCGACGGTGGTTCCGTGGTCGGGGTCGGGTTCGGGTTCGGAGTGGGTGTGCGGGTCGGCTCCGGCGTTGCGCCGTCGACGGCCTCGGGGGTCGTGTGCGGAATGGTGCCCGTGGGGGGACTGATCGGTGGCGGAGGCCACGCGAACACCTCGTCGAGTTCGGCGCCGCTCTCCAGCGCATCGATCTGAGCATCGACGGCGGCGTCGAGCAACCGCGTCCGCTGGACCGTCTCCGACGGACCCGCCCAGCGGGAGCCCAGCTGGTACCCGGTCGAGAACGAGCCGTAGGTGGCGGTGACCCAGGCATCGGCGCTGCCGGCGGCGTTGGAGGCCGTCGGACTGGTGGTGGCGATGCGGTGGATGTTGCTCACGCCGGGGAGCCGGTGGAGGCCGCCCGGTCCCGGTCCGAAGGTCCGAGCCGAGTTTCCCACCCGGAACAGGCCGGGCTGCGCCGCCGCTCGGACCCCGGCACCGGCCCCGACGACGGCGAGGGCCGAGAGGGCGAGGTCGAACTTGCCGATCGTCCGACCCGGGTTGTCCGGATCCTCCGAACCGGTGGCGTACAGACCGATGTCGATCACCAGTTTGGTCGCGGCGATGGCGAGCAGCGCCAACGCCGCACCTCCGGTGAAGGTCACGGCGAGCACGACGACGACGATCGCCGCCACCAACAGGATGTCGTCGAGCAGATCCCGGAGGCGCCAGATGGCCCGGGTCCAGTCGCCCTCGCTGATCGCATGCGCCAGCTCGATGACGTCGCCGACGATGGGGATGGTCAGGACGACGTCCCACAGGGCGCCGCCCAGCTTGTCCCAGAAGCCGGGGTCGGCCATGTCGCCCAGGTCGATGCCGCGGATGCCGTCGGCCGTCGTCGTCTCCAGCGTCGACTCGGCGTCGATCAGGTCCTGGGCCTCGTCGCGCGAGCGGAACAGCAGAGAGCGAGCCTCGGCCAACTCGTCCTCGGCGTTGCGGTGGCGGGACTCGTCGGTCGGGGCCAGCAGGTCCACCGCCTGCGCCTCCAGTGCGTTCTCGGCCGCCCGCAGCTCCGTCTTGGCCGCCTCGTACCGGTGCCATCGGGCCCGGGCCCGGACCAGGGCGGCGTCGGCGTCGGCCTGCAGGCTCTTGAGGCCGGCCTCGTGGTCGGTCAGCACCGCCGCAACGCCTTCGGCGATCCCCGGGATCAACGTGAGCTGTTCCCGCACCGTCTCGGCCAGACCGTTGAAGGCCCGGGCCGCCTCGCCCTTGAACTGCGGGTTGTCGCTCCCCGTGTACCGGTCGAACACCGTGCCGATCTCGGCGACGTGCGTCGCCAGGTCGGTGTAGGCGGCGGCGCCGCTGCCGTAGGGCTCGGGCTCGCCCGCCACCGGCTCGCCGATGTACCAGTGGATGTCGGACAGGTCGATCTCCCGCCCCAGTTCGGTCCAGCCCGTGGTCATCCGCCATCCCCCTCACCGTTGAGCGTGGCCACCAGGTCGTCCTCGGTCTGGTCGAACGAGTCCCGGATCATCTCCAGGGCGTCCGCCACCGACCGCAGGCCGTCCGACAGCTGGTCTCGCCGCTCGTCCCACTTGCCTTTGAAGTCGCGATGGGCGCTCTTCGACCCGCTGGTGAAGTCGGCCGACCACGGCTGATTGTCCTCGAGGTCGCCGAGCATGCCCTGCGCCGTTCGGACACCCTCGGCCAGGGCCGACAGGGCATCGAGGTTGACCTGGATCTCGGACATCAATCCTCCCGGATCGTGGGGGTGGGGGGATGCTCGGCGGCCGCCCGCTCAACGGTCGGGGCGGTCGCCGGCTCGACGAGGACGCTCAGCCGAGCTGTTCGGCGATCTGCTGGTCGGTCTGCTCGATGCTGTCGGCGGCGCCGTTGAGGAACTGACCGAGGCTGTCGAGCGCCTCCAGCAGATCCTTGGCGCTGGTCTGCCACTCCTCGATGCGGGCGTCGAAGGCCTCCGCCGAACGACCCCGGAACGAGTCGGCCAGGGGCAGGAGGCGGGAGCGCAGCGACTCCAGATCCTGCTGGGTGTCGGCCGCCCGCTGCATAACCGCCTGGGCGTGACCCCGCGCTTCCTCGGCTCGCAAAAGAATCTCTGACATGGTTCCTCACTTCGGATCGAAGGGGTCGCCGACGACACGGCGGGCACTGCCGTGCAGACGCTCCGCCATGCGTCGGTGAATCCCCGGTGCTCGTCGTGGTCGTCGCCGTCGGCGGTGACCACGGGATGGAATCGAGCCGGTCGCCCGTCGCCGCTTCCATCTCTTGATCGTCACCCTATGACAGCCACCACCGGCCGTGTACCCGGGAGGTGTCCCCGGTCGCCAGCCGACGACACCGGAACGGCCCTTGAGTATCGTGGCCAAGGCATGACGGTGTGGCGGGCGCGGGTCCAGACCGGTGCGGGGGGCGGCACCGACGATGTACTGGTCGAGGGCGGCTCGTCGTCGACCGTCGGCGACCTGACGGCCCGCCTCGGCGCCGTGGGCTTCACCGGCGCCGCCCTCACCATCGACGGTCTCGCCTGCCCGCCCGATCGGGCGCTGGAGAAGGTGCCCCTGCTCCACGGCTCGACGATCAACCTCGGCGCCCCCGAGGCGAGTCGGATCCCGGCCGCCGGCGTTCACCTGGTGGCGGTCACCGGTCCCGACGCCGGGCGGCACTGGTTCCTGCCGCCCTCGCCGACCGGTGGCCCGGTCACGGTCACCATCGGCCGCAGCACGGGCGCCGACTGCACCGTCGACGATCCGCTGGCCTCCCGCCGTCACGCCCGCCTCACGCTGTCGCCGGCCGCCATCACCGTCGAAGATCTCGACTCGGCCAACGGGGTGGTGCTGGAGGGCCGCACCACGGCGGGCGCCGTGCCCCTCGACCTCGACGACCACTTCCAGATCGGCTCCACCGTCTTCACCCTCACCCTGCTGGCCGACGACGACCGGGCGGTCACCGGCCCGGCCGAGGGCGCCGAGGTGCCCTTCCCCCGCCAGTTCCGTGAGCGGTTGGCCGACCTGCCGGCCAAGCTCGACCCGCCCCGCACCACGGCCCCGCCGTCGTCGAGCATCGGCTCCACCTGGTGGCGGGCCCTGATGCCGCTCGTGACCGGGATCGGGTTCGCCGTGATCACCGGCCGGTGGGAGTTCCTGTTGATCTCCGCCGTCGCCCCCCTGGTCTACGGGTGGGACACCCGACGCCGCAACAAGGCCCAGACCCGGGAGCGGGAGGAGCGCGAGGCCACCGACGAGGCCAACCGCGTGGCCTACGAGCAGCGTCTGGCGCAGTTCCGGGCCGAGGCGGTCACCCGGAGCCGCCGCGCCGCCCTGACCGGGGGGCTGGGCGCCCTCTACACCGCCTTCCGCCACGGTCGGCTCTGGGAGCGGACGGCGGCCGACGGTGACTTCGGGGCGGTGACGCTCGGTCTGGCCGACCTGGCCTCCCCGGTGGCCCGAGGCGGCCTCGAAGCCCATGAGCGCGACGAGCCGGTGTGGGGTTCACCCCTGAGCGTCAACCTCCTCGACACCGGTTCACTGTCGATCGTCGGGCCCTCCCGACGGACACGGGCGGTGGCCCGCAGCCTGCTGGTGAACCTCGCCGCCACCCACTCGCCGAGCGAGGCCCGACTGTGGCTGCTCACCCGCAACACCAACCTGCGGGACTGGGCCTTCGCCCGCTGGCTGCCCCACACCTTCGACAGCGACCGCTCGTGGAGCGTGGCCTCCACCCCCACCGACCGGACCGAGCTTGCCAAGCGGCTCACCCAGCTCCTCACCACCCGGGCCGAGGAGGCCGACGACCGTTCCCGGCCGCTCCCGCTCCACGTGGTGGTCCTCGACGCCGCCGGCCTTCTACCGGCCGACGACCTGGCCCGCCTCCTGATCCAGGGCCCTCGTCTCGGCATCGTCGGCATCGTCCTCGACGAGCACGTCGTCCCCGAAGGCACCAGGGCCGGCCTGACCCTGGGCGACGCCGCCGACACCGCCTCCTTCCGGGCGGCCAACCACCCGGCGGTCTCCGCCGTGGCCACCGCCGAGCTCGACCCGTCGGCCGCCGTCGCCGCCGCCGTCCGCCTCGCCCCCCTCCGACTGTCGTCGGCCGCCGCCGCCAACGCCGGCCGCGGCGTGATCCACCTCGTCGACCTGGCCGACGCCGTCGACGTCGACGGGCCGGCGCTGGTCGACCGGTGGGCCCGCACCTCGCCCGACTCGGCCGCCGTCATCGGCGACGCCTCGGGCACGCCGATGTCGGTCGACATCGTCCGCAACGGCCCTCACGGACTGGTGGGCGGCACGTCGGGCTCGGGCAAGACCGAGTTCCTCAAGACGCTGCTCATGTCGCTGTGTCTCAACAACCACCCGGACGATCTGTCGGTGGTGATCGTCGACTTCAAGGGCGGCGTCGATCACGAGCCGCTCAAGACGCTGCCCCACGTCATCGACGTGACGACCAACCTCGACATCGAGGACTTCGAACGGACCATCCGCCTCCTCCACGCCGAGCAGGAACGACGCCAGGCCGTGTTCGGCCAGGCCGGCACGTCGAACCTGGCCGCCTACCGATCGGCCCGGGCCACCCGCCCCGAGCTCGGCCCCGTACCGCTGCTGCTGGTGATCGTCGACGAGTTCAGCGAACTCCTGGCCCACGAGAGCGGCCGGGAGAAGCTCAAGCGTCTGGAGTCGATCTCGCGCGTCGGTCGTGCGCTCGGCATCCACCTGCTGCTGGTCACCCAGAGCTTCGACGGCCAGCTCCCGCCCCAGATCGACGAAAACGCCGGGCTGCGGATCTCGCTCCGGGTCGGCAAGGCGTCCAACTCCAAGGCGGTGCTCGGCTCTCCGATCGCGGCCGAGATTCCCACCCACCGGGTGGGCCGTGGCTACGCCCGCTACGGGGCCGACGGTGAGCTGATCGAGTTCCAGACCGCCCGGGTCGCCGGTCGGTTCCAGGCGGCGGAGGCCGAGGTCGACGAGTTGACGACCACCGTCATCCCCGCCGGGACGATGGCGGTGCCCGCCGTCGGCGGTCCCTCGGGCGACGTGCCCTTCGAGCAGTCGGACATGAAGTCGCTGGCCGACGCCATCGACGCCGCCGTGGGCCTGGTCGGGTGGCAGGGGAGCGCCGTGCCGTGGCCAAAAACCCTGCCCGAGCAGATCCCGGCGGCCGAGCTGATCGGCCTGGGCGCAGCCGAAGGTGCGACCGGTGACGGCGGTGGCTCACTCCCGGTGTCGCCGCCCGGCGCCGTGGCCGTCGGTCTGGCCGACAATCCCGACCGTCAGCGCCAGGAGCTCGTGCACCTGTCGGATCGGGACCAGCAGCTGTTGCTCGTCGGCGGGCCGGAGGCCGACCTACCCGAGGCGGTGAGCACCCTGGCCCTGGTCGCCGCCGCCCACCGGGCCCCGACCGATCTCCACCTCTACGGAATCGACCTGCTCGGTCGGGGCTTGCTGCGCCTGGCCGAGCTTCCCCACTGCGGCGGGATCGCCTCCCAGAACGAATCGCTGGCGCTCCGCATGCTCGACGAGCTGTTCGCCGTGGTCAGCAGGCGCAAGGCCCGCCTGGCCGAGATCGGGGCGGCCGACGTGTGGGAGGCGGCCGAGGTCGGTGAGCCACTCCCGCCGCAGGTCACGCTTCTCGTATCGGGGGCCGACCGTCTGCTCCTCCACGGTGAAGGGGCGACTAGCCCCCTGCTGGGACCGATCAACACCTTCATCCAGGAGTCGCTGGGGACCCGGGTGCAGGTGATCCTCGCCGGGTTGCCGTCGGTGGCCGCCCACCGGATCGGCGCCAACATCGGGCGCCGGTTCGTGTTCACCACCGAGGCCGGCGACCTCAAGGGCCTGGGTGTCCGGGTGGCCACCTCCACCCTGGATCCACCCCGCCGATTCGTCGACACCGCCACCGATCGGGTGTGCCAGCTGGTGCAGCTCGGCCCGGTCGGGGGGTCCGAGCTCGACGCCACCCGCCAGGTCATCACCGCCCTGCGAGAGCGGCACCCACTCGACGCGGTCGACGCCGAGCGCGGTCCCCGGCGGATCACCGACGTGCCGTGGCCCCTGCCGATGTCGGTGGCCCGACGCACCCCGCCGGAGGCGCCGCCCGGCTACGACGCGCCGATTCCGCTCGGGCTGGAGACGGCGACCGGGGCGTGGACGTTCGTCGACGGCTTCTACGACGGGCCGGTGATCGCCGTGTCCGGCTCATCGACGTCGGGCCGCACCACCACGCTCGCCGCCGTCGCCGCCCTCGCCCCCGTCGGCGGGTGGACCCCGATCGTCTACCACCACTGGCCGCGATCCGATCTGGCCGAGCTTGTCGGCGATGATGTGGCGGTGTTCGACGACGCCGTCGCCTGTGCCGAACGGATCGAGCAGGCGACCGAGTCGCGGCTGCTGCTCCTGGTCGACGACCTCGACCGGGCCCGCGATCAGGCGCCGCTGGCGGCCGCCCTCGACCACAAGGACCGCTGTGTGGTGGTGGCGGCCGGAGGCAGCGGGGTGCTCGACGGCATGAAGGGCGCCCGCGACATCCGCACCTGTCTCGTGCTCGCCCCGCGCAGCGCCCGCGACGGGTTCCCCGTCATCCGACAGGTGCCCGATCAGTTCCTCGGCCGTCGCCAGGGCCGCGGCGTGCTCTCGGCCAACGACAACCTGACCGGGATCCAGATCCCGCTGGTGTAGCCGGTCCACCCCGTGGCGGCGCCCGGGGTCGGCGCCGGGGTCAGAGGCGACCGTCGAAGAGGAAGCCCTTGCGTTGTCCCGGCGGTGGGTTGCCGTGCTCCTCCAACACCGTCTCGGCGTAGGACTTGATGTTGTTGTGACTCTCGCCGGTGCTGATCATGGCCTGGATCTCGGCCAGAAGGCCCCGCTTGCCGTCATCGGCCAGGGGGGTGACGATCTTCGACGCACCGTCGGTGTCGAGCGACTTCTTCGGGCCGTCGTCGGGGGGCGCACCGCCTCGCAACTGTCCACCCTGGATCTGATGCGAGAGCAGGGTGCTGGCCGCTGAGATTTCCATGTGGTCTCCCGGTGTCGACGGTGTCGCTCTATGGCGATTCGTGTGCCTCCTTGAGGAACGGCATTCCCGCCGGGAAACTTGAGTCGGGTGGCGCTAGGGCACCTCATTGCTGAGCCGGCAACCCAGGCTGTTGCAGGCGGCCACCCGGCAAGGGGTACCGATGGGGCAACTCGCCACCCGCGGGCTCGCGGCCACGCTCCGGACCGTGCCCCCACTCTCTACGATGTAGTACGCAGTGGCACCTGAACTGGCCGTCCACGACACGCCGTATGACGCACCCCCCTGGCTGGGGTTGAGGAAGGTGGCGACAGGAGCCGCCGGGCAGCCGGGGATCGAGGCGGAGCCTGTGGCCGTGGGGCCGGTACCGACCGAGTTCACCGCTCTGACCTGCAACGTCACCGTCTGGGCCACCTGGATGCAGGATGTCCGGTAGGGCGCTGACCCGCCGGTACTGAGTTGGCAGATCGGTGACGAGGTGGTGGTGCCGGTCCGGCACGCCGTGATGGTCGCCCCGGGAGCGAAGCCGCCCGAGACGAAGGCACCACCGTTGTGGCTGTACTGGTAGGCGGTGATCGCATCGCCGTTGGCGCCGGCGGCGCCCCAGACCCAGTCGCCGGATCCGCCCAGGCCCGGGCTGCCGGGTGCCGTTGGCGGGCCGGCGGGGACGACGGTGTTGGAGGCGGCGCCGGCGTCGCCGGGGCCGATCTCGTTGACGGCCCGGATGCGGAACGAGTAGCTGGTGCCGTTGGTCAACCCCGTGATCACTCCGCTGGCGGGCAGTGCCGACCAGCCACCACCGTTGACGCTGACCTGGTACTGGCTGATGGCGCACCCGTTGGCGTCGGCCTCACCGTTGCGGGTCACGGTGGCCTGGGTGTCGCCCCGGGTCGCCGTCGGCGCCGGCGGGGCCAGTGGCGTGCCGCAGGGGATCACGGTGGCCGACGGTGAGCTCCACGGCCCCCACCCGGCCCGGTTCTGGGCCCGCACCTCGAACGAGTAGCTGGTGCCGTTTGTCAGCGGGGCCGACGTCCACGACACCGTGCCCGCCGGGACGGACGTGACCGCACCGTCGGAGCGGCGAACCTCGTAGCCGAGCAGGCCCTCGCAGTCGGGGTTGGTGGGCTGCGACCACGTGACGCTCGCCTGCTTGTCGCCCCGCACCGCGCCGGGGGCGCCCGGAGCGGCAGGCACCGACGCCGGGCACTCGAGCGCCGACAGCGGGCTGGGCGACGACTCGCCGGCCAGGTTCACCGCCGTCACCGAGAAGGCGCAGCGACTGCCGTTGGCCAGGCCGGTCCAGGTGTAGGACAGGGCGTTGCCCACGTTGCGTTTCTCCGAGGCGCACTGGCTGATCTCGAGGTTGTAGTTGCCGATGGCCGAGCCCTCGTTGGCCGCAGCCGGCCAGGTGATGGCCAGTTGACCGTCGCCGTAGGTCACCGTCGGCGTGCCCGGCGGGCTGGGCACCTGGTCGACGACGACGTCACCGGTCGAGGCCGACCACTCGCCGTCGCCGGCGGCGTTGGCGGCCCGCACCCGGAACCGGTACGGCTCACCCGGCTGGAGGTTGGTGAGGGTGAGCGACGGGCTGGTGCCGGCATCGCTGATCGAGGTGGAGCCGCCGACGGTCACCTCGACCTGGTAGTTCGTGATGGGCGAGCCGTTGGCCGCCGGGGCCTGCCAGCTCACGGCGATGCTGCGGGGCGGCAGCGGGTTGGCGGTGACCGCGGCCGGCGGCGACGGACGTCCGATCACGTCGACGGTCAGGGTGCCCTGGGCCGTGCCCCCGGTACCCGATCGGCCATCGGCGATGGTGTAGATCACGGTGGCGGTCCCGAAGAATCCGTCGGCCGGGGTGAAGGTGATGTCGGGGCCGGCCACCGAGGTGGCGCCCTGGGTGCTGGTGGCGTCGACCAGGGCCAGGTCACCCTGGCCGAGGGTGTCGATGTCGTTGCTCAGCACGTCGACCGTCACCGCCTGCTCCTGATTGGTCTCCGCCGTGTCGGGCGTGGCCTGGGGCGGCCCCACCTGGGTCTCGGTGAGGGTGACGGTCACCGTGGCGGTCGCCGACTCGCCGTCGGAATCGGTGGCCTCGACCACGAACGTGGTGGTGGTGGCTCCGGAGCTGATCGGGGCGTCGAGGCTGGCGGTGTCGCCGGTGACCGACAGCGTGACCGGCGCCTCGGGGCCGCTCACCACCGAGTAGGTGAGGGTGTCGTCCGGGTCGGGGTCGGTGAAGAGCGAGGCCAGGCTGAAGGGCTGTCCCACACCCGCCTCCAGGGTGACGGCGCCGTCCTGGGCCGTCGGCGGGGTGTTGCTCGGGCCGAGCAGCGTCAGATTGACCCGGCCCGAGACGACGTGGCCGTTGCCGTCATCGACGGTGAAGGCAAACCCTGCCGGACCCAGATGGTCCCCGCTGGGCACGAACGTGACCCGGCGGGCGTCGGTGGTGCCGCTGTCGAGGAGGGTGGTGCCCCCGATCTGGCCCGACACGTTGGCGAACACCAGGTCGTCGCCGTCGGGATCGGAGGCGTAGGCGCTGAGATCGATGGCGGGGATCGTGTCGTCGTTGAAGAACTCGCCGAGGTCGATCGGGGAGGTCACCTCTGGCGGCAGGTTCTCCTCCACGGCGATGGTGATGAACGACGTGTCGGTCAGGCCGTCGGTGTCGGTGATCGTGTACGACACGTCGGCGGTGGCGTCGGGTGCCGTGACCTCCACCCCGTCGCCGACCACGGTTGCCCCACCGCCGGCGGCGGTGACGGTGAGCGAGCCCGGCTCGCCGTCGGGGTCGGTGTCGTTGGCCAGCACGTCGACGGTGACGACCGTGCCCGGCTCCACGGGCCCGACCGAGTCGGGGGTGGCCACCGGCGGGATCGGCTCGATGTTCGCCGCAACCGTGATGCGGACCTCGGCGGTGTCGGTGCCGCCCCGGAAGTCGCTGATCTCGTAGGTGAAGCCGAGGGTGGTGGCGTCGCGGAGCTCGTCGGGGATGGGGAAGGTGACCACCCCGTCGTCGCTGAGGCGGGCGTCGCCGTTGACGTCGATGATGGCCAGCGGGTCGCCGTCGGGATCGAAGTCGTTGTCGATCACGTCGAGGACGACGGTGCCCGACCCGGCGGCGAAGGCGTAGTCGAGGTCGGGGGTGGCGACCGGGGGCCGGTTCTCCTGGGGCTCGGCCAACACCCCGATCGTCACCGAGCCGATGGCGGTGGCGCCCTCGGCGTCGCGGATCAGATAGGTGAACTGGTCGGTGCCGCGGAAGCCGACGGCCGGGGTGTAGACGAACGAGCGTCCGTCGCCCCCCAGCTCCACCCCGCCGCTGGCGGCGGCGACGGTGGCCGCCTCCAGATCGATCGGATCGCTCTCGGGGTCGCTGTCGTTGGCCAGCACCGGGATGATCACCGCCTGGCCCTCGGTGGTGATCGATCGGTCGGAGCGGGCCACCGGGGGCGAGTTCTCCTCGCCCGGCGGCACCAACGCCACCTCCATCTCGCCCGCCGACTCGTTGCCCGCCTCGTCGGCCACCACGTAGGTGATGGCGAATGCGTCGACCGCCTGGGGGTCGGGCACGGTCACGTCGAGGGCCAAGCCCTGCTCGCTCGTCTGCACCGTGGCCTCGGCCGTGGTCGAGGTGGCACTGACGATGGTCAGCGGCCCGCCCTCGGGGTCGTAGTCGTTGCGGAGCGGGTCGATGCGGCTGGTCCGCCCCGGCCGCACCCGGAACTGGTCGTCGGTGACGATCGGGGCGGCGTCGGTGAAGACCGAGTCGGATCGGGTGATGACGACCTGGGCCAGCTCGGATTCCAGCAGCCCGTCCGACACCCGGTAGAAGAACGTCTCCACCG
Organism: Actinomycetota bacterium; assembly: GCA_039201605.1. Lineage (GTDB taxonomy): Bacteria > Actinomycetota > Acidimicrobiia > Acidimicrobiales > SZUA-35 > CADEDH01. The sequence continues at coordinate 128,515 of JBCCRO010000006.1, forward strand.
GCAGCGCCCCGGGCTGCAGGGTGACCCAGAAGCCGATCCCCTGCTGCTCGACCACCTTGATGTTGGGGTTGTTGGCCGAGAACTGGCTGACGATGCCGATGACGTCGCCGTCGGGGTCGCCGTCGTTGTCGAGCACGGGGACCAGACGGGTCTCGCCCCGGGCCAGCACGGCGTCATCGCGCACGGCGACCGGCGGATCGTTCTCCTCCGGCTCAATCACCTCGATGCGGACGATGGCGATGTCCGACGCCTGCCGATCGGTCACCGAGTACTGGAACTGGTACGTGCCCGCCGCCTCCGGTTCGAAGGTGAACTCGCCGTCCTCGCTCGTGGTGAGGAAGCCGGGCACGTCACCCCCGATCGGGGTGGCGGGCTGGAGGATCGACAGCGGGTCGTTGTCGGCGTCGGTATCGTTGAGCAGCAGGTTGAGCGAGATGCGGTTGCCGACCTGGGTGACGCCGGCGTCGTTGCGGGCGTCGGGCTCGATGTTGGACTCGGCCAGGCGCAGTTCGATGTCGATCGTGCCAACGGCCTCGGCCCCCCACTCGTCGGCGATGGTGTACGGCACGGTCAGCGAACCGCCGCCGTCCAGGGTTTCGGGCAGGGCCAGGATCACGCCCCCGCCGGGGTGCGACGAGAGCACGGTGAGTCCGGGGGCGGCGTCGGCGTCGATCGACAGCAGCTGGATCGTGTCGCCGTCGGGGTCGCGGTCGTTGTCGAGCAGGTTGGCGGTCACCACCGAGGCCACGGCCCCGGTGAGGCGATCGGTGCCGGGCTCGGGCGGCCGGTTGTCCACCTCGGTGAGGGGGAGCACGTCGACCGTGACGAGCGCGGAGACCCGATGGCCGGGCCGGGGGTCGCCGTCGGTGATCCAGTAGCGGACCTCGATCGTGCCCTCGTCGATCTGGGGGCTGATCTGGAGGCCGTTGCGGGAGGCGGGGAAGGAGATCTCGGCCTCGCCCGACACCAGTTCCACCCCGTCGATCAGGATCACGTCGGCGTTGGGGTCGCTGTCGTTGGCCAACACGTCGACGTACACCGGGCGACCGGCTCGAGTGCCGGCCTCGTCGTCGACGGCGACCGGGGGCTCGGGGTCCTGTTCCCGGTCCGGCTCGTCGGCGTCGATCAGTTCGGCGTCTGGGTCGCCCTGGGCCAGCTCCTGGCGGATCTCGTCACCGTCGGGCGACTCCTCCTGCTCCTCGTCCTGGAAGACGATCGAGAAGTCGACGATCTCCTCCAGCTCCAGATCGGGGGTGACGACGAAGCCGGAGCCGTCGAGCACGTCGATCCAGACGAAGCCGTTGACCAGGCGCAGCTCGGCGTCGTCGCCGATGTCGATGCCCCGCTCGATCGTGTTGCGACCATCGAGACAGACGGCGGTGAACTGGATCTCACCCGCCTCGCCGCTGAGGGCGTGCAGGCAGCGGTCGTGGAAGACGGGCCGGGCCGTCGGCACGCCGACCAGATCATCGCCGAGGTCGGCCACGGTGCCGTCGACCAGGTCGAGCACCCAGACCCCGCCCACCTGATCGAGCCCGGCGACCAGGGGCCAGGTGTCGTTCGGCTGTTGGAGCAGGCCAACCGAGATGCCGGTGTCGGGCTGGACCGGGGCGGTGGTGTCGGCGCCCACGGTCAGCCACCGCGTGCTGTCGGTGGCGACGAGGCGACCGTTGACCACCGTCTGATGGCGGGGCGAGAAGCCGTCGGGCCACGGCACGGGCTCGACGTCGATCGTGTCGCCGTCGTCGATGCCTTCGGCTCCCTCGGGCTCTTCGGGGATCCACAGCACGCCGTCATCGGTGGTGACGGAGGTCGTACCGTCGACGCCCACCGCCAGCGCCCCACCCGAGTCGGCGTCGACGGTGGGGGTGGCGGCCTCCAGCGTCGACAGCCCGGCCAGTCGACTGAGCGGCAGGTTCCACACCGTGCCGCTGTCGGCGTCGTGCACCACCAGCCCGTCGGGGCGGGCCACCGCCTCGGCGCCCGCCGGGACCGCGGTGTCCGACACCAGGGCGGCGTTGGCGGTGTCGACCAGGCTCACCGTCGCCGACGAGCGGTTGTGGACCGCGGTCACCCCGGGGGCCTGGGTGACCGACAGGGTGGAGTCGGGATCGGCGACCAGGGTGCGGACCGTTGGCTGGCGGGTGAGGTACTCGACGTGGGCCACGCCGCCCCACTCCCGGTCGACCAACCAGGCGCCGCCGTCGTTTGATCGGGCCTCGGATCCCGGGCGGCCGTCGGCCTGGGAGGCCAGCACCACCACCGAGGCGACGACGGCCAGCGACGCCACCACCCCCAACACGGGTCGGAACCGGAATCGTCTGCTCATGCGCCGGCCACCTCGTAGTCGCCCAGGTCGTCGGGCCCGATGAGGCCGACGACCAGTACGTGGTCGATCAGTCGTTCCCGCCGCAACGCCGCCGTTGAACCCTGCCCGCCGACCAGGCCGGGGACACCCCGGTTGGCGAACTTCACGCACAGGTTGTCGAGCTTGCGGTCGAACTTGGTCTTGGTCCACCCCAGGTGTTCGGTGACCTCGCGGTTGGTGGCCAGGCTCGACACCGGTGCGCCGGGGTCGCGGAGGCGGCGCTGGGCCAGGCCGGCCAGCAGCAGCCGTTGCTCGCGGTTGAGCGGCACCGACGACGAGGTCACGGTCGGCTCATCGTCATCGTCATCGTCATCGTCGTCGACCCAGGCCTCGGCGGGTGCGGTGACGGCGGCCTGGGTGAGCACCAACTCGTAGGTGCTGGGACCGGCCTGGAACCGAACGATCGAACGGGCGAACGACAGCGGTACGGCGGCGCCGGGGGCGACCGACACCCGGCTGGCGCTGGCCAGGTCGGCCACCTCGAGCACGATGGCCGAGCCCAGGTTGTGGAGCCACCAGGTGTCGCTGCGCCAGCGGAAGGCCCCCACCCGGCGGTGGAGGTAGCGGTTGGTGTCGACCTCGATGTCGGCCACCCGCCCGAAGGTGGTCTGCATCGGGCCGTCACCGTCGAGGGTCGGTGGCGACAACTCCACCACCTCGCCGGCGAGGTCGACGGTGAGCCGATGGTCGGTGGACCGGTGCGCCGTCACCGGTCGGCCTCCGGCGAGGCGGCACCGTCGCCCAACGGGTGGGCCCGGTCGGCGGGGCCCGGTCGGCCGGTCCGCCTGACCCGACCGGGGCGCGTCAGGAGCGGGGCCGGGTTGGCCGCCTGGCCCAGTCGCTGGCGGCGGGTGTGGCGACGCTTCAGGTCGGCCACGGCGTCATCGCACAGGGTCCAGGCCCGCTCGGCGTCGCCGTCGGTCGACGCCGACGAGGCGAACGCCGCCCGCTCCACCGTGCCCACCAGGGGTTGCATCGAGTCGAGGCCGGGGGTGGCCAGCTCGAGCAGCTCGGCCCGCTCGGCCGTGGTCAGGTGCGGGGGGAAGGAGACCCCGGTCTCCCGGATGCGGTCGTTGGCCTCGTGCCAGGCCCCGACGATGCGCACCGAGGCGTCCTTGGCCCGGCGGCGGGCGCGTCGGCGGCGGGCTTTGAGGCCCACCATCAACCCGACCCAGACCAGCCCGAGGAGAAGCGGGGCGCCGACGGCGGTGCCGGCGACGGCGGCGTAGCGGCCCCACCGGGTGGCGGCCTGCTCCTCGTCGTCGTCCTCCTCCTCGTCGTCCTCCTCGTCCTCCTCCTGCTCGGGCTCGATGATCTGGAGATCGGGCGGTGGCGGGGGAGGGTTGGGGGCGGTGACCAGCTCGGTCTGGAAGCCGGGGTCGGCCACGTCCTGCCGCTTGTCGCGATCGGGGGTGACGTCGACGGGCACCCAGCCGAACTCGGTGGTGTGCACCTCGATCCAGGCGCTGGCGTGATCCCGGGTGACGGTGAGCTCGCCGTCGTCGCCGACCGCCTCCTCGGGTACGAGGTAGCCCACCACGATGCGGGTTGGCAGGTCGGCGTTGCGGGCCAGCACCCCGGCCAGGGCGGCGTACTGCTCCTCGTTGCCGTCGAGGGAGGCCTGGCCCGAGAAGTCGGCCAGTCGACCCCACGAGTGGCCGGGCCGGGCCGTCTCGTCGGCCCGGTAGAAGCCCCGCTCCCGTAGCTCGTCCCCGATCCGCTCGGCCTGGGGCCAGCCGGGGTCGACGCCCTCCAACAGGTCGGCGGCCTGGTCCCGCACCGACGAGGCCTGGAGTTCCAGAGGCGGGGCGTTGGGGGTCGCCACCGTCGCCGTGGCCAGCCGGGCGTCGGTCGGCGGGTCGGCGTCGACGGCGTCGAACCGGTAGGTGAGGCCCTCCACCCCGGCGGGCACGGCCAACGTGGTGCTGCGGTTGTCGGCCCGGACCTCCACCGGGTCGGCCCCGTCGAGGTCACCGTCGCCCACCTCGACCCGGATCGGAGTGCCGGCGGTTGGCAACCACGGACCGTCCAGCGACTCGATCTCCACCCGGATCGACGAGGCCCCTTCCGAGTCGAGGTCGGCCGGGTCGATGCCGGGGGGCGTGGCGTCGATCGACACGAACTGGGCCTGGCCGCCGAGTTCGGCGTTGCCCACCGTCCACACCGTGCCGTCGAAGTGGCCGAGGGTGGCCAGGGTCCAGCGCCGGGGCAGGTCGTCACCGAAGGCGGTGAACACCACCTCCTCCCGGGCCTCGTCGGCGTAGTTGGCCTTGATCTGGGCCAGTGGGCTGGGCTCGTCGAGAGGGTCCCACGGCGGTTCGAGGCGGCTGCGGAGATCGAAGCGGTCGCGGTCGTCGAAGCCGGGCAGGACGTCGGCCACCACCGGGGCCAGACCGACGGCGACGGCCAGCACGACGGCCCCGCTGAGGAGCCGACTGCGTTGACCGGCGGTCGAGGTGTTCCCCCACGACTCGTCGCCGACCAGGGCCGACCGGCGGGTGGCGGCCACCGTCAGCAGGCTGAGCGCCGTGAGCAGCACCCCGTGGATCACGGCGGGGAGGGCGGTCTCCACGCTGAACAGCAGACCGAGGCCGAACACCGCAACCGGGGCCACGACGGCCAGCCCCTGAGGCCGGACCCGTCGGGCCACGATGAGGGCCGTGATCGTGGCCAGCCATCCGCCGACGTAGGGGATGACCTGCAGCTGAGGCGTCAGCTCCACCGGGGGAACGCTGGTCAACAGCACGGCCCAGCCCTCGATGAGACCCCGGAAGAACTCCCGGTAGGCGTCGGGGGTGGGCAGCGGACCGGCCGCCACCCCGCCGACGAGGAGCAGCCCGGCCACCGCCGCCACGAACAGTTCGGGTGCCAGCAGGCGGAAGCGGGCGCCGACGACGAAGGTGGCGAGCGCGGTGGCGGCTCCGAGGGCGGCGAGGACGATGATCCACGGCGAGGGCATGGCGCCCCACACCGATGTGCCGGCCACGGCGCCGAGCGCCGTCAGCAGCCCGTGGACGACCAGCCGCAATCGACGACGAGTGCGCAGCGCCCCGGCCACCGCCGCCGGAGCGGGGGCGCCGACCGTGGCCTGACCGGCCCCCCGGGTGGCCGAGGGCGGGGCGGGCGCGGCCGCCGCCGTCATCGCACCAACCCGGCCCAGCGGGCCACGAAGTCGTCGAGGCGGCGGCAGTCGATCACCCGGGCCCGGGGCACCGCTGTCGGTTCGACGTCGCCGTCGACGAAGCGGACGATGATCGACTCCCCGCTGCGCTTGGCCGCCGTGGCCACCGGCAGCAGGTCTTCGGCCGGTCGGGGCCCGGTGACGACGAGCACGGCCGAGATGTCGGGATCGACGCGGCGGGCCCGCTCGACGGCGGCGGCCGGACCGCCGGTCCCGGGGGCTTGGGCCGAGGCGCACAGCCGGTCGAGGGCCCCGTTGGTCGTGGCCGGTCTGCGGCTGGTCAGCACCTCCTGCTCACCGACCCACACCGCCACCGGGCGTCCGTCGATCGATGCGCTCACCACCTGGGAGGCGGCCACCTCCAGCGCCCGCTCGAAGCCGTCGGGGCTCAGACCGTCGGGGTCGGCATCGACGATCACCGCCAGGTACGGCCGCCGGTTGTCGACGTAGTGGCGGACCATGAGGTTGCCGGTTCGGGCGGTCGACAGCCAGTGGATGTGGCGGATGTCGTCGCCGGGGGCGTACTCCCGGACGGCGTGGAAGGCGACGTCGCCGGCGGGGGAGTTGTCGTAGGTGGGGCCGTCGAGGTCTTTGGCGAACCCGGCCCGGAGCGGGGCCAGGGCCACCACCCGGGGATGCACCATCAGCTGTTGCACGTCGGTCCGCCCCAGGTCGCGCTCGAGCAGGCCGAGAGGGTCGCCCTTGGCCACCACCGCCGGGCCGACGGGCACGATGCCCCGCCTGTCGGTGGGTAGCGACCGGCGGGTCTCGACGGTGGCCCCGCCGGCCAGGGCGGGCACGTCGATCAGCATCTGCTGAACGCCGAGCCGGTCGTTGATCACCCTGGCGGCCGAGCGTCGGGACGAGCCGTTGGCGATGGCCAGAATCGACTCGGCCGGCTCACCCACCTCCACCCGTTCCGGGTCGAGACGGCGGGTGAGCGTGAGCTGGTGGCCGCCGACGACGAAGGGGACGGCCAGGAGCAGGGCCAGGGCACAGCCGACGCCCACGATGACGAACTCCGCCCAGCCCAGCCACCAGCCGAGGGCGAAGGTGAACGCCATCGCCCCGACCACGGCCAGGCCGAAACCGGTGATCAACCGCCGGCCCTCGCCCATCGTCATGTGCGGGCGGGCTCCGGGGGCTCCACCCCGTCGACCACCCGGTGCACCAGCTCGGAGGTCGTCACGCCCTTCAGCTCGGCGTCGGGGGTGAGGAGCAGCCGGTGGCCGAGCACGTAGGGGGCCACCCGCTTCACGTCGTCGGGGGTCACGTAGTCGCGGGCCTGGGAGGCCGCCATCGCCCTCGACATCTTCATCAGACCGACGGCGCCGCGGGGCGAGGCCCCGAGCCGCACCTCGGGCATGTGGTCCCGGGAGCGGGTGAAGGCGCACAGCTTCACGATGTAGTCGTGGATGGCCCGGTCGACGTAGACGCCGCGCACCACACCGATCAGCTGGGTCACCACGTCGGTGGTTGCGGTGGGCTGCAGGTCCTCGGGTTTGCGGCCGGCGCTGACCGATTCCAGCATCTCGATCTCGGCCTCGTGGTCGGGGTAGCCGAGGCTGAGTTTGATCAGGAAGCGGTCGAGCTGGGCCTCGGGCAGCCGGTAGGTGCCCTCCTGCTCGATCGGGTTCTGGGTGGCGAGCACGATGAAGGGCGGCTTCACGTCGAAGGTGCTCCCATCGACGGTGACCTGGCCCTCCTCCATCACCTGGAGCAGGGCGCTCTGGGTCTTGGGAGAGGCCCGATTGATCTCGTCGGCCAGGACGACGTTGGCGAATACCGGGCCTGGCCGGAAGTCGAAGCTGGCGTCCTTCTGGTTGAAGATCATGCCGCCGGTGACGTCCGCCGGGAGCAGATCGGGGGTGAACTGCACCCGGTTCCAGTCGCCGCCGATCGTGGCCGCCAGCGACTTGGCCAGCGTGGTCTTGCCGGTGCCGGGATTGTCCTCGAACAGGACATGGCCCTCGGCGAAGAGGGCGAGGTAGGCGATCCCGATCTCGTTGCGTTTGCCCTTCACCACGGCGCAGGCCGAGTCGATCAGAGCGGTGAACCAACTCTGGAAGAGCCCCAGATCATCCGTCGCCATGAGTACGCGCCACCCTCCGCCGTCGCCGCCACAGACCCGACACGGCGCACCGGCGGTCCGCCGCGCTGCGTGGTCAAGATTGCTCAGACATCGTAGCCAAACCCGTTCTCCCTGGCGCTTCGGGACACCTCCCGAGGCGGCGACGCCACCGGCCGTGGTGGAGACCTCGGGTACAGTCGGGTCCGTGGCGGTGCGGGTGCCGGGTTACGAGCGCTTCGAGAACATCGGCAAGGGCGGCTTCAGCGAGGTCTACAAGGCGTACCAGCCCGAGTTCCAGCGCGAGGTCGCCATCAAGGTGCTGAACCTCAACCAGCTGTCCTCCCTCGACGGCGACGCCTTCCGGCGCGAGTGCCAGGCCATCGGGGCGGTGTCGAACCACCCGAACATCGTCACGGTCTACGGCAGCGGGGTCACCGACGACGGCCGCCCGTTCATCGCCATGGAGCTGTGCCGGGACGAGTCGCTCCACGGGATGCTGCGCCGTCGACAGGTGGTGTCGGTCCGGCGGACGCTCACCATCGGGGCCGGCGTGGCCGACGCCCTGGCCCTGGCTCACGACAAGAACATCCTGCATCGCGACATCAAGCCCCAGAACATCCTGTTCTCCGAGGTGACCGGGCTCCCGGCCCTGGCCGATTTCGGCATCGCCTACCAGACGGCCGATGGCACCCAACACCAACCCCAGGGCCTCACCGTGCAGTACGCCGCCCCCGAGGTGATCGAGGAGGAGGCGCCGACGGCCCAGGCCGACATCTACTCGCTCGGGGCCACGCTCTACACCGCCCTCGCCGGTCGTCGCCCGTTCCACGACGAGCGCCGCAAGTCGGTCGACGAGCTGATCGAGCGGATCCTCCACAGCCCGGTTCCCCCGATCGCCCGTCCCGGCGTACCCCCGGTTGTCGAGCAGCTGGTGGTCGACATGATGGCCAAGGACCCGGCCCGCCGTCCGGCCTCGGCCCGGGAGGTAGGCCGTCGGGTGCGCGACATCCAGCACCGGCTCGGTATGGCGGTCACGCCGTCGGCGCTGCCCGACGACCTCGGCGGTGACCTGACCGAGCAGACCCTCGACCGCCACCGGCCCGGCGGTGCCCCGCCGGCGGTGACCGACGACGCCTCGGCCGCCACCCGGGGTCGCAACGAGACCACCTGGGCCCCCGACGGCTCGGCCCCGGTCGGGTCGCGGCCCCTGGTGGAGCCCTCGCCCGCCCCTGCGGCCTTCTCCCCCGGCGCACGGCGCCCGGAGGGCCGGTCGGATGCCGCCGACGATCCGGGGGCCGCGGCCGCCGAGGCCGTGGCCGACGACCGCTCGCTCACGTCGGCCACGGTGGCCCGCCCACCCGGCGCCCGCAGGCCCGTGGTCGACGCTCCGTCCGCCGACACCCCGGCTGGGGAGGGGCCCGCGCCTGGGGAGCGGGCCGGTCGGGGTCGGCTGCTTATCGCCGCCGGAGCCGGCGTCGTCGTGGTCGCCGCCCTGGCCGTCGGTGTGCTCCTCTCCCCCGGCGGCGAGGACGAGCCGGCGGCGACCACCCGGCTGGCGGCCCCCAGCACCACCGAGCTTGTCGACCGCACGCCACCGGCCGCGCCCGCCGACGTCGCCTTCGGCACCGGGGCCGACGGGTCGATCACGATCGAGTGGTCCGAGGTGGAACGGGCGGCGAGTTACCGGGTGATCTTCGTCAACGGTGGCCTGGAGACCCTGGCCACCGAGGACACCGAGGTCCAGCTCCCGGCGGGACAGGCACCGGATCAGGTCGACCTCTGCGTCGAGATCCTCGCCGTGGGCGCCGAGGGCCAGGCGGGCGACGCCAGCCCGATCACCTGCCGCTGAGATGCCCGAGGCCATGGGGTAATCTCGGAGACGGTGGAGGCGAGACGAGACACGACCGCCCCGCCGGCCGGCCCGACGGCCTCGAGGAGTTGAACGACCGGTGGCCGATCGCCCGATGAACGACGAGCCGTTCCCCCCGGGGTCGATCCCGGCGCCGAGCAGCGATCCCTTCGATGCGGCCTCCGACGACACCTTCGAGGACGAGGCCACCATCCCGATCAAGCCCCGACCCCGGGCCGATCCCCTCGACGAGACCGACTGGCCGCCCCGACGGCCGACGGCCCCCACCCGTCACGAGCCCAACGCGCCGTCCGGCTCCGCCCCCGATCGGCCCTCGGCCCCCGATCCGGCACCGTCCGAGGTGGGCGCCGCCACCAGCGCCCCCGATGTGCTCACCCTCGACAACCCGCCTGCGGTCCGACGGCCGTGGGTGCCGCAGCGCCAGCGCGCCCTCGATGTGGACGCCATCGTCCGTCGCCGTCGATCGGTGGGGTCCCGGCTGCTGCTGATCGCGGTCGCCATCGGCATCGCCACCGCCGCCGGTCTGCTGGCGTTGCGCCTCCTCCCCACCTGAGGGGTCCTGGGTCCGGCGATGCGGGGCGACCGATCGCCGTCGGTGGCCCGGGCGATAGCGATGATGTCCGGGGTCGGCCCTTGACTACGGTTGGGCCATGAGGCGGCTCCTGTCCATCGGTCTGCGGTTCGTGGTGATCTTCGTCGTCCTGTGGGTGGTGTTGTTCGTCATCCTGCTGGCCGTGCTCGACCTCCCGTTCCTGTTCGCCTTCGCCATCGGCACCGCCGGGGCGGGCGCACTCGCCTGGTTCTCCCTCGATCTGGCCTTCTTCTCCAAGCGACTCGAGGATGACGCCGAGGCCGCGCTCGACGACGGCTATCGCCGCAAGTTCGTCGACGAGGTCAAGCGCCAGGGGCCCGGGCCCGGGCCCCGGCCCGACGGCAACGGCTGACGGCCCGCCCCCGGCTACGACGTCGGGACGCTCCGCCCGCGGCGTCCAGCCGACGGCGAGATGGCTGTGGCGTAGGTGCCGCACGATTCGGGGTGGGCCGATGCCGTGCTCGGGCGCCCGCCGGGCCCCGCCGCCGGTATCAGTCGATGATGAAATCCCAGCCGTGGCCCCCGTCGGCCCCGTCGGGGTCGGCGATGGGGCGGAGTCGACCGGCCCCCGGCCCGGCGAAATGGGAGCCGATCACCAGGGCGTCGCTGTCGGCCCAGCGGCGGAAGGCGGCCCGGCGGGTGGCGGCGGCGCACGGGGCGTCCACGTCGGCGCTCGAGCACAGCGACGGGCGGGCGATCTGGATCGGGTGGTGGAGCATGTCGCCGGTGATCACCGCCGTCGAACCGACCGACGAGATGCGCACGCTCACGTGCCCCGGGGTGTGGCCCGGGGTCGGTTCGAGCTGTACCTCGGGGGTGAGCAGATGGTCGCTGTCGACCATGAGCGCCAGGCCGGCGTCGACCACGGGGGCGACCGAGTCTCCCATCACATCGCCGTAGGCCGCGGCGTCCTCGGCGGTGGCCCAGTACTCGTACTCGGCCCGACCGAACAGATAGAGGGCGTTGGGGAACGTCGGCACCCAGTCGCCGTCGACCAGACGGGTGTTCCAGCCGACATGATCGACGTGGAGGTGGGTGCACACCACCTGATCGATCGACTCCGGGGGGAAACCGGCGGCGGTGAGATCGTCGAGGAACGTCGTCGACAGCCGGTCGAACAGCGGCGTCGTCCGCTCCTTGTCGTTGCCAACGCAGGTGTCGACCAGGATCCGCTGGTCGTGCGACTCGACCACCAGGGCCTGGATGCGGAGGATGAGCTTGCCCTTCTCGTCGACGAAGTGCGGTCGCAGCCAGGGCATGGCGTCGACGTCGTCGGGCTCCACGTCGGGCAGGAGCCAGGCCCACTTCCAGTGTTGATCGACCTCGATCACACTGGTGATGCGTACGTCACCGATGGTCCAGGTCGGTCCGAGGGGCATGGCCCATCATGACCCTCGATGGCGGCGGTCGTCGATTTGGCCCCGCCGTCTCAGCTGGTCGGCCCACACCGTGAGCACCCGGGCCAGATCGGGATCGTCGATACGGCTCGCCGCCCGATCGAGGGCGGGGGCGGCCGCCGGCACCCCCATCGCCACCAGGGCGTCGGCCTGGAGGGCGACCATGAGCGGCTGTTCGTCGAGCCCGACGCCCGAGGTGAGCAGCTCGATCGTCCCCGGGTGGCCGAGGTCGCGGAGGGTCTCGGCGCCGACCTGGCGCAGCTCGGCGTGGGGGTCGGCCAGCAGGAGGCGGCAGTCGTCGAGCACCCGGTGATCGCCCCGGCGGGCCAGCGCCCGCAACGCTCCGAGATGACCGCGATGCCACAGGGCGAGCAGGGCGTCGGCCGCCGCCGGGAGGACCTGTAGTTCGAGGGCGAGGAGGGCGATCGGTGCGACGGCGGCGCCGTCGTCGATCAGCTGCACCGCCCGCTCGGCCAGCAGCGGGGAACGGGTGCGGGCGGCGGCCAGCAGGCCGGTGGTGTTCACCGTGGTCGCGTGCTCGGGATGGGTCCGGGCCGCTTCGTCGAGGATCTCCCACGAGCGGGGGATGTCGATCTCGGCGATCGGATAGAGGAGGCGGAAGCCCTCCAGGCCGGAGCGGGCACCGTGCAGGTACTCGACCGCCTCGCTGAGATGACCGGCCCGGGCCATGGCCAGACCGGTGTTGATCGGGCGGACGAGGTGGTACTCCTCGCCCGCAAGGTGGGCGGCGGCGATCAACTCGTCGGCCGAGATGGCCACCGTCGGATCGGGTGCGGTGGGGAAGGGGCCGTTGGGCAGCCAGTGGTCGACGTCGTCGGCCATCCTCAGCAGCTCGCCCAAGGCGCCGTCCACCACCGCAGGATGACCCCGCTGGGCCAGGAAGTGGCCGACGATCGGGTCCGGGTCGCGTCGGTAGCGGCCGGCCAGGGTCTCGGTCGACACGTCGCTGAGGTGTGCCAGGTCGGCCCGGCGCTGGGCATCGGCCACGTCGGCCGCCGTCGGTGTACCCGGCCGGGTCGGGGTGGGGGGAGCGGGGGCGGAGTCGACGCGGTGGTCGACCAGGCTGAGGACCTCGACGTCGGCGAAGTCGTCGTCGGCCATCACCGCCGCCGTCCAGGCGCCGAACCGGTCGCCGCCGTCGACCAGATCGAGCGAGCGGCACAGCACCAGGGCCCGGCGCCGGGCTCGATGGTCGTCGCTGCGGCGGAGGATCCTGGTCAGCCGCTTCTCGACCCAGGCCAGGCGTTCCCGCCGCTGTATCAGGGTGGTGAGGGCCGACAGGGCGCCCCAGACCGTGGCCCCGGGTTCGACGACGGCGTCGATCAGCTCGGCCGTGTCGAGTTCCTCGATCGTGCCGGTCTCGGTCCGCCATCGCAGCCAGTGGGCGAACGAGGGGTGGAACGGACCGCAGCCCTCGCTCGAGACGGTCCACACCGCCCACTCCCCGTCGCCATCGCGCACGGTCGGATCGAGCACGAGCGTCTCGGCGGCGTCGAGGCCGATCGTGATCGAGCGGCACAGGTGGCCGAGGCGGAATTCGGGCGAGCGGCCGGCCAGGTGGGTGGCGAGGTCGGTCAGGCCGCTGTGGTGGCCGGGTGGGCTGGGGGCGAACAGGGCGTCGCCGCCGTGGGGCAGCGGCTCGGATCCCTCCAGCACCAGCTCGTCGACCGGCCAGCCGGAGAACCATCGGAGAGAGCGGTCGATGGCGGCGGCCGGGAGCAGGGCCAGGGGACGGGGCGGGTCGGTGGGGTGTCGATGTTGCAGCCCGGTCGGCCCGGCGTAGGCCCCGTCGGAGCGGGTGAGGAACGCCCGGTACGACGGAGGGAGTCGGAGCCCGATCCGTTCTTCGGCCGTGGCGATGGTGTCCTCGTTGGCCGGCGGTTCGAGCACGCTGCGGCGGCGGAGCACCGGGCGGGGTGCGGCGAAGGGCTCGGCAACGACCTCGAGCCACATCGCCCGATCCCAGGCGGCGACGAGCTGAGGCATCGCCTCCTGGGCCTTCCGATCGCGCACGCTCGCCGAACGTATCGACGACGCCGTCGTCGGGCCATGGGCCCTGCGGCCGCTCCCGGTGGGGTGACCCACCCACCCGGCCCCGGGAGTCGGGGTCGGGTGAGGCGAGCCCAGCGGAGGATCGAACCCGCCCACCCCGGTCGGCGGCGGCGATAGCGACCGGGGTGGGAGGTTCGTCAGCGCGGTCGGCCGAGCCGATGCGCTCGATTTCAGGTGCCCGGCGGAAGGGCGACCACCTGGCAAGCGGGTTTGTCCAGGTCGTGCCACTATTCCGCAGACCTCCAATCTTGTCAATGCAGACATTGGACTCATCCGTCGAATTGCCAGGAAGAAGTTCAGTTTTGCGCCAAAGAGACGTCTAGTGATCCGACAATTAGGGATTTCTCACCTACTCGGCGGCGTAACTGGTCCGATGTTCGGGGCCCTCTTGCGTTCGGGCCCCCGGATGTGGGCAAGCTGACCTAACATTTGCGAATGGCCGACATCAAGCCTGTGCAGCTCACCGTCCCGGAGCCGCCCGCCCGGCCCGGTGAGGAGCCCGACTTCTCCCATCTGCACATCCCCGCCGCCGGGACCGCATCCAAGCCGCCGATCGACGTCGAGGCCCAGGCCACCCACCCGTTGGCCGACGAGCTCATCCGCGTGCTCGACGACGACGGCAACGCCGTTGGCGAGTGGGTGCCCGAGCTGAGCAACGACACCAAGATCCGGGCTCTGCACCATCTGCTGGAGACCCGGGCCTTCGACGAGCAGGCCCTGCTCCTCCAGCGTCAGGGCAAGGCCGGCTTCGCCATCCAGTCCCGGGGCGAGGAGGCGGTGGCCGTCGGGTCGGCCATGGCCGTCGATGCCACGTCGCCCGGCTACGGGCCCGGGCTCGACATGCACTTCCCCACCTACCGCCAGGGCGGGCTGCTGCTGGCCAACCGTCACTCGGTGGTGGAGATGGTGTGCCAGCTGCTGTCCAACACCGGCGATCGGCTCAAGGGCGCCCAGCTGCCGAGCATGCATTCGGTCCCCGAGAAGGGCTTCTTCTCGATCTCGGGCAATCTCGCCACCCAGCTGATCCAGGCCGTGGGCTGGGCCATGGGGTCGGCCATCGAGGGCCGCCGCAACGTGGCCGTGGCCTGGACGGGGGAGGGCGCCACGGCGGAGAACGACTTCCACTCGGCCCTGGTGTTCGCCTCGGTGTATCAGCCGCCGGTGATCATCAACATCGTCAACAACCAATGGGCCATCTCCAGTTTCCAGGGCATCGCCGGCGGTGACGTCGCCACCTTCGCCCAGCGGGGAACGGGCTACGGCCTGCCGACCCTCCGGGCCGACGGCAACGACCTGCTCGCCGTCTACGCCGTCACCGAGTGGGCCACCGCCCGGGCCCGGGCCGGGCACGGCCCCGCCCTGATCGAGTGGTTCACCTACCGGATGGGCAGTCACTCCTCGTCGGACGACCCCAGCCGGTACCGCTCGGCCGACGCCCCCCAGAGCTGGCCCCTCGGCGATCCGATCGAGCGCCTGGAGCAGCACCTACTCACCACCGGGGCGATCTCGGCCGCCGACATCGAACGCCTGCACCGCGACGTCGACGAGTTCATCGCCCAGGCGGTGGCCGAGGCCGAGACCTACGGGACGATGAACAGCGGTCCCGAACTCGGTTCGGACCACATGTTCGCCCACGTCTATGCCGAGCTCCCCGATCACCTGGCCGAGCAGCAGGCCGAGCTCGCCATCGAAGAGGAGATGCGTCGCCGATGACGGCCGCCCACGACGAGACCACCGCATCGGGCGACGAGACCCCGGCCTCGGGCGAGGCCGAGCCGTCGACCCCGACCGGCCAGGCGGACACCGCTCCGGCGGCGGGCACACCCGAGGAGGTCGAGAGCGGGGCCCGACCGATGTCGATGATCGAGGCCATCCGCGACGCCCTCGCCGTGATGATGGAGCGCGACGAGCGGGTGGTGTCCTTCGGTGAGGACGCCGGCTATTTCGGCGGCGTGTTCCGCTGCACCGAAGGGCTCCAGCAACGCTTCGGCGCCCACCGCTCGTTCGACACCCCGATCAGCGAGAGCGGGATCATCGGCGCCGCCGTCGGCATGGCCGCCTACGGGCTTCGACCGGTGGCCGAGATCCAGTTCGCCGACTACGTCTACCCCGGGTACGACCAGATCGTGTCCGAGGCGGCCCGGCTCCGGTCGCGCTCGGTCGGTGAGTTCACCGCCCCCCTCGTGGTCCGCATGCCGGTCGGGGGCGGCATCCGGGGCGGGCAGACGCACTCCCAGAGCCCGGAGGCGCTGTTCACCCACGTCGCCGGTCTACAGGTGGTGATCCCCTCCACCCCGCGCGACGCCAAGGGTCTGCTCATCGCCAGCATCGAGAACGACGACCCGGTGATCTTCTGCGAGCCGAAGCGCCTCTACAACGGGCCCTTCGACGGCCACCACGACCGTCCGATCCAGGCCTGGTCGTCGAGCCCCGACGGGCTGGTCCCCGAGGGCTACTACCAGGTGCCGTTGGGGAAGGCGGCCCGGGTTGCCGAGGGCGACGAGGTGACGATCCTGGCCTACGGCACGCTGGTGCACGTGGCCAAGGCGGCGGCCGAGGAGTCGGGGGTGGCGGCCGACATCCTCGATCTACGCACCCTGCTCCCGCTCGATGTGGAGGCCGTCACCGCGTCGGTGGCCCGCACCGGGCGGGTCGTGATCGCCCATGAGGCGACGCGGACGAGCGGTTTCGGGGCCGAGCTGTCGGCCCAGGTCCAGGAACGGTGTTTCGATCTGCTGGAGGCTCCGATCGTGCGGGTGACGGGATGGGACACCCCGTATCCGATGGGGCAGGAGTGGGCCTACTTCCCCGGCCCGGTTCGTATCGGCCGGGCGCTGGAACAGGTCCTCGGGTACTGACCATGGTTCGTGACGCGGTGGCCGACGACGTGATGAGGGTGGCGAGGTAGCGATGTCGCAGCACGTGATCAAGGTGCCCGATGTGGGCGAGGGAGTGGCCGAGGTCGAGCTGGTGGCCTGGACGGTGGCCGTCGGCGACCAGGTGGTGCGCAACCAGGTCCTGGCCGAGGTGATGACCGACAAGGCGAACGTCGAGATCCCGGCCCCGGTCGACGGCGTGATCGCCGGGCTGAACGGCGACATCGGTGAGATCATGGCCGTCGGCAGCGACCTCATCCACATCGCCACCGGCGCCGGCGCCGGCACCGCCGCGCCTCCACCCGCCGTCCCCGCGCCCAAGCCGCGACCGACACCGGTCGAGCCCGAGCCCCCGGCCGCACCCGAGGCGGCGACGCCCGAGCCGACCCCACCGGCCGCCACCGGGGTCAACCCCTTCGCCTCGACCTCGCAGCCGGTACCGGCACCGGTACCGGCACCCGCTCCGGAGCCGGCGGCCGAGGCTCCGTCCGATTCCCCGTCTGAAGCCCCTCCCGACAACGACCTTCCCGAGGGCGCCGTGGCCGCCCCGGTCCCGGGTTCGGACCCCACCACCGCCTCGCCTGGCGGGACGACCTCCACCACCTCGCCCGGGTCGGCGTCGTCCGGGGCCGACGAGTTGGTGAACCTGCCCCCGGTCGAAGCCGACCCGGCGGCGGGCGAGGGGGGCCAGGCCCCCGGCGGCGAGGGGTGGCCCTCGGCCGCGTCGACCAACGGCAGCACCGACGGCGGGGTTCGGGCCACCCCGGCGGTCCGGGCTCGGGCCCGGCGCCTCGGCATCGATCTCGGCTCGGTGACCGGGACCGGTCCCCAGCGACGGATCACCCACGCCGACCTCGACGATCTGCTGCTCGGCTCGTCCGGTGCCTCCTCCGTCGTCGGTCCTGCGCCCGCCGGGGCCTCGGCGTCGCCTCTCTCCACCCCCAGCACCGGGCCCGTGCCCGCCCCGGCTCCGGCTGCGTCCTCGGGCGAGGTGCGCCCGCTGGTCGGGCTGCGCCGACAGATCGCCCAGCGGATGGTCGCCGCCACCACGACGATCCCCCACATCACCTACGTCGACGAGGTCGACGTGACGGCGGTCGAGGAGCTGCGGGCCACGCTCAACGCCGGCACCCCGAACCCCGACGATCCCGACCGACCCAAGCTCACGTTCCTGCCGTTTCTGATCAAGGCGATGGTGGCGGCGCTGGCCGACCACCGGGGGCTCAACGCCCACGTCGACGACGAGGCCGGCAGCCACATCGTGTTCGACACCGTCGACGTCGGCATCGCCGCCCAGACCGATCGGGGTCTGCTCGTACCCGTCGTCCGCAACGCCGGTGCCCGCTCGCTGTGGGATCTGGCCGCCGAGGTCGGCCGTCTGGCCAACGCCGCCCGCGACCGCTCGATCGACGCCGCCGACCTGTCGGGGTCGACGATCACCATCTCCAGCCTCGGCGCCCTCGGCGGTCTGGTCACCACCCCGGTGCTCAACAAGCCCGAGGTCGCCATCGTCGGGGTCAACAAGATCGCCACCCGTCCCGTGTGGGACGGCAACGGCTTCACCCCCCGTCGGATGATGAACCTCTCCTCGTCGTTCGACCACCGGGTCGTCGACGGCTACGACGCTGCGGCCTTCATCGGCGAGGTGCGCAAACGGCTCGAACAGCCGGCTCTGCTCTTCGGCGCCGACGACCCCGCCGGCGGTTAGTCAGCCGTCTACAAACCCCGCTGGAGAAGCGGTTGGTTGTTTCGCCGTCGAACTAGTTACCCAAGCGTCAACAGACGAGACTTGCGTCACATCTGCGTCTTTGCCACGGTTGGCCAATCCAACGAAGGGGGAGGAACGTGATTTCACGTACCAGCAAGCTGCTGGCACTGCTCTTGGCACTGGCACTCGTGGCCGCAGCATGTGGTGGCGGCGATGATGAGTCCACCGACGTCACAACCGCAGTCGACGAGGAGGCCCAGGAGCAGCTCGAAGCTGATCGAGACGCCGGTGAGGCCACCGGCGCCGATGAGTCAGGCGAGACCGGCGAGGCCGCCTACGGCGGCACACTTACCTACGGCATCGAGGCCGACTCGGCCAACCCGTGGGTGCACTACGCCACGTCCTGTGCCATCAGTTGCCGGATGATCCTGCGGGCGGTCTCCGACTCGCTGTTCATCACCGACGACGCCGGTGAGATCCAGCCGTACCTGGTCGAGACCGCCGAGCCCAACGAGGACTTCACCGAGTGGACGATGACGATCCGCGAGGGCGTCACCTTCCACGACGGCACACCGCTCGACGGCGCCGCGGTCGCCTACAACATCGACACCTGTCGCTTCAGCCCGTTGACCGGTCCCGCCTTCCTGGGTCTGGCCGAGGTCGCCTCGGAGGGTCAGACGGTCACCCTGACCTACGACCAGCCCGACGCCCTCGGTCCGAAGGTGCTCCGCGCCGAGACCTGCGGCTTCATGTTCTCGCCGGCATGGATGGCGACCCTGGCCAACAACCCGCTGAACAACGCACCGTTCGTCACCGAGGAGCAGCAGGCCGACCTCGACCTGTCCGGCGATCCCGCCGCTCCGGTCGGTGTCGGCGCCTTCGTGTACGACTCGTACACCCCCGGCCCGGGCAACAGCTTCGTCGCCACCCGCAACGAGAACTACTGGCGTGGTGACGGTGAGGGCTCCACCGGTGAGGGTCTGCCGTACCTCGACGCCGTCGAGTTCGTGGTGGCCGTCGACATCCAGGGTCGCTCCGCCGGCCTGAACTCCGGTCAGTTCGACATCATCCACACGGCCAACGCCGACGAGATCGCCAAGTTCGAGAGCGAGGGAGAGGTCAAGCTCCTCCAGGCCAACGACTTCGGCGAGACCAACTACATCCTCCTGAACTCGGCCCAGGGTGAGAACCCGACCCTCGCCTTCGTGCGGGGCGAGGAGTCCATCAACATGGATCCGGGCGGCGTGCAGGAGGCCAACCCGCTGGTGCACCTCAGCTGCCGCAAGGCCTTGGCCCACGCCATCGACAGCGACCGCCTGGCGGCCGAGCGTTACGCCGGCATCGTGACCGTGGCCAACGGTCCGTTCCCGCCGGGGTCGATCGGTCACCTGGAGGACAGCGGTTACCCGACCTTCGATCTCGGCGCTGCAGCGGCCGAGTTCGAGACCTGCAAGGAGGAGCACGGCACGGTGCCGGTCGCCTTCGCCTTCAACACCACCAACGATCCGTTCAACGTGGAGACCAACGAGCTGATCGTGGCCATGTGGACCGAAGCCTTCGGTGAGGAGTTGCAGGCCAGCATCGCCCCGATCGAGCAGGGTCAGTACATCAACCTCGCTCTGGCCGGTGCCTTCCAGGCCCAGGGCTGGCGCAACCACGCCGGCGTCGATCCGACCGAGCAGTGGTACTGGTGGAGCTCGGCCACGGCGAGCCCCATCGATCCCTCGGTCCCCGAGCTGGCGTTGAACTTCGGCCGGTTCCAGGATCCGGCCATCGACGGCGCCATCACCCAGATCCGGAGCAATCCGGATCCGGCGGCTCGCCAGGCGGCGGCCGAGGACCTCAACCGGGCGTTCGCCGAGAACGTCTGGAACCTGTGGACGGTGTGGACCCTCTGGGGTATCGCGGCCGATCCTCGGGTCCAGAACCTGACCGACCTCGACATCCCGGCCGGCGGCACCACCATGCCGGTCGTCGGTGGCAAGCACCACATGACCCAGATCTGGTGCACCGACGGCGATTGCCAGGGGTAGTTCGGTCGTGACGACGGTCCCCGCCGGGTCGACCCCGACAGGTGCGCTGAGAGGCGCGCCGGGTCGACCTGGCGGGGGTACGCCGTCGTCGTGCGGACACGGTCGTCGTGCAAGCACCATCCACGATGGGCCACCATCGGTGATGACCAGGGCGTCGAAAGGACCTTGAAGGGCACATGCTGCAGAGTCTGAAAGAGCGACCCAGTAGGTTCGCCCTCCCGGCGCTCCTGGTGATCGTGGTCGGGGCCTGGTTCCTCCGCCCGCCGTTCAGTCTGACCTTCGCGCTGATCTTCCTGGTCGGTTCGATCACGGCCGTCCTCACCAACGGCCGCTACGCCATGCGACGCATCGTCGGCGTGATCCCCGTTCTGTTCGTGGTGTCGTTCATCGTGTTCGCCTTGATGGCGAGCCTGCCGGGCGATCCCGCCATCAACATCCTCGGCCCGGCCGCCACCCCCGATGCGGTGGAGCGGGTGAACGAGGAGCTGGGCCTGGACGAGCCCTTCTTCAATCGCTACGGCAACTGGCTGGGCGACGCCGTCGTCGGCGACCTGGGTGAGTCGATCCTGCTCCGGGCCGAGGTGACCGACGCCGTCGGCACCGCCCTCACCCCGACCCTCCAGCTGATGGTCTACTCGCTGATCCTGGCCATCCTGATCTCGTTCCCGCTCGGCATCTACGCCGCCTACCGCAACGGGCAGGTGGAGGACCGGACGATCAACACGGTCATGCTCGGCTTCTTCGCCGTCCCGCCCTACGTGCTGGCCGTGGTCTTCGTGCTGTTCCTCGCCCTGGGCGGCATCGGTGTGTTCGGACTCAAGATCCTTCCCGCCACCAGCTACGTGCCTCTGGGCGAGAGTGTGACCGACCACTTCAAGCACATGGCGTTACCCGCCTTCTCGCTGGCGCTCGGGCAGTCGGCCATCTTCATGCGCCTGCTCCGCTCCGACATGATCGGCACCCTGCGCCTGCCCTTCATCGATCTGGCCCGGTCCAAGGGCCTCTCGACCAAGCGCATCCTGTGGATGCACGCCCTGCGGCCGTCGATGTTCACGCTGGTGACCGTGATGGGTTTCACCGTCGGAACTCTGATCGGCGGGGCGCTGATCACCGAGATCATCTTCGTGCTCCCCGGCCTCGGCACCTTCATGCTGACGGCGATCACCCAGCGCGATTTCATCTCGGTCCAGGGCGGGACGATGGTGATCGCCACGTTCTACATCCTGATTCTCGTACTGGTCGACTTTCTCTACCTGGCGCTCGATCCCCGACTCCGCTCCGGCGGGGGCGCCAGCCTAGGAGGCAGCGATGGATGAGTCCGGACTCGGCACCTCGACCGCCGAGGCTCTCTCAGTGGCGGCGGAGACCCCGGTGCGCGGCCCGGCGGTCGACGATCTCGACGGCCGCCACGACCTCAACGGGTCGATCGAGCAGCCGACCGCTGCTGCCGCCGACGACGATGGTGTGCGCCGCAAGCAGCCGCTGGGCCTCGTGTTCTGGCTGGCCGCCGGCTTCCTGATCGCCCTCGTCACCGCCGCCATCTTCGCCGAGGTCCTGCCGCTGAGGGCGCCGGCCGAGACCTTCGCCGGCACCAGCCGCAACGGGCCGAGCCTCCAGTTCTGGTTCGGCAACGACGGCGTCGGTCGCGACATCTTCACCCGGGTGATCTACGGAGCTCAGGTCTCGCTGATGATCGCCGCCATCGGCTCCGGGCTGGCACTGCTGATCGGCGGCATGATCGGGATGGCCGCCGGCTACTACCGGGGCCGGATCGACCGTCTGATCACCACCTTCACCGACGGCACCCTGGTCATCCCGCCGTTGATCCTGGCCCTGTCCCTCATCCTCTTCCTCGACCCCGACGCCCGCCGCCGGATCGTGATCCTGATCGTGGTGTTCGTCCTGCTGTCGATCGCCCCCATCGCCCGGGTGGTCCGGGCGTCGACGCTGGTCTGGTCGGAGCGGGAGTTCGTCCTGGCGGCCAAGACGATCGGCGCCCGTGACGGCCGCATCATGTTCGGCGAGGTGTTGCCCAATGTGGCCCCGGCCCTGATCAGCTACTCGCTGATCGTGATGGCCAACCTCATCGTGGTCGAGGGTGCGGTCGCCTTCCTCGGCCTCTCCGTCCCGCCGCCCACGCCCACCTGGGGCGACATGATCAACAAGGGCCGCACCGATCTCACCACCTCGCCCCACATCGCACTGGTGCCGGCGACGGTGATGTTCCTCACCGTGCTCTCGCTCAATTTCGTGGGCGACAAGTTGCAGGAACGGTTCGAGCCACGGGAGTCGGTGCTGTAGATGGCGGGCACGGGAAAAGCACACCTGCGGGACCCGGAGCAGACCCTGCTCCGGGCCGAGGATCTCACCGTCGAGTTCCCCATCGGCACCACCGGGGCCAAGGTCCACGCCGTCAGCGGCATCTCGATCGACGTCGTCGAAGGTGAGACCCTCGGCCTGGTCGGCGAGTCGGGCTGCGGCAAGTCGACGACCGGCAAAGCCATCATGCAGATCCCCCGGCCCACCGCCGGGTCGGTCCAGCTCGACAACGTGGAGCTGACGGCGCTCGACGGCGAAGCGATGCGGCGCACCCGACCGGTGCTGCAGATGATCTTCCAGGATCCGATCTCGGCCCTCAACCCTCGCCGCACCGTGCGCGACATCATCGCCGAGCCGCTCAAGGTGTGGTGGCAGGAGGACGAGGGTCGCCCGCCGACCTCGGTTGCGCTGGAGCGGTGGGGTCAGGCCTTCGGCGCGGTGGCCGACCTTCTCACCCGTCCCCTCCGTTTCCTCTGGCCCCTGGCCGGTCTCGCCCTGGCGTTGTGGATCCTGAGCGAGGCGGTGGAGGAGCGGGCCTGGGAGGGCGCCCTCGGCTGGACCGAGATCCCGGCCCAGATCATCGGCTTCCCGGTGTTGGCCGTCCTGGCCGCCATCTTCTCGGTCCTGATCCTGATGGGCGTGATCTGGCTGCTGTTGTTGATCATGGTGCCCTTCGGCGTGGTGTCGAAGACGCTCGGCAACATCCCGCCGCTGGTGGGCCTGCTGTGCGCCGTTTTCGCCTCGGCCATCGCCGTGTTCATGGTGTGGCGCACCTGGGACAGCTGGGCCGGCCCGCCGGCCTGGGCCCTCCGAGGGGTCATGATCGCCATCGCCGCCGTCGTGGTGGCCTGGACGCTGTCCACCGTGCCCCGCCCGTCCCGGGCCGGGGCGGCCGGTGTGGCGGCGGCCCTCGTCGCCATCGTCGGCCTCCAGCTCTTCTACATCGCCGGGATGGACGGCGTGCCCAAGCTGATCGTGTTCGTGGCCAGCGTGGCCATCAACGCCGGGCTCTACCTGGTGGTCCGCCGGCAGCTGGCAGCCGAGCGGGAGGAGACCCGACAGCGGGCCGAGCCCAAGGTGCGGGAGATGCTCGAGACCGTCGGGATCAACCCCGACAACTCCCTGGAGCGCAAGCCCTTCGAGTTCTCCGGCGGTCAGGCCCAGCGGCTCTCGATCGCCCGTGCCCTGATCATGGAGCCCAAGGTCATCATCTGCGACGAGCCGGTGTCGGCCCTCGACGTGTCGGTGCAGGCCCAGATCCTCAACCTCCTGGAGGAGATGAAGGAGCGCTACGGCCTGACCCTGGTGTTCATCGCCCACGACCTGGCCGTGGTGAAGAACGTCAGCGACCGGGTGGCGGTGATGTACCTGGGCAAGCTGTGTGAGGTGGCCACGCCCGACGCCCTCTACTCGTCGCCCGCCCACCCCTACACCCAACTCCTGCTGTCGGCCATCCCCCACCCCGACCCCCTGGTCGACGCCACCGTCAACCAGCCGGCGGTCGAGCTCCCCTCCCCGGTCGCACCGCCAAGCGGCTGTCGCTTCCGCACCCGCTGCCCCTACGCCAAGGAGCGTTGCGCCCACGACGAGCCCCAGATGCGCAAGGTGGCCACCGGCCAGTACGTGGCCTGCCACTCGCCCCTGATCGGAGAGCCCGAACCATGACCGCCCCCAGCCTCGACCTCGCGCCTCCCGGACGGGACGATCCGCCGGTGCTGGTGGTCGAGAACCTCACCACCGAGTTCAAGACGCCGGCCGGTCCGCTCAAGGCGGTCGACAACGTGTCGTTCAGCCTCAAGCGGGGCCAGGCGCTCGGCATCGTCGGCGAGTCGGGCTCGGGCAAGAGCGTCACCGCCCGGTCGGTGATGCGGTTGCTGCCCAAGTCGAACGTCCGCTCCACCGGCAAGGTGACGATGGACGGGGTCGACATGATGTCGCTCGGCCCCAAGGAGCTGCGCAACGTGTGGGGCCCCGAGGTGGCGATGGTCTTCCAGGACCCGCTCGGCTCGCTCAACCCCGTCATGCGCATCGGCCAGCAGGTGGCCGAAGGCCTGCGGGTCCACCACAACCTCAAGAAGTCGGAGGCCGAGGGCAACGCCCTGGAGCTGTTGCGCAGCGTCGGCATCCCATCGCCCGAAGTGCGGATGGACGAGTACCCGCATCAGCTGTCGGGCGGTATGCGCCAGCGGGTGGTGATCGCCATCGCCCTCGCCTGCGGCCCGAAGCTCCTGATCGCCGATGAGCCGACCACCGCCCTCGACGTGACGGTGCAGGCCCAGATCCTCGACCTGCTCCAGGAGCAGCAGCGAGAGCGCTACATGCCCCTGATCCTCATCACCCACGACCTCGGGGTGGTGGCGGGCCGCACCGACGAGGTGATCGTCATGTACGCCGGGCGCATCATGGAGCGGGCCCCGACGGCGGTGCTCTTCCGCGACATGAAGATGCCCTACACCGAGTCGCTGCTCCGCTCGATCCCCAAGATCGAGTACCCGAGCCACACCCGGCTGTCGATCATCCCCGGACGGCCACCGAACATGGTCGACCCGCCGCGGGGCTGCAAGTTCGCCGCCCGCTGTCGCTACGCCCAGGACCGCTGTCGGGAGGAGGAGCCCGAGCTCACCCCTGCGGTCGACAAGGACCACGTCTACCGCTGCTTCTATCCGGTGGGCACCCCCCGGGCGGAGGAGGCGTTGGCGATCAACGTGGCCAACGGGCGCCTGACTCCCGACGGGGAGCTGGCCGAGGTCTCCTAGGCGTTCCCTCCCGCCCCGGGGACGAGTTCCCGTACCGGTGGTACGGTCGTCGATTGGGGAGGGGTGTAGGGCAGTGCAGGGGGTGGATCTCGGCATCGACGGGCTGAGCGACTACCGGACCATCGGTTCCGGTGGCTTCGCCACGGTCTACGCTGCTTCCGAAGCCGGCTTCGACCGGACCGTTGCGGTCAAGGTCCTCCACAGCCTGGACGACGATGGCGTGCGTCGGTTCGAACGCGAGCGGCGGATCATGGGCCGCCTCGCCAGCCACCCCAACATCATCACCCCCTTCAAGGCGGGCTACACGAACACGGGCGCCCCCTACCTCGTGATGGAGTTCATCGAGGGCGGCTCGTTGGAGGACGAGGTGCGGGCCCGAGGCCGGCTGCCGTGGGCGCAAGCGGTCGATCACGCGTCGGCCGCCGCCTCGGCGCTGTCCCACGCCCACGGGCAGGGCGTGCTCCACCGCGATGTGAAGCCGGCCAACATCCTCCTGGCCGGCGGGGTGGCCAAGCTCACCGACTTCGGCATCGCCGCCATTCAGGACCTCCCTGCCTCGCAGGTCGCCTACACCCTGGCCCACGCTCCGCCCGAGACCTTCGCCGACGGCGCCGACCGACGCGACGAACGGGCCGATCTCTATTCGTTGGCCTCGACCCTGTACGCGTTGCTGTCGGGCCGCGCCCCTTACGACGTGGACGGACCGGATTCACAGCACGCCTACATGTTCCGCATCCTGGAGAGCGAGCCACCGGAGCTGACCGGGGTACCGGCGCCCTTGGCGGCGTTCTGCGCTCAGGCCCTGGCCCGCGATCCCGCCCGCCGACCGGCGTCGGGCGATGAGTTCGTCGAGCGGCTTCGAGCGGCCCGCACCGTCGCCTCGGGCGATGCCGCCGGGTCGGTCACCTACACCGCCCCGACCGGAGCGTCGGCGACGGTGTCGGCCCCGCCGGCCGTGAGCAACGCGACGGTGGCGGCCCCCGACGCGGCCGTGGTCCCCACCCTCGCCCCACCCCCCGGTCGGCGAAACGTGCGGACGATCGCCCTTGGGGCGGCGGCCGTGGTCGTCGCCGCAGGAGGTATGGGTGCCGCCGCTCTCGCACTCCAGGGGGGCGACACGCCGACGACCACCACGGCTGACGTTCAGGCGGTGGCCGGGAGCACGCCGTCCGAGCCGTCGACGACGGAGCCGTCCGAGGGGGCGACGGCCACCACGGCGCCCGGGTCGGCGTCGGCCGGATCGGACACCCCGGCGGTGGCCACCGTCGATGATGCCGAGCGGGTCGGGAGTCTGGTGCCGGCGGTGTTCGTGGCCGCTCGCGACGACGGCTCGGTGGTGTCGGGCAACTTCATCGGCCAGTTCGAGATCTGGGATCCTGCCGAGCTGACGGTCGGGCAGAGCCTGACCACCGGCCAGGTCGGGGATCTGGCGCCGCTGGACGACGGTCGGCTCGGCCTCCTGCTCTACGACGGCCGGATCCGAATCGTCGATCCCGGCGATGAGAAGCCCGAGATCGAACTGGCCGGTCATCAGCCGCTGGAGGACACGCCCGGCCAGGTCGGCTACGCCATCGACGAGCTGCCGGACGGCCGGATCGTCACCGCCGGCGTCGACGGTGTCGTCCTCATCTGGGACCCCGCCGATCCCGAGGGGGAGCCGGTTCGCTACACCGGCCATCGGGACCGTCTCGATCTCGGCGTCCTGACCGAACTGACGGCATCGGTGTGGGAGGTGGTCGTGCTCTCCGACGGTCGGATCGCCTCGGGCACCCTCGGCGGCGAGGTGGCCATCTGGGATCCGGGCAGCCCGGAGGAGACACCGTTCATGCGTGACGGGAACGGTGTCCTCAGCATCGACGAGCTGCCGGATGGTCGGCTCGTCATCGGTGATACGGAGAGCGGCGTGCGGGTCTGGGACCCGGTCACCGACGAGGTGGTCCGGTTCGAGCGACACACCGACTGGGTGTACGACGTGCAGGCACTCCCCGACGGCCGGGTCGCCACCATCGATTCCACCGGCTTGCTCCTGCTCTGGGACCCCGATCAGCCCGACGCCGTCGTCGAGTTCACCGGGCACCTCGACGACGATCCCGAACGGGAGGGTGTTCGGGCCTGGTCGCTGACCCGGCTCGACGACGGTCGGTTGGCCGTGGCCGGTGAGCGCGGGGTTCTCGTGTGGGAGCCGCCGCCCGCCTCGTGATCGGATCGATCACCGGTGCGGTCCGATCTAGAGTCGGGACATGTCTCGTCCCCCCAGTTGGTTCACCGGCGCCCTCGCCAGCAAGCCCGAGACCCGATCGGTCGAGGTCGAGGGCTGTCCCATCAACTATCTGACCTGGGGCGATCCGTCCCTCCCGTGTCTGGTGATGGTCCACGGCGGCGCCGCCCACGCCCACTGGTGGTCCTTCATCGCCCCCCAGTTCACCTCGTCGTACTACGTGGTCGCACTCGACCTGTCGGGCCACGGCGACAGCGGTCGGCGTGAGGACTACTCGATGGAGATGTGGGCCGACGAGGTGATGGCGGTGGCGGCCGACTCGGGCGGCCGGGAGCGACCGATCGTGATCGGCCACTCGATGGGGGGCCACGTCAGCATCGCCGTCGCCGCCCGCTTCGGCGAGGAGTTGGCCGGGGCCGTGATCCTCGACGCCCCGGTTCGTCGACCCGATCCCGAGTCGGAGGAGGGGGAGCGGGGCCGCATGTTCCGCAACCCCAAGACCTACCCCGATCTGGAGACGGCGCTGGAGCATTTCCACCTCATGCCGCCCCAGCCCTGCGAGAACGACTTCGTGGTCGATCACATCGCCCGGCACTCGCTCAAGGAGGTCGACGACGGCTGGACGTGGAAGTTCGATCCCCACGTGTTCGTCCGAGGCCCGATCACCACCCACGACTACCTCCAGCGCACCACGTGTCGCCTGGCTCTGATGCACGGGCAGCTCAGCGATCTGGTGACCCCCGAGGTGCAGGACTACATGGAGGAGCTCACCGGGCGCACGGCCCCGATGGTGGAGATTCCGCAGGCCTACCATCACCTGCTCCTCGATCAACCGCTGGCTCTGATCGCCGCCCTCCGGGCGATACTGGCCGACTGGCAGCACAGCGTGGACAAGCGCCGGCTTCGGGATCTGACGGCATGACTGGCGAGCGCGGTCGGCCCCCGACCAGGCAGCACAGCGTGGACAAGCGCCGGCTTCGGGATCTGACGGCATGACCGACTTCACCGCCGAGAGCCAGCGCCGGTTCCTTCAGACCTCCGAACCGGACGACCCCGGCGCCGAGGGGGTCGGGTCGGAGACGTGGACGCCGGAGCGGGCCCGCCTGCTCGGGGCCCTGATCGAGAAGGCCCTCGCCACCCCGCAGAACTATCCGCTGAGCGTCAACGCCCTGGTCGCCGCCTGCAATCAGACGACGAACCGTGACCCGATCATGGAGCTGAGCGAGTCGGCGGTGGAGGGCCTGTTGGCCGAGGCCAAGGCCGACGGGTGGGCTCGGTACGTCCATCCTCGGTCGGGCCGTGGCGTCACCAAGTACCGCCATGTCGTCGACGAGAAGCTCGGGCTGGACGATCGGGAGACGGCGCTGGTCGGCGTGCTCGCCCTGCGGGGTCCGCAGACGGTGAGCGAGCTGCGCTCGCGGACCGAGCGCCTGGCCCCGATGGACACCGACGAGCTGGAGTCGGTCCTCGCCGGGTTGGCCCAGCGGTCGCCGACGCCGTTGGCCCGCCGGTTGGAGCGGGAGAGCGGCCACCGGGAACCTCGGTGGATCCAGCTGCTGTGTTCGGCCCAGGGCGAGGAGCGAGCCGGTGAGCCGTCGTCGGCGTCGCCTCGCCGAGCGGTGGCCGCCGGGAGCGTCGGCGAGGGTGAGGCCGATGAGCTGCGCACGGAGCTGGCTCAGGTCCGGGCGGAGCTGGCGGCCCTGCGGGGGGAGTTCGAGGCCTTCCGGGCCGAGTTCGGCTGAGGGCCGAGGCAGACCACCGTCCACCGGGCGGCGGTCGGGTCGGCCGACCGGGCCCGATGCTCAGAACGTACGAGGGGTCGGTGGGGCGTCGGTCGCCTGCGGCGGGTTGAACTGGCCGTTGTTGGCCCCCACGCCACCGTCGACGTCGACGATCGAGCCGGTCATCGCCCGCGAGCGGTCACCGATGAGGAACGAGAACGCTTCGGCCAACTCGTCGGGCTCGGCCCATCGGCCTCGGGCGAGGCGTCGGCGCATGGCCTCGTACAGCTCGGGACGCTCGTCGAACACGTCGGTCATCGGCGTGTGGGTCGGCCCCGGACAGACGGCGTTGACCCGGATCCCGAAGACCCCCAGATCGACGGCAGAGGCCCGAACGATGTTCAACACCGCGGCCTTGGAGGCGTTGTAGCTCCACAGGTTGGGGTCGGCCCGGTGGCCCGAGGTGGAGCCGGTCACGGCGATGGAGCCGCCGACGCCCGTGCGCATCACCCGGCCCGCGGCCCGGATTCCGAGGGCCACGCCCCGGACGTTCACGTCCATGATCTCGTCGAAGCGTTCCATGGTGGCGTCGAGGATGTTGCCGCCGGTACCTGAACGCCCGGCGTTGAGCACCGCGCCGTGGAGGCCGCCGAACGTGTCGACGGCGAGTGCGGCCAGGGCGTCGTTGTCGGCCTCGGAGGTGACGTCGCAGCTCGCACCGATCACCCCCTCGGCCGAGTCGGCCCAGGCCAACGCCTCCCGGTTGATGTCGGCGGCGACCACCTTGGCCCCGCGCGCCGCCAGCAACTCGGCGGTCGCCCGGCCGATCCCGGTCGCCGCCCCCGTGACGATCACCACCTGTCCGTCGTGCTCGGCCATCGTCTCCCCGGCTCGGTCCTGGCGTGCTGCGGCACAAAGTAACCGCCCGGTATGCCGGAGGGCCAGTTGCGGCTCGGGAGCAGGTATCGGCGGCGCCACCGCCTCCGCAGCCCCTATCGCCGATCCACCCCATATGCGACACTGGTCACACCACTGCGGGCAAGGGGAACAGTAGAAAACCGAACAAGGGGGAACGGATGCGAGTAGCCGAAATACTCGAACGGAAGGGGACGCTCACCGTCACCGTGCAACGGACCGACTCGGTGAACCGGGCCGTCGACGTACTGAGGGAGTACGGCTTCGGGGCACTGGTGGTCAGCTCGGACGGCAAGAGCATCGACGGGATCGTGTCGGAGCGAGACATCGTCCGCGCACTGGGCCTGCGCGAGGACCTGCTCGACATGGACGTGGCGGAGATCATGACGTCGAGGGTCTTCACCTGCCAGCCCGATGACCCGCTCGACGAGCTGATGGCGATGATGACCGAACGGCGGATCCGCCATCTGCCCGTCGAGGTCGACGGAAGACTGGTCGGCCTCGTCAGCATCGGCGACGTGGTGAAGTACCGCCTGGCCCAGCTCGAAGACGAGGCCCAGGCCATGGTCGACTACATCCACCACGGTCGCTAGTTCGTCGCGCCCCGCACACGCCTCGTGGCGCGCATCTCGCCCGACGGCGGTGCGGACGACCTTCACGAATCCCTCATCCACGAACTGATTGGCTACAGGCAGCTCAGGTGCAGGGCAAGGCCGCAGCGGCAGCTGTCCTGACCCGGGCTTCGATGAACGGCACCGGGGATTCCCGCCCCGGTGCCGTTCTCGTCGTCTGTTCGCCGGGATGAGGGGGTGCTCAGCCCTCGACCTGCATCAGCAGGGCGTCACCCTGACCGCCGCCCCCGCACAGGCCGGCGGCGGCGAGCCCGCCACCCCGGCGCTTGAGCTCCTTGGCCGCGGTGAGGGCGATGCGGTTGCCCGACATGCCGAGCGGATGACCGACGGCGATGGCGCCGCCGTTGACGTTGACGATGTCGGAGCCGATGCCGAGATCGTCCATCGAGGCCAACCCGACGGCGGCGAAGGCCTCGTTGATCTCGAACAGGTCGATGGCGCCCACGTCGGTACCTGCCCGCTCGGCGGCGGCCCGGATGGCGGCCGACGGCTGGCGCAGGAGCGAGCAGTTGTCGGGGCCGGCCACCATGCCGTACGACACCAGACGGGCCAGCGGCGTCGCGCCCAGTCGTTCGGCGGCGGCGGCCGAGGCCACCACGACGGCCGAGGCCCCGTCGGAGAGCTGGGAGGCGTTGCCGGCGGTGATCGTGCCGTCGCGGTTGAATGCGGGCCGGAGGCCGGACAGCGACCCGGCGTCGGTGCCCGGTCGGACCCCCTCGTCGTCGGTGAAGTCGATCGGGTCGGCCTTGCGCTGAGGCACGCTCACGGCCACGACCTCGTCGGCCAGGATGCCGTCCTTGATGGCTCGGGCCGCCCGCTCGTGGGACTCGGCGGCGAAGGCGTCCTGCACCTCTCGGGCGATGTTGTCGGCCCCGGCGTAGCGGTCGGTGCCCTCGCCCATGATCACCGACTCGATGGCGCAGGTCAGGCCGTCGAAGAGCAGCGAGTCGATCACCTCGCCGTGACCGTAGCCGTAGCCGCTCCGGGCCTTGGGCAGCAGGAACGGCGCATTGGTCATCGACTCCATGCCGCCGGCCACCACCACGTCGGCCTGACCGGTCTGGATCAGCATCCAGGCGTAGTTGATGGCCTGTAGGCCCGACAGGCAGACCTTGTTGATCGTCGTGGCCGCCACGTCCATGCCGACGCCGCCCTTCACCGAGGCGTTGCGGGCCGCCGATTGGCCCTCACCGGCGGTGAGGACGTGGCCCATGACCACGTGGTCGATCTCGGACGCGGCGACGCCGGCCGCATCGAGGGCTCCGGCGATGGCGAAACCGCCCAGGTCGGTGCCGGAGAAGCCGGCCAGGGTGCCGTTGAAGCGGCCGATCGGGGTGCGGGCGCCGTCGAGGATGTACACGGGGGCGGAGGTGCTCATGACCCGAGTCTGTCACGGGCTCCCCCGGCCCCACCAGATTCGATGGAGGGGGTGCGATGAGATCGACTCCGGTGCCCGCGGTGCGTCTTCCTGACGGCGTCGCACCTGTGGACGGCGTCGACGCCGCCGAGCGGCGCCCGGGCCCGGGCCCGTCTACGGGCTAGTGGTCCCGGCCGAGGAGGGCGTCGAGCAGGGCGGCGCTGGCGATGGTGGGCGGGGTCTCGCCCGCCTCCGCCGAGGTGATCACGGCCCGGCCGGCCTCGGAGTCGAGCAGTAGGTCGGTGTGCTGCGACAGCCGCTGCTCAAGGCGGGCCCGCACCTCGGTGATGATCCGCTGGCGGCGTCGCATCGAGCGCTGATCGGTCTCGTCGAGGTAGTCGAGGTGGGCTTGGGCCGCGGCCAGCACGTCGACCGCCCCGGTGCCGTCGATGGCGGCCGACATCACGATCGGGGGTCGGTAGCCGCCGACGGCCTCCTGGCCGGTCATGTGGGACAGGTCGAGCATGAGGTCGAGGTCGCGGCGCACGTCGTTGGCCCCCGGCCGGTCGGCCTTGTTGACCACGAACACGTCGGCCACCTCCAGCAGCCCGGCCTTGTTGGCCTGCACGGCATCGCCCATGCCGGGGGTGACGACGACGAGTGCGGTGTCGGCGGCGCCTACCACGTCCACCTCGACCTGGCCGACGCCGACGGTCTCGATGATCACCGGGTCGTAGCCAACGGCGTCGAACAGTCGCACCGCCAGCGGCACGGCCAGGGCCAGGCCCCCGGAGTGCCCCCTGGTCGCCATCGACCGAATGAAGGCCACTGAGGTTTGGTCGACCCCGCCCGGCTCTCCAGCGTGACTCGAGCGCGGCGTTTCGCCGGAGGCGGAACCCAAGCCGGCCTGTGGCCGGCCGTTTGACGGCGGCGAAGCCGACGGCAATACATCCATTCGGATGCGGTCGCCGAGGATGGCGCCGCCGGTCAGGGGCGACGACGGGTCGACGGCGAGCACGGCCGGGCGCCTGCCCGAGGCCGCCAGGTTGGCCACCAGCTGACCGACCAGGGTCGACTTGCCGGCACCGGGCGGGCCGGTGATGCCGAGGATGTGGGCCGATCCGGAGTCGGGGTGGGCCAGTTCGCTGACCGTTTCGGCCTGCGGTCCGCCCCGCTCGACGTGGGTGAGGAGGCGGCCGAGCGAGCGGCGGTGACCGCTGCGGGCCGCCTGGTAGAGCTCCTCGACCGTGGCCGAGCGCCCGGGGACGGCCTGGTCGGTGGTGGCTCCGTCGGTGGAGATGCCGGTCAAGGGTTCGTGGCCAGGTTGGCCTCGACCGCGTCCCGCACGGCCTGAGCCACCTCTTCGGCCGAGGCCCCCGGACCCAGGACGGCGGCCACGCCGACCTTCTCCAGATCGTCGAGGTCCTGATCGGGGATGATGCCGCCGATGATCACCGGGATGTCGAGCTGGGCCTCCTCCAGCGCCTTCAGCATGTTGGCCGACAGCGTGAGGTGCCCGGCGTTGTGCATCGACAGCCCGATGGCGTCGGCGTCCTCCTGCTCGGCGGCGGCGATGATCGATCCCGTCGTCTGCCGCAGGCCGAGGTAGATCACCTCCATACCGGCGTCGCGCAGGATGCGGGCCACCACCTTGATGCCCCGGTCGTGCCCGTCGAGGCCGAGCTTGGCCAGCACCACTCGCAGCTGCGGGTCGCTCATATGATCGCTTTCTCCACGTAGGTCCCGAACTCGGCCTCCATGGCCATGCTGATCTCCTCCAACGTGGCGTAGGCCTTCACCGCGTCCATGATCGGCGGCATCAGGTTGCGTGTTGAGTCGGCCGCCGTGGCCGTCACCTCGGCCAGGGTCTGACGGACGGCGTCGTCGTTGCGGGCCTGCTTGGTGTCGGCCAGCCGTTTGAGCTGGTACTCCTCGGTCTCGGCATCGATGCGGAGCAGCTCGGTGCCCCCGTCGTCGCCGTCGGTGAACTCGTTGACCCCGACGATGATGCGCTGGCCGTTGTTGACCTCCCGCTCGAAGCGGTAGGCCGATTCGGCGATCTCGCCGACGAAGTAGCCGTTCTCGATACCGGCGTAGACGCCCTCGAGGATCGAGCCGTTCCCCAGGTCGTCGAGGTGGGCGAAGATCGCCTCGGCCTGACGCTCCATCTCGTCGGTCATCCACTCGACGTACGGGGCGCCGCCGAGCGGGTCGGCCACCAGGCCGGCCCCGGTCTCATGGGCCACGATCTGCTGGGTCCGCAGCGCCACCCGGGCCGACTTCTCGGTCGGGAGGGCGAGGGCCTCGTCGTAGGCGTCGGTGTGCAGGCTCTGGGTGCCGCCGAGGACGCCGGCCAGGGCCTGGATCGCCACCCGAGCGATGTTGTTCTCCGGCTGCTGGGCGGTGAGCGACACCCCGGCGGTCTGGGTGTGGAAGCGGCAAAGCAACGACTTCTCCCGCGTGGCCCCGTACCGCTCCTTCATCCACCGGGCCCAGATCCGGCGGGCCGCCCGGAACTTGCCGATCTCCTCGAAGAAGTCGGAGTGGGAGTTGAAGAAGAAGCTCAGCCGGCCGGCGAACTCGTCGACGTCGACCCCGGCGGCCATCGCCGCCTCGACGTAGGCGAAGCCGTTGGCGATGGTGAAGGCCAGCTCCTGGGCCGCCGTCGAGCCCGCTTCCCGGATGTGGTACCCGGAGATCGATACCGGGTGCCAGCGGGGCATCTCGGCCGCCGTGTACTTGATCATGTCGGTCACGATGCGGACCGACGGCCGCGGCGGATAGATGTACTCCTTCTGGGCCTGGTACTCCTTGAAGATGTCGTTCTGGATCGTGCCTGCGAGCCGGGCTCGCTCCACCCCGTGCTTCTCCGCGTTGGCGATGTACATGGCCAGGGCGACGGCGGCGGGGCCGTTGATCGTCATCGAGGTCGACACCGAGCTGGTGTCGATGTCGGCGAACAGATCCTCCATGTCGGCCAGGGTGTCGATGGCGACCCCGGCCCGGCCCACCTCGCCGGTCGACCACGGCGAGTCGGAGTCGCGGCCCATCAGGGTGGGCATGTCGAAGGCGGTGGAGAGGCCCATGACGCCGTTGGCCAGGAGTTCCTTGAACCGGCCGTTGGTGTCCTCGGCCGTGCCGAACCCGGCGAACATCCGCATCGTCCACAGCCGGGAGCGGTACATCGACGGGTACACGCCGCGGGTGTAGGGATACTGGCCCGGGTAGGGGGCGTCGCCGTAGACCGGCTCGACCGGCACGCCCGACATCGTCTCGAACGGCACGTCACGCAGGCGGGACGCCTCATAGGCCTCGCGCCAGGCGTTGTACTCCGGGGTCGATGGGGGGCGCCCACTCTCGTCTGTGCTCACCGCGTCCTCCTGGTTGCCGGGCTCGGCTCCGCCGCCCTGACGGCGAGGCCAAAGCCCAGTATCGCAGGCGGTCACCGGGCGAATCGAGTCCACCCCCTCCGAACCTATCGATCGGTAGATTTCGACTCAGGTGGCGGCTTCGTTGCCCATGCGCAGTCGGTAGGCCATCGTCCGCATGATGAGTCGGGCAAAGCCGGGGGTTTGGGCCACCATGAAGTCGAAACGGTCGGAGGTGATCTCGACCACCTCGACGTCGTCCTTGGCCACGGCGCTGGCCGAGCGGGGGGGTGTCGTCGACCAGGTTCATCTCGCCCAGGATCTCGCCCGCCCCGAGCACGGAGATGACGTTGCCGTCCTTGCTGATCTCCACGTAGCCGCTCTTGATCACGTAGAGCGTCTCGGCTGCCTCGCCCTCGCTGAAGACAGAACTGCCGGCGCTGTAGGCCGTCGGTTCCGAATTGCTGAACAGATTGGTGGTGACCGGCTCTCCTGACATGGACGGAGATGGTGGTCAGCTCAGCTGTCCGCCGGTCGAACGCCCGGCGACCGGCGGGTGAACAGTGTCACCTCGGCGGCTGTTGCGGGTAGGTGCGCCTACCCGTCGAGGGCCCCGGTCACAAGGTCGATCACGGCCTCGACGTCCTCGTCGGTCACGTCGAGGTGGGTCACCATGCGGCAGCCGTGGCCGTTGATCGCCAGCTTGATCCCCTTGGCCTCGGCCGCGGCGGCCACCGGCGCGGGGTCGACGGTGAAGGTGGCGAAGAGCATGTTGGTCGAGCAGCTGTCGACGGTGATGGCGTCGAGGGCGCCGAGACCCTCGCCCAACCGGGCCGCCTTGGCGTGATCCTCGGCCAGACGCTCCCGATGGTGGCGGATGGCGTGGCGGCCGCCGGCGGCCACGATCCCGGCCTGGCGGAGCCCGCCGCCCAGCATCTTGCGCCAGCGGCGAGCCTGGGCCACCACCTCGGCCGAGCCGGCCATGACCGACCCCATCGGGGCGCCCAGTCCCTTCGACAGACACACCGACACCGAGTCGAAGCCGGCCGCCACCTCGTTCGGCTCCACGCCGAGGGCCACCGCCGCATTCCACAGGCGAGCACCGTCGAGGTGGGTGCGCAGCCCGTGCTCGGCCGCCAGGGCCTGGGCCTCGGCGTGGAACGACAGCGGGAGCACCTTGCCGTCGTGGGTGTTCTCCACGCACAGCAGGCGGCTGCGGGCGAAGTGGGGGTCGTCCACCTTGATGACCGAGCGCACGTGGTCGAGGTCGAGCCGCCCGTCGGGCAGCATCCGCACCGTCTGGGGATGGGAGCCCCCGAGCACGGCCCCGCCGCCCGCCTCGTACCAGAACTGGTGGGCGTGGTCGCCGACGATGTACTCGTCGCCCCGGGCGCAGTGACTCATCAGGGCGGTGAGGTTCCCCTGGGTCCCGGAGGTGACGAACAGCGCCGCCTCCTTGCCGAGCAGCTCGGCCACCTCGTCCTCGAGGGCGGTGACCGTCGGGTCGTCACCCCACACGTCGTCACCCACCTCGGCGGCCGCCATCTCGGCCCGCATCGCCTCGGTCGGCTTGGTCACGGTGTCAGAACGAAGATCGATCACGGCCCCATCCTGCCAGCCGGGGACCTCCGGGAGACACCCGGCCCCACCTCCGACGACAAGAGTCGCGGTTCTTCATGATCAAACGGCAAATGACGCAGATTCGAAGTACCGGCAATGGCCTAAATGAATCTGCTCATTGCTGGGCACATGCACCAAAGCCGGTTGTGGGGTGCGTTGACGTTGAGTAGAAATGGCTGTGCGGAGGCGATGTTCCGCCGGCATCAACTCCGCCCGCAACGGCCGTCACGAACGGCCGTCGCCGCCGCCCTTGTGGAGGCAGCTCCGCGTTTCGCAGCTGCCTCCACAAGTTGGCGGCTGCATCCACACCGGGTGCGTCAGGGGCCCCGACCCGCCGCCGGGGTCGCTCGACCGCACCCGGGTGTGGGCTGCGGCCACTCGCTCACCGTCCCACCCGCCGCCTCGGGCGGGGTGCGGCCCGGCCAGGGTCAGAGCAGAGCGCGAACGGCGTCGAGGGTGTCGGCATCGGCCGGGCTCCGGTCGGGCCGATAGGCCCGGACCCGCGCGAACCGCAGGGCGACGCCTCCGGGATAGCGGGTCGACCGCTGGGCGCCGTCGAGGGCGATCTCGACCACCAGCTCGGGTCGTACCTCGACGGTGTGCCCGCCCTGGCGCTCGCCGATCTTGCGGGCCAGGAACTCCTCGGTCTGCCATCGGAGCAACTCGTCGGTCAGTCCCTTGAAGGTCTTGCCGACCATCACCAGCTCGCCGGTCTCCGGGTGACGGGCGCCGAGGTGCAGGTTCGACAGCCATCCTTGGCGCCGTCCGTGTCCCCACTCCGCGGCCAATACGACCAGGTCGAGGGTGTGGACCGGCTTGATCTTGCGCCAGGTCTTCCCCCGCCGACCGGCCTCATAGACGCTGTCGACCGACTTCACCATCACCCCCTCATGACCGGCGGCCAGGGCCTCGCCGAGGTGGGCGGCGGCGGCGTCGGCATCATCGGTGGTGATGCGGGGGATCTGGTGCTCGCCGACGAGCTCGGCCAGCCGGTCGGAGCGGGTGGCCAGCTCCACGTCGACCAGGCTCTCCCCGTCGAGGAACATCAGATCGAAGAAGAAGGGGGTGAGCCCGTGGGCGGCGCCGGCCTCGGCGTCGGAGCCGAAGGCGCTCATCGTGTCCTGGAAGGCGGCGACCCCGCCGTCGCCCTCGCCAGACTCGTCGCCGTCGTCGCCGGGCATCCCGCCGCCGATCACCTCGCCGTCGAGGACGAGGCTGGTGCAGTCGAGGGCGCGCACCAGCTCGCCGATCTGGGGCAGCCGGGCGGTGACGTCGTTGAGGTTGCGGGTGTAGACGGCCACGTCGTCGCCGTCGCGATGCACCTGGATGCGGGCCCCGTCGAGCTTCCACTCCACCTGCACCCGGCCCAGGGCCCCCACCGCCTCGGCCACGTCGGCCGCAGTCGAGGCCAGCATCGGTTGAATAGGTCGGCCGACGGCGAGATCGACCGCGGCCAGGCCGTCGGCCCCGTCGACCAGGGCGATGCGGGCCGCCTGGGGGAGGTCGCCCTGGAGCATCGTGGCCCGACGCATGAGGGCGAGCTTGACCCCGGCGGCGCTGGCCACGGCATCGGTCGCCACCCCGGCCAGCGCCCCCTGGCGGAGACCGCCGGTGAGCAACCGGCCCACGTAGTCGCGCTCGTCGGCGGTGGCCCGTTCCAACAGGGCGGCCAGCAGGTGGCGTCGAGCCTGGTTCGAGCCCTCGCCCTCGGTGGCCTGGAGCTCGGTCAGGGCGGTGTCGAGCTCGGCCACGGTGATCGACGGCTCGTCGGCCGGCCGGTCCAGCTCCTCCTGGACGACCTTGGCCACGGTGGCCCAGCCGACGCCGAGGGCACCCTGGCGGGGCGAGCCGATCAGGAATCCGACGGCGGGTTCCACCTCGTCGGCATCGAGGTCGGCCAGCAGTTCGGCCAGCAGGTCCCGCTTCGCCGTCCGCTTGCTGGTGGCGGTCACGGCGGCCGAGGTGGCGACGAGTCGAGCCAGGAGCATGGCCCCAGTCTGCCCGCATCGCGAGCCCGCTCAGCGACCCGCCGTCCCGACCCCGCCGGCCCGAGACCCCTGGTATACGGTCATTCCATGTCGGACCAAGATGAACCACCGGTGTCGATCGGTCTCGACGACGCCTTCGCCATGCAGACGCCGGACGACAGCATCCGGCTCTACCGGGACTGGGCCGCGACCTACGACGGCGAGTTCCTCCCCAGCTCGGGCTACGTCCAGCACGAGCGGGTGGCGGCCCACTTCATCGATGTGGTCGACCGGGCCGACGGCCCCGTGCTCGACGTGGGCTGCGGGACCGGTCTGGTCGGTCAGGCCATCGCCACCGCCGGTACCTGGGCCATCGACGGCGTCGACATCTCGCCCGAGATGTTGACCAAGGCGGCCGACAAGCGCAACGCCGCCGGGGAGCCGGTGTTCGGCGCCCTGTACGAGGCCGATCTGACCGACTCGCTGCCCTTCGCCGACGACGTCTACGGCTCGATCGTGTCGGCCGGGGTGTTCACCACCGGCCATGTGGGGCCCGACGCCCTCCGGGAGCTGGCCCGGGTGGTGCGGCCCGGTGGACCGCTGGTGATCGCCGTCAACACCCGGTTCTACGAGGCGGCCGGCTTCGGCGATGCGCTGGCCCAGATGGCCTCGGCCCGGGTGCTGGAGCGGCTGGAGACCCGGGTGATCGAGATCTACACCAACCCGGAGCACAAGCACGGGGCCGACACCGCACAGGTGCTGGTGTTGCGGGCGATCTGAGGGCCGAATCGAGAATCTTGTATCAACGGCGCCGGTGACCCGTCATATGGACACACCGGTACCACCCGCGGTCGCCCCTCGAGGGTCGGCCCGAGCAGCGATACCGGTGTCGGCGGCGCTGTGAGCGGTCGGTCTGGAGGGAGGCCCACCGCTCACCGCCGCCGTCAGGACACGGCGCTGCGGGCCCGGCCGTCGCCACTCCTAGACTCGACGACGATGGACGATGTCGAACGTTGCGTGGAAGCGGCCCGAAAGGGCGACCCGCAAGCCTGGCAGCAGCTCGTCGACGGCCATGCCGGGCTGGTATGGAGCGTGATCCGCGGCTTCCGGTTCGACACCGAGACCGGCAAGGACGTGTTCCAGACGGTGTGGCTCCGCCTGGCCGAGCACCTGGACAACATCCGCGAGCCGGCCAAGATCGCAGGCTGGATCGGCCAGACCACCCGCAACGAGTGCGTGGGCCTGGTCCGCCAGCGGACCAAGGTGGTGGTGTCCGACGAGGTGGCCGACCTGCCCGAGGCCAATGACCGGGCCACCACCCACTTCCCCGACCCGGGGGCGGGCCTGGAGCGATCGGAGGAGCGGGAGGCGGTGGCCGAGGCCTTCGATCGACTGGGCGAGCGGTGCCAGCGGCTGCTGCGGCTCCTGATCCTCGATCCGCCGCTCTCCTACGAGCAGATCTCCGAGCAGTTGGAGCTGCCGGTGGGCAGCATCGGACCGACCCGATCCCGCTGTCTGGACACTCTGCGGAATTCTCCGCAGATTTCGCGTATCACCGGGGGAGGACGCCCGTCATGACCGACGCCATGTCCGATGAAGAGATCCTCGCCCACTTGACCGACTTGTTCGCCGATGACCACCCGCCGGCCGACGCCATGGAGGCGGCCTACGCCGCCTTCGGTTGGCGAACACTCGATGCTGACCTGGCGCAGCTCCTCGAGGACAGTCAGGCCGAAGTGGTCATGTTCCGCCAGGGCGCCCATGCCCGCCTGCTCTCCTACGACTGTGCCTACGGCACGATCGAGCTCGGGGTGGACGAGCAGGCCTTCGAGCTGCTGGTCCGCCCGGGGGCCCGGTCGGTGATGATCCACCGGCCGTGGGGTTCCTCGCCGGCCACGCTCGACGCCGAAGGCCGGGCCTCCGGCCGTGAGCCCGCAGGCCCGATCCGCTTCGGGATCGTGTGGGACGGCGGCTCGGCGCTCACCCCCTGGACCACCCTCTAGCCCTCGCCACCGTCACCACTCCGGCCTAGCGTCGGGGTCATGACCGAACCGACCGCTGTCATCGACGACCGGAGCCGATGGGATCACCGGCGCACCGAGCGCCTCGTGCTCGATCACGTCCACGTCGACGACGTCGACGACTGGCACCGGATCCACGCCGACCCGCGGGTGTGGACGCACTTCCCGTCCGGCCTCCACACCTCACGGGACGCCACCGCCGAATTCGTGGAGGCCTCGATCGAGGACTGGCGGGTGGCCGG
The DNA here is from genome assembly GCA_039201605.1 of Actinomycetota bacterium. Classification (GTDB taxonomy): domain Bacteria; phylum Actinomycetota; class Acidimicrobiia; order Acidimicrobiales; family SZUA-35; genus CADEDH01. Next base: position 169,820 of record JBCCRO010000006.1, read on the forward strand.
GCTGGGCTACTGGTCGATCCGGGAGGAGATCGGCGGGCCGGTCATCGGCTGCGGCGGCTGCCGCCTCCTGCCCGACCAGCACCGGTGGAACCTCTACTACCGGTTCTCCCCGGAGAGTCAGGGTCGGGGCTATGCCGCCGAGGTGGCCCGGGCCGCCATCGCCGCCGCCAACGAGGTCGACCCCGACGTGCCCGTGGTGGCCTTCATGCTCGAGCACAACGTCGCCTCGTGGCGGGTGGCGGAGAAGGTGGGCCTGGTGCGGGTGTGGGTCGGCCCCGACGAGGGCAATCCCGACCCCGACGCCATCCGCTACGTCTACGCCGACCGTCCCGACGTCGTCCTCTGACCGGATCGGGCCCGGTCGGCGGCCGATGGCCCGGTCACCCCGCCCGTCGTCCAGCCCCTACTCCGTGACGAAGGTCCAGGTCGAGCAGTCCTGGTCGTAGCCGTCGTTGTCGCTCTCCTCGACCCCGTCGGGGTGGGCCTCGGGGTCGGCGTCATCGCAGTCGCCGTCGCAGGGGGTGAAGCCGTCGCCGTCGGTGTCGAGGTTGTCGGCGCTCTCCGGGTCGCTGCACAGGAGCGTCGCCTCGTTCGAGACGCCTCCGCAGGCGGCCAGGCCCACGGTGAGCGCCAAGGCGAGGAGGACCAGAGTGAGGCGGTTGATCATCGGGGGTTCCCTTCGTCACCATTTGGGACACTTGTCCCAACCGGTTGGGACAGTAGTCTCAAATCGGACGAAAGGAAACCCGGAGGGGTCGGTTGTCCCTAGATCCGGCCGGGTGGGAACCGCAGGAGGGAAAGATCGGCCGACACCTCGGCCTCGGGATCGGGCTCCAGCGTCATCAGGCCGAAGCCCATGAGGAGCAGCCCACCCAAGGTCCACGGCTGCAAATCGCCGTCGGGCCCCGTCGGCAGGTCGGCGAAACGGCCCTCGATGGCCATCGCAGGCTGCAGGAACGAGGCCAACCCCACCGACAGCACCGTCCGGGCCGCCGCCCAGTCGCCGACCGAAGGGATGACCCGGAGCCCGCACAGATCGAGCACGGGCCGCACGTCGAGGCCGTCCAGCGGATCCTCGCCCAGCGCCTCCTCCACGTCGCGCACGGTCTCCTGGAGCTCGGGTGTCTGCTCGCTCAGCAACGCCATGGTGAACAACCGGGCCCCGCTGGAGGCCATCATGGCCTCGCCGAAGTCGGCGCCGGCCAGCCGGGCGTACTCCTGGAACACCCAGGCCAGCTGCTCCGGGTCGACGTCGTCGAGCTCCATCATCATGTCGAGCCCGCGGTCGCGCTCTTGGTCGTCGCCGGAGATCGCCGGGCCGCTGACCCGGCGGATCAGGGCGTGGGTGAAGGCGTCCTGCGGGTCCATACCCTCCACGTCGAACGCCCGGTAGGCCGATGAGCGCGGCACGCCCGCTCGGGCGATGGCGTCGCGGAAGGTGACGGGATGCGGTGGCGCGATGGACGCCTCCTCCAGCAACTCGGCCGCGGCCTTGAGGAGTTGCTCCCTGACGTACTTCAGCGGAACGTATTTGCCGCCGCCTCCCGATGCAGGCATGGACAGACCCTACTGGCTGTGCCCTCCGGGCCCGGAGTGCGGCGCCGTGGGCGGTTCGCCCGCCGCCTCGCCCTCTTGAGGGGCGGTCCTGGGAGTTGGTAGCGTCCGTAGCCACATAGGCCGCACAAGGGGGACTCATGCAGGCTGCGCTCGACAGGATTCTCACCGACGGGGTGGCCCGGGGGGCGGCGCCCGGCGCCGTGTTCGTCGTCGTCGACCGCGACGGCGTGCGCTACGAGGGCGCAGCGGGCGAACGGGCCATCGGCTCCGGTGTCGACATGACCGCCGACACCGTGGGCGCCATCTTCTCGCTGACGAAATCGGTCACCGGTGCCGCCGTGATGCAGTTGGTCGAGCAGGGCCGACTCGATCTCGACGCCCCGGCGGGCGAGGTGTGTGCGCCGATCGGCGAGGCCACCGTGCTGGAGGGGTTCGACGGCGATGGTCAGCCCATCACCCGGCCGCCGGCGTCGCCGGTCACCCTGCGCCATCTGCTCACCCACACCTCGGGCTACGTGTACGACATCTGGAGCGAGCCGGCGGGCCGCTGGTACGAGACGACCGGTACGCCCAACATCCTGTCGCTGGAGAAGTCGAGCCTCACCCTGCCGCTGATGTTCGACCCCGGCGCCAAGTGGGAGTACGGCATCGGCATCGACTGGGCCGGCCTGATGCTCGAAGCCGTCACCGGCCAGACCCTGGGCGAGTACATGGCCGAGCACCTCACCGGGCCGCTCGGCATGGCCGACACCGGCTTCGCCCCCACCGAATCGATGGTGGAGCGGTTCGCCGCAATGCACGCCCGTCTGGAGGACGGCTCGCTGGCCACGATGGAGGTCCCGGCGCCCGAAGCGCCCGAGTTCGAGATGGGTGGGGGCGGGCTGGCCGCCACCATGGGCGACTACGGCCGGTTCATCCGCATGATCCTCAACGACGGTCAGCTCGACGGCACCAGGGTGCTCGGGGCCGACACCGTCGCCACCATGGCCCAGAACCACATCGGCGAGACCAGGGTGACGGCGCTGACCACCGCCGCCCCCCACTTCTCCAACGACGCCGAGTTCTTCCCCGGCGATCCCAAGTCGTGGGGTCTGACGTTCCAGATCAACGAGGCGCCGGGCCACACCGGTCGACCGGCCGGCACCTTGATGTGGGCCGGTCTGTCGAACTGCTACTGCTGGTTCGATAGGGCCAACGGGATCGGCGGTGCCTACCTGTCGCAGATCCTCCCCTTCGCCGACGCCGGCTCGCTCGGCCTCTTCTACGAGCTGGAGACCGCCGTCTACGACTCGCTGTAGCGACGGGCCCCAGCCGCCTCCCCTGCATCGGTGCGCCCCTTGTTCGAGGCGTCGGCCCAGGTCGGGACCTCTGGCCCTGTCGGCGGGGGCCGTGGCTTCCTAGCGTCGCCACCAGGAGGTCATCATGAAACTGCGACAGCGGGGTGACGGAGCACGGCGGCGGCCACCGATAGCGGGTGGGCCGACGGTGGAGATCCTGTTCGGCGACGAGGGGGCCGAGGTGGGCCTGGCCAGGGTGACGGTGCCCCCGGGCGGCGGCATGCCCGAACACGACCATGGCGGCTCCGACGTCGTCCTGGCGCCCCAGATCGGGTCGGTTGAGGTGACGGCGAGCGACGGCACGGTGACCACGGTGTCTGCCGGCGATGTGGCGCTGATCGAGCGCGACGAACGGGTCGCCCTCACCAATCCGGGATCGGCCGACGCCGAGCTGCTGGTGGCCGCCGGGCCGCCGGACTTCCTGGCCACCATCCTCCGCTGGCCGGCGGCGGACTGAGCACCATGGCCCTCATCCCCGCCACCACCACCGTCGGGGTGGACGTCGCCCGGCCCGTGGCCGAGGTCTTCCCCTTCGCCGCCGACTTTCGCAACGATCCGACGTGGCGGACCGAGGTCGTGACCAGTGAGCTGGTGGCCGGCGAGCCTCCCGGGGTTGGGGCCCGCTACGACCAGGTTCTCACCGTTCTCGGACGGGAGATCCACACGTCGTTCGAGGTGGTCGAGTGCGTGCCCGGGCGCATCCTCGGGTTCGCCGGATCGTCCGGTCCCCTCGACGTCGCCGGCTCCCTGGTGTTCGTGCCGACGAGCGACCGGACCACCCGGCTCCTGTTCGGACACCGGATGTCCGGCCCGCTGTGGTTCGCCGCTGTCGAGCCGTGGCTCGCCCGCCGCCGACGCCGGGGTATCGGCCGGGACCTCGATCGACTGCGCCGCCATCTGGAGGGCGTCGCCGCCTCCCCGTGAGCGGGGCCCGGATGACGGCGACGGCGCCGTCGTATGGCCGGGTGGTGCGGGACGGCGCTCCGAGCGTCGGGGATCGGGTCAGCCGTCGGAACGCCCACCGCCGGCGATCGGGAGCCGGGTGGAGATCTCCTGTAGCCGCACCAGCTCCTGGATGAAGAGCGGCAGCATGGCGAGCACCTCGACGTACTGGAACACATGGATGAGGGCGGAGAAGGCGAAGCCGTACTCGGTCTCACCGGGGATGACCACGGCGATCGGGGCGTAGACGAGCAGGGCGATGATCCCGAGCCAGATCACGAAGTAGTTACCGGTCTCCAGATCGGAGAGGTGGCGGTTCCATCGCATGAGGGCCGAGAAGTGGCCCCCGATGCGCTGGCCGTCGCCGCTCTCGATGGCGGCCACCTGCTGTTCGAGTTCGTCGTTATAGCCCTGGTTCAGCCGGTAGTTGAGGCGGCCGGTGGCCCAGTAGGTGACGACGATGAGGGCGAACAGGGCGAGGCAGGCCCAGAACAGGCCGAGATCGAGCCGAGCGATGATCACCAGGGTGCCGATCACACCTATCACGGTGTTGACCACCTGGGGCATCGAGTCCTCCAGGAACTCGACGAACTCGGTCAGCAGCGTGGCCCGGGCGGCGATGGTGGAGGTCGAGGTGCCGGTGGCCTGTTCGGTCGAGACCATCTCGGCCGCCACCTGCCGGTAGATGCCGGTGTAGGTGCGGGTGTCGATCAGGCGTCGCAGACTACCGATGACGAGGGCGGCGACGCCGAGACCGCCGAGGGCGATCACACCGTCGAACGAATCGTCGAGGAGACCTTTGATGGCGATGCCGATGAAGAGCGGAAGCAGCAGCTCGACGACGGCCTCGATCAGGACGAGGCTGACGGTGAGCCCGACCCGCCACCGGAACCGGACGACGAGGTGCCACAGCATCAGCGCCGTCCTCCGGGCCGCGCCATGCTCCTGGTCGGGGCGCGAGGTGGGATCGGTGCGAGGTGGTGGTGGATCACCTCCTCAGTCTGCCTTCGGCCTCTCAGCGCAGGGTGAAGCCCGGCTCACCCTCGGCCGTGGCCCCGATGCGGGCGGCGGTGTGGCCCTCGGCCGCCAGCTCGGCCAGGAGCCGCTCGGTCTCGCCCGGGTCGACGCCGAACACCAGGCCGCCCGAGGTCTGGGCGTCGGCGATGAGCAACTGCCGGGTCTCGTCGTGGGAGCCGGCATCGAGGAGCTCGCGACCCCAGTCGAGATTGCGACGGCTACCGCCCGGCATGATCCCGTCGACGGCCAGGTCGACGGCGCCGGGGAGGAAGGGCACGGCATCGAAATCGACCGTCACCCGCACCCCGGATTCGAGCGCCATCCGGCCCAGGTGACCGAGTAGGCCGAAGCCGGTCACGTCCGTGCAGCCCGTGACCCCGGCCGCCACCGCCAGGCGCGAGCCCACGTCGTTGAGACGGGTCATCGACGCCACCGCCCCGTCGGCCACCTCGGTGGCGGCCACGTCGGCCTTGATGGCGGTGGTGATCACGCCCACCCCGAGGGGTTTGGTCAGGATGAGATCCTGCCCCGGGGTGAGGCCGGCGTTGGTCAGGATGCGATCGGGGTGGACCTCACCGGTCACCGACATGCCGTACTTGGGTTCCGGGTCGTCGACGGTGTGGCCGCCGACGACGACGAATCCGCCGGCGGTTGCGATGTCCTGCCCACCGGCCAACAGCTCGCCGAGCAGCGAGGTGGGGAGAGCGTCGGTGTTCCAGCCGACGAGGTTGAGGGCGAAGAGCGGGCGCCCACCCATGGCGTAGACGTCGGACACACTGTTGGCCGCCGCCACCCGGCCCCAGGTGCGAGCGTCGTCGACCACGGGCGTGATGAAGTCGGCCGTGGCCACCAGGGCCCGGTCGTCGTCGAGACGCCAGACGGCGGCGTCGTCACCGGTGTCGGTGCCGACGAGGACGGCGTCCGGGGGTGTGTTGTGCAGATCGCGCACCACGTGCGCGAGCTCGCCGGGGGCGAGCTTGCAGCCTCAACCGGCCCCGTGGCTGAACTGGGTGAGGCGGTGCGTGTGCGGCTCGTTCACCCCGCCAACGCTACCCCGTCCGGCCCTTCCGGCCGGGGGTCTGCGGGAGTAGATTCGGGGTATGCAGCTCGCTGACTGGGTCGACGACGCGGCGCTGGCGGCGTGGGTGCACGACGCCACCGAGCGGGTGGTGGCCACCGTCGGCGATTTCACCGCCGACGACCACCGCTGGATCGGTCCCTACCTCCCGATCGTCAACCCACCGGTGTGGGAGTTGGCCCATGTGGCCTGGTTCGCCGAGGCGTTCGTTCTCCGCCGGGTGCACGGCCGATCGCCCCTGCTCGATGCCGTCGACGAGCGCTACGACTCCAGCGACGTGCCGCACCGCACCCGGTGGACGCTGGCGCACCTCGAGCCGGCGATGGCGGTCGACTACCTCCGGCGGGTGGGCGAGGCCATGGCGGAGGTGGTGATCGACGATCGGGGTCTCGACTCCACCCGAGACTTCGTGGCCTACTCGGTCATGCACCACGACGCCCACTACGAGGCCCTCACCTACACCCGCCAGACCCTCGACTGGGGCGCCAATCACGCCGTCGCCGACGGTCCGGCTCCTTCGGCCGCCACGGTGGCGGGCGAGCCGGTGCGCGGTGACCGCCCGGTGAGCGGCGGTCGCTACGTGCTCGGCGGGGCCCGGTCGCAACCGTTCCTGATGGACAACGAGAAGTGGGGCCACGCCGTCGACGTCGAGCGCTTCGACCTGGCCGTCACCCCCGTGACCGTCGCCGAGTACGCCACCTTCGTCGACGAGGGCGGGTACGACGATCACCGGTTGTGGTCCCCCGACGGCCTTGCGTGGTTGCAGGCCGAATCGATCACCGGTCCCGCCTACTGGCGGCGGGGCCCCGATGGCTGGGAGCGTCGCACGGTCGACCGGTGGCACCCGATCGGCGAGGTGGCCGATCACCCGATGATCCACGTCAACTGGTGGGAGGCCGACGCCTACTGCACCTGGGCCGGTCGGCGACTGCCGACCGAGGCCGAGTGGGAGGTGGCTGCCACCACCGGCCCCGACGGCGCCCGCCGCCCGTGGTTCCCCTGGGGCGACCGCGATCCCCGCCCCGCCGAGGCCGCGCTCGACGGTGCCTCCCGGGGCACCGTCCCGGTCGGGGCCCACCCCGCCGGCGATGGACCGTGGGGCCACCGCCAGCTGATCGGCAACGTGTGGGAGTGGACGGCCACCACCTTCGAGCCGTACCCGAACTTCGAGGTCGACGCCTACGGCGACAACTCCGTGCCCTGGTTCGGCAGCCGCAAGGTGCTGCGGGGCGGCTCGTGGGCCACTCGCAACCGGTACGTGCGCGCCACCTTCCGCAACTACTTCACCCCCGATCGCCGCGACGTGTTCGCCGGGTTCCGCACCTGCGCCCGCCCCGCCTGATCCCGGTCGGCCCCAGGACGTGACCCGCATCGCCCTTGCGGCGCCCGTTCGACCCACCGGCGGCTCCGGCAACGACGTCACCGCCGCCCGGTGGGCCGCACTGCTCCGGGCCGCCGGGCACGACGTCGAGATCGTGCCGGTCGACGAGGGCGATCCCGAGCCTGACGTCGACGGGCTCGCCACCGCCGAGGTGCTGATCGCCCTCCACGCCCGTCGCGTCGCCGCTCTGGTCGCCGCCTGGCGGGAGCGTTTCGGGTCCAGGCCGCTGGTGGTGGCCCTCACCGGTACCGACCTCTACCTCGATCTCTCCGCCGACGGCACCGCCCGCTCGTCCGCCGCCAGGTCGAGCGTCGCCACCGCCGATCGGCTGATCGTGCTGCAGGCCGCCGCCGTCGCCCGACTGGCTTCGTTCGACCCGGCCTGGGGAGCCAAGGCCGTCGTCGTCCACCAGTCGGTCGACCCCGACCGGCTCCCCGCCCGCTCTCCGGTCGTCGGCGAGTTCCGGGTGGTGGTGCTGGCCCACCTGCGAGCGGTGAAGGACCCGCTGCTGGCGGCGACCGCCGTCCGGCGCCTACCGAACGATCGGCCGATCGTCGTCCACCATGCCGGCGGAGCCGTCGACGACGACTGGGAGGCCAGGGCCACGGCCGAGGCGGCCGACAACCCCCGCTACGTCTGGCATCGGGAGCTGGAGCGCACTGCGGCGCTCGACCTGCTGGCCTCGGCCGACGTGTTGGCCTGCACCTCGCAGCAGGAGGGCGGGGCGAACGTCGTCACCGAAGCCCTCGCCCTCGGCGTACCCGTTGTCGGCACCCGCATCGAGGGCAACACCGGCCTGCTCGGCGACGACCACCCGGGCCTGGTCCCGGTCGGCGATGCCGGGGCCCTGGCCGCCCTGTTCGACCGACTCCTCACCGATCCCGCTGCCCTGGCCGACCTGGCGAACCGCTCGCTGGCCCGCCGGACGCTCACCGACCCCGCGATCGAGCGTCGCACCCTCGCCGCGCTGGTGGCGGCGGTGACTCCGGCGTCGTTCCGCTGAGCGGTCGGCGCCCCGCCCGGTCGGCGGCGCCCGTGGCCGACAGCGCCCGGCCCGGTCGATGGCGCCCGTGGCCGACAGCGCCCGGCCCGGTCGGCGGCGCCCCTGGCCGACAGCGCCCCGCCCCCCGCGCTGGCGTAGCGGGCCCCCAGCCGACAAACGCAACGCACCCCCCCCGCAGGCGCCCACTGGAGC
>JBCCRO010000007.1:0-177033 GCA_039201605.1 Actinomycetota bacterium
CAACCTCGGGCGCCCCGTGGCGCCCGGCATCACCATCGGTGCCGACTCGGCCCTCCGACGCGGCTGGGAGATCGACCTGCCAACCAACCCCGAGGAAGGGACCGACCCATGACCCGTCGCGCCACCTGGTTTCGCATCGCCGCCCTGGCGGTCCTGATCTCGACGGCGGTGGCCTGCGCCGGCTCGGCCGACGGCGATCTGCCGGCGCCGGCCGACGTCGGGGCCGAGGGCGACGGCGCCGCCACCTCGGTGTCCGAGGCGACCGCCGATGGGGCGTTGGCGGTCGGCCCAGGGCTTGTCGACCCCGACGGGTCGGTGGCCTTCGTGCACAACGGCTCCACCCTCGACGCCGACGCCGTGGGTGAGGCGGTCGCCGCGTATCAGGCCTTTCTGACCGCCACCGACGCCTACCGACTCCACACCGAGGCCGACAGCGGCGGCCTCACCGCTCTGGCCGCTCCCGACGTGGTGGAGACGGTGATGGCCGAGCGGGGTATCGAGCTGGCGGCGGAGGCCGAGGTCGACATGCAGCTCCTCGACCGGCGGAGCCGGGCCAACGTCGTGAACGTGGTCGGCGACACCGGGGCTCTCCTGCTCCACGATTGTGTCGAGGTGGAGAGCGACACCGACGTGTGGGGGCCGGTGACCACCACCACGACGTTCGTCGACCAGATCGTCACCCTGGGTCACGCCGGCACGGGCTGGCTGGTGACCGACATCGACGTCCGCCACACCGGCCAGGTCGGCGCGCCCGGCCTGGGTTGTGTCCCCGACCGCCACGTATCTCGCCTCGTCGGCCTGACCGAGGGCTTCTTCGATGCGATGGTGGCCCTCGGCCGGGATCCGGACGGCGGCGTGCCGACGTCGGTGCTATCCCTGCTCCCCGAGGATCAGCACGCTGCGGCCGAGGCCGATGTGGCGGCCCAACGAGACGCCGGGATCGTCTTCACCGACCCGGTGACCTACACCTACGACGTGCTCGGCAGCGCTCCGACCTACGGCGACCGCTCGTTCGTGGTCGCCGTATGTGCCACCTACCCCGACGGGTGGTACGCCCGGTCCGCCGACACCGGCGAGCCGGTCGACGAGGCCTTCGCCCCCGGCGTCCGCTACTACCATGAGCTCGTGATCACGTCGCTGCCCGACGGCGCCGGTGGATACACCGACACCATCGTCGACGCCGTCAACCCCGGCCCCAGCTGCTGATCGGGTGACGCCCCCGGCCTCCCCCTCGCCCGATCCGGACGACCCCGACCCCGCACCCGGCGCCGACCCTGCGCCCGGTCCCCAACGTGGTGCCGACCCTGCACCCGACGCCGCAGCCGGCGTCGGTGTCGGGCAGGCCTGGGTCGTGCGAGCCCGGGCCGAGCAGCGGCGGTTGGCCGCTCGGGTCCGGCTCGGGCCGTCCCGGTCGCTGCCGCCGGCCGTGGTCGGCGTCGACGTGAGTTACGGGATCGACGACGACGTGGCGGTGGCCGTCGCCGTCGCCCTAGACACCGCCACCTTCGCCGTGGTTGATCAGTCCACCGCCGTCGGTGCGCCCGAGGTTCCCTACGTGCCCGGCCTGCTGTCGTTTCGGGAGCTGCCACTCGTGCTGGCCGCCCTCCGGGATCTCGACACCTCGCCCCAGCTGATCGTGGTCGACGGACATGGCTACGCCCACCCGGCCCGCTTCGGGCTGGCCTGCCACCTCGGGGTCGAGCTCGGGGTGGCCACCATCGGCTGCGCCAAGACGCCATTTGTCGGGACCTTCGACGAGCCCGGCCCCGAGCGCGGCGCCTGGGCCGACATCGTGGTCGAGGACGGGGAGGTGGTCGGCAGCGCCCTGCGAACCCGGATCGGGGTTAAGCCGGTGTTCGTCTCGCCGGGCCACCTGATCGACGGGTCGAGCGCCCGCGCCATCGTCCTGGCCCTCAGCCCCCGCTATCGGTTGCCGGAGACGACCCGGCAGGCCGACCAACTGTCCCGCCGAGCGCTGGCCGCACTGACCGATGACTGAACCCGGCGACCGGACCGACTCCGGCCCGACCCCGGCCGCAGACCGCAGCCACCGTTGGCCAGGTCCACCTTTGAGGCCATCCCGGGGCCGCAGGGAGGCCGGCGGCGGGCGGCAGGGTCGGATCGCCGTGCCCTGCCCCGATGGTTCGCCGAGCGCTAGGGGACCGTGTCGGGTTCGGGGATGACGATCTCGACCCGCCGATTGCGGGCCCGTCCCGCAGGGTCGTCGGCCCCGTCGGGCGTCTGATTCGGTGACACCGGCTGCCGTTCGCCCATGCCCGCAACCTCCAACGGCACCACCAGCCCCCGGGCCGCGAGCGCCGTGGCCACCGCCTCGGCCCGAGCCAACGACAGCTCGTCGTTGGCCGCCTCGTCACCGACGGCGTCGGTGTGGCCGACGATCCGGATCGGCCGTCCGGTGTCGTTGAGCACCGGGACCACTTCGTCGAGGGTGGCCGCCGTCGCCGGGTCGTCGGTCCGCAGCGTCGACGCCCCGAAGGCGAATAGCAGCTGGGCGTCGAACCGTACGACGGTGGCGCACGGCGGCTGCAACGATCCGAGGCGACCCAGGGACGGGAACGCCCCTGACACGTCGAACCGGGGCGTCTCCGGCACCACCACCTCGACGGCGCCGTCGGGGGAACGACCGTCGATGCCGAAGACGATGTCCACGGTGGTCAACCCGGTCCGGCGGTAGCGACCCGAACCGTCGTCGGTGACCGTGACCTCGACCAGCTGCTCGGACGACGCAGTGGTGAGCACCCAGCCCCCGTCGGCGTCGATCCGGAGGGTGACCACGGGCCCCGTCGCCGGCTCCCGGTAGTACTCGGCCGTCCCGTCGGCGGCGGCGTCGATGGTGAGCAGCTCCTCCGCCGTCCGCCGGTAGTACCGGCCTGACCCGTCGGCCGACCGGGCGATCGTGGTCACGGCGCCGTGGCGGTCGTCGTAGTACTCGCCGCTGCCATCGCCCGCCGTCGTGATCGACACCGTGCCCGCCGGCTCCTGTCGGAAGTACTCGCCCGACCCGTCGGCCCGGACAAGGATCGTGGTCAGCCCGTCGGCCCCGTCGTGGTAGAACTCTCCCCCGCCGCTCTCGTCCACCCGGAGGGTGACCAACCCGGCGTCACCTCGATCGACGTACACCCCGGAGCCGTCCTTCTCGATGGCGAACAGGTCGGTCCCCGTCGACCCGTGATAGAGCAGGTCGCCGTCGCCCGCACCGCACGTGGCCGTGACCACCTCGACCCCGCTGGTGGATGAGACCCGGGCCCCCAGGCGCTCGGCCACCACGCCGCCGGTGGCGGTGAGCGCCGACAGGTCGGGTACGGCGATGGCGGGGATCGGGGGCAGCACCACCTCGATGCGGCTCGGTACCTCCGGCCGAAACGGCGCCCGGGTCGACAACGTCGTCGTCAGGCCGGTGGCGGCGGGCGGCTCGGCGGGGGTGGCGGTGGGACTGGTACCGGCGCAGGCGGCGAGCGCCAGCAGTCCGGCCACGGCCACGCCTCGGGTGGCGGCGTTATGGTGCATCGCCGGTCGGTCGGACGCCACGACCGAAATGTTCCCGGCCGCCGACAGGAAAAGGTTGCACTAATAGCAACCTTTTGATTAAGGTTGCAGTCATGGAAACCAATGGCGGTCCCGACCTCGATACCAACGCTGCCTCTGGAGCTCACGACCCGCAGGCCCAGCTCGACCTCATCGACGAAGCCGAAGCCCACTACTACGATTTCACCCTCCGGAACTGGAAGGTCATGGTGGGCCTTGACGGCCCCTGGACCCTGGGCCGGCTCCTGGCGCTGTGGGGCCTGGTTCTCGTGATGCTGGGCTGTGGTGTGTACTCGGTGTGGCGCCAGACCTCGGTCACCGGGGAGGGCTCCGACTGGCCTTCGCTCCTCGTGCTCCCGGTGCTCTTCGCCGCCGCAATCGGCGTCGATCGCCTGCGGGGCCGGGTGATCGGCGTTCGGCCGCATGCCTTCCCCCCGGCCGGTGCCAGGGTCCCCATGCTCAAGGCGATGATCCCGGTGATGCTCGGCGTCGTCATCATCGTTCCGTTGATGCTCGCAGCCGCCGATGCCGGCAACCTCCCCCTGGCCCTCGCCATCTCGTTCGGCGGCGGGGTGGTCACCATCGGCCTGACCGCCTGGTGGGCCCGCCGCTTCGGACCGGGAGCCCGCCGCCGGTGAGCGGTGACGTCACGGCGAGTGCGGCCGCCACGGGCGACCGGGCGGCGGCCGGCGGCGACGGCGCCCCGGCCGATGCCGACAGCACGCCGGCCGACCTCGACGCCGTCATCCACGCCCCCAAGCGCCTCTACATCCTGGCCACGCTGAGCCCGGTGGCCGAGGCCGAGTTCCTCTTCCTGCAGGAACGCCTGCAGCTGTCGGCCAGCGACCTCTCCAAGCAGATGACCACGCTGCGGGAGGCGGGGCTGGTTCAGATGCGCAAGACGGGGGCCGGCCGGGGCGGCAAGACCTGGTTCGCCCTCACCGACGAGGGTCACACCGCCTTCAACGACTACCGCAAGCGGCTGCGCACCCTGCTCGACTGAGCGCTCCTCCCGGAGCACCCCGAGCCGAGCCACCGGTCGGATCGAAAGCGGTCGTTCCACCGCCCACCGTGTACGTTCGGGGCGATGTCGGCCCCCACCCTCGATCGAGACGGCCCCCGGGCCACCCTCCGGCTCAACCGACCGGACAAGCGCAACCGTGTCGAGCCCGATGATCTCGTCCGCCTCATCGAGCTGTGCGACGAGATCGACGCCGACGACGAGGTCCGGGTGGTGGTGCTCACCGCCGACGGCCCCTCGTTCTGCGCCGGCTACCACCTCGGTGCCCTGACCGACCCCACACCGCAGACGGTGGGTTTCGGCGATCTGTGCGATCGGGTCGAGGCGCTCCGGGTGCCCACCATCGCCCGCATCAACGGCTCGATCCACGGCGGCGGCACCGACCTGGCGATCGCCTGCGACCTGCGCGTCGGCCACCCCGACGTCACCCTGCAGATGCCGGCGGCCAAGCTCGGCATCCAGTACTACGCCACGGGCCTCCGCCGCTTCGTCGAGCAGATCGGGCCTGGGGCGACCAAGCGACTGTTCCTCACCGCTCTCCCGATGACGGCCGACGAGCTGCTCCGCATCGACTACCTCCACGAGGTGGTGCCACTCGACGAGCTCGACGACCGGGTCGATGCGGTGGCCGACGCTGTGGCCGAGCTGGCCCCGCTCGCCGTGGCCTCGACCAAGGCCGCCATCAACGGCCTCGCCGCAGGCACCCTCACCGTCGACGACGTCCAGGCGACCCACCGGGCCTCGTTGTCCTCCGCCGATCACCGCGAGGCGCTGGCCGCCCTGTCGGAGAAACGACCGCCCCGCTTCAACGGTCGCTGAACAGGACAGAGGCCCACCGCCGATGACGCCGTTGTCATCGCTGGTGAGCCTCCGTTGCTGCACAAGCCATCGACGATCGGACGGCCCGAGGTTGAGCCAAATGGGCCGAATGGCCTATTCGGCGGCCCTGGTGATCCCCACCTCCCGGGTCGGGCACGGCCCATGCCCGCCCGTAGGATTCGGCTCGTGAGTGACGAACTGATCGACGAGGTAGACCCCGCCACCGGTGCCGTGATCGGCACCGAACGCCGGTCGGTCCTGCACGCCGAAGGGCGATGGCATCAGGTCTTCCACTGCCTCATCGTCCGGCCTTCGGCCCGTTCCGTCGTGCTGCAGGTGCGGTCGCTCTCCAAGGCGGCCTTCCCCGGCAAGCTCGACCTTTCCGCCACCGGTCACCTCGCCGCCGGCGAGCTGCCGACCGAGGGGCTCCGGGAGCTGCACGAGGAGCTCGGTATCGACGTGACCGTGGACGACCTCGTCCCCGTCGGCACCCGCCTGCTGGCCGACGACCAGGGCGAGGCCCGCAACCGTGAGCTCGTCCACCTCTTCTTCTGTGCCGACGATCGACCCCTCGATCGCTACGCCCCCGATGGGCGCGAGGTCAGCGCCCTGATCGAGATCGGCGTCGACGACCTGGTGGCCGTGATCGACGATCCGGACGCGGTCCGTCAGGCGACCCGGTGGTCGCCGGAGGACGGCGTGGAGCCGTTCACGATGGTCCGGTCGGCTCTGGTGGCCGATGCCGGTCAGTACTGGACCGTGGTGGCGGTCATGGCCCAGCGGTTCCTCGACGGACGTCGACCGCTGGCCGTCTGAGCAGAGACGGAGCGGTCGACCGCCGAGTGGCCGCCGGGCGGCGACCACGGTCGGTGGGGCGGCCTAGGAGTCCAGTGATCCCCAGCGGGCCGAGGTGCGGGTGACCGCCCCCTGCTTCTGGACGCCGCGGACCGACATGCACATGTGCTCGGCCTCCACCTCGACCAGCACACCCTCGGGAGCCAGCTCCGAATCGGCGATGGCGTCGAGGATCTGACGGGTCATGCGTTCCTGCACCTGGGGGCGCCGGGCCACGGCATCGACGACGCGGGCCAGCTTCGACAGACCGACGACGCGGCCACCGGCCGGGACGTAGCTGATGTCGACGTGCCCCCGGAAGGGCAGAAGGTGATGTTCGCACATCGACTCGAACGTGATGTTGGCCACGGTCACCTTCTCGCCCGCTTCGGGCTCGTTGAAGATGGCCGACTCGATAAGCAGTCGTGGTTCGATGTCGAGGCCTGCAAACACCTCGAGGTACATGTCGGCGACGCGCCGGGGGGTCTCGAGCAGGCCCTCCCGATCCGGGTCCTCGCCTACGGCGGTCAGGATCTCGCGAACGGCCCTGAGCAGTGCAGGACGATCGACGCTCCGCAGTTCGGAGTGGGCTTCCGGGGTGTTCCCGTTGCCGTCGCCGCTGCGGGTGTCGTCGGAGATAACAGTCATCTCAGCTCCTTTCGAGCAGACGCAAGCGTAGGTACCGACAAAGATCAGTGCGCAATCAGGCGGTCGCCGGGACACGAGACCGCTCCACTCCGGAGGCGCCCTCCGCCACCCGCCGGTCTGGGCCAAGCTGGACCCATGTCGATCGGCGACTGGGCCCTGCTGGGCACCGTGGTGGCGGCCGCCATCGGCGGCCTCGCCCCTCGATGGTCGGTGCGACTCGACGTGATCGCCGCCCTCTCGGCCACCGGCCTGCTGGTGGTGTTGGGTCGGCTGTTCGCCGTCGAGGCCTGGTCCTGGGCCTACGTGGCCGATCACGCTCGGCCCGGCACCAACCCCTTCCTCCGGATGGCCGGCCTGTGGGCCGGGCCCGAGGGGTCGCTGTTGTTGTGGACGGCGATGGTGGCGTGGGCCGCCGTGATCGCCGCCTCCCTGGCCCCGCCCAACGCCGTGGCCTGGGTTCGGCGTGCCGGAGCGGGCCTGGTGGTCGGCTACGGGCTCGTTCTCCTGGTGACGGCTTCGCCCTTCGAACGACTGCCGTTTCCGGCCAACGGCGGCCTCGGGCTCCAGCCGGTGCTCGAACATCCGGCGATGGTGTGGCACCCCCCGGTGCTCTACGCCGGCCTGATCGGCCTCCTGGTGTCGTGGCTTCTCGCCGTCGGCGCCGCCGTCGCCCCGACACCGGCGGTCGAGGATCGGTCGACAGCGCCCCTCGATGGGGCCAGCGTCCACGTCTCCTCCTCGTCAGCGGACGTCGGAGGTTCGCCGGGGCCGCTCGGTCTGGAATCTGGTCAGGCCGTCGTCACCGTGGCGACACCGCTCGCCCTGCTGACGGCCGGACTGCTAACCGGGGCGCTGTGGGCCAACGTCGAGCTGGGGTGGGGCGGCTTCTGGGCCTGGGATCCGATCGAGTCGGCCGGACTCGTGGCCTGGTTGGCCGGCGTCGGCCTCCTCCACGCCGTCCGCCGACCGGGTGCGGTGACGCCCGACCCGCGACTGGCCACAGCGCTGGCCCTGGCCCCCGGCCTCGCCGGCATCGGGGCCACCACCGTCACCCGAATCGGGGTGGTGTCGTCGGTCCACGCCTTCGCCGATCGCCCCACCCTGCGGGTCGGCCTGCTGACGGTGGCCGGCTTGGCCACCGCCGCCACCCTGGTCGCCATCGCCCGGGCCGGTCTCGCCCGCACCACCGCCACCTCCGCCAACGCCACCGCCACTGCTGACCGCACCGCCGCCACCTCCGCCAACGCCACGAACCGCACCACCGCAACCGCCACCTCCGCCACCGCCACGGACCGCACCGCCACCGCCGCCTCCACCGGCGTTGCTGCGGACCGCACCACTGCCACCGCCTCCACCGGCGTTGCTGCGGACCGCACCACTGCCACCGCCGGGCTCGGTCGACGGTCCGGGCCGGTGGCTGGTCGCCTGGCGGCCGTCGTGGTGTTGACGGCGGCTGCGGTGTTCGTCGCCGCCGGCACCTACGAGCCGGTGGTGGAGGCGGCCACCACCGGCGACCGCCTCGCCATCGCAGGCCGGTACTACACCCGACTCCTGTGGCCGCTGGTGATCCTGGGCGCCGCCTTCGCCGTCCGGGCCGACCGCCGACCGTGGGCCGCCGCCATCGGGGCGTGCATCGGCGTGGTGGTCGCTCCGTGGTCGGCCGGTCCCTTCGCCCTCGCCGTGGCCGCCGCCGGTGGGGCCGTGGCCGGTTCGGCGGCGTCGCTCGCCGCCCGCCGTCGCCCCGGCGCACTGGCCCACCTCGGCGTGGGTGTGGCCCTCGTCGGTGTGGCCGGCACCGTCGCCACCACCTCCACCGTGGTCACCGCGCCGGTCGGCACCGAACTGCGCGTCGACGGTCACCCCCTGACCCACCGATCGATCGAACTGGACGACGGCATCGGGGTGACCGAGGCCGTGGCCACCCTCGACTACGACGGCGTCGAACTGTCGCCCCGCCTCGTCGCCTTCGAACGCCGGTCGGTGTCGACGGCGGAGATGGCCCGCCACCGCTCCGGACTGGATGAGGTACAGGTGCTGCTGCTCGACGGCGACGCCGACTCCGCCCGCTACCGGGTCAATCGCCTACCCCGGCTCCACCTCTTCTGGCTCGGCGGCGCCCTGGTGGCGGTGGGCCTGGTTCAGCCCCGCCGACGCTTGCGGTCCAGAAGGGCCGACAGGGTCGACTCCTCGGAACCGTCGGGCGGCGCCGCCGACGACGGTGCGGACGAGGGCGTCGCGGCCTCGGTCGGCTCGGCCGAGGTGTCGGTGCCCGAGCCGACCTCAACCGAACCCCTACCTTGACCGGCCGGGCCGGTCGGAGCGTCGCCCGCTCGGCCCGGTGGCGCAGCGGGCGCCGGAACCGACGTCGGCGCATCCGGTGGCGCCGTGGGGGGTGTGGTCGGCGGTGCGGCGGCCGACGTCGACGGCCCCCGGCCGGATGTGGCCTGCGGGGAGAGCTCGGGTTCGCTGAGGCGGGGGAGGCGACTGCGCAGCTCGGAGACGGTGTTCGCCGCCCGCTCGGCACCGACGGCCACCGCCCCTCGGCGCCACGACAGGCGGCTGAGGGCGACGGCGACGGGCCAGGCCAGAACGGCGAAGAGCAGCAGCCATGGTCGCAGCTCGAGGCGGCGGGTACCGGGGCGGGTGCCGATGGCGTCGAAGGCCTCGCCCGGCGCGGGATCGATCCGGCCCCCGCTCACGGCGGCCAGGCCCTCCAACGGTGCCCGACCCACCTCACGGGGGGCGTACTCGGCCGGGTAGGAGCGGGTGGTGAGGCCGACGCCGGACCACACCGTCTCCGAACCGTCGGTCACGGTGGCCCCGACGGCGTAGGTCCCGGCGTCGCCGGCGGGCACGGTGGCGGCGAAGGTGTCGCCGCTGATCCGCTCCAACTCCACCACGGTGGAGGTCCCGTCGGGGGCGGCCACGCTCACCCGGGCCGTGGCGTCGTCGGGCCAGTCGTCGATCCCCTCGACCTCCAACTCCAGGCGACCGTCGACGATGCGGGCCTGGACCCCGCCGCCGTCGCCGGCGACGGGGAACGTGTCCTTCACCACCGCGGCCCAGAAGTCGGGGCTGCCCGACCAGCTGTCCCAGGGTGAGGCCCACCGCTCGCCCCCGTCGCTGGTCCACGCCGTCACCCGGCCCAGACCGGGCCGCCACGAGGCCAGCAGCGGATCCTCGTCGGGCCCGATGCGAAGGTCGACGGTTGCCGTCGGCTTGGCCGTGGTGGCGACGTAGCCGAGCAGGGCGGGGGAGCTCGTGAGGCCCTGCACCGTGGCCCGGTTGGAGGTGAGGACGGGGAAGAACTCGCCCTCGTTGACGAAGTCCCGCGAGGCCAGCACCGCCTCGTTGACGATCAGCTCGGGGATCTGCTGCAGGTTGCGCCCGGGGTAGTAGCGACCGCCGCCGGCCTCGGCGATGGGGCGCAGGTCGTCGGCCGCTCCCTCGCCGGTGGCCACCACCGACACCGTGATGCCCTCGGCCGCCAGATCCGCCGCCTGCTCCTCCACCGTCAGCAGGGCGCCCGGCTCGGTGAAGCCGTCGGAGAAGAAGATGATGTGCTTGAGGCTGGCGTCGGACTCCCGGAGGGCCTCGGCCGCGGTGAGCAGGCCGGTGTCGACGAACGTCGGGCCGTCGGGCACGATCTGGCTCAGGCCGTCCTCGATCGTCTGCTGATCGGGCGAGGCCTGCAGATCGATGACCCACCGGTCGCTGGCGTCCATGGTGAGCACGCCCACCTCGTCGGTGGCGGCCAGGGCGGCAATGGCCTCGGCCGCCGCCGTGCGGGCGATGGCGGTCTTCGACACGCCGCCGTCCACCCGGTTGCCCCCGCCCAGGCCGTTCTGCCCCTCTTCGTCGCAGTGGCAGGCCCCCATCGAGCCGCTGGAGTCGATGGCGAGCACCTCGGCCACGCTCTGGCGGCGAAGGGGGTCGGTGATCTCGCTGATCACCGGGAGCAGCTCCTCGAGGTCGGTGTTGCGGTAGCCGCCCAGGGCGTAGGAGTGGGTGCCGCCGACCACCACCAGCCCACGGCCCAGGTCGCGGACCGACGCCGTCAGGGCCGACACCTGCCCGTCGCTCAGGTCGCGGCGGTCCACGTCGAGCAGCAGCACCGACGAGTAGCGGGTGAGTTCGTCGAGGGCGGGGAACGACGCCGGCGACACCACGTCGACCGTCAACCCGCCCGCCTCCAGCGTGGCGGCCATCACCTCGCCCGCCCCGGCACCCGTGGTCCCCTCCACCAGGAGGACGCGGTCGGCACCCTGCACGGGGACGGCGGCGAAACCGATGTCGTTGGCGGCCACGGCGTCGCCCGGCCCGCTCACGTCCACCTGGTAGCGAAGCACCCCGTCGGCGGTCGCGGTGTCGGTGAACCGGACGGTGTTGTTCCCGGCGTCGAGCTCGACGGTGCGGACCTCGATGACCTCGTCTCCTCGCCGCAGCGTGATCTCGGCCGGGCCGGCGGCGGGGGCCACCAGCCGGACGTCGATGCTCACCTGCTCGCCCTGTCGGGCCACCGAAGGCACGTCGATCCCGGCCACGGCCACGTCCGATCCGGCCGTCGGTTCGATGACGACCACGTCGACCGGGATCCCGTCGCCGGCCAGCCGATCGATCTCGGCCGCGGCGTCGCCGGTGGTGGGCCGACCGTCGCTGAGCAGGACCAGACGGCCCCGGGCGTCGTTGGGCACGGTGGCGGCGCCCAGGCGGAGGGCGGCGGCCAGGTCGGTGCCGGCGGCGTCGACCTGCACGCTCACCCCGTCGAAGGCCGGGTCGGCGGCGATCAGGGTCTCCAGGCGGGCGTCGTTGCCGAACACCACCACCCCGGCCCGGGTGTCGTCGGGTTGGGTGGCCAGGGCCTCGCTCACCAGCCCGACCGCCTGGGCTCGACCGGCCGCCGTCATCGAGTCGCTGGCGTCGACCAGGAACACGGTGGCCACGTCGTCGGCCGACCGGTCGAACGAGGGCGCAAGCAACGCCACCAACACGGCGGCCGCCACCGCCACCCGCAACGCCACCGCCGCCCGCCACTGCCGGGGCCCGACACCGACCCGGCGCCGGGCGAGCAGGTACTCGGCCACCAGCACCGCCACCAGCACCAGCACCACGGGCCACAGCCACGGCACCTGCCCCCGATCGCGCACGGCGTCCGCATCCCCGAAGGCGGCCTCGAAGGGCAGGTCGACGGCGGGGGCCACGGCCGACTCGCCCCGGTCGGTGCCGACCGCCACCGTGATCAGATCCCGCCCCTCCTGGGCCACCCGCCAGAAACCGATCCGGTCGGCGGTGGGGAAGGCCGAGCCGGGGGCGATCGTCTCCGAGGTGCCGTCGGGGGCGGTGATCGTCGCCTCGAATCGGGGGTCGATCGGCAGGTCGTCGCCGACCACCAGTCGGGCCGGCGGGGTCACCGCGCCCGACAGGCTGCCGAGGGCCCGGTCGAACAGGACGGGGAAGGCGATGTCGAGGGGAAGGGTGGACTCGGCCAGGCCGAAGGCCAGGAAGACGGTGGGGGCCGGGTCGTCGAGGCGGACCAGCAGCGGCGCCCCCTCCGCCCCCAGCAGCACCTCGGCCCCCGGTGGCGGGTCGACCCGGATGGCCTCGGCCACGAACAGCGCCGACAGGTCGAGGCCCGAGAGCAGCGGGTCGTTGCCGTCGACCAGGGCCACCACCGGTTGTTCGACGGTGCCGTTCGGGGTGATGCCCCGCACCTCGCCGGTGGGGGCGATGGCCAGCACCGGCAGGTCGACGGTGTCGGGGACCGCCACCCCCGCCGCCACCACCACGTCCACATCGGCATCGATCTCGGCCGGGACGACCTCGGCCCGGGTCACCTCGACGGCGGGGCTGGCGGCCAGGGCGGCGGCGATGAAGGAGTCGTCGGGGCCGACCCACAGCACGTCGATCTCCGAGCGGGTGGACACGGTGGCCACGGCCCGGTCGTCGAGGGCGAGGGCGTCCTCCCCTTCGAGGAAGGCCTCGAACAGCTCGCCCTGGGGCACCGCGAACGACAGGTTGGCCACCCCGCCGGGCTCCAGCTCGATCGTCTCGCTCACCACGGTCACCCCGTCCACGTCGAGGCGGACGTCCTGGGTGACGGCGGGGCCGCCGAAGTGGGCCACGGTGAGGCGGGCCAGGAGACCGGAGGCCCCGGGCTCGATCGTGAGCTGGGTGATGCCCCGGTTGGTGGCCGACGAACCGACCGCCTCGTACTGGGTGCCGACCGGGGCCGCCCGGAGGTCGGCGGGGGCGATGCCGCCGTCGGAGATGAACACGGTGCGGGTGTCCCGCTCGCCGGTGTCGAGGCCGGCGGCCAGGGCGAAGGCGGCGGCGAAGTCGCCGGTGGTGTCGTCGGCCCGGATCCCGTCAACGGCTGCGGCGAAGGCGTCCTCGTCGGCGGAGCCGGTCAGCAGGGCCCGGGCCCGGCTGCCGGCCACAATGACGGTGGCCTCACCGCCCTCGGGCAGCTGGGCCCGCAGCTCCTTGGCCCGCTCCCGGGCCAGGGCCATACGGTCGGGGTCGCCGTCGAAGGACTGCATCGAGGCCGAGGCGTCGAGGACGAACACCGTGTGCTCGGCCAACAGGGCGTCGGTGAGGCGGACCGGTCGGGCCATCAGCAGCCCGAGCAGGAGCACGGCCAGGAGCTGGGCCGCCAACAGCCACGACGGGATCAGCCGCTGCCACGGGGTGGCCGCCGACACCGGCCGGGTGACCTGGCGCCACAGGTAGATGGCGGCCACCGTGGCCTGAACCCGGCGGGGCCGGAGGACGTGGAGGGCCAGGATCGGGACGGCCAGAAGCCACCACCACAGCCCGGCCGGGTTGGCCAGCGTCCAGTCGCCGATCGTCACCGACCAACCACCCGACTACCGGAGGACCCCGGCGTCGCGGGCCCGACCGAGCACGACCTCTTCCAGATCGTCGGTGGTCAGCACCCGCACGTAGCGGCCGCCGACGGCCCGGACCCGACCGGCGACGTCGTCGCTCCACCGGCGGGCCAGGGCTCGGTAGTCGTCGAGCACCGAGGCCGACAGCGACACCTCGACCCGGGCCCCCGACTCGACGTCGACCAGCTCGACGTCGCCGGTGACCGCCGGGTCGAGATCGGTGGGGTCGAGCACGTGGGCCACCACCAGCTCGCCCCTACGGGCGGGGAGGCGCGACACGCCGTCGTCCCACTCCGGGGTGAGCAGGTCGGACAGGACCACCGTCATCCCCGGCGGGCCCGGTTGGCTGAGCACGTGGTCGGCGGCGTCGGCGAAGCGGGTCTCGCCTGCGGCGTCGATGGCCGACAGTCGGTCGAACAGGGCGCCGGTGGCGGCCCGACCCCGGAGGCGCTCGTCGGCGCGAGGCTGGGAGAACGTGTGGACGGTCACCACGTCGCGCCGGACCAGGGCGGTGAAGCCGAGGGCGGCGGCCAGCTCGACGGCCCGGGTCAGCTTGGGGCCCGCCATCGAGGCCGAGTTGTCGATCAGGAGCCGCAGGGTCAGATCGTCCTCGGCGTCGAACAGCTTGATCAGCAGCCGGTCGAACCGGGCCAGGGCGGCCAGGTCGAGACGGCGCAGATCATCGCCCGGGTAGTAGTCCCGGAAGTCGGCGAAGTCGAGCGACGACCCGTGACGGGGGGAGCGGTGCTCGCCCGACAGTCCGCCGGCCAGGCGCCGACGGTTGGCCAACTGCAACCGCTCCAGGCGGGCCAGCAACCCGGGGCTCAGGATCACGGGGCGCCCCGCACGCCCGACGTCGGCTCGGGCACGGCGCCGAGCACGGCGGCCACCACGTCGTCGGCCGAGGTGCCGTCGGCGGTGGCCTCGTAGCCCACGACCAGACGGTGGCGCAGCGCGGCGGGGGCCGAGGCCCGCACATCGTCGATCGACACCGAGGGCCGCCCGGCCAGCACGGCCCGGGCCTTGCCGCAGAGGATCAGGGCCTGCACCCCGCGGGGCGAGGCGCCGAAGCGGACGTAGCGCCGCACCGGGTCGGGGGCGGCGCCCTGGTCCGGGTGGGTGGCCACCACGAGGTCGACGGCGTGACGCACCACGTGGTCGGGGACCGGCACCTCCCGGGTGAGGGCGACCATGGCCCGCAGGGTGTCGGCGTCGCACACCGGGTCGGGCGAGGGGGTGACGGCGCCCGTCGTCCGCTCGATGACGGTCACCAACTCGTCGGCGGAGGGGAACGGCACCAGGGCCTTGAGCAGGAAGCGGTCGAGCTGGGCCTCGGGCAGGGGGTAGGTGCCCTCCATCTCCACCGGGTTCTGGGTGGCGAGCACGAGGAAGGGGCGGGGGAGAGGACGGGTCTCACCCGCCACCGTGACCGCCCGCTCCTGCATGGCCTCCAACATCGCGGCCTGGGTCTTGGGGGTGGCCCGGTTGACCTCGTCGGCCAGGACGAGGTTGGCGGTGATGGGCCCCGGCCGGAAGCGGAGCTCGCGGCTGCCGTCCTCGCCCTGGGTGAGGATCTGGGTGCCGACGATGTCGGCCGGCATCAGGTCGGGGGTGAACTGGATGCGCGACCACGGCAGGGAGAGGGTCTCGGCCAGGGTCTTCAACAGCATGGTCTTGCCAAGGCCGGGGACGCCCTCCAACAGGATGTGCCCCTCGGCCAACAGGCAGTGGAGCACGTCGTCGACCAGGGCCCGCTGGCCCACGATCACCTTGCCGATCTCGGCGGCGATGGCGGATGCGGTCCGGGCGCACTGTTCGGGGGTCATCGGGTGGGTCACCTTTCGTACGCCCGCCGCCACCGGCGGGTCGCTCACTGGGAGAGGAGGTCGAAGTAGTCGCCGACCAGCTCCTGCTGATCGGCCGGGAGCTGTTGGGCGTCGGCCGCCTCCGTCGCCCGCCGGGTGTAGTCGGCCACCACCTCCGACAGCGGCACCTGGGCCAGGGAGGCGGTGGTCGGCCCGTCGCCCTCGCCGATCACCTCGGCGGCGTCGCCGGTTGGGGTGCCGCCCAGCGGGGTCTCGTCGGTGGCTTCGGCGGTGTCGACCACGGTGGCCCGCTGGTCGTCGTTGGTGTCGATGCGGGGCTGGTCGGTTCCGCCGGGGGTGCCGACGCCGCCCTGACCTTCACCGGTGCCGCCCTGGGCCCCGCCGACCTCGCCCTGGGCCCCGTCGCCGCCCTGGCCCTGCCCGGCTCCCTGGCCTTGTCCCTGTCCGGCGCCCTGGCCGTCGCCGTCACCGTCGCCGTCACCTTGGCCCTGGCCGTCACCGGATCCCTCGCCCTGGCCTTCGCCGGCTCCCTGGCCCGAGCCCTCGGTGGCGGCCTGGGCCTCGGCCAGGGCGGCTGCCGCCTGATCGAGGTTGAGCTGACCGTCGACGGCGGCGTTGGCCGCCC
This sequence comes from Actinomycetota bacterium, assembly GCA_039201605.1. Taxonomy (GTDB): domain Bacteria; phylum Actinomycetota; class Acidimicrobiia; order Acidimicrobiales; family SZUA-35; genus CADEDH01. The sequence continues at coordinate 16,207 of JBCCRO010000007.1, forward strand.
CCTGGGCCTGGGCCGCCTCGCCGAGGGCGGCCTGGGCGCCGGGTACGTCTCCCGAGGCCAGGGCTTCGGCCGCCTCGGCTAGCGCCGCCGCCACCTCGGGGCTGCCCAGCTCCTGGGTGGCGGCCAGGTCGGCCAGTCGTTCGGCCAGCGCCTCCTGCTCCTCCGCCGTCAGCCCGTCGAGTTCCTCGGCCGCCGCCGCCAGCTGCTCGGCCGCCGACTCGCCCGCCTCGGCGATGGGGCGTTGGGCCAGGCTCCGCTCCAACCCCTGGGCCGCCGCCTGTTGGGCCGCCAGGTTGTCGGATCGTCGAGCGTCGAGGGCGTCCTGGGCCTCGGCCAGCGCCTCCTGGGCCGCCTCGAGATCGTCGGCTTGGCGCAGTTCTTCGGCCGCCGCCAGCAGCTCGGCCACCGCCGGATCCTCGGCCCCGTCGGGGAGCTCCTCGGCCAGGGCCTCGGCCTCCTCGGTCAGCTGCTCGGCCAGGGCGTCGAGCAGGGCCCGGGTCTCGGCCCGCTCGGCCCGGATCCCGTCCTGCGGGTTGGGGGCGACGGCGAGGCCGACGGCGCCGACGGCGAGGACGGCGGCCACCAGCCACCGTCGACCGTAGGGTCGGAAGGGGGCGGCCGTCGCCGGGTCGGCGCCCGCAGCCAACGACTCGGCCCGGGTGGCGATGCGCTCCCCGAAGGAACCCTCCAACCGTTCGAACTGGAGGGCGGCGGCGAAGGAGTCATGGGTGGCGAGACCGCGGTCGGCCGCCCGGGCCACCACCGGGAGGGGCAGGCGCTGGATCGCGGCGGCGATCACCACCACCAGGAGGGCGGCCACCACGAGGGCGGCGGCCAGGGGCTCGGGCCAACCCCACGGGACGACCCGGCCGAGGGCCACCACCGCCAGGGCGGCGGCCACCACCCCGGGCGCCACCCAGGCCGTGGTGGCCCAGGCCCAGACCAGTCGCAGGCGACGGCGTAGGCGCGCCAGAAACCGACGCACTACACCGACAGTTCTCGTTGCGGGGCGCGCAGGCGACGAACGCCGATGATCCCGAAGACGGCGGCCACCAGCCCGATGCTCAGCAGCGAGCGGACCCAGATCGGCAGGAACCCGGTGCCCGGCGGCTCGACCACCTGCCCGGTGCGGCCGTCGATGGCGACGTTGCCTTCGAACCAGACGTCCTCGTTGTCGAGCTGCGACTCGAGGATCACCTGTTTGATCGGGCTGAACGGCCCGCTCTGGCTCCGACCGGTCTCCCCGGCGGCGTCGGCCACGGCGAGGAACGGGTTGAGGTAGAGGGCCTCGATCCGGGGTTCGACGAACTCGTCGGGGTTGCGGGCGTTCTCGAAGATCGCCACCACACCGAGCAGGATCACGGTGCCGAGCGTCAGGGCCAGAACGACGGCGTAGGCGGCGAGCGTCGCCGTCTGGGTCCGGCGGAACAGCGACGAGCAACCGACCCCGATCACCGCCATCAGGAACCCGATGGTCAAGAGGGTGGCCAGCGACAACAGCACCTGGCTGAGCGAGATGCCACCGATCAGGTAGGGCACGGTGAGGATCGGGGCCGAGCCGACCACCAGGAGGAGCAGGAACACACTGGAGGCCAGCACCTTGCCCACGAAGATCTGGACCGGCCCCAGCATCGTCACCTGGAGCGGCACGAGTGTCTGGCGGTCGCGCTCGCCGGCGATGCTGCCGGCGCTGAGGCCGGGTACGAGGAACAGCAGCAGGATCAGCTCCGCCGCCAACACCCACTCGAACATCGACCGACCGGTGTTGCGGGTGAGGGCGGCGATCGGGTCGAAGGCGAACTGGTTGCTGGCCCGGTTGCCCTCGTAGGCCAGGAACATCACGCCGGCCAGGAGACCGAGGAACAGGGTGAGGATGATGAGCGAGCGGAGCGACCGGCTCCGCTGGCGGAGCTCCCGGTCGAGCACCGGATTCACGGTGAAGGAACTCACTGCACCACCCCTTCGGTGATCTTGAGGAACAGGTCCTCCAGGTCTTCGGTGCCGACCGAGAACTCGACCACATCCCGACCCTCGGTGATCAGCCGGCGCAGCAGCGCCGCCTGTTCGCTCTCGTCGGCCACCGGGTACTCGGCGGTCTCACCGTCGAGGAAGCGGACGGTGACCCGTCGCCCGCCGCCCAGTTGTTCGAGGATGACCTCGGGGGGCCCGGCGGCCAGGAGTCGGCCCGCCTCCAGCACGGCGATGTCGGAACACATCTGCTGCAGCTCGGCCAGGATGTGGGAGCTGATCAGGATCGTCTTGCCCAGCCGCTGCAGCTCGGTGAGCAGCACCCGGAACTCGATGCGGGCCCGGGGGTCGAGGCCGGAGGCGGGCTCGTCGAGGATGAGGACGTCCGGGTCGTGCACCATGGCTCGGGCCAGCGACAGGCGCTGCTTCATCCCCCGGGACAGGCCGTCGACCATGGCGCTGCGCTTGACGTCGAGGTCGACCAGTTCGAGCAGACCGTCGATCAACCCCGACCACTCCCGGCGGGGAACGCCATAGGCGGCGGCGTGGAACTCGAGGTACTCGTCGACCCGGAGCCGGTCGTACACCCCCATCACGTCGGGCATGTAGCCGAGCTTGCGGCGCACGGCCTTGGGGTCGACGGTGGGATTGGCCCCGCACACCGTCGCCGTTCCCGAGGTGGGCCGGAGCAGCGTGGCCAGGATGGCGAAGGTGGTCGACTTCCCGGCGCCGTTGGGGCCGATCACGCCGAACACCGATCCCTTCGGCACGTCGAGGTCGAGGTGGTCGAGGGCGGTCAGGCGGCCGTAGACCTTGGTCAGGCCGCGGGTCGACACCATGAGCTCGGGGCCGGACGGCATCGGGGGCTGCCCTGCGATCGGTGGCTCGGCCACGTCGAGGGCGGTCGTCTCTGACATGGGTCGTCCCCTCCCTTCGCCCCTGTCGCCCGGGGTGTCTGCGCTGCCGCCGGCCGGCGGTCGGCGCCTCCCCACCATAGGCAACCGCAGGCCGCCCAGGGCCGCGGGCTGGAGCCGACACGGGGGCGGCGCGGACCGGGGGCGCCGGGGCCGTCGGCGTCGGCCGCAGCGGCGTCAGTCGGAGGCGGCGGCGGGGCCGGTGGAGGAGCGCACGACGAGGCTCGGCTCGATCAATTCGTGCGTGGCCTCGGAGCGGCCGTTGATCCGTTCGATCAACAATTCCGTCGCTCGTTGCCCGATCAATTGGCGGGGCTGATGGATGGTGGTCAACGACAATGCCCCGAGGCCGGCGAGCACGGTGTCGTCGTATCCGACGATCGAGACGTCGTCGGGAACGGCGATGTCGAGCGTGCGGAGATGGGCGAGGACGCCGGTGGCCGAAAGGTCGTTGGCGGCGAAGATGGCGGTGGGGGGTTCGGCCAAATCCATCAGGTTCCGAGCACCCTCTTGGCCGGCATGTTCGTCGAACTCCCCGCTGATGGTGATCGGGGCCAGACCCCGCTCGTACATGGCGTCGACGAAACCCTGACGGCGCTCCGGGGCGCCGGGTGAGGTGCCGCCGTCGACGTGGGCGATCCGGGTGTGGCCCAGCGTCACCAGATGCTCGACGACGAGGCCGGCACCCCGGCTCTCGTCGATGCAGACGGTGTCCATCGACGGGGGTTCGTCGAACTTGGCCAGGGCCACGGTCGGGGTCTGGCGGGCGATCTCCTCGAAGAAGCTGGGGGCGAACCGAGCCGCCCCGATCACGATCCCGTCGGTGCGGAGGTTCAGCAGGGTCTCGATGGCGGCCTGCTCACCGGACTCTCGCTGCCAACCCGAGGTGATGAGCACCTCCATGCCCGCCTCGGCCGCCGAGGCCGCCACCCCCTCGGCCACCTCGGTGAAGTAGGGGTTGTGCAGGTCGTTCAGCATGACGCCGATGGTGTTGGTCTGACCCGAGGCCAGGTTCCGGGCCCAGGCGTTCGGCCGGTAGCCGAGGGCCGAGGCCGAGGCGAGGACCTTGGCCCGGCTGGCGTCCGACACCCGGGGCGAGTCGCGCATGACGAGCGAGACCAGCGCCCTCGACACGCCGGCGTGGGCGGCGACGTCGTCCATGGTCGGTTGAGCCATCGCCGACCACCCTAGCGTGCACCCCCTCGATCGGCTGGAGCGCTCTAACCGCTCGCTTGTCGAACGGTCGCCCTACAGATTCCGGCCAGAGTTTTAGACGCCCGGCCAGCAAACGTTTCTTGACGCTGACATCGACGTTCACTAACTTGTGCCCATCGTCACCTTGTAGAGCGCTCTAATTAGCGCTCGAACGGTGGCGTGGACGTACTCGAACGCACGATGGGGTTGCGACACACGACCATGGGATTCACGAATCGATTGGCGACGGCGCCGATCTCGTTGGGGATCTGCGAGGTGCCCGGCTGGGGAAAGCAGCTACCCGTCGACCGGGTGCTGTCCGAGATGCGCGACCTCGGCTTCCCCGCCACCGAACTCGGCTCCGAGGGGTACCTGCCGGATGACGCCGACGAGCTCGTCAGGCTGCTCAAGGGCTACGAGCTCGACATGCTGGCCGCCTTCGTGCCGGCCGTGATCCACGATCCGGACCAGGTCGACGAGACCATTCGACGGGTGACCGCCACGATGGAGCTGCTCCGGGCCACCGGGGCCACCTATGTCAACACCGCACCGGTGATGAGCTGGGACTGGGGTCCCCGCCGTCCGCTGTCCGACGACGAGTGGCGGCACAGCATCGACATGCTCGAGCGCATCGAGGCCATCGCCGTGGACCACGGCCTGATCCAGGCCATCCACGAGCACGTCGGCACCGTCATCGAAAAAGCGGACGAGATCCAGCGGGTCGTCGACCACTCGTCGATCCGATTCGTGCTCGACACCGCCCACTTCGCCATCGGCGGCTACGACCCGCTCGAGTTCGCCCAGCGCTACGGCGATCGCGTGGGTCTGGTCCACCTCAAGGACTGCAATCTGTCGATCGCCCGACGCCTCAATGACGGCGAACTGTCACTCATGGAGGCCGTGCAGCAGGGTATGTTCCCCTGCATCGGCGATGGGGACCTGCCCATCGGTGACGTGATCCGAACACTGGAAGAACAGGGCTACGACGGGTGGTATGTCCTCGAACAGGACGCCGCCATCACGGGGGATGAACCGGCCGAGGGGGCCGGTCCGGTGCTCGATGTTGCGACAAGTCTCAACTATCTCCGGGCGCTCGAAGAGCGAATGGCGACCGCGCCATAGCCGACTTCGGCGGCCGAGAACCCAATGAACCAATTAGGGGAGGAAACACCATGAAGAAACTGCGTTGGCTGGCGATGCTGCTGGCCCTCGTGATGGTCGCAGCCGCTTGCGGTAGCGACGACGACTCCGACGAGGGCGAGGACAGCAGTGCGTCGGCCTCGGAGTCCTCCGATGAAGGCGGCGAGAGCGAAAGCTCGGCACCGACCAGTGATCTCACGTTCCACATGATCACCCACTCCGACGACGGGCCCTTCTGGTCGGTGGTCAACCGGGGTATGGATCAGGCCTGCGCCGATCTCGGCGTGACCTGCGTCTGGGTGCCCGGCAACAACGATGCCAATGTGATGGTGCAGGGCATCGAGGGCGCCATCGGTGACGGCAGCGACGGCATCGCCGCATCGCTGCCCGATCCGGCAGCCCTCGTCCCGGCCCTCCAGGAGGCGGTCGGCGGCGGTGTCCCGGTCGTCACGCTCAACTCGGGCGCCAACGACTACCAGGAGATCGGAGCCCTGACCCACGTCGGTCAGACCGAGTTCATCGCCGGTCAGGCTGCGGGTGAGCGGTTCAACGCCGCCGGCGTCGGCCACGTGCTCTGCGGCCAGCAGGAGCAGAACAACGTCGGTCTGACCGAGCGTTGCGCCGGTCTCGAGGACACCTTCTCGGGCGACGTGACCACCGACTTCATGGACCTCGACGCCGACACCGCGGCCCAGCAGGCTGCGATCAACGCCGCCATGGCCGCCGACGACTCGATCGACGGCTTCCTCGGCGTCGGCCCGGTCATCACCATGTCCGGTCTGCGTGCGGCGAACGACCTCGGTCGCGACGTCACCATCGGCGGCTTCGACCTGACGCCGGAGCTGCTCGGGGCCATCGACGATGGCGACATCCTGTTCACCGTCGATCAGCAGCAGTACCTGCAGGGCTACCTGCCGATCCCGCAGCTGTTCCTGTTCCAGACCAACTCCAACACCGTCGGTGGTGGTCTCCCGATCCTCACCGGTCCGGGCTTCGTGACCGCCGACAACGCAGCCGACGTGCTCAGCCTGTCCGAGGCCGGCACTCGCTGATCGGTAGTTGAATCGCTGCCTACCGGCAGCGTGATGTGATGGCGGATCGGTCGCCCGAGGTTTGCTTTCGGGCGACCGATCCGTTGAGCTAAGGCGGGCACGGGTTCGCCACGTCGTGGACTTCGAGAAGGGGTACGAGGAATGAGCGAGACGGACACCGCGGAACCGGCGGTGGCATCGGGTAGTGCGGCGGGGGCCATGGCGGCTGCGGTGGGCGACGAGCGGCTGGCCTATCGGAGTATCTTCCAACGCCTCTTCATCCGGCCGGAGATCGGCGCCGTCATCGGCGTGATCGGGGTCTGGAGCTTCTTCTGGGCGGTCTCGCTCAACTTCGGAACCACCGGTCAGACCCAGAACTGGCTCGACACCGCGGCGACGCTGGGCATCATGGCCGTTGCGGTCTCCATGCTGATGATCGGCGGCGAGTTCGACCTGTCGTCCGGCGCCAACACCGGCGCCATGGGCATCCTCTTCATCCTCCTGATCAAGGAGGTCGGCGATCTCGGCGGGCTCGGCCTGTCGATTTGGATCGCCGTTCCGCTGTCGTTCGTCGTGGCGATGGCCATCGGTTTCTTCAACGGTTGGATGGTCGAGCGAACGGCCTTGCCCAGCTTCATCGTCACGCTGGCGACGTTCTTCATCCTCCGAGGGCTGAAGCTCGGTCTGGCCAAGCTGCTGACCGGCCAGATCTCGGTCACCTTCACCAACGACGCCCACGGCTACGACTTCTTCCGACCGATCTTCGCCGGCGAGTGGCAGCGCAACGAACACATATGGAACGGGCGCGATGTGTTCTACATCGCCTTCCTGCTCATCGGCGCCGCCATCGTCGCGCTGGCGGTCTGCGAGATGCACTTCGTCCGCCGCGCCCAGAAGGTGGTCGCCGGGCTACCGATCTTCGCGCTCGGCGCCGCCGGCGTTGGCGTTGGCGTCTACGTCATGCACGCCACCGACGGTGTGGTCAACAACACCATCGCCGCCGCCATCCACGGTGTGTCGATCCTGGTCGGTCTGTACGGCTTCGCCCTGTGGCGCTTCGAGCCGTTGACCGAAGCGGGCGGGCTCCGGCTCGACCGCCGCATCACGCTCCTCCTCGGGGCGGGCCTGGCCTGTGTCGCCGCCGCCTCGGTGGCCTCCTTCGCCATCGACTCGGCCAACGACGACACCCTGTTCTTCCCCTTCACCGTCCAGGGCCTCCGGGTGGTGCTGATGATGCTGTTCGCCGGCGCCGGCTTCACCGCCCTGATGGTGGCCGCCAACCGCGCCCTCCGCGACAACGCCACGACCAAGCTGGTCGTCTCCACGATCACGGCCGGCGCCATCGTCGCCTTCGGCTTCGTCATCCGGGCCTCTTCCGAGGCGGTCAAGTTCCGCACCGAGCTGTTCTCCGTGCTGCTCCTCGTCGGCCTCGCCCTCTTCGCGTGGTCGGTCCTCGGCCTCCGGTTCGCCGAGCGTCGACGGATCGACGCCGACGCCGATCGCGCCGGCGTGATCGGCCTGATCGTCGGCCTCGCCCTGCTGCTCACCGCCGTGATCCTCCGGCACCTGTTCGTCACCGAGGACGAGCTGCTGGCCAACGTCAATCCGGCCAAGTTCTCGGTCCGCATGCTCTGGTTCTTCGGCTTCACGGCGGTGATGGTCTGGATCCTGGGCCGCACCAAGTTCGGCTCGTGGACCTTCGCCGTCGGCGGCAACAAGGAGGCCGCCCGCCAGGTCGGTGTACCGGCCGCCCGCACCAAGACCCAGCTGTTCATGATCGTGTCCGGTGCAGCGTGGCTCGTCGGCATGCTCCTGGCGTTCCGGCTCAACAGCCTGCAGGCCGGCGCCGGTGACGGCGAGGAGTTCGAGTACATCATCGCCGCCGTCGTCGGGGGCACGATGCTCACCGGTGGCTACGGCACCGCTCTCGGTGCCGCCTTCGGTGCGGCGATCATGGCGATGTCGCTGGTCGGCATCCAGGCCGCCCGGTGGAACACCGACTGGCGGTTCGTGTTCCTCGGGGTGATCCTGCTTCTGGCCGTGATCGCCAACCGAGCGATCCGCGATCGAGCCGAAGCGGCCCGGCGCTGACAGGGGAGCGAGGAAGAACCATGGCTGAACACCTGCTCGAACTCGAGAACATCTCGAAGTTCTACGGAAACATCATCGCTCTCGGCGGCGTGAGCACGTCGGTGAACGCCGGTGAGGTCACCTGTGTGCTCGGCGACAACGGCGCCGGCAAATCGACCTTCATCAAGATCCTGGCCGGCGTGCACCAGCACGACGAGGGCAGCTTCCTCCTCGAGGGCGACGAGATGCGGTTCAACTCCCCTCGTGAAGCCCTCGATCGGGGGATCGCCGCCGTGTACCAGGATCTGGCCATGGTGCCCCTGATGTCGGTCTGGCGGAACTTCTTCCTCGGCTCCGAGCCGACCAAGGGCGTCTGGCCGTTCGAGTGGATCGACACCGAGTCGGCCAAGCGCATCGCCAAGGACGAGATGGCCAAGATGGGCATCGACATCCGCGACACCGAGCAGCCCGTCGGCACGCTGTCGGGCGGTGAGCGGCAGTCGGTGGCCATCGCCCGGGCCGTGTACTTCGGGGCCAAGGTGCTGATCCTCGACGAGCCGACCTCGGCCCTCGGAGTGAAGCAGTCGGGCGTCGTGCTCCGCTACATCGTCGAGGCGGCCAAGCGGGGTCTGGGCGTGATCTTCATCACCCACAACCCGAACCACGCCTACCCGGTGGGTGACCGGTTCCTGATCCTCAATCGCGGTCAGTCGATGGGCAACTTCGCCAAGGAGGAGATCGCCCAGGACGAGCTGACCCAGCTCATGGCCGGCGGTGCCGAGCTCGAGCAGCTGCAGCACGAGTTGGCCGAGGCCATGGGCAACGGCGATTGATACGGCCATGACCGCATCCGTGCCGGAAGTGCTGACCGTCGGGCGGGTCAGCGTCGATCTCTACGCCGAGCAGATCGGCGAGCCGATGCGCAACGTCACGTCGTTCCGGAAGTCGATCGGCGGCACCGTCACCAACGTGGCGGTGGCGGCCGCCCGGCTGGGTCGACGGGCGGCGGTGTGCACCCGGGTCGGCGACGACCAGTTCGGCGACTACGTGCGCCATGCCCTGGAGCACACCTTTGGTGTCGACACCCGATGGGTGGGCCTCGACCCCGACGGCAAGACGCCGTTGGCCTTCGCCGAGCTCGACCCGCCCGAGGAGCCGTCGATCATCTTCTATCGGGAGCCTCGGGCCCCCGATCTCGACATCGCCGCCGACGACATCGATCCCGACGTCGTGGCCCAGGTGCCGATCTTCTGGTTCCCGGCCTCACGGTTCGCCGACGCCAAGGCGGCGGACACGATCCATCGATTGTTGGCCACCCGGGCCCGGCGGACCCACACCGTGATCGACCTCGACTGGCGACCGATGTTCTGGAACTCCCCGGAGCAGGCCGGCGAGGCCATCGCCCCCGTGCTCGACCACGTCACCATCGCCATCGGCAACCGGGACGAGATGGAGATCGCCGTCGGCACCCGAGACCCGAACGAGGCCGCCGACCGGCTGCTCGACCGAGGCTTGGAGATGGCGGTGATGAAACTGGGCGCCGACGGCGTCATGGTCGCCACCGCGGGGGGCACCCGGGTGTCGGTTCCACCGTTCTGGGTCGACGTGGTGTGCGGCCTGGGTTCCGGCGACGCCTTCGGCGGCGCCTTCTGTCACGGGCTTCTCGAGGGTTGGGATCCCGAAACCATCGTCCGGTGGGGCAACGCCGCCGGTGCCATCGTCGCCGGTCGCCTGATGTGCGCCGACGACATGCCGACCATCGGCGACATCGAAGATCTGCTGGCCGAACGCGCCGGCTAGCAGCCTCGCTGCCTCCTCGTTTCCGTCCGTTCACCGCCGCCCGAAGCCCCCTTTCCTCGCTGGAGAAACGCATGACCGACCGACAACCGCTGCGCATCGCCGTGATCGGCCTCGGCTGGATGGGCCAGGCCCACAGCCGGAGTTACGCCCGCATCCCGATGCTGTGGGACGACCGTGAGTTCGATCCGATCCTCGCCGTCTGCGCCGACAACCTGCCCGATCGCCGGGAGCAGGCCGTGCACGGGTTCGGCTTCGCCGAGGCCGTCGACGACTGGCGTCGCATCATGGACCGCGACGACATCGACATCGTGACCTGCACCGCCCCCAACATGCTGCACGAAGAGATCTGCATCGCCGCCGCCGAGACCGGCAAGCACGTCTTCTGCGAGAAGCCGGTCGGTGGTACGCCGGAGCAGACGGTGAAGGTGGAGAAGGCCTGCCGTGACGCCGGGGTGATCACCGGCGTCGGCTACAACTATCGCTTCGCCCCCCTGATCCAGTACCTCAAGCAGCTGATCGAGGCCGGCGACCTGGGCGAGATCACCAACTACCGGGGCCGCTTCTTCTCTATGTACGGCGCCGACCCGATGGGCCTGCTGTCGTGGCGGTTCAAGGTCGATCAGTCCGGCCACGGGGTGAGCACCGACATCCTCAGCCACTCGATCGACCTGGCCCACATGCTGGTCGGCCCCATCACCCGGGTGATGGGTCTACAGAAGACCTTCATCACCGAGCGCCCGCTGCCCAAGCCGGGCGGCACCCACTACGACCGGGGCGAGCCCGGCGATCCGACCGGCCCCGTCACCAACGAGGACTACTTCGGGGCCATGGTCGAGTTCGCCAACGGCGCCATCGGCACCTTCGAGACCAGCCGGTCGATCATCGGGCCCGAGAGTCAGAACGCCTTCGACGTGTACGGCACCAAGGGCGCGGCCAATTGGAACCTGGAGACGATGAACGAGCTGGGCCTGTTCCTCCTCGGCGACCGGGCCCGGGGCTACACCACCGTCCGGGCCGGCGACCGCTACCCCTACCACGGCGCCTTCGTCCCCGGTGACGCCAACAGCATCGGGTTCGAGGATCTCGTCGCCATCGAGGACTACGAGTTCCTCAACGCCGTCGCCGCCGGCACCGCCCACTCGGCCAGCTTCGCCGAGGCCGTCGACTACGTGTCGGTGCAGTCGGCCCTGCTCCGGTCGTCGGAGACCGGCACCTGGACCGACGTCGTCGACCTCGCCATCGACTGACGCCACCGAATCGACCGAACCGACCGCGACCCCCAAGACCGAATCGACCGAGGAGTGCAGCCATGACCGACACCGTTCGTCTCACCACCTCCCAGGCCATCGTCCGGTACCTGACCGCCCAGAAGGCGGTGCAGGTCGACGGATCGGTGGCGCCGCTGTTCGCCGGCGTGTTCGCCATCTTCGGCCACGGCAACGTGACCGCGCTGGGCCACGCCCTCGAACGCCAACAGGAGGCCCTGCCCACCTACCGGGGCCAGACCGAGGAGGGCATGGCCCTGGCCGGCGTGGCCTACGCCAAGGCCAAACGCCGACGTCAGATCATGGTGGCCACCAGCTCGGTGGGCCCCGGCGCCACCAACATGGTGACCGCCGCCGGGGTGGCCCACTCCAACCGGCTGCCCCTGCTGCTGATCAGCGGTGACACCTTCACCAGCCGCATCCCCGATCCGGTCCTGCAGCAGGTGGAGCACTTCGGCGACCCCACCCGGACGGTCAACGACAGCTTCCGGGCCGTCACCCGCTACTGGGATCGGATCGTGCGGCCCGAGCAGCTGACCAGCTCGCTGCCCCACGCCGTGCACACCATGCTCGACCCGGCCGACTGCGGTCCCGCCTTCCTCGGCCTCCCCCAGGACGTCGGGGCCGAGGCCTGGGACTTCCCGGTGAGCTTCTTCGCCGAGACCGTCCACGACATCGCCCGCCCCCGACCCGACCAACAGCAGGTGGCCAACGCCGTCGAGCTGCTCCGCCGAGCGGAGAAGCCACTGATCGTGGCCGGCGGCGGCGTGCACTACAGCCTGGCCGAGGCCGAGCTGGTAGCCCTGGCCGAGGCCCACGGCATCCCGATCGTGGAGACGGTGGCGGGCAAGGCCTGCGTCACCTGGGACCACCCGCTCTACGGCGGCCCCATCGGGGTCACCGGCGGCACCTCGGCCAACGCCCTGGCCGCCGAGGCCGACGTCGTGCTGTCGGTCGGTTGCCGCCTGCTCGACTTCGCCACCGGGTCCTGGACCGTGTTCCAGAACCCGGACGTGCGGATCATCCAGCTCAACACCGCCCGGTTCGACGCGACCAAGCGTCGCTCGGTGCCCCTCGTCGGCGACGCCAAGGTCACCCTCACCGAGCTCGGCGCCGCCCTGGAGGGCCACCGAGCCCCGGCGAGCTGGGCCGAGACGACGACCGAGCAGATCGCCGTCCACAACGCCTACATCGACGGCATCGCCGCCCCCGCCGCCACCGGCGAGAGCGGGCTGCCCACCTACGCCCAGGTGGTGGGAGCCATCGACCGCCTGGCCGACGACCGCACCTTCGCCCTGGCCGCCGCCGGCGGGTTCCCGGGCGAGGTCAACAACGGCTGGCGAGCCAAGGCGATCAACAGCTTCGACTGCGAGTACGGCTACAGCTGCATGGGCTACGAGGTCAGCGGCGGGTGGGGAGCGGCCATGGCCCTGCCCGATTCCGACGTGGTCGTGTTCTGCGGCGACGGCTCGTACCTGATGCTCAACAGCGACATCTACAGCTCGGTCATCCACGGCCACAAGATGATCGTGATCGTGTGCGACAACGGCGGCTTCGCCGTCATCAACCGCCTCCAGACCAACATGGGCGGCAACCCGTACAACAACCTGATCAAGGACAACCCGACGGTCCTCAACCCGGTCCCCGTCGATTTCGCCAAGCACGCCGAGGCCATGGGCGCCATCGGCGAGACGGTGAAGACGATCGATGAGCTGGAGTCGGCGTTCGAGCGGGCCAAGGCGGCCGACCGGACGACGGTCATCGCCCTGGTCACCGACGCCTACTCGTGGACCGAGGGCGGCTCCTTCTGGGAGGTCGGGGTACCCGAGGTCAGCGACTACGGCTCGGTGCTCGAAGCCAAGGCGGAGATGGACGCAGGCAAGCAGGGGCAGCGCGTCACATGACGGCGGAGCACGCGACGACACAGAACACGTCGGCTGAGCACACGGCGGCTGAGCACGCGGCGGCTGAGCACGCGGCGGCTGAGCACGCGGCGGCTGAGGACACGGCGGCGGAGCATGTGAGCGGCATGAAGGTCTGGATCAGCGGCGGCGGTGGGTTCGTCGGCTCCAACATCGTGCAGGCCGCCCTCGACGGCGGTCACGACGTGCTCACCACGGCCAACACGTGGACCGCCCCGGAGGGCGCCCCCTACGCCGTCGAGTCGGTCGACATGTGTGACGAGGCCTCGGTGCGGACGAGCCTCGACGCCTTCGAGCCGGACCTCGTCATCCACTGCGCCATCATGAACGACTGGCACCAGATGTACGCCGACCGGGAGGCGGCGTGGGCCTCCTACGTCGAGGCCACCCGCCACACCCAGGCCGGAGCGGCGGCCGCTGAGGCCACCTACGTGCTGGTGTCGACCGACTGGGTCTACGACGGCACCCAGGCCGGGGCCCACGAGGAGACCCCGCCCAACCCGATCAACCTCTACGGCACGCTCAAGCTGGCCTCGGAGATGGTGGCCCTGGAGCGGGGCGGGGCCGTGGCCCGGGTCAGCGGCGTCAATGGGCTGCACCTGGCCCGACCCAACACCCCTCGGGAGCAGGACCGCGGCTTCGGCTACTTCGTGGCCTCGATCGTCGACGCCCTCTCCGCCGGCGACACCTTCACCGTGTGGGAGGCGCCCGAGATCAACATGCGCTCCACCCCGTCGTTGGCCCTCGAGTGCGGCGAGATCATGCTCAAGATCGGGGAGCGCCGGGAGGCCGGGGTGTTCCACTGCTCGGGAGCCGATTCGGTGACCCGACGGGAGCTGGCCGAGCTGACGTGCGAGGTGTTCGATCTCGACACCGGCCTCCTCCGCTACGGACCGCCCGATCCGGCGTCGCTCATGGCGGCCCCCATCCCCCACGACAGCTCGCTCACCACCCCTCGAACGGCTCGGCTGCTCGACCATCCGCCCACTCCTGTGCGCACGTTGTTGGAGCGCTTCAAGGGTCAGTTGGCGGACGCCGCGGGCGGCCCGGCGCAAGGAGTCACGACATGACCAACCCCTCCGTGGCCGTGATCGGTTGCGGCCGGATCGGCAAGATGCACGCCGAGCTCGTGGCCCGTCAGGTGCCCGATCTCGACGTGCACTCGGTGTTCGACGTGTACGCCCCGTCGGCCCAGGCCGTGGCCGACGACCTCGGGGTCCCCATGGCGGCCTCGGTGGAGGAGATCATGGCCTCCGATGCCGACGCCGTTGCCATCTGCTCCAGTACCGACACCCACGTCGATCTGATCGTGGCCGGGGCCGAGGCGGGCAAGGCGCTGTTCGTGGAGAAGCCGGTGTCGCTCGACATGGCCGAGGTCGATCGGGCGGCGGCCGCCGTCGACGCCGCCGAGGTGCTGGTGCAGATCGGGTTCAACCGGCGCTTCGACCCGGCCCACGCCGCCGTCGCCGCCGCCGTAGCCGACGGGTCGATGGGCGACGTCCACCTGGTGAAGATCACCAGTCGGGATCCGGAGCCGCCCCCCGTCGAGTACGTCAAGGTCTCGGGCGGCATCTTCCGCGACATGACCATCCACGACTTCGACATGGCCCGTTTCGTCACCGGCAGCGAGATCGTCGAGGTCTACGCCACGGGTGCGGTGCGGGTGGACCCCGCCATCGGCGAAGCCGGCGACCTCGACACCGCGGTGCTGGTGTTGACCCACGCCAACGGCGCGATCACCACCATCGACAACAGCCGCCAGGCCGTCTACGGCTACGACCAGCGGGTCGAGGTGTTCGGCTCGGCCGGCATGGCGGCCTCGGAGAACCCCCGGGAGCACACCGCAGCGCTCCACACCGCGGCGGGCACCCGGCAGGAGACCATCCCCTACTTCTTCCTCCAGCGCTACATCCCGTCCTACCTGGCCGAGTGGGCCGCCTTCCGGGCCGGGCTCGACAGCGGCACGATGCCGGTGACGATGGCCGACGGTCGGGCCCCGCTGGTGGCCGGGCTGGCCGCCGTGCGGTCGGTGGCCGAGGGCCGACCCGTCCGGACCGAGGAGATCGGATGAGCGGCGACGGCGACCGGGTGCCCGGCGAGCCGACCGGTGGAGCGGTCGATCACGACGCCGCGCAGGCCATCGATGCCGACCGACCCCACCGCCATGGAGACTTCACCGGTCAGGTCGGCGTGGTCACCGGTGGGTCCCAGGGTCTGGGCTACGCCGTGGCCGAATTGCAGAAGGCTCGGGGGGCCGAGGCCCTCGTCCTCGTCGGTCGGGATCCGGCCAAGGGCGAGGCGGCGGCCGCCGCCCTCGACGGCGACGGGTGCGCCGTGAGCTTCGTGTCGGCCGACCTGGCCACCACCGAAGGGGCGGAGGCGGTTGCCGCCGCCGTCGACGAGCGCCACGGTCGGGTCGACACCCTCGCCCACTGCGCCGCCGCCACCTGGCGGGGCACGGTGTGGAACACCACCGGCGACATGTGGGACGAGATGCTCGGCACCAACGTCAAGGCGTCCGGCCTCCTCGTCTCCGGCATGGCCCGCATCATGGCCCGAGAGGAGACGCCGGGGTCCATGGCCCTCGTCGGCTCGATCGCCCACCACGGCTCGATCGGTGAGCTGTTCCCCTACGTCGTGGCCAAGCACGCCCTCGTCGCGCTGGTGAGCCACGCCGCCTACTCGCTCCGCATGGAGCGCATCCGGGTGAACCTGATCAACCCGGGCTGGATGGACACCCCGGCCGAAGACGCCATCCAGAAGAGGTTCCACGATGCCGACGACGACTGGCTGGCCCAGGCCGAGGCCCGGATGCCCTTCGGTCGGTTGCTCAAGCCCACCGAGGTGGCCCGCACGATCTGCTTCGCCCTCAGCGGCGAGTCCGGGATGATGTCCGGCGCCTCGATCGACGTCGACCAGACCATGCCGGGCCAAGGCCCCGGTGCCCCCTTCGAACCAGTCCCTCGAATCTTCCCCTGGGAGCAAGCATGACCAACGTACTCGTGACCGCCACCGACGGGCCCGGCGTGCAGATCGACGTCACCCCGGACTCCGCCGGCTGGCGCTATCTCAGCTTCGCCGTGGTCAACCTCACGGCCGGTGCCGGCCATACCGACCGCCGCCCCGGTCAGGAGACGGCCATCGTCCCCCTCCGGGGATCGGGCTCGGTCACCGCCGGCGACCACACCTTCGAGATCGGCCGCAGCACCGTGTTCGCCGAGCCGCCCCACATCGTCTACGTCCACCCCGACGAGCCGATCTCGGTGACGGCGGCCGACGGCGGGTTCGAGTTCGCCATCGGCTCGGCCCCGGCCGAGGGGATCTACCCCACCCGGCTGATCACCCCCGAGGAGATGAAGACCGAGGTGCGGGGCGGCGGCGCCGCCCACCGTCAGGTCAACCACGTGCTGGCCCCACCGGTCGCCGCCGAGCGGCTCATTCTGTTCGAGGTGTACGTGCCTCGGGGGACGTGGTCGGGCTGGGCACCTCACCGCCACGACGGCGAGGATGGCTCCCCGTACCTGGAGGAGACCTACTACTTCCGCCTCGACCCGGGGAACGGCTTCGCCCTGCATCGCAACTGGTCGCCCCAGGACGACTACGACGAGACGGTGCTGGTCCACGACGGCGACACCGCCCTGGTGCCCAAGGGTTACCACGCCACCGTGGCCTGCCCGGGGTCCAACATGTTCTTCCTCAACTACCTGGCCGGTGAGCTCTACGACGGCGAGCGGGCGACGCCCCCGGGCTTCGACGAGGACTACACGTGGATCCACGACGACTGGGACAACGGCGATCTCGGCGCCTGGACCCAGCCCGTCATGGAGACCCCGAACCTGCACAACCCCGGCGGCATGCCGAACCCCTCATGACCCCGGGCCGGACCCGCGGCCTCGACCACCTGTCCACCGACGAGGGGGTGTTCGCCATCCTCGCCATCGACCATCGGGACTCGCTCCAGGCGGTGCTCGCCGCCGAGGCCAGCCCGGCCGAGATCACCGCGTTCAAAGACGAGCTGGTGCGGGGCGTCGGCCCCCAGGCGTCCGGTGTCATGCTCGAACCCGAGTTCAGCCTGCCCCAGCTGATCACCTCCGGTGCCCTCACCGGCAGCCAGGGTTTCATGGCCGCCCTCGAGGCCCAGGGCTACCTCCAGGATCCGTGGGCCGGGCCGACCGAGCTGCTCGACGGCTGGAGCGCCCGAGCGGCCAAGACGATGGGGGCGGCGGCGGCCAAGCTCCTGCTGCCCTACGACCCGGATCGGTCCGAGCACGCCGCCCGCCAGCGGCAGGTGGTGACCGACGCGGCCGCGGTGTGCCACGAGCTGGACCTGGCCTTCCTGGTCGAGCCGGTGGCCTTCGGCATGGCCGGCCCCGATCGTCCGGGGACGGTGCTGCGCACGGTGGAGGATCTGACCGATCTACCGATCGACGTGCTCAAGCTGGAGTTCCCCGGCGACCCGGCCGATCCCGACGGCTGGGCCGACGCCTGCGTCGCCGTCGACGCCGCCTGCCGACAGCCCTGGGTGCTGCTCAGCGCCGGGGTCACCTTCGAGCAGTACCGGGACCAGCTCGCCGTCGCCTTCGCCAGCGGCTGCTCCGGCTTCACCGGCGGTCGGGCCATCTGGCGACCGGCCTCCGATGCCGCCCCGGCCGAACGGGCCGAGGTGATCGCCACCGAGGTCCACCAGCGGTTCGCCGAGTTGCGCAAGCTGGCGGTGGCCACCGCCCGCCCCTGGCGCCAGGCGTAGTCCCCCCGGCCGAGTCCGCCCTCGGGCGGGCCCGGCCGGGTGCCGGCGGCGACCCGGCCGGCGCCGGTCGCCCACTGCGCGCCCGCCGGAGGTCGCACTGAGGAGTGTCGCCGGGGCGTTGCGCTACTCGGAGGTGACGGTGGCGGGCACCGTCGTGGTGACCGCACGGTCGACATCTTCCGTCGCATCGTCGGGCCCGGCCGTGGTGGTGACGCCGTCGGCGGGTTCGTCCACGGCCTCGCCCGGCCCCGTCGTGGTGGTGAACGCACTGCCCTCGGCCGGTTCCAGGTCGTCGTCGAGGGCGACGGTGGCCTCGTCGAGGGCGCCGATGGTCAGCACCTCGTCCTCATCGGTGGCGGCCCGGAGGTCGGGGAACGGGTTGGCGAACTGGAAGGCATCGCAGCCGACCTGGACGCGGAGGTAGAGCTCGTCGTCGACGAGCGCCGCCGGCGGCACGGCCATGATGATCCGGTCGTTGGCGGCCTGAGCGATCCCGGCCGGCTCCCAGCTGCCGGTCCAGATGTCGAGGGCGGCCACCCCCCGCCGCGACAGGTCGAGCACCGGTTCGCCACCGAGGGCGTCGGGGTCGGTGACGGCCAGGCGGAGGGTGACGGGGTAGGCCCCGCACCGGTTGGGATCGAAGTCGACCACCTGGGTGGAGTTCCAACCCCGGAGCAGCTCGAGCCGGTAGGGCTCGCCGCCCAGATCGGCGACCCGGTCGGCGGTCACGAACAGGGTGCGACCGTTCGTCACCGTGCGACCGTCGGCCGTGGCCAACGGCCCGTCCTCGTCCCGGGTCCAGCCACCGACCAGCACGAAGCCCGGGGTCCGCAGCTCGGGCCGGGTGGCGAGGAACTCGAGCAGCACGCCGGGGTTGGCCGCCGTGCCGTCCAGGTCGCCCTCCCACGGATCGAACCGCCACATCGACTCGGCCAGGCGGTCGGATTCGAGCACCGGCACGTTGGCGTTGCGCAACGTCACGTCCATCGACTCGCCGGGGCCCAGCTCACGGACCTGCTGGTAGCCCTGTCCGGCGGCCACGAACCCGTCGACCAGGGTCCGGTCGGTGAGGTTGGTGATGCTGCCGGTCAGCCCGCCCTCACCGTCGCCGACGAGGTCGATCGACCACGAGCTGTCGGTCGCCGCCGGCAGGGTCGCCTCGGCCGCCAGCACGCTGGTGCCGCCCGGGGGGAGATCGGTCACCAGTTCGCCGTCGGCCACGACCGGGCGCCCGCCCGGCTCCACGCCGAAACCGCCCTCGAACCACATCGCCTCGTCGAACACCTG
The DNA here is from genome assembly GCA_039201605.1 of Actinomycetota bacterium. Taxonomy (GTDB): domain Bacteria; phylum Actinomycetota; class Acidimicrobiia; order Acidimicrobiales; family SZUA-35; genus CADEDH01. The sequence goes on from JBCCRO010000007.1 coordinate 35,545, forward strand.
CCGTACCCGCCAACCGTCCGGCAGCTCGATCCCGGCGGTGCCACCGTTGGACGACGTGACCAGCACCTGGGTCGACACCGCCTGCAGGTTGGGGAGGTCAGCGACGACGGTGGCATGGGCTGCGGTGGCGTCGTTGCGGAGCGCCAGGCCGATGCCGTACACGCCGAGCGTGGTGAGCAGGGCACCCACCGGCAGGATCAGCCACAGCAGCGGCTCGCGCCGGACCCGGCGCAGGAGCAACCACAGCACCGGGCCGATCACGAGGATGTAGATCGCCAACAGGATGAGCAGCAGGGTGATCTCGGGCACGGCCACCCCGGCGTCCCGGGCCAGGGTGAGGCTGGCCGGCATCCCGCCGAATCCGCTGTTGGGGAACTCGTCGGCGCTTCGGGTCATCGTGGGGGCGAAGGCGCCGTCGTAGCCGGTGCGGGCCAGCGCGCCGTCGGTGAAGATCACGGCCCCGGTGCCCAGGGCCGCCTCGCCGTCATCATCGGCGGCACCGACGTCGAGGGGGAGGGGGGAGGACGCCGGCTCGTCGACGACAAGCCGACCGCTGTCGCCGCCGACCCAGGCGGTGAGGGCGTCCAGGCCGTCCTGGTCGAGCTGGTTGAGATCGCCGGCGGTCACCACCACATGGCTGAAGGGGGACAGCACGTCGGGCCCGTTGGTCAGGAGGTCGGGATCGAAGGCGAACAGCCGGGCCTGGCCCACCTCCGCCCGCAGCTCGGCGGTGGCCGGTAGCTGGGCGGCCGACAGCTCGGGGAACACGGCGATCAGCTCGTCGCCCCAGTTCTGCTGGAGGTTGAGGCGGGTCGAGGCGTCGTCCTCGGCGTCGTCGGCGTCGAACGACAGCGTCCCGCCCGAACCCCACGGCGGGGTGGTGACGATGAGGACGACCTCCTTGGTCGACCCGCCGGGAACCTCGACCGGCACCGAGCCGCCGAGGATGCCGTCGAAGGATGCGGTCAGGGTGCCCGACACCGCCCGATCGGCGGCGATCGTCACCACCAGGGGGGTGGGTTGGCCCGGCACGTAGCGGCCGTCGGCCGGGGTGGTGACCTCGAGGTCGGTCTCGGCCGCGGCCGGCGAGGCCCCACCGAGGAGGACGACGATCAACACGGCAGCGGTGGCGACCACCGCTCGCATCGGATGGATCCTTCGCATCGCCCTCCCCTTCTCGGGTCGCAGTCTCCCACGGTTCGGGGCGGTATCGGCGTCGGCCGCCGACCGCCTGGGCAGGCCGTGAGTTCACCTCTCGGCGGCCGCGGCCCCTACGGTGCAAGGCCATGACCGGTCCCGACTCCGACGGTGTCCCGACGGTGCCCCTCGCCCCCGACATCCCCGCCGCCGTAGCCCTCGACGGCGAGGTGAAGCTCCTCCCGTCGGTCGACGGCGAACTCGTCGCCCTGCACGACCTCGGCGGTGACGGACCCGGCCCACCCCTGCTGCTCAGCCACGGCAACGGCCTCAACGTCGGCATGTGGGCGGCGGCCCTCCCCCTGCTTCGGGAGCGGTTCCGCTGCTTCGGGCTCGACCTCCGGGGCCACGGTCGGAGCCGCCCGAGCGGACCCGGCTACAGCGTGGCCCGGGCCGATCTGGCCGGCGACGTCGCCACCGCCGTCGCCGCCATCGGCGAGCCGGTGCGCTTCGCCGGCCACAGCCTGGGCGCCGCCTCCGCCGTGCTGGCGGCGGTGGAGGACATCGACCGCTTCACCGGTCTGTGGCTGTTCGAGCCGGTGATCGCACCGATCGACCTCGACCTCGGGGACGGACCGATCCAGCTGATCGAGATCTCCCGCCGTCGACGCATGGACTTCGACTCCGTCGAGGACGCCATCGAGCGCTTCTCATCCAAGCCGCCCTACGCCGGCTGCCATCCGGCCGCCGTCCGGGGCTACGTCGAGATCGGCACCGTGCCCACCGCCACCGGCGTGCGTCTGAGCTGCAGTGGGGAGGACGAGGCCCGCGGCTTCGAGGAGCGGGAGCAGTACGACCTCAGCCGCTTCGCCGTCATCGACCGCCCGACGGTGGTGGCGGCCGGGGGTCGGGCCGACGAGCCGAACACCATCCCCCGACTCCTCGCCGATCACGTCGTCGGTGCCATCCCCGGCGCCCGACTCGAACTGTTCGCCGGTATGACCCACTTCGGCCCGATGGAACAGCCCGAGGTGGCGGCCCGGTCGGTCATCGAGCTGTTCGGTACCATCGGGTCATGAGCATCAAGGTCCCCCTCGACGAACTGGCCGACACCGTGGCGGGGCGGGGACCGGGCTATCTGCTCACCGCCGGCGGGGGTCGGCCGCATGTGATGCACGTGAGTTTCGAGGCCGACGGCTCCGTGTTGCGGGCCCCCGTCGGCCGATCGGCGGCGGCCAACATCGGCGCCCAGCCCGCCGTCACCCTGCTGTGGCCGCCGGCCGACGACGGCTACAGCCTGATCGTCGACGCCGAGGCCGTGGTCGAAGGCGATCCGGAGGGCGACACCCCGCCCACCGTGGTGGCGACGGCGACCGGCGCCGTGCTGCACCGGCCCGCCCCCGCTTCCTGAACGAGGCCGGCGCCGACGGGCGCACCCGTACTCGTCCGGCCCCGCCCGAGTACCACCGGCCTCCCCGCCCGGCCCGAGTACCACCGGCCTCCCCGCCCGGCCGGTCGAGCTCTTCGAATTTCTTTGGTTTGAGGCGAACGAGCCATACCGATCGCGCCGCGACGGCCGATGGAGGCTCGTTATGTCACGGTCGAGACGAGGGCGAGAGGGCGGCTACGTGCTGCCCATGTCGGCGCTGCTTCTGGTGCCGATGATGATCTTCGCCGCGCTCGCCGTCGACGTCGGCGGCTGGACCGTGCAGGCCAACCGGGCGCAGGCGGCGGCCGACGCCGCCGCCCTGGCCGGGGCTCCTCTCCTCCCCGACCAGGGCGCGGCGACGACCGTGGCCCGCGACATCGCCACCCTGAACGGGTTCGCCCACGGGGTCGACGGGGTCACGGTCGACGTGCAGTTCCCCGACGCGGTGTCGGTGCGGGTGGTCGTCAACACCCCGGGCGAGCGCTACCTGAGCGACCTCATCAGCACCACGCCGGTCGACATCTCGCGCTATGCCGAGGCCACCGCCCTCTCGCCGGTCGGCATCGGCTCGCCCACCAACGTGCTCGGCTTCGGCGCCTACTCCCTCGGCGGCAGTCCACCGGCCAACTACTGGATCCTGGAGAACAACGACTGCCAGATCGGTCACTACGGCGACCTCAAGGCGGCCCAGTACCTGGCCAGCCCCTGGTGCGGAGCCGGGTTGGGCCTGCCCGAGAATCCGTTCTGGAAGCGGGCGTCGACCGGTCGCGACGGCGGCTACTTCTTCGAGGTGGCCATCCCGCCGGGCGTCACCACCACCTCTCGGCTGATGATCTTCGACCCCGGCAAGTGCCCGGGGTACGGCACCAAGCCGGCCGACGGTCACTGGAACAAGGGCGATGACCAGGGCACCCGGCTCCGCTGGCGCCAGTGGGACACCAACGCCACCCCCCTGATCGCCGACGACGACACGCCGGTCTCGTCGTGGTGGGAGTCCGACGAGTGCGCCAACGACCTTCCGTACCCGTCGAACTCGTGGACCGACACCACCCAGGGCTGGACGTCGACGCCGTTCGTCTTCCCGCCAAACACCACCGGTGAGGTCGAGACCCACCTGGTGCAGAGCATGGTGCACGACAGCACCCGCCTGGGCTGGAACCACTACTCCTATTGGGTCCGTCCCGACAGCGGCTCGGCCACGTGCTCCAGCATCGGGGTCGACACCTGCCCCACGATCAGCGCCGTCGACTGGATCCCGACCCGGGCCAGCGGGGCCACGGCGGGCGATCCGATGGAGCTGTTCCTGGCCGATGTCGGTCCCGAGTACGCCGGCCGCCACATGCAGGTCCAGCTGTGGGATGTCGGCGAGGGCATGGACAACATCCAAGTCCTCGATCCGCTCGGCAACTCGCTCGACTTCACCTGGTCCTCCGACGACAGCGTCAACCACGCCCCGACCAACCCCAGCGATACCTGCTCGGGCAATCCCTGTCTGTGGCTCGACCCCGGATTCTCCGGCTACGCCCCCAAGCTGACCAACGCCGGGTGGGGCAACCACTGGCGGTTCAACGGACGGGTGATGACCCTCAGCGTTCCCCTCGACACCCAGGTCGACTTCCCGGCCTACGCCGCCAGCGGCAACGGCTACTGGTTCAGCATCCGATTCCAGCCGACGGCGTCCAAGACGGCCCGCGAGTGGGCCTCGTTCTCGGTCGGCATGTCCGGCGACCCGATCCGACTGACCGATTGAGGTGGCACCGATGATCGACGGGTCGACGCGCCGTCAGCGAGGAGCGAGCCTCACCGAGTACGCCCTGATCATGGCGGTGTTCGTCGCCGTGCTCATCGGCGTCGTCCAGGTGCTGACCGACAACGGGGGCGCGCTGCTCAACGAGACCGAGAGCGGGATCGCCACCCCTCGCCCCTTCAGCGACGCCGTCGTCCAGACGCCGGTCTCGGCCGCCCCGCCGTGGGCGGCCACGACCACCGCCCCCTCCAGCCTCCTCACCTATGTGGAGAAGCCGGTGCAGCTGCCCGGGGGGGAGTGCCTCGCCCTCTCGGGGGGCCTGATCTCGAGCGACACCTGCGGCGGGCCCGACGAACTGGTGGTGTCGGGCCTCAGCGAGGACGGCACTCATCTCACGCTCTATCTCGGAAACGGTGGGACCACCTGCCTCACCGGGGTGACGACGACGTCGCCGGCCGAGGTCGTCTCGTCCCCGTGCGGCGCCGGTGGCCAGGTCTGGACCCAGGTGTCGGTGTCGGGGCTCGACGTCGTCTACCGCCACGTCGAGAGCGGGCTGTGCCTGGCCGAGGCCGTCGCCGCCCCGCCGCCGACGACGACCACGACCACGACCGTCCCCCCGTCGACCTCGTCCACCGCCCCGGGGGCCACGACCACCACCGTGCCGACCACGACGACCACCACCGCACCGCCCACCCCGACCGGTGCGCTCACCCTGGCCGCCTGCAGTGGGGCCGCCGACCAGATCTTCGGGGTGCTCTACTGATGGGCCGCCGCCGTCCTACCGACCGCCGCCAACGCGGGGCCACGACCATCGAGGCCGCCGTCGTCACCCCGATCTTCCTGCTGATCCTGATGGCGCTGTTCGAGATGGCCTTCCTGGTGCACAACTACCTCAAGGTCACCGGGGCGGCCGGGGTCGGCGTGCGATCGGTGACCGTCGCCGGCAGCGCCCCCGAGGCCGACTACCTCACGATGCAGAGCATCCTCCACGGCCTGTCGACCTTCGAAGCCGACGCCGTCGAGCAGGTGGTGCTCTACCGGGCCGACGGCCCCGACGACGAGGTGCCCCTTGGATGCCGGTCGGTGCCGATCCCCAGCGGGCTCGAGTGCAACGGCTACGAACCCGCCGACTTCTTCCTGCCCTACGTCGACGCCACCGGCATCCAGACCGGCCACTGGGGATGCGGGACGAACGCCCGCGACACCAACTGGTGTCCGACCACCCGCCAGGTGGCGCTGTCGGATCCGGGTGGGCCCGACCACGTCGGCGTCTACATCCGTGTCACCCTCCCCTCGATCACGGGCATTCTCGGCTCCGACCGCACCCTGGAGATCAACCGGGTGGCCCGTATCGAACCGGCGGGCAGCTGATGGCCGGCGTGCGCCGCAGGCGGCACACCGTCCGGCGCCCTCGTCGTGGGGGGCGCCCCCGGTCCGAGCGGGGGGCCGCCATGATCGAGCTGGCCATCGTGGCCGTGCCGCTGCTGATCATCCTCCTCGGCCTGGCCGAGCTCGGGCTCCTGTGGCGCAACGCCCTCACCATGGACCAGGCCTCGCGGTCGGCGGCCCGGGTGGGGGCCAACCTGACCAACAACCCGGCCGCCGACCGGGAGGCGTTGCGGGCGCTCGTGTCCAACCTCGACGACGACGAACTGGACCAGATCCAGTACGTCGTGCTCTACGAGGTCGACAGCACCGGGGCCATGCCGCCGACGTGCGTCAGCGGCAGCACCCCGGTCTGCAACCACTACACCCCGACGATGCTGACCCAACTCGACGACGACTCGAAGTGGGAGTGCGGCTCGGGGAGCTTCGACGGGCAGTGGTGTCCGACGTCGAGGAGTCCGGAGTTTCACACCCCGGTCGACATGGGCGTGTTGATCGTGGCCGAGCGGGACTGGTTGTCCGGCTTCTTCGGCTCCAGCGTGCGGCTGACCTCGCTCACCGTCATGCGACTCGACCCGCTCACCCGCTGATTTCCACCGCTGTGGCCGCCACCGCTGAATTCAGCGGTCGGACAGGTACGCGAAAGGCTTGATCGACAATTTCAAGCCCTGATGCCCCCTCTTCGATGCCTGGGTTACAGTACCCACCGAGGTCGGACCCAGGACGGGCGTCTCAAGGCGGGAACATGTTGTCGGACTACAAGAACGGGCGTCGCTCCTCGCGACGCCGCTTTGCGGTTACAGCCGGGATTCTCGGCCTGCTCCTGGCCCTCGTCGCCGGTTGCAGCGGTGGCGACGACGGCGGCGAGCAGACCGCCGGCAGCTCGACGCCCGTAGCCGAGGAGAACCCGGACGGCGGACCGACCGAGGAGGTCGAGACCGGGACCGAGGACACCGCCGTCGTCTCGCCCGCCGGCTTCGACATCGACGCCGTTCTGGCCGCCGATCCCAACTGCGCATCGCCGGTCACCGGCGAGCCCCTCCGCATCGGCTACGCCGCCGACCTGGGCGAGATCGGTGGCGCCGCCGACCGACCCGGCTCCCAGGCGGCCGAGCACATGGCCCGGCTGGTCAACTGCGCCGGCGGCCTCGCCGGGCGCCCGGTCGAGGTGGTCGTGGCCGACGTGTCCGGCTCACCGATCGACACCCGTGCCGCCACCCTCGGCCTGCTGGACCAGGACGTGCACGTGCTCCTCGGCCCGCCCCTGCCCGACCCCGGCTTCCGGGTGCTCCTCGCCGCCGGTGGCGATGTGGCCGTGATCTTCACCGGCGCCACCGAGCCGGCACTGGCCGACGCCTCGGCCCTGTCGTTCCTGGTCGCCTTCACCGACACCCAGCAGTCGACGGTGGCCGCCCAGTTCGCCCTGACCAACGGGTGGCGCAAGGCCGCCACCTTTTCCTCGCCCGGCCCCTACTTCGGCTACAACCCCCTGGTGTTCCGCGAGGCGTTCGCCGCCAACGGCGGAGAGGTCGTCGGCGACTTCAACATGATCCCGCTGGAGGACGAGGACTTCGCCGACGAGGTGGCGGCCATGGCCGGCAACCCGCCGGACGTGATCTTCGGCCCGTTCTTCGCCAACCAGATCATCGCCCTGCGGGCCGAACTCGACGCCGCCGGCATCCAGGCCGAGATCATCGCCACCGACGCCTTCGAGGCCGGGGCCGGCTACACCTTCGCCGGTACCGACGGCGTCTTCCACGTGACCCACAGCTTCGCCGCCGAGGGCAGTCGGGTTGAGGCCCTGGTCACGTCGATGACGGCGGCCAACGGGGTGCCGCCCGAGGCGGCCTCCTTCGCCGCCCTCGCCGGAGACGCCTTCGTGGTGGTGGCCGACGCCTACCTGCGGGTGCAGACCACCGACCCGTTGACGCTCGGCCAGGCCATCGCCGACGCCCAGGCGGTCGCCGGCATCACCGGCGACCTGTCCTACGACGGCGAGGGGTACCCCCAGAAGCCGATTTACGTCCATGAGGTGGTCGACGGTCAGCCGTCGCTGGCCGCCACCATCGGGGGCTGACGCCCCGCCGGTACCCCGTCGGCGCCGTCACCGGCGGCGAGTCTCGTGAAAACAACGTTGCGGTTGTCTTCGTCCACTGGTTGACTGAACGGCGATGCCTGGAACCGAGACCGACGTCCGCATCCTCGTAGTACTTCCGTAGCGCACGCTGCGATCAATCGACGCGTGCGCAAAGCCTCCTCCATCCGGGGAGGCTTTCTCGCTTTTCCAGCCACATCAGCCAGCACATCCAACCAAGCACCACCACCAAGCACACCGACCAGGAGCACGATCATGTCTCTCGAAGGCACCCGGCTGAACGGGGCGCAGGCCCTCATGGCGAGTCTCGAGAAAGAGGGCGTGGAGGTGATCTTCGGCTACCCGGGGGGCGCCATTCTCCCCGTGTACGACCCGCTGATCGACTCCAAGATCCGTCACGTGCTCGTGCGCCACGAGCAGGGCGCCGGGCACGCCGCCGAGGGCTACGCCCACGCCACCGGCCGACCCGGCGTCTGCATGGTCACCTCCGGCCCGGCGGCGACCAATGTGGTCACGCCGCTGGCCGACGCCTACCTCGACTCGGTCCCCATGGTCTGCATCACCGGTCAGGTGGCCAGGGCCGCCATCGGCACCGACGCCTTCCAGGAGTGCGACACCACCGGCATCACCCGCTCGATCACCAAGCACAACATGCTGGTCACCGAAGCCGCCGACATCCCCAAGGCCATCGCCGAGGCGTTCCACATCGCCACCACCGGCCGTCCGGGTCCGGTCCTGGTCGACCTCCCCAAGGACATCGTCGACGCCAACAATCCCGACGCCTACTTCGATTTCCGCTACCCCGATGCGGTCAGCCTCCCCGGCTACAAGCCGGAGACGGCCCCGCCGGCCGAATCGATCACGGCCGCCGTCGACCTGATCCTGGCCGCCGAGCGCCCCGTCCTCTACGTGGGTGGCGGTGTGCTCAAGTCCCGGGGCGCCGAGGCCCTACGCCGACTGGCCGAGATGACAGACACCCCGGTGGTCACCACCCTGATGGCCCGGGGTGCCTTCCCCGACAGCCACGAGCTGTGCCTCGGCATGCCCGGCATGCACGGCAACTACACCGCCGTCACCGCCATGCAGCAGTCCGACCTGCTGATCGCCATGGGCAGCCGCTTCGACGACCGGGTCACCGGCAAGGTCGGCGCCTTCGCTCCCGACGCCAAGGTCGTGCACGTCGACATCGACCCGGCCGAGCACGGCAAGGTCCGGATGCCGGACGTGTCGGTCGTCGGCGACTGCCGCCTGGCCATGGAGGCCATGCTGGCCGACATCGAGGGCAAGGGTGGAGCCTCGGCCGCCGCCGATCACGGCCCGTGGCGGGCCCAGCTGTCGGGTTGGCAGGAGAAGTACCCCCTCACCTACCAGCCGTCGGCCCCCGGCGAGTACGTCAAGCCCCAGTTCGTGCTGGAGCGCCTGCGGGACAACTGCCCGGCCGACACCATCGTCGCCTCCGGCGTCGGTCAGCACCAGATGTGGACCAGCCAGTACTGGCAGTTCGATCACCCCTACACCTGGATCAACTCCGGCGGCCTGGGCACGATGGGCTTCTCCATCCCGGCCGCCATCGGGGCCAAGGCCGGCATGCCCGACCGCATGGTGTGGGCCGTCGACGGCGACGGTTGCTTCCAGATGACGGCCCAGGAGCTGATCACCGCCTCGGTGGAGAAGATCCCGATCAAGGTGGCCCTGCTCAACAACGCCTACCTGGGCATGGTCCGCCAGTGGCAGGAGCTCTTCTACGAGGAGCGCTACAGCGAGGTGTACCTCAGCCACGACATGCCCGACTACGTCGGGTGGTCGCAGTCGATGGGGTGCGAGGCCATCCGGGTGGAGGAGCCCGACGAGGTCGACGCCGCCATCGCCAAGGCCAACGAGATCGATGACCGCCCGGTCGTCGTCGAGTTCCGCTGCCTCAGCGAGGAGAAGGTCTATCCAATGGTCCCCGCCGGGGGCTCCAACGACGACATCCTGGTTGATCCCTCGCAGAGGGATCTACAGGTGGCTTCGTCAGAAACACACGTTGATCCCTCGCAGCGGGACGACGCCGGGGCGGAGGTCTGATCATGTCCAGTGCACAGCTGCCCAAGAACGTCGACCTCCGGGAGCAGACCATCGTCGTCCTGGTGGAGAACAAGGCCGGGCTACTCGCCCGCGTGGCCGACCTGTTCGCCCGTCGGGGCTACAACATCGTGTCCCTCGCCGTGGCCCCCACCGAGGACGAGTCCTTCAGCCGCATCACCATCGTGGTCGACGTGGAGTCGGCCCCGCTCGAGCAGATCGTGAAGCAGCTGTTCAAGCTGATCCACGTGGTGGAGATCGCCGTGCTCGGCCCCCGCAACTCGGTGGAGCGGGAGCTGCTGCTGGCAACCGTCGAGGTGAGCCAGGCCACCCGGAGTCAGATCGTCGAACTGGTCGACATCTTCGAGGGGAAGATCCTGGCCGTCGCCACCGATCGGCTCACCGTCAGCCTCGACGGCAAGCCGAGCAAGATCGACGACTTCGAACAGTTGCTCGGCGACTACACCATCGTCGAGCTCCAGCGTTCGGGTCGGATCGCCCTGCCCAAGATCGGCCAGGACATCCACCGTCTCACCGCCGAGTGACCCCGCTCGGCCTCCGTGCCGAGCGCCCGCAACCAACCGCTAGTTTTCCACCCACCTGACCACATCCGAAGGGGAACCCCCATGGCCAACATCTACTACGAAGCCGACGTCGACCGATCGCTCATCGCCGATCGCAAGGTGGCCGTGCTCGGCTACGGCTCGCAGGGCCACGCCCACGCCCTCAACCTGAAGGAGTCGGGCGTCGACGTCCGGGTCGGGCTGCGGGAGGGCTCGTCGTCGGCGGCCAAGGCCTCCGAGGCCGGTCTCAACGTGGCCTCGATCGCCGAGGCGGCGGCCGAGGCCGACGTGATCATGATGCTGATGCCCGACACCGAGATGGGCCAGATCTACACCGAGCATGTGGAGCCCAACCTCAGCGACGGCGACGCCCTGTTCTTCGCCCACGGCTTCAACATCCGGTTCGACCTGATCAAGCCCCCGGCCGGGGTCGACGTGTGCATGGTGGCCCCCAAGGGCCCCGGTCACCTCGTGCGCCGCACCTACGTCGAGGGTGGCGGGGTACCGGCCCTCATCGCCGTGGAGAACGACGCCAGCGGCAACGCCAAGGGCCTCGCCCTAGCCTACGCCGACGCCGTGGGCGGCGCCCGGGCCGGGGTGATCGAGACCACCTTCACCGAGGAGACCGAGACCGACCTGTTCGGCGAGCAGGCCGTGCTCTGCGGCGGCACCACCGCTCTGGTCCAGGCCGGGTTCGAGACCCTCATCGAGGCCGGGTACCAGCCCGAGGTCGCCTACTTCGAGTGCCTTCACGAGCTCAAGCTCATCGTCGATCTCATGTACGAGGAGGGCATCGCCGGCATGCGCTACTCGGTATCCGACACCGCCGAGTACGGCGACCTCACCCGCGGCCCCCGCGTGGTCAACGATGCGGTCAAGGCCGAGATGAAGATGATCCTCACCGAGATCCAGTCGGGCAACTTCGCCGACGAGTGGGTCAACGAGTCCCGCAGCGGTCGCGTCAACTTCCACGCCCTCGAGCAGGCCGGTCACGATCATCCGATCGAGAAGGTCGGAGCCGAGCTCCGCTCGATGATGCCATGGATCTCCCAGGGCAAGACCTCGGTCCGCGAGACCTCCGGTGGCCAGGGTTAGCTCCCGGCTTGCCGGGGGCTAACCCTGGCCTTGCTGGCCGCCGTTCGGCCTTCGGCCTCACTAACGAGGTTTCGCCGTTTGGGGGAACCCTTCGGGTTCCGAAACCTCCCTGGTGTGGCCGAAGCGCACCGACCGAACGAGCGGGCCTGCAAATGGCGGGCCCGTTTGTCGTTTTGGGCGGGTGGGCGCGTGGGGTGGGAGGCTGGCGGGCATGTCCGATGCGCCCGTGATCCCTATCGACCCGGCGGCGTTCTGGGACGACCCGTACCCGACGCTGGCCCGGATGCGGGCCGAGGCCCCGATCTGCTTCGTGCCCGAGCTGGGAGCGACGCTGCTGACCCTGCGGGACGACATCCACACGTGTGAGAAGAACGTGGCCGTGTTCTCCTCCGATCAGCCGGGCGGCCTCATGAACGAGCTCATGGGCAAGAACATGATGCGCTCGGACGGTGAGGAGCATCGCCGTGAGCGCTTCGTCTACTACCCCGCCATCTCGCCGAACGCGGTCAGGGCGACCTGGGCGGCGCAGTTCTCGGCCATCGCCGACCGGGTGCTCGACGACCTCGCCGCCGCCGGGGCCGGCGCCGTCGATCTGGTGCCGACCTATGCCACCGCGGTCAGCGGCGAGTGCCTGAAGGCGTTGACCGGACTGACGTCGATCACCTACCAGGAGATGGACGCCTTCAGCCAGGGGATGATCGACGGCGTCGCCAACTACGGCGGCGACCCGGACGTGGCCGCTCGTTGTGTGGCCGCCACCGTCGGCGTCGACGCCGCCATCGACGACCGTCTGCCCGAGGTGACCGCCAGCCCCGACCACAGCCTGCTGTCGGTCATGACCGCATCGGGCATGCCCGAGACCTCGGTGCGGGCCAACATCAAACTGACGATCTCCGGCGGGCAGAACGAGCCTCGCGACGCCATCGCCGGTACCGTCTGGGCCCTTCTCACCCATCCCGACCAGCTGGCCCTGGTCCGAGCGGGCGAGGCGACGTGGACCCAGGCCTTCGAGGAGTACTGCCGATGGGTGTCGCCCATCGGGATGTCGCCCCGCCGTATCGCCACCGACCACGCCTATGGCGGCGTGCGGTTCGAGGCGGACGAACGCATCTTCTTCATGTTCGGCTCCGGCAATCGGGACGAGCGCCTCTTCGACGAGCCCGACCGCTTCGACGTCACCCGCAACAACCGGGGCAACCTCACCTTCGGCGCCGGTCCCCACTTCTGCGCCGGTGCCGCCGCCTCGCGCTCGATGGTCGGTGAGGTGGCGCTGCCCAAACTGTTCGAGCGACTGCCCGACCTCCGGCTCGACCCCGACGCCGATCCCGTCCGCTTCGGCGGGTGGGCCTTCCGAGGCCCGCTCAACCTCGGGGTTCGCTGGGGGGCCTGAGGTCACCCCGCCGATCGGGCCCGGTCGGCGGGCGCAGCGGCCCTTCGGTCGCTCCGTCGGTGGTGTTGGCCGGTGGGCGTTGGCCGGTGGGCGTTGGGCGGTGGCGTCAGTCGGTGGGCGTGGGGCGGATGCGGTTGCGGGCCCGTCGAGCCACCGATCGGGCCGGCTCCAGCGCCGGTGCGTCCCGCAGTAGGTACTCGCCCCCGCGGCGGAGGTCACGGGCCACGGAGACGGCCGAGCGGGGGCCGACCGAGCCCTCGAGCAGCGGGATGGCGCCGGAGGCGAAGCTGGCCTTGTAGCCGACGTCGCCACCCCGCCCGAGGTCGAGCATCTCGATGCCCTCGGCCGCCGCCCGCTCGGCCAACAGGGTCAGCATCACCCCGCCGGGTGAGTACGAGCCCAGGTCGCGGTCGTAGGTGGGGAACCACCAGTGCAGCACCCGGTCGGTCCGGATCCCGAAGTGGGCGGCCACCAGATCGTCGCCGGCGTAGAGGGCGGTGAGGATGCCGGCGAAGCCGTCGGTCTTGGTGCGATGGATGCGCTGCACGATGCCGTTGGTCCAGTCCCAGGCGAAGAAGTCGGTGGCCCGGGTCCGCACGCACTGGGCCCGCTTCCAGGCGATCACCTGGTCGAGCATGTCGGCGTCGGCGTCGCTGTAGACGAGGCGCAGCTCGCCCCGCTCCCGACCGAGCTTGCGGCCCTTGCGCTGGAACTGGGACAGGCGGCTCGATCCGGCCGCCTTGCGGGCGGCGACGTAGGCCTCGAAGCCGTCGGCCAGGTCGAGGTAGGGCGAGGTGTGGTGGGCCCTGGCATAGGGGGCGAACCACGTCTGGGTGGCGAGCTGGTGATCGAAGTCGAGGAGGCGGAGGTCGAGGTCGGCCACGACGGCGGCCACGTCGACGGTCACCCCGGCGGGGGCGATGACGGCCTGGTAGTCGCTGAAGCCACCGCCGACCGGGCCGGCCACCCCGAACCGCCCCAGCTGGAACGGCAGGAACGCCTCACCGCCGTCGGCCTCGAAGACGCCGACGTACACGTCGTCGCGCACCTCGGCCACCGCCATTACGTACTCCGGATGGAAGTACGGACTGCGCAGTTCGTCGTTGGTCAGAAGCAACTCACGCCAGCGCTGTAGCTGGGCGGCCGTGAGCTCCTGCGGCCGAACGGCCGTGGTTGACGTCATCTCAGTTGTTTACCGCACTTCGATCCATGAGGGGAGCGTGGATGGTGGCCCGGGAGCGGAACAACAGCTGTCGGCCGCGCGCCGTCTGGCGGGGCAGGGCGTGCAGGTTCGACCCGGCACCGATGGCACCCGCCGGTTCGGTCAACACCGCCGAACTCAGACCGAGCTCCCTGATCACCTCGCCGCCCGAGCTGTCGAGCCGGCCGAAGGGATAGGAGAAGTGCCGAACCTCCTGGTCGAGTTCGTCCTCGACGTCGGCCACGCTGTCGGCCACCTCCACCTTGACCTCGTCCCTCGGCAGGGCCGACAGGTCGAGGTGGTGACGGGTGTGGGCGCCGAACTCGAAGTCGGCGCTGAACGCCTTGAGTGCCTGCACATCCCTCCAGCCCATGGTGAGGGCCGGTGGTCGGGCGTCGGGTTTCAGTTGACGGCGGACGTCGTCGAGGATCTCCCGTCGCTCGGGCAGCGAAGCGGGAAGGAGCGTGTTGCACAGCGCGGCATGGGCCCGCTGCTCGTCGCTCCACGCCCCGAGGTCGTAGCGGTGGCCGCCGAACTCGAGGTGGTGGAGCCGTCGGCGGCGGAAGGCGACGAACACCGTGTCGATCCACTGGTTGCGTCGCTCGCTCACGTAGCCGGTGGCCAGGTAGAACGTGGCCGGCAGCCCGGCGCGGGCCAGGATCGGGGCCGCCGTGGTCAGGTTGTTGAGATAGCCGTCGTCGAACGTGATCACGACCGACCCCTTGGGCGGGGTGCGACCGTCGGCCACGTAGGCCTCCAACTCGCTCATGCTGATCACGTTGCGGTGCTTGGCCAGGAAGGCCACATGTCGCTCGAACTGCCGGGCCGTCACGCCGTAGGTCGGGTCGATCCACGGACGCCATCGTTCGTCGAGAACGCTGTGATACGTCAGGATCACGGCCCCACCGTGTGTGGCCCGATGCCGTCTCACCCCGGTCAATCCACCGAGGTACGACACCGTGTCGATGCTTCGCTTGATCGTCTGCTTGGCACGGCCGGCGACCAGTGGCCCAAGGGCACTGACCTCCACCGTACGCTCCGTCTTACTACCCCCCATAACACGGCTGAACCTAGTTACTGGAGCACGCGCTGTCTGTAGGTCGGTATTCCCGCGGGGCCGTACTACAACGTTCTACGCGGTGGTTGGATGGGCACCGTTGCTCACCGCCCCGGCCGGGGGTGGGTGATCACACCCGGCGGGCCGTGCTCAGTCGGCGCCCAACAGCCGGTTGACGTGACCCATCTTCCGCCCGGGGCGGATGTCGGGTTTGCCGTAGAGGACGACGGCGGCCGCCGGATCGGCGAGCAGCTCGGCCACCGCATCCTCGGCGGCGTCGTCACCCAGCAGGTTGGTCATCTCGACCGTACCGTGGTGGGCTCCATCCCCGAGGGGTCGGTCGGTTATGGCCCGGATGTGCTGGGAGAACTGATCGACGGCGCACCCGAGCTGGGTCCAGTGCCCCGAATTGTGGACCCGGGGCGCCATCTCGTTGACCAGGACCTCGTCGCCCACCACGAAGAACTCGATACCGGCGACGCCGACGTAGTCGAGGGCGTCGAGCATGCGGCGGGCGGCGGCCAGGGCGGCGTCGATCACGCCGCCGTCGAGCTCGGCCGGGGCCGTCGTGCGGCGGAGGACGCCGTCGAGGTGGTCGTTGCGGCCCGGGGTGAAGGGGACGAAGGCGCCGTCGGCCGAGCGGGCGGCGACCACCGAGATCTCGCAGTCGAAGGGCACCATGGCCTCGACGATGCACGGCACCTCGCCCAGCGACCGCCAGGCGTCGGCCGCCTCGGTCGGGTCGGTGATCCGGGCCTGACCCTTGCCGTCGTAGCCCATGCGGCGGGTCTTGATGATGGCGGGCACCCCCACCTCGGCCACGGCGGCGTCGACATCGTCGGCGGTGTCGATGGGGGCGAAGGCGGCGGTGGCGGCGCCGGCGGAGGCGGCGAAGCGCTTCTCCCGGAGGCGGTCCTGGGCGATGCGGACCGTCTCGATCGAGGGGCGCACCACCACGCGGTCGGCCACGGCCTCGACCGCGTCGAGGTCGATGTTCTCCGTCTCGAAGGTGAGCACGTCGACGCCGTCGCAGAAGGCGGCCAGGGCGGCCACGTCGGTCAGCTCGCCGGTGGCCAGGCGATCGCCGACCGGCCGCCCGAGGGCCTGGGCCGGGGCGTAGACCTCGGTGCGAACACCGATGTCGGCGGCCGCGCCCGACAGCATCATCGCCAGCTGACCGGCGCCGAGGATGCCGACGGTGTCGAGCTGTCGGGGTGACGCCGCGTCGTGCCCGTCGCCCACCGGTCAGGCTCCCGGCTCGTCGACCGGCTCGTCGGCCACGCTCTCGGTCAACGCCGTGCGCCACGCCACCAGGGCGTCGGCCACCGCCCGGTCGTGGGTGCCGAGGATCGAGGCGGCCATCAGGGCGGCGTTCTGGGCCCCGGCGGCGCCGATGGCCATGGTGGCCACCGGGAACCCTCGAGGCATCTGCACGATCGACAGCAGACTGTCGAGGCCGGACAGCGCCCGCGACTGCACCGGTACCCCCACCACGGGCAGCGGCGTCTTCGACGCCAGCATCCCCGGTAGATGGGCGGCGCCTCCGGCTCCGGCGATGATCACCTTGAGGCCCCGGTCGGCTGCCGTCCTGCCGTACTCCCACAGCCGGTCGGGCGTGCGGTGGGCCGACACGATCTTCACCTCGTGGGCGATGCCGAGCTCGGTGAGGAGATCGGCCGATGCCGACATGGTCGTCCAGTCGCTCTGGCTCCCCATCACCACCCCCACCACGGGGTCGGCGTCGACGGCTGCAGGCTCGGTGGCGGTCACGGCCTCACACCGTACCCCCGGCACCCAGGGGGCTGGCACGGTTCCCGGGGGCGGAATTCCATCGCCGCGGTCGAGCTGCTCGGCCAAGCTGAGGTGGTGGCCACCGTGACCCGACAACCGAAACTGTCACGCTTCACGGCGACGCTCGACGGTTCGTCGTACGTCGTGTTGCTGTCGCGCCCGTCGTCGCCCTCCCGGTTCGCCACCAACAACTACCACGACACCTGGCACATCATGAGCGACGGTGCCGGTGCCGCCTATCTGGCTCGGGTGCTCTGGTGGCTCTCCTATCACCGGGCCGAGAACTCGGTCGTCGTCATTGACGAGCCGTTGCTGGTGCCCAATCCCTTCGACGCCGATCCGTCGTCACCGATCGCACTCTTCAACGCCGACACGACCCACCTCGGTCGACGGGCGACCGATGGACTGCGGACGGTGCTGCGGCGCAAGCCCCGCTCCGAGGGTACGGTGCGCCTCTCGACGGCGGGTCTGTCCCGCATTCTCGACGGTGGGCCCGTCGATGCACTGGCCGACCGCTGGGATGTCGCCCCGCAGCGGTTCTATCTCGCCGACCGGATCAACGGTGTGGTTCGTCTGGCGGCGCGGCCAGACCTTCTCCGAGCCTGGGCGGTGTGGCTGGCCGATCTCGGGTCGTGGCTTCGCAACGGGACGACCTTCTGCTACCTGCGGCCGACCGAGGGTTTCGACCGCCCCGAGGGTGAGGTCCAGATCTTCGAGTGGTTCGACGAAATGGTCGGCGACGCTCGTCGGGCCCGGGAGAGGTTGTTCCCCGGGCTCGGCCATCAGGAGTTGGACGACGTCCGGCGCCAGCGGATCCACGAATCCCTGCCCAACGACCACATCGACCGATCCAAGCGACGGACGGCGACTCTTGACGGGGTCGTTCGGGCCTGAACCCCGGTCGCCTTCCCCTCGTCGTTCGTCGGTCGGTTTCAACCCCGGTCGTGATCGATCATGATGGAGGCATGGGACACGGCGACGAGGCCTCCGGCCACGACCACGAGGACGGTGGTCACGGCGATGGCCACGAGCACGGTCACGGGCATGACCACCATGGGCAGGACCACCACGGACATGGACACGAACACGATCAGGGTCTGAAGGGGATGGTCCGCTACCTCCGGCAGGCACCGGCGATGTGGACCTCGGAGATCAACAACGCCGTGGTCGAGCTGGCCGACCCCACGCCGGGGGAGCGGGCCCTCGACATTGGGGCCGGCATGGGGCCCGGGGCGGTGCTGGCCGCCAGCCGCGGCGCTCGGGTGATGGCGGTGGAGCCGACACCGTTCATGCGTCGGGTCCTCGCCGGGCGTCGCCGCATCTCCCGCCACGGAAGTCGGATCGAGGTGAGCGACGGGTCGGCCGAACGCCTGCCCATCGGCGACGACTCGGTCGACGTGGTGTGGGCCGTCAACTCGATGCACCACTGGGTCGATCCCGAAGTTGCCACCGACGAGATCGTGCGGGTGCTCAAGTCGGGTGGCCGTCTCGTCCTGGTCGACGAGGACTTCGCCAGCCCCGACCATCCCGACCACGAATCGTTCGGTGAGCATCACGGGCCCGAGCACCACGGCTTCACCATGGTCGACGTCGAGAAGCTGGGCGAGCGACTCGCCGATCAGGGCCTGGTCGACGTGGTGGCGGGCGAGCGTCTGCTCGGCACCCGTCCGGTCTTCGCCGTCACCGCCGCCGCCCCGTGAGCGCCGCCACCGCAGTGGCCGCGGTGGCGAGCAGCAGGCAGGCCATGCCGACGGTGACGGCGGCGAACTTGGCCGCCGCCGTCGTCGAGTAGGGGAGGGCGATCCAGTCGGCGAACGTGCGGGGCTGGGCCAACATCACGAACGAGATCAGGTTCTCGATGGCGTCGAGGCCGGCGCCCGCCACCGCGGCACCGGCACCGGCGGCGGCCAGCGTGGCGGTTCGGGGCTGCGATCGGGCCTCGGCCGCCCGCACCAGCCGGGACGCAGCGGCCAATCCGAACAGGGCGAAGGCGGCCATGAACACGTAGTCGAACAACTGGGTGGCCCAGTAAAAGCCCATCGAGCCTTCGTCGAGTACGACGGCGTAGAACTCCTTGAGTCGGCCACCGTCGAACGTCGTCTGACCCTCGGCGTAGGACACCGGGAAGCCGGAACGGGCATACAGCTCATTGAGCACGGTGTTGACCACGGCCAGGGCGGCGAAGGCGCCGGCCACGGCCGCAGTGTGGGCGCGGGCGCCACGGGCGGCCAACGCCCGGTGCAGCGACGTCCCGGTGAGGCGGGCGGTGAGACGGCCGCCATCGGCGGAGGTGGCGCCGTGGTCGGCTCGGTCGGGGGCGGAGGCTGGTTCGGTGGGATCGATGACGTTCACGGGGGGCTCCGGGGGTGAGGGACGGTATGGATAAAGATTCCTTGGAATGTTTACTGGTGTCGGCCATCATCATTCCGAGGAATGGAAATGTCAAGTAGTGTTCGACCATGGACGGTGTGCCCCCACAGGTCGAGGTCGGCATCGGGCTCGGCGTGGTCAGCCAGTTGTTCCAGACCCGGGTGGCCGAGGTGCTGGGCCCGGCGGGCGCCACCTACACCCAGCTCTCGGTTCTCAGCCACCTGGTCCGCCACGCCGAGCAGCATTCGATCGGCGATCTGGCCGCCGCCATGCAGATCAACCAACCGGGGATCACCAAGGTCGTGCGGCGTCTGGAGGAGGACGGCCTGGTCACCGTCGTCGGCCACCCCGACGATCGGCGGCGGCGACTGGCGGCGGTCACCGAGGCCGGCGTCGAGCGGTTCGGCGAGCTCATGAGCCTGCTCACCGAGGAACTGTCGGCCTGGTTCGACGACTGGACCGAGTCCGAACTCCGCGGTTTCGCCGACTTCATCTGGCGCCTCGGGGGTCGCCTCGACCAGGATCGCAGCAACGACGATCACGGGATCGGGGAAGCGGGATCATGACCGAACGACGACGCACCGGCCGCTCGCACGTCAGCTACATCGACAAGTCACGGGAGTACTACGCGGCGCACGGCTACGAGCAGCCCTACGCCTGGGCCGCCAACGACGACGCCCCCTTCGCCCCCCTGCCCAAGCCGTT
This sequence comes from Actinomycetota bacterium, assembly GCA_039201605.1. Taxonomy (GTDB): domain Bacteria; phylum Actinomycetota; class Acidimicrobiia; order Acidimicrobiales; family SZUA-35; genus CADEDH01. The sequence continues at coordinate 55,575 of JBCCRO010000007.1, forward strand.
GGCCGAGTGCAAGGTGGGGCTGATCACCACCGCCTACTTCCTGCCCGACGGGTTCGTCTACCGCATCCCGTCGGACCTGCCCCGCACGCCCCACGTCGCCCCTCGCCCCGAGTGGCCCCAGCTCAACACCAAGCACCTGTCGTGGGCCAAGGACGAGACCCACACCGACGATCCCGAGTCGTTCCTGCCCTTCGCCCGCATGGACGAGTGGGTGGCCGAGGGGCGAATCGGATCGGTGTCGGATCGCTTCTACTGTCTGCCGACCCAGTTCAGCCACCGCAAGACGACGAGGCGCGACGCCCCGCAGGTCATCGAGTGGCTCCGGGAGGACGACATCGACGTGGCGTTGCTGGTGCCGCTCTGACCGGTCTGCCACCAGTCCGTGGGACTGGGCGCGCGCCAGATCGAGGAGGCCGGCATCCCCACCGTGGTCGTCGGCTCCGCCCGCGACATCATCGAGGAGTGCGGGGTGCCCCGCTTCCTCTTCGTCGACTTCCCGCTAGGCAACCCCTGTGGTCGTCCACATGACGTCGCCGAGCAGCGGCTGATCACGGGTCTGGCCCTCGACGTGCTCGAAGGGGCCTTCCAGCCTCGGACGACGGTTCAGGCGCCGGTGGTGTGGGACGAGGCGGACGACGACGGCTGGCGCCGACGGTTCATGCACGTCGGCGACGACAACCGCCAGGCGTTGGCCACCGCCGGAGCCGAACGTCGTCGGCTCCAGGCGGCGCAACACACCGGCGGCACCACCTAGAGGTCGGCGGCCGCAGCGGCACCCGGTCGGGCCGGGGCCCGACGACTCACGGGGCTGCGATCAGGCGAAGACGGTGCGGCCGATCCACTCGGCCACCAGGGCCGGCTTCTCGGCCCCCTCGATCTCCACCGTCACGGCCCGGATCTGGTCGACGGCGGTGCCCTTGAGCTGGACGTCGACGGTGGCCGCCGTCATCCGGATGCGGGCGCCGGAGGGCACCGGGCTGACGAACCGCACCTTGTTGAGGCCGTAGTTGACGCCCATCAGGATGCCGTCGGTCGACTCGAGGTCGCTCGGCAGCGAGGTGCTCAGGTGCACGAGCATGCTCAGGGTGAGGAACCCGTGGGCGATGGTGCCGCCGAAGGGGGTCTGGGCCGCCCGCTCGGGGTCGATGTGGATGAACTGGTGGTCGAGGGTGGCGTCGGCGAAGGCGTTGATCCGGTCCTGATCCATCTCGAACCAGTCGCCGGCCACCGGGTCCTGGCCGATCTTCGCCTGCAGCGTGTCGTACGCCTTCTGCGCGTGCTCGCTCATCCGGGTCACTCCTTGAGTCGTGGGTCGTATCGATGCCCGCAGGGGCTGAGGGCACAACCTAGTGAAGTTCCCCGGAGAGGCGAAGTTGAGCACCGGGCTCCGGAGCCGAACGACCGGTCCGGCGCCGTCCTAGGGCAGGAGGCGTGCGGCCGCTTCCTTGAGTCCCGGCTCATCGTCCAGGGCCTCGGCCCGGTGGAGCATGGCCAGCTTGGTCCGGCGCCGGAGGAAATCGTCGAGGTGGACGATCATCTCCCGGTCGGCGTAGAGCTCGACCTCCGCCACCAGAATGTCGCTCTCGGGCATGATCGGCTCCGCCGACGACGGGTCGGCCTTGATGGCGTCGACGACGGCGTGGGCCGCCTCACCGTGGCGGCGCCACAGCACGGCGGCCAGCGACTCCTCGCGCTCCACCTCGGGAGCCCGGTCGAGGCCGACGGCGGCCGCCACCCGCAGGAACCGGTGGCGGGCGTCGGCGTCGGGCTCGCCGTACCAGAGGTCGTTGGGCTTGCCCACGGCGATGCCGAGGGCGGCGATCTCGTCGGCCACCTCGTCGCCCACGTTGAGGCAGTCGGTGAGCTTGCCGCCGAAGATGGTGACCAGTCGATGGGCGTCGTTGCGCTCCACCTCGTGCTTGCGGGACAGCGACGTCCAGTCGATGTCGCTCCGGTCGTCACCGTCGTCGGGAACGACCAGAGGGCGGACACCGCTGCGCTCGGAGATGATGTCGCCGGTCGTGAGGGGCGTCTCGAGGCTCAGGCGGGCGTTGATCTGCTCCAGCAGGAAGGCCCGCTCCTCGTCGGTGACGTGGTCTTCGACCTGATCGGTGCGGGTGTCGGTGGTGCCGATCACCGACCGGTGGGCCATCGGGATGACGTAGAACAGGCGCTGGCTGTCGTCGAAGAAGGCCAACACCCGCTCGGACGTCGTCACCTGGGGCACGATCAGGTGGATGCCCTTTGAGTAGACGATGCGGTGCTTGGTCTTCGCCCCCCAGCTGTCGTTGAGGCCGTCGACGTAGGGGCCGGCGGCGTTGATGACGGCCTTGGCCCGGAGCGTCATCGTGCGCCCGCCGACCTCGTCCTCCAGATCGGCGATCCAGGGCTCGCCGTCGGTGGGCCGCTGGGCCGAACGCAGCGACACGTAGTTGGCGGCCAGGGCGTCGTTGTCGAGGGCGGAGCGGACGAAGCCCCACACGAAGCGGGAGTCGTTGTCCTTGAGGTAGCCGTCGTTGTACTCGATGGCGGCGTCGGCGGTGTCGGTGCGGATGATGGGCTCGTGCCGCATGATGGACTTGGGGCGGTGGTAGCGGGGGCGGTCGGTGGCGAAGCGCCCGAGGCCCCAGTAGGCCACCGAGCCCAGGGCGGCCAGCCATGACGGGAAGGGGGAGGTGGTGTCGAGCGTGGCCAGGAACGGTAGCTCGCTGATGGTCGACGGGTAGGCCTTCATCAGGTGGTTGCGGGAGCCGGTGAGGCTGAGGACGAGAGGGATCTCGTAGTTCTCGAGGTACTTGAAGCCGCCCCAGACGAGGTTGGAGGACTCCTGACTGGTGACGGAGGCGAAGTCGCCCCGATCGACGATGGCGACCGACACCCCTCGACCGGCGAGGGCGGCGGCGGAAACGGCGCCGTTGATGCCGCCTCCCACCACCAGGACGTCGACCTCTCCACCGTCGAGACGATCGAGTTGCTCGGACCGGAGGCTCATACCTCCACGGTACCCCTACCGCTCGCCCGAGCAAGCACCGGATTTCGATTTGTACGGACCTTGTCGGATGGCTCCGGTAGTTCGCGCCCGACGCGGCCACTGGGATAGGTTCGGGGCCGATCACTTCGTGCAGCACGACGGCGTTTGCCAAGGGGAGGCCCGGCCATGACCGAGTTCGTTCGACTGGAGGAATCACGCGTTCCCGGGGTCGGGATCATGCGGCTGGAGCGGCCGAAGGTCAACGCCCTGAACCCCCAGGTCTCGGCCGAGATGCTGGAGGTCGCAACCCAGGTCGAGAACAGCGACCTCCGGGCCCTCGTGCTGTGGGGCGGGCCCAAGATCTTCGCCGCCGGGGCCGAGATCGGCGACTTCCCCCGCAACGAGGGCCACCGCGACCCCTCGGGTCCCCTGGACGTGCTCCTGGCCGCCCTGTTCAAGATCGAGAACCTGCCCCAGATCACCTGCTCGGCCGTCAACGGCTTCGCCCTCGGTGGCGGATGCGAGTTGTCGATGGCCACCGACTTCCGGGTGTGCGGCGAGGGGGCGCAGTTCGGCCAGCCCGAGATCCTGCTCGGGATCATCCCCGGCGGGGGTGGCACCCAGCGCCTCACCCACCTGGTCGGGGTGACCAAGTCGAAGGAGATCAGCTACTCGGGTCGCATGGTGCCGGCGGCCGAGGCGCTGGAGATCGGGCTGGTGTCGTCGGTCCACCCCGACGAGGAGGTGCTCGACGCCGCCATCGACATGGTCGCCCCCTACACCAAGGGCGCGGCGGCGGTGGTCAACGTGAAGCGGGCGATCATGGACGGCCTGCACCTGCCTCTCGACGAGGCGATCGCGGTGGAGACCCGGGAGTTCACCAAGGCCATCAACACCGACGACGCCGTCATCGGCCTCAACAGCTTCCTGGAGAACGGCCCGGGCAAGGCCGAGTTCACGGGGCGCTGAACCCCGGGTGTCGGCCCCCGGATTCGCTCAGGCCAGGGCCAGGACGACGATCGCCAGGTAGAGCACCAGGAGTACGCCGGTCATGGCGATCGGGAGCCAACGGGGAAGATCGCGGACCCGGGCCCCGGTTATGACGAAGAAACCGACCTTGATCGCATCGCCGGCCGCCATGGCCAGGGCGAAGAGCACCACGGCCGTCCTCGGCCAGGCGGCGTCGCCGGCGGCGTAGACCATGGCGAGGTGCCCGACCACCATCAGGGCCCAGAACACCATGGCGGTCAGCTCGCGATCCTGCAGGCGGTCGACGACGGCCAGGACGTAGCCGACGGCCGTCGCCACGAGCAGCCAGTAGGCCGCCCGGTCATCGGTGGCGACCGAGAACGAACCGCCCCCCAGCGCCGCCACCACCGCCACCGCGATCCCGATGAGTTTGATCACCGTTTCGGCCAAACCGAAGGCACCCCAATCGGCCCGATGCCATCCCTGTTGCCCGGTCCAGGGCGCCGCCGAGGTCATGAGCTCTCCTCTTCGGGTGTCTCTCCGCTTGCCCGAAGCCCGAACCTAGACCACCGACCGCCGTCGAGGGCATGGCGTTTGACACAGATTTTTACCTACTTGTAGCCTTCGTCACACCACATATCAACCGTTAGGTATGGCGAACGCTCGGTGGAAGTCTTCGTTGACGCCTACGCCCGATCCGCACCATGCGGGTATCTGGAGGACAGTGATGTTGAAAGAGAAGTTCCTAATCGGCAACGAGTGGCGGCAGCCGGAGACCACGGCTCAGTTCACGGTCACCAACGCCTCCACCGGAGAACAGCTGGGGACGATCCCCGAGGCGGGCACGGCCGACATCGATGCCGCCGTCGCCTCGGCTCGCGCCGCGTTCGACGGCGGCGAGTGGTCCGGCATGGCCCCGGCCGACCGGGCCAAGGTCATGCGGCGCTTCGCCGAGGAACTAAAGGCGCGTTCGGCCGAGAGCGCCGAAGCGGTGAGCACCCAGAACGGCATGCCGATCGCCCTGTCGAGCATGGTCGAGGGCGACCAGGCCCCCGGTCTGCTCGAGTACTACGCCGGCCTGGCCGACGACATGGTCGTTCGGGAGAGTCGTCCCTCCCAGGCGGGCAGGGAGACCCTGGTCGAGCGGCACCCCGTCGGCGTGGTCGCCGCCGTCGTCCCGTGGAATTTCCCGGTCAACCTGACGCTGGCCAAGATCGGCCCGGCCATGGCCGCCGGCTGCACCATGGTGATCAAGCCGTCGCCGGGCACCGTGCTCGACAGCTACGTGATGGCCGAGGCCGCACTGGCCGCCGGGGTGCCGGCCGGTGTGCTCAACTGGGTGCCCGCCGACCGTGAGGTCGGGGCGTATCTGGTCGAGCATCCCGGGGTGGACAAGGTGGCGTTCACCGGCTCCAGCCGCGCCGGCCGCCAGATCGCCGCCCGCTGCGGTGAGCTCCTGCGTCCGGTCACGCTTGAACTGGGCGGCAAGTCGGCGTCGATCATCCTGGAGGACGCCGACCTCGAGGCCTTCGTCCAGGGCATGCCGCTGACGTCGCTGCTCAACAACGGCCAGACCTGCTACCTCGGCACCCGGATCCTCGCTCCCCGTAGCCGCTACGGGGAGGTCGTCGACGCCGTCGCCGGTTTCGTCGGCAGCCTGAAGGTGGGGAACGCCCTCGATCCCGAGACCCACATCGGCCCGATGGCATCGGAGGAGCATCGGGAGCGGGTCGAGCAGTACATCTCCATCGGGAAGGAGGAGGCCCGCCTCGTCGTGGGCGGCGGCCGTCCCGCCGGGGCTGACGACGGCTGGTTCGTCGAGCCGACGGTGTTCGCCGACGTCGACAACCACGCCACGATCGCCAGGGAGGAGATCTTCGGTCCGGTCCTGTCGATCATCGGCTACGACGAGGAGGACGACGCCATCGCCCTGGCCAACGACAGCGACTTCGGCCTCGGGGGCTCGGTCTGGAGCGCCGACAGCGACCACGCCGTCGAGGTCGCAGGCAAGGTCCAGAGCGGCACGGTCGGGGTCAACGGCTACACGATCTCGATCGGTTCGCCCTTCGGCGGGATCAAGTCGAGCGGTATCGGTCGGGAGTTCGGTCCGGAGGCGCTGCTGAGTTATCAGCAGTTCAAGTCGATCTACGTCATGGCCTGACCGAGCGGGCCCTCCGTCGGTTGCGTCGACGGAGGGCCTGGTCAGTAGACGCCGTTGAGATGGCCGGTGAGGATCCGCACGATCCACACCGCCAGCAGGGCCAAGGAGTTGCCGGACACGATCCAGGCCCCGGTTCTGACGTGTTCCAACGTGAGGCGTCTGTCGCCTCGCCATGCCCGCCAGGCCACGACCAGCAACACCTGGAACACCAGGGCGAAGATCCACGGGTGGTAGGCGGCGGCGCCGGCGAAGTCGCCGTTGACGAAGCGGCCGAGGGCCCGGGTCATGCCGCATCCGGGGCAGGCGTGATCGGCGTGGAGCCGGAGGAGGCAGGTGACCTTGCCGTTCTCGGTGGGCGCCGCGGTGTAGGCCAGCCCGAAGCCGGCGACGGCCAGGGCGGCGGGGGCGTAGCGCCACTGGGGGAGGTCGGCGGCGTTCACGAGCTCAGCGCCCCCAGGCCGACGACGAGGATCCCGAGCAGTATGAGGAGGGCGAAGAGCCCGACGCAGATCAGGCCGACGACGCGGGCTGCGTTGGCCTGGCTGCGGTTGGCCGGGTCGGCCTGACCCCGATCGATGGCGCTGAGTTCCTGATGTCCCATGTAGGCGCCGACACCGCCCAGGACCACGCCGATCACCCCGAGCGGAGCGCAGCAGAAGCCCATCACGATGCTGGTCAGGAGGCCGCTGACGGCGAGGCCGAGGGCGGTCGACGCCCGGCCGGAGTTGCTGCCGCCCTGCGGGACGTACCCGCCGCCCGGGTTGACCCCGGTGTAGGGCGGCTGTTGGCCATACCCCGGTTGTTGGCCGTAGCCGGGCTGTTGGCCATACCCCGGTTGTTGGCCGTAGCCGGGCTGTTGGCCATACCCCGGTTGTTGGCCGTAGCCGGGCTGTTGGCCGTAGCCCTGTTGCTGGCCGTAGCCCTGTTGGTCGTAGCCGGGCTGTTGGTCGTAGCCGGGTTGCTGGCCGTACCCCGGTTGCTGATAGCCCTGTTGGCCGTCGCCCGGCTGCTCGTAGCCGGGTTGGGGCGGGGCGAAGCCGCCGCCGGGAGCCTCACCGGGACCGCCCTGCGCCGGTGGTACGTACGGCGGCTCACTCGGTGGCGTCTCGCCCCACTGCCCGTCGCGGGGTTGATCGTCGCTGCCCGGCGTATCGCTCACGCCATCTCCCTCCCGGCGCCCAGTACCGCCGCCCCGAGCTTAGGGGTAGGGCGGGCCCGACGCCCGACACGGTGCCTAGCCTGGGCGCCATGGAAATCGCCCTGACCACGCTGGTCGTCAACGACTACGACGAGGCACTGGCGTTCTACGTGGACGCCGTCGGCTTCGAGCTGGTCGAGGACTCACCCTCCACCGCCAACGACGGCAGTGCCAAGCGGTGGGTCGTGATCCGCCCGCCCGGGGCCGCCACCGGGCTGCTGGTGGCCGAGGCTTCGACCGAGGACCAACGGGCCGTCGTCGGCCGTCAGCACGGTGGGCGGGTCGGCTTCTTCCTCCAGACCGAGGACTTCGACGCCCAGTACCGGCGCATGCGCCAGGCCGGTGTCCGGTTCCGGGAGGAGCCCCGCCACGAGCCCTACGGCACCGTCGTGGTATGGGAGGACCTCTACGGCAACCCGTGGGACCTGGTGCAGCCGGCGACTCCCACCGCCGAGGGGCCGGCCGCCGAGGGTGCGGCGTTCCCCCCGCCCGCCGACGTGGGCGAGGTGCTGGTCAGCGCCACCGACATCGCGCGGCGGGTGGCCGAGCTCGGCGCCGAGCTCACCGTCGACTACGCCGACAAGAACCCGCTCCTGGTGTCGGTGCTCAAGGGCTCCCTGGTGTTCGTGGCCGATCTGATGCGGGCCGTCCGGGCGCCGCTCGAGATCGACTTCCTGGCCGTGTCCTCCTACGGCGCCGCCACCAGGAGCAGCGGTGTGGTGAAGATCCTCAAGGATCTCGACCAGGACATCGCCGGGCGGCACGTCCTCATGGTGGAGGACATCGTCGACTCCGGGCTCACGCTCAAGTTCCTGCTCGAACGCTTCTCCACCCAGCGGCCGGCCTCGCTCAAGACCTGCTCGATGGTGGTACGGGATGGCGTGGCGAATCAGCCCGAGGTCGACTACGTCGGCTTCCGTCTGCCGCCCGGCTTCGTCGTCGGCTATGGCCTCGACGCCGGCCAGCAGTACCGCCACCTGCCCTACATCGCCCGCTACGCCAACACCGAGTGACATCGGTCCCCGGTGTCGGCCCTGCAATTGCTGATAGATTTACTCGGGAATTAGAGCCCGCAGAGGAGACCAACACGATGGCAGGCGATGCATGGGGTTTCGAGACCCGTCAGATCCACTCAGGTCAGGAGCCTGATTCGGCCACCGGCTCCCGCACGGTGCCGATCTACCAGACGACGGCCTATCAGTTCCGCGACACCGATCACGCCGCCAACCTGTTCGCCCTGCAGGAGCCGGGCAACATCTACACCCGCATCATGAACCCGACCCAGGGTGTGGCCGAGGTGCGCCTCGCCGCCCTGGAAAACGGTCTGAGCGAGACTGCGGCCGGGGTGCCCGGGGCCCTCGTCGTGTCCTCCGGTCAGGCGGCGGAGACGATGGCGATCATGAACCTGGCCGAGGCCGGGTCGCACATCGTGGCAGGTGCCGCCCTGTACGGCGGCACCTACAACCTCCTCCACTACACGCTGCCCAAGTACGGCATCGAGACCACGTTCGTCGACGACGTCGACGACCTCGACGCCTGGCGGGCCGCCGTCCGCCCCAACACCAAGGCCTTCTACGGCGAGACCATCGGCAACCCGATGAACAACATCCTCGACATCGAGGGTGTGTCGTCGGTGGCCCACGACGTCGGGGTGCCCCTCATCGTCGACAACACCGTGGCCACGCCCTACCTGATCCGCCCCCTCGACTGGGGTGCCGACATCGTCGTCCACTCGGCCACCAAGTTCCTTGGCGGCCACGGCACCTCGATCGCCGGTGTGATCGTCGACGGCGGCTCCTTCGAGTTCACCGACGCCGAGCGGTACCCGCAGTTCAACGAGCCCGATCCCAGCTACCACGGCCTCACCTACTGGCCGATGCTCGGCGCCGGTTCGTACATCGCCAAGGCCCGCGTCCAGCTGCTGCGCGACATCGGCGCCGCCATCAGCCCGTTCAACGCCTTCCTCGTGCTCCAGGGCCTGGAGACGCTGTCGCTGCGCATGGAGCGTCACGTGCAGAACGCCCAGGCGGTGGCCGAGTGGCTCGTCGGGCGGGACGAGGTGGAGAGCGTCAGCTACGCCGGTCTGCCCGACTCGCCGTGGCACGCCAACGCCCAGAAGTACACCCAGGGTCGGGGTGCCGGTTCGGTGCCGGCCTTCGTGATCAAGGGCGGCATCGAGGCGGGCAAGCGCTTCGTCAACGCCCTCGAACTCCACAGCCACGTGGCCAACATCGGCGACGTCCGGTCGCTGGTGATCCACCCCGCTTCGACCACCCACAGCCAGCTCACCCCCGAGGAGCAGGCGGCCACCGGTGTCGAGCCCGGTCTGGTGCGGCTCTCGGTCGGTCTGGAGTCGGTCGACGACATCCTCGCCGACCTCGAGACCGGCTTCCGGGCGGCCAAAGAAGCCCAGTAGACGGCCCCGGGCCGGTGACGCCCACCCGCCGGTTTCGGCCGGCCGGGTGGGGCGTCGGCCTACCCTTATCGGTCCATCGGCGCGGGTGGGCTCGGTGCTCGGTTCAGCGACACCGGGCGCGTTCCTTGGATGCACCAGTTCCGGCGAGCGGCGTGCCATCCTCTGCTAGCCACCTTCGTCCCAGGAGTCACGTACGTGCCTGCATGCCCCAATCCCGACGGTTCGAGCCCTCAGCAGCGGTCCTTCGACGGCCCGTTCGACATGTGCATCGATCCCGAGAAGGCCTACACGGCCGAGATGGTCACCAACTACGGGACCCTCGTCATCTCGCTCGATCCGTCCGCCGCCCCCAAGACGGTCAACAACTTCGTCTCCCTGGCCCGCTACCACTACTACGACGGGCTCACCTTCCACCGCGTCATCCAGGGGTTCGTCCTCCAGGGTGGCTGCCCCGAGGGTTCGGGTCGTGGTGGCCCGGGCTATCGCTTCGAGGACGAGCTGCCAAAGCCGGGCCGCTACGAGCTCGGCTCGCTGGCCATGGCCAACGCCGGGCCGAACACCAACGGCAGCCAGTTCTTCATCATCAGCGGCCCCAGCGGGGTCGGCCTGCCGCCGCAGTACTCGTTGTTCGGCAAGGTGGTGAAGGGTGTGGAGCACGTGGCCGAGATGGAGAAGGTCAAGACCGGGCCCGGCGATCAGCCCGTCGATCCCATGATCATCGAGTCGGTCACGATCACCGAATCCGACCGGGCCTGATCTCCCTTCGATTCCTTCGCCAACCGGGCGTAACCTCTCACTGGTCAGCGTGACCAGTCGCAAGGAGAAACCATGGCCAAGATCATCATCGTCGGGGACGGCCCCGGCGGCCTCAGCGCCGCCCTCTTCCTGTCCAAGAAGGGTCAGCACGACGTCACCGTCTACGGCAAGGACGAGACGGCGATGCACTACGCGATGCTGAAGAACTACCTCGGCCTGCCCGACACGTCCGGGGTGGACTTCCAGGACGACGCCCGCAAGCAGTTGGAGCGCTACGGCGTGCCGGTCACCGACGTCACGGTGACCGCGGTGCGGGCCGTCGACGGCGGGGTCGAGGTCGACGCCGGCGACGACACCTCGCAGGCCGACTACCTGATCCTCAGCGAGGGCCAGAAAGCGCCCCTGGCCGAGTCGCTCGGTCTCGAGATGACCGGTGAGGGCATCGCCGTCGATCGCTGGGGCCGCACCGCCGTCGAGCGGGTGTACGCCGTCGGCCGATGCGTCCGTCAGGGCCGCAGCCAGGCGATCATCTCCGCCGGTGACGGCGCCGCCGCCGCTCTCGACATCATGTCGGAGATCGAGGGCAAGGACATCCAGGACTGGGACTCCTAGCCCCTCCTTTCGAGCAGAACGACAAGCGTCCCGGCCTCGCTGTGCGGCCGGGACGCTTTTGTTTTCTGCCGAATCCTCTCGCTGGCGGGAGAGTTACCAGGGTGCGCCGGACGCCGGGGAGACGGTGGCGGCCAGCACGGTGAGGATCACGGCGGCGAGCAGAGCCACGACGGTGATCCGCTGGCTCAGGGGGACGAGGTCGAATCGCACGGTCGGGGCTCCTTTCGCCGGGGTTGTGGTCCTATGACGTGACCGACCGTGGTTTTGATGCAGATCTTTTTGATTTCGACCTGATTGTCGATGGTCGTCGGTCACAGGCCGTTGGCTCGGGCCTGGTCGGCGAGGCGTCGTACACTTGACCCGTGAGTGAGATTCTCGATGTTGACCTGCTCGCCTTCGAGAACGGCGACGCCTCCCAGCGGGCCGCCGTCATCGACGGCGTGATGCGCAGCCTGGCCACCGGCTTCGTCTACACCAGCCACGACCTGAGCGAAGATCTGCTCGACACGGCCTACGCCATGCTCGAGGAGTTCTTCAGCCTCTCGATCGAGGAGAAACAGGCGGCGGCCGTGCCCGGCACCAACGGTCAGGTCGGGTACACGGGCCTGCTGGTGGAGACGGCGGCCTCCAGCGACTCGCCCGACTGGAAGGAGATGCTCAACTGGGGCATGGGCCTGCCCGACGGCCACCCGCTGTCGGTCCGGTTCCCCGGGGCCTATCACGGCCCGGTCCTCCCCGAGGCCCAGGTGCCCGGCATCACCAAGGTCCTGGTCGAGTTCTACGACCGGCTGCTCGATCTCCAGCGGCGGTTCCTTCGCATCATCGCCGTCGGCGTCGGCTGCCACGAGACCTTCTTCGACACGATGACGGCTCAGGGCACCACCCTGGCCCGGGCCATCCACTACCCGGCGATGGACCTCGCCCCGGGTGCCAGCCACGTGTGGGCCGCCGAGCACGGCGACATCAACCTGATCACCGCCCTGCCCCGGGCCACCGCCCGGGGCCTTCAGGTGAAGATGGAGGACGGCAGCTGGGTCGACGCTCTGCCGCCGGACGACCGCGTCATCATCAACACCGGGATCATGCTGGAACATTTGACCAACGGAGCGGTTCCTCAAGGCATCCACCGTGTGGTGGCCGACCCCGAGCAACCGGGCGATCGCTACTCGGTGGTCCAGTTCTGTCATCCGACGCCATGGACGATTCTCGATCCGGTGCCCTCGTGCATCTCGCCCAAGAATCCGCAGCGGTTCGCCCCGATCGCGGCAAGCGACCTGCTGAGCCAGGTGTTGTACGACATCAACCTGGTGGAGGAGGCCCGACGGGTCTGACCCGTCGCCTCGTCCGCCCCGGTCCCTCCAAAGGAGAGCCATGACCACCAAGAAGAGCTACGACGAGGCCGAGCTGCGGGAGCGGCTCACCCCCGAGCAGTTCGCCGTTACCCAGCAGGCCGGCACCGAGCGGGCCTTCACCGGCATCTATAACAACGAGAAGTCGCCCGGCATCTACTGCTGCATCGTCTGCGGCGAGCCGCTGTTCGACTCGAAGACCAAGTACGACTCCGGCAGCGGCTGGCCCAGCTTCTACCAGCCGATCGACGAGTCAAAGGTCAACCTCATCGAGGACCGCAGCCACGGCATGGTCCGCATCGAGGTCACCTGTGCCACCTGCGACGCCCACCTGGGCCACGTCTTCCCCGACGGCCCCCAGCCCACCGGCGACCGCTACTGCATGAACTCGGCCTCTCTCGACCTCGAGAAGGCCGACGCCGAGGGCTAACCCGGCCCCGCCGAGGCCGAGCCCCGGCGCACGATCCGGGGTGCGGCCAACACCGTGTTGTCGATGACGAGGTCGGCTCGCCTCCGCGGGTCGACCTCGTCGATGTACAGGGCCTCGGCCACCCCGTAGCGGTCGCGATGGAGGCGTTCGGCCTCGGCCCGGCCCTCCCGGTCGCCGTCGCGATCGATCCCGCGTCGCAGCGACAACTCGGGGCTGACGTCGAGCCAGATGCGGAGATCCCAGAACTCGTCGTACTCGGGGCGGAAGGCGAACACCGAGTCGACGATCAGCACCGCATCGCCCGGCGCCGTCACGGTCGTCGCCCGATGGTCGACGCCGGTCAGGGGATCGTGGGCGCAGAGGACGACCACACCACTGCCATCGGGGCCGGCCGGCCGCAACAGGAGCTCCCGGGCCGAATGGAAATCCGGGGCGTTTCGGAAGTAGCCCTCACCGCTGGTGCGGTCGTAGCCATGCTCGATCGAGTGGCGCCAGGGGTGCTTGAAGTCGTCGAAGGAGGCACGCAGGGTCGACCGGCCCGTGCCCAGGCCTCGGACGGCGGTGGCCAGCTCGTGACCGAAGCTGGTCTTCCCCGCTGCGGTGTAGCCGTCGACGGCGATGCGCAGCCGGTCGGGGCCGAGGTCGTCGATGAGGGTGGCCACCTCGTCGACCAGGGCCGTTCGGGTGGCGGAGATCGGCGGCGGGAGCTCCCGCCGCCAGGTCGAGATCGACTCGAACGCCGTCATGGGACCGATGGTAGGTTGGCGCCGGCCACCCCGAGGACCCGCAGGACCGGAGGACCGGAGGACCGACCGACGATGACCGCCGACACCGCCTCGTCCCCACCCCCTCTGCACCCGGTGACCGAGCCGAAGGCCGAGGGGTTCCTCGACGTCGGCGACGGTCATCGCGTCCATTGGTCCGAGTCGGGCGATCCCCACGGCAAGCCCGCCGTGCTCCTCCACGGCGGCCCCGGATCGGGGGCCGTCGACCGCCACCGGCGTCTGTTCGACCCCGAGCGCTACCGCATCGTCCAGTTCGATCAGCGCCAGTGCGGGCTCAGCACACCGTCGGCCGCCGAGCCCGCCGTCGACCTTTCGACCAACACCATCACCCATCTGCTGGCCGACATCGAGGCCCTCCGCACCCACCTCGGCATCGACCGCTGGCTGGTATGGGGCGGCTCGTGGGGCACCACCCTCGGCCTGGCCTACGCCGTTGCCCATCCCGAGGCGGTGACCGAGTTGGTGCTGGCCAGCGTCGTCACCACCTCGGCGGCCGACGTCGAGTGGACCACCCGCACCATGGGCCGCCTGTTCCCCGAGGAGTGGGCGGCGTTCGTCGGCGCGCTCCCACCCGAGGGACGCCACGGCAACCTGGCCCTGGCCTTCAACCGCCTGCTCCTCGATCCCGACCCCGCCATCCACCAACCGGCGGCCGACGCCTGGTGTCGATGGGAGGACGTGCACGTCTCGATCGGCGCAGGCGGGGTCGTGCCCGGGCTGCAGGCGGCCGACCCCGCCTACCGCCTGTGCTTCGCCCGGCTCGTCACCCACTACTGGGGCCACGCCGGGTTCCTTCCCGACGGCCATCTGGCTCCCGAGGCCGTGGCCCTCGCGCTCGACGGCATCCCGGTGTTCCTGACCCATGGCCGCCTCGACGTGAGCGCCCCCGTCGACGTGCCGGTGGCGCTGGCCGAGGCCATCGGCGGAGCCGAGCTCCACATCGCCGAGGGCGACGGTCACGGCGGGGCGTCGATGGCCTCGTGGACGATGGGCGTGACCGACCGCCTCGTCCGCTGACAGACTCCACCGGTGACCTCACCCTCCATCGCCCTCATCGGTCCCGGCGCCATCGGGTGTGCCGTGGCCGGCGGTCTCGTCGAGACCGGCCACCCTCCCGTCATCGCCGCCCGCCGACACTTCGACCACCTGCATGTGACCCACAAGGGCGGTGAGATCGCAGCCGAGGTGACCGTCCACACCGACCCGGTCGCCGCGGGCCCGGCCGAGGTGGTGGTGCTGGCGGTCAAGGCCCACCAGACCGCCGACGCCGTGCCCTGGATCGAGGCCCTGGTCACCCCGACCAGCACGGTCTACGTGCTGCAGAACGGCATCGAACACGTGGAGCGGGTGACGCCGCTCGTGCCCGCCGGTGCCGTGGTGGTGCCCGTGATCATCAACCTGCCGGCCATCCGCTCGGCGCCCGGGGTGTGCGCGGTCGGGGGCCGGTCCCGGCTCACCATCCCCACCGGACTCGACGGCGGCCTCTTCGCCGAGCTGCTCGCACCGTCCTACATCGACGTGATCGAGACCGACGAGTGGCCGAAGGCGGCGTGGACCAAGCTGATGCTCAACGCCGCCCTCGGCGGGTTGTGCACCCTGACCCGGACCGACAACCGGATCTTCGAGGAGGTGCCCGAGCTGGTCGAGCTGGCCGTCGCGGTGATGGAGGAGGTGATCGAGGTGGCGGCGGCCGACGGCGTGGAACTCGACGCCGAGCTGCCCCGGCAGGTGATCAGCGGGCTGCTCAGCGCAGCGTCGGGCCACCTGGCCTCGATCGTGGTCGATCGACTCCAGGGCGCTCCGACCGAGTGGGACGCCCGCAACGCCGTGGTGGGACGGATGGGTCGTCGCCACGGCGTCGACACCCCGCGCAACGACATGCTCACCACCCTCATCCGCTCGGGCGAACCCGACGTCGCCCCGCCTCCCCGGGACCGGTAAAGGGCGTGACCGGGGCGGCGGCCACTGCCAGACTGCTCCCGTGCACTACCGACGCCCCACCGTCGACGACCTCGAAGCCATGGCGACGGTGGCCACGGCTGCCCAGGGCGATCCGTCGACCCACTGCGTCTACCTGCCGGCGGACAGCGAGAGCATCGTCGCCGATGTGATCGGGCTCGACGGCTGGACGGCGACCACCACCGTCGCCGTCGACGACGACGGCCGGGTGTGCGGATGGCTGCTGGCCGAGCCCGACCCCGACATGGGTCGCGTCTGGTGGTGGGGTCCCTTCGTCACCTCCGGTGCGGGGGCCGGCCCCGATCCGGCGCGCTGGGCGGCCACCGCCGACGAGTTGCATGCCGCCACCGAGGCCACGCTCGTGGCCGACGGGCCGGGGGCGATCACCGAGTTCGAGGGCTGCGGCGACGACAGGAGCACGCTGATCGCCGACTGGTGCCGCCGCCACGGGATGGTGGGGGAGGAGGCCTCGGTCCTGCTTCGGCTCCACCCGGACGCCGCCGGGGACGCCGTCGCCACGACCGGTCCCGACCCCCGGGTACGACCGTTGACCGAGGCCGACCACGAGGTGGTGATGGCCCTGCATGAGACGGCGTTCGCCAACACCCATCTCACCCCGGCCGCTCTGGTGGCCGCCGCCGATCTCCGGCTGGTCATCGAGGTCGACGGCGCGGTCGTCGGCTACGTGGCCTGTGAACACCAGTCCGACAGCTCCGGCTACATCGACTACCTGGCCGTCGACGGGGCCCGGCAGAACGAGGGCCTCGGTCGGGCCCTGGTCGACGTCGCCACCCGACGGCTCCTGGCCGACGGTGCCGACTTCGTCCACCTGACGGTTCGGGAGGGCAACGCCGCGGCCCGGGCCCTCTACGCCAACTGCGGCTTCGTCGAGGAGCGCCTGGCCCGCCCCTTCCGTCGCGGCTTCAGCCTGCCGTAGCCGGCCGTCGCGGCCCGTGGTGGCGGCGAGTGGTAATTCCCTGCGAGAGGTGGGTCGATCCCGGAGAATGGTCATCCCGAGGCAGAAGGAGGAACCATGCGGATCGCCGAAGCTCTGGCCCTTCGGGCCGATGCCCAGCGGAAGTTCGAACAGCTCCGGTCCCGGGCCCAGGGCAGTGCCCGCTTCCAGGAGGGGGAGGAGCCGGCCGAGGACGCCAACGCGCTCGTCGTCGAGGCCGAGCAGGTGCTGACCGAGCTCGAGGAGCTGATCACGCGCATCAATCGCACCAACGCCGCCACGTCGTTCGAGGACGGCACCCTCACCGATGCGCTGGCGCGGCGGGACGTGCTGCAGCTCCGCCATGCCCTGTACAACTCGACGGCCGACGCCGCATCGGGCAAGACCGGTGGTGGTGTGCACCGCCAGCTCCGCTCCGAACTCCGGCAGCTGACCGCCGTGCCCGTCGCCGAGCTTCGGCGCCGGGCCGATGCCGTCGCTCGGGAGCACCGGGAGCTGGATACGCGGATTCAGCAGCGGAACTGGGAGGTCGAGCTGCTCGATTGACGTGAGTCGGTAGTCGCAGGATCGAAGCGAGCACGACCCGTGCGGTTGCGGGCAAACAACCGCTGTCGGTATGTGCCAGGGCAGCGCATCGGGGTTCGAATCCCTACGAGCACGGAGCAGGCCCAGCACCTCGCACACGTGACCCGGCACTGCGCATTGTGCATCACCGTGTGCTGATCGATCGGCGATGAGGGTGGGTTTGGGGACTCAAACGCAGCGATCGTAGAGACCGTCCGCTCCGGGGTGGCGGCAGCCCGCGGTCAGGGCTTGCGGGCTCGGACGGCGGCACCGTGGAGGCCGGGGCCGGTCTCGTGGGTGTACTCGATTGAGGCGTCGGCCAGTCCCACATCGGCCAGCATGGCGAGATAGGTGCTGCGGCCGAGGGCGCCCGCACCGCAGTCGGCCCAGGCGGCGCCGTCGTCGGACGGGGTGTGGTCGTCCTCCGCCACCACGTCGGAGATGGCGATCCGGCCGCCGGGGCGCAGCACCCGCGCCATCTCGGCGAACACCGGTCGCTTGTCCGGGGCGAGGTTGATCACGCAGTTCGAGATCACCACGTCGACCGAGGCGTCGGGGAGGGGGACGTCCTCGATCATGCCCTTGAGGAAGGTCACGTTGGCCACGTCGGCTTCGGCTGCGTTGGCCGTGGCGGTGGCGATCATCTCGTCGAGGAAGTCGACGCCGTAGGCGTGGCCGTCGGGTGCGACCCGGCGGGCCGACAGGATGACATCGAGGCCGCCGCCGGAGCCGAGGTCGAGCACGGTTTCACCCGGCGCCAGATCGGCCAGGGCGAACGGGTTGCCGCAGCCCATCGACAGCTCGGCGGCCGAGCCGCCGGCGGCCACCGTGTCGTCGTCGTAGCGGGCGGTGCCCCATCGTTCGTCGCAGGCGTCGGACACGTCGCCGCTGGTGGCGGCCTGCCGGTAGTAGGCCTGGACCTGCTCGTGGATGTCGTCGCCGTCGACGGCGGCGACGGCGCGGATCCGGCTGTCGACGGCGGCATCGCCGTCGTGGCCGGCGGGGGAGGGGGTGGGCGTGGGGTCAGTGGTCATGGTCGGCCTCCAGGGCGTCGGTGAACGTGGTGTCGATGCGGCCCATCACCATCTCGGCGGCGGAGGGGAAGCAGGCCAGGCAGGCGTCGTTGACCCGCCAGTAGCTGGCGGTGCCGATCCGGTCGACGAAGACGAAGCGGACATCGGCCAACTTGGCCAGGTGGTGCGACACCGTCGACTGGCCGACGTCGAGCCGGTCGGTGAGGTCGCCCACGGTCATCGGCTCCGGGCTCGTCGACAGCAGGTGCAGGATCTGTACCCGGGTGGGGTCGCCGAGGGCGGCGAACCAACTCGACCACTCGGCGGCCGTGGCCCGGTCGAGCGCCGGCGCCATCGGGTCTGTCGTCGAGGTCGTGGGCGGTGTCGCCGCCTGCGCGGTGGGTACATTAATCGATCATCGACGATAGTCGATGAATATCACCGACGCACACCGGCTCGCTCCGTCGGCCTCCACGACGGGCGCACGGCAACGCAAGCCGGCGCCGGCGAGCGGGTGATGGGCTGGTGGTCCCCGAGCCGCAGGTCGTCGGGCAGGGCCCCGCCGCGACTGCTGTGGCTTGGAGCGCGCCGAGCAACTCGGGTGAACGGCTCCGACGGATCAGTCTTCCTTGGTCTGTGATCGTCTGTTGTCGACATGTAACGACCGTATATAAGGGGTGTGACAGTGGTAGGCCACACTGTCCTCATGAGGTGGATCCTGGCCTTGACCGTTCCTCTCGTTGTCGCCGTGATCGCCACCGGCTGTGGCGGCGGTGACTCGCCGATCGCTGTCGGCGACGTGGAGGCGCCCGAGACCCCGGCTCCGACCACCCCGCCCGCGCCACCACCGGTATCGGCCACCGCTGACCCGGCTGTGCAGTTTTTTCCCGCCGACCTGCGCCCCGATCAGCCGCTGCACGACGGTTGCGTCGAGCCGCCGGCCCACGCGCTCGAAGCCTCGCCGCCCAGCCGACTGTCGGTGTGGCCGGAGGCGGTTGCCGCCGGTTCCTCGCTGACCGTCAGTTGGGAGGTGGTGGCAGGCGACCCGGTCACGACCGGCAATGAGCTCGTCGTCTCGTGTTGGAACGGTGCGGGTTGGATGCCCGTGTGGTTCGCCTTCTCGATCTTCAGTAGCAGCCCCCGAACCGTTGTCCTGACGGCCGAGACGATCGAGCGCTACCTATTCACCGCCGACGCCTGGAGCGAGACCGAAGGGGTGGTCTCGATTCCGCCGAACGCACCGCCCGGTACCTACCGGCTCACCGACCATCGGCGGATGTTGCGGTCCTGCGATTCGCAGAACGACGACGAGCGCTGCCTCGTGGCGTACCTGGTCGTGAACCCGCCCGGGCCCGGGTCTGCGGACCCGTCGTAGGGCGGCGCCCGAGGAGAGCCCGAATACGGCCTGCGTCCCGGGTGGGCTTCGGTAGGGTGATGCCGCTCGGCGGCCCCACCGCCGCCTGGCAACGAACCCGAGCCAAGCTCCGCATCGAACACCACGAGGTCAGCCACCCATGTCAGGTCGCATCGCCACCCGAGTCGCCTCCATCGCCCCGTCGGCCACCCTGGCCGTGACCAACAAGGCCAACCAGCTGAAGGCCGAGGGCATCCCCGTGATCGGGTTCGGCGCTGGCGAGCCCGACTTCCCCACCCCGGACTACATCGTCGAGGCCGCCATCGAGGCCTGCCGCGACCCGAAGAACCACCGCTACAGCCCGGCCGGTGGTCTCGCCGTCCTCAAGGAGGCCATCGCCGTCAAGACGATGCGCGACTCCGGCTACTCGGTCGACCCGTCGCAGGTCGTGATCACCAACGGCGGCAAGCACGCCGTGTTCAACGCCATCGCGGGCGTGGTCGACGAGGGCGACGAGGTGCTGATCCCCACCCCGTTCTGGACCACCTACCCCGAGCCCGTCCGCATCGCCGGCGGCGTGCCGGTCCCGGTCGAAACCACGATCCAGCAGGGCTTCCGGGCCACCGTCGACCAGCTCGAAGCGGCCCGAACCGATCGCACCAAGGCCCTGATCTTCGTCAGTCCGTCCAACCCCTCCGGTGCCGTCTACCCCAAGGCCGAGATCGAGGCCATCGGCCGGTGGGCGGCCGAGCACGGCATCTGGGTGTTGACCGACGAGATCTACGAGCACCTGGTCTACGACGACAACGAGTTCCACTCGATGCCCACCCTCGTGCCCGAGGTGGCCGACACCTGCATCGTGCTCAACGGCGTGGCCAAGACCTACGCCATGACCGGCTGGCGGGTCGGTTGGCTGATCGCTCCCCCCGACATGGCCAAGGCCCTCACCAGCCTCCAGTCGCACCAGACCTCCAACGTGACCAACGTGGCCCAGATGGCGGCGCTGGCCGCGGTCCAGGGCGACCTGACGGCGGTCGACGAGATGCGGGGCGCCTTCGATCGGCGGCGCAAGGCCATGCACTCGATGCTGTCGTCGATGCCCGGTGTCGAATGCCTGCCGCCCGAGGGTGCGTTCTACGCCTTCCCCTCGTTCGAGGGCATGCTGGGCTCCACGATCGGCGGCGAGGTGGTCGACTCCACCCTCAAGCTGGCCGAGCTGGCCCTGGAGCAGGCCAACGTGGCCATCGTCCCCGGCGAGGCATTCGGCAGCCCCGGCTACGCCCGCTTCTCCTTCGCCCTCGGCGACGACGACCTGGGCGAGGGCCTCACCCGCCTCGGCGACATGCTCGCCACCGCCAAGTAGAACCACCGCCCGAAGGGGTGTCACCAGAGGAGGCCGCCATGACCGCGCAACCGTATGGAACGTGGCCATCGCCGCCGTTCGCTTCGTTCACTGACGGAGTTTCGGCGGTGCCGAAACTCGTGGGGGGTTGGTCGTGATGGTGCATCCGTATGGAACCTGGCCATCGCCGCTGTCGGCGGCGGTCTTGGCCGAGGCCGGGGTTCGGGTGAACGGACCAGCGGTTCGCCGGGCCGAGACGTGGTGGGCCGAGATGCGCCCGGCCGAGCAGGCTCGGGTCGTCCTCGTTTGTCGCTCCGACGCGGAGACCGAACCGGTCGACGCCCTCCCCGCTCCCTTCTCCGCCCGCACCCTGGTCCACGAGTACGGGGGTGGCGCCTGGTGGCTCGGCGCAGGCGACACCGTCTACTTCACCAACTTCGACGACCAGCGCCTGTACCGGCTCGATGGCGTCGGCGGGGCGCCCGTCGCCCTGACGCCGGAGCCCCCCTCGCCCCGATCGTGGCGGTACGCCGATGGCCGGGAGCACCCGACCGAACCGTGGTTGGCGGCGGTGCGGGAGCGTCACGAGGCCGACGCCGAGGCGATCAACGAACTCGTCGCCATCCCGCTCGACGATGCCGACACCGACACCGACGGCACCCTCACCGCGCCCGTCGTCCTGGCCGCGGTCACCGCCGGCCGCGGCGGCCGGTCACCGGCCCCCGACGGTCGGCCCCAGGCCGATTTCGTCGCCGCCCCCCGGTTCAGCCCGGACGGACGATGGCTGAGCTGGTTCCGTTGGAACCACCCCGAGATGCCGTGGGACGCCACCGAGCTGTGCGTGGCCCCCGTGACCGGGCTCGGCACCATCGGTGAGACCGAGGTGGTGGCCGGGGTCGAGGGCGACGAGGCCATCCACGGCGCCGACTGGACCACCGACGGCCGCCTGGTGTTCTCCACCGACCGCTCCGGCTACTGGAACCTCCATGCCTGGCGTCCGGGCGTAACCGGCGACGAGACCCTCACCACCCTCGTCGGATCCGAGATCGGCTACCCGCCGTGGGTCTTCGGCATCCAGCACTGGGCCGAGCTGCCCGACGGCGGGCTGGCCGTCATCGTCACCACCGACGCCGCCGACGGCCTGGCTGTGGTGAAGGCCGACGGTTCGGTGAACGAGATCACCACCGACCTGGCCGGCATCGAGGGATTCGCCGCCCGCGCCGCCCGT
Organism: Actinomycetota bacterium; assembly: GCA_039201605.1. Lineage (GTDB taxonomy): Bacteria > Actinomycetota > Acidimicrobiia > Acidimicrobiales > SZUA-35 > CADEDH01. Next base: position 77,637 of record JBCCRO010000007.1, read on the forward strand.
GACGGTGCCCGTCTCGTCGTCCACGGCGCCACCGCCACCGCCACCGCCTCGGTGGTGGAGTACACCCTCGGGGGTTCGGTGGCCACCGTCCACCGTCCGGCCGACGACACCGGGATCGACCCGGCGTGGTTCTCGGCGGCCGAACCGCGGTGGTTCGAGGTCGACACCGAGGCCGAGGGATCGCCGTCGCGGCGGATCCAGGCCAACGTCTACCTGCCGGCCGCCCCCGATCACGCCGCCCCCGAGGGCGAGCGGCCGCCACTGGTGGTGATGGGCCACGGCGGCCCCACCTCCCACGCCAGTCCCGCCCTGAATCTCCGCATCCAGTACTGGACGAGCCGGGGCTTCGCCGTGGCCGACGTCAACTACGGGGGCTCCAGCGGCTTCGGCCGGGCCTACCGGCGGCTGCTCGACGGCGCCTGGGGCATCGTCGACGTCGAGGACTGCATCGCCGTGGCCCGTTCGTTGGCGGCCGACGGTGTGGTCGACGGCGACCGGTTGGCGATCCGCGGCGGTTCGGCCGGTGGATTCACCGTGCTGGCCGCCCTCACCTCCTCCGACGTGTTCGCCGCCGGTACCTCCCTGTTCGGCGTGGCCGACCTGGAGGCGTTGGCGGCCGACACCCACAAGTTCGAGAGCCGCTATCTCGACGGGCTCGTCGGCCCCTACCCGGAGCGCCGCGACATCTACGAGGCCCGGTCGCCGATCAACCACACCGACGGATTGAGCTGCCCGATCCTCGTGCTCCAGGGGCTGGAGGACGAGATCGTCCCGCCGAACCAGTCGGAGGCCATCGTCGCCGCCGTCGCGGCCAAGGGCATTCCCCATGCCTACGTCCCCTTCGAGGGCGAGCAGCACGGATTCCGTCAGGCGCCGAACGTGATCCGGTCCTACGAGCTGGAGCTGTGGTTCTACGCCCGGGTCTTCGGGTTCGAGATCGCCGACGACATCGAGCCACCCGAGGGCGCCGTCGGGCTCTAGCCATGCCGCCGGCATCGGCCGCCGGCCGTAGGCTGGAGCCATCGGAACCCGAAGCCACACCACCCGCGAAGGTCAGATCCGGCGCCTGGGCGAGGAGCTCGACGAGCTCGATCCCCGGATCCTGACCGCGGCCGACAACCCCGACGCCCTGCTCGAGGAGCTGGCCTACGCCATGCGCCCGCCCGTGCACGAACGGCGGGTCCCCAGCTACGGGGTGTTCGTCGAGCCGAGCATCGACATCATCGACTGGACCGAGGCCATCGGCTTCGGGGTCAGCCGCCGCAAGGTGCAGGATCTTCCCGATCGGGCCGTCCGGCTGTTCGCCAACGGCATCGTCAGCTGGGTGGTGCGCAGCCCGAACGGGGTGAACGACCTGGTGGTGTTCGACCGGGGCGTCGGCTCCGAGCGCGACCTGTCGGTGCTGTCGAGCACCACCGACGCCACGATGATCCAGCGCCACCCGGTGGGAATCGTGCGGGCCGTCGGGCCCTTCGGCGTGCTCCGGCACGAGGGCATCGACTGGCAGCTGGAGCCGCCGGTGGGGCGTTGGCTCGACATGGGGAGCTGCCTCCACGGTGGCCTCAAACCCGACGTGCTCAACCAGCTCCTCCTCCTCGCCGTCCACGATGTGGCCGCCCGTCGGGTCGGGGCCACCTTCGTCATCGCCCCCGGGGGCCGCCTCGAACCCTCGGCCGAGGTCCGCTACCGCACGCCTCCGGAGTTCAGCGTGCAGCGCCCGGCCGACCTGGCGCCACTGGTCCACATCCTCGGCCAGCTCGACGGGGCCGCCGTGTTCGACGAGACCGGCACGCTGCGGCGCCTCGGCGTCCGGCTGGTGCCCAGCGCCAAGGCCGAGGCCGCCGTCGAGCCCTACCGGGGCACCCGCCACACCTCGGCGCTGCGCTACAGCTTCGACGATCCGGACGCCACCATCATCGTCATCAGCGAGGACGGACCGGTCTCGGTGCTCCAGGGCGGCCACCGTCTGGGTCGCTCGGCTGACTGAACCGGACCCACGCCGACCGGTTCTCACCCCCGTTGCGGTTCACCTTGCCGATCGTGGGCCGATATGTCGAACTCATGAACATTGGCCGTCTGTTATGACAACGATCACCGCTGTTGGTGTCGCCGTTGGTTGTTGAGCCCTGTTAGGGATGCCTACTCTCCCCGCCGTGACCCTTCTGTGCGAGGGGTCGTCGACCTTTTCCAAGACAGCCTGGAGGCACGTCCAATGACCACCCCCGACACGAAGAGGCGGTGGCGGCGCTCCGCCGTCGCCGGACTTCTCGCCATCAGCCTGGTGGCCGCCGCTTGTGGCGACGACAGCGATGACGGCGCCGTGACCGAACTCGAGGAGAGCTCCGGCTCGGCCTCGGGCTCCGGCTCCGGCTCCGGTTCTGGTTCCGGTTCCGGTTCGGCCTCCGGGTCGGGCTCGGGCTCGGCGTCCGGTTCGGGTTCGGCCTCCGGGTCGGCCACCGGCATCTCCGAGGAGGAGGCCTCGGCCACCACCGACAACGAGCTCGTGCTCGCAGCCGTCGACGGCTACCGCGATTACGTGGCCCAGCAGGTCGAGGACATGCAGACCGAGACCGCCGTCTTCGCCGACTTCGTCCGTGACGGCGACATCGAGGGCGCCAAGGAGCACTACCAGATCTCCCGTCGCCCCTGGGAGCGCATCGAGCCCATCGCCGCCCTCATCGAGGACATCGACGGTGCGGTCGACTCCCGCGCCGACGACGGCGTGCAGCCCGAGGACGAGGACTTCACCGGCTGGCACAAGCTGGAGTGGTACCTGTGGATTCAGGAGGACGTGAGTGAGGCCGGTCCGTTCGCCGACCAGCTCGAGGCCGATCTGCAGACCCTGGCCGACACCGTGCCGACCGTCGAGCTGCAGCCCGGCGTGCTCACCGTGGGTGCCCAGGAGCTGATCGAAGAGGTCGCCGCTCCCGACGGCAAGCTGTCCGGTGAGGAGGAGCGCTACTCCGGTACCGACCTCTTCGCCTTCAAGGCCAACGTCGAGGGCTCGCAGGCCCTCGTCGAGCTGCTGACCCCGGCGCTCGAGGAAGCCGACCCCGATCTCCTGGCCGAGATCAACGGCTACTTCGACGAGCTCGACGCACAACTTGCGGTCTTCGGTTCTTACGAAGACGGCTACGTGAACTACAACGAGGTTACGGAAGACGAGCGCTCGGAGTTCGCCGCGACTCTCGGCCAGCTGGCCGAGGCCCTGTCTCTGCTCAACGGCACGCTGGGCCTGAGCTGACGTATGTAAGGAAGTGATCCGATCCATGGAGACGCAGAATCGCCGACGGTTCCTGACCGCAGCCGGTGCTGCAGCCGTAGCGGCCACCGCAGCGGCCTGTACGTCTAACGACGACGCAGAGTCGGCGGAGTCTGCGTCTCCTGGATCGGACGGTTCCCGCACCTACCCCTACCGGGGTGTGCACCAGGCGGGAATCACGGCTCCGCCTGCTCCCGCCGGCCTCGTGGCCGGGCTCGACCTCCGGGCCGAGAACCGGGGCGAATTGGCCGAGACGCTGTCCAAGTTGGGTGACAGCATCGAGCAGGTGATGAGCGGCGAGCCGTACGAGGACCGAGCAGGCGGTTACCCGGCGCTCGACTCCGGCATCCTCGGTCCGGATATTGGGCCGGCCGGCCTGTCGGTGGTCGTCGGCTACGGCGACTCGCTGTTCGACGATCGCTTCGGTTTGGCCGACGTGAAGCCGATCGAGCTGCAGCGTATGCCGAACTTCTTCAACGATTTCCTGGTGCGGTCGGAGCGGAGCCACGGCGATCTCTCGCTGACCATCAGCGGCGACAACGCCGATGCCGTCATGCATGCGTTCCGGCAGCTCATGCGGGAGACCCGAGGCGATCTCACGCCCCGCTGGATGCGGGAGGGGTTCAACAACCTCACCGGGGAGGAGCGCCCTGGCGTCGCCCCCGGCCGGAACCTCCTCGGGTTCAAGGACGGCACGGCCAATCTCGACACCTCCGATGCCGACCTGATGAAGCAGCAGGTCTGGATCGACGAGGCCGATGGCCAGCCGGACTGGGCCGTAGGCGGCTCGTATCAGGTGATCCGGGTCATCCGCATGATGGTCGAGTTCTGGGACCGCACCCGGCTCAACGAGCAGGAGGCCCTCATGGGTCGCCACCGAGACACCGGAGCGCCGATCGGCTTCGACGCCGAAGACGAAACCCCGGTCCACGGCGCCGACCTGGAGTCCCATATCGCTCGGGCCAACCCGCGTACCGCCGGGAGCGAGGCCAACCTCATCCTGCGGCGCAACTTCAACTACTTCGGCGGGTTCGACGGCAACGATCAGCTCGACCAGGGCCTGCTGTTCATCTGCTTCCAGCGCAGCCTGGAGGACGGCTTCATCACCGTGCAGAAGCGACTCGACGGCGAAGCGCTGGAGGAGTACATCCGCCCGCTCGGCGGTGGTTTCTACTTCTCCCCGCCGGCGCCGGCCGAGGGCGAGATCCTGGGCGAGCGCCTCCTGTCGGCTTAGAAGTTCAGCGGGTAGGTGGAGTGCGCAGCACGAATAGACGATGAACTCAAGGCCCGGGTAGGTGCTACAGCGCCTACCCGCTAAGGCCCTTAGTCCCGCTCGTCGATCACGCCACTCCGGGGTCCACCCGGTCGGCGAAGGAGCTGACCCGGTCCAGCACTTCGGCCGTCGCCTCCCGGTGGGGCCAGTGGTCCACGCCCGGAAGCCCCACCACCTCGCTGGGGCCGGCGAGACCGGCCACCGTTCGCTCCACCTGCTCCCAGGTGCCGTAGGCATCGGCCTCGCCCTGCACGACCAGGGTGGGGCAGGTCACCGCCGCCAGTTCGTCGGCGATCACCCAGGGTCGAAAGCGCTCGGAGCCCCACACGTCGGTCCAGCCGCCGAAGACGGCGTCGGGGTCGTCGTGGTGGCGGGCCAGGCTGCGCCCGAGGTCGCTCCGGTAGGCGACGTGGAGTTCGGCGATGACGTCGACGGTCAGATCCTCGACGAACACGTGCGACGAGATGGCGGCGATGCCGAGCACGGCCGGGGCGTCGGGCGGGGTGTGCGAGGGGTAGAGCAGGGCGATGGAGCCGCCGTCGGAGTGGCCGACGAGTACGCAGCGCTCGATCCCCTCGGCCCGCAGCAGCGCGGGGAGTGCGGTGGCCTCGGCGTTGAGGAACGCCGCCGGCCACGGCCCGGGCGGGCGAGGGCCGGAGCGGCCGTAGCCCAGCCGGTCGTAGGCGAGCAGCCGCCGACCCGATGCGTTGGCCAGCAGCTGGGGGAAGAAGCCCCAGGCCGAGATCGACCCGAGCCCCTCGTGCAGCAGGATGAGGGGGGCGTCGCCGGCCGGGTTGGTCGACCCGTCGGGTTCGAACCACTGGCGATGGATGGCATCCGTATCGGGCACGGTCACGCCGGGAGCGTAGTGCGCCCCGGCGGGGCGACCAAGGTCCTGTGCGCGCCGGAGGGGCGACCACGGCGCTGTGCGCTGCGAAGGCGGGACGCAGCCCAGCGCTGACGACCCGAACCCTGCACGGTGGGTCCGGGTCGTCCCTCGGCATCGGCGGGATACCGAGGCGTCGACCCCCCAAGGTACTTCTGGGCGCTGATGGGGGTCGACGGGTCGATCCCCCTCCCGCTTCGGACCGCATTGGGGCCGCCCGATCGGCGGAAGGCCGACGGCGTCGCCGCGTTGAGGCGGTTGGGGAATCGAGATCTCGCTCGTGGGGTGTGGGTCAGCTGGCGGCGGCCCTCCCGGTCGGTGAGGGCAGCACCCGGCCCCGCAGGAGGCTGAGCGCCTCGTCGGTGGTCGGTCGGGCCGACGGGTCGCTGGTTGTCAGGCGTTCGATGATGTGGGTCAGGGCCCGGGCCGAGGTGGCGGCGGGCACGGCCAGTCCGGCGGTACCGCCGGGCCGGCTCGTCGTGGTGTTGTCGCTGCCGGTCCCGAGCGCCGGGGGCGTCGGGGCGGCCAGGCGGCGGTGGCTGTTGAGCCTCCCCGGCCAGTCGGCGGCCAGGAGGCCGTTCGCCGCCTGGTACAGCACGGCCCCGAGGGCGAACAGGTCCATCGAGTTGGCCGCCGGTCGCCCTCGGAGCTGCTCGGCGGCGATCACCCCGTACTGATCCTGGCGGTAGATGCGTTTGGTCGTCGCCCCCTTGGCCTGCACCATCTTCAGATCGGTGATGATCGTGCCGTAGGGGCTGACGGCGACGATCTCCGGTCGGAGATCGAGGTGCACGTAGCCCCGCTGGTGGATGTAGGTCAGGGTGCGGGCCAACTCGTAGCCGACCCGGAGCACCAGGTCGGGGGCGAGGTTGGTGCCGTGGAGCTCGATCAGCTCGGCCAGGGTGTGACCGTCGATGTACTCGTAGACGGCGAAGGGGGTCGGGCCGCCGAAGTCGGCTGTGATCGGCCGGGCCAGGCCCGGGTGACGGAGCGACTCGGCCGAGCGGTACTCCCCGGACAGCTCCTCCAGGGCGGCGTAGGTCACCGGGGCCCGGCGGGCGACCTTGAGCTGTACCCGCTTGGCCGACTCCTGATGCCAGGCCAGCCACGTCTCGGTGTAGCTCGACCGTTCGAGCAGCCGAACGGGCTCGTAGCCCTCGATCGACGGGCCGTTGGATGAGGGCCCGGTGCGGGCGACGGGCGTGAGGGCCCCCGCCGGCTGGTCGGTGTCGAGGCGGCGGGAGTCTCGATCACCGGACCAGTCGGCTGCGGGGGCAAGGGGGGCGTCGGGAGGAGCGGCGGGATCCTCCACTACACGCCCACGCTCGATCCGGAGCAGACGGTTGGGGCGGCGGGCATAGTGCAACCTGTGCGCGGCCACCACCGTGGTGCGTCCCTTCGACACCCGTTTCAGGGCCTTGATGGCGAGGGTCTCCTCCTGGGCGTCGAGCCCCTTGGTCGGCTCTTCGATCAGGAGGACATCGGGTTGCCGGACGACGGCCCGGGCCAGTGCCACGAGCCGTCGCTGACCAACCGTCAGCTCCGGCGCCTGTTCGGCCACCTGGGTGTCGAGGCCCAGCTCCCAGTCGTCGGTGAAGCTGGTAACGCAGGCCAACTTCGCCGCCCGTACGATCTGTTCGCGCTCCACCCGGGGGTGGCCGAAGGCGATGTTGTCGGCGATCGATCCGGCCGTCAGCCAGGGATCGCAAAGAGCGAGCGAGATCCGCTCCCTGGCGTCGGCCAGGGGCAGGTTGCGAAGGTCCGAGCCGTCGAGACGGATCGTTCCCGTGGTCGGGCCTCCGACACCGAGGAGGATTCGGAGCAGCGCGCTCCGTTCCTCGGACGAAGGACCGAGAATGTAGGTGATGGAACCGGCGCTCAACGTGAAAGAGACATCGATCAGGAGAGATCGATCTTCTTCAACGAGGGTGACATCGGCCAGCTCGATGTGGCCCCGGTCGGGCAGCGGGAGCTGACCGGGGATTTTTTCAGTTGTCATTCGTGGTCTTTCTCAGCTTGAGATGAGGGTCCTACCGCCTTGATGGTGCGCCAACCACAGTGTTCGTTGCGGTACCCTAGGTCGCTCTTCGCGGTCGCTCAACCCCGAACAGTGGCGACACGAAAAGACATAGTTGGCCAAGCAACAATGGGCACGCGTGTCTACCAGGGAACTCGCCCGACCATCGTCGAGTGACGGGTGTCGAACCATGCCGAAAATTTTTTCTGGAAAGGCATGGTTGGCGGTCCTGTCGGTGCTTTGCGTGGCCGCTGCTTGTGCTGGTGAGAGCGCTGATCCCCTGGTTGGTTCAGATCCGGCACGAACCGACGGCACCGCGTCGACGGCGGCCACGGACGGTGACGAAACAACCGGTTCGGTTTCGCCGCAGGGCACCATCACCCCCGAGGACGGCGCTCCCGACGGCGTCGATCCGGAGGCGGTTGCGGTGCGCGTCGGGGCACAGGTGTGGGCCGACGACGGCTTCACCGCCCTCGACGGTCGGCGGGTGGGCCTGCTGACCAACAGCGCGGCCCGGATCGACGACGACCGCACCGTTCTCCAGGCCATGGCGGCCGCCGGCATCGAGGTGGTCACCGTGTTCACCCCCGAGCACGGCTTCTCGGCCACCGTCGCCGCCGGGGCGGCCGTCGGCGACGGCTCGGTCGACGGGGTGCGGATCATCAGTCTCTACGGGGCCGATCGGGCGCCGTCGCCCGCCGACCTGGCCGAGCTCGACGTCCTGGTCTTCGATCTGCAGGACGTCGGTGTCCGGGCCTACACCTACCTCGCCACCCTGGGGTTGGCCCTGGAGGCGGCGGCCGCCGCCGACGTGCCGGTGGTCGTCCTCGACCGCCCCAACCCGCTCGGCGACCGGGTCCGCGAGGGCTGGGTCACGGTGCCGGCGTTCACCTCGTTCGTCTCGCAGTATCCGGTGCCCGCCACCCACGGCCTGACGGCGGGGGAGCTGGCCCAGGCCCTTCGGGGTGAGCGGTGGCTACCCGGCGTCGGCGCCGCCGATCTCACCGTGGTACCGGTGGAGGGCTGGCGTCGGACCGACGCCTGGGCCACCACCGGCCTCACCTGGCACCCGCCGAGCCCGTCGCTGCCCACCACCGGGAGCGTGGCCCTCTATCCGGGCACGGTGCTGTTGGAGGCGACCACCGTCTCGCTGGGGCGGGGGACCGACGCTCCCTTCACCGTCGCCGGAGCCCCCTGGGTCGACGGCGAGGCGCTGGCGGCCGAGCTCAACGGCCGGGCCCTCCCCGGCGTTCGGTTCGAGCCGACGTTCTTCACCCCGGTGGCCTCCGAGGCCGTTCCCGCACCCCCCTTCGCCGACCAATCCGTCCCCGGCGTCCGCATCGTGATCGTCGAGCCCGCCGCCGTTCGCCCGGTGGCGATCGGGGTCCACGTGCTCGACGCCCTGCGCCGCCAGTCCGTCGCCGGGGCCGACGGGGAGATCATCGACCGGCCCGAGATGCTCGACCTCCTGGCCGGCACCGACCGGCTCCGGCTCGGCCTGCAGGCCGGCACCCCGGCCGCCGAGCTGGTGGCGAGCTGGGAGGCCGACATCGCCGGCTTCGACGCCCTCCGGGCCCCCTACCTCCTCTACGGGTGATCGGCCTGGGCCGCCGATCGGCCTGGGCGCGTGATCGACCTGGGACGCCGATGGGCCTGGGCGCGTGATCGGCCTCGGCCGCCGATCGGCCTGGGTGCGTGATCGGCCGCTGGGGGTAATCGGCGGCACCGTGAGCGGTTCGCCCGCTCTCGCCCGATCGCCGGGTGGGACCCTCGATCAGCCGAGCACGTCGGCCAGCGTCTCGGCCGCCGCCACGCCCGAGGAGAAGGCCCCCTCCACCTTGGAACCGCCGAAGCCGTCCCCGGCCAGCACGATCGGCACCGGTGACCGGCTGACGATGGCGCACCGCTCGGCCGGACCGTTGCGGGGCCCGGCGTGGCGCCACCGCCGCAGGTGCAGCGATCGGATGGTCCCCGCCGGGCAGTAGCGCTCGATCTCGGGCCGCAGGGCGGCGAGCACCGCCTCGTCGGTCTCCTCCCACAGCTCGGCGGAGCGGGCGTGGGAGGCGTGGAGCGTGACGCCGCGACGCCCCCCGCCGACCCCGCTCCCGTCGGAGCCCGCCGAGCCCACCCCGTCGGTGGGGACGTCGGTGTGGACGTCGATGCCCTTGGCCCGGTTGTCGGCCACGAAGGTGAAGGTGGGATCGTCGGGCTGTTGGATGGCGCCCGGGGCGGGGAGGCCGGGGTCGGCGTCGAGGACGGCGAGGACGGCGAGCACCCGGTGGAAGTCGACCGAGCCCAGCCCGCCCTCCACCGTCGGATCGAGGGCGAGGCCGGTGGTGCGGAGCAGGGCGAGGCCGACCGGGATCGGCGCGGTGACCATCGCCGCCTCGGCCGTGGTCGACGCCGCCGGCCACGTCACCGTCAGCGCATCGCCCTCGGGGCGCAACAGCGCAGGCGCCGAGGTGATCACCGAAACCCCGGCCGTCGTCAGCCCCTCGGCCAGGTGCCGGGCCAGGGAGACCATGCCCTCGGCGCCCCGGTAGCGGGGGTAGCCGTCGTGGCCGCCGAATCCCCGGCACCACTCGACGGCGGCACCGTCGTCGACCCACGTCCGGACCTGCTGGGCGAAGCGGTCGGTGCGGACGGTGAAGAACTGGGCCCCGTGGTCGAAGCGGACGCCGTCGACGTCCTCGGTCGCCAGCCGCCCACCGACATGGCCCTCCTGCTCGATCACCAGTAGTTCCTCGGGGCCGACGGCGCCGGTGGCTAGCAGGGTGGTGGCGGCGGTGAGCCCGGACAGACCGGCTCCGACCACGACGATTCGATGGTGTGACATCCCCCGAGTCTGTACGAAACCTGTGCTTTTTGTCTCCAGGCATTGTCGTCACGCTCTGCGGTGGCGATCCTTGGGGACCATGAGCCGCATCCTGGTAGCCGAGAAGATCGCCGACGCAGGTCTCGACCGGTTTCGTTCCGCCGGTCACGAGGTCGACGTCCAGCTCGGGCTGTCGCCCGACGAGCTGAAATCCGCCATCGTCGGGGCCCACGCCCTGATAATCCGTTCCGCCACGACGGTCACCGAGGAGCTGCTGGAGGCGGCCGACGAGCTGGTGGTCGTCGGTCGGGCCGGCATCGGTCTCGACAACGTCGACATCGACGCCGCCACCAAGCGCGGCGTGTTGGTGGTGAACGCCCCGCAGTCCAACGTGGTGTCGGCCGCCGAGCAGACGATGACCCTCATCCTGGCCCAGGCCCGCAACGTTGCCCAGGCCGACGCCGCCCTCAAGGACGGCCGCTGGGAGCGGTCGCAGTGGACGGGCATGGAGCTCTACGAGAAGACGCTCGGCGTGATCGGGCTCGGCCGCATCGGCCGGCTGGTGGCCGAGCGGGCCAAGGCCTTCGACATGCAGCTGATCGCCTACGACCCCTACGTGTCGGAGGATCGGGCCCGCGAGATCGGGGCCGAGCTGGTCGCCCTCGACGAGCTGGCGGCCCGAGCCGACATCGTCACCGTCCACGTGGCCCGCACCCCGGAGACGATGGGCCTGATCGGCGAGGACTTCCTCGCCAAGGCCAAGGACGGGATCCGTATCGTCAACGTGGCCCGGGGCGGGATCGTCGACGAGGACGCCCTCCACGCCGCCCTGACCTCGGGCAAGGTCGGCGGCGCCGGTCTCGACGTGTTCGCCACCGAGCCCACCACCGAGTCACCGCTCTTCGGCCACCCCAACGTGGTCGTCACCCCCCACCTCGGCGCCTCCACTCACGAGGCCCAGGAGCGGGCGGGCATCACGATCGTCGAGCAGGTGAGCCTGGCCCTGGCCGGCGACTTCGTGCCCTTCGCCGTCAACATCGACGCCGCCGAGGTGGCCGGCGTGCTCGAGCCCTACCTCCCGCTGGCCGAGCAGCTCGGCACCCTGCTGGGGGCGCTCGGTCGCGACGCCGTCGGCTCCGAGGTGATGCTGAGCTTCGAGGGTGAGATCGGCGGGTTCGACAACCGCCTGGTCGCCCTGGCCGCCCTCAAGGGGATGATGTCGCAGCTGGTCGAGGGGCCGGTGTCGTTCGTCAACGCCCAGCCGCTGGCCGACGAGCTCGGCATCGCCTTCACGGTGAAGGCCTCGGCCACATCGCACGACTTCGTCAACCGCCTGCTGATCAAGGGTGAGGGGCGCTCGTTGGCCGCCACCCTGGTCGGCCTTCGGGACGAGGCCCGGATCGTCGCCATCGACGATCACCGCATCGATGTGCCGCCGTCGGAGCACATGGTGTTCGTCCGCAACGACGACCGCCCCGGCGTGATCGGCAAGGTGGGCAACATCCTGGGCGACGCCGAGGTCAACATCGACAACATGGCCGTCGGCCGTGACGACGGGGGCGAGGCGGTCATGGTCATCGACGTCGGCCGCCCGGTGCCGCCCGACGCCATCGACGCCCTGCGCTCCGCCGACGGGGTGCTGTCGGTCGACGTGATCGACATCGACTGACCGTCGTCGCCGATCCGCCCGGTGCGGACCGGTACCGCCTGGAACACGACGCGCCGAGGGGCGGGCCTCGAGGCCCGCCCCTCCGCTCGTCACGGCTCGTCACCGCTCGTCGTCGTGCGTCGGTGGCTCCCTCAGCGGCGCTCGAAGGGGATCCAGGTGACCTCGTCGAGACCGGTGAAGGTGTTCACCTGCACCCCGGCGTCGGACAGGGTGTAGATGTCGTCGCCGATGATGACCGAGCGCTGGATGTCGGGCTGCCACTCCCAGCAGTACCGCTCCTCCTCGCCGGACGGTGCGGGAGCGGGGGCGGGTGCCGTCGTGGTGGTCTCGACCGGGGGCGCATCGTCCCGGGCGAAGGAGGCCTCGGCGTCGCCGGTCTCCTCCAGCAGCTCCTCGTCGATGGCGTCGGGGGCCCGCTCCTCCTCGGGGACGGCCACGGCGTCGGCGGGCTCGATGAACCACTCGCCGTCCCGGTAGACCTCGCACTCACCGGTCACCGGGTGGCCGATCCGACCCACCTCGGTCAGGGTGCCGTCGAGGTCGACGTCGATGACCACCGCATCGGAGCCGTTGCGCTCGACGCCGAAGGCCTCGTTCTCGCCGCCCCACCAGCCGACGGGGACCACGGCGTGGCCGTCGAAGTAGGTGAAGGCCTTGGCGTCGTTGGACACCGGGGTCCACGAGCCCCACTCGAACGACTCGAGGTTCTCCGCGTCCTTCGGACCGAGCGGCAGCTTGGCCACCCGGGTCGGGTTGGTCAGGTCGCTCACGTCGAACAACGAGACCACGGCGCCGCTGATGAAGCCCTGCTCGTCACCGTCCATGCCGACGCCGAGCAGGTACTCACCCTCGACCGGGTGGAGGTAGTCGGAGAAGCCGGGGATCTTCAGCTCGCCCTTGACCACGGGGTCGGTGGGGTCGCTCAGGTCGACGGTGTAGAGCGGGTCGACCTCGCGGAAGGTGACGACGTAGGCCACGTCGCCCATGAAGCGGACGGAGAAGATCCGCTCACCCGGGCCGAGGCCGCCGACCTGGCCGACCACCTTCAGCACGTTGCCCTGCTCCTCGAGCACCGACACGAAGCTCTCGCTCGACTCACGGCCCCACGGGCTGCCGTCGGTGGTGGCCACCCGGAGGTGGCCGTTGTGCTCCGACAGCGAGAACTGGTTGAGCAGGCTGCCGTCGACGAGGCCGGAGGCGACATAGTCGGCCCGGTCGGGGTCGGTGATGTCGAAGGTGTGGAGAGCGGTGCGGACATCGCCCTCGTCGATCCACTGACCATCGTCGGTGAACTCGGGCCAGCGGGGGGTGGCGATGGCCACCCGGTCGGTCGAGGCGTACATCGTCTGGGCGTCGGTGAAGACGGCCAGGGCGTCGGTCACCTCGAGGCCGTTGTCCATGTCGGTGGTGAGCATCACCATCGAGCCGAACCCGGCGAACTCGGTGGGCAGGTGCACCCGGTCGCAGTCGACCAGGGTGCCCTCGTCCACGGTGCGGCCGTTCTCGGTGATGCGGTAGGTGGGCAGCCACTGCTCGATCGTCGACTGCTCGATCAGGTCGCGGTTGGCCTTCTCGGCGCTGTCCTCGGCCCCCTGGTTCGAGGGGTAGACGAAGGCGAAGCGGTCGGCGGTGGCGGTGAGCACGATGCGGATCGAGCCGTCGATCTCCCGGGCCGATAGGTACGAGCCCTCGAACTCCAGGGTCCGGACGACGTCGCCGGAATCGAGGTCGATCTCCATCAGCCGACCGACGGGGGAGCCGGGGTACCAGGCGGTGTCGATCGCACGCTCGAGGAACGGTTCCTCGGTCCAGCCGGAGTTCATCAGGAGCACCCGGTCGCCGTCGAGGAACATCTGACCGGCCCACACGTCGTCTGGCAGCTCCACCGTGGTGGTGAGGCGGGGCACGGTGCCGGTGACGTCGATCACCCGCAGCGTGTTGCCCGAGGCGATCACCAGTCGCTCGCCATCGGTCTTGACCAGGTCGGCCTCGTCGACCCCCTGTTCCTGGTTGTTGGTGCCGGAGAAGTCCTCGCCCTCGACCCCGGGGGCGGAGGTGGCGGCGTCGGTGTCGGTGTCGGTGGAACCGTCGGCGGTCGCGGCCCGCCCTTCGGCCACGGCGGCGGAGGTGGTGGTGGCGGGTGCGCTCTCGGCGGCCTCGTCCTCCATGGCGTCGTCCCCCTCGAGGGCGAAGTCGACGACGGGGCCGTACCGGCCGCCGTGATCGAAGCCGTAGGGGCCGACCCGCTCGACGGCCTCGTCCTTGATCCGCTCCAGCAACGCACTGCAGCTCTCGGCGGTGGTGAGCCCGGAGGTGAGGACGATCTCGTCGGTCGACAGATCGGTGACCGGCGAGTCGACGCCGGCCCGGCCGCCCACGGTGTTGTCCGAGGCCTGACCGCTGGAGGCGTCGGAGCACGAGGCCGTGATCAGGGCCCCGGCCAGCAGCAGCGGTGCGGCGTGGCGAAGGGTGAATCGGTTCTTCATGATCCCTCCGACGACGCCCGGGGGCCGCTGGTTCCCGCAAGGTCGAATTTCTTTGGTCGTAGCATTGCCGAGGTGACCTCTCCTCTTCCCCGTACCGCTCTTCTCACCGGGGCCGGTGGCGACATCGGCCGGGCCGTCGCCGTCCGCCTGGCCGCTCGGGGTTCGGCCCTGGTCCTCACCGATCTCCCCCAGGCCGACGACGGCCTGCGTCGGACCGCCGAGCAGTGCGCCGCCGCCGGCGGGGGCGTGCCCGACCCCGTCATCCGCCACGGCGACGTGACCGACGAGGCCGCCGTGACCGAGCTGTTCGACGGCCTGCGGGCCGACGGCATCGAGCCCGACCTGCTGTTCAACAACGCCGGCTACCAGGGTCGGTTCGCCAACACCGTCGACTACGACGTCGACGACTTCCGCCGGGTGCTGGAGATCAACGTCACCGGGGTGATGATCGTGCTGCAGGCCTTCGCCCGCGGCCTGATCGCCGCCGGGCGGCCGGGCGTGGTGGTCAACAGCGCCTCGATGGCCCACACCGGCGCCCCCAACATGGCGGCCTACTCGGCCTCGAAGGCGGCGGTGGTGGCGCTGACGGCGTCGGCGGCCAAGGACCTCGCCGCCCACGACATCCGGGTCAACTGCGTCAGCCCCGCCTTCATCGGGCCGGGCGCGATGTGGGACCGGCAGGTGGAGCTGCAGGCGTCGACACCGAGTCAGTACTTCGCCGACGACCCGGCCACCGTGGCCGAGCAGATGATCGAGTCGGTGCCGATGCGGCGCTACGGCAGCCTGGAGGAGGTGGCGGGCGCCGTCGTCTTTCTGTTCTCCGAGGACGCCGCTTATATCACGGCCTTCAACCTCGAGGTCTCGGGCGGCGCCGCCGGCTAGCGGTCGGTTCGGGCGGCGGCGCTAGGTTTCGGCGATTCGCTCGCCGCTGCGGGCGTGCCGGATGAAGGCGTCGCCCCACACGACCGACAGGGCGCCGTAGAGGAGCAGGGCGAGGAGCCAGGGCGGAGGTCGCAGCGCACCGACCACCAGGGCCAGAACGGCGGTGCCGACGAGCAACCTCGGGACCATGGCTCGACCTGGCCGCTCCTCCATGGTCCATACCAGCGCCGCCAGGATCAGGGCGAGCAACGACACCGAGCCGGATACCAGCCAGGCGGTGGCGACCGGGGTGCGGGCGTCGCCGGCATGCTCGACCAGGCTGACCATGCCGGCGCCGGCGGCGGCGATCGACAGGCCGAGCACCATGTGGCCCTGGGTCCAGACGGCTCGGACGTTGGTGTCCGGTCGGGGGAGGCGCCGTCCGACGAAGTCGAAGTAGTTCCACCACACGCCCATGCCGATGGCGAGCGACACCATCCCGGTCACGATGGCCAGCGCCGACCGTTCGTCGAGCTCGGACAGGCCGTCGACGACACCGACCACCACCTCGCCCAGCATGATGATCGTGATCAGGCCGAACCGCTCCGACATCGACTCGGTGGGTCGGTTGGCCTCCTCGACGAGGGGATTGCGGGACAGCACGATCTGGAGCGTCGCGAGCACGGTCACGCCGAAGATGGCGAGCCAGAGCCACACCCGCAGGTCGGTGTCGTCGACGAGGGCGGTGGCGGCCACGGCGGCGGCCATGACCACCATGCCACCGACGTAGCGGCGGGCGATCGGGCGGAAGGCCGGATTGTCGTGGCGGATCACCCCGGCCCACTGGAAGGCGAGCAGGAGCAACAGGATGGCGTAGACGATGGCGAAGCCCCGGCCGTCGGCCACCTCGTCGGCGGCGTGGCCGGCGTAGACCGCCATCACCGCGATCAGACCCATCTGGAGGAAGATGAAGGTGCGGGATCGTCCGTCCTCACCGCCGTGGACCTCGTGATACAGGGTGCCGTTGAGCCAGGCGTACCAGACGAGGACGAAGACGACGGCGAAGTTGCGCACCCCCGTCCACGACACGTCGGCGGCCAAGGCGTGGGCGATCTGGGCGATGAGGACGACGAACACCAGGTCGTAGAACAGCTCCAGAAAGCTGACGGTCCGGTCCTCGATGACGTCGCCGTGGGCCCGAGGGGGCCGAAGCCAGTCGGCCAGGGCCTCACGTACCGTCATCGGCGACCTCGACGCCGTCTGTTCACTCATCCCCGCTACCTCCCCGGGCTCGGCCTTGCTTGGCTGCGGAGTAGTTTGCCGGTTTCCGAGGGCTGTTGCTGAACCGATCGGCGACCGGGGCGGTGATCGGGCGGTGATCGGGGGCGCCGGTGGCCCGGTCAGCCCCCGGTCGGGCCGAAGGTGGCGGCGATGGCGGCGGCGATCTTCTCCGGCTCGTCCTCCTGGAGGTAGTGGCTGGCGTTGTC
Source organism: Actinomycetota bacterium (assembly GCA_039201605.1). Taxonomy (GTDB): domain Bacteria; phylum Actinomycetota; class Acidimicrobiia; order Acidimicrobiales; family SZUA-35; genus CADEDH01. Next base: position 94,393 of record JBCCRO010000007.1, read on the forward strand.
CAGCTCGATCACCTCGGCCTGGGGGAACCGCTGACGCCAGTCGGGCAGGATGGCTCGGAAGACCGGGTCCTTGGTGCCCCACACCAGCAGCATCGGGGTGTCGCCGAAGGCGGCCAGGACCCGTCGCTCCAGATCGGCGAGCCAGGGCCCGGCGGCCCGGATCTGCTTGGGGAACTCGGCGATGCCACGCCGGTGCTCCGGGGTGGGGACGACGGCGGTGTAGTGCTCGAACTCGGCGTCGGTCGTCGGGGCGACGATGCTGCGCTTCATCGCCGGGTCGACGAAGAGGTTGCGGCGGGTGATCAGGTACTGCATCGGGGCCGAGCCCATGAGGCGGCTGAAGAAGCGGAGCATCCGTCGTTCGGCGGGCCAGGCCCAGGTGTTGCCGATGACGAGGCCGGACACCCGGTCCGAGCGGCGGGCGGCGACGTCGAGACCGATCGGGCCACCCCAGTCGGCGCCCATGACGATGGCGTCGTGAAGGTCGAGGTGGTCGATCAGCTCGCCGACGGCGGCGGCGTGCTCGCCCGGGGTGTAGCCGTAGCCGTCACCGGGATGGGCCGACAGGCCGAAGCCCGGATAGTCCATGGCGATGCAGCGGAATCGGCCCCGCAGGGCGACCACGATGTCGCGGTAGAGGAAGCTCCAGTCGGGGTTGCCGTGGAACAGGACGAGGGGCCGACCCTCGCCCTCGTCGATGTAGTGGATGGGGCCGACCGAGCTGTCGAACCACGTCGACTGGAAGGGGAAGAGGGCGGGGTCGGGGGTGAAATCCACGATGCCCTCGGGGCGACGGGTGGAGGTGGTCATGATGCGTGTGCTCCTGCGATGGGTCGGTCGTTCGGGGGGGCGACAGGGTGTGTCGGCCACCGTCTTCGGTTCTACAATTTGCGTTGTGGAACCAAACCAGTTATACAACACATAGTGGAAAACGCAACCCCCCAATCCCGAAACCTCGGCGGTCGACCCCCGGAGTTCGATCGCCAGGAGGTCCTGGAAGCCGCCGTCTTCGCCTTCTGGAGCGGCGGGTTCAAGTCGACCACCGTCGGCGACCTCGAAGTGGCGACCGGCGTCGACCGGTCGACGCTCTACAAGAGCTTCGGCGGCAAGAACGGCCTCTACGAGACGGCGGCCGAGGCCTACATCGCCATGGCCACCGAGCAGCTGTTCTCCAAGCTGCACGCCGGCACCGACGGGGTGGAGGACATCGTGGCCTTCCTGGACACCCTGAGCGGCAGCTATCGGGCCGGGCAGCCCCGCGGCTGCTACATCGTCAACGACATGGGCAACGTGGCCGAGTACGACGCCGCCCATGCGTACTTCGACATCCTCCTCACCGGCTTCCGGGCGGCGCTGGAGCGCGCCGCCGCCACCGGGCAGGTCGACGCCGTCAGCATCGAGCCCCGCGCCCAGTTCCTGACGGCGTCACTGATCGGGGTCAACCTGACCCATCGCAACCGGGCCGACGCCGAGGTCGCCCACGGTCTGCTCGACGGCATCCGGGCCGAGGTGGTGTCCTGGGCTCCGAACGGCGCCGGTTAGCGGGCGCTCAGATCGCGGCGGAGGGCAGCCAGGAGGGGCGGGTCGACTCGAAGGAGCCGATGGCCTCCTCGTGGCGCAGGCTGAGCCCGATGTCGTCGAGCCCCTGGAGGAAGCGCTCCTGGGTGGCGTCGTCGAGGGGGAACTCCTGCACCAGACCGATGGCCGGTGCCTCGAGGGTCCGACGCTCGACGTCGACGGTCAGCTCCAGATCGGGGTCGGCCTCGACCGCGGCGATCAGCTGCTGGCCGACCTCGGGCGGAACGACCACCGGCACCAGGCCGTTCTTGGTCGAGTTGTTGCGGAAGATGTCGCCGAAGCGGGGTGAGATCACGGCCTCGAAGCCCCACTGCTGGATGGCCCACACCGCGTGCTCGCGAGAGGAGCCCACGCCGAAGTTGGGCCCGCCGATGAGGATGTTGGCCCCGGAGAAGCGCTCGTCGTTCATCACGAAGGCGGGGTCGTCCCGCCACTCGGAGAACAGGCCCTTCTCGAAGCCGGTGCGCTCCACCTGCTTGAGCCAATCGGAGGGGATGATCTGATCGGTGTCGACATCGGACCGATCGAGCGGCACCGCGGTGCCGGTGACGACGTTGACTGCCTTCATCGTGTGCGCTCCTCAGTCCAGGTCCGACGGGGCGGCGAAGTGGCCGCTGATGGCGGTGGCGGCGGCGACGCCGGGGGAGACGAGGTGGGTGCGACCACCCCGGCCCTGTCGGCCCTCGAAGTTGCGGTTGCTGGTGGAGGCCGACCGCTCGCCGACGGTCAGCTTGTCGGGGTTCATGGCCAGGCACATCGAGCAGCCGGGCTCCCGCCAGTCGAAGCCGGCGTCGACGAACACCTTGTCGAGGCCCTCGGCCTCCGCCTGCTCCTTGACGGCGAACGAGCCGGGCACGACCAGGGTGCGCATGCCGTCGGCCACCTTGCGGCCCTTGGCCACCTCGGCGGCGGCCCGGAGATCCTCGATGCGGGAGTTGGTGCAGGAGCCGATGAACACGGTGTCGACGGTGACTTCGCGCATCGAGGTGCCGGCGGTCAGGTCCATGTACTCCAGGGCCCGGGCGGCGGCGTCGCGCTCGGTGGGGTCGGCGAAGGCGTCGGGATCGGGCACCGTGTCGGCCAGGGGGATGACCTGGCCCGGGTTGGTGCCCCAGCTGACGTAGGGGCCGATGTCGGCGGCGTCGAGGTTGACCTCGCGGTCGAAGGTGGCGCCGGGGTCGGTTGGCAGCTTCCGCCAGGCGTCGACGGCCCGCTCCCAGGCCGCGCCCTTCGGCGCGTGCTCCCGACCCTCGAGGTAGGCGAAGGTGGTGTCGTCGGGGGCGATCATGCCGGCCTTGGCCCCGGCCTCGATCGACATGTTGCAGACCGTCATCCGGCCTTCCATCGACATCTCGGTGAACACGTTGCCCCGGTACTCGATGATGTGGCCGATGCCGCCGCCGGTGCCGATCTCACCGATGATGGCGAGGATCACGTCCTTGGCGGTGGCGCCGGGGGCGAGGGTGCCGTTCACGTTGACGGCCATCATCTTGGGCCGCATCTGGGGCAGCGTCTGGGTGGCGAGCACGTGCTCCACCTCGCTGGTGCCGATGCCGAAGGCGATCGACCCGAAGGCGCCGTGGGTGGCGGTGTGGCTGTCGCCGCAGACCACGGTCATGCCCGGCTGGGTGAGGCCCTGCTCGGGGCCGATGACGTGGACGATGCCCTGGCCCGGTGAGCCCATCTCGTTGTTGATGATCCCGAACTCGGCGGCGTTGTTGCGCAGCGTCTGGATCTGCTTGGCCGAGATCGGGTCGGCGATCGGCTGATCGATGTCGGCCGTGGGAACGTTGTGATCCTCGGTGGCGATCGTCAGGTCGGGCCGACGCACCTTGCGGCCGTTGAGCCGGAGGCCGTCGAAGGCCTGGGGCGAGGTGACCTCGTGCACGAGGTGGAGGTCGATGTAGAGCAGGTCGGGCTCGCCGTCGGCGCCGTGGTTGACGACGTGGGCCTCCCAGACGTTGTCGGCGAGGGTACGGGCTTCGCTGGCCATACGAGGATGCTCCTTTGCTCTCAGTACTCGATGTCGACGACGGACACGTCGAGAGGGCCGGCCGGGGCTTCGAAGGTGACGGTCTCGTCGACCTTGGCCCCGATGAGGGCCTGGCCCAGGGGCGAGCCGGGCGACATCACCGTGACGCCCTCCCGTCGCTCCTCGATGGAGCCGATGAGGTACTTCTCGACGTCGTCGTCGCCGGCGTAGCGGATCGACACGACGCAACCGGCCTGGACCGACTTCTCCCCGGAGGTGTCGACCTCGACGATCTCGGCGTTCTCGATGAGGTTGGCGAGGTGGATGATCCGGCCTTCCATCTTGCCCTGCTCCTCCTTGGCGGCGTGGTAGTCGCCGTTCTCGGAGAGGTCACCCAGCTCGCGGGCCGCTTCGATCTTCTTGGCGATCTCGATGCGGCCCCGGGTGGTCAGATCGTCGTGCTCGGACTTCAACCGATCGAAGGCCTCGCGTGAGAGTTTCTGTACATCAGCCACCCGACGAGCCTATCGGCGCCGTCCACCGGGCCCGAGCGGGTGTCACCCGGCTGTCACCGACCCCGGTGGGGCGGTCCCGAGGCGGCGGCGGGACGGCCGTCGAAGGGGCTCCTTCCTCGTCGTCTACCGTTGGGGGCCATGATCGATCCCGTCGTCTCCGTCGCCACCGGGCTGCCCCGCCCGCGGTGGCGCGGTCGGATTCATACCTGGGCGTTCTGGGTGTCGGTGCCGGCCACGGTCTGGCTGCAATGGGTGGCCGACGCCAACCCCTACGCCCGTATCGGGGCGATCGTGTTCGGCCTCAGCCTGATGGCCCTCTACGGCGTCTCCGCCGCCTACCACCGCCTGGCCCGGCGGGAGTTGGCCCAGCGGCTGATGCAGCGGCTCGACCACTCGATGATCTTCGTGCTGATCGCCGGTACCTACACCCCGGTCTGCCTCGCCGCCTTCCCCTCGCCCTACTCACGGTTCATCCTGGTGTCGATCTGGGTGCTGGCGGTGGGCGGCATCGGCACGAAGGTGTGGGGCAACCGTCGCCTGCTGGCCGTGTCCAACGCCCTGTACCCGATCCTGGGTTGGTTCTCGGTGCTGGCGTTGCCCCTCTTCATCCGGACCGTGGCCGGACCGCCCCTGGCGCTGATGGTGCTGGGCGGCGTGCTGTACACGGTCGGGGCGTTGCTGTTCCTGCTGCGCTATCCCGACCCCGATCCGATGGTGTTCGGGTACCACGAGGTGTGGCACTTCTTCACCGTGCTCGCCGGGGCCAGCCACTTCGCCATGGTCGCCCTGATCGTGGCCTGAACGATGGCTCGCCGAGCGCTCGTCGGCTCGGCGATCGGCGACGTCCGCCCGATCCGATCCGCGCTCGCGGCGCGGTGTGCGGCGAGCGGGTGAGCGGGGGGAGAATGACGTATGGCTGAGACGAGGACGGAACCGTCGGCCGACGGCCGGAGCCGAGCGCTACCGCTGTGGGGTGGGGTGTTCATCGCCACCTGGCTGGTGCACACCGGCGACCACATTCGCCGCACCACGGCGTCGACCTCCGACGGGGTGATCTGGGCCGGCACGTTCGCCGCCGTCGCCGCCGCCGTAGCCCTGACGCTGATCTTCACCGGCCACCCGCTGGCGCCCTTCGCCGCCGCCAGTGTGTTCACCTCGATCGCCGTCGGGGTGACGGCGACCCACCTGGCCCCGTCGTGGGGCTACTTCAGCGAGCCGCTGTTGTTCGACTCGGCCACCGACCGATGGGCGCTGGTGGCCGCCATGCCCGAGATCCTGGTGGCGGCCTGGCTCGGCTGGCTCGGCTTCCGGATCGTCCGCGCCCAGAACTTCCAGCTCGTCGAGCGCCGCCCGCATCGGGCGACCGGGCCGAAGGGCCGCTAACGGAGGAAGCGGGGGGCGGAGACCGTCAGCAGAGCGCCTCCGGCCCAGGCGGCGAGGAACAGGGGATCGGTCAGTCGGCTCCGCAGGAGCTCGTCCTCGAACTGACCCCACGACGGTCGGGCGCCGTAGAGGTCGGCGTAGTTGTGGGACACGATGAGGAACACCACCAGCGACGCCGAGACCAGGTAGAAGAGCAGCCCCATCATCGATCGGGTCTGTCCGTCCCGGGGGCCGATGGCCAGGCGGAGGGCGAGGGCGATGGCCAACGCCATGATGAGCGCCACCCAGGGGTAGGTCGCCCCGCGGATGTAGGCCTGGTACCAGGCCACGCCACCCGCCATCGACACGGCGGCGGTGGCGAAGAAGGCGGTGAAGGTGTCGGCACCCGGTCCGGGCACGGCCCTGACCCGCGGCCCCCGGTGGCCGTCGGCCGATTGATAGCTGATCCCGGCGCCGGGGGCTTCCCGGGCCGCCTCGGTCCACGATTGGGGGACCTGCTGCCTGCTGTAGTCGATGTCTGGCATGGAGCCCACGGGACGTCCTCCTTGACGATGTTCTCGACCGTCGGCCCGCCCACCTTGAGACGCTTCGCCCCAGGGGGCACACCGTCCAGTCGCCAGTAGGGTTGACGGGTCACTTTTCAGCAGACAGTTCGACCATGAAGGGGTTGGCGAAATGACGTATCGAGTGGGCATTGTGGGTGGCGACGGCATCGGGCCGGAGGTCATTACCGAGGGCCTGCGCGTCATTACCGCCGCCGGGGTCACGCTCGACACCGTCGACTACGACCTTGGCGGGGCCCGCTACCTCAACGACGGCACCGTCCTGTCGGACGAGACCCTGGAGGAGTGGCGCGGCCTCGACGCCATCTATCTCGGCGCCGTCGGCTCGCCCGGTGTCCCGCCCGGCGTGATCGAGCGTGGCCTGCTGCTCAAGATGCGGTTCGAGCTCGACCTGTACGTGAACCACCGTCCGTTCACCGCACCCGGTCACGATTTCGTGGTGGTGCGGGAGAACACCGAGGGCACCTATGCCGGTGAGGGCGGCTTCCTGCGCAAGGGCACGCCGCACGAGATCGCCACCCAGGGCTCGGTCAACACCCGCATGGGGGCCGAGCGCGCCATCCGCTACGCCTTCGATCTGGCCATGAAGCGTCGCCGCCATCTGACCCTGGTCCACAAGACCAACGTCCTCACCTTCTCCGGTGACCTGTGGCAGCGGGCCTTCGATGACGTGGCGGCCGAGTACCCCGAGGTGGAGACGGCCTACAACCACGTCGACGCCGCCTGCATCTACTTCGTCGAGGATCCGGCCCGTTACGACGTCGTGGTCACCGACAACCTGTTCGGCGACATCCTCACCGATCTCGGTGGCGCCGTTTCCGGCGGGATCGGTCTGGCCTCGTCGGCCAACCTCAATCCGGCCCGGACCGGGCCCTCGATGTTCGAGCCCGTGCACGGTTCGGCCCCCGACATCGCCGGGCAGAACAAGGCCAACCCGATCGCCGCCATCCTGTCGGGCGCCATGATGCTCGACTACCTCGGTGAGGAGGCGGCCGCCGCCCGCATCACCAAGGCCTGCGAGATCGCCGCCGACGCCACCGGCTCCACCACCGACATCACCGACGCTGTGTTGGAGGCCTTGTGATGGGTGGGAACATAGGAGGTTCCGGCGTCGCCGGAGCCTCAAGCGACGAGCGCAGCGACGGAGCCGAGGGTATGGAGATCGAGCGGCTGGGCCGGCGGGACCCGTCGTGGCCGGCGGAGGTCGAGATCTTCGACACCACCCTGCGCGACGGCTCGCAGTTCGAGGGCATCGCCCTCACCGCCAACGACAAGCTCCGTATCGCCGAGCAGCTCGACCTGCTCGGCGTCCACTACATCGAGGGTGGTTGGCCCGGCGCCAACCCCCGCGACGACGAGTTCTTCTCACGGGCCGCCGCCGGCGAGCTCGACCTCACCACGTCGACCCTCGTCGCCTTCGGCTCGACCCGTCGACCCAAGGGCAAGGTCGACGACGATCAGACGCTGGCCAATCTGCTGGCGGCCCAGACCCCGGTGTGCTGCATCGTGGCCAAGTCGTGGGACTACCACGTGCTGGAGGCGCTGCGGACCACGCTCGATGAGGGCGTGGCCATGATCGCCGACTCGGTGGCGTACCTGGTCGGTCAGGGTCGACGGGTTTTCGTCGACTTCGAGCACTTCTTCGACGGCCACAAGCGCAACCCGGAGTTCGCCATGCGGGCCCTGGAGGCGGCGGCGGTCAACGGGGCCGAGGCCCTCGTGCTGTGCGACACCAACGGGGGCTCCCTGCCCCACGAGGTGGAGTCGGCCACCCGGGCCGCAGTGGAGCTGTTCCCGGAGCTGGTGGTCGGCATGCACACCCAGAACGACACCGGTTGTGCCGTGGCCAACGCCGTGGCCGGCGTGCGGGCCGGGTCGACCCACGTGCAGGGCACGATCAACGGCTACGGCGAGCGCACCGGCAACTGCGACCTCACTACCTTCGTGCCCAACCTCAGCCTCAAGATGGGGATCCGTACTCTGCCCGAGGGGGGCATGGAGAAGTTGACGGCGGTGTCCAACCACGTGGCCGAGCTGGTCAACCTGCCGCCGATCGCGGCCCAGCCCTACGTCGGCCAGTCGGCCTTCGCCCACAAGGCGGGGCTGCACACCTCGGCCATCGCCCGCCGTCCCGACGCCTACGAGCACGTCGATCCCGGTCTCGTCGGCAACGGCACCCGGTTCCTGGTGTCGGACCTGTCCGGTCGGGCCACGATCGAGCTCAAGGCCAAGGACCTCGGCATGGAGCTCGACGGCGCCCAGATGAAGGCGGTGCTCGAGGAGCTGAAGGACCTGGAGCATGCGGGCTACCACTTCGAGGCGGCCGACGCCTCGCTGCAGCTGCTCATGAAGCGGGCCACCGGCTGGCGCAACGAGTTCTTCGATCTGGAGTCGTTCCGGGTGATGGTCGAACATCGGCCCGGCACCCAGACCGGCCTGATCAAGAACCCGCTCGGCCACTACGACGGCGTCGAGACCGAGGCCACGATCAAGCTCCGCGTCGGCGGCGAGCGGATCGTGGCCACCGGTGAGGGCAACGGCCCGGTGAACGCCCTCGACGCCGCCTTCCGCACCGCCGTCGGCGACCGGTTCCCGGAGCTGGCCACCGTCCGCCTCACCGACTACAAGGTGCGCATCATCGATTCGGGTTCCGGCACCGGTGCCGTCACCCGGGTGCTGATCGACGCCTCGGACGGTGAGCGGCACTGGACCACGATCGGGGTCAGCGAGAACATCATCGAGGCGTCGTGGCAGGCCCTCAGCGATTCGGTGGTCTACGCCCTGATCTGAGCGTCGTCCGGGGCCGGTGACGCCGGCCCCGGAGCGCCGTCGCCGCGGTGTAGCGGCGTCGTCTTCGGCGTGCCGTGGTGTCGGCCTGGACTCGGCGACGAGTGCGCCCGCCGGGGGTGGGCCCGGCGGGCGCTTCCCGCTGCTGCGCGCCTCGTGGTGGCGCATCGCCCTCAGCAGCCGGTCGGGGGAACGCCGGTCGATGGTGATCCGTCGCGCCGTGCTTCGCGTTGTAGAGGTACCCGGAGACCGGGTTTTGTTACGGGAGTAGCCGGATTTGTGTACGACGACCCATCAGGGCATCGGCGGCGCCGTCGAGACCCGACGTGTGGGGCCTCAGCCGCCGAGGGCGGCGGGGAGTTCGCTGATGAGTCGACCGGTCAGCGTGAGCAGGGTCAGGGCGCCGGCGGTGAGCAGGCCGACGAGGGCAGTTGCGACGAGTGCGGGGCCGGTGAGCGACTCGCCGCCGCCGGTCTCGGCATCGGCGGCGGCGAGGCCAGGGACGTCGGGACGGGTCGGTCGCGGCGGGTGGAAGGTCGTGGTGATGGGGTGGATCGAGGCCATGAAGCCGACCGTACGATCGGGGCCTCGACCCGGGAATCCGGGTTGGCCCCCAGCATCGGCTGGGGTCGCCCCCAACCGTCGGGCCTGGCCGGGGCTCAGCCCCCGGGGGTGAACCGCAGGGCGACGCGGCCCGATGCGGCGGGGTCGACCACTCGGACGTGGGTGAGATCGGGCACCCGGGTGAGCGGTTCGAACGGCCACGGCTCGTCGCCGACGGCCACCACGTGCGCCCCGGCGGTGCGGGCCGCCTCCCCGCCGAAGGGGGAGTCCTCGAACACCACGCAGTCGGAGGCGGGGACGCCCAACCGCTCCGCCCCGAGCAGGTAGGGCTCGGGGTCGGGCTTGCCGTTGGTCACCTCGTCGGCGGTGACGACCTGCGGGGGTGGGGTGATGCCTGCGCCCGCCCACCGGGCCGCGGCCAGGCCGTGCGTGGCCGAGGTGACGATCGTCCACCGGCCGTCGGGTAGGTCCGTGAGCAACTCGGCGGCTCCGGGGATGGTGCCGGTCTCGGCCGCCGATTCCAGCTCCAGTTTCTCGTGGAGCTCGACCGCCTCGTCGAGACGGTCGGCGGGCACGAAACGGCGGAGGGTGTCGATCGAGCGGACCCCGCACCCCTCGTCGATCAACGTCGTTGCGTCGAGCCCGAAGGCGGCGGCGATGTCGTGCCACCCCTCCACCACCTGGGCGTGGGAATCGACGAGCACGCCGTCGTTGTCGAACAGAACGGCGCCGATCTCGATGAGCATGCCGTCAATCTAGGGACGCGGTGGAGGGCCTCGGTTGCCTCGGCGTCGTCCCGGGCTGTGGCATGGGGCACGACCGGGTGGTCGGCTCCGGTCGGGCGGGGTCGGCTGCTCGGGGTCGGCGGTGCGAGCCGGTCGCCCGGCTCCGGTGGCCGCGCTCCGGCGCTTATGAGGCGGCGCCGGCCACGATGCCCTTGTCGTGCAGTAGGCCGAGCTCGTGCTCGGTCATGCCCAACTCCTCCAGGAGGATCTCGTCGGTGTGCTGACCCAGCTTGGGGGCGGGGGCGGGCGGGTTGCGGTCGATCCCGTGGAAGTCGAGCGGCGTTCGGGGTGCCAGCACCCGGCCGACACCGGGCTGGTCGACCATGGCGAACATCGGGTTGTCGACCGAGCAGCGGGGGTCTTCCTCGACCAGCTGCACGAACGACTGGTACGGGCCCCAGCACACGCCGTGCTCGTCGAAGATCCGGCGTAGGTCGTCGAGGGTGTGACGGGCGATGAAGGGGGCGATGAAGGCGGCGACGGCGTCGCGGGCCTCGTAGCGGTCGCCCTCGACGTTGAGGTCGAGGCCGAGGGCCTGCTCGATGGCGGGGAGGTGGGGGCCGATCTCGGTGGCGTCGACCAGGCTCCTCCACTGGCGTCCGCTGATGGCCACCACCATCACCCGGCGGCCGTCGCCGGTGGGGAAGTCCCGGCCGAAGGCGCCGTACAGGTCGTTGCCGACCGAGATCCGGTCCTCGCGGAGCAGCTGGGCCTGGGCCGTGTAGCCGAGGTTGGACACCATGGCGAAGGCCACGTCGGCGAGGGAGATCTTCACCAGCTGACCGGTGCCGGTACGGGCCCGGTAGCGCTCGGCCGCCAGGAGGCCGAGGGCGGTGGTGAGACCGCAGGCGGTGTCCCAGGCGGGGAGCACGTGGTTGGTCGGCACCCGGGAGCCGGTGGGGCCGGTGGCCATGGCGAAACCCGAGGCCGGGTTCACCGTGTAGTCGACCGCCGTCGACTCGTCCGGATTGCCGATGATGTTCATGTAGATCAGGTCGTCGCGCTCGGCCCGGAGGTTCTCGTCCGACAACCAGCCCGACTCGGGAAAGTTCGACAGGAAGATCCCGTTGTCGGGGCCGGGGGCCGTGATCAGGCGCACGATCAGCTCCCGCCCCTCGGGGCTGCGCAGGTCGACCTGGATCGACCGCTTGGCCTTGTTGAGCCCGGTCCAGAACAGGCTGACGCCCTCGCCGGTCACCGGCCAGCGGTTGTAGTCGAGGCCGCCGCCGATGTTGTCGAAGCGGATGACGTCGGCCCCGAGCTGGGCCAGGGTCATGCCCCCGAGCGGGGCGGCGACGAAGGCCGAGCCCTCGACGATGCGTAGACCTTCCAAAACCGGGGTCATCGGATCCCAACCTCTTTCTCCGTCACGCCCGCTCCGGTGCGATCGTGATCCTGGCGATCGAGCCTAGTCCTGCACCGCCCTCCGGGGCCCGGCCCGGGTCCCGGGTGATCGCTACCGGTCATCTCGATGAGGAACCCGGCGGGGTGGCTCCGATCGATCAGCAGCCGCGCCTGCTCCGGTCACGCCGTGGCGTCGAGCGCGTCGGCGAGCGGTGGCTAGGACGAGGCGTGGGCTCGGGCCTCCTTGGCCAGGTTCCGAAGCTCGGCCCGCTCGTCGTCGGTGAGCACCTCGAGGTCGGGGGCGTGGAGGCGGTCGGTCATCGATTCGATCTCCTCCCGCTGCTCGGTCAGGTGCGACACGTCGGGGTAGGGCTTGGACCAGCCGAAGAACTCGGCGTTCCACTCCCCGGCCGGGCCACTGAGGATGGCCTCCAGCGGGTCCATGCCGGCGGCCTGGACGGCGATCGCGTGACGGCCGAAGCGCAGCTCCCGCATCGTCTGGGCCAACTGGAAGGTGCGGCCCGGACCCGGTGCCGGCAGCTCCTGATCGCGCCATCCGACGAAGGTCGGTGCGCCGAGTGGGCTGGCCTCGGTGACCACGGCCTCGAGGAGTTCGCCGAGTCGTACGGCTCCGTCGAAGTCCGCCAACTTCTCCTCGCCCCATTCCCGACAGATCTGGGCGTAGATGCGGCCACCCTCCTCGGGGGCGATACCGGCCCGGCCCTCGTCCACCTTCTGCCGCATCAGGCCCGGCTCCCAGAAGTAGGCGGCGGCGACCACGTTGTCGGGTGGGCAGTCGCCCAGGACGCCGAACCGGCCGACGGCGTAGGCCGCCAGGCCCTCGGGCATCCCCCGCTCGGTCGCCTTCTCTTGGGTGGAGGGGGCCATCAGCCATTCCATGGCCAACATCCCGATCGAACCCCGCATACTGCGGGCGGCACGCACACTGTCCATGGCGGTGACGCTAGCGACCGACGCCGGGCGCAGGCCAAAAGCGGACCGGTTCGGCGGACGGTGGCTTCGACCGGGCGGTGCCGGCCGACCGGCGGGGCGATGTCAGGCCCAGAAGGCGGCGACCGTCTGTCCGTCGAAGTTGTGGAACCAGATCTCGGCGATCCGGTCGCCGTCGAGGCGGGCGAGGTGCACGGTGAGATTGTCGAGCGGAGCTCGATCGGCCCGGGTGGCCGTGATGCGGAAGTAGAGCGCCACATGGCTCTCGCCGGCGAGGGCGTCGAGCAGTTCGAGATGTTCGCCGTCGTCGGTCTTGGCCGCCGTCTCCAGCAGGAAACCGGCGAGGGCGTCGACGCCGTGCAGGTCGCCGACGGCGGGGACGTGGGCCACGACGTCGGGAGAGAGCGCCTCGAGCACGTCGTCCCACCGGCCGTCGGCCATGGCGCGGCCGATCTTGGTGGCGAGGACGGCTCGATCGGTGGTCGGGCGGGTTGGGGGGTCTGCGGAAGACTTCATTGTCGAAATATGCGATATCGAAACTTCGATGTCAAACATTTCATTGACGCAGTACGGTGTCGACGTGGAACGCGATCCGGTCGATCATCTGCAGGACCAGTGGCGACGCGAACTCGCCGATCTCGATACCGGGGCCATGGCCACGGTGGCCCGGATCAACCGGGTGCGGGCCTTGGCCGTCGGGCAGGTGGCCCGGGCCCTCACCGAGGCGGGTTCGTCGCTGGCCGACTTCGACGTGCTGTCGACGTTGCGGCGCCAGGGGCCGCCCTACCGGATGAAGCCGTCGAGCATCGCCCGCTCGATCATGCTCAGCGCCAGCGGCACCACCAGCCGGATCGATCAGATGGAGCGGGCCGGCCTCGTCGAGCGGGTGATGGATCCCACCAATCGCCGCATCGCCCCCGTCGCCCTGACCGAGCGCGGCGTGGCCGAGGCGGAGCGTCTGGTCCGCCACCTGGTGACGACCGAGGAGCGGATCCTGTCGAGGCTCACCATCGGCGAGCGGGCCACGCTCGACGAGCTCCTGATCAAGTTGGCCACCGACCTCGATGAGTCGGGCTGAGCCCGGTCGGTCCGCTCAGGCGCCGGGCTTCCACACCAGCAGGGCCAGGGCCACGACCAGCAGGAGCTGGGTGGCCGCCTCGCCGGCCATCAGACGACGGGAGGCGGCGGCCACCTCGTCGTCGGTGCTGAGCACGGTCTCGGGGCTCAACTCCTGAGCCCGGGTCATCATCGTGCGGACCGCAGGGCGGACGGCGCCCTGCGCTGCGCTGACGAGCAGGGCCCACACCAGGAAGCTGGCCACCACCCACGGGTCGCCTAGGGAGAAGGTGTCGTCACTCGTCGCCACCAACACGATCCCGAGGGGGAGCACGGCGTAGATGGCGTACTCGGCCAGTCGGGTGGCGGCGGTGGCGATGTCGAGAACCGATGCCGCCGTGGCGGCCGGACTGCGGAACGCCCGAGCGTGATAGGCGCTGTGGGCGATGACGCCACCGAAGCCGACGACGACGGCGCCGAGGAATACGAGCAACACCACTCGGTACAGAGTCGATTCGATTCCCATGTGTGTGCAGAGCCTCCAGTCCTGCGCCGCCGACAGGCTAGCCTTGGGGTTGTGGCAGCCCCCGACTTCGTGCCTTCCGATCCGACCGAGCGAGTCCGCTCGTACTCGTCGCCGCCGCGTCGGGCCGACGCCTGGCGGGCCGATCGTCCCGGCGATCTCGATCGGGGTCAGCCGAGCGGCAGTCGCCTGGGCAGTCCCGGGCCGGACCAGGGCTACGCCTACAAGCTCGTCCACCACTTCGACGACATCCTGCGCCTGGGCGACGTCGGGCGCGAGGACGCAGTGGCCGGTTGCGTGGCGGTGGCCATGAAGCGGGCCGCCCACTACGGCCGGGCGCCCGTGGTGCATGACCTGCGGGCCGCCTTCACCGTGTTCGGCTTCCTCGACGCCGAGCCGCCGGCGGAGCTGATCGAGCTCCGCAACGGCCTGTTCGCCGAGGTCAGGACCCACCACCACTATTCGGAGTTGCGACAGCTCGTCGACACCGTTCCGGTGGAGGCGTTGGCCAAGCCACCGGGTGAGATCACCGAGGCCTACAACGACGACTGGCGATCCAACCTCACCCTGTAGGACCTAGTCTTGGCGGAGTGACGGTACGCGTTCGTTTCTCCCCGGCCCCCACCGGCTACCTCCATCTCGGCAGTGCCCGCTCGGCGCTGTTCAACTGGCTGTACGCCCGCAAGACCGGTGGGGCGATGGTGCTGCGTATCGAGGACACCGACACCGAGCGTTCGACGCCCGAGCACATCGCCGCCATCAAGGACACGCTCGGCTGGCTCGGCATCGACTGGGACGAGGAGTACCTCCAGTCCGAGCGCTTCGACGCCTACCTCAAGGTGGTCGACGACCTGATCGCCAGCGGCCAGGCCTACTACTGCGACTCCACCCCCGAGGAGATCAAGGCCCGGGCCGAGGCCCGAGGCGAGAGCGCGGACGGCGGCTACGACAACTACAACCGGGATCGCAACGTGCAGCCCGGGCCGGGCGTCGTCGTCCGCTTCCGCACGCCCGACGAGGGCGTGACGGCGTGGGACGACGTGGTGCGAGGCCGGGTGGAGTTCGACAACTCGGTGCTCGAGGACTTCGTCATCGTCCGCTCCAACGGCACGCCGATGTTCCACGTGGCCAACGCCTACGACGATCTCGACATGGGCATCACCCACGTCGTCCGGGGTGAGGATCTGGTCAACACCACACCCCGGGTGCTGCTGCTCCGTCAGGCCATGGGCGGCGAGGGCGCGCCGACGTTCGCCCACCTGCCCCTCATCGTCAACGAGCAGCGCAAGAAGCTGTCGAAGCGGCGCGACGACGTGTCGGTCGGTGACTACGCCGAGCGCGGCTATCTGCCCGAGGCCATGCGCAACTACCTGGTCACCCTCGGCTGGGGGCCCAAGGACGGCGTCGAGATCCGCCCGGTCGAGGAGCTGATCGAGCTGTTCGACCTGGCCGACATCAACAAGGCCTCCGCCTTCTTCGACGTGAAGAAGCTCGACCACTTCAACGGCGAGTACATCCGGGCCCTGCCCACCGAGGAGTTCGTGGCCCAGGCCACGCCGTTCGTCGACGCCTCCGAGTACGACATCCCGGCCGAGCTGTTCGCCTCGCTCGCACCGATGGTGCAGGAGCGGACCAAGCGCTTCGATCAGGCGGCCGAGCTGCTCGACTGGGTGGTCGGTGATCCGGTCGAGCCGTCCGAGAAGGACTGGCGCAAGGTGATGGGCAAGGACGAGGTGCCCGCCATCCTCGACGCTGTGATCGAACGTCTGGCCGACGTCGACTGGACCGCCGAGGCGCTGGAGGCGCTGGTGATGGGCGTCGGCGAGGAGCTCGAGGCCAAGAGCCAGTTGCCCGTCCGACTGGCGCTGACCGGCAAGCGGGCCGGCCTTCCCCTGTGGGAGCCGATGGCGGCCATGGAGCGCCAGGTCATCATCGACCGGCTGCGCGCAGCGAGGGCCAGGATCTGAGGGCCGTGGGGGAGGCCGCCGAGTCGGGTTCCGACCCGCAGGACCCGCCGCTGTGGACGCGGCGGCGCCTCCTGTGGGCCCTGCTCGCCCTCCTGGCCCTGTACTACCTGGCCACGCTGGTCGATGTGTGGTTCGCCTCCACCGTCGACTACGAGGCCGTCGACGAACCCCCGGAGGATCGGGCCGCCATCGTGCTCGGCGCCGCCCAGTACAACGGCTCGCCCTCGCCGGTGCTGGAGGCCCGCCTCGACGTGGCGGCTCAGCTCTACGAGGAGGGGCAGGTCGACGTGGTGGTGTTGACCGGTGGTGGCCAGGAGGCCGACATCACCACCGAGGCCAAGGCCGGCTACGACTACCTGCGAGACGCCGGCATCCCCGACGACCGGTTGCTGCTCGAGGTCCAGGGCGGCTCCACCTATGAGTCGCTGCGGGCCACCGCCCGGTTCCTCGAGGACGAGGAGATCGGGGAGGTGGTGTTGGTGACCGACCGCTTCCACGCCCGTCGAGCCGCCCTCATCGCCGAGGAGGTCGGCCTGGCCCCGACGGTGTCGCTCACCGAGCAGTCGCCGCCGCTCAACCGCCTGATCCAGGAGGCCGGCGGGGTGGCCATCGGCCGGGTCATCTCCTTCCGCCGCCTCGACCAGCTGTAGCTCATCGACTGCTGTCCTCACGGCTCCGAGGCGAGGAACACCAGAAGTGCCCACATCGGTCCGAATCGGGCGCCGACACCCGCCCCGATTCGGACCTAAGCGGGCAACGTGGGCACCCGGAGTCGGCGCAGGAGCACCGACCTCCGGGCAGGGCCGGCTGACGGGCTAGAGCAGGTGGCCGACCCGGTTGAGGCCGAAACGGCCGGCGGTGGCCAGCCACAGGGCGAAGGGCAGCACGGTGACGGCCAGCCCGACGAGCAGCGGACGTCGGGCGGCCCAGGCCACGGCGGCGCCGAGCGTGGCCGCCATCCACGCCATGGTGACGGCGGCGAACACCGCGCCCGGCCCGCCGAGCAGGTTCACCAACTGCAGCAGCTGGATGGCGATGCCGAGGAACACGAGTGGCCGATGGGCCGAGCCGACCACCTCGGTGATCCGCAGCAGTCCGTCGATCGTCGGCGCCGGAGCGGGAGCCGGGTCGACCGAGGTGGCGAGGCGCTCGGCCAGGACCACCACCAGCCACACGAGAGCGGCCAGCGCCAGCCAGGCGTAGGCGCCGATCAGGACGAAGCGGACGGTGGCCCGGGGGGCGGTGAAGGCCTGCAGGCCGAGTCGCCCCCAGGCCAACAGCGTCCACGCCCCGACGGCGGTCAGGGCGGCGCGGGGGAGCCCGATCGGCCCCAGCGCCGCCCACGACGAGGGCGACAGGCGGAAGAGCTGCACGACGACGTTCACCTCAGCCCGTCTCGCCGTCGTCGGGCCAGACCCGCCCGTCGGGCCAGAACGTGTCGTAGTCCCCGGGGAACGACGTGAGGGCGGGGAGGGGGTCGAGGATCTGGCCTTCGAGCGACCCGGAGGTGGCGATGCCGAGCACCGGGTCGAACTCGCTGCCGGTCACCTCGTCGACGAGTCGCCGGTCGTCGAGCCGCAGCTCGACCTCCACGCCGTCGTCGAGGGTCCGGGAGAACACCTTCCACCGTTCGGGGTCGGTGGGGTCGACGAGCACGGCGATCGGCACGTCGGCCACGGTGTCGTTGATCACGCCCTCGGCCCACAGGTCCCGCACCGGGTAGGCGGCGGTCTCGGTGTCGAAGTCGACCACGAGGTACAGGAAGTCGATGTCGAAGCCGGTGCGGGCCCCCGGGGCGTCGAGGGCGAGGGTGTCGGGGTGCTCGGCCCGCCAGACGTCCCAGCTGGTGAACGTCATGGGGAACAGCTCGACGGTCTCTCCTTTGCGGGGCCCGGCGATGGCCTCACCCAGCGGCTGGCTCCAGATCGAGCCGGTGTCGTGGTCCCACCAGGTCATGGCGTTGCCCCACAAGGCGCCGTGGACGCCGAACACGATGGGTTCCCCGTTGAGCTCTCGGCGATGGACCATCGCCGTTGCGCACAACGGTCACCAGGTGACGAGTATCGGTATGTCGTCGATCTCGTCGACCACCATCTCCCGGCCGTTCAGGAAGCTGACCGGGTAGGCCTTGGCCTCGTCGCCGTGGGCCACGCCGATGATGTGGGTGGTGTCGGTCCAGTCGACGGCGTCGGCGGTAACGAACTGCGGGTCGTAGACCGGGCGGATGCCGTCGCGGGGGAGGAGTTGGCGGAAGCCCTCGGGGAGGGGCTCGCCGGCCAGCACCGGGTTGTAGACGTCGCCGGGGTCGGCCCGGACCCCGGCCGGTCCGTCGCTCGAGCCGGCGTCGCCGGTGAAGGCCCAGATCGTCAGGGCGGCCAGAGCCACCACACCGAGCAGCAGCCGCGGGGAGGTCATGACGGCTCTAACTCACCACCGGCGCCCGACGTTCCGCTCGAAGGTGCGAAATCTGGGATGGCGTCGGGGAGACAGCCGCTATCCTGAGGCAGTCCTTCGGGGATGGTGTAATTGGCAACACATCTGGTTCTGGTCCAGACATTGGGGGTTCAAGTCCTCCTCCCCGAGCGTGAGCGTGGCGAGTCCGTCCGCCCATTCGACTTCGAGCCTGGGGTTCGAATCGGCGAGTGGCGCAGATAGGATTCGGTCCGCACCAGCCCCGTTCGTCTAGCGGCCTAGGACGCTGGCTTCTCATGCCAGTAGCACGGGTTCAAATCCCGTACGGGGTGCTCGGCAACTCCTCCGGAGTTGCAGGAGTTCGGCTCCGCCGAACGTCCACGTGTGACAGACCCGCTCACCGGAGCGGGTCTGTGTCGTTTTCGGCACCGGGTCCGACCCGGCGTCCCGCTGTGGTGAGCGGGCCGAGATCCGCTGTGGTGAGCGGGCCGAGATAAGGTGCCGGACGATGCTGGCTGGTACCGACTACGAGCTGCGGCATCTCCGGTCCTTTGCGGAGTTGGCGCGCACGATGCACTTCGGTCGGGCGGCCTCGTCGTTGGCGATGAGCCAGTCGGCGCTCTCGCATCAGATCAGCCAGCTCGAGGAGCGGATGGGGGCCAAGCTCTTCGAGCGAACGACCCGCCGGGTCCGACTCACCCCCGCCGGTCATCGACTCGAGCGGGAGCTCGGCCGACTCCTGCCCGAACTCGACGATCTGGCCGAGGAGGTTCGAGCCGTCGCAGACGGCCGGGCTGGTCGGCTACGGATCGGGTCGGTCGGCAGCCTCACCTATGGGCCGCTACCGGTGGCGCTGCGGACCTTCCACGGCCGCTATCCGCAGGTGGAGTTCCGCGTGCGAGGCGAGATGCTCACCCCCGACCAGGTCAGGGCCCTTCAGCATCGGGAGCTCGACGTCGGCCTCCTACGCCCGCCGATGCCCTCAGCCGAAGGCATCGACGTCGAGCATCTCGGGCACGAGGAACTCCTGTGCGCCCTCCCGGCGGAGCATACGCTCGCCGACGAGTCCGTCGTACCGCTCGCCGCCCTCGCTGCGGCACCGACGATCGCCTACCGTCGCGGCTCCGCCGTGCGTACGGTGACCGACGGCATCCTCGTCACCGACCCGGCGTTCGAGGTGGCGGAGACCCACACGCTGCTCAGCCTCGTGGCCGGCAGCCTCGGCGTGGCCGTGGTGCCGGCGTCGGTGGCGAGAGTCCAGCTGGCCGGGGTGGTGTATCGCCCGCTCGCCACCGACCAGACGATCGGCATCGCACTCGCCCGACCGTCCGACAGCGACTCGGTGCTCACCGAGCGGTTCGCCGATGCGGTGCGGGAGTCCCTGGCCGCCGAGGGTGATTAATCCTCCACATCGATCAGTTGTCCACTTTCTTTCACTTGTATCGGACACTGAACGAGGGGACGATCGGTGGTGACCGACCGTCCGTAGGGGGAGCCTGTTCATGGCACAAATAACGATCGAGAACATCACCGACGTCTTCGAGAAGTCGATCGAGGCCGACATGGACCCACGTCTGCGTGAGCTGCTGACGGGGCTGGTGCGTCACCTCCACGATTTCGCCCGAGAGACCCGCCTGACCCACGACGAGTGGTTCGCCGCCATGATGTTCCTCACCCGGGCGGGAGCGATGACCGACGACAAGCGCAACGAGTTCGTCCTCATCGCCGACGTGCTCGGCATCGAGAGCCTGGTCGACGCCATCACCCACGACGCCCAGGGCGACGAGACGGAGTCCGCCGTGCTCGGCCCGTTCTACCGCGAGGGTGCCCCGGTCAAGGGGTTCGACGACACGATCTCGATGCGGGGCGCGCTCGACGGTGAGACGGCGCGGATCAGGGGGAGGGTCGTCGATCGCAACGGGGAGCCGATCGCCGGGGCCACGCTCGACGTCTGGGAGACGGCCCGCAACGGCATGTACGAACAGCAGGACCCCGACCAGCCGGACATGAACCTGCGGGGTCTGTTCGAGACGGCGGCCGACGGGACGTACTCGATCCGATGCGTTCGGCCGGTCAGCTATCCCATCCCCTTCGACGGGCCGGCCGGCGAGGTGTTGGCGGCCATGGGGCGCCATCCGAATCGGCCGGGACACATCCACATGATCGTGCGCAAGGACGGCTATCAGAGCCTGGTCTCGCAGCTCTACGACCGCAGCGACCCCTACCTGTCCTCCGACGCCGTCTACGCCGTGAAGGGTTCTCTCGTCGTCGACTTCGAGGCCGGGGGCGACGGCGTGGAGTACACGGTCACGCACAACGTCGTCCTGAAGTCGTCGACCTGACGTGACCATCACCTCCGTCGAAGCGATCCCGTATCGCCTTCGCGCCCGCCGCCCGGTCCGCTTCGCCAATGGGCAGGTCGACGCCGCCGTCCACGTGCTGGTCCGGGTGCGCGACAGCGACGGCGTCGAGGGCGTCGCCGAAGCCTCCCCCCGACCGATGACCTACGGCGACACCGCGGTCTCGGTCGTCCACGCCATCGAACAGCTGATCGAGCCGGCCGTGCGGGGCGTGCCGGCCGGGCAGATCGGCGCCGCCCATCATCGGCTGCGCCATCTCGTCCACAACACGACGGCCATCGCAGCGTTCGATGTGGCGCTGTGGGACCTGAAGGCGCGGCGACTGGGGGTGCCGCTGGCCGAGATGCTCGGCGGTTTCGCCACCTCGGTACGGGCGGCCCATCTGTTGAGCCTGGCTTCGCCGGAGGAGATGGCGGCGGAGGCGGACGAGGTGTTCGCGGCCACCGGCGTCACCGCCATGAAGGTGAAAGTGGGTGTCGACGTCGCCACCGATGTGGCCCGCACCGTGGCCGTTCGCGATGCACTCGGTGCGGGCGCTCTGCTCTACCTCGATGCCAACCACGGGTGGGATGCACCGGCGACGCTGATCGCCGTGCGGGCGTTGGCCGACAAGGGCATCCGGCCGGCGTGGATCGAGGAACCGACCCCGGCCGCCCACGCCCTCGAACGACGGTGGCTGGTCGAACGCCTCGACATCCCCATCGTCGGCGACGAGAGCGCCACCAGCCTCACCACGGCGAGCGCCGAGCTGCAGGCCGGCCGCTGCCAGGCGATTGCGATCAAGGCGGGACGGACCGGCATCACCGACTCCGGTCGCGTCATCGGCCTGACCGAAGGGCTCGGTGCCGATGTCGTGATCGGCTCGCAGGTCGAGGGCACCCTCGGCAGCATCGCCAACCTGCATCTCGCCGCCGCCCACGAGGCGACCTCCCGTCACCCGGCCGAGGTGACGTCGGGTCGACACTTCGAGACCGACATCGTCACCGGCGCGCCGCCCGTCGAGGACGGCGTGATGTCGGTGCCCACAGGGCCGGGGCTCGGGGTCGACATCGACGACGACGCGCTCGCCTCACTCCGCCTCGACACGTGAAACCGATCGAAGGACACCGATGCTCTATCTCGTCAACATGACGGTGCACCCGCCGCCCGAACCGGATGAGGACTTCCACCAGCGGGTCGAGGCCGAGCGGGAACTGGCGCTCCGGCTGCAGCGCGAGGGCACCTGGGTCCACCTGTGGCGGGTGGTCGGTCGCTACGAGAACTACAGCGTGTTCGACGTCGACGACCACGATCAGCTGCATGCGATCTTGATGTCGCTGCCGCTGGCGCCGTACCTCGAGCACGTGGTCACCCCGCTGGCCACGCACCCCTCGGCGCTGGGCTCGGCGGCGTACGGATGACCGGGCTGCGTCGGCGGGTGGAGCGGACGGTGCGGGCCGCCGACGACGCGGTGCTCGCCGTGGTCGTGCACGAGGAGGACGGGGTCGACGTGACGACCACGGTTTTCCTGCATGCGCTGGGTTGCCGGGCCGACATGTGGGACCCCGTGATCGCCGAGCTCGGGTCGGCGGCCGGCGCCGCCGTGGCGCTCGAGCTGCGCGGTCATGGGCGGTCGGAGGCCGGGGCCGGGCCGATGGACCTGTCCGTGCTCGTGGGCGACGTGCGTTCCATCATCGACGGCGTCGGTGCGTCGGCCTGCCACCTCGTCGGCTGCTCGCTCGGTGGCTTGATGGCGCAGGCCGCCGCCCTCGAACTCGGCGACCGGGTGGCGTCGCTCACCCTGATCAACACCGGCGGGGTGATCGCCACCCCCGACAGCTGGGCCGCACGGATCGCCGCAGTCGAGGAGAACGGCCTCCCGCCGCTGGCCGATGCGTTCGCCGAGCGGCTGTTCTCGCCGTCGTTCCGGTCATCGAGCCCCGAGGTGGTGGGTGACGTCGTGCGAACGGTGGTCGCCACCCCGGCCGCGGGCTATATCTCGGCCTGCGGGGTCCTGGCCGCGACCGACCTCCGCCATCGCCTGGCGTCCGTCTCGGTGCCCACCCTGGTGATCGCCGGCTCGGCCGACGTGGCGACGCCGGTCGACGCCGCCGAGGCGATCGTCCAGCGCGTCCCCGGCAGTGAGCTCGTCGTGCTTCCCGGTGTGGGCCACCTCGCCCCGATCGAAGCGCCGAGATCGGTGGCGGCGGCGATCGCACGCCACATCGAGGCCGCAGCGTGACGCCCTTCGCCTCACTGGCCGATGCCGTGGATCGGGCCGTGGACGACGGGATGACCGTCGCCCTCGAGGGGTTCACCCATCTGATCCCCTTCGCCGCCGGCCACGAGATCATCCGGCAGCGGCGGCGCGACCTCACGCTCGTCCGTATGACCCCCGACCTGGTGTACGACCAGTTGATCGGCGCCGGGTGCGCCCGACGTCTCGTGTTCTCCTGGGGCGGCAATCCCGGTGTCGGATCGCTGCACCGGATGCGCGATGCGGTGCAGAACGACTGGCCGGTGCCGCTCGAGATCGACGAGCACAGCCACGCCGGCATGGCCGAGCGCTGGCGGGCCGGGGCCTCCGGCCTGCCGTTCGGGGTGCTCCGTGGCTACGTGGGTACCAGCCTTCCCGAGCACACCGCCACCGTCGCCACCATCACCTGCCCGTTCACCGGCGAGTGGCTCAGCGCCGTACCCGCCCTCCGCCCCGACGTCGGGATCATCCACGCCCAACAGGCCGACCGCCAGGGCAACGTCATGCTCTGGGGGATCTCGGGCGTGCAGAAGGAGTGCGTGCTCGCCAGCCGCCATGCCATCGCCACGGTCGAGGAGGTCGTCGACGAGTTCCAGCCCCGGCCCAACGGTGTGGTGCTTCCGCACTGGGTGCTGGACGCCGTCTGCGTGGTCCCCGGTGGGGCCCACCCCTCCTACGCCCACGGCTATGACGAGCGGGACAACGCCTACTACGCCGAGTGGGATGCGATCAGCCGCCGGCGGGAGGCCTTCACCGGTTGGCTCGACGACCTGCTCGAAGGGAGCGGCCATGTCGGACGCTGAGCCGGGCTACACCCCGGACGACATGATGACCGTGGCCGCCGCCCGCGCCCTGCGTTCGGGGGACGTGTGCTTCGTCGGCATCGGGCTGCCGAGCACGGCCGCCAACCTGGCCCGCCGGCTGCACGCCCCCGGCGTCGTCCTCATCTACGAATCTGGGTGTATCGGGGCCAAGCCGACGCGCCTCCCCTCATCGATCGGCGACGGGGTGCTGGCCGAGCACGCCGATGTGCTCGTCGGCGTGCCCGAGATCTTCTCCTACTGGCTGCAGGCCGGTCGGATCGACATCGGGTTCCTGGGGGCGGCCCAGATCGACCGGTTCGGCAACCTGAACACCACCGTCATCGGTCCCTACGAGGATCCGACGGTGCGGCTGCCGGGAGCGGGAGGCGCACCGGAGATCGCCGCCAACTGTCGTCGGGTGATCGTGACGCTTCGGCACTCGCGGCGGACGATGGTCGACGAGATCGATTTCGTCACCTCGATCGGCCACGGCAGCGGGAACGAGCGGAGCGAGCTCGGCATTCGGGGCGAGGGGCCGGTCGCCGTCATCACCGACCTCGGCATCATGCGACCCGATCCGACCAGTCGGGAGCTGGTGCTCACCGACGTGCACCCCGGCGTACCGGTCAGCGCGGTGGAGGTGGCGACGGGCTGGCCGTTGCGGGTCGCGCCGGACGTCACCGAGACCGACGCTCCGAGCGCGGCGGAGTTGGAGGCCCTGGCCGCCCTTCGTGGTTCGGGCGGCTGAAGGTCCGACCAACCATGAAGGAGCGCTCCCATGAGCGAGAAGGTGTTCATCCTCGATGCCGTACGGAGCCCGGTCGGCAGGATCGGGGGTGGCCTGTCGGGGATCCGCCCCGATGATCTTGCCGCCTACGTCATCGCCGGCCTGATCGACCGGAGTCCCCGGCTCCCACCCGATGCGGTCAACGACGTGTGGCTCGGCAACGGCAACGGCGCCGGCGAGGAGAATCGAAACGTGGCCCGGATGGCGGCACTCCTCGCCGGCCTCCCGACGACCGTGGCCGGCGCCACGGTCAATCGTCTGTGCGGGTCCGGTCTCGACGCCGTCATCCAGGCCAGTCGGGAGATCGCCGCCGGCGACGCCGATGTCGTCCTCGCCGGGGGCGTTGAGTCGATGAGCCGCGCCCCGTGGGTGGTGCTGAAGCCCGACCGACCCCACGAGCGGGGGCACCGGCAGATGCACTCGACCACGCTCGGTTGGCGGCTCGTCAACCCCGCCATGCCCGAGCGGTGGACGATCCCGTTGGGCGAGGGAGCGGAGATCCTGGCCGACCGCTTCGACATCGGACGCGAGGAGCAGGACGAGTTCGCCGAGCGCAGTCATCGGAAGGCGGCGGCGGCCTGGGCCCGGGGCGATTTCGATGACGAGGTCATCGACGTACCCGGTGTCGACCTCACCGGCGACGAGAGCGTCCGGCCCGACGTGTCCCGTCCGGCACTGGCGTCGCTGGAGCCGGTCTTCCGGGCCGGAGGGTCGGTGACGGCCGGCAACTCGTCGCCGATGAACGACGGCGCCGCCGCCCTCCTCCTCGCCTCGGAGCGCGGGGTGGCGCGCGCCGGTCGCGATCCGGTGGCGGCGGTGATCGGCCGAGGCGTGTCGGGTATCGACCCCGACCTGTACGGCCTCGGCCCGGTGCTTGCGGCCGAACGGGCGCTGGCCCGGGCCGGGATCGGCTGGGCCGATCTGGACGTGATCGAGCTCAACGAGGCCTTCGCCGCTCAGGCTCTGGCCTGCCTCCGTTCGTGGCCAGACCTGGATGCCGAGATCGTCAACCCGTGCGGCGGAGCGATCGCCCTCGGTCACCCGATCGGGGCCTCGGGGGCCCGGATCATGACGACCCTGGTCCACGAGCTCGGTCGACGCGGTGGGCGGTACGGCCTCGCGACGATGTGCATCGGGGTCGGGCAGGGCATCGCCGTCGTCGTCGAAGCGAGCCCCTCCTGACCAGCCGATCGGGTCGCGATCGAGCGTTCGGATATTGAGCGATTCTTTCGATTAGTGGTGCCTGACCTTTCATTGGACTTGAAAGAAGCCCCCGCGGACAATGAGCCCGTCACCACGGGAGGGACCGACTATGAACGACTTCCAGCTCACCAGCGTCGTGCTTACGCGACGGCGACTGCTCACCCTGGCGGGGGCCGCCATCGCCGGCGGCGTGCTCGCCGGCTGCGGCGGGGCCGACGGCGACGACACCTCGTCGGAGCCGGGTACCGACGGCGGGGAGGGAGCGACGGCGGGCACGATCAAGATCGGCTACGTCACGCCCCGGACCGGCACCCTGGCCGACTTCGGCAAGGCCGACGCCTTCGTGCTCGACGAGATGCGGGCCTTCTTCGCCGATGGTCTGACGATCGCCGGCGCCACCTACGCCATCGAGATCATCGACCGGGACAGCGAGTCGAACTCCACCACGGCGGCCAACGTGGCGCAGGATCTCATCAGCGGGGAGGAGATCGACCTCATGCTCGTCTCCTCGACCCCGGACACCACGGTGCCCGTGGTCCAGCAGTGCACGAACAACGAGATTCCGGTGCTGTCGAACAACGCGCCGTGGCAACCGCACTACCTGTCGATCGGCGGCGAGCTCGGCGGCGACGCGCCCCCGGTGGCGTCCCCCTGGAACTATCACTTCTTCTGGGGGCTCGAGGACATCATCGAGACGTACACGGCGATGTGGTCCGAGATCGCCCCGGGGGCGACGGTCGGCGCGCTCTGGCCCGACGATCCCGATGGCAATGCCTGGTCGGATGCGGCGACGGGCTTCCCTCCTGCGCTCGAGCAGCTCGGCTTCGACCTGGTCGATCCCGGCCGCTTCGACCTCGGGGCCCAGGACTTCACAAGCCAGATCAGTGCGTTCAAGGACGCCGGCGTCGAGATCGTGACCGGTGTCGTGCCGCCCCCGGTCTTCGGCAACTTCTGGGCCCAGGCGCAACAGCAGGGTTTCACGCCGAAGGTGGTCACCGTGGCCAAGGCGACCGAGTTCCCGAGCGCGATCGAGTCGTTCGAGAACCCGCTCGGCCTCTCGGTCGAGATCTGGTGGTCGGACCGCCATCCGACCACGTCCTCGCTCACCGGGCAGAGCTCGGCGGAGTTGGCCGAGGCGTGGGAGGCGACTACGGGCGAGCAGTGGACGCAGCCGTTGGGCTACTCGCACTCGCTGTTCGAGGTGGCGATCGACGCCATCACCCGGGCCGGGGGAGCGGGCGACAAGCAGGCGCTGCTCGACGCCTTCGCCGAGACCAACCTGGCCACCATGGTGGGGCAGGTCGACTTCACCGATCCGGTCGTTCCCCAGGTGACCAAGACCCCTCTCGTCGCCGGCCAGTGGGTGGAGGGCGCCGATTGGCCCTATGAGCTCGAGATGCGGACGACCGATCAGTTCGCCGAGATCGACGTGGACGGCCCGATGGTGCCGATCGAGCTCTGAGCGCAACGTGATGGCTCACCCTGCGCTCGACCTGCGAGGCATCGAGAAGTCGTTCGGCAACCCGGTCCTCACCGGCGTCGATCTCACGGTCGCCGCCGGTGAGGCGGTCGGCGTGATCGGGCCGAACGGGGCCGGCAAGTCGACCCTGCTCAACATCGCCTCGGGCGAGATCGAGGCCGATGCCGGCTCCATCATGTTCGATGGCGAGGACGTCACCGCCGCCCCCAGTCACACCCGCTGCCGCCGAGGGCTGGCCTGCACCGCGCAGATCCCTCGTCCCTTCGAGCGCCTGACGGTGTTCGAGAATGTGCTGGTGGCCGCCGTGTTCGGCCATGCGCAACGCCGGTCCGAACGAGTGGCGGCGGGGCCGGCGGCGGCCGCCATCGAGCAGACCGGCCTGGCCGATCTGGCCAACACCCCGGCCGGGGAGCTGCGGCTGCTCGACCGGCGACGTCTCGAACTGGCCCGCGCCCTCGGCACGCAACCGAGGGTCCTGCTGCTCGACGAGATCGCCGGCGGCCTGACCGAGGGGGAGGTCCACCTCCTCATCGACGAGATCCTGAAGCTGAACGCCGCCGGGATCACGATCCTGTGGATCGAACACATCGTGCACGCGCTGACCGCGGTCGTCGACCGCCTCATCGCCATCGCCGACGGCATCGTCGTCGCCGACGGCGATCCCGCCGAGGTGTTGGCCGACGAGCGGGTACAGCAGGTCTACATCGGAGTCGGTTGACGTGTCACACATCTCCATCGAGGGTCTGAACGCCGGCTACGGCCAGTTCCAGGCGTTGTTCGACCTCGACCTCGAGGTCCTCGCCGGCAGTCGAACCGCCATCATCGGCGCCAACGGCGCCGGCAAGTCGACCCTGCTGCGATCGATCGTCGGGCAGGTCGACATCCGGTCCGGGTCGATTCGAATCGACGGTCGGGATCTCGGCGCCAGCCGAACCCATCGGCGGGCCGGTGCCGGTGTGGCCCTGGTGCCCGAGGGGCGTCACCTCTTCGCCACCCTCACCGTCCGCGACAACCTGCTGGTCGGCGCCCACACGCGACGGCCGGGTCCGTGGAACCTCGACGCCGTTCTCGACACCTTTCCCCTCATCCGGCCCCTGGTCGGCCGACGGGCCGACGGCCTGTCGGGCGGTGAGAAGCAGGCGGTCGCCATCGGTCGGGCGCTCATGTCCAATCCGAACGTCCTGCTGCTCGACGAGGTGTCGCTGGGACTCGCCCCCGTGATCGTCGGTGATCTGTACGCCGCCATCGCCGACGTGGCCGATGCGGGCACGACGGTCGTCGTCGTCGAGCAGGACATCATCCAGGCGACCGCATTCGCCGACGTCGTGCATTGCCTGCTCGAAGGTCGCGTCGTCCTGTCGGGGCCACCGGGCGAGCTGGAACTGGACGACATCCGCAACGCCTATTTCGGAGTGGCCGTCTCGTGAGCGATCTCCTCAATGCCGTCATCCAGGGCATCCTCCTCGGCGGGCTCTACGCCCTGTTCGCCACCGGCCTCTCCCTCGCCTTCGGCGTGATGCGGTTCGTGAACCTGGCCCACGGTGACCTCGCCATCCTGGCCGCCTACCTGATGCTGTCGTCGAGCGCCACGATCGGTATGAGTCCGTGGCTCGCACTGCCGATCGTGGTGATCGGTGGAGCCGCCGTCGGCTATGCCACCCAGCGGGCGCTGTTCAACCGCACCCTGGGCCGTGACCCGATGCCGGGCATCCTCGTGACCTTCGGGCTCGGCATCGTCATCCAGAATCTGCTCCTCGAGCGCTACAGCTTCACCCAGCAGCGGCTCGACGTCGGATCGATCGTGACCGAGTCGATCTCGCTGCCCGGCGGGATCAGCGTCGGACTGCTCCCGCTGCTGATCCTGGTCGTGGCCACGGTGCTGCTCGTCGCCCTCGAACTGGTGCTCCGGTTCACCCGGTTCGGGCGAGCGCTGCGAGCCACGGCCGACGACGCTCGGACCGCACAGCTGGTCGGTATCGACGACCGACGGATGTACGGCGCGGCGATGGCGATCGCCTTCGGCACCGTGGCCGTCGCCGGCCTGTTCGTCGGGTCGCGGACCTCGTTCGGTCCGGCGGCGGGCCCCACGCTGCTGCTCTTCGGGTTCGAGGCGGTCGTCATCGGCGGTCTCGGGTCGCTGTGGGGCACCCTGCTCGGCGGCATCGTGCTCGGCGTGAGCCAGACGGTGGCCAACGAGCTCTCGATCGGCTGGGATCTGCTCGCCGGCCATCTTGCGTTCCTGGCCGTGCTGCTCCTCCGGCCGAACGGCATCCTCCAGGCCCGGTCATGACCGGCGGCGACACGACCGCCCCTGGATCCATCGGTGCCCGCATCGAACGGAGCTCGACCACTTCTCGGATCGGCCTCACCGGATTCGTGCTCCTCGTCATCCTGCTGGCCGTGGCCCCGGGCTTCTTCTCGGCGCAGACGAAGATCACCCTGATCGGGATCTTCACCTACCTGGCACTCGCCCAGATGTGGAACCTCCTCGCCGGCTACGCCGGCCTGGTGTCGATCGGCCAACAGGCGTTCGTCGGTGTCGCCGCCTACGCCGTCTTCGTCCTGGCCGAGCGGAACGGTGTGCCGTTGCTCATCGCCGTGCTGGGGGCCGGACTCGTCGCCGCCGTGCTGGCCGTGCCGAGCGGCGCCGTCGCCCTCCGTTTGCATGGGGGCTACTTCGCCGTCGGGAGCTGGGTGCTGGCCGAGGTCTTCCGTCTGGCCACGCTGCGGATCGACGCGCTCGGCGCCGGCGACATCCAGTCGTTCAGCGCCGCCAGCGCCTTCAGCGGACTGTCGATCGATCAGCGCCAGAACCTGCTGTACTGGTCGGCCCTCGCCCTGGGCGCCGGGGGCACGCTGCTCGTGGTGGCCATACTCCGTTCCCGCGTCGGGCTCGCCCTGAAGGCGGTGGCCGACGATGAGGGTGCGGCGCAGGCGCTTGGGGTCGACGTCTGGCGGGTGAAGCTCGCGGTGTGGATCGTGGCTGCGTTCTGGTGCGGGCTCGCCGGAGCCGTCATCCACCTCAGTGCGTCGACGGTGACCAACGACAACGCCTTCAGCGTGGCCGACTGGACGGCGACGGTGATCTTCATCGTCGTCGTGGGCGGGGTGTCGTCCGTGAGCGGGCCGGTGCTGGGTGTCGGGGTGTACTGGATCGTGACCGAAGTGTTCGAAGACGCCACCACCTGGCGACTCATCGTGCTCGGCGTGCTGGCCGTCATCGTCGCCGTCGCCCAGCCGAGGGGGATCTTCGGACTGGTCGAACGGCGCCGACGCCTGCCCCTGTTCCCGGTCCGGCGTCGCCTGGTGGCACCCGGCCGGGAGTAGGGGGTCGGACCCACCCGGGGGGCGAGGGTCGCCTGCCCGCTCAGGCGGTCGGCGATGCGGCCAGGGCGGCGCCGACCCGGGGAGGACCTCGGTGCCGAGTCGGTCCCCGTCGTCGCTACGGCGCTGCGTCCTTGATGAGATCGGCAGCCTTCTCACCGATCATGATCGAGGGCGCGTTGGTGTTGCCCGAGGTGACCGACGGCATGATCGACGCATCGGCCACCCGGAGACCGTCGACGCCGCGGACCCGGAGTTCGGGATCGACCACGGCGTGGCGGTCGGTCCCCATCCGGCACGTGCCGACCTGGTGGTGATACGTGCCTGCGGCCTTGCGGATGTAGGCGACGAGGTCCTCGTCGCTCAAGGCGTCGGGTCCCGGCCAGATCTCACCGGCGTTCCAGTTCGCCAGAGCCGAGGCCTGCCCGACCTCGCGGCAGGCCTTCACGCAGTGGAGCAAGGCGTCGATGTCCGACTGCTCCGAGAGATAGCGAGGGTCGAGCACGGGCGCCTGACGCGGGTCGGC
Organism: Actinomycetota bacterium; assembly: GCA_039201605.1. Lineage (GTDB taxonomy): Bacteria > Actinomycetota > Acidimicrobiia > Acidimicrobiales > SZUA-35 > CADEDH01. The sequence goes on from JBCCRO010000007.1 coordinate 125,512, forward strand.
GGACGCCAGGTGCATCGAGCCGCGGCTCTTGGGGCGGACCAGGCCGGCGGCGAGGGTGTAGGCGTTCTCAGGGCCCTCGAAGCCCGGTGTGTAGTAGGGGAGATGCATGAAGAGCGGCTGAAGGTCGGGCCCGATGAGGCGGGCGTCGCTCTTGAAGAACATCTGCGCCTCGAGCAGGTTGTTCTGCGGCGGCGGGATCTCCTGCGCCGCCTCGTAGATCACGCTCACCAGTAGGTGATCGTGCAGGTTCTGTCCGACGCCGGGCAGGTGGGCGACCGAGGAGATGTCGTGTGACTTGAGCTGCTCGGCATCGCCTATCCCCGACAGCATCAGCAACTGCGCCGACCCGATCACGCCGCTCGAGACGATGACCTCGGTGCCGGCCTCCGCCGTCACCGTCTTCCCGTCGTGCTCGTACTCGACCCCGGTGCAGCGGGTCCCGTCGAAGAGGAGGCGATTGGCGGCCGCACCGGTGACCGCAGTGAGGTTCTCTCGGTCGAGGGCCGGTCGCAGAAAGGCAACGGCCGTGCTCTGACGCTTGCCCTCGGCGATCGTGACGTCGCACCAGCCGGCGCCGAGGATCTGTTCGCCGTTGAAGTCGTCGGTGGAGCCGAAGCCGGTCTCCACCGCCGCTGCGATCGCCGCCTCCGGCACCGGATTCGTGTTCTTCAACCGGGTGACGTTGAGCTCGCCGCCGACGCCGTGGTACTCGCTCTCCCCGAGCTCGTAGTTCTCCGACTTCTTGAAGTACGGGAGGACGGACTCGTAGTCCCAACCGGCGCAGCCGTTGTAGGCCCAGGCGTCGTAGTCGCTCCTGTCGCCCCTGATGTAGATCATTCCGTTGATGCTGCTGCTGCCCCCGAGCGTCTTGCCCCGGGGCCAGTAATGGGGCTCGTTCGAGGCGTACTCCTGGGGCACGGTCATGTAGGCCCAGTCCAGGTCGGTCTGCCACGTCGCCGGCCACCCCATGGGAGCGTGGATGTTCGGGTCGCTGTCCGGCGATCCGGCTTCGAGCAGGAGCACCTGGGCGTCGCCGTCGGCCGAAAGGCGGTTGGCCAGTACGCAGCCTGCTGAGCCGGCGCCGATGATGATGTAGTCGTACATGGTTCCCCTGGAAGTTGTGGCGCAGCCGCGCACGGATGCGCCGATGTACCGAACGAAGCGACGGAGGCGCATCCCGCACCTCGGCGGAGACGGGCACCTCGGTGTGACGGGTGTCGCTTTCGGAACCTAAGGGGCGTTGGTTGGTAAAGGGTTGGTCGTGCGCAGCCGCCCCGCCCTGCCCGATCAACGAAGGGCGGCGGCCTCGGCGATCTCGATGTCGTCGGGGTGGAACCGGGCGAAGGTGCCGAGTTGGTCGGCCGTCCCCGATCGGAGCAACGCGCTACGCAGTCTGGCGTCGAGCCGATGGCGAATGTCGATGATGCCCGGACTCTCGCTGTTGGGCAGGAGCTGGCCGCGATACAGCCGAGTGGCCGTGACGAGATCGCCGCGCCTCGTCGCGTCGGCCAGGTGCAACGCGTCGAGGTCGACATCGATGTCGAGCCGGTACGGCCGGGAGGTGATCGCATCGGTGCCGAGGAGTCGCCGGAGTGCCGAGATCTCGGCCTTCGTGGTGGTCCGAGACACGGGGCGCTCGCCGTGCAGGCGGTCGTGCAGCTGATCGAGGCTGGCCTCGCCGTCCATCGCCAACAGCACGAGGATCTCGGCCTGGCGGAGCGGGAGGCGAGCCTGCTCGTCGTGCAACGAGCAGGAGTGATGGCCGAGCGCCCGCAGATGAACCACCGACCGTTCGAGGGGTGCTGCCGCCAGCACGTGCTCGACGGCCGAACTCATCGCCGTCACGGTGGCCAACGCCAGAGAACTCTCCGATCTCCAGCTCGTGCTGATGTCGAGCGCGCCGACGATCGAACCGAAACGGTTCCTGACGGGGGCGGCGTAGCAGACCCAGTCGTGCACGCCCGCGGACCAGTGCTCGTTGGCGAAGACGGTGACGGGAAGGCCGCTGGCCATCGCTGTTCCCGGTCCGTTCGTGCCCAGGCTGGTCTCCGACCAGTAGGAGCCGAGGAAGAAGCCGCTCCGCTCGGCGGCGCGGGCCACGGCGGGCATCGCCGAACACCACAGGACGAGGCCGGTGCGGTCGACGAAGGCCGCGGCGAAGCTCTCTCGACCGAGGAGATCCTCCATCTGGCTCAGGATCGCGCCCGCATGCCGCCGGACCGGCGATTCGAGCCACCGGTCGATCGCCTCGGCCTCGGACAGCTCGGCGGTTGCCTCGGTCCGGGCCTGCAGTCGACTGCGCCGCCACGACTCGGCGATCGTGCGCCCGACAGCGGCTTCGTGGACCACGGTGTCGTTCGACTCTCTGGCCCGGTCGATTGCCGCCCGTCGACGATGCAGCGTTGCGATGTCCATCGCCTTCCCTTCGACCCCGCCGATGTTACGAGCGTCACGTTACGCCGGTCAACGGGCGCCAGGACCGGCGCCACCGACCCGAGCCGGGTCGGACCTTCGCCGTCCCGGCCGACCTCAGGCGCTCGGGGGTGCCGCGAGAGCAGCCCGGACCCGGGGGAGGACCTCGGTGCCAAGCCGGGCGATGTTGGCCAGCCGCTGGTCGAGGCCGACGGCGTACTCGACGATGAGCAGGAGCGATCGACACCGGGAGGTCTCGATCATGGCCGTCAGTCGCTCGACGACCGTGTCGGGCGTACCGATGGGGTTGGTGGCCAGCAGGCGCTCGGTTCCGGCGGCGACCGACTTCTCGTCGTGGCGTCGAGGCCGTTCCACCCCGTCGATGGTGGTGAACCCCCGGCTGGCCGACAGCTGGAACTCCTGCATCGGCTCCCGGATCAGGGCGGCGGCCTCCTCGTCGCTGTCGGCCACCTGCACCACCACAGCCACCGCATGGCGGTAGGGCCCCGACGGTCGCCCCAGGGCCTCGATCCGCTCCGCATGGTGCTCGATCATCCCGGCGATGGTCTCGGCGCTCTGGTCGGAGAACATCAGCATCGCCGCCCCGAGCCGGGCCGCCCGCTCGACCGCCTCCTCGGAGATGGTGGCGATCATCAGGGGTGGCCCACCGGCGCGGCGGGGCTTGGGGATCGGGTTGACTGGTTGGAACCGGTAGAGGTCGGTGTCGGAGGACACCTCACCGGCCCACGAGGCCCGGACCAACTCGACGGCCTCGTCGATCCCCCGCTCGTAGTGGCCGAGACCGCCGGCGAACACCTCGTAGTCGATGCTCGGGCCGCCTCGACCGATCCCGAGGGTGAAGCCCCCAGCGGTGAGATGATCGAGCATGGCCGCCTCCTCGGCCACCCGGATCGGGTTGTGGTGGGGGAGCAGCGTCACCGCCGTGCCGACCGGCAGGCCCGTACGGCCCGCCAGGTGCCCGGCCAGTGTGAGCGCATTGGGGCAGACCACGTACGGGTTGAAGTGGTGTTCGTTGGTCCAGATGGCGTCGAAGCCGGCCGTTGCCGCAGCATCGGCCATGGCCAGGGTCTGGTCGTAGATGTCGGCCTCGGTCATGGCGCCGAACCGGCCGGTCGACAGAAAGGCCCCGAACCGGACGTCACCGACCGGCCGGTCGGGCTTGTCGGTCATGCTGCGAACTCCTCTCTCGGGCCGAGCGCCCGGCCTCATCTCCCTCAGCCGCCAAGACGGGGGTCGCACCCACAGGGCGGACCGTCGGACGGAGGTGAGCACTTGCGTGCGACACCGTTGGCCTGTCCCCTCGCATCACCGAACACCGATCGTCGCAACCGATCAGCGGCGTCGCCCACCAAGGAACATAGGTGCAGTTAACACGAACTGTCTAGGGCACCTCTCGACGCGACTCGGGCTCTGCGTATGATTGGCGTCGATGGTTGTTTCCACAGGTGATGTTGCTGTTGTCGAAGACGACTCGGAGGAGGCGCCGGAGACGGGCTCGCTGGGCGATCTGCTGGGTCCGGTGCGGCGGACGCTCGGCGTCGGGATCGCTCTCGCCGTGGTGGCGGCCCTGCTCGAGTTCGTTCCCTACATCGCCATCGTCGAGATCGGCCGTGAGCTACTCGACGATGATCCCGGCTCGGTGTGGGGATGGGCCGTCGTCGCCGTGGTCTGTTCGCTCCTCAGCTTCCTCCTGGGGTGGACCGCCGTCGCCGTCTGTCATCGGGCCGACGCCCACTTCCGTTTCACCACCCGGCGGGACGTGGCCCGCCATATCGGGGCGGTGCCCCTCGGATGGTTTCTCACCGGCGGCTCGGGGCGGGTGGAGAAGGCGGTCTCCGATGACGTGAAGACGGTTCACACCCTGGTCGCCCACGTCATCCCGGACATGACCACCACGATGTTGGCCCCGCTGGTCGCCATCGCCTATCTGGCCGTCGTCGACTGGCGATTCGCTCTACTGCTCCTCGGCTACATCATCGTGGTGGCCGGGGTGGGCATGTCCCGAACGCAGCGGGCGATGGAGACCCACGGCCCCGCGGTTGAGGAGGCGCAGCAGACGATCGCCGCCTCGACGGTCGAACTGGTCGACGGGATCGCCGTGGTGAAGGCCTTCGGCACCGGCCGCGCCTTCGATCGCTTCGTCGACGCCATCGAGAAGCTGGTGGACACCACCACCAGCTGGATGCATGCGCTCGGTCGGCCCATGAACTTCATGCTCTCGGCCCTGGCGCCGGGAACGATGGTCGTCGTCATCTCCGCCATGGGGTTGGCGCAGCTCGAACGAGGCTGGATCGATGTCGGCGATCTGGTGGCCTTCCTGGCCGTCGGGGTCGGTCTGCCGATGTCGTTCACCAAGTTAGCCCGGTTCAGCTACCCGATCGCCGAGGCGCGGGAGGCGACAACGAGAATTCTCGCACTGCTGGCCCAGACACCGCTGCCCGTGTCGCCCGAGCCGAACGTGCCGGTCGACGCCAGCGTCGAATTCGACGGTGTCACGTTCGGCTATGAAGCCGACCAGCTGGTGGTGCACGACGTGTCGCTCCGGCTCGAGCCGGGGACGGTCACGGCGCTCGTCGGGCCATCCGGCTCCGGCAAATCGACCCTCGCCTCCCTCGTCGCCCGCTTCTTCGACGCCGACGAGGGCCGCGTGCTGGTCGGCGGGGTCGATGTGCGCGACATCGACCCCGGCGTCCTACTGCGGCAGATGTCGATCGTCTTCCAGGACGTCGTGTTGATCCGAGGCACGGTGGCCGACAACATCAGGTTGGCCGTTCCCGACGCCGACGACGCCGCCATGGAGGCTGCAGCCCGCTCGGCCTCGATCCATGACGAGATCGCCGCGCTTCCCAACGGGTACGACACGGTCATCGGCGGGATCGACGGCGCCAATCTGTCGCACGGCCAACGGCAGCGGATCACGATCGCCCGGGCCATCCTGTCGGACGCCCCCATCGTGTTGCTCGACGAGGCCACGGCCCACGCCGATCCGGACAGCGAGGCCCACGTCGGCGCCGCCCTGTCGGAGCTGCTCGCCGATCGGACGGTGTTGGTGGTCGCCCATCGGCTGCACACCATCGTCGGCGTCGACCAGATCGCCGTGCTCGATGCCGGTCGACTCGACGAGGTCGGCACCCACGCCGAGCTCCTCGAGGCCGACGGCCTCTACGCCAGGTTGTGGCAGGCCGACAGGGGGCTGCGATGAGCGGACTCGTCCAACGCGTCGACGACCTGCTCGGCGGGCGCAGCGGCCTGCAGAGGCAGATCGTCGGTTTCGCCGTCGCCGGCATCCTCCAGGGGATCGGCTATGCCGCCATCCTCCCGATTCTGCGGGCCGCCGTCGATGGCGACCTGGGGGAGGCGTGGCGCTGGCTGGGGGCGGCGGCGCTGGCGATCGTCGGACACGGCATCGTCATCTGGATCACGACCAGCAATGCGTTCGAGATGACGAACAAACGGGTGATCAGTGGCCTCATTCGCCGCATCGGCGAGCAGGTCGTGGCGTTGCCGCTCGGTTGGTTTCACGGGCGCCGCACCGCCGATGTGTCGGTGCTGATCAAGAAGGCGATGGTCGACATCGGCAATCTGAGCACGCTGGTGATCCAGCAGGTCGTGGTGTCGATCTCCACCTTGGCCACCGTCCTGGTGATCATGGCGTTCGTCGAACCCTGGGTCGCGCTCGTCTTCATCGTCATCGTGCCGGCGGCCGCCTATCTGTTCGGCCGGATCCGTCAGGCCACGGCCCAGCACACCGAGGGCGGGCAGGAGGTCACCGCCCGCCTGCTGGAGTACGCCCATGCGCAGCGGATCCTTCGGGCCTCGCAACGGACCGAGGCCGGCTGGGACCCGCTGATGGAGGTGCTGGAGAACGACAGTCGTGAGTCCGTCGAACGGCTCGACCGTGAGCAGCGACCGCAGAGCGCGTTCTTCGGCGTGGTCGGTCTGGCCTTCGCCGCCGCGATCCTCCTGTTGGCCGCCCGCGCCCAGGACGGTCTGGCCGCCGCCGACGTCATCGCTCTCGGCATCCTGACGGTGCGGTCGGTCGAACCGCTCATGATCCTCGCCGGCTACGCCAGCGGCGTGGGGCTTGGCGATCTGGCTGCGGCCGAGATCGGCGACGTGCTCGACGTGAAGCCGCTACCCGTCGTGGAGCCGCGCCGGCACCCCGCCTCGAGCCACCCGGTGGCCCTCCGCTACGAGAACGTCGACTTCGCCTACGGGGAGGAGCCGGTGATCCGCAACCTGTCGCTGGAAGTGCCGGCAGGGTCGGTCACGGCCATCGTCGGGCCCTCCGGTTCGGGCAAGACCACCCTCACCCGGCTGGCGGCGCGCTTCTACGACGCCGATGGGGGGACGATCACCGTCGGCGGGGCCGACATTCGCAGCATCGCCCCCGAGGAATTGATGGCCCACCTCTCGATGGTGCTGCAGGACGTCTATCTCTTCGACGCCACCATCGCCGACAACGTCGCACTGGCCCGCCCCGACGCCTCGCAGGCGCAGCTGGAGGAGGCGGCCCGCATGGCTCGGCTCACCGACGTGATCGACCGGCTCCCGCACGGCTGGGACACGCGGGTCGGTGAAGGCGGCTCGATGCTCTCGTCGGGGGAGCGGGCCCGGGTCGGGATCGCCCGGGCCCTGTTGAAAGACGCCCCGATCCTGCTGCTCGATGAGGCGACCGCCGCCATCGACACGATCAACGAGGCGGCACTGACGAACGCCATCGAGGCCCTCGCCGGGCGAAGCACGATCCTCGTGATCGCCCACCGGCTCTCCACCATCGTCGACGCCGACCAGATCGCGGTCGTCGTCGACGGCTCGATCGAGCAGTTTGGCACCCATGACGAACTGCTCGCCGCCGGCGGCACCTACGCCGGCTTCTGGGCGGAGCGGCAACGGTCGGCCGGTTGGCGTATCGCCCGGCAGGCGCCCGACGGCGTCGGCGAGGTGGTGTCGGGCGACTGACCGCTCGGGTGCGGGCGCCCGGTCACCGCCCGAGACCCTCAGGCGGCGGTGGCGGTACCGACGTGCTCGCCCATCTCGTCGCTGATGACGTCGACCAGCCGAGCGACGATCTCGGACTCGCCGCGGGCCGCACGGGCGAAGTAGTGCACCCGGGGGAGGGACGGCAGCCGAGCGCCGGGCTCCCAGGGCACGAGGCGGTCGGTAAGCCGGCTGCGTCGGAGGAGGGCGACGCCGAGCCCGTCGGCAACGGCGGCGATCACACCGGCCGAACTCGGCACCGACAGCGCAACCCGGAACTCGATCCCGGCCGCCCCGATCAGCGGTTCGCCGATGTCGCGGTAGAAGCAGTCGGAGCCGAACGTGACGAGGGGCACGACGCCCTCGTCATGGGCGCAGCAGCTGCCGGTGACCCAGACCAGGTCGTCGGTCGACAGGACCTCGTCGGTCGGGAGCACGTGCTCGTCGGTGCCCTCGAACAGCCCGATGTCGATGCGGCCCTCGGCGACCGCCCGCCGAACCCGGGGGGCCTGGTCGACGATCAGGTCGACGTCGACCCCGGGATGAACCCGGCGGAACGAGCCCAGGATCCGGGTGAGCGTGGGGATATCGGTGTCGGTGTCGCCACCAACGGTGACGGTGCCGGTCAGGTCGGCGCCATCGAGGCTGCGGGCGATGCGATCGTGGGTCTCGACCAGTGATCGGGCGTCGTCGAGCACGAGCCGTGCCGCTCGAGTCGGCCGCAGATCGTGGCCGTCGCGGACCAGGAGCTCCTGGCCCACGTGCTCCTCGAGGCGCTTGATCCGCCAGCTCGCCGCCGACCGGCTGACGTGGAGGACACGAGCCGCCCTGGTGATCGATCCCTGGTCGAGGACGGTCGTGAGCGTACGAAGGGCTTCGACGTCGATCTGCATGACACCAGGCTAGTCGAGCGTGACAGGATGACACGAATTACGTGGCAACGTGTCGCTTGAGTCACGTACTCGGCCCGCTCAGAATGGAGATATGACCCCAACCAGCAGCCCTCTTCTCCGCATCGCCCTGCTCATCCCGGCCCGGTCCGACACCACCCGGCCGAGGCCCGCCCGGGCCGCGGTGCCCCGGCCCGGTCCGAGGTGGCGTCGCTCGGCCCGCCGAGTTGTCTGGGCGGCGCGATCGCTGAGCGTCTCGTCGCCCACGCCCAGCGAGCAGGCACTGTCCGGCGTGTCGCCGGTCGACCGACCGGTGCGCTGAACCGCCTCCGGCCGCACGGCGCGACAGCGCAGGGCGTGGGCTCAGCGGGCGCCGGGCTCGGTCGGCGGTCCGACGTGGTCGGCCAACCAGTGGGCGAGCGGCTCGGCCGCCGCCCACGCCGCCGACAGCCGATCGGCCGCCCCTGGTCGGAGCAGCCAGCCGGGCCGATCGAGGCGTCGGCTGACCGTGAGGTGCTTGTGGAGGGTCAGGTCAGGATCGGGGTGGTCGTCGGGCAGATCCTTCAGCGGCCGTTTGAGCTCGGGCTCGTCCAACGCGAGCCCGGCGTCGGTCACGGTGCCGAGGGCGTCGAGCAGGGCGGCGGCCGTCGCCGGGTCGGCCAGGGCCGCCCTCGCCGCCGCCAGCTGGGGCTTGTCCCACTGGGGCTGGCCGACGGCCAGGGTGACGCCGGCGGCGTCGAGGTCGAACCACCACACCACACCGTCGGGCCGCATGAGGCCGGCCCGCTGCTCGGTCTTGTAGGGCGGTTGACCCTTGGCGAAGCGGGCGTCCCGACGGAGCCGGAACACCTTGACGTCGGCCCCGGCGGCCGGGCCATCGCCCTCGGCCAGGGTGTTCAACACCTCGGTCGAGGCCGCCTCGATCTCGGCGTAGGCCGCCTTGTTGGCGTCGTACCACGCCTTGTGATTGTTGGCCGCCAGCTCGGCGAACCAGTCGAAGGTGTGTGGGGGCCAGATCGTGGCGCTCATCGTGGTCACCGCCGTCACGCCGGGGCGCCGGCGGTCCATCGCCGGGTGGCCTCGGCCAGCCTTGTCCCGTAGAGGCGGGCCGTCAGCAGGTCGCCGTCGGTCGGGAGCCCCGAGTCGGGCCGGCCGCCGACCACGCCGACGCCCTTGTAGAAGCCGTTCGGGTCGAGCCCCCGGCCATCGCCGGTGAGGTTCGACGATGGGGCGGCCGGGCCGACCCACACCATCCGGAGTTGGGCGGCCAGGGTGGAGAGGTAGTCGATGGTGGAGTTCTTGTCGCCCGAGGGGAAGCTGGACGCCGTGAAGCCCCCGGCGACCTTGTCCTGCCAGCCGTTGCTCATCCAGAACTGGCCGGTGGCGTAGGCGAAGGCCTTGAACTGCCACGACACCATGCCCATGTAGGTGGCGGCGCCGAAGACGATGCCGTCGGAGGCGGAGAGGGCGTCGAGTACCTCGGTGTCCATCCAGCCCTGCTCGGGGTCGATCTGGGCTGCGGTGATGGGGAAGGACTGGACGGTGACGCCGTCGACCTCGTCGGCGCCGGCGGCGATGGCCTCGGCGCCGCGGCCGGTGTGGCCCATGCCGGTGTGGAAGATCAGGGAGAGCGTGGTCATGTCCGGGACTTTCTGTGGGGGGAAGGGGAGTGATCTGGTGTGGATCAGTGTTCCACAGCAATATGGATCAACGTTCCATTATTGTCAAGGGTCGACTAGGGTCGATCCCATGGCCAGAACCCCGTCGGGCGAGCTCGAGACGCGGATCCTCGACGCCGCCGTCGAGTTGCTGACCGAGGTCGGGGCCGGGGCCCTCACCCAGCGGGCGGTGGCCAAGGCGGCGAACGTCTCGCTGCAGAGCATCTACAACCGCTTCGGGTCCAAGCACGACCTCCTCGACGCCGTGGCCAACGCCGGCTTCGTCGAGCTCACCGAGGCGCTCCGCTCCGAGGGCGGCATCCCGTTGGCCTCGATCGAGGATCCGATCGACAACATCGTCGAGGGCCTGGCCCGGTACCGACGGTTCGCCATTGGCAACCCCCGCCGCTACGGGGTGATGTTCGACGCCGACGTTCCCGGCTTCCGCATCTCCGATGCCACGCTCGGCACCGCCTTCGAGTCGCTCACCGTGTTGGTCGACGCCGTGACGAGCGCTGTCGACGCCGGTCGCCTCAACCCGGACGATCCGCTGATCATGGCCCAGATGATCTGGGCCGCCGCCCACGGCGTGCTGCGGTTCGAGCTGACCGAGGTCGGCTTCGTCGCAGACCGAGCGGCCCACTACGACCGGGTGGTCGCCACCATGCTGCACGGGCTGTCGACGCCCCAACCCGCTGCAGGCTGACCCGCTCGCCGTCGTCGACAGGCCGGGGTGGCGGGGTCGACCGGCCGGGTTCCGGGGTTCGAACGGTGTGGTGGCGGCCGGGGCCGAGCGCCCGGCTCGTCATGGCCCGGGGTCACATGATTGAGTGGCGCCATGGCCGCCGGTGTGGAGTTGCAGATCGAGCCGAGGGTCCGACGCGTCGGCGCCGGATCGGTGAACCGGCTGCTCCCGTTCCGGACCCGACGGATGGTCGGCCCCTTCATCTTCGCCGACCTGTTCGGCCCCGAGGAGCTGGCGGCCGGTTCGGCCTCCAGCGTGGACGCCCACCCCCACATCGGTCTGTCCACCGTCACCTACCTCCTCGCCGGTCGCATGGTGCACCGCGACTCGACCGGGGCCGTGGCCGCCGTCGAGCCCGGCGCCGTCAACTGGATGACCGCAGGCTCGGGCGTGGCCCACACCGAGCGCTCCCACCCCGACGACGTGCCGACCGATCGGGACGTGCACGGGTTCCAGACCTGGGTCGCCCTCCCCGACGGCGACGAGGACGTCGCACCGTCGTTCCAGCACGCCCCGGCCGAAGCCATCCCGACGCTGGCCGTCGGGGCCTCGACGGTGCGGGTGGCGGTGGGCACCGGATGGGGCGTGGCCTCGCCGGTCGCCGGGTCGTCGCCGTTGATCCTGGCCGAGCTGCGCCTCGACGGTGACGACGTGCCGATCGAGGTCGACCACCCCGAACGGGCCGTGCTCGCCATCGGCGGTTCGGTGTCGCTCAACGGCTACCCCCTGCCGGAGGGCCACCTGGCGGTGCTCCAACCCGGCTACCGCTCGCTCGTCGGCGGTGACGGCGTGGCCATGATCCTGGGCGGGGAGCCGGTCGGCCCCCGCCGCATCTGGTGGAACTTCGTCCATTCCGACCCCGAGCGGATCGAGGCGGCCAAGGCCGAGTGGACCGAGCAACGCTTCCCGCTCGTGCCCGGTGACCACGACCCCTGGATCCCGCTGCCCGCCCTCGGCGGCTGACCCCCGGTTGCGCCTCGCCGGACCAGGGGAGCGTTGACCGGGGCGCTCCGCCGGGTCGGGGTAAGCGTTGACCCGGTCGCCTCGCCGGACCGGGCGCCGAACCGACGCTTTCCCGACAACTGCCTGGCGCAGCCGACGCTCTGGAATACTGATCGGCGTGCCGGAGCTGTGCGGCGATATCGACTGCTATCGCATCGAGGACCGCGTGGCCCGGGGGCGATCGGGTCATGTGTTCTTCGGTCGATCGTCGACCGGCGCCCCGGTGGCCCTCAAGGTGCACGAGCGTCCCGACGACGGTTGGCGGGAGGTGGAGCGCCTCCGCCGCTTCGAGCACGCCTCGATCATCGAGTTGCTCGACAGCGGTCAGAGCCCCGACGGCTGGGTGTGGTTGGCGCTGCCCTGGGTCGAGGGACGGACGCTGGCCCACCTGTTGGCCGACGAGGCGCCTCTGCCCCTGGATCGGGCCCGGTGGCTGATCGATCAGCTGGCCGACGCGGTCGACGAGCTGCATCGGGGCGGGCTGGTGCACGGCGACCTCTCGCCGAACAACATGCTGGTCGACGACGACGATCGGCTCCGGGTGATCGACCTCGGCGCCTCGACCGGGGGTGACGGCGCCGCCGTCGACGCCACCCCCGGCATCGAGGTGGCGACCACGCCCCGCTACGCCGCCCCCGAGGTGGCCGAGGGGCGAACCGCCGGGCCCGCCGCCGACCGCTACGCCGTCGGCCTGGTGGCCTACGAGGCGGTGACCGGGTCCTCGCCGTTTCCCGAGGTGGCCACCCCGATCGCCATGTTGGCCCACCACGCCTCCACCGAGCCGGTGGCCCCGACCGAACACCGTCCCGATCTCCCGGCCGCCGTCGACGCCACCCTCCTGTGGGCCCTGGCCAAGGACCCCGAGGCCCGCCCGGCAACGGCGATGCAGTTCGCCGACGCCTTCGCCGCCGACGATCTGGCCGACGCCGTCGCCCTCGGCGCCCCGCCACCGCTGGCGGTCGGCGCCGGCCCACCGGTGGAGCCCGGGTTCCTCGATGGCGGCGTCGATGTGGCCGCCCTCGACGGCGACGCCGAGCCCGACCCGGAGGCGGCCTCCGGCCGGACCCGGTTCGCCGTCCTCGGCGCGGCGTTGGCCGCCGCCACCCTGTTCGCCGTCGTCGGGATCGTGCTGCTCGGGAGCGGGGGCGGGGGCGACGGCGGCGACGAGACGGCGGCGACCGAGGCCGACGGTGCCACCGGCGAGGCCGCCGACCAGACCGACGAGGCCGGTGGGGTCGACGACGGCGACTCGCCCGGTGAGGACGCTGGCGGCGACGCCGAAGACGACGCGGCGCCGACGCCTCTCGATCAGCTGACCCCGGCGGCCGCCGTCTGGCCCGCCGGTCGGGCCGCCGGCTACTCGTGCAACATGCTGCAGGCGCCGGGGTTCGAGGTGGCGCCGCTCCCCAACGACTTCTACGGCGGCGACGACGACAACACGGTGGCCGCCGTGGCCGGCATCGGGGCCGGCGGGTCGAATGCGCTCCGGGTGGGCGGCGACGACAGCTACGGCTTCTTCGCCGAGATCGTGACGATGGGCTCCCACTCGGAGTTCGTCCTGTCGGCCTGGCTGGGCACCGAGGGCGAGCCGTTCTTCACCGCCGTGTATGTCGACTACCTCGACGCCGACTTCGTGCTCCTCACCGCCGTTCGCGACAACCTGCCGGACGACAACCAGGCCGTGCCCCCGGCCGACGGTGGCCTGGCGACCCGGGTCGAACTCCGGTCGGCGGCGCCGGAGGGGGCGGTCTACGCCGTGCCGACGTTCTTCAAGGACGGGTCGGACGGGGCCCTCCTGGTGGACGAGGTGGTGTTCGGTCCGGCCGGAACGTGCCCGGACCTGGCATCGTGAAGGGCTGATGACCGTCTCGGCCAAGCTCAGACGGGTGGCGGACGGCCACCTCTTCGAACTCGATGAAGCGACCACCGTGATCGGACGGGACGATGCGGCGGGCATCAGCCTGCCCCTGTCGGCGGTGTCGCGGGCCCACGCCGAGGTCGAGCGGACCCGCTACGGCTATCTGATCCGTGACCTCGGCAGCCGCAACGGCACCTTTGTCAACGGTGAGCGGCTGGATGAGACCGGTCGACCGCTGCGGGACGGGGACGAGATCGTGGTGGCGGGGGCCGAGGCCCTCCGGTTCATCGATCCGATGGCCACGCCGGTGGGCGTCAGCATCGGGCGCCTGACCGGGGTGTGGATCGATCCGTCGACCCACGCCGTCTGGGTCGACGCCCAGCTGCTCGAACCCCCGCTGTCCGACCGGCAACAGCGGCTGCTCGAACTGCTCGACATCCGGGACGAGGCCATCGTGACCCGGGAGGAGATCGTGGCCCACGTGTGGGCCGACGCCGCCGCGGACGGCGTCAGCCCGGACGCCATCGACGCCCTCGTCAAGCGGCTCAAGGGGCGGCTCCGGCCCCTCCAGATCTACGACGATTACCTCGAGGTGCTGCGCGGTCGGGGCGTGCGACTCAAGCGGGGTTGACCGGCCCCGGGTACCGATCGGGGCCGTCGTGATCCGCGCTCCCCGTCGAGTACCGGCGAAGGTACCCACTGGGAGCGGAGAGGGTGGTTTCCAGGCCTAGCTGGTGCTACCAATGGTCTCCGGCGGGGTGGAGTCAACGGGTCAACGAGCGCATGGTGCATCGTTCCACGTCGCTTCAGGGTAACCACGGGTGGTTGAACGGACATGAGTGCCGGGAATCTCGACGCAGAAGACTGGGGGGAGGACCCTTTGGCCGGTCGCCGTTCCGGAGCGCCTGATCTGATCGTGTTCGTCGCCTTCTTTCTGTTTGTGGCGTTGCTCGGGCTCGGTGTCTTCATCCAGGTGTCGCGCAGTTCGAGTTCGGTCGAGGCGACCGACGGCGACGCCGCCGAGGGGACCGCCGCCGCCGACGAAGGTGATGGCACCGACGGCGACGACGAGGCCGCCGCACCCACCACCGCCTCGACGGCGGCGACCGACACCACCCAGGAGGCCACCACCTCCACCACCGAGGGTTCCACCACCATGCCGGCGATGCCCGGCCAGCTCGTCGGTCTCTACGACGAGGGCCAGGTGACCCTGATCGGCCAGGTGCCCAGCGAGGAGGCGGCCTTCGTGTCGATCATCGCCCTGGAGGACCTCTTCGGCGAAGGCGCCGTCGCCCGGGACCTCGAGATCGACCCGACGGTGGGGATTCCCGACTCGGTGACCATCCGCTTCACCGACGCCGTGTTCTTCGCGCCCGGGGCCGAGACCATCGAGGGGTCGGTGGCGCCGGTGTTCCAGCAGGTCGTCGACTTCCTCAACCTGTACCCCGACGTCACCCTCCTGGTCGAGGGCCACACCGACAACGACGGTGACGAGCTGCGCAACCTGGCGCTGTCGCAGGCCCGGGCCGAAGCGGCCCGTGACTTTCTCCTGGAGCAGGGGATCGAGCAGTTCCGGGTCGAGGCCTTCGGTCGGGGCGACACCGAGCCGGTGGCCGACAACGCCACCTCGTCCGGCCGAGCCCAGAATCGTCGGATCGAGTTCGAGGTCCTCGGCCTGCGCCTCGGCTGATCGCAGCCGAATACGTCCAACCTCTCGACGAAATGACCTCGCACCGATAGGGTCAGATGTTGAAGGTTGGAGCGGTTCGCCCCCGTGCGGCGGGTCCAGTCGCCTCTGCAACGGTGACCCATTGGTGGGCGAACCGCTCCAACCTCACATCCTGCATTACGCGACCGCAGGTATTGAGGGTGAGTCAAGCCCGACAGACCCGGTTGGTCGAGACCTCTGCGCAGGATCGTCGAGCGCTCGGGCGAGTCAGCCCTCGGAACCCTGCTCCCGCTCGGCCGCAGTGGAGATGGCGGCCTGGGTCTTGCTGGCGGCGTCCTGCGCCTCCTCCACCGAGATCGGTTCCCAGTTCTGATCGATCGGCTCCGCCGCCGGCCGCTGCCCCACCCCGACCTGCCACGACACGCCGTCGGGCACATCGATGCGAAGGGGCACGTCCGGCTCGAACCAGTGGGTGCTGACCAGCATCGAGCCCGACAGCGGCAGCTCTCGCTTCCAGCGGTTGCGGTGGAGCACGGCCGTCGTGTCGTCGGGGGCCTCGAAGGCGAGCCAGATCGGCCCCCGCCAGAACGGCGGCATCCCGATCGATGCCGGACCCCGCCCCGCCTTCAGTTCGAGGGCGGCCAGGCGGCCGTCTGCCCCCAGCACGTGATCGAGGGCGACGGGGAGGAGCGGATCGTGGGGCTGGCCGAGGTCGATCTCGAAGCGGCGCACCGTGTCGCGACTCACCGGCGAGCCGGTGGCGGCGCTGACCCGCTTGGCCAGCTCGGTGCGCGACAGATCACGGGCCTGGCGGAGGGTGGCGAACCGTTGCCGGTCGACGGGATCGAGGCCGTGCTCGCTCACCGGCCAGCTCTTCTGCGGTTCGACCACGGGCTGGCGACGGCTGCGGTCGGTGGCGAACCGCTTGACCGATTCGAGGACGCCGTCGTCGCCGTCGGCCAGCTCGGCCTGCATATGGGAGCGGAAATACTCCATGAAGCGGCCGTCGGCACTGCTGGCGGAGAAGATCGAGACGGCGGGGAGGATCTGGGCGCCCGGGATCTCGTCGGGTAGCTCGCCCCGGCCGAAGTCGGCCCAGCCCGGCTCCGACAGGTGGACGACCACCGGGGAGTCGGGCACCGAGGCGCCAACGGTGATGAAGAAGCCGTTGGGGCCCGGCTCGAGCATGGTGTCGATGCGGGCCACCCCCCACTCGGCTTCGAGGAAGATCGTCGGGGTGGTACCCCGGATCCAGGCCCACACCGGGCAGGACTCCCCGGGGAAGACCTTGGTCCACACGTGACCGGGTTCGAGGCCCTCCGGGGTACGGGCCGCCCACAACAGGCTCTCCAGAACGCCCTCACCCTTCAGCGCATCGTCGATCGAGGCGAGGTCGATCGAGATCGCCCTCGCCTCACGCTCCCAGTTCGACAGGGAGCTCGGCTGGACGTTCAGGCGGTCGGCGGCCTGCTGCTGGGTCAGTGCCAGCACATCGGCACGCCACCACCGGAGTATGTCTCCGGCTGATCGCCAGGGAACCACCAGCCACAATCTAGTCGCTAAGCGGCCCGGGCCCGACGCCACCGCACGGGTACGGGTCAGACACGCTCGAGCGGCCGGTGGGGGCCGGGGGGCAGAGCCACCTCGATGGCGTCGCCGGGGCGGACGGTGCCGCCCGCCACCACCACGCCCATGATCCCGGCCAGGCGGTCGACGGTGCCGTCCTCGTGTCGGGGACGGACGGCGCCGAGCAGGCCCTGCTGGAGGCCGTCGATCTGGCGGCACGGGTTGCGGAGGCCGGTGACGGCCACCAGGGCCTCGGGGCCCAGGCGTAGCACGGCGCCCACCGGGAGGGCGAGCAGGTCGACGCCCTCGGTGGTCACGTTCTCACCCAGCTCGCCGGGGGCGACGGTGAACCCCTTGGCCGCCACCTGGTCGAACAGCTCACGGTGGATCAGGTGCACCTGGCGCAGGTTGGGCTGCGTCGGGTCGGCCTTGACCCGCGACCGGTGCTTCACCCTCGCCCCCCGGTGGGCGTCACCCGACACCCCCAGTCCGGCCACCAGCTCGATCTCGGTCACCGTCTGCTTGGAGAAGGTGTGGTCGCCGCTGCGATGCACGGCGCCGACGCTGGGAGCTGGAGTGGGGGAGTCGGTCACGTCAGGCGGCCTCGCTTGCGGGGGTGAGCAGGCTGCTCAAAATAGTCCGGAGCTCGTCCGCCGTCTCCGGATTTGTCAGCACGCCCCGCTCGGTGTCGAAGGCGTCGTTGAAGCGGGGGATCGACAGCTGCCCCCGGAGATCGCAGCCGAAGAAGGGGGCCGTCATCGTGGCCGAGCCCAGCACGCCGGCGCCGCCCCGGGGCCCGGGGGCGGTGGCGAGCATGACGGTGGGGGTGTCCTGATAGACCTTGGCGTCGACCCGAGAGGCCCAGTCGTACACGTTCTTGAACGCTGCGGTGTACGAGCCGTTGTGCTCGGCAAAGGAGATGATGAGGGCGTCGGCGGCCGTGATGCGGTCGTAGAAGTCCTGGGCCGCCTGCGGGATCCCGTCCTCCTGCTCGCGATCGATGCTGTAGATCGGCATCTCGAAGTCGTTGAGGTCGAGGGTGCTGATCTCGACGGCGGGGTGGAGTTGGCGCAGGACGTCGGCGGCGTGGTCGACGAGGCGACGGTTTATCGACCGGCGGCTGCTGGTGGCGGCGAAGGTGAGCACGTGCATGGGGGAGGGTTCCTTTCGGGGGGTGAGCGTGGCGTGCGGGTTCGGGGTATCGGTGAATCGGGTCGACGCGGTCGGCGGCGTACCGAATCAGGCTTGGCCGGCTGCGGGGATCGAGCCCATGCGTCCGGCGTTGAAGTCGTCGATGGCCTCCATGATCTCAGCCTTGGTGTTCATGACGAAGGGTCCGTAGCGGGCGATCGGTTGGCCGATGGGTTCACCGCTGAGGATCAGACCGTCGAAGGGCTCGTCGAGATCGTCGGGGGTCGACAGCACCAGATCGCCCCCGGTGCGGTCGAACACGGCGAGCTGCTGCGAACCGAGCCGCTCCCCGTCGGCGCCGACGTCGGCTCGGCCGCCGAAGACGTAGACCGCCGCCATGTGCCCGGCGGTGATCGGCAGCCGGACGGAGGACCCGGGCTCGACGGTGAGGCGGGCCAGTCCGACCGGGGTGTGGGTGGCCGCCGGCCCGACCACGCCGAAGAGCGATCCGGCGATGACGGTGGCCGACCAGCCGTCGCCATCGGCCACGGTCAGGTCGTCGGCGGTGAGGGCCTGGTAGTTGGGCGTGGTGCGCCGCAGGTGGGCCGGCAGGTTTACCCAGAGTTGGAGGCCGTGACCCAGGCCGCCCTCGGTCCGGATCCGTTCGCTCGGCATCTCGGAGTGGACGATGCCGTCGCCCGCCGTCATCCACTGCACATCGCCGGGGCCGATGATGCCGTGGTTGCCGGCCGAGTCCCGGTGCTCGACCTCACCGGCGATCACGTAGGTCACGGTCTCGAAGCCGCGGTGGGGGTGCGGGGGCACACCGGGGCCGGCGTCGCCCGGAGGGTGGACGACGGGGGCCATCTCGTCGAGGAGCAGGAAGGGGTCGAGGAGGTCGAGGTCGGCGCTGGGCAGCGGCCGATTGACGGTGATGCCGCCGCCTTCGAGGGTGGAGACGGCGTCGACGATCCGTGCGACGGCTCGGTCGTCGGTGTTCGTCTGCTGCTGGGGGGAGATCTGGCTGGTCATGGTGTGCTCCTTGGGCACCGACGTTTCTCGTCGATCCGACGCTGTGGGTCGGGTGCCGGTCCGGCAGGAACCGGCGTCCCCTGGCCGACATCTTCATTTATTTGAAACGTCAAGTAGTTATTTGAAGCCTCAATATACTGCTAGTTGTTTGACGCGTCAAGGACTATGCTGGAGGTCATGTCGGAAACCCGGTGGCTAACCGATGAACAGGACCAGGTGTGGCGAGCCCTGCTCACGGTCTTCCACCGCGCCATGCCGGAGATGGAGCGCACCTTCAAGGCCCACGGCCTGCTCGCCGTGCACTACCAGATCCTGGTCACGCTCTCCGAGGCGCCCGACCGCACCATGCGGCTGAGCGAGCTCGCCGGTCGGGCCAACCTGTCGCCCAGTCGCCTCACCCATCGCCTGCGACCCCTGGTCGATCGGGGCGAGGTGCTCGTCGCCCCGTGCGCCGTCGACGGTCGGGCCAAGGACGCGACCCTGACCGACGCCGGGATGGCCGTGCTCGAAGCCGTGGCCCCGGCCCACGTCGAGGACGTGCAGCGGTTGATCTTCGATCACATCCCCGCCGACGGACTGGACCCGGTGGCCGACGCCCTGGCCGCTGTGGCCGCCCGCCTGTGCGAGCACCCCGAGCTGCTCAACCCCCAGGAGGCGGCCTCCCGCTGACCCCCCCACCGGCAAAGGCCTCCGGCGGTCGTCGGCCCGTTCCCCGATCCGGCGGCGGGGTCGGGAATATCCACGCCGGAATCCGATGTTTAGATCATCGGCTTGTTAGGTATGCCTATCACGCTCGACGTTCGTGTCGGGCCCATGACCAGGAGTGTCATCACATGAAGTTCGGCTGGTTGGCCAGTCACGAATCGACCCAACCGGAGGTGCTCGTCGAGCAGGCCGTGCTGGCCGAGGAACTCGGTTTCGACGCCGTGTTCACCTCCGATCACTTCCACCCCTGGGTGGACGAGGGATCCGCCTCGGGTTTCGCGTGGACCTGGCTGGGAGCGGCCGCCGCCCGCACGTCGCGGGTGGAGTTCGCCACCTCGGTCACCACGCCCCTGTTCCACTACCACCCGGCGATGGTGGCCCAGGCCTCCGCAACCGTCGATCGACTGTCGAACGGTCGCTTCCTCCTCGGCGTCGGCACCGGGGAGAACATCAACTCCGGCCCCATGGGCTACCCGTTCCCCGGCTACACCGAGCGGATCGAGCGGATGGGTGAGGCCCTCGAGATCATGACCCGCCTGCTCGACGGTGAGAAGGTCGACTTCCAGGGCGTCCACTACACCTGCGACAAGGCCAAGCTCTACAGCCCGCCCGTCGGATCGGTCCCGATCCTGATGGCGGCCGGCGGCCCCAAGTCGGCGGCGTTCGCCGGGGCCAACGCCGGTGGCCTGGTCACCTCGGTCAAGGACCCGGCCGATTCGCTGACCCGGGTCATCGAGCCCTTCCGGGAGGCGTACGCCGCCACCGGTCGGACCGATCCCACGATCATGGCCACCCGCTGGGTGGTGCTGGCCGAGACCGACGACGAGGCTCGGGAGGCCCTGGCCCCGATGCGAGGCCTGCGGGCTCCCGGCCGACTCGAGGCAGTCGATCCGATGGTGCTGCGTCAGCGGGCCGACGCCCTGGACTGGCGGGAGGTGCTGGCCAGCTACACCGTCGCCCGATCCGCCGAGGAGCTGATCGAGGCCTACCGGCCCCTGGTGTCGAAGGTCGGAGCCGACTACGTGTCGATCCAGATCGCCGCCGTCGATCCCGACGCCGCCTTGCGGCTGGTGGCTCGCGACGTGCTCCCGGCACTGCGCGAAGTGACCTAGCAGCTCCCACCATCGGTAGGTGATGGTCCGTGGTCGGTGCCTCGCCCAGGGGCCGGAGCCGGTACCGTCGCGGGCATGCGCCTCCCCCTCCTCGCTGTGGCCCTCGCGGCCCTCTTCGTGCTGTCGGCCTGCTCCAGTGACGACGACGGGGTGACGGACGGCGGGACCAACGGGATCAGGGTCGACGGCGATCTCGACAGCGTCCACTCCCTGGAGGAGCCGACCGAGGAGATGCGGGAGCTGGCCGAGCAGCAGTGCCTCGACGACCCCGAGCTGGAGGTGGGCGAGATCACGGCCCTCGACCCCGAGGACCTCGACACCGTGCTGGCCTCGGTGACCGTCGACTGCGAAGAGGTGCGGGCCGCGGGCTGATAGGGCCTCGCGGCGGAAGGTCGTCAGCTCTGGGTGAGGGCGACCTGGATGCCGATCCACGCCGCCACCACGCCGCTCGACGTGGTGGCCCACACGTAGAGCAGGGCCTGCAGGCCTTGGCGATCGCGGGCCATCTCGGCCGCCTCGTTGGCCACCGTCGACCACGTCGACATCGCCCCCAGGGCTCCGACCGTGGCCACCACCGACAGCGAGCCCTCCAGTCGGATCAGGTACCCGGCGAGAAAGGACGCCGCCAGGTTGGCGGCGAGGGTGCCGTAGGGGAACACGCCGTTGAACCACCGGCTCAGCGTGTAGCGGATCGAGGCGCCGACGGCGGCGGCCACGATCATCCCGGCGGTCAGCAGCGCCGCGCTCACGGTCGACTACCGATCCGGTAGCCGATGCCGGCGGTGACGACGGTGAGCACGGCGGTACCGACCGAGGTGCCGACCGCCTCCAGGGCGGCGCCGCCCTCCAGCAGCTCGGCCATCTGCACGGCGAAGGCGGAGAAGCTGGTCAGGGCGCCGCAGAAGCCCGTGCCGAGCAGCAGGAACTGGTTGTGGGTCAGCTTCTGGGTGGTGGCGCGGGTGAGTCGGAGCCCGACGAAGAGTCCGAGGAGGAACGACCCGACCACGTTGATCCCGAAGGTGGCCAGGGAGACGACGTCGTCGTCGATGTTGGCGACCACCGCCCAGCGGGCGAGCGCGCCGAACACACCGCCGGCGGCGACATAGGGATAGGCGGAGAGCTGACCCATGGGTCTCCAGTCTGCCCCGCCCGAGGGTACGGAGTAGTCTTCTTCCGTGGTGGATGTGATCGTCGAAGAGCAGTTCGGGTCGACACGGGACGGGCTGACCCAGTTGCAACGACGATGGCGACCGATGGGGGGCGAGACCGCGACCCGTTCGGCCGTCCTCCTCGTGCACGGGATCGGCGAACACTCCGGCCGCTACGACCACGTGGGGCGCTTCCTCGCCGACCGGGGCCACGACGTCGTCGCCGTCGACAACCGGGGTCACGGCCAGACCGGTGGCCGCCGGGGCTACGTCGACCGCTTCGCCCAATTCCTCGACGACGTCGAGGACCAGCTCGCCGAGCGGCGCAAGCTCGGTGTGCCCGTCGTGCTCTTCGGTCACTCGCTCGGCGGTCTGATCTCGGCCAACTACGTGGTTGACGGGCGCCCACCCCCCGACCTGCTGATCCTCAGCTCGCCCGCCATCAAGGCGAACGTGCCCACCTGGCAGTCGGTGATGGCCCCGATCCTGTCCCGGATCGCCCCCAAGGTGTTCATCAAGTCCGACCTCGATCCGGCGGCCCTGGCCGACGACGCCGAGATCCAGCGGGCCTACGTCGACGACCCGCTCCGGGTCGGGGGCGCCACCGCCCGCATGGGCAACGAGATCTTCGCCGCCATGGACGCCACCGGCACCAACCTGACCAACATCACCATGCCGACCTTCGTCTTCCACGGGACCGACGACGCCATCGTGCCCCAGGGCGCCAGTCAACCGCTGGCCGACCTCGACAACGTCACCTACCGCCTGTGGGACGGCCTGCGCCACGAGTGCATGAACGAGCCGAGCCATCCCGAGGTGCTGGGCGAGGTCGAGGCCTGGCTGGGAACCCAGCTCGACGCCTGATCCGGGCGGGGCGCCGCTCCCTATCGGCGGCCGGGCGGTGGCGGATCGCCGAAGTCGTCGGCCCGTGACCACTGTCGCGTGGGTGCGTCGTGGTCGGCCTCGGACCACATCTCCGGATCGTCGGCTTCGAGGGGGCGGCTCGGCGCCTGGGCCGTCCGGTAGGGGTCGAAGCCGCCGGGATCGTATCCGGAGGGCTGAGGGGCGCCGGGCTGTTGGGCCGACGGGTCCTGACCGGCCTGCGTCGTGGCCTGATCCCCGTAGGCGACGGTGGTGGGGGCCTCGGAGGGGTCGAGATACGGGTTGGACTGCACCACCGGCGGCTGCGGTGGCAGGTGGGGTGTCGGGTACGGGCTGGTCGGCGGATCCTGATGGGGGACGGCGAACCGGTCGTAGACCGCGGTGCGGTCCGGCGTGCGTTGGGCGGCGGCCGGAAGCCGGTGCAGCGGCTCGGGCGGTGCCTCGTACTGCCGATAGTCGGCACCGGCGGCGCCGACGTAGCCCGGATCGGGGTAGGGGCCGCCCGCCTGTCGGTCGTACCCCTCGAGCACCGGGCTCGGCTGGTGGAGCGCTCCGGGGACCGGCGCCTCACGGTCGACGAGGCGGGCCGGGCGGCGCCGAGCCAGGGCGGGCCAGGCCATGCTCACCACGAGGAGGGCGACCCCGACGCCGAACATGATGACGGCCGGTCTGATCATGGCCCCGAGGAAGACGTCGACAACGGCGGTGGCGATCGACACGCTCGACGGTGGGGCGATCCGTTCGAGGATCGACGGCAGGCCGTAGCCGACGGCCAGCCAGAAGAACGAGTTGGCGAAGGCCCAGTACGCCACCCGTCGCAGCGCCTTCGGTCGGCGCGTGGTCAGCACGAACGACAGCGTGACCCCGAACAGGGCGAGCAGGGAACCGAAGATCGTGTACCGGCGGACCTGGGCCCGCAGGTCGCCGAGCACCGACAGGCCGCCGGTGGGCAGGTCGACCTCGAGCTGGGGGGCGGCGGGAAGGACGGCGTTGAGCTCGGGTCGGACCGCCACCACCTTCTCCCGACCCACCTCGCCCAGGGCGCTGGCGTCGAGCACCACCGGCTCGTCGACCCCGTTGAGGGCGTTCTGGTGGGCCCGCACGAACCCGTCGCGGATCACCGCCTCAACCCGGGGATCGTCGAGCGCCTCGTCGGCCGCCGCCTCGATCGTCTGGCGGGGCACGACGACCGAGGTCGGGATCTGGGTCTCGACCGCATCGGACAGGAGGTCGACGATGACGCCCCGCACCACGGTGTTATCGAGGAGGTTGTCGGCCAGCGCCTCCGACCGCCCGGGGTCGAGGACGGTGCGGGTCAGGATGAACCCGGCCCAGCTGCCGGAGGCGACCAGGAGCGACAGGACCATTATCAGCGAGGCCAGACCTCGGCGCATCGGGCTCCTTAGATACCGACCCGGCGGGTGCACGTTCGGCCCCTCAAGTATAGGCAGCCGGGGCCCGGCGGCTGTGTCGACGGCTAGCGTGGGCGCCCGTGTCGATCCCCGAAGCGCTCCTCATCTTCCTCGGAGGGCTCTTCGCCGGGGTGATCAACGCCATGGCCGGCGGGGGCTCGTTGTTGACCGTGCCGCTCCTGTCGCTGGCCGGGCTGGAAGGGCTGCTGGCCAACGGCACCAACCGGGTGGCGGTGCTGGCCCAGGCCGTGTCGTCGAGTTGGGGCTACAGCCGCAAGGGGGTCGGCGATCGGGCCCGGACGCTCCCGGTGCTGGCCCCGGCCGCCGTCGGGGCCCTGATCGGTTCGCTGGTCACCTCGCAAATCCCGGATCAGCTGTTCGAGCGGGCCTTCGGTGTGCTGATGCTGCCCCTGCTCGTGCTCTCGCTGCGGACCGGGCGTGGAGGCGACACCGAGCGGGAGCCGTGGCCGCTGTGGCTGACGTACCTCGCCTTCTTCGGCCTCGGTCTCTACGGCGGCGCGGTGCAGGCCGGGGTCGGGCTTCTCCTGCTCCTGGTGTTGTCGCGGGCCGGCTTCGATCTGGTGACGGCCAACGCCGTCAAGGTGCTCGTCATCCTGGTGATCACCCTGATCGCGGTGCCGGTGTTCATCCTGAACGACCAGGTCCGCTGGCTCCAGGCCTTCGTGCTGTCGCTGGGCACGGCGAGCGGGGGCTACCTCGGCGCCAACCTCGCCGTCGAGGGCGGGGAGCGCCTGATCCGCCCGGTGCTGGTGGTGGTCGTGCTGGTCCTGGCCAGCAGGATGATCGGCCTGTGGGAGTTGTTCTAACCGAACCGCTCTGACCGGACCGCTCTGACCGGACCGGCTCGACCGGACCACCCCGACGGGACTGTTGCCGGGCCCGGGCCCTGAGCTAGCGTCGTCCCACTTCATCGAAACATGGGGGGACCATGAAGCCACTCGAGGGGATCCGGATACTGGAGTTCTCCACCATGGTGACGGCGTCGTTCTCGGCCATGATGCTGGCCGAGCAGGGGGCGGAGGTCATCAAGGTCGAACCGATCGTGATGGGCGACCCGATGCGCCTGCTGGGGAGCATGAAGGGCGGGGTGTC
This sequence comes from Actinomycetota bacterium, assembly GCA_039201605.1. Taxonomy (GTDB): domain Bacteria; phylum Actinomycetota; class Acidimicrobiia; order Acidimicrobiales; family SZUA-35; genus CADEDH01. The sequence goes on from JBCCRO010000007.1 coordinate 150,848, forward strand.
GGCCCTGTTCGCCAACTGCAACCGGGGCAAGCGCTCGCTTCGGGTCGACCTCAAGAGCGAGAGCGGGCGCCAGGCCATCGAGCGGCTGGCCGCCGACACCGACGTGGTGCTGTGCAACTTCCGGCCCGGGGTGATGGACGGGGTCGGCCTCGGCAGCGCGCAGCTGCGGGCCATCAACCCCCGGCTGATCTACGCCGCCGTGTCCGGCTTCGGCACCGAGGGCCCCGAAAGCGGGGCCCCGGCCTACGACCCGGTGATCCAGGCCCAGTCGGGGTTCGCCGCCGTGCAGGGCCAGGGCCAGGACGGCCCGGAGCTGGTGCGCAACCTGACCTGCGACAAGATCACGGCCTACACCGCCTGTCAGGCGGTGACCGCCGCCCTCTTCGCCAGGGAACGGACGGGGGAGGGCCAGCACATCGACATCTCGATGATGGACGCCGGCCTCTTCTTCCTCTTCCCCGACGGGTTCATGCATCGGACGCTGCTCGATGACGACGTCGACCACGGCGCCCCGCTGAGTGAGATGCTCTACGACCTCAACAAGACCAAGGACGGGGCCCTCACCGTGTCGGCCTCCAGCGAGGGGCAGCTGGTGGGGTTGCTGACGGCGCTGGGTCAGCTCCATCTGTTCGCCGACGAACGTTTCAACTCCCGGGAGAGGCTCTTCGCAAACATCGAGGCCTTCCGCCAGGCCCTCGAAGGGGCCTACGCCGACTTCGAGACCGAGCAGCTCTACGACGAGCTCCGGGCCAACGACGTGCCGGTGGCCCGCTGCCTCGACTACGACGAGGTGCTGGCCCACCCTCAGTACGCGGCCAACGGCAGCGTCAAGACCGCCGAGCACCCGGTGATGGGGTCGATGGTGCAGGTGGCGTCACCGGCCCGCTTCGGGGGTGAGCAGCTCGAACCGGCCGAGCACGCCGCCGAGCACGGTCAGCACACCGAGGAGATCCTGGCCGAGATCGGTTTCTCGGTCGATGAGATCGCCGGGATGGTCGAACGGGACGAGGCCCGGGGAATCACCGACTAGGTGTCGTGGCCGGTGGGGTTGTGGACGCCGACCTCGGATCGCCTGGCGCAGTACGCCGTCGGGCCGACACCCGACCGGGCGGGGACGGGCTAGAGCGTCCAGAACGGGTGGGTCGTGGTGTCGCTCGGGGTGGTGAGGATCTCGGGCCCGTCGTCGGTGACCAGGATCGTGTGCTCGAACTGGGCTGTACGGCTGCCATCGGTGGTCACCGCCGTCCAGCCGTCGTCCCAGAGCCGGGCCCGCCACGAGCCCATCGTGATCATGGGCTCGATGGTGAACGTCATGCCGGGCTCGATGATGTCGGTCAGGCGCGGGTGGTAGTAGTGGCAGATCTGCAGGTCGGTGTGGAACTGCTCACCGATGCCGTGGCCGACGAAGTCGCGCACGACGCCGTAGCCGAGACCCTCGGCGTACTCCTCGATGGCCCGACCGATGGCGTTGATCTGGTTGCCGGGCCGGGCCGCCTCGATGCCCTTCATCAGCGAGTCGCGGGTGACGGTGACCAGCTGCCTGGAGCCGGCGTCGACATCGCCGACGAAGAAGGTGGCGTTGGTGTCGCCGTGGACGCCGTCCTTGAACAGGGTGACGTCGAGGTTGATGATGTCGCCGTCGAGCAGGGGGCGGTCGTCGGGGATGCCGTGGCAGATCACCTCGTTGACCGAGGCGCACACCGACTTGGGGAACGGATCGGCACCGCCCCCGCCCGGATACTGGAGGGGGCTGGGGTAGGCGTTGCGGGCGATAGCCGCCTCGTGGCAGGCGATGTCGATCTCCTCGGTGGTCACCCCGGGCCGACAGAGCCTGCCGAGCATGGCCAACGTGTCGGCCGCTTCGCGCCCGGTGCGGCGCATCCGGGCGATCACATCGGGGGACTTCACCCGCGGTTCGTCCCAACGGACGACCTCGCCGCCGTCGGCCCACGACGGCTTGTCGATGGTGTCGGGCACAGGGCGAACGGGGGAGATCCAACCTTGCTTCACCGGTTTCACCGCTTCCTTATGGCACCGCTTGAACTTCTTGCCACTCCCGCACCAGCAGAGCTCATTGGCCTTCGGAAGTACTCGCATCGACACTATTCTACGGCGCTCAGGTCGCTGCTGTTGATCCGGGCAGGCCGGGATCGACCGGTTGGCGGGGCCGCTCGGCGCCCTCCCCGGAGGGGGATTGCGACCCCCGTCGACGCCTCGTCGGCGGGGCCGCTAAGGAACGGGCGGAAACCGCCGATCATGCTGCGGTGAAGGAATCGTCCGGGATTGGCGCGGGGAAAGCCACGTGATCGAACCAGAGGTACCCTTTGTGCACATGGCGCCTTCGCTGTCCGGGCGAATTCTGATTGCGCGGCCGGAGGTGCGCGACACCGAGGTCGAGAACCCCTTCGAAGGCACGCTCACGCTCATCCTCGAGCACAGTGACGAGGGCGCGCTGGGGCTGGTGCTCAACCGGCCGTCGGAGCTGGCCATGGCCGACGCCTTCCCCGAGTGGGAGGAGCTGGCCGCCGGACCGTCGGTGCTGTTCGCCGGAGGACCGGTCGATCGGGACGCCCTGATCGCCCTCGGCCGTTCCGAGGACGGTGGCGGGGCGCTCGTGCTCGGCGCCCATTCGGTCGACCTCGACGCCCAACCTGCCCTGGTGGCCGCCGAGGGCGTGAGCAGGGTCCGGGTGTTCGCCGGCTACGCCGGTTGGGCCGCCGGGCAGCTCGAGGGCGAGATCGCCACCAAGCAGTGGTGGGTGGTCGACGGCACGATCGACGACCTGTTCACCGATGAGCCTGAGCGCCTGTGGGCCAAGGTACTGCGCCGCCAGCAGGGCGAGATCCGCTGGTGGGCCCATTTCCCCGACGACGCCAGCCTCAACTAGCCGGAGGCTGCTCCGAGGGGGCCGAGGCCGCCAGCTGCTCCTCCCGCAGCTTGGCGTAGCGGGGCTTGATCACGTCGTTGATGAGGGCGAGGCGCTCCTCGAAGGGCCAGAACCCGCTCTTCATGGCGTTGATCGTCAGCCACTGGAAGTCGTCGAGGGTGTAGCCGAAGGCGTCGCGCAGCTTGATGAACTCGTCCGACAGGTCGACGTCGCTCATCAGCCGGTTGTCGGTGTTGACCGTGACCCGGAAGCGCAGCTTGCGGAGCAGGCCGATCGGATGCTCGGCGATCGAGGCGGCGGCGCCGGTGTTGACGTTCGACGTGGGGCACATCTCCAACGGGACCCGGCGATCGAGCACGTAGGAGGCCAGGCGACCCATCTTGGCTCCACCGTCGCCGTCGAACTCGATGTCGTCGACGATGCGGACCCCATGGCCGAGCCGCTCGGCCCCGCAGTAGTTGAGGGCCTCGGCGATCGAGGGCAACCCGAACGCCTCGCCGGCGTGGATCGTGATGTGGAAGCTCTCACGCATGCAGAGCTGGAAGGCGTCGAGGTGACGGCTGGGGGGAAAGCCGGCCTCGGCGCCGGCGATGTCGAACCCGACGACGCCGTTGTCGCGGTGGCGCAGCGCCACCTCGGCGATCTCGTAGGAGCGGGCGGCGGTGCGCATCGCCGTGCACAGGGTGCCGACCGTGAGGTCGGTGCCTGCGCTGCCGATGCGGAAGCCCTCCTGCACGGCGGCCACCACCTCGTCGAGGGCGAGACCCCGCTCGGTGTGCAGCTCGGGGGCGAAGCGGAGCTCGGCGTAGACGACGCCGTCGGCGGCCAGATCCTCGGCCGCCTCGGCCGCGGCGCGCGACAGTGCCTCCGGGGTCTGGGTGACGGCGACGGTGTGGGCGAAGGTCTCGAGGTAGAGCTCGAGGTTGCGTCGATCGGCCCCTCGGGTGAACCACCGGGCCAGGTCGTCGACGTCGGTGGTGGGGAGGCCGGTGTAGCCGTTCTCGGCCGCCAGCTCGATGACGCTTGCCGGGCGCATGCCACCGTCGAGGTGGTCGTGGAGGAGAACTTTGGGTGCGGAACGAAGGGCCTCATCGGTGGCCGGTTCCAGGTCGGGGCGGATCGCAGCGGTCATGCCTCATGCTATCGACCGTCGAGCGTGCCGTTGGGCCCGACCGACACCGGATCCTGCACTACCGTTTATCGGCCCATGACTGTTTCCGTAGTGGGCCTCGACGCCGACGACACCCTCTGGCATTCGGAGAGTCACTTCGCCGTGACCGAAGACCGATTCCGCGCCCTCCTCAATCCCTGGCTACCGGCCGATGCCGTGGCCGATCGCCTGCTCGAGCGGGAGCGGGCCAACCTCCGCATCTTCGGCTACGGGGCCAAGGGCTTCACCCTGTCGATGATCGAGACGGCGCTGGAGGTCAGCGACGGGCACGTCTCGGCCGAGGCCATCCAGCAGCTCATCGACTGGGGCAAGGAGCTGCTCCAGCATCCCGTCGAGCTGCTCGACGGGGTGGAGGAGACCCTCGACCGCCTCTCCGGCGACTACCGGCTGGCGTTGATCACCAAGGGCGACCTGTTCCACCAGGAGTCGAAGGTGGCCGAGTCGGGTCTGGCCCCCTACTTCGAGCGCATCGAGATCCTCAGCGAGAAGTCCGGGCCGACGTACCGGCGGGTGCTGGAGGGCCTGGGCGCCGCCCCCGAGGAGTTCGTCATGGTCGGCAACTCGGTCCGCTCCGATGTGTTACCCGTGATCGAGATCGGGGCCCGGGCCGTCCATGTGCCCTACGGCATCACGTGGGGTCACGAGGTGGTCGAGTCGGCGGGGCCCGACGTCGAACCGCCGGGCTGGACCGAGCTCGACCGGCTCGGCCTGCTGCCCGACCACCTGGCCGCGTTGCGGTAGCCCCGACCGGTGAGCGCTCTGGCCACAACCTCTGCGGCGTCTGCCCGGCGCCTGACGCCGCTGGACGGCGTCCTCGTCGCCCCTCTCACGCTCACCGGTGAGCGGGACTCCTGCAGGTTGCGTGCAACACCTTTGCCGGCGACGCCATCAACTCGGGCAGACCCGAGCGAACGTTCCTGGCCAGGGCACTAGCGACGCTTGCCCATCACCACCAGCACCACGCCGACGATGAACAGCAGCGCGCCGCCGAAGAAACCGAGGATGCCGCTGAGGATGGACACGGTGATGTCGCGGCCGAAGTTCTGCCCGAAGGCGAACGTGTCACCGGGGGCGGTCACGACGGTGTAGGTCCCGTCGACCGGGGCCTCGATCGAGCCCACGCTGGTGCCCGAGCGGCCGCCGATCGTGTAGTTCGACGAGCTGAACTGGGGGCCGACGGTGACGACGGTGCCATCGGGAGCCTCGATGCCGATCGGGCGCGACCCCTGCCCCTCGGCGAACACCGTCCACGTGCCGGCGGTCAGTTCGACCGTCGAGTTGGTGCCCGACGTGCGGGGGAACCCGCCGGGTCGGGGGAAGAGGGCGATGGCGACCACGATGGCGACGATGAACAGGGCGATGGCGGCGATGATCAGGGCGACGCCGAGAGGGCGCTTGCGGGACCGGCGGCCGTCGTCGATCACGGCCGGCGCCCCGTACTGCGGTTGCTGGGGGTAGGGACTCGGCTGTTGGAAGCCACCGGCCTGGGGGTACTGGCTCGGCTGGGGGTAGTGGCCGGGTTGTGAGTAGGGATCCTGTGGTGGGTAGGTCATGGTGAGCTCCTCAAGCGAACCTGGTCTGGGCTTTGGCCAACGTCGCCGGGTCGTACCGGCGGGCCCACCCCGAGGTGGGCTTGGCCAGTCGGATGGCGCCGATCATCGACACCACGAAACTGATCACGATCACACCGATCCAGACCAGGACGCCGAGGATGAAGGCCAGAAGAAGGACGCCGAGATCCTCGTAGCCGTCGGCGTCGGCCCCGTTCTCGAAGACGGCGAAGTAACCGATGCCCACGACCAGGGCCAGCACGGTGGCCACGACCGGACCGAGGAGCCCGGCCAGGCCGAAGCCGAGCTTGCCCTTGAGCAGGCAGATCGTCGATGGAACGAGCCAGGCCGCCGAGTAGGCGACCAGCATGAGCAGGCCTCTGATCGTGTCCGCTGGGGAGTCCATGGGCGCAGATACTAGGGGTGGGCCTCTCAGGAGGCGGGACGATCGATCCGGTGGAGGGCGGGGCGGGAGTTGTCCACCACGAGTCGGAGCTGGGGGCGCCCGGTGGCGACGGGGGCCGGTCGGAGCCGTCGGGTCAGCGTGCGATGCACCTCGTACTGGTAGGCGACCGCGGCCAGGTAGGCGGCCACCAGCAGGGCGATGACGACGACGATGGACATGTCCGGTGGCCTTTCCCCGCCGACCCCGCCGGTCGGTGGTGCTCCCACATGACGGTGCGACGTCCCTCGACATACGTGGCGTCGGTCACGTGTCGCTCGCAATCCGGCGGGCGCCGCTCCCGTCGTGCGGTCAGGCGATGCGTTCGATGACGGGATCCGGGGGCGGTGGGGCGTCGGCGCCGATCTCGAACCCGGTGCCCAGCAGCTCGGCGGCGGCGTCGATGCGGGCCGGCTCGTTGCCGTGGATGAGGAACACCGGCTGACCGGCCTCCACCGGCTCGCCTTCCTTCACCAGGCACTCGATGCCCACCGCCGGGTCGATGGCGTCCTCCTTGCGGGCCCGGCCGGCGCCGAGTCGCACCGCGGCCACACCTACGGCCATGGCGTCGAGCATGGTCACCCGGCCGGCGGTGGGGGCGTCGATCGTGCGGTGGGTCGAGGCCCGGGCCCGATCGACGGTGAGGTCGCCGCCCTGGAGGGCCACCATTTGCTCGAACACCGGGTACGCCTCACCGGAGGCGAGGATGGCGGCGGGATCGGCGTCGAGGCCGGCCAGGGCCACCATCTCGGTGGCCAGGGCCAGGGTGACGGCCGTGATGTCGTCCGGCCCGCCGCCGAGAAGGGTGTCGATCGACTCGTCGACCTCCAGGGCGTTGCCGACGGCCCGACCGAGGGGCTGGTCCATGCGGGTGAGCAGGGCGACGGTGCGCACACCGGCCGACCGGCCGATGCCGACCATGGTCTCGGCCAGCTCCCGGGCCTGCTCGACTCCGGTCATGAACGCGCCGCGGCCGACCTTGATGTCGAGCACCAGGGCCTTGGTGCCCGAGGCGATCTTCTTCGACATGATCGACGAAGCGATCAGCGGGATCGAGGCCACCGTGCCGGTCACGTCGCGCAGGGCGTAGAGCTTGGCGTCGGCCGGGGCCAGGTCGGCCGAGGCGGAGATGATCACGGCGCCGATGTCGTCCATGGCCGCCCGCACCTGCTCGGGCGTCAGCGTCGGCCGCCAACCGGGGATGGCGGCCATCTTGTCGATCGTGCCGCCGGTGTGACCGAGGCCGGGGCCCGCCACCTGGGGCATGGCCGCCCCGCACGCCGCCACCAGGGGGCAAAGGATCAGGGAGATCTTGTCGCCCACCCCGCCGGTCGAGTGCTTGTCGACCGTGGGCCGGGGAAGGTCGGCCAGCTCCACCCGCTCACCGGTGTCGATCATGGCCTGGGTCCAACAGGCCAGCTCGTCGCCGTCGAGGCCGTTGAAGTAGATCGCCATGCACAGCGCCGCCGCCTGCTCATCGGCCACGGCGCCGTTGGTGTAGGCGTCGATGAACCACTCGATCGCCTCGTCGGGCAGGCGACCGCCGTCCCGCTTGGTCAGGATCACCGATGTCGCATCCCAGGTGGCCATACCCCGCTCCCTTCGTTCAGCCTTCGGCCAGTCGGTCGGGGGTGAAGCCCCCCGGCAACAGCTCGCTCATCGTTCGGGGGGTGCCGTCGCCGTCGACCAGGCAATCGGGACCTCCGTGTTCGAACAGCAGTTGGCGGCATCGGCCGCAGGGGGTGCACGGGGCACCGGAGCCCGACACCACCGCCACCGCCACCAGCCGACCCCCGCCGGTGCGGTGGAGGTCGCCCACCAGGGCGCACTCGGCGCAGAGGGTGAGTCCGTAGGAGGCGTTCTCCACGTTGCACCCCGTGACCACCCGGCCGTCGTCCACCAGCGCCGCCGCCCCCACCCGGAACTTCGAGTACGGGACGTAGGCGCGATCGGCCATGGCCAGGGCCCGGTCGCGCAACGTGTCCCAGTCGATCGGGCCCCCGCGTCCGTCTATCGGATCGGTGGCCACGGCGTCACTCGGTTCCGTAGATGCGGTCGCCGGCGTCGCCCAGGCCCGGGACGATGTAGGCGTTCTCGTTGAGGCGCTCGTCCATGGTGGCGAGGGTGATGTCGACCTCGGGGTGAGCGTCGTGCACCGCCTCGACGCCCTCGGGGCAGCCGATGATCGACAACAGACGGCCCGGTCGGGCGCCGGCCGCCGCCAGTTCGTCGAGGGCGAGGATGGCGCTGCCGCCGGTGGCCAACATCGGGTCGACGAGGATGATCTCCCGGCCCTCGACGGCGGGTGGGAGGCGGCGGTAGTAGGGGACGGCCTCGTGGGTGTCGGGATCGCGGGCCATGCCCAGGTGGCCGACGGCGGCCTGGGGGATCAGCTCGAGGATGGCCTCCACCATCACCAGCCCGGCCCGCAGGATCCCGACCACGACCGGGGGCGGGCCGTCCAGCGTTGGCGACTGCGTGGTCGTCAGCGGGGTGGTCACCTCGACCGGCACCGTCGGGAGGTCGCGCAGCGCCTCGTAGGCGGCGAGCAGGGTGACCTCATGGCACAGCGACCGGAACAGGCCGGACTCGGTCTCCGTGCTGCGGAGGCGGGTGATCTTGTGCTGGACGAGGGGGTGGTCGATGACGGTGACGGTGCCGCTCACGGTCGCCTTCCGAGTAGTGCCGCCTCGGCTCGTCGAGCGAGCTCCCGAGCCTGATCCAGATCGTCCGCCAGTGCTGTCACGTGGCCGAGTTTACGACCGGGAACCGGTCGCTTGCCGTAGAGGTGGACCTGCGCCCCCTCGACGGCCAGCGCCTCGGGTAGGTGGTCGGCCGGGTCGACGTTGTCGAGGCCGCCGACCACGTTGATCGTGACGGCGGCGGGTGCCGTCGACCAGGTGGGACCGAGCGGCAGATCGAGCACGGCCCGCACGTGGTTCTCGAACTGGGAGGTGGGGCTGCCCTCGATGGTGACGTGGCCGGCGTTGTGGGGCCGGGCCGCCAGCTCGTTGACCACGAGACCCTCCGTGGTGAGGAACATCTCCACCGCCAACACCCCGACCGCCTCGAACTCGTTGGCCAGCTTCACCGCGAGCCGGGTGGCCTCGGAGGCCAGACGGGGGCCGATGGCGGCCGGGCTTCGGATCTCGCGACAGATGCCGTCCTGGTAGATCACCTCGGCCACCGGGTAGGTGCGGGTGCTGCCGCCGGGGCGGCGGGCCACCAGCACCACGAACTCCTTGACGATGGGCTGGAAGCTCTCGGCCATCAGCTCCCGATCGCCGCCGTGCTCGGCCAGCACCCGCAGCGCCTCGGTGCGGTTCTCCACGATCCACACGCCCCGCTGGCCCGGCAGTCCGGCCCGGACCGACTTGAGCACGAGCGGGTACCCGGCGCCGGAGGCGAAGTCGAACAGATCGTCCGGCCCTCGGACCTCTGCCCACTTGGGCAGGGCGAGGTGTTTCATGGCCAGCATGCGCCGCTGGTGGAGCTTGTCGAAGGCGGCTCGGATCGTCTTGGTGCCGGGGCGGACGACGACGCCGGAGTCCTCCAACATCTGGACCAGCCCGATGTCGAGGCGCTCGTGCTCGAAGGTGAGCACCTCGCACGCGGCGGCGAAGGCCGACAGGGCGTCGGGGTGGGCGAAAGAGGCCTCGGGGGCGGCCTGGGCCGCCGAGTCGTCGGCGTGCTCGGCCATGAGCCTCGGCGTGATGCCGAGCTTGAGGGCCGACTGGTGCGTCATCCGGGCGATCTGTCCGGCGCCCACGATGCCCAGTCGGTAGAGCGCGGGGAACTCGTTGGCCACGGGGCCCACCGTAGCGGCCACGGCCAGGTCGTCGGAGTATGGGGCGGGGCCGGGGCCGAGCCCGTCGAGAGGCGGGGGCACCGATGCGGGGACGATCACCGAATCCGATCCGGGGGCGCACTATTTTCAGAGGTCGAGATGGCCGATCAGGAACCTCACCTGTCGTTGCGGGCCCGCCGTCGTGTTTTGGTGGCGCTCGGCTTCGGGGCCGCCAACGTGGCGGTCGGCTCCGCCCTCGGTCTGCGGCCGCGCCTTGCCGGTTCGGGCGATGGCGACGACACGGTCCAGATGACCGACGTGGCCGCCAGTATCGGTATCACCGAGCCGCCGGCCATGCTCGGAGCCGACGCCCATCCCGGCCCCGAGCACCGCTACCAGCGGGTGGTGGCCAACGGCCGGGTGATCGATCCCGACACCGGCTTCGACGCCGTCGCCCACGTCGGGATCGACGACGGTCGAATCACCGGCTTCAGCCTCGATCCGTTGCTGGCCGACGACGTGATCGACGCCGAGGGCCTCGTCGTCGCCCCCGGCTTCATCGATCTGCTGTCCTACGAACCCAACTCGTTCGGCGTCTGGTACAAGCTGGCCGACGGGGTGACGACCAACCTGGCCATGCACGGCGTCAGCAACTACGCCGAGTCGTTCTTCCAGCGCTACGACGGCACCAGCCCCATCCATTACGGCGGCGCCTTTCACCAGCACTTCATGCGGGCCATCGAGCTCGGCATCGGCGTGGAGGACGAGCTGAGCGGGGTCGACCTGGCCGACTTCGACCGCCTCGCCCGCGACAATCTCCGCCAGGGCTTCGCCGGGATCTCCTTCGCCCCCGAGTACTCGCCGGGCACCTCGACCGACGAGCTGCTGCGGCTGGCGGCGACGGCGGCCGAGCTGGGCCACGTCGCCTTCTTCCACGTCCGCTACAGCGATCCCAACCCGCCGGGCACCAGCGACGAGGCCGTCGACGAAGTGCTCGACATCGCCCGTCGGACCGGGGCCAGCGTCCACATCGAGCATCTGACCAGCACCGGCGGCACCTATCGGATGGCCTCGGTGCTCGATCGCCTCGATGCCGCCCGCGACGATGGCATCGACGTGACCGCCTGCCTCTACCCCTACGACTTCTGGGGCACGTTCCTGGCCAGCGCCCGCTTCGCCGCCGGCTGGCAGGACCGCTACGGCCTCACCTACGAGGACCTGCAGGTGGCGGGCACCGAGACCCGGCTCTCCGCCGCCACCTACGACCAGGCCCTGGCCGACAACAAACTGGTCGCCGCCCTCGGCTCGATCCCCGAGGACGAGGTCCGCCTGGCCCTGCAACGACCGTGGACGATGATCGGCAGCGACGCCATCCTCCAGATGGAGCGCAACAACCACCCCCGGGCCGCCGGCACCTTCGCCCGCACCCTCGGTCGCTACGTGCGGGAGGAGCAGGTGATCGGCCTGGTCGACGCCCTGGCCAAGATGACGATCCTGCCCGCCCGGCGGGTGGAGGGCATGATCCCGGCCATGGCCACCAAGGGCCGCCTGCAGCGGGGGGCCGACGCCGACATCACGGTGTTCGACCCGGCGACGGTGAACGACCGGGCGACGGTGGCCGACCCGGCCCAGAACTCGGCCGGTATCCACTGGGTGCTGGTCGACGGCGAACCGGCCCTGGCCCAGGGGCAGACCGTGCGCAGCTTCCGCGGCGGACGGGCCCTGCTCGGCGGCTCCCCCTCGGCCTGACGCCCCCTCGGCTCGGCGCCCCGTCCCCTTGTGGGGCGGAGGGGGCCCTGACCTAGGGTTGGTCATGGCCGCATCGACTCGAACGTTGCGAGTGCTCACCCCCGAGCAGGTCGATCGCTACCGGCGCGACGGGTACCTGCTGCTCCCGGGCCTCATCGACGACGACCGGCTCCACCGGCTGCGGGCCGCCAGCGACGAGTTCGTCGAGCGGAGCCGCTCCCTCACGGCGAGCTCGGCCGCCATCGACGTCGAGTCCGACCATTCGGCCGCCGCACCGCGTCTGCGTCGGCTCACGTCGCCGCCCGATCACCACCCAGACTTCGCCGAGTTCACGCTGGCCGGTCCGGCGGCCGACATCGCCGTCGACCTGCTCGGCGACCCGGCCCGCTTCCACCACGCCAAGCTCAACTACAAGTGGTCGGGTGGGGGTGCGGCCGTCGACTGGCACCAGGACATCCAGTACTGGCCCCACACCGACTTCACCCCGCTGACGATCGGGGTGTACCTGAGCGACGTCGACGACGAGATGGGTCCCATGGGGATCATCCCCGGCAGCCATCGGGGCGAGCTCTTCCCGCTGCGGGGCGACCCCGACGCCGACGGCAACCGACCCTGGACCGGCAGTATCGGCCCCGGCGACCTGGCCACCGTCGCCCTCGACACCGTCGACTGGCTCCGCGGCCCGGCCGGGTCGGTCACCGTGCACAACTGTGGGTCGATCCACGGGTCGATGCCCAACACGTCGACCCGACCCCGACCGCTCCTGCTCCAGACCTACTCCGCCGCCGACAGCTTCCCCCTCCTCGGCGTCGGCACCAACGGTAAGGACGGGCGGTACCGAGGGGTGCTGGTGGGCGACGGCGGGCCGCCGGCCACGATCACGGTCCAGGGGCGGTCGATACCCGCCGCTCCCGACTGGTCGCGAGGCGGCTACACCACGATCTTCGACATCCAGTCCGCCGACGACACCGCGGAGGGCGCACCGGACGCCGCCGACGACACTGCGGAGGGCGCACCGGACGCCGCCGACGACACTGCGGAGGGCGCACCGGACGCCGCCGACGACACTGCGGAGGGCGCACCGGACGCCGGCGACGGCGGGGCGGAGGGTGGCGCAGCCGGTGATGGGGCGGGCCCGGCCGGAGGGGCCACCTCGGGCGGGATCAGGTCTGTAGGGCGAGGACCTCGCTGACCGAGGAGACGGCGGACCCCCAGTCGTCCGGCGGCACGGCGGGGCGGATCACGAACTTGGAGAAGCCGACGTCGAGGAAGGCCTCGATCCGCTCGGTCAGCCCGGCGGCGCCGACGGCCACCACCTCGGCCGGGTCGAGGTCGTGGCGGCGGGCCCGCACCGACCGGGCCACGGCCTCGGGGATGGCGCCGTCGACCCACGACAGGTTCATGCCGAAGTGCTCGCCGTCGACCTCCCGGCCGGCGGCGGCCGCCTCGGCCTCGATCGTGACCCGCATGGCCGCCGCCTCGTCGGGCGTGCAGATGCCGGGCATCCATCCCTCGCCGATGCGCCCGCAGCGGCGGAGCGCAGCGGGGACCTGACCCCCGAGCCAGACCTCGAGCGGATCCTGCACCGGCGTGACCTCCAGGCGGACGGCGTCGTAGCGGTGGAAGCGGCCGTCGAAGGTGAGGGTGTCGCCAGCCCAGAGGGTGCGCATGATGTGCAGCGACTCCTCGAGCATGGCCGAGCGATCGCCGGCGGCCACGCCCTGGGCGTCGAGTTCCTCCGGTTGCTTGAGGCCGAGAACGAACAGCAGCAGGAGTCGACCGTCGGACAGCCGATCGAGGGTGGCGAGCTCCTTGGCCAGCCGGACCGGGTCCCGGCCGGGCACGATCAGGTGGGTGCCCACCTTGAGCCGCTGGCGCCGGCCGGCGGCGATCCCGAGGGCGGCGATCGGGTCGAAGACGCCGGTGGTGATCACGTCGGGCACCCATACCGAGTCGTAGCCGAGGTCGTCGAGGGCGTCGACGAGCCGCAGGTACCGCTGAGCATCGTCGGTGGCGCCCGGACCGGCGGCCACGCCGATTCGTACCTTCATCCCGCCCGCTCCATGGACCCGACGCTACACGGGCCGCGCCGGCAGGCTCCATTGGCGGCAGGGCGCGTTCGGCGACCCGCCGCCACGCGGGCCGGGCGGCGATCGTCGGGCGGTGGGCGGCGATCGCCGGGCGCTGAGCGCTGGGTGCTGGGTGCTGGGCGGCGATGACGACGGCGGCCGTCGGGGGCGAGCGGCCACCGGCGACCGGTCGGTGTCAGGCCGCCCGGCGCTCCGGTGCGACCACGGCGGCCAAGGCCGCCTCGGTGAGGGCCCGTGCGGCGGCGACGACGGCCGGCCCGGCATCGGGCCGGTGGCGGGGGTAGCCGTCGGCCAGTGCCACCAACTCGGCGTCGGGCTCGATGAGGACCGTGCGGATGCCGGCCGCGTCGAGCCTGGCCCGCTCGGCCGCCAGCTGGCGTCGGGCCCGTGCCTTGACCGGGCCCCGGCCGGGCCGGGTCATGGGCGAGGCGATCACCACCAGCTCGGGGGACAGCGGGGTGAACAGGTCGAGGTGGGTTGCCGAGGCAACGGCTCCGTCGACGAAGCGCTCATCGCCGATCACCTTGGGTCGGAAGAGCAGGGGCACGGCCGAGGTGGCCTCGACGGCGTCGGCCACGTCGACGTCGGTCCGGTCCCGGCCGAAGACGACGGTCTTCCCGTCGTCGAGCCTGACCGCCGGGAGCCACAGGTTCCCCGGCCACCGGATGTGGGCGGTGTCGGGGTGGGCGGCGGTATCGGGGCCGGGATCGGCGAGGCCCTCGAGAGGAAAGCGGCGGAGGGGGAAGGTGGGGAAGGCGCCCGCCGGGAGGGCCCCGACGAGACCGACGGCACCGCCCCGGCGGATCAGGCCGGGGGCCTGGGGTCGTCCGATGAAGGGGAGCCGCGGTCGGCGGCCAGGCCGGGCGCCGGCTTCCATCATCCGCTGCCGGTCGGCATCGGTGATGGGCCGGTTGACCGAGGCCAGGATCTCCTCGGTCGACGCCCCGCCCCGGGCCGAGGCGGCGATGGCGCCACCGGCCGAGGTGCCGACGAGGGCCACCAGGTCCGCCGGGCCGAGGCCGGTGACCGCTTCGAGCCCTTCGAGCACGCCGAGATGGAACGGCCAGCCGATGGTGCCACCCGCTCCCAGCGCCAACCCGATACGGGGCTTCGTCGCCATCAGACGGGACCGGCCACGTGGCTCGACTGGACGACGAGGCGGTTGCCCTCGGGATCGGGGACGACGAAGCGACTGTGGGGGAAGCCCTCGACGATGTCGGTGGGCTCGGTGTCGAGTTCGACGAACAGTCGGTGGATGGCCTCCAGGTCGTCGACCATCAGATCGAGCGATCCCTGACCGGCTGGACCTTCGGTGACCACGAGGTGGGTGCCGCCCCGCATCTCGAGGATGCCGAGGCCGCCCATGCGGGCCACCGAGCGGAAGCCGAGTCGGTTGTAGAAACGGTAGAGGGTGTCGACATCGGCGGC
This sequence comes from Actinomycetota bacterium, assembly GCA_039201605.1. Classification (GTDB taxonomy): domain Bacteria; phylum Actinomycetota; class Acidimicrobiia; order Acidimicrobiales; family SZUA-35; genus CADEDH01. Next base: position 165,952 of record JBCCRO010000007.1, read on the forward strand.
CGTCAGGGAGACGTGGCCGATGGCGAACGTCGGCCGTTGATCGGGGGTGGGATCAACGTGGGTAGAGGTATCGGTTGCCGTCATGCATCGCCGTCCTTTCCAATTTGCGAAACAATCTGTAGCGGCTTTAACCGACGTCGAGGCGCGGCCATTCCCGGGGCGTACGAAATCCTCCGACCTCCGACCTCCGGCCACTGACTTTCGACCTCCGGCCACTGACCCGGGGTCGTCGGCGTCAGCCGTCGAGGGGGAGGAGGTCCTCCTGGTAGTGCTCACAGGGCCGACCCTCCATGGTCAGCCCGGTGATGAAGGCCCGGGCCACGTGACCGGTGAAGAAGTCGTTGTCGTGGTCGGCCTCCGACATGCGGGCCGCCACCGACGGCGAGGTCATGCAGCGGATCAGCCCGTGGAGGAGAAACTCCGCCTGCTCATCGTCGATCGTCTGGGTGAGGCGGAACATGGCCCCGGCCAGGTCGTCGGTCGGCCCGACGGCGGCGGCCCAGGCGTCGATCAGGGTCGACCAGTGACGGAGGAAATCCTCGCACACCACGCCGTCGAGATCGGACGGATCGAGCCGGACCTCGGTGAAGAGGCGACGGGCGAATCGGGTCCAGCGGACCACCTGCTCCGCCTCCACCGGTCCCAGTTCCAGCAGCATCGGCGACAACGTTACCAGTTGACTAGCGCCGGTTGTCCTCTTCGTGACTCAAGAGCAACGAAGCCGCCTCGGCCACCAGATCCACCAGCGGAACCTGGCCCTTGTGCAGCTTGGTCCTGGCCTCCTCCAGGTCGAACCAGGCCGCCCGATCCACCTCGGGAAACGTCTCCACCCGGCCGGACTTGGGCGGCCACTCCAGCTCGAAGGTGTTGCTCACCACGGCGCTCGGTTCGAGGTCGCCGGTTGCCACGAAACAGCTGAGGCGCTTCGACGATGACCCCAGCCGGATCTCGGGGACGGCCACGAACTCGCCCTCGGGCGCCGGGTGGCCGGTCTCCTCGGCGAACTCGCGGCGGGCCGTGCTCTCGACGTCGGCCTCGGTCGGCTCGTCGAGATCGATCTCGCCCTTGGGGATCGACCACCCGTGGGTGTCCTTGTTGCGCCAGTAGGGGCCGCCGGGATGGACGAGCAGGATCTCCACGCCGCTCCCCGCCGGTCTGATCAGGGCGATCCCGGCGCTGCGCACCACCTTGGCCGCCACCGACCGGCTCAGTTCAGCTCGATCAGGTGATCGGTGCGTCCGATCCGTTGCAGCACCGAATTGACGACCCGGGCGTCGTCGTCCAACCCGAGCACCTCGTCGAGGTCGCCGGCGGCATCGTCGGCGAGCAGGAAGTACTCGACGGCGCCCCGGATCAACGACCGCTCCTCGGTGGTGAAGTCGACGGCCGGGGTGCCGGCCAGGAGGCCGAGCAGGGCCTTGCCGATCGCCTCGGCCGTCTCGACGTCGGTGTTGGCCCCCTGGTTCTCCCGGATCTGGTCCAGGTGCAGCTCGACCACGTCGGGCAGCTGGGTGAGCTCCTCGGGCGACGTGTCGAGGCACAGCTTGCGGAACCGCTGCTGCTCCTCGGGGTTGAGCAACTCTTCCAGATCGAGGCCGGGGGTGTCGTCGAGCACGACACGAGTATGGAACATCCGCCGTCAGTAGACGACCTGAACGGGCTTTCCGGTCTCGTCGAGCTCGCCGCCGCCCAACCGGTGGGCGGTGCCGGCCACCACGTGGCGGGCGGTGACGACGAGGGCGGCGGCGTCGAGCAGGTCCTCGGTGGGCACGGCGGCGGTCGCCACCAGCTCGGCGAGGGGTGGACCGAGCGCCGTCGTCAGGAGGCCGAGTCGATGGTTCCGACCCTCGCCCGTGCGCTTGGGGGGAGCCGGACGGCCCTCGTCGAGCCGGGCGAAGGCCAGCTCCGGGTGGGCCTCGACGATGCGCTCGCCGTCGGCCGGCACCAGGAGGTCGTCGAGGTGGGCGATGGCGCCGAGGAGGTTGAACGTCTGCTTGGACACCGCCTTCCCGCACGCCGCCCGGCTGCGAGAGCAGGCCTCGTCGTAGTCGGCGGCGCCGAGAACCGCTCGCACCGGGGCGGGGAACACCGATGACCGGCGGGCCCCGAGCAGAGCCCGGGCCTCCCGGTCGGCGGGCCGGGGCCGGTCGGCCAGCAGCCCGATCGGCATGTCGACCGCCATCGCCGCCACCTCCCCGTTGCGGACCCGGGCCACGAGCGGGGCCAGATCGTCGACGTGCTCGGCCCGCAGACCGCCGTCGGCCGTGGCCACGACCGTGACCCAACCGCCCCGGCAGCCGTCCACGCCAACCACGGGTTCGGTGGTCGGGGGGAGGCTCACGCCAGGCGGAACCGGGGCTGACCCTCGGTGACCTCGACCGTGCCCGGCAGACCGAGCAGTTCGATCGGGTCGATGTCGATGCCGTCGACGGCGAGATCGATCACCTCGCCCCGGGCCACACCGAAGCTGATGGCGAGGCTGAGGGTGCAGGCGCCCGCCGCCCCGCCCTCGGCGTCGCCGACCTCGTCGGCCGTGGCGTCGATGACCATCACGTCGTATACACCGTCGGGCAACACCATGGCCGCAGTGTAGGGAGTGGCCTCGTCGCCGGGCGGACCCCGGTAGCGGAGCCGTGTTCGGCTGGAGCCGGCCGCCCGGGGGCACCCTGTCGCCCGGGGGCACCCTGTCGCTCGGGTGAAGCCGGTGGCCCGGGTGGGTCCCGTCGCTCGGGTGGACGTCCGGGGGCGCCCGGCCGCTGTCACCGGGCGGACCTAGCATGAGGCCATGGCCTCTCCCACCCGAGCCGACCGTCCGCAGGTGCCCGAGGGTTACGGCGTGCCCGAGCACACCGATGGCCTGGTCGAGTGGTCGACCGTCGAGGCGCGCCTCGTCGAGGCCCGTCACTACTGGCTGGCCACGGTGCGGGCCGACGGCCGCCCCCACGTCGTGCCGCGCTGGGGCGTCTGGCTCGACGGCGCCCTGCACTACGACGGCTCGCCCGACACGGTCCACGCCCGCAACGCCGAAGGCAATGCCGCCTGCACGCTCACCATCGGCGAGGGGGCCGACGCCGTCATCGTCGAGGGTCACAGCCGCAGGTCGGCCCCGGTCGTCGGCGAGTTGGGGGCGCGTATCGCCGCCGCCATCGGCGACAAGTACGGCGACGACGGGTACCACCCCGAGCCCGACGCCTGGTCCGACGCCGAGGCCGGCGGGCTGCGGATCATCACCCCCACCAAGGCGATGGCCTGGTTCAGCTTCCCCGGCGACCTCACCCGTTTCCACTTCTGAGCATGACCCACCGCCCCCGCCGGCGCCCGCTCCGGCTGCGTCGGCTGGTGCTCGCACCGGCGCTCGTCTGGTCACTGGTCGCCGCCGGCTGTGTGGCCGAGGGCGGCGAGCCCGACGACGCCGCCGCCTCGTCGGTCGACGACGGCGGTGGCGACCAGCCCCGGGCGTCGGCTGAGAACGGCGCCGACGCTGACGGAGATGGTGATGGCGCCGAGGCCGACGGTGACGGGGTCGACGGTGAGGGTCCGGCGATGGGGGCCGAGTTCGTCCTCGACACCGCCGACGGTGCCGCCCTCGTGCCCGGCATGCCCGACACCCCGGCCGGGCGGGTGGCCGGCGCCATTGTGGCCGGCGCCGTCCGGGGCACGCTCACCGTCGACGAGGTGGCGGGCGCCCTCAGCCCCCGGTTCGAGCCGCCGGTGGCGCCCGGCAGCCTGCAGACGTCGCTGGGCCAACTCCCCGGCCTTCTCAGCCCGTCGCCGGTGGTGATCGACGTGTTCGTCGACACCGACTTCGCCATCGGCGGGACCCTGCTCAACCCCACCGACGACAGCGAGTGGCCCTTCACCGTCGGTGTCGAGCTCGACGAACCGCACCGCCTGCTCAGTTTCGCCATCGTGCCCTCGCCGCCGGAGGTCGACGCCGGCGATCTCGACCGGGCCGAGGTGGAGGCGGCGTGGGCCGACCTGGCCGGGCGCACCGACCTCACCGTCACCGAGCTCGGGGCCGATGGCGCCGCCGCCTGCCCCACCGGGGGCGAGGCGCTGGCCGTCGGCTCCACCTTCAAGCTGTACGTCCTGGGTGCCGTGGCCACCGCCGTCGATGCCGGCACCGTGGCCTGGGACGACGACCTCACCCTGGTCGAGGAGCACTACAGCCTGCCCTCGGGCCTCCTCCAGCAGGAGGAGCCGGGCGCGATCCTCACCGTCGAGGCTGCCGCCGAGCTGATGCTCGGCATCAGCGACAACACCGCAACCGACCATCTGCTGGCCCTGGTCGGCCGGGAGGCGGTGGAAGCCGAGCAGGCGTCGATGGGCCACACCGATGCGTCGCTCAACCAGCCGTTCTTCACCACCCGGGAGCTGTTCCAGCTCAAGCTCGGCGACCCGGACCGACTGGAGCTGATGGCCGAGGCCGACGAGGACGAGCGTCGCGCCATCCTCGACCAGCTGGCCTCCGAACCGCTGCCGACGTTCACCCCCGGCGACTTCACCGAGCCAACGGCGATCGACGTCGAATGGTTGGCCTCGGTGGGCGACCTCTGCCGGGCCATCGTCGACCTCGACCGGCGGGCCGCCGCCCACCCCGCGGTCGGTGCCGCCATCGGGGCCGGAACCGGGATCGCCGTCGACGGCGGACTGTGGGCCGACGTCGCCTTCAAAGGCGGATCGGAGCCGGGCGTGCTGAACGCCACGTGGCTACTCACCCACGTCGACGGCCGTCGCTATGTGGTGTCGGCCACCGCCAACGACGAGGACGACGTGATCGACGGCGCCGAGGCCTTCGCCCTCCTCGAGCGGCTCATCGACCTGCTGGCCGAGGGTTGAGCCGCCACCGGGCGTCGAGTCGGTGGCGACCGACCTCCGCCGCCTCCGCTACAGGTCGTCGATGAGCTTGAACACCTCGGCGTGGGCCACGCCGGCGGCCGCACCCGCTTCGGCCGCCTTGGCCACGACCCGGGCCCGGAACCGGCTGAGGTCGGGGTCGTCGCCCGAGGCCATCGTCGACTCGAACTGACTCTCGTGGGCCAGGAGGGCCTCGATCTTGGCGTCGAGGTGGGCCGACACGTCCTCGACGTGATCGGGCTCGTCGGCCTCCCACAGCAACAGCCGGTCGGGGCGGTGATGGGGCACGCCCTGATCGGGGAAGAACTTGGGATCGCGGGCGGCCACCACCCCGTCGGTGGCGAGCAGACCGGCGTGGCGGTGGTCGGGGTGAAGGCGGTACCGCTTCCACGGGTCGTGGCCCAACACCACCGTCGGGCGGGTCCGGCGGATGGCCTCGGCCACCTGGGCCCGCTGGACGAGGGTCGACTCCAGCTCGCCGTCGGTCCATCCGAGGAAGATGACCTCGCCGGTGGCGCCCAGGCGGCGGGCCGCCTCCCGTTGCTCGGCCTGGCGGCTGGCGATCAGCGCGGCCTCGTCGGCGTCGGGGTCCCACGTGCCCTTGGAGCCGTCGGTGCACACCACGAGGTGAACCTCACACCCGTCGGCCGCCCACTTGGCCAGGGTGGCCCCGCAACCGAAGTCGACATCGTCGGGGTGGGCGCCGATCGCCAGGGCCCGAGGCGGGGTGGCGAGGTTGGTGGTGGCCACGGTCATGGTGATCGTGGCCGGGGTGAGGGGGTTCTGTGCTGCCGTCATCGCAGGGTCAGCTTGCCATCGTCGTCGGCGGTGAACACCGCCAGATCGTCGGCCACGTCCACGTCCCACCCCAGCGCCTCATCGTCGATCAGGCGGACGGGCAGGCCCAGTCGCTCGGCCTCCGCCGCGTGGCGCTCGGCCGAACCCTCGCCGTAGGCGAAGCGGAACCCGACACCGGTTGGCACGGCGAGCACGTTGGTGCCCTCGCCCCGACGGTCGCGCACGATCGTCACCCCGTCGTGATCGGCCACCCAGGCCAGGTTGCGGGCCAGGGGGAGGTCGCCGTGGGCCACGATCACGGTCGCCACCCCGATGCCGGCCAATGCCTCGACGGCGGCGCTCACCGATTCGGTGAGCCCGGTCTGCGATCGCCAATAGACGTGGGCACCGAGGTCCATGGCCCAGCGGGCGATGTCGTGGTCGTGGCACACCACCCAGGTCGGAAGCGGACGGGCGGCGGTCACCACCGAGGTGGCCATCTCCCGGGCCAACGACCGCCGATCGGCGGCCGGCAGCGAGTCGGCCAGGCGGGTCTTGGCCAGTTCGAACGACTTGACCGGTACCACGACGGCCACCGACCCGGGGGTGGCGGAGGTGTTGGCGTCGTCGGTCACGGGGACAGCGTAGGGGGCGGGGCTCTCGGCGCTCGAAGGCGGCCGCTATCGTGCGGCCATGGCTGATCTGCGGGTACTCGTCGTCGGCGGTGGTTCGTGGGGCACCACGGTCGCCCACCTGGCCGCCCAGAACGGACCGACCACGATCTGGGCGCGCGACCCGGGGACGGTCGAGGCGATCAACGAGCGCCACCGCAACGAGCGGTACCTGGCCGACTACGAACTCCATCCCGGCCTGGTGGCCACCGGCGATCTGATGCAGGCCGTCGCCGACACCGACGTGCTGGTGATGGGTGTCCCCACCGGGGCCTTCCGTCAGACCTGCGAGGAGATCGCCGACCACCTGCGGCCGTGGGTCCCGGTGGTCAGCCTGGCCAAGGGCTTCGAACCCGAGACCCGCCTGCGGATGACCCAGATCGCCGAGGAGATCCTGCCCGGCCGACCGGTCGGGGTGCTCACCGGGCCCAACCTGGCCAAGGAGATCCTGGCCGGCCAACCGGCGGGGGCGGTGGTGGCCCTGACCGAGGAGCACATCGCCCGTCGCCTGCAGACCGTGTTCAGCACACCGACCTTCCGGGTCTTCATCCACCACGATGTGGTCGGCTGTGAGCTGGGCGGCGCCCTGAAGAACGTCTACGCCATCGCCGCCGGGGCGGTCGAGGGGCGCGAGCTGGGCGACAACGCCCGCTCCGCCGTCATCACCCGGGGTCTGGCCGAGCTGATCGAGCTCGGCTCGGCCATGGGCGGCGAGGCGCTGACCCTGGCCGGCCTGGCCGGCATGGGCGACCTGCTCGCCACCTGCATCAGCCATCAGAGCCGCAACTCCCGGGTCGGGCGGGAGCTGGGCGCCGGGCGCACCATCGACGACATTCTGGCCGGCATGGACCAGGTGGCCGAGGGGGTCAAGGCGGCCAAGGTGGTGCAGGAGTTGGCCCGGGCCCACGACGTGTTCATGCCGATCGCCAACCACGTCCACGCCATCTGTTGGGAGGGCATGACCCCCGACTTCGCCGAGGAGTCGTTGCTGCGAGGGCGGCTCGGTCACGAATGAGCGGCTCCCCCGCACCCGCCGCATCGTCCTCGTCCGCCGAGCCGGGCGTCCCGGCTCTCGGCCTCACCCTCGGGCCCCGACACCGGGAGCGGTCCGACGCCGCGACGTGGACCCTGGTCGGGCCTCTCGACGCCACCGCCCCGGCCCGGGTCGACGGCGGGGGGCTGATCAATCCCCACGGTGCCGACTGGTCGATCGACTGGTGGATCGGGGCCGACGACCGCTGGTACTTCCCCGGGCGGGAGGCCACGGTCCGCCAGCAGCGCCAGGGAGCGGGGCCGGTGCTCACCACCAGCGTCCGCATCCCCTCCGGCGACGCCCACCAGCGGGTGTACGGCGCCATGGCCGGCGGTCGTGAGGTGATCGTGGTCGAGATCGAGAACGACTCGCCGGTCCCGGTTGCCCTCGCCCTCGCCCTTCGGCCCTATTCCCTCGGCCCCGAGAGCAGGGGTGGCGTCAGCACCACGGCCGCCACGCCCGCCCGGACCGAAGGTACCGCCGGCGGCGACGACGTCGATCCCCGATGGCCACGGACGCTGCGGCTGGCCGGCCCCACGCTTCTGCTCGACGACGAGCCGGTGCTGCGGTTGCCCCGGGGACCCAACCAGGCGGCGGTGAGGGTGGAGGACGACCTGGCCGACGCCGTCGCCGACGGGGTGGATCTCGACTGGCCCGGTGGCGTGGCCACCAGGGCCACCAACGCCGTTCTGCTGTACCCGCTGCCGCACCGCACATCCCTCCGCTTCGTGATCCCGTCCGCCACCGGTGGCTCCGAGCCCCGCCTGGCCGCCACGCCGGTGGCCGACCCGGCGACCGTCCCCGACGCCGACAACGTGGCCCGGGGGTGGAACACCGTGGTCGACGGCACGACCCGTTTCGAGTTCCCCGACAACGGCCTGACCCAGCTGGTGTCGGCCGCCCGGGCCCGGCTGCTCCTGACCACCGGCGACGACCTGCTCGCCGCCGTCCGCCGCCTCGACCCCGAGGTGGGCCCCATCCTCGCCGCCCTGGCCGCCGGTGGGCACCGCCGGGAGCTGGCGGCGGTCCCAGCGGCCCTGGCCGAGGACTTTCCCACCCGGCTCCCGGGCTCGCCCCTGGCCGCCGCCGAGGTGGTGGCCGCCGTGGGACCGGTCCTCGGCGTGGTCGGCCGTCGACCCGACGACGCCCTCCTGGAGGTGGTGGCCCAGCTCACCCACCTCGTCGACAGGGCGGGGCAGGCCGACGCCACCCGCCTGGCCCAGGCCGGCTTGGCCGTCGTCGCCCGGGCCGCAGGCGACACCAAGGCCGCCGATCATCTCGACAAGCTGGTGGCCAAGGCCGGCGCCCGGGCCGAGGGCGACGAGGCGACCACCGCCGAGGACGGGGCGGAGGCCTACGATCGGGTGGCTGCGCTGGCCGTCGGGGCCAACGACGCCGGTTCATGGGGGCGGGACTCGTCGGTGGACGCAGCCCGGTTCGTGTTGGCCGCTCGGCGACTGCTGGTCGACGACCGGGGGGACGACGTGCTGCTGCTGCCGACGTTCCCCACCGCCTGGCGGGGCGGCAATGCCGAACTCCACGTCGCCCCCACCCGCCACGGCGTCGTCTCCTATGGGATCCGCTGGCACGGCGCCCGCCCGGCGTTGCTGTGGCAGATCGACGCCGCCACGGTGTCGTCGGGCGAGACGGACCGGCCGGGCCCGGTCGTCCTGCGCTGTCCGGGTCTCGATCCCGATTGGCAGAGCACCGAGGCCCGAGGTGAGACCCTGCTGGCCGGCTCGGCCGAGGGGCTGGCGGCGCCGCCCGCACCGGGCGAGGGCTTCCGGTAGCGTCGAACCATGGCCCCGGCCACCGTCCCCAAGCTCCGCAAGGCCCTCAAGGCCAAGGCTCCCGGGCTCAGCAACGAGCAGGCCCTGTGGGATGCCGGCCACGACGTCGTCGTCGGCGTCGACGAGGTGGGTCGCGGCGCCTGGGCCGGACCGCTGTCGATCGGTGCCGTCGTCGTGCCCCGGGATCGGCGGATCTACAAACTGCGCGACTCCAAGCAGCTGACCGAGGCCGAGCGGGAGGCCCTCTTCGATCGGGTCGCCGAGTGGTGTCAGGCCTGGTCCGTCGGCCACGTCAGTCACGACGAGTGCGACGAGCTGGGGATGTCGGCGGCCCAGAAGCTGGCGGCCCGCCGCGCCATCGCCGGCCTCGGCGTCACCCCCGACGCCGTGCTCCTCGACGGCAAGTGGGACTTCGTCGGCCATCCGGTGACCCGCAAACTGGTGAAGGGCGACGCCACCTGCCTGTCGATCGCCGCCGCCTCGATCCTGGCCAAGGTCACGAGGGACCGGCTCATGCGGGCCGACGCCGAGACCTATCCCGGCTTCGATTTCGCCCTCAACAAGGGGTATCCGTGCCCCCGCCACAAGCTGGCGTTGCAGGCCTACGGACCGACGGCCATCCACCGTCGCAGCTGGGTGTTCATGGAGTCGATCCCGTGGACCGGGGTCCGTCGGCGCCCTCCGGCGGGGCAGATCCAGCTCTTCTGAGCCGTCGTCCGCCCGTCTCACCAGGACCGACTTCTGTTACGACTGACTTTCTTTCGTCATGCGTTCTCAACACTCGGTTGGGTGACTATGCTCATCGCCGGCGGGGCGGATAGGTGGATCAACCCATGCGATCGACGGCGGACAAGGCGAACAGCGGGAAGGACCTGGGCCCCCTCCAGGCCAGTGCCCCCGAGATAACCCTGGCTGACCTCTTCAGCGCGGTGACGGCCGATGTCGGCGACGACCCGTCGGCTCCGGCCTCGGGCGGCGGCGACGGTGAGGGCCAAGGGCGAGCCTCCGATGACGGCGGTGACCCCGACAGCCCGTCGGGCGACGACGAACCGGACAAACGCCGGGCCCGGGTGGCGAAGCCCGGCGGCCCCGCTCCCGCCGTCTCGACCGCCGCCTGGGCCAGGGCCAATCCCGATCGTCCCCGCAGCCCTCGCGGCGAACGCACCACCGGGTTCGGTGGCTCGGCCCTGCCCGGACGTCGCCGACGCCCGGCGGCGGCGACCCTGACCCTGCCCGGCCTGGCCGCTTCGGCGGAGGCGCAGACCACCGCCGACACCGCGGCGAGGGGTGCGACCACGGCGGGCGGCGCGACGGCGGCCGACGCTGGGGCCAAGCCCTCGAGCGGAGCCGGGAAGAGGCCCGCGAACAGGGCCGGCAGGTCGGCGGGTGCCGCCTCGTCGAGCCCCGCCGCCCGACGGAGGGCCGTCGCCTCGGCCCGCCCGCCGTCGGTGTTGGGCGAGGGCGACCCGTTCGGGCCGGAGTGGACCTCGCCGAGGACCCTGCTCAACCCCGATCGTCTCACCCGGGGTGGTGCTCTGGCCGCACTCGGTCTGGCGGCGGCCGTGACCGGTGTGGTCGCCTTCGGCCCCACCCGGACCCAGGTGGAGACCGCAGCGTCGGACTCGGCCGTGGCCACTGCGGCGGCCGGTGCCGCCGCACCTGAAGCCGACGCCACCGGCGATGACCTGTTGCGGGGAGGTGCCGACAGCTCCACCCCCGACGCCCTCACCCGGCAGTCCGGGGCCGCCGGCGCCGGCGAGTCCACCACGTCGTCGAGCGAGGCCATGCCGGAATCCTCCGCAGGGTCCGAGGCGTCGACCACCTCGAGCGAGGGGCCGACGTCGACGGCGGCCCCCGCCACCGCCGCCCCGGCGTCGACCGCCGCTCCGAGCACCGCGGCCCCGGCGACGACCGAGGCCACCACCGACACCACGGAGGCCTCGACCACCTCGTC
>JBCCRO010000008.1:0-160701 GCA_039201605.1 Actinomycetota bacterium
AGACGCCGCCGCTCGAGAACCCGCCCTTCCCGGCGACCGACGACGACACGGTCATGGCCCTCATGCACGTGCTCGACTACCGGGACACTGCGGAGTATCAGCCCGGCGACGCCGACGCCGACTCGAACCGCTCAGGTCGCGACGCGGTTGACCTCTACACCGAGAACGCCGACAGCGTCGCCGGCCCGCTCGGGGTTCAGCCGGCCGTATGGCTCAAGGTCGAGGCGACCACGCTGGGTCCGTCCGGAATCTGGGACGAAGTCCGTATCAACCTGTTCCCCAGCCATGCGACGTTCGATGCGCTGACCTCCGACCCCACGTGGCAGGCGGGCACGCATCACCGCACCGCCGGCCTGGAGCAGACCTTCGCCATCATGAACCAACCACTGACCAACGAGTTCAACGGGATGGTCGCCGACATCGACTGATGCGGAGACGAGCCACTCGGCCGCCGAGGCGGCGCTGACGGCCACCCACCCGCACAGCCAGCAGTGGAGTCGGGGATTCCACCCGCTCCACCGGCCCGAAGTAGCGCCCGATCGGCAATTCGCCGGTCGGGCACACTGCTTGGCCGTGCCCCGAGTGCGCCCACCGCCGGACGGCGCCTGCGGGGACGAGCGGGAACGCAGATGGGCCAGGGCGTACGGAGTGGCACCCGATGAGTTCCACGCCCGGCCGGCCCGGACCGCGGCGTCGGCTCGTCCGCCACCTGAGGGTGGCGAACCTCAGTGCTCCGTAGTGCCCTGGCGTTGACGCCGCGGCGTCGGGGCCGACCGGCCCGCTATTCGTCGCTGTCGGTGCCGGTATCGTCGGCGGCGTCGGGGTCGGGGTCGCCGATGGCGTCGAGCAGGGTGAGCACGGCCCGACGGTTCTCCTGACGGCCCTCGGTGGTCTCGTTGTCGGCGATGGGTGCGGTCTCGCCGAATCCGGTGCCGATGAGCTGCGACTGGTCGACGTCGATGCTCTCGTAGAAGTCGATGATGGCCTGGGCCCGCTGGCGGGAGAGCTCGAGATTGAAGTCGGCCGAGCCGACGGAGTCGGTGTAGGCGGCGACCGACATCGTGATGTGCGAATTCAGCTTGAGCACATCACCGCACGCCTCGAGGAAGGGGATGAACTCGGGGTCGATCTCGGCGGTGCCGGTCTTGAACAGGACCGGCTTGTCCAGCACGACGTCCGACACCTCGGCCTCGGGGGCCGCGGGATCGACGACATAGGCCTCGACGATGTTGTCGCGGCCGAACACGTCGGCGGCGTTGGCGATGTAGACGTCGGCGTCGTCCTGGCTCGGGAACGAGCCTTCGAGATGGAGCTTGCCGTCATCCCGGATGATGGCGTACGGGGGCTGGAGCCCGCCGTCGGCGGCGTCCGGCCCGTTGTCGGCCGTGCCGCCCGAGGCGTCCTCGCCGGCCTCGACCTCGGGCTCGATCCGGATGGCGAGGGTGTCGGCGGGGTTGAGGGTGGTGACCGGAGCCGTCACCTCGGTGCTCTCCCCCGAGTCGGCGGTGGGCGCCGCGACGTCGGCGCCGTCGCCGTCCTGGGTGCGGTACGCCCCGAAGGCGGCACCGGCCACGGCGGCCACCAGCACCGCACCGGCTCCGATGCGGAGCCAGGGGACGGAGGCGGCCGGGCTCGCCGGGGGCCGTCGCCGCAGATTGCTGCCGCCGGCGGCGGGCGTGGCGGCCCAGGCGGCGACACCGGCACCGTCCTGCTCGACGTCGGCCCGATCCCAGGTGTCGCCGTCGGCGTCGAGCGCGATCCACTGCGATGACGAAGCGCCGACGGCTGCGGCCGCTTCCACCGCATTGGCCCGGCGCTTGCGGACCGATCGCGAACGGCCTGTGGCTCGACCCCGCTTGCGGTCGAGCGCGTCGACGGCGGCGATCGCCCGCCGAGCGGGCATGGGCGGGGCACCGTGGCGGATGCTGCGGGCGACGCCCTCGGTACGAACCGACTCCACGATCGTCAGCACCCGGGAGACGGTCTCCGGGGTCCAGTCGCCACCGCCCGGCGGCTCCGGGAACTCGGCTCCCATGATGATGGCCATCTCCGGGCGGCCGACACCGGCCGAGTGCAGCGAGTCGAGCCGGGCCAACATCTGCACGACGTTGCCCAGATTCTCGTGCTCCATGGTCGTCAGGCCATGAGCAACCGCATCAGAGCCGTAGTCCTCCGCCATCGCCACCCTCCAGCAGCCGCCGACCTTTGCCCCGGCAAACCCTACCCCACGAACCACCCCCCGTCTGAGCCGGGCGGTGGCCGGAATCGCCGGTTTCCGCCTCCCGGGGCACGACCCGACGGCGGTATCGGCGCGCCGGGTGGCCTAGCGGCGTGCGGTCGACGTCGGCGAGGCGGAGAGCACGGCCAGGGCCAGAGCGATGGCGGCGATGGCGACGGCGGCCGAGGTGCGGCTCGGGTCCTGAGCCAGCTGCGCGACCGGCCCGTCGTCCGAGGCGAGCGCCAGCAGCGACGTCAGACCCGTCGCCACTAGGATCCAACCGGCGGCGCCGGCAACGGCGGGCCAGATGGCATTGCGCCCGACGTGGAGGACGAGGAGCACGGCGGCGGCCAGCACCAACAGCGCCGACTCCAAGGAGAAGGTGGACAGCACCGTCGCCGCCCGGCCGAGCAGATCGCTGGAGAAGGTGACGCCGAGCACCTCCCGGGCGATGCCGTTGAGTCCGACCACCAGGGAGGCGCCGAGCAGCCCGAGCACGGCGACGGTCGGGACGGCGTCACCGGCGTTCCTGGCCGTCAATCCGACGACCACGGCCGCCGCCCCGACGATCACCAGGGTCCCCGGCGGGCCGATGATGTTGGTCACGGTCCGGTCGAAGATCGCCTCGAAGCCGAAATCGACGTCGACGGCGCTGAGGACGGTGAGCAGCCCCAAGAGAACGGCGACCCCGCCGACGACGGCGATGCCGCCCGACGTGATCGACGAGACCGGTCGGCGCAGGAGTCCGAGCCCGGCGAGCAGGCCGACGGTGGCGGCCGCCGCCGGACCGGCCGACCCCAGGAACACGCTCATGATCCGGATGTCGGTCGGCACGTCGCGGACGATGGCGATCAGCAGCGTGACCACGAACACGGTGGGCAGGGCGAGACCCAGCACGACGAGCGGCAGCGCCCCCGCCAGATCAGGACCGCCCCCGACGGCCGGTTGTGGACCCGGCCGGCCCCCGGTCGACTGTGGACCCGGCTGCCCTGCCTGTGGTTCCGGTGGCGGACCCGGTTGGCTCCCGGGCTGCGGTACCGGTGGTGGCTGCCACGATTGCGCCGCCATGTTCCCCCTCCTCGTACTCGAGTCACCTCGATCGTCGGGTGCTCCCCGTCACGCCAGCGTCACAGGTGGTGGCGGACGCCCCGCCGGCGCAGCCCTCGGCCCCCGCTCAGAAAAGTCCGTTGGTGTGGGCGGTGCGTCCACCGGTGAGGAGAACGAGCAGGCGCATCGACATCCCGAGCGGCTGGATTGCGTCCCAGTGCTCGACCAGGCGACCCTCCTCGACCCGCCAGGTGTCGATGATGTTGAAGCCCTTCTTCTCGTTGCCCCGATACTTGGCCCGCAGGGTGGCGTGGGAGTGGAAGGTGACGTAATCGCCGTCGACGTAGACCTGCTTCACGTCGTAGCCGTACTCGGGGAATCGACGGGTCAGCGAGCCGAGGTAGTCGACGATGCCGTCCAGGCCGTCGGGGATCCCACGGCTGTGCTGGATGTAGGAGCTGCCCCCGAAGCGGCTGCGGAGGCCCTCGTAGTCGTGGGCGTTCATCGCCAGGTGGATGAACTCGGCGACTCGCTCGACGTTGTGGACCTCGACCTCGGTCCAGTTGGTCCTGGGGGTGTAGTCGACGGTACGAGCGGTTGTGGTCATCGGGATCTCTCCTTGCGTGGATCTCGTTTTAGGTTGCAAAACCTAATTTAGGTTGCGAAACCTAAAACGTCAACCACGGCTCGGCGAAGAGCGCTAAGGTGCGACCCGTGGCACGCCGTTCGAAGACCGCCGATCAGATCCTCGGGGCCGCACTGGCCCGCTTCAACGACCGCGGCTACGCCACCACGACGCTGGCCGAGATCGCTGCGTCGGTGGACATCTCCCAGGGCAACCTCACGTACCACTTCCCGACCAAGCGTGATCTCGTCACCGGCATCCAGGAGGCGGTGGCGGCGGAGATCGCCCAGCGTCGGACCCTCCCGACCCCCGACGCCATCGAGGACCGATACGTCGAACATCTGCGGTTCATGATGGACGTCACCGCCCGCTACCGGTTTCTGCTGCGCGACGACGCCCATATCGAGCCCGGCCCCGATCACGAGACCCCCCACCGGGTGCTGGTCGACGGTCACGCCACCCTCCGGCGGCTCCTCGACGGGGTAGGCGACCACGGTCTGTTCCGCCAGGATCTCGACGTCGACCTCGACGTGCTGGGTCGAGCCCTCTGGGTCCTTGAGCGCTACTGGATGGAGTACCTCAACGAGATGGAGCTCCGGACCGAGATCGGCTGGGAGGACCAGCGACGCGGCATCGAGCACCACTTCGCCGTACTGCTACCCAACCTCACCGCCGAGGGTCGCCGTCGGTTCACGGCCGCCCTGGCCCGGGTCACCGACGCAGGGGGTGCGGGGTAGCCGCTCAGTCGACACAGCACCACGGGCGCACTGCGAAGGTCAGGGCCCGGTCGAGTGTGACTTCGGTATCCGGACCCTGACCCCGTCTCGACCAGGCCGCCGAACCTGGTCAGATCGTGATCGTCGGAGGGCTATTCGATGCGCAGGCCGGAGATGGCTCGGCTGACGAGGAGCTGCTGGATCTGCTCGGTGCCCTCGAAGATGTCGTAGATCTTGGCGTCACGGTGCCACCGCTCGACCGGGTACTCGGTGACGTAGCCGTAGCCGCCGAGGATCTGCATGGCCCGCTCGGTGGCCCACACGGCGACCCGGCCGGCCTTGAGCTTGGCCATCGAGCCCTCGGCGAACTCGAACTTCTGCTGCTTGCCCAGCGAGGCGGCCCGCCAGGTGAGGAGGCGGGCGGCGTCGATCTCGGTGGCCATGTCGGCCAGCATGAAGGCGATCGACTGGTTCTGGATGATGGGCCGACCGAAGGCGTGACGCTCCTTGGCGTACTCCAGCGAGTACTCGTAGGCCGCCCGGGCGATGCCGATGGCCTGGGCCGCCACCGAGGGGCGGGTCGCCTCGAAAGTCTGCATGGCCGCCTGGCTGTTGCTCGGCTTGCCCTCGCGGACCCGGGCCAGGCGTTCGTCGAGCTTGTCCTTGCCGCCGAGGAGGCATCTGCCGGGGACCCGCACGTCGTCGAGGACGACCTCGGCGGTGTGGCTGGCCCGGATGCCGTGCTTGGAGAACTTCTGGCCCTGGCTGAGACCGGGGGTGTTCGGCGGGACGATGAAGCTGGCGTGACCCCGGGAGCCGAGCTCGGGGTCGACCACGGCCACCACTACGTGGACCTCGGCGATGCCGCCATTGGTGATCCAGGTCTTGGTGCCGTTGAGGACCCACTCGTCCTTGGCCTCGTCGTACACGGCCCGGGTGCGGTAGGCGCTCACGTCGGAGCCGGCGTCCGGCTCGGAGGCGGCGAAGGCGCCCAGCTTCACGTCGTCGACGGTGCCGTAGCACTGGGGCACCCATTCGAACATCTGCTCGGGGGTGCCTGCGGCGGCGATGCCGGCGGCGGCCAGACCGGAGCCCATGATGGCCATACCGATGCCGGCGTCACCCCAGAAGAGCTCCTCCAACGACACCGGCGTCGACAGACCGGTCGGGTCGTTGCGCATGATCTCGGCCATGAACTCCCAGCCGTACAGACCGATCTTCGCCGCCTCCTCGAGGATGGGCCACGGGGTCTCCTCCCGCTGGTCCCACTCGTGGGCTGCGGGACGGATCACGTCCCGGGCGAAGTCGTGCACCCACTTCTGGAGCTGGATCTGATCTTCGTTGAGCTGGAGTGTGAACTCGGTCATAGCGGTGCCTCGTCTACTCGGGGTGGGCTTGCTCCCATCGGCTCAGAGCAAGCGATAGCGAAAGGTTACCCCGAAGTAACTTACTCCGTCTAGCCCGCGCTAGCTACCGCGACCAGTTGGTCGATCACCACCGCCAGCCGCACAGCGGCGCCACGGTCCAGTCGACGATGGTGCTCGACCACCACCGTCGCCTCCCCCGCCGGCGCCCCGTCGACGTCGACCTCCACCCGATGGCGCCCCTCGACGAACGTGGCCCGCACCACCCGGCCGCCGATCGGGCCGTCGTCGTCGACCGACACCGCCGCCACCGGCGCCACGACGAGGCTCTCCGCCGATCGAAGCACGGGGTGCACGCCGAGGGCGGCGCCACCCCATCGCAGCAGTCCATCGGCGTCGGCGGTGACCGTCCACCGGTTTGGGTGCCCGACGAAGGCGGCGACGAACGGCGTCGACGGGCTGCGCCACAGCTCCTCGGGTCGCCCGACCTGCTCCAGCCGCCCGGCCCGGAGCACGGCCACCCGATCGGCCAGGGCGAAGGCCTCCTCCTGATCGTGGGTGACGTGGAGGGCGGTCTGGCCGAGCTCGTCGAGCAGCCTGCGCAGCTCCCCCGTCAGCTGCTCCCGCAGGATCCGATCGAGCGACCCGAACGGCTCATCCAACATCAGCAGCCGCGGCTCGGGAGCCAATGCCCGGGCCAGCGCCACCCGTTGGGCCTCGCCCCCCGACAGCTCGTGCACCGCCCGCCCCTCGAAGCCCGACAGCCCCATCAGGGTCAGCAGCTCCCCCACCCGCTCCCGTTGCCGAGCCGACGACCAACCCTGCATTCGCAGTCCGAAGGCGATGTTGCCGGCCACATCGAGCTGGGGGAAGAGGGCGTGATCCTGGAACATCAGCCCCAGGTCGCGCCGGTGGGTGGCCAGGGCGTCGAGCTCGACGCCGCCGGCGGTGACCGATCCGGCGGCCAGCGGCTCGAGCCCGGCCACGGCCCGCAGCAGCGTCGACTTGCCGCTCCCGCTCGGCCCCACCACGGCCAGCGTCTCCCCGTCGGCCACGGTGATCGACACGTCGTCGAGGGCCACGGTGTCGCCGTAGACGACGGTGGCGGCGCGGACGTCGAGCCAACCGGCGTCGTCGGCGGTGGCGGCGTCGTGCGTCGGGGTGTCGTTCACAGCAGCGTCACCCCCTGGGGCCGGCGCCACTCGATGACGGCGGCGATCACGGCGACGACCAACCCGATGACCACGCTCAGGGCCAGGGCTTGGCCCCGCAGTGCGGCCCCGGGTTGCGAGATCAGCCGGAACACGGCCAGCGGGGCGGTGAACGACGCCGCCCCGCGGGCCAGGAACGAGGTGGCCCCGAACTCGCCGATGCTGACCGCGGCGGCGAAACCGGCCCCGGTGGCCACCGCAGGCCGAATCAGGGGCCAGTCGACGGCACGACGGACCCGGGCCGGGGAGGCGCCGAGGGCCGAGGCCGCCTCCCGCAGGCGGGGGTCGATCGAGCGCAGGGTCGGCACCACCGAGGCGAGCACGAAGGGCAGACCGATCACCCCGTGGGCCAGCGGCACCAGCCAGATCGAGGTCCGCAGGTCGAACACGGTGAAGGCCAACAGATAGCCGAACCCCAAGGTCACCGCCGACACGCCGAGCGGTACCAGGGTGAGGGCCTCCAACACCGCGCCCGCCCGTCCGCCACCGGCCACGCCCACGGCGGCAAGGACCCCGACCACCACCGCCACCCCGGCGGCCAGAAGGGCGAACAGCAGCGACCGACCCAGGGCCTCGGCCGCCGACACCGGCAACAGATCACCCTTGGTGAAGAGTCGCTCGTAGTGGGCGAGCCCGTAGCCGCCGTCGACCCGGAACGAGCCCTCGACCAGCACCACGAGCGGCAGCACGACGACGGCGACGACCACGGTGAGCACCGCGGCCAGATGGGCCCGCTGGGCCAGGCCCCGGACTGGGCGGGCCAGCGGGCGCCGTCGACCTCGTTGGGCGTGCGTCACCCGCCGTTGGTAGTGAGCGGACACCACGGCCAGGGCCGCCACGACCACCAGCTGCACCAGCGACAGGACGGCGGCCACGTCGAACTCGATACGGCGGACGGCGTAGCGGTGGATCTCGGTCTCCATCGTGGCCACCTCCGGCCCGCCGAGGATGCGAATGACCCCGAAGCTGGTGAAGGAGAAGAGGAATACGAGCACCGAGGCGGCGGCCAGCACCGGGGCCAGGCGGGGCAGTGTGACCAAACGAAAGACGGTCCACGGGCCGGCGCCGCGGGCGGCGGCCGCCTCGGTCGGTCGACGGTCGGCGGCGGCCCAGACGCCGCCGACGACCCGCACCACGACGGCGACGTTGAAGAAGACGTGGGCGGCGACGATGGCGGTCACCGAGCGGGCCGACAGCCCGACCCGGGCGAACAGCTCGCTGAAGGCCGAGGCCACCACCACCGTCGGCAGCACGAAGGGCACCACCACCAGCGCCCGCAGCGCCCCCCTGCCCGGAAACGAGTAGCGGGCCAGGGCGTGGGCCACCGGCAGGCCGACGGCCAGCGTGGCCGCCACCGAGACCGCGGCCTGCCACACGGTGAACCACAGCACCGAACGGGTGGCGGACCGGGTGGCGATCTCCACCACCCGGTCGAGGTCGGTGCCGCCCAAGCTGCGTTGGAACACCGCCAGCAGCGGCCACACGACGAACACCGCGCCGAACAGCACCGGGATCGCCACCACGGCGACCCGGTGCGGGGCCGGGCGGGCTAGCCGAGGACGATCTCGCGCCACCGCTCGGTCCAGGCGGCCCGGTTCTCCTCGATCTCGGCCGGGCTCAGGGTCAGCGGCTGCTCGACGTCGGCGGCGTGGGCCACGAACACCTCGGGCAGTTCGACCTCGCTGTTGGCGGGGGCGACGAACATGTTGAGCGGGATGTCGGCCTGGAAGGTGGGCGACAGCATGAAGTCGATCAGCGCCTGCGCCTCGGCCTGGTGCTCGGTCCCGTCGAGAATGCCGGCGAACTCGATCTGGCGGAAGCAGCTGTCGGTCACCACACCGGTGGGCGGGGTGTCGATCGGGGTCTCGGAGAAGAGGACCTCGGCCACCGGGCTCGAGGCGTACGAGGTGACGATCGACTTCTCGCCGCCGCCGGCGGTGAACTCGCCGTAGTAGGCGTCGCTCCAGCCGGTGGTGACGGTGACACCGCCGGCGGCCAGCTGCTGCCAGTAGTCCTCCCAGCCGTCCTCGCCGTAGGTGGCGATCGTGGCCAGCAGGAAGGCGAACCCGGGCGAGGAGGCCTCCGGGTCCTGGGTGACGAACGACGAGGCGAACGCCGGGTCGGCCAGGTCATCGAGGCTGGCCGGCACGGTGCCGCCGGGGACGGCTTCGGCCCAGTAGTTGACGCACACGTCGCCGAAGTCGATCGGGGTCACCCGGAACTCGCCGCTGTCGAGCTCGAGTTCGTCGGGCACATCGGCCAGCGTCGGCGACTCGTAGGGGATGAAGAGGTCGGCGTCGAGACCGCGCTGGAGGAAGGTGTTGTCGATGCCGAAGAGCACGTCGGCCTCGGGCTCACCGGCGGTGACGATGGCCCGGGCCACGACCTCACCGGCGTCGCCACCCGAGATCAGCTCGACCTCGACCCCGGTCTCGGTGGTGAAGGCCTCGAGGGTGCCCTCGGACAACACGAACGAGTCGTGGGTGACGAGACGGATGGTGGTGCCGGCGGTGACCTCGCCCACGTCGGCCGACGCATCACCCCCGTCGTCGTCGCCGCAGGCCGCGGCCACGAGGGCGAAGACGGCGAGAACGGGTAGCAGGAACCGTAGTGACTTCATGGTCTCCCTTTCGCTGGTATTACCCAGATCAGGTTCGGCGGGTCGACAGTGACGGAAGACTGTCCTCTCAGCCCGGCTGGTCCCGAGCTCCCCGGTTTGGTTGGAGCCCACTGTAGGCACATCGGCGTGCATGGCGACGGACGAGGTGGGAGGAACCGGCGGCGTTCGGCCCAGACTGATTGCCGTGACCCCTGCGGTGAAACTCCTGGAGAAGCGTCGAGTCGAGCACCGGGTGCTGACCTACGACCACGAGCCCGATGGCACCGCCTACGGCGACGAGGCGGTGGAGGCCCTGGGCCTCGATGCGGCGTCGGTGTTCAAGACGCTGGTGGCGATGGTCGACGGGGCGCACGTGGTCGCCGTGGTCCCGGTGGCCGACAAACTCGATCTCAAAGCGCTGGCCCGGGCGGCCAAGGGGAAGAAGGCGGCGATGGCCGACGCCGGCGACGCCGAGCGGCTGACCGGCTATGTGGTGGGCGGTATCTCACCACTGGGCCAGCGGAAGCGGCTCCCGACCTTCATCGACACCTCGGCCCAGACCCAGGAACACATCCACGTCAGCGCCGGCAAGCGCGGGGTGGAGATCGCCGTCGCCCCCGCCGACCTGGCCTCGCTGGCCAACGCCACCTTCGCCCCGATCGCCGGGTAGCCGGGCCGCCGCACGCCGGAGCGCTCGGGCATCGACGCCGCGACGTGTGGGCGTCGACGGTCAACTCAGGCCCCAGAACGGGTCGCGGTCGACGATCGTGGTGTAGATCCTCACGTGGAACCAGACGCTGGCCACGAGGGCGACGGCGGCGAAGGCGAACACCAGGACCGTCAAGCCCGCAGTGGCGTCTCGCCCGGGCCAGAGCAGCATGGCCAGCACGTAGCAGCCCCAGAGGATGGCGGCGGCCAGCACGACCGCCCCGGCCAGGAGCAGGGCCAGGAACGGCACGATCAACCACGGACCCGGGATCGTTCCGTCGACCTGTTGCCCGCCGTTGCCCATGAACAGGCCCTGATAGAAGAGCGGCCCCGACACGACGTTGAGCAGGAGCAGTACACAGGTGCCGCCGAGCACGATCAGGTTGACGCCGACCCGCAGCCCGGCCCCGGCCTTCTTCCTCACCTGCATCGCCCCTGCATCGCCCGTGGTTCGCCCATAGCCCTCGGCCGGAAACTAGTCGAGGGAGCGGGTGGCGGTCGGGTGGCGCTCGGTCCCGGCTGGACGGCGTTCACGCCCGAGGTACGCCTCTGGCCGGAAGGGCGGTTCGCCGGATGACCCGGCGACGGTCGCCCACCGTTCACTGTCACACCCCTTGTTTACGGTTGTCGCATGTCAACGGCACACGAACTCAGACCGAAGCCGACGGATCAGTCGTCCCTCGGTCATGCCGGGATCGACGATCTGGATCGGGCGCTCGGGCTGCTGGCGGCCGCCGAGGCGTTCCGGGTCGAGGCCGCCGGACTGCTCGGTGCCGTGGCGGGCACCGGGTTGGCGGCGTGGCTCGGGTACGTGTCGCTGGAGCGGTTGATCGCCCACCGTTCGGGATGTCGCAACGCCGCCGCCCGGGAGCTGGTCCGGGTGGCCCGCTTCCTCGACGCCAACCCGATCTCGGCCTCGGCGCTCCGGGCGGGCGAGCTGTCGTGGGCGCAGGCCGAGTCGCTGGCCTCGGCCGTCGGCGATGATCGGTGTGCGGCCTTCGCCCGCCACGAGGCCGACCTGCTGGCTGCAGCCCGAGGGCGTGACCCTCGGTCGTTCGACCGGCTGCTGCAGGTGTGGCGCAGCCGGATCGACGCCGAGGCCGACGCCGCCGAGGCCGAGCGGTCGTGGCGGCGGCGGTCGCTGACGATGCAGCTGGCGTTCGACGGGTCGAGCCGGGGCCGGTTCCGCCTCGACCCGGTGTCGACCGAGATCGTGGCCGCCGCCCTCGAGACGCCACCCGACCCGATCCACACGTTGCCCGAGCCCCGCACCTTGGCCCAGCGCCGAGCGGACGCCTTGGTCGATCTGTGCCGAGGCGATGCTCCTGGCGTCGAGGTCGCCGCTCGCGGCGGGGGTGACACCCGGTGCACCGTCGACGTGGTGATCGACGTCGAGACGCTGGCCGGCGGCGATGAGATCACCGTCGAGCACCTGCGGCGCGAGCTCGGCCGGGGTGGGCCGATCACCGGTCCCGGCCTCGATCGGCTGTTGTGCGATGCGTCGTTCCGGGCCCTCATCGTCGACGGGCCCCGCACCGTCCTGGCCTACAACCGGGCCACCCCAGACATCCCGCCCGCACTTCGTCGGCTCGTCCGCATGAGGGACCGAGGATGTGTGTTCCCCGGCTGCGATCGGCATGCGGGGTGGTGCGACCTCCACCACATCGTGCCTCGGTATCGAGGTGGGCCGACGACGGCGGACAACCTCACCCTGCTGTGTCGCCATCACCACGGCACCGTGCACGACGGCGCCTGGCAACTCAGCCGAGCCCCCGACGGGACGATCCAGGTCCGCAGTCCCTGAGGACTGCGGGCAGGTGGGCCCGCCCAGAGCGCCACCAGCCGCCCCGGGCTCCCACCCACCGGCCGACGGGTCGAACACCCTGACCACGCCGACCCCGGAGTGCCCTTCGCCGGCTCCGGGCAGTCGGCGCGCCCGGTACCTGCGCGCCGAGCGGTCGGCTGCTCAGTCGGCTTCCGGGATGTCAGCGACGTAGACCGTGGGCCGCCACTCCTCGTCACCCTGGTGGTGGACCAGGGCGATCACGGTGTCCTCACCGACGGCGAACGTGCCCCAGCCGTGGCCGTCGAAGGTCTCGCTCCACTCCTGCCAGCCCCAGTGCTCCCCGTCGGCCGACCAGCCGATCACGGTCGGCTCGGGATCGTCGTTTCCCGTCACCCAACTCACGACGTCGCCGATCACGCCGCGATCGCGGATCACGGTGTCGGGGCCGACCAGATGACCTCCGGGGCCGATGGGAGACTCGTGAACCCCGCCGATCGGCAGCCTGGACACCGACCAGGTCTGGCCACCGCTGGTCGAAGCCCAGTAGTCGGTGCCGACATCCGCCACCACCGGTGAGGCGAGGACCGAGTCCCAGCCATCGAGGTCGAGCAGCTCGTCGGTCTCGGTCTCGAGCTCCCAGGCGACCCCGTCCTCACTGGTGAATACGCCCGCTCCCCCGTCGACCGCCGATGCGGGCAGGACGAAGCGGCCGTTCGACGACACGAGGCCGGTGGCCAGCCCGTCGACGGCGAACACCGTTTCGAAGGCTCCGCCGTCCACCGAGAGGGCGACCGTCGTCGACTCCAGCTCGAGGCCGGAAATCGACCCGGCGAGCTCGGGGATGGTCACCACGGTCTGCCGCCGATCCTCAGGCGAGCAGCCACCGTCAGAGCCGGACTCGACGCAGTAGGTCACCTCGAAGCTCCCGCCGACCTCGTTGCGGCGGAAACCGTCGATTCGGGCCTTGTCGGCAACGTCGATCAAGCCTTGATCGAGGAGCGCAAGATAGGGGTCGGGTCCGACCGTGCCGAAGATCAATGCCGCCACCGTGTCCCCGACGACAGCCACATCCATGACCTGGTGGCCGACGTCAACCAGATCGGTCGGGTCGTCCTGCGCCACTTGGGGGATGAGCTCGCCACCGGACCGCCAGGTGGCACCGTGATCGTCGCTGATGGCGAGCGCGGTTGCGCCCGGCACGTCATCGACGATGCCGCCGGCGAAGCCCCACGTCAGCAACCTGCCGTCCGAGTACCGAACGGTCACGGCGTTCATCGACGTGACCAGCGGATCCTCGATGGGCTCCCACGTCAACCCATCCGCCGACCGGTAGAGGGAGTGGTCGGCCTCCCCACCGTTGGCCGTACCGACGAAGTACTCCCCCGACCAGACGATGCCCCGGAGACCGAGATCGTCGGTCTCACCGAGCGCTCGCCACGCAAGCTCGGGCCCGGTGTCGACCGGAACGCCCTGTTCGTCGAAGCGGATCTCATCGACCGACTCGACCCGAGAGTCAGCGGTGGCCAGGCGGACCACGGCACCGACGCCGACCACGGTCAGTAGCGCCATGATCACCGACCAGCCGATCCGGCGATTGCGGCGGCGACGGCGGGCCAGACGCCGGGGCCGGTCGACGTCGGCCGACCTCTCGGAGATCCCATCGGCGATCACCCCGAGCTCGATGCCGAGACGTTGCTCCAGATCGATCACGGCTTGCTCCCTTCCGACGGCGAGCCAAGCGGCGGGCGACTCGATGAACGTGATGACGGAGACGCCCCTTCCACCGCCCCCAGCTCGTGGTGGAGGCGGGCCAGGGCCCGGTTGAGGCGGCTCTTCACCGTTCCAGGTGCGATGTCGAGGGCTTCGGCGGTCTGCTCGACGGTCCAGTCCCGGTAGAAGCGGAGCACGACGACGGCCCGTTGCTTGTCCGGCAACCGATCGAGGGCGTCGAGCAGGTCGTGGTCGACCGGGCGATCCTCGGTCCGATCCGACGTCGCCACCAGTCGGTCCTTCACCGCTCCCCGCCGCCGCCGACGCAGCCAAGACCGGGCCCAGTTGAGCCCGGTCCGATACACCCACCCTTCGGGGTTGGCGTAGTCCCTGATCTCGGCCCATCGTTCGAGGGCCCGCGACATCGCCTCGTCGGCGGCGTCGAACGCCAGTTCCTCGTCGCCCAGAGTCAGCGCCAGGGACCGGGCCACCTGGTCGCGACGAGACCGGTAGAAGGCGTCGAACGAGTCGAGGTCGGTCATCGACCGCCGTCCCGACCGCCCCGAGGCAGGCTCGGGCCGGGTCTCCGGCGGCCCCGATTGCGGCCCGAGAACACGGTGTCGCCCGGTGTCTGGTTCATGCCCCTAGACGCCTGGATCCGGCCATGGGTTCCATTTTTCCCATGGCCGACCTCGGCCCCGCAGTAGATCCGGCGGGAGCGACCGTCATAAGCTGACCTCACTCCCCCTTGTGCTCGAAATGAGTCAAAGCGAGCGAAAGCAGACCACATGGCCGCTCCCACCTCCCTCCTCACCGACCGGTACGAGCTGACGATGGTCGACCTGTCGCTCCGCAGCGACACGGCCTCACGGCGAGCGGTGTTCGAGATCTTCGCCCGCTCGCTTCCCTCGGGACGGAGCTACGGGATCGTCGGTGGCACGGGACGGGCCTTGGAGGCCATCGCCAATTTCCGGTTCACCGACGAGCAGGTCTCGTGGCTGGCCGAGCAACGCATCGTCAGCGACGCCACCCTCAACTACCTCGCCGACTACTCCTTCTCCGGCACCGCCTGGGGCTTCCTCGAGGGCGAGGTCTTCCTCCCCAACTCCCCCATTCTCACCATCGAGTCGACGTTCGCCGAGGCCGTGGTGCTGGAGACGGTGCTCCTGTCGATCTTCAATCACGACTCGGCCGTGGCCACCGCCGCCGCCCGTATGGCCGACGCCGCCCACGGGCGCAACGTGCTCGAAGGCGGCTCCCGCCGTATCCACGAACGAGCCGGCGTGTCGGCGGCCCGCGCCGCCTACCTCGCCGGCGCCAGTGGCACGTCGAACCTCGAGGCCGGCGTCCAGTTCGACATCCCAACCGTCGGTACCATCGCCCACGCCTTCGTACTCGCCCACGCCGACGAGCAGGCTGCCTTCGGCGCCCAGCACGCCGTGCTCGGCGCCGACAGCGTCTATCTGGTCGACACCTACGACATCGCCGACGGGATTCGCAATGCGGTGGCCGTCGCCGGCCCGGACCTGGGCGCCATCCGCATCGACTCCGGTGATCTGGCCCTTGAGGCCAAGCGGGCCCGGAAGCTGCTCGACGAACTCGGTGCGGCCAAGACCCGCATCGTGGTCTCGGGCGACCTCGACGAATGGAGCCTGCTCGACCTGGCCAGCGCCCCGATCGACGCCTACCTGATCGGGACCAAGCTCATCACCGGCTCCGGTCACCCGACGGCCTCACTGGTCTACAAGCTGGTCGCCATCGAGGGCGACGACGGTCGGCTGACCTCGGTGGCCAAGACCTCGCTGGGCAAGGGCACCGTCGGTGGCCGCAAGGGGGCGTTCCGGGTCCTCGACAACGAGGGCTACCTCGACCACGACGTGCTCGTCGCCGACAACGACACCCCCCTGGCCGACGTGATCGGGCCCGGCCGACGGCTCCAGGTGTCGCTGATCCACGACGGCATCGTCGTGGGCCAGCCGTCGTTGGCCGCCACCCGGGCCTGGTGCCGGACCAGCCGGGACGAACTGCCCCCGGAGGCCCGGCACCCGGACTCGACCCATCGGTTCGAGACGGTCGTCGACGAGGCGATCTAGCCCCCGCCGGGAGGCCGGGACCCGTCGGCCGGGGCCTCACCTCCGCCGTCGCCGCCCTGGATGAAGGAATCGTCCGGCGTTCCCGACAGGCAGTTCATGACCCAGGGGAAGGCGTCGGTCACGTAGTAGCCGTACTGGCCGTCGACCGTCATGCCGTTGCACTCGTCGAGGTCGCCGACACCGGTGAACTCGTAGTCGTCGACGTAGGTGCCGTCGTAGTCACCGCCCGGGTTGGTGTCGCTCCGCTCACCTCGGCTCCCCTCCTTCAGGGTGTAGCCGGAGACGGCGGCCCGGACCTCGCCGGTCTCGCTGTCGAGGAAGTAGCTGCCGTAGATCGGGAAGCCGTCGGCGGCGAACCCGATCACGGGCGAGCCCTCGGGCCCCGGCTCGTCGTCGAAGAGGGCATTGGGGCTGCCGTGGTAGTGGTAGAGCCCACCGGGCTGGGTGTGGCCGTTGTGCTCGTCGACCCCGAAGCTGCCCTCGGACCCGATGGCGTCGAGGATCCAGGGGTCGGTCGACTGACAACCGATACCGGTGTTGCCGTCGTCGCCGGCCATCGGCGAGTCGGGGTCGTAGCACCCGGCGGTGGCCTGATCGAGACGCACCCCGTTGAGGAACACGGCGTTCTTCACGTTCTGGGACAGCCAGGTCACCTCGTTGGCGAGCTCCGGGGTGCGGGTCACGATCGAGATCGACTCGATGGCCGTGATCGTCGCCCCCTCCTCGCCGCCGGCGAAGGCCGCCGTCTCGTCGTTGAAGTCGTGGTTGGGCACGCTGTTGGACAGGAACGTGCAGTGGCTGTCGGTGGCCGTGATCTCCACCTGGGCGTCGAACACCAGCTCGTTCTGGATGTCGGTCGGCGCCGCGATGTAGGTGTTGACGTAGTCGGCGCAGTCGGCGCTGCGGTCGGTCAGGATCGCATCCTGGATGTCGATGACCTCGTCGCCGACGATGGTCGCCTCGGTCTCGGCGGCGGCGCCGTCGGTGGGGGCGTCGCCGATTGCGGCCGCCGGCTCTCTGGTGTCGGTCGCAGCACCGCCGCTCTGCCCGGTGTCGGCCGCGGCATCGGTCGCCGTATCGGTGGTGGCGGTCTCGACGCCGGTCGCGGCATCGGTGGTGGCGGCATCGTCGTCGGTGCCGCTGCAGGCGGCGGCCGCCAGGATGGGCACCAGCAACAGGCCGGACACCCGGCGGCGTCGGCGGGCGCAGGAGGAGGGGGTTGATCGGGACACGACGGACACTCCAGTTCTCATCGGCTCGGGTCGTCACCGACGATGGTGACGACCCGGGCTGTGAGGTCCCTGTGTGTTCCGGTGTGTTGTGCGACACCCCGACCCGCCCGGCGCAGCACGCCGGGTCGGACGGGCGCCGGTGGGATCAGCCCAGGTGGCGGGCGATGGGACCGTCGGCCGAGTCCTCGACCGCCCAACCCAGCGCCGTCAGCCGATCCCGGATCTCGTCGGCCTTGGCGTAGTCCTTGGCCGCCCGGGCCTCGGTCCGGGCCTCGACCAGAGCGGCGACGTCGGCCGGGATCTCGGCCTCGTCCACGTTGATCGCCAGCCCGAGGGTGTCGGCCACCAGGCGGGCACCGGCGGCGGCGGTGGCCGCCGCCTCGGCGTCGCCGGCGTCGAGGGCGGTGTTGGCCTCCCGTACCTGACGGAACATCACGTCGATGGCGGCCGCCGTCTCCAGGTCGTTGTCCATGGCGGTGCGGAAGGCGTCGACCACGTCGGCCGACGGCTCCCCGGCCAGCTCGGCCGTGCGACGACCGAAGGCGTCGAGCCGCTCCAGGGCGGCCTCGGCGTCGTTGAGGGTCGCCGTGGTCACCTCCATGGGCGACCGGTAGTGCGACCGGAGCACCAGGAGCCGGTAGGCGCGCGGATCGTGGACCTCGGTGAGGTCCAGCAGGTTCTGCACGTTGCCGAGCGACTTCGACATCTTCTCGCCGTCCATCTCGACGAACCCGTGGTGCATCCAGTGGGTGGCGAAGGGGCGACCCCAGGCCACGGCCTGGGCGCGCTCGTTCTCGTGGTGGGGGAAGGTCAGATCGAGACCGCCGGTGTGGAGGTCGAACCCGTCACCGAGGAGATCGAGGCTCATCACCACACACTCGGTGTGCCAACCCGGGCGACCGTCGCCCCACGGCGAGGGCCAGTGGGGCTCGCCCTCCTTGGCCAGCTTCCACAGCGCGAAATCGGCCGGGTGCTTCTTCTCGGTGCCGACCAGCTCCCGCTCGCCACCCCCCTCCTGGAGGTTGTCGAGCGACTGGTGGGCCAGCAGGCCGTAGCCCTCGACCGTCTCGACCGCCAGGTACACCCCGTCGGAGGTGACGTAGGCCGAACCGCGCTCGATGAGCTCGGCGATCAGGTCCACCATCTCGTCGACGTAGTCGGTGGCGTGGGGTATGTCGTCCGGTCGGAGGACGTCGATGCGGTCGAGCGCCTCCCACCAGATCGCTTCGCACTTGTGGGCGATGTCGGCGGAGTCGCGGTCCTCTCGGAGGGCCCGCTCGATGATCTTGTCGTCGATGTCGGTGATGTTGGACACGAAATGGACATCGAGGCCGGTCCAGGCGAGGTACCGGCGGAGCACGTCGTACACCAGCACGTGGCGACCATGGCCCAGGTGGGGCGGGCCATACACGGTGGGGCCACACACGTAGATCGACACCTTGCCGGGGTCCCGCAACTCGAGCGGGACGACCTGCTGTTTCGCCGTGTCGTAGAGGTGGATGGCCATGGGCCCAGCGTACCGAGCACGCTCCCCGCCTCCGGGCGAATTAGCGGTCGCCGACCTGCCGAGGCCCGAGGCCGGATGGCAACGTGGTGGTATGAGCGAAGCGTCCCCCGGCCTGACCATCGACGGCGAACGGCTCTTGGCCGACCTCCACACGCTCCGCTCCTTCGGCGCCACCGGCACCGGCGTCGTCCGGCCGTCGTTGTCGCCCATCGATCTGGAGGCCCGGGTCTGGCTGCGGGAACGCATGGCCGAGGCGGGGCTCTCCGCCTCGATCGACGGTGTCGGCAACGTCTTCGGACTGGCTCCGGGGGACGGCCCGGCCCTCCTCGTCGGCTCCCACAGCGACACCCAGCCGACCGGCGGGTGGCTGGACGGGGCGCTGGGCACGATCTTCGGATTGGAGGTGGCCCGGGCGGCCGGGGAGCTGGCGGCGGCCGGCGGTCCCACCCTCGCCGTCGACGCCGTGGCCTGGGTCGACGAGGAGGGCACCTACGGCAGCTGCGTTGGCAGCCGGACCTACTGCGGCCTGACCACCGAGGCCGAGCTGGCCGAGGCCGCCAACGCCGAGGGCGAGACCCTGCACCAGGCCTGGGCCCGGGCCGGGTTGGACGGTCGCCCGGCGGCGCGCCGACCCGATCGCCACGTCGGCTACATCGAGGCCCACATCGAACAGGGGGCCAACCTCGAACGGGCGGGCCACGACCTCGGGGTCGTCACCTCGATCGTCGGGAGTCGCAACCTCCTCGTCACCTTCACCGGCGAGCAGAACCACGCCGGTACCACCCCCATGCCCTTCCGCAAGGACGCGGCCAAGGCGATGTTCCGACTGGGCGTCGCCACCGACGACGCCTTCGCCGACCTGGCAGGCGAACGGACGGTGTGGACGATGGGCAACGCCCGCGTCCACCCGGGCGGAGCCAGCATCATCCCCGGCAGGGCCGAGCTCCACGTGCAGTTCCGCGACCCCGACCTGGCCGTGCTCGACGCCTTCGAGGAGACGCTCCACGCCCTGGTGGCCGGGGCCGACGGCTCGCCGTGCGCCGTCACCGCCGTCCGGTCCAACGCCCCGGTGGCCCCCGCCGCCATGGACCCCGGCCTGCAGGATCACCTGGCCGGCGCCGCCGAGCGATGGAGCGAGTCCGGCTGGACCCGTATGCCGAGCGCAGCGGTCCACGACGCCATGTTCCTGGCCGAGGTCATGCCGGCGGGGATGCTGTTCGTGCCCTCGATCGGGGGCATCAGCCACGACTTCGCCGAGGACACCGCCGAGGACGACATCGTGCGTGGCTGCCGGGTGCTGGCCACGGCGACCGAGTCGATTCTGACGGGGGCAACATCACCTCTGTGACAAGGGCTACCCCGGCCCGCATCCGAGCCGACAGGACCTAGGAAGGAAGCACGCCCGTCAGTTTCGTCGGTGCGCGTCCGCCTCGATCTGCAAGGGTGTCATGTCAGTAGTCACCGGGGCCGAGCGCCCCTCCTCGGGCCGCGTGCCCGCCACGTTCGATCGCGCCGAATGGCTGCCCGATCCCCGGACCAACCTGCTGTCGGGTCTGGTCGTGGCCCTCGCTCTCATCCCCGAGGCCATCTCGTTCTCGATCATCGCCGGGGTCGACCCCAAGGTCGGCCTGTACGCCTCGTTCTCGATCGCCATCCTGATCTCGTTCACCGGCGGCCGTCGGGGCATGATCTCCGCCGCCACCGGCGCCATGGCCCTGGTGGTGGTGCCCCTGGTGGCCGAGCACGGCATCGGGTACCTGTTCGCCGCCACCATCCTCGCCGGGCTGATCCAGATCGCCCTCGGCCGCCTCGGCGTCGGCGGACTCATGCGCTTCGTGCCCCGCACGGTGATGACCGGCTTCGTCAACGCCCTGGCCATCCTCATCTTCCTGGCCCAGGTCCCCCACATTCTCCTCTCCGGCGGCGGCCACGGCGAGGACGGAGCCGACTCGGCGGCCGGAGCCGCTGCCGACACCTCGACCCTGGTGACCAACCTGGGCTTCATCGCCGCCGGACTGGCCATCATCTACGGCCTGCCCCGCCTCACCCGGGCGGTGCCGTCGCCGCTGGTCGCCATCGTGGTGCTGGCCACCGTCACCATCGGCTTCGGCATCGACCTCCCGACGGTGGGCGACATGGGCGACCTGCCCGACGCCCTTCCGTGGGTGGCCCTGCCCGACGTGCCCTTCACGGTGGAGACCCTCGGCATCATCCTCCCCTACGCCATCACCCTGGCCCTGGTCGGCCTGCTGGAGAGCCTCCTGACCGCCCAGCTGCTCGACGACCTGACCGACACCGACTCCGACAAGAACCTCGAGTCGCAGGGCCAGGGCGTGGCCAACGTCGTCACCGGCTTCTTCGGCGGCATGGCCGGCTGCGCCATGATCGGCCAGTCGATGATCAACCATCGTTCCGGCGGCCGGACCCGCCTCTCCACCCTGGCCTCGGGCGTCTTCCTCCTGATCCTGATCCTGGTCCTGGGCGACCTGGTGGCCCGGATCCCGATGGCGGCGCTGGTGGCGGTGATGATCATGGTCTCGGTCGGCACCTTCGACTGGTCGAGCATCAAGCCCGACATGCTCCGCTCGCTCCCCCGCACCGAGTCGGCGGTCATGTTCGCCACCGTTGGCGTGGTCGTCCTCACCCACAATCTGGCCTACGGGGTCGGCGTCGGCGTGCTGCTGTCGGCGGTGTTCTTCGTCCGCCACGTCTCACATGTGGTCCGGGTCACCAGCGTGGTCGACCCCGACAACACCGAGCGGCTGTTCGCCGTGAGCGGCGAACTGTTCTTCGCCTCGACCAACGACCTGGTCCACTCCTTCGACTACGACGCGGTGAAGGTCGAGCGGGTCGAGATCGATCTCAGCGGGGCCCGCATCTGGGACTCCTCGTCGGTGGTCGCCCTCGACACCGTGGTGGCCAAGTTCGCCGAGCGGGGCATCGAGGCCCACCTGGTCGGCCTCAACCGCCACGCCGAGAGCCTGCACGCCCGCACCACCGGCAAACTCGCCGCCGGCCACTAGCGCCGGACGCCGCCTACCCTGCCGGTGATGAACGGACTCGGCCCGCGGCGGCGTCGGCTGTTCCTCGTCGCCGTCGGCCTGGTTGCGGCGGCGGGCGCCACGTCGCTCCTGCGGTTCGTCACCTTCTCGTGGGTGCCGCTGTTCGCCCTGGTGCCAGTGGCCCCGCTCGCCACCGCCATCGGCCTGCTGCTCGCGGCATCGCTGTGGTCACGACGGGCGCTGGCCAAGACCCTGGTCGCCCTGGCCGCACTGTGGGTGTTGGCGCTGCCGGGCCTCGTCGTGCCCCGCATCGGATGCTCGGTCCAGGGGACCACCGGGGACGAGGGGGTCGTGGTCTACTCGCACAACGTCTTGCGGGAAGGCGGCGACCCGGCGGCCGCTGCGGCCGGGATCGACGCCGCCGACGCCGATGTCGTCCTGCTGCAGGAGGCCGATGCCGACTTCGCGGAGAGGCTCCTGGCCGCGCTCCGCCTCGACTATCCCCATGTCGCCGCCTCCGAGGCCACCGGCAACCTCTCGCTACTCACGATGAGTCGCTGGCCGCTCGGCGATGTCGACGACACCTGGGAACGATCGCGTGACCGGAACCCGGTACTGGTGGCGACCGTCCAGTCGCCCGCCGGCGACATCCGGATCGCCAATGTCCATCTGACGTCGCCCACGTTCGCCGAGCACGTCGCCCGCCACGAACTCGACTGGGAGCTGCTGCGGACCTTGACCGCCGACACCGACCTGTTCATGGGGGACTTCAACGCCACCTCCGCCCACCGTCGCTACCGGACCTTCGTGGCCGAGGCGGGGAGCGATGCCCAGGTCGCCGCCGGCTGTGGGTTCGGCACGTCGTGGTCGCCGCTGCGGCAGGGACCGAGCATCCTCGCCCTCGACCATGCCGTCACCGGCGCCGGCGTCGAGGCCGTCGGCTACGAGGTGCTGGACTACCACGGCAGCGACCATCGGGCGGTGGCCGTTCGCGTCCGGCGAATTTCGACCGTCGTCGGCGTCGTTGACCAATAGCCTGGTTGGACGATGAGCAGCGACGATCAGCCCACGACCTCCGGGGCCGCCGACGGCGGCATTCCGGCCAAGCCCACCCTCGACGGCATCGAGGCCCGGTGGGTGGAGCAGTGGCGCACCAGCGACGTCTACGCCTTCGACCGATCGGCCTCCCGGGATCGGGTCTTCTCGATCGACACCCCGCCGCCCACGGTCTCGGGCTCGCTGCACGTCGGCCACGTCTTCAGCTACACCCACACCGACACCATCGCCCGCTTCCAGCGGATGCGGGGCAAGGCCGTCTTCTACCCGATGGGGTGGGACGACAACGGGCTGCCCACCGAGCGCCGGGTCCAGAACTACTTCGGTGTCCGCTGCGACCCCTCGCTCCCCTACGACGCCGACTTCGAGCCCCCGGCCACCGAGGGCAAGTTCCCGAAGGGGTCGGACAAGCGCCAGCAGCCGTGCAGTCGCCCCAACTTCATCGAGCTGTGCGATCGGCTGGTCGTCGAGGACGAGAAGGCCTTCGAGCACCTGTTCCGCACCCTCGGCCTATCGGTCGACTGGAGCCTGCTCTACGCCACGATCGACGAGCGGTCCCGCCGGATCTCCCAGCGGGCCTTCCTCAACAACCTGGCCGCCGGCCACGCCTACCAGCTCCAGGCCCCCAGCCTGTGGGACGTCACCTTCCAGACCGCCGTCGCCCAGGCCGAGCTGGAGGACCGCGACCGCCCGAGCGCCTACCACAAGCTCCGCTTCACCCGGCCCGATGGGTCTGACCTGCTGATCGACACCACCCGGCCCGAGCTGCTGCCGGCCTGCGTCGCCGTCGTCGCCCACCCCGACGACGAGCGCTACACCCCGCTCAAGGGCCAGACGATCACCACCCCGCTCTACGGGGTCGAGGTCCCGATGGTCTTCCACGAGCTGGCCGACCCCGAGAAGGGCACCGGCACGGCCATGATCTGCACCTTCGGCGATCTGACCGACGTCACCTGGTGGCGCGAGCTCAACCTGCCGGCCCGGCCCGTCATCGGTCGCAACGGTCGGTTCATCGACGAGACCCCCGATGCGATCACCGGCGAGGGGGCCGAGCGCTACGCCGAAGTCATCGGCAAGACGATCCACACCGGCCGCGAGATCATCGTCGAGCAGCTCAAGGCCGCCGACAAGCTCGTCGGCGAGCCCCGGCCGATGACCCACCCGGTCAAGTTCTTCGAGAAGGGTGACAAGCCGCTCGAGATCATCACCACCCGCCAGTGGTACATCCGCAACGGCGGCCGCGGCGACGAGCTGGCCAAGGCCCTGATCGACCGGGGCGAGCAGATCGCCTTCCACCCCGACTACATGCGCACCCGGTACCGCAACTGGATCGAGGGCCTCAACGGCGACTGGCTGATCTCCCGCCAGCGCTTCTTCGGCGTCCCCATCCCGCTGTGGTATCGCCTCGACGACGCCGGCGAACCGATCTACGACGAGCCCCTCGTCCCCGACACCGACGCCCTGCCGATCGACCCTTCGACCGACGTCCCCACCGGGTTCGACGAGGGCCGCCGCAACCAGCCGGGCGGCTTCATGGGCGAGCCCGACATCATGGACACCTGGGCCACGTCGTCGCTCACGCCCCAGATCGCCGCCCTGTGGGCCGAGGACGATCCCGACGGGCTGTGGGACCGGGTCTACCCCTACGACATGCGGCCCCAGGCCCACGACATCATCCGGACCTGGCTCTTCTCCACCGTCGTCCGCAGCCACTTCGAGGAGGATTCGGTCCCCTGGACCAACGCCGCGCTCTCCGGCTGGATCCTCGACCCCGACCGCAAGAAGATGTCGAAGTCGAAGGGCAACGTCGTCGTCCCCACCGACCTGCTGGAGCAGTACGGGTCGGACGCCGTCCGCTACTGGTCGGCCTCCGGCCGCCCCGGCACCGACACCGCCTTCGACGAAGGCCAGATGAAGATCGGCCGTCGCCTGGCCATCAAGCTGCTCAACGCCTCCAAGTTCGCCCTCGGCATGGGGGCCGACGGCGCCGGTCTGGTCGCCGCCCTGGAGCAGCCGGTCACCGAGGCCGTCGACCGGGCCATGCTGGCCCGCCTCGCCGATCTGGTCGACGAGGCCACCACCGCGTTCGACGGCTACGACTACGCCCGGGCCCTGGAGCGGACCGAGAGCTTCTTCTGGGCCTTCACCGACGACTACATCGAGCTGGTCAAGAACCGGGCCTACGCCAGTCGGGGCGACGAGATCGCCGCCTCGGCCCACGCCGCCCTGGCCCGGGCGCTCGACACCCTGCTCCGCCTGTTCGCCCCGATCCTGCCCTTCGTCACCGAGGAGGTCTGGTCGTGGTGGCGGGAGGGTTCGCTGCACGCCCAGTCGTGGCCCGACGCCGCCGCCCTGCGGGCCGACGCCGGCGACGCCCCGGGCGAGCTGCTGCCCCTGGCCGGGCAGGTCCTGTCCGAGCTGCGGCGGACCAAGACCGAGGCCAAGCTGTCGCTGCGGACCCCGATCACCACCGCCACCATCGTCCTGCCCGACACCCAGCTCGCTCTGCTGGCCCCGGCCATCGACGATCTGCGGGACGCCTCGGTCGCGGCCGAGCTGCTCACCGAGGCGGGCGACGAACTGGCGGTCACGGCCGAACTGGCCGAGGTCTGACGGCCGGTGGCCGGCGGCCGGCGCCGTCAGCCCGACCGAGCCCGCCGCCCCGCCGTCGCCGGCGTCCTCGCTCTGGGAATCGTCGCCGGAGTTGCCCTGACGGGCTGCGCATCCCACGATCGTGAGGTGCTCGACGTCTACGCCGCGGCCTCCCTGACCGACGCCTTCACCGCCTTCGAGGCGGCGTTCGAGGCCGACAACCCCGACGTCGACGTGCGACTCAATCTGGCCGGGAGCACCACGCTCCAGCGGCAGATCCTCGACGGGGCCGACGCCGACGTGTTCGCCCCGGCCGACGTCGCCCTCCTGGCCGCCGTGTCCGACACCGCGGCCGACGACGGCGCCGACGGCGAGCCCGAGATCTACGCCACCAACAGCCTCACCCTGATCCTCCCGGGCGACGGCGGCGACACCGACGTCGAGGGTCTCTCGGCCGAGGAGGCGGTGCTCGACGGCGCCGTGGTGGGCCCCGGCGCCCTGGTGGCCCGGTGTGCGGCCGGGGTGCCCTGCGGCGACGCCACCGACGACTATCTGGCCCGGGCCGGACTCGATCTCGGCGCCGTCACCGAGGAGCCGAACGTCCGGGCCGTGCTGCGAAAGGTGGCCGGGGGCGAAGCCGACGCCGGCTTCGTCTACGTGACCGACGCCGCCACCGACGACCGGGTGATCGCCCTCGACCTCGCCGCCGCCCCCACCGTCGACTACGCCCTGGCCGTGCTGAGCGACGAGCCGACGGCCGACGCCTTCGCCCGCTACGTCCACTCCCCCGAAGCGGCCGAGGCGCTGCGCCGACTCGGCTTCGACGTCCCGTGAGCGGAGGCGCTCGACGACCGCTCCCGCACCGCCTCCCCACCGCCGTCGGCGTGGTGGCGGCCGCCGGCGTGACCGTCCTGTTCATCCCGTTGCTGGCCCTCCTGCTCGATGCGCCGTGGGCCCGCCTGGCCGACCTGCTGCTCACCCCCGAGACCGTCACCGCCATCCGGGTCTCGTTGGTGGTCAGCCTGAGCGCCACCGTGGCCTCGGTGGTGATCGGGGTGCCGACGGCCTTCGTCCTCGCCCGCCACGAGTTCCCCGGCAAGTCGTTGGTGCGCACGGTGGTCACCGTGCCCCTGGTGCTCCCGCCGGTGGTGACCGGTGTGGCCCTGCTGTCGGGGTTCGGCCGCCGGGGCCTCCTCGGCTCGGCCTTCGGCGTCGGGCTGTCGAACACGACGGTGGGGGCCGTGCTGGCCGCCACCCTGGTGGCCATGCCGTTCCTGATCCTCAGCGTCGAGGGAGCGCTGCGCAGCGCAGACCCCCGCCTCGAACAGCAGGCGGCCAGCCTGGGCGCCGGGCCCCTGGCCCGGTGGTGGCAGATCAGCCTGCCCCTGGCCCGGCCGGCGATCGTGGCCGGCGCCGTGCTGGCCTGGGCTCGGGCCATGGGTGAGTTCGGGGCGACGATCACCTTCGCCGGCAACATCGAGGGCGTGTCGCGCACCCTGCCCCTCGACGTGTCGATCGCCCTCCTCGGCGACCCGGACCGGGCTCTGGCCCTGAGCCTGCTGATGCTGACCATCGCCCTCGGGGTGCTGGTCGCCCTGCGGGATCGGTGGGTGCCGCGCCGATGACGCTCTCGGTCACCGCCACCGCAGGCAAGGCCGTCGAGGGGATCGACGGGCGGGGATTCACCCTCGAGGTCGCCTTCGAGGTCGGCGCCGATGCCACGGTCGCCGTCGTCGGACCGAACGGGGCGGGCAAGTCGACCCTGATCAACGTGTTGGCCGGGTTCCTACCCATCGACGAGGGATCGATCCGCTTCGACGGCCAGACCCTCGACGACGCCCCTGGCGGCGCCTTCATCCCGGCCGAGGGTCGACCGGTGGCCCTCGTCCCCCAGGACGGGCTGCTCTTCCCCCACCTGAGCGTGCTGGCCAACGTGGCCTATGGCCTTCGTCATCGTCACCGCCACCTGAAGCGACAGGAGCGAACCGAGCGGGCCCGGGCCGCCCTCGACGATGTGGCCCTGGGCGCCTTCGCCGATCGTCGACCGCACGAGCTGTCAGGCGGGCAGGCCCAGCGGGTGGCGGTGGCCCGAGCCCTCGCCCTCGACGCCCCGATCCTGCTCCTCGATGAGCCGCTGTCCAGTATCGACGTCGACAACCGCCAGCTGATCCGCAAGCTGCTCCAGGAGCGGCGACCGCGGGGCCAGATCCAGCTGCTGGTCACCCACGGTCCCGACCACGCCCTGGAGGCCGACGAGCTGCTCGTGCTCGACCAGGGGCGGCTGGTGGCCCGGGGGCGCCCGGCCGATCTGGCGGCCCGACCGCCGACGCCCTGGCTGGCTCAGTTGCTGGCTTGAGAGCCCTTTCGGAGCCGGTGTCGGGTGCTGTTCCGGGCCACACCGTTGTAACCAGTGTCACACCGGCCGGGTGGTAAGACCCGGACGGGCCCGCCCTCCGGCGGCTACCTTGTATCCACGTGCCGTTGAACACGATCCTCGTTTCGGTTTCCGGGCCGGACCGTCCCGGTATCACGGCAGCGCTGATGGACCTTCTGGCCAAGGCCGGCGCTGTCATCGATGACGTCGAGCAGATCGTCATCCGGGGCCATCTCAGCCTGAGTCTCGTCGTCCGCCTCGACGCCGAGGTCGACCTGCGGGCCGACCTGCTGCTGTTCGGCTACGAGCAGAAGCTCCAGGTGGAGTTCGAGCAGGTGTCGTCCGAGCCGTCGGCCAAGGCCCCCGGCCTGGTGGCGACCCTGCTCGGCACCACGGTCGGCCCCACCGAGTTCGGCGCCATCGCCGCGGTGGCGGCCAAGCACGACGGCAACATCGATCGCATCATCCGGGTGACCAAGGAGCCGGTGCTGGCCTACGAGCTGGCCATCTCCTGCCCCGACCGCACCGCCCTGCGCGACGCCCTCCTCAGCGAAGCCAACGTCCTTGACTGCGACATCGCCGTCCATCGCCTGGGCCTCGCCCGTCGGGCCAAGCGCCTGGTCGTGCTCGACGTCGATTCCACCCTGATCCAGAACGAGGCCATCGAACTACTGGCGGCCGAGGCCGGCGCCCTCGACGAGGTGGCGGCGGTGACCGAGCGGGCCATGGCCGGCGAGCTCGACTTCGCCCAATCCCTCGCCACCCGGGTGGCCACCTTGGAAGGGCTGGAGGAGGCCGCCATCGGCCGCGCCATAGAGCAGATCCAGCTCACCCCCGGCGCCCGCACCTTCATCCGGACCCTCAAGCACCTCGGCTACAAGACCGCCATCGTGTCCGGTGGCTTCGATCGCTTCACCGAGCATCTCGCCCGGGAGCTGGAGATCGACTACGCCCGGGCCAATCGCCTGGAGGTCGTCGACGGCCGCCTGACCGGCAAGACGACCGGCCCCGTGGTCGACCGGTCGGCCAAGGCCGAGTTCCTCCGCAAGCTGGCCGAGGCCGAGGGGATCCCCCTCGATCAGGTGGTAGCCGTCGGCGACGGGGCCAACGATCTCGACATGCTGACCACCGCCGGGTTGGGCGTCGCCTTCAACGCCAAGGCCGTCGTGCGCCGGGCGGCCGACGCCGCCATCAACGTGCCCTACCTCGACGCCATTCTCTTCGTCCTCGGCGTCAATCGGATCGAGATCGAGGAAGCCGGCACCGAGCTGCAGCTCACCCCTCCCGACCAGCGATAGCCCTCTTGGCCTAGATGGCGCGTAGGGGTGTTTCCACACTCCAGACCGCCTGAGACCGCAGGTATGCTCTCGTCATATCTCCATGACCATCGGTGTGGAGACTGGGGGGTATATGCGGATGGGTGGCGCCGCCAACGGAATATTCACGGTATCCCTCGACTTCGAGCTGTATTGGGGGATGTCGGACATCTGCGAGCTGGACGACGGCTATCAGGCGACACTGCGCCGCACGCGCCACGACGTGATCCCGCGCCTGCTCGCACTGTTCGAGGACTACGGCGTCCACGCCACGTGGGCCACCGTCGGGTTCCTCCTGTTCGAGTCCGGTGACGACCTGCGGGCGGCCGGGCCCGCTCGCCTCCCCACCTACGACGACGCCAACCTGTCGAACCACGACCGACTGGCGGACGTCGGTGCCGACGAGGCCGACGATCCGTACCGGCTGGCCCCGTCGCTGGTGGAGGCCATCCGGGCCGTCCCCGGCCAGGAGCTCGGATCGCACAGCTTCTCCCACTACTACTGCCTCGAACCGGGTCCGGCCGACGACGCCTTCCTGGCCGACCTGACCGCATGGCGCAACGCCGCCGACGAGCGGGGCATCGACTCGGGCAGCATCTGCTTCGGCCGCAACCAGTACGGGCCCCGCGATCTCGATCACTGCACCGAGGCGGGCTTCGACGCCTACCGGGGCAACGAGCCGTTCTGGTGCTACACGCCCCGGGCCGGGGCCGACGACGGGCTCCCCCGGAAACTGGCCCGCCGGGCCGACACCTACGCCCCGCTGTTCCCCCACCACTGCCCCACCCTCGACGACGTCGCCGCCACCGCCCCTCGCAACGTCGCCTCCAGTCGGTTCCTGCGGATGGTCGACCGGCGGCTCCGCTTTCTCGAGCCGCTCAAGCGGCGGCGGGTGGCGACCGGGATGGCCCACGCCGCCCGCACCGGGGGCATCTACCACCTGTGGTGGCACCCGCAGGATCTCGCCGTCGACACCGACGACAACTTCGCCCTCGTCACCAGCGCCCTCGACGCCTTCGCCCGCTGCCGCGACGAGTACGGCATGGCCAGCCTCAACATGGGCGAGATCGCCGAGCGGGCCGACCGGGCGGCCGAGGCGCCTGCATGACGTCGGTGCTCTACATCGGCGGGTACGGACGAGGTGGCTCCACGCTCCTCGACATCCTGCTCGGCTCGCACCCTCGGGTGCTCGGCGGCGGCGAGTTGGAGATGTTCTTCAAGGACGTCGTGGCCGACGGTACCTGCAGCTGCGGGCGGCGCTATGCCGACTGTCCGGTCTGGGGCGAGGTGCTCGCCGCCCTGCGGGCCGAGGTCGACGGCTTCGATGCGGACGAGGTGGCCACCACCCTGGCCAGCCTCGAATCGACCCGGGGAGCGGTCGTCGGCGCCGACTTCGACACCCGGCGCCGCTACGGCCGGGTCTGGCGTCAGTTCTTCGACTCGGCCGCTCGCCGGACCGGCTCCAACGTCGTGGTCGACTCGTCGAAGTCGTCCCGGGGCAGCTCGGGCCGGGTCCGGCTTCTGATGCGCGAAGCCGGCCTCGACGTCACGGTCATCCACTTGATGCGCGATCCACGAGCCGTCCTCTACTCCGAACGCAGGAGGGGCAACAACGATCGGCTCGAGAGCGACAACAAGGCCCGCTTCCTCCTCGGCGGCGCTTTCCGCCCGCTGATCGGCTGGACGATGGCCAACGTCGCGGTGTCGGTACTGCGACGCCGACACCCGAAGCTGCGCGTCGTCCGCGTCCGTTACGAGGATCTGATGGCCGACCCCCGACGCGAGCTGGAGCGCATCGGGGACGCCACCGGCCTCGACCTCTCGGTGGTGATCAAGCGGGTCGAGTGCGGCGACACCTTCGACCCGGGCCACGGCGTGCGGGGCAACCGGATGCGTCGATCGGGTCCGGTCCGCATCAGGTTCGACGACCAGTGGACGCGCGAGCTCTCGTGGATGCACCGGGCCGCAGCCGTCCCTTTCGCCCCGGTCGCCCGGTTCTACGGCTACGACCTGCTTCGCCGCCCGCAACCCCTTCCCGGTCTGGGGCCGAACCGATGACGGCGACGGCGGAGACCGCGGGTACCGCAGCGACGTCCGAGTCGGCGGCGACCGAGACCGGAGCGACGACGGCCAGGAAGGAGCGGCTGGTCGCCAACTCGACGTTCCTCTCCGCCATCGGGCTGCTCAACCGGTCGCTGACCGTCATCACCCAGGTCGTCATCGCCGACTTCTTCGGCAGCTCGCTGGAGGCCGACGCCTACTTCGCCACCGAGGTCATCCCCGACCTGTTCATCGTGCTGGTGGGCAGCGGGCTGTCGATGGCGGCGATCCCGATCTACGGGAAGCTGCGCTCCGCCTCCGAGCAGGAGGGCGGCGATGAGCACTGGCGGTTCGCCAGCAGCTTCATCGCCACCATCACCGTGCTGTTCCTGGCCGCCACCGCCCTCCTCTACGCCCTGGCCCCGACGTTGGTCTCGCTGCTGGCCCCCGGTTTCGACGGTGAGGGTCGAGACCTGACGATCGCCCTCCTGCGACTGATGGTCATCGTCCTCGCCTTCCTCGGACCCGAGGCGGGCCTGCGGGCGGTGTTCCACTCCCACCGTCAGTTCGGCACCCCCGACCTGACCCGCTTCGCCTACAACGCCGTGCTCCTCGGCGCCATCGTCGGGTTCGGCCGCTCGGACGGAGTGCTCGCCATCGGCTGGGGCATGATCGTCGGCGCCGCACTGATGATGAGCCTGATGATGCTACGGGCCGCTCAGGGAGGCCTGCTCGGCCGACCGACGTTCCGTCTCCACCCGGCGGTGCGGAGCCTGCTCCAGCGGATCCCGGCGGTGCTGATGGTGCTGGCCTGGCCGCTCGTCATCCTGTTGATCGACCGGGCCCAGGCCTCGGGCCAGGCCGAGGGCACCATCTCGGCCCTCGGCTACGCCAGCCGGGTGTCGATGCTTCCGATCGGGATCGTCGTGCTCCCCATCGCCAGTGTGGCCTACCCGGCGCTGTCGGAGCTGGCCACGACGGGCGACACCAAGCGGCTCGGCCGCGAGCTCACCGCCGGCCTCCGCTCCGTGCTGTTCGTGGTGTTCCCGCTGTCGGCCATCCTGGTGATGGCCCGGGTCGAGTCGGTCCAGCTCCTGTTCGAGCGGGGCGCCTTCGATCACGCAGACACCCTCCGCACCGCCCAGCTGGTCATGCTCTACGCCCTCGGGCTGCCGGGCATGGCGGTGGTGTTCTATCTGCGCAACGCCTACCT
Source organism: Actinomycetota bacterium (assembly GCA_039201605.1). Classification (GTDB taxonomy): domain Bacteria; phylum Actinomycetota; class Acidimicrobiia; order Acidimicrobiales; family SZUA-35; genus CADEDH01. Next base: position 32,410 of record JBCCRO010000008.1, read on the forward strand.
CGGGCTCGACCGGTCGTGGTCGCTCAGCGCCATCCTCACCCTCAGCCTGATCGGCAACGGCGTGCTCAACGCCCTGCTGCGGCCGATGTGGGGGCCGGGTGGGATCGCCACCGCCACCAGCATCGCCGCCGTGCTCACCGGCATCTTGATGGCGGTCGACCTCCGCCGCCGCTGCGGCATCGCCCTCGCACTGCGGGGCCTGATCCGCCCCTTCCTGTTGATGGCGGCGGCCACCGCCCTGGTCGGGGTGTCGATGGGCGGCAGCCGGAGCCTGGCCAGGATGGTGGTCGGCGAGTCGTCGCTCATCGTCAACCTGGCGGTGGAGTCCGGGGCGGCCCTCATCGCCCTCATCGCCTACGTGGCCGCCGCCTACCGCCTCGGGCTCGACGAGGGGGTCTGGGTCGCCAATCAGCTGCGGTCGGTCCGGCGCCGCTTCGGTGGCGGGCCGTCGACCGACGACCAGTCCGACGACGCCGCCGACACGATCGATCTCACCACCGGCGACGGCGTCCGAGGGCCCCGCCCATCGGGCGCGGTGGCCACCCTGCCGCTGGTCGGGACGGTACCGCCGCTGGCCCTGATCCCGGTGGCGCTCCTCGCCGCCCTCACACTGGGCGCCCTCCTGGGCGCGATTGCGGGGATGGCGGCCGGCTTCGAGTCGCTGCTCGTCGTCGCCGCCGTCGGCGGGCCGCTGTTCGTCTACGCCACCATCCGTCACTACGGCCGGGTGGTGATGGCGGCGTTCGTCATCTTCGGCGTCGTCCAGCTCGAACCCGCCCCCTTCGACGCCCTGCTGGCCGCCCTCTTCGCCGCCGGCCTCCTGACCGGCCGGCTCGACCCCCGCCGCCTGGCCTCCTCACCCCGGCTCCACCTCGCCGTGGCGGCGGTCGTGTTCCTGGTGCTGCTGTCGACGACCCTCGCCGGTGACGTGGCCACCAGCTTCTTCTACACCGCCATCACCATCTACTGCGTGTCGATCATGTACTTCACCCGGCTCTTCATCCGGTCGGAGCGCGACACCCGCCGCATCATGAGCGGCTACCTGATCGGGGCCATGCTCATGGTGCTCCTGGTGTTGGGCGACCTGATCGGGCTGGTGCCCGACGAGGTGGTGCTCGAGCAGGGCCGGGCCCGCGGCTTCTTCAAGGACTCCAACGTCTTCGGTCCGTTCCTCGTCCCGCTGTTCATACTGCTCGTCGACGAGATCCGTCGGCCTCGCCTCTTCGTCCGGGTCCCGCTCTCGCTTCGGCTGATCGCCGTGCAGCTGGCGGCGGTCGGCATCTTCTTCAGCTTCTCCCGGGCCGCGTGGGGCAACGTGGTGTTGACGTCGATCGTCTATTTCCTGGCCAGCACCCCCAACCTCGGCGTCCGCCAACTCGTCCGCTTCGGAGCCACGTTGCTGGTGGCGGGTATCGGTCTGACCGCCGTCGTGTTCGCCTTCGGCCAGGGTGAGTTCCTCACCCAACGGGCTCAGCTGGTCCAGAGCTATGACACCGAACGATTCGACGCCCAGCAGACCGGTATCGAACTCGGGCTCGACAGTCCGTTCATCGGTATCGGGCCGGGCATGACCGACACCGGCGACCTGTTCGCCCCGCACAGTATTTACGTCAGGGCCCTGGCCGAGACCGGGGTCATCGGACTCGGCCTCCTGCTGGCGTTGCTGGCGATCATCGTCGTGCCCCTCGTCCGCACGGCGAGAAGGCCGGGCCGGGTCTACGGCATAAGCCGAGCCGTGCTGGTGGCCGCCATAGCCGGCCACATGGCCAACGGCTTTCTGATCGACACCCTGCACTGGCGTCATTTCTGGCTGCTGTTGGGGTTGGTGTGGCTGGCCCACGACAGCTCAAAGCCGAGATCGCCCGAGGCCGGATCGAAGCAGAAGGAGCCCGCCCTTGTCTGAGGAAGATCACGCGCCCATGGCCCCGACCATCACCGAAGACGGTGATGACGTACCCGTCGCCCGTCGTCGCCGGCGATGGCTGCGGTGGCGGCTCCTGGTACCCGTCGTGCTCGCCATCGGCGGCGCCGCCGCCGGCATCGCCTGGACCCAGACGCCCGAGATCTGTCGGACCGAGACGGCGGGGTGCGGCCGGGTCCTGGTCGAGCGGGTCAGCGAACGGGTGGGGCCACCGGAGGAGCCGGACGAATCGCAGCTCGAAGTGGTGGCGGCCGATCACGAGATCGAGTTCTACGGGATGCAGTACCCCACACCCGGCTCCTACGGCACGATGCAGGACCTCAACATCGACACCATCCTCATCGACTTCGCCATCGGCGCCGGGCCCGAGGAGTGGATGCGCCAACTCGACGAGGCCGACGCCGCCGGACTGCGGGTGGTCGCCTGGCTGTGGACCCCGGGCTGGGTGTGGGACGACGCCGGCGAACAGTGGATCATCAATGACGAGGGCCGCTCGTTCCTGACGACGGTCGAGGGTCATCCGGCGCTGCTGGCGGTGTACGGCACCCACGAGGCGTACTGGAACGAGTGTTTCGGCTGCGGCTACAACACCGCCCAACTGCAGATGTTGTACCGCCAGATCAAGGAGATAGCCGACGTCCCGATCTACTCGGCCTTCGACGGTTTCGCCTTCTGGGAGGACTTCTCCGACGAGACCACCTTCTCCGACGGTATTTGCGACTATTGCGACACCTGGTACTACCCGGTCTTGGCCGATGGAACCTACGATCGCGCCGAGTACATCAACAGACTCCGCGAGGAGGTCGAGACCTTCCGTGAACTCGCCCCGAACTCCAAATTCGTGTGGGTCCTCCAGAGCTTCTCCTCCGAGCTGTCCGGCCGGTCACTGCCTGACGAGGAGGAACTCGCCGACATGGCCGAGCTGGCGGCAAGGGTCGACATCGATGGCATTTGGTGGTACGTATGGTCTTTTGATCAAAGCCAGTACCAGGAAGTACTTGGCGGGCAGCCGGAACTCCACGATGTCGTTCGAGAGTCCCATGAGTTGTTCCACCCACTAGAGGAGGGAGGTGAGTAGCCATATGAAGGCACCTCGAATTCTTCGTCTTCTGCGCAACTCTTTCCGCCGCCGAGAGATCATCATCACGATCCTGGGCGCGGCAATAGCGGCCGGAGCCTGCTACGCCGTCGCCGCCAACTACGCCGACTGGCCCAACTACCGCACCGAGGCGACCCTCCTCATCGAGGACACCCCGGACGCCGACGAGGTCGGCTTCAGCGCCGAGGGCATCACCATCGCCCAGGAGACGCTGGCAGCCCTCATCATCAGACAGCCGCTGTCGGGCGACGTCGTCGAGCAGCTCGACCTCCCGATCACGGCCGAGGAGCTGAAGGACCACGTCAGCATCGACAAGCCGGAGGGAGCGCCGATCATCGAGGTGGTGGCCACCTACCCCGACCCCGAGGCGGCGGCCCGCATCGCCAACGTGACGGCGGCCGAAGCGGCCCGACTCGATTCACCCCTGGTCGGGGCGTCGGTCCTCTCCGATGCCCCGGTCCCCCAGACGCCGGTCATCGGCTCGCTGCTGCTGATCGTGTTGGCCGGTGTGCTCGGCGGGCTGCTGAGCGGAGGTGCCTCACTGCTGGCCCGCCGGATCCCGGGCCGCATCAACGGCGTCGACGACATCAAGCGCCAGACCCGTCTCAACGTGATCGGCGAGCTCGAGCTCGAGGACGACGACGAGGTCAGCCCGGGTAACGCCTGGGTCCTGACGAAGCTGATGACCTCGCTCGACCCCGACAACCGCAACCTGCTCTTCACCGCCCCGCGGGCGATCGAGTCGCAGAGCCGGTTCTTCGACCTCCAGCGCAACTTCCTCGACGTGTTCCTGGCCGAGACCCGGGTCGAGGTGGAGTCTCTGCGGATCATCGACGTCACCGCCGACGACGAGGCCGGAGACGACGAGGCGGAGCCGAGCGCCGCCGACGGCGTCGATGCCGACACCGACACCGGAACCGAGGAGGCGACCCCGGTGGCCGCCACCAACGGTTCGAGCAACGGCTCTCGGGGCGGGCGTCGACCGCGCCGTTCGTCGGGCGCCGAAAGCGGGACCGGGGGCGACGGCGACGAGGCCACCACGCTGAGCCCGCTGGCCGGATCGGCCCTCATCACCCTGGTCGGCGAGGACGACGCCGCCATCCCGTTCGACGAATGGGTGAAGACCCAGTACCTCGGCGCCACCCCACCCCGGGAGCAGGCCGGCGACGGCTCGACCCGGGCCAAGGAGGCGTCGACCAACGGGCGGCTGCACCCGCCGATGCCGGACGGCAAGCCCGGCGACGGCGGGGACAAGAGCGAGAAGTCCGACAAGAACGAGAAGGACAAGGACAAGGACAAGGACAAGAGCCTCAAGAGCCCGCTGCGCCTGCTGCGCCGGGGGGACCGACTGGTGCGGGTGGTCGACGGACCACCGGTGCTCACCAGCCCCGAGGTCGTGCTCCAGGCGACCGGCTTCACCAGCGTGGTGCTGCTGGTGGAGAAGGGCACGACCCTGGCCGACGAGGCGGAGATGGCCAGGCAGATACTCGTCGGATCGGGGGCCGACATTCTCGGCGCCATCATGCTGAGTTAGCGGATCTCGAATGACGGCGGCGGAGGGGGACGCGGGCGTGCGATCGTTGCAGATCGTCGGGAATGCCCGATTCGGTGGGGCGACCCACCTGATGCTCGAGTGGGCGCGCTTCCTGCGCGACCTCGGGGTCGAGGTCGACGTGCTGGCGACCGACGAGACGATGATCCAGGCGGTCAAGGCGGCCGGAGGCATCGGGGTCGTCAGCGACATCTTCATCCCCAAGGAGATCGCCCCGGCCACCGACGCCCGAGCCCTTCGCCGCCTGATCGGCCTGCTCCGTCGCCGCCGCTACGACGTGGTCCACACCTACACGGCGACGCCGAGCTTCCTCGGCCGACTCGGGGCGACGGCGGCCCGGGTGCCGGTGGTGGTCAATCACCAGGGCGGATGGGCGGTCAACGAGACGTCGTCGACGGCCGAGCGGATCGTGTACACCCCGCTCGAATACGTGGCCAACATGCTCTGCACCCGCAACATCTGCGTCAGCCACGCCGAGCGGACCAAGGCCCGCCGCTACCGGCTGGCCCCGGACCGCAAGCTGGTGACGATCGTCAACGGCATCGACACCTCGGCGATCGAGGCGGCGCTGGCCGCCGACGCCCGCTCCGCCGTCCGCCGCCGTCTCGGGGTCGGCGACGACACGATCCTCATCGGCACCACCGGTCGACTGGTGGCGGGCAAGGGCAACGACGACGTGGTCGACGCCCTCGCCATCCTCGCCCGGGAGCGACCCGAGCTGCCGGTGCACCTGGTGATGGCCGGCGACGGCGACCAGCGGGCCGCCACCGAGCGACGCATCACGGCCGCCGGGCTCGACGACCGGATCACGCTGCTCGGCTTCGTCGACGAGGTGCCCGCTCTGCTCACGGCGCTCGACGTCTTCGTCACCGCCACCCTCACCGAGGGATTGTCGGTCGCCCTCCTCGAGTCGCTGGCGGCGGGCACACCCACCATCGCCACCGGGATCCCGGCCAACGCCGAGGTCGTGGTCGACGGTCGCCACGGGCTGCTCGTCCCGGTCGAGCGCCCCGACGCCATCGCCGAGGCCATCGCCACCCTGGCGGCCGACGAGGAGCTGCGACGGCGCCTCGGCACCGCCGGCCGGGAGCGGGTGGCCACCGACTACACGATGGCCCGCATGTTCGACGAGACCGAGGCGCTGTACCGACAGCTGTTGGCGGCGCGCCGGAGGGAGTGGATCCGATCGTGAGCAAACGCCTCTTCGACCTGGTGGTCGCCGGTGCCCTGATGGTGCTCACCGCCCCGCTGAGCGTGGTCAGCGCCGTGGCCGTCAAGGCGACGTCCCCCGGCCCGGTCCTCTACCGGGCGCGCCGGGCGGGCCTGGGCGGCCGGCCCTTCGACATGTACAAGTTCCGCACGATGCGGACCGGGCTCGACGCCACCGACCGCATGGTGACCGAGGAGAACGATCCCCGGATCACCACGGTCGGCGCCATCCTGCGCCGGGCCAAGATCGACGAGCTGCCGCAGCTGATCAACGTGATCAAGGGCGAGATGTCGATCGTGGGGCCCCGCCCCGAGGACATGGGCATCGTCGAGGCCCACTACCAGCCCCGCCACTGGCGCACCCTGGAGGTGCGCCCCGGGATCGCCTCCTACGCCGAGGTGCGGTGGTACCCGGACCTCACCCACCACGACCCGCCGCCCGAGGGCATCGCCATGCAGGAGTGGTACGTGAAGCGCCACATGCCCATCGAGCTGGAGGACAGCCTCCGCTACATCGAGGAGCGGTCGCTGCTGGGCGACGTGCGGATCCTCGGGCGGCTGGCCGTGTTGATCGCCCGCTACGCCGTCGCCACCCCGCCCGTGTTGGCGGTGCCCGACGACCCCGAGACCTATCTCGCGAACGGAGAGACATGAGACGCTGTGTGATCAGTCAGCCCCGGCTCTTCCCCGGGTTGCACTACCTGCATCGGATGTTGGTGGCCGACGTGTTCGTCGTCTTCGACTCGGTGCAGTTCAATCCCCGCCACGAGGAGAACCGGGCCAAGGTCAAGACGGCCGACGGACCGAAGTGGCTGACCGTACCGATGCAGAAGATCAGCCGGGACCAACTGATCTGCGACACCCGAATCGCCGACCAGCCGTGGCAGGAGAAGTCGATCCGGATGCTGGAGAACCTGTACGGCAAGAGTCCGCACTTCGACGACAACATCGAGCGCATCACGGCGATCATCAACGGAGATCACAAGACGCTCACCGATCTCGATGTCGCCAGCTGGCAACCCGCCCTTCAAGACCTGGCGCCACATGCCGAGTTCGTGATGGCCACCGACCTCGACGTCGACGGCGCCGGCAGCGAGCTACTTCTTAACATTTGCGAAACTCTGGACGCCGACGCCTATCTTTCAGGTGAATTCGGGCGGACCTACCTCGACGTCGACGCCTTCAACGAGCGGGGAATAGGCGTGGAGTATCACCAATACACCTATCCGGAGTACCCACAGCGATACGGCCCATTCGAGCCTTACCTGAGCTACCTCGACATGCTCTTCAACGTCGGCCTCGACCGCGAACGGGTACTCAACGAGTTCGACAACGATCGGGGGAACCGATGAGTCAAGCGATCCTGGTGGTGGCCGCCCACCCCGACGACGAAACCTACGGCGCCGGCGGCACAATCGCCCGCCACGTGGCCGAGGGCGACCAGGTGACGGTGCTGTTCGTCACCGACGGGGTGACCGCCCGCCACGACCAGACCGACCAGCAGCGGGCGGCAGGCGTGGCCGCCTGCGCCGCCCTCGGCGTCGACGACGTCCGCTTCGCCGATCTGCCCGACCAGCGGCTCGACGGCATGCCCCTGCTCGAGGTGATCGGGCCGATATACGCCCTGGTCAAGGAGCTGCGGCCGACGATCGTGTACACCCACCACAAGGGTGACGCCAACCAGGACCACCGCCGCCTTTTCGAGGCAACGCTGGTCGCGGTGCGCCCCTTCGGCGAGAATCCGGTCGACGAGTTGCGCTGTTTCGAGGTGGCGTCGTCGACCGAGTGGGGGCCGGCCTCGATGGCCGACTGGGCCTTCCTCCCGTCGTTGTTCGTCGACATCGGCGACTACGTCGACATCAAGGCCAAGGCAATCGAGGCCTACCGCCACACCCACGTGAGCGAGGTACCGGCCTTCCCCCACCCACGAGCCCCCGAATCGGTGTTGGCCTATGACACGGCCCGGGGTGTATCGGTGGGTCTGCAGGCGGCGGAAGCGTTCGTTTCGGTGCGTCGACTCATCCGGTAAATCGGACCCTGGCGGTACGCATTTAGACGACACCCGTACCGACTGAGCAGTTTCCCCATCGTTGTTGACGATTGTAAATCTTTGACATACCTTTCGGGCCAAGAGGGAACACAAGGGGAAATACGCAGTGAGGGGGTCGCCGCATGGGCTGCGGTGTGCGTCATGGCCGTTGAGTCGTCGCGCCGGGAGTTTCTCCCGTTTGCGCTACCGACAATCGGCGAAGTTGAGATCAAAGAAGTCGTCGACTCACTTGAGTCTGGGTGGATTTCGACCGGGCCGAAGGTCCGGGAGTTCGAAGGGGCGATTGCGGACTATGTCGGCGCCGATCATGCGGTGGCCGTCAGTTCGTGTACCGCCGGTCTCCACCTGTCGCTCCAGGCGTTCGGCGTCAGACCGGGCGACGAGGTCATCGTCCCGACGATGACGTTCTGCTCGACGGCGAACGTCGTCGAGCACCTGGGGGCGAGGCCGGTACTGGTCGACGTCGGCACCGACTTCAACGTCTCGGCCGACACGATCCGGGCGGCCATCACCGACCGGACGAAGGCGGTGGTGCCGGTGCACTTCGGCGGGCAGGCGGTCGACCTCGACAGCATCTACCGCCTGGCGCTCGAGCACGACCTGGCGGTGGTCGAGGACGCCGCCCACGCCATCGACACCTCGTACGGGGAGCACCGCATCGGCGCCTCGGCCGCCCAGGCGGCCTTCCCCGGCCTGCGACGGGCGGTCGTCTATTCGTTCTACGCCACGAAGAACCTCACCACGGCCGAGGGCGGCATGGTCGTCACCACCGACGAGGATCTGGCGGCCGAGATCCGGATGATGTCGATGCACGGTATGAGCCGCGACGCCTGGAAGCGCTACACCAGCGCCGGTTCGTGGTACTACGAGGTCGTCGCCCCCGGCTTCAAGGCCAACATGACCGATCTGCAGGCGGCGCTGGGGCTGCATCAGCTGGCCCGACTGCCGGAGTTCACCGCCACCCGGCAGGCGCTCGCCGCCCGGTTCGACGAGGCCTTCGCCGACGTACCCGAGCTGGAGCCGCCGATCCGCCACACCGGGCGCGATCACGTCTTCCACCTCTACGTCATCCGGCTGGATCTCGATCGACTGCGCATCGACCGGAGCGCCTTCATCGACCAGCTGCGGGAGGTGCAGATCGGGACCAGCGTCCACTTCATCCCGGTCCACCAGCACCCGTACTACGCCGAGACCTACGGCTACGCCCCCGACGATCTGCCGGTGGCGGCCTCACTCTTCGAGCAGATCATCTCCCTCCCGCTCTATCCACGACTGACGACGGCGGACATCGACCGAGTGGCCGAGGCCGTCATCGACATCATCGATCGGAACCGTGTGTCATGACCCGGAGGCTGATTCCAGCAAACCTGAGCTACGTGCGGCGGTCCACCGTCGTGCGGGTGTTCGCCGACCTGACGGTGGTGGCGATGAGCCTGGTGGTCGTTCTGGCCGCCCGGTACCTCATCGGCGCCACCTTCGGCGACGACGCCTCGACCGATGGCACGGCGACCTTCCTGTCGTCGGCGGTGTTCGGCGTGGTCGTCCTCGGCTCCATCAGCGTGAACGTCTTCTCGTTCTGGGGCTTCTACCGGCAGACCCGCACGTACCGCGATCGGTACAAGATCAAGGCGATCGTCCAGGCGACGGCGGCGGCCCACCTGATCTTCGCCCTCGTCCTGTTGATGCTGTGGGATCAGGTCGACTTCCCCCGGAGCACGCTGATCCCCTCGTTCGTGGTGACGACGCTGGCCATCATCACCGTGCGACTCGGCCTGCACCGGGTGGATCCGATCGCCCGGATGATCACCAAGCTCGACGCCGCCATGCCACCCAGCCCGACCATCGAGCGGGTGCTCGTCGTCGGTGGTGGCGGCTACATCGGCTCGGCCCTGCTTCGGAAGCTCCTGGACTCCGGCTACCAGGTCCGCCTCCTCGACGTCCTGATGTTCGGCGAGGAGCCGCTCGGCGATCTCATCGACCACCCCGATCTGGAGATCATCCGGGAGGACTTCCGCCGGGTGCACCACGTGGTGTCGGCCATGACCGACATGGACGCCGTGATCCACCTCGGTGCCATCGTCGGCGATCCGGCCTGCGCCATCGACGAGCAGCTCACCATCGACACCAACCTGGTGGCCACCCGGATGGTGGCCGAGGTGGCCAAGGCGGCCGGGGTGCAGCGCTTCGTCTTCGCCAGCACGTGCTCGGTCTACGGCGCCGGTGATGAGATCCTCGACGAGCGGTCGGAGCCGAATCCGGTCTCGCTCTACGCCAAGAGCAAGATCGCCTGTGAGGAGATCCTGGGCGACATGGCGGGCGACGGGTTCTCCCCCGTCATCCTCCGCTTCGGCACGATCTACGGCCTGTCGGGCCGGACCCGCTTCGACCTGGTGGTCAACCTGCTCACGGCCAAGGCGGTGTGCGAGGGTGAGATCACCGTGTTCGGCGGGCAGCAGTGGCGGCCCTTCCTCCACGTCGACGATGCGGCCAAGGCCGTCCACCTGGCCCTGGAGGCGCCGACGGCGACCGCCCACAACCAGGTGTTCAACGTCGGTTCCAACGAGCAGAACTACAAGATCGACGACGTGGGCGTGATGATCCGCGACATGGTGCCCGGCTCGGTGATCCACCAGCTCGGCGACGACGGCGATCGTCGCGACTACCGGGTCGACTTCACCCGGATCCGCCGCGAGCTCGGCTTCACCCCCGGCTGGACGGTGGAGATGGGGATCCGGCAGGTCATCGACGCCATCCGGGCCGGTCGGGTGACCGACTACACCGAGGCCCGGTACAGCAACGTCAAGTCGCTCAAGGAGCAGACGATCGAGCTGCCGGCCCCCCGGCCGAGCTCGGTCCAGTTCCGCTACGAGGTCCGCTTCGAGGACTGCCACGGCCCCTTCACCGTCGACCTGGTCAAGCCGGACGAGCTGGTGAAGTCGGCCGAGCTGCCGACGCCGGAACCGGCCTAGCGGCGACTCACGACACGATCGACCACGTGGCCGTCAACGACGGCCCGGGGTCGGCCGTGGCCCGCTCGTCCCGGTACAGGGCCAGCAGGTGGGAGTAGACCGAGTTGGCGGCGGCCCGCCACAGGCGCTTGTCGACCGCGGCGTACATGCCGGGCACGAGATCCTTGATCGTCGCCGGCCCCTCGGTGAGGGCGGCCACGATCTGGGCTTCGCGGCCCATCCGGTGGTCGATGAAGCTCCGCACGTACTCCTGGGGCTTGTCGATGCCGCCGCCGTGAGTGGGCCAGTAGCGCACGTCGTCCCGGTCGAGCACCTTCCGCAGGCTGTTGAGGTAGTCGAAGAGGTCGCCGTCGGGCGGTGAGATGACCGAGGTGGCCCACCCCATCACGTGGTCGCCGCTGAAGAGCACCTTCTCCTGCGCCAGCCCGAAGCACACGTGGTTCGAGGTGTGGCCGGGGGTGTGGATCACGTCGACGGCCCAGCCCTCCCCCTCGATCCGGTCGCCGTCGCCCACGGTGATGTCGGGCACGAAGTCGACGTCGGGGCCCTCCCGCTTGAGCTCGTCGGGGGTCTCGGCCCACGCCTTCTCGAACTCCGCCTTCTCCTCGGCGGAGAAATACTCGTCGAAGGTCACCGTTCCCAGCGGATCCTCGTCCGGCACCGGCCCGTGGGGCCCGAAACCGTAGGTGGTGGCGCCGGTCCGCTCGACGAGACCGGGCACACCGGCGGTGTGGTCGGTGTGGGTGTGGGTGATCAGGATGCGGGTGATCTGCTCGTCGGGGCCGAGGGCGGCCTCGATGGCGTCGAGGTGCTCGTCGAGGGTGGGGCCGGGGTCGATCACGGCCACGTCACCCCGGCCGACGAGGTAGACGCCGGTACCGGTGAAGGTGAACGGGTTCGCATTCTCGGCCACCACCCGGCGGACCAGGGGCGAGAGCTGATCGACCTGCCGGTAGACGGGCTTGAAATCGGTGTTGAAGGCGATGGCCGCCATGGGTGCCGCTCCTTCGGGGCCGGGTACGGGGCCCTCTACAGTGGCCCGTCGGGGTCGAGAATGCCAGTGAGGAGCAGACGCTCGTCGTGCGTCACCTCGGCCCGGTAGCGGCGCCGCCCGTCGATCACGACGAAGACGAACCCGTCGTCGGCCATCTCCACGTCGTAGACGGCCCCGATGGCACCGGCCACCCGCTCGGCGTCGTCGAGCAGCAGGGCTTCGAGCCGTCGCCGCCGATCGCGTTCGAACAGGTCGACGTCGAGATCGAACCACTCCTCACCACCGGCGCCGACATAGCTCACGACCTACCTCACGGCTCCATGTCGACCAGGCGTTCCAATGCGGGGAACAGCCAGTCCGGCGGGCGGGTGGGACGACCCTGGGTGTCGGTGACCCCGGCGGTGACGTCGGCGGTGACCAGCACCTCGTCGCCCCGCAGGATGCGCTGACGCCACGTGCCCTTGGCCCGCCGCAGCTCGGCCAGGGAGGTCTCGACCGTGAGGCGATCGCCGGCGGTGGCCGCCCGCCGGTAGCGGACGTCGAGGCCGGTGACGACGATCTGGTAGCCCTTGGCCGCCATCACCTCGAGCGGTACTTCGCAGGCCTGGAGGGCCTCGGTGCGGGCCACCTCGAGATAGGTGACGTACACCGCGTGGTTGACGTGGCCGTAGGGGTCGAGTTCGGCGAAGCGGACGTCGATCGTGGTGGTGTGAGCCATGCCCTCGACACCGTATCCGGCCTGGCCAGCCGGTACCGTCGCCCCATGGTCGATCACGTACCCGTTCAGACCGTCGAGATCATCGGCAGCCAGGGCCACCGACTGGTCGGACGGCTCCACCGGCCGTCCGGCACGGCCAAGGGTTCGATCCTGCTGGCCCACTGCTTTAGTTGTTCCAAGGATCTGCACACCATGACCCGGCTCTCGACCGGCCTGGCCGACGCCGGGTTCGCCGCCCTCCGCTTCGATTTCACCGGACTGGGCGACTCGGCCGGCGACTTCGCCGAGACCTCGGTGAGCGCCAACGTGGCCGATCTGGCCCGGGCCGCCACCACCCTCATCGAGATGGGCTTCGGCCCCTGCGGGCTGCTCGGTCACAGCCTGGGCGGGGCGGCCTCGATCCTCGCCGCCCCCCGGCTCAAGACGGTGCGGTCGTTGCTCACCCTCGGCGCTCCGAGCGACGTCAGCCACGTCACCCACCTGTTCGCCGAGTCGGTCGACGAGATCCGGATGCAGGGCCGGGCCCCGGTGTCGATCGCCGGCCGGAGCTTCGAGTTGGCGGCCGACTTCATCCACGACCTCGACCATCACGACGTACTCGATGCCGTGGCCGAGCTGGAGCGGCCGTACTGCACCATGCACGCCCGCGACGACACCATCGTGGGCTTCGACAACGCCGAGCGGCTCCACGCCGCAGCGGCCGAACCCAAGCGGCTGGTGGCTTTCGACGAGGGCGACCACCTGTTCGCCAACCGGGCCGTGGCCGAGGACATGGTGACCGCCGCCGTCGGCTGGTTCTCCGAGACGCTCTAGTCGTCTGCGCTGGTGGTGGCGCCTCCGGTCGGACCGGGGTCGCGCCTACTCGGCGGCCCCAACCCAGGTGCCCCCGTAGGTCCGAACCTGGGCTGCGGACGGAGCGCCGATTCGGGCCGACGTGGACATCTCGGCACCCGCACAAGCGGCGGTGAGGGTAGCGGCCGGGTCGCCGAGCATGGCCTCGGCGACTGCGCCGGGGAGACGACCCCGTCCGTCAGTGGGCCAGGCGGCGCCAGTAGCCCCAGTCGCTGCGGCGGACCCACCGGGAGCCGGGAGCGGCCAGGAGGACGGCTCCCCGGATGAGCGAGTGGAGCCACTTGCGGAGGCGACCGGCGGCCAGGCGACGGTGGTCGAAGGCCTTGACCGCCACATCGGCGGCGAAGGGTACGCGGAACCCGGCCCGGCGGATGCGGAACATCAGCTCGGTGTCCTCGTTGACGGTGAGGACGGGATCGAAGCCACCGACCGCCCGCAGGACGTCGGTGCGGACCAGCATGTTGGAGCCGGAGGCGGCCGGGATGCTGACCCAGTGGAGCAGGCGCTGGCCCCGCTTGAACCATCGGTGGTAGCCCTCGTGACCGCCGGCGGTGTCCTTCACCCCGACGATGCCACCGACCTCGCCGGTGACGGGGACGGCCCGGAGGCCGTCGAGATAGCCGCCGTCCATGGCCACGTCGGCGTCGGTGAAGAGGATCCACGGGGTGGCGGCCAGATCGGCCCCCAGCTGGCGGGCCTGGGGGATGTTGGCCTCGGCCTGGACCACGGTCGTCCGCGCCGGGCGGAGGTGGACGATGCGATCCGGGGTGTCGTCGGTGCTGCTGTCGATCACGATCAGGCGCAGCTCGTCGGGCAGTGAGGCCGGGAAGCGACCGATGTTGGCCGACTCGTTACGGGTGGGGACGACCACGGTGAGGTCGTCGGCGGTGATCGTCATGCCGACAGGGCGGCGGCGGTGTCGAGGGTCGTGGGCGAGGTCGGCGTGTCGCCCGGGGCCGGTGGCGGCAGGGCTCCGGAGGACCGCAACCGGCAGCAACGCCGGTAGGTGTCGATGAGGTCGTCGCCGAGACGGTCCCAACCCCGCTGGGCGGTACGGGCCCGGGCGGTGAGCCCGTAGGCCCGCCGTCGAGCGGGGTCGCTGACCACCCGGTCGACGGCGGCTACCAGCGCCTCGGGATCACCCGGGGTCACCAGGTGACCGGTCACACCCTCATCGACCAGATCCAGGGGGCCGCCGGCGGCGGGGGCCACGACCGGCAACCCGCTGGCCATGGCCTCCTGGATGGTCTGTCCGAACGTCTCGTGCGCCCCCGTGTGGACGAACACGTCGAGCGAGGCCACGGCCTGCGCCAGTTCCTCGCCCCGCAGCATGCCGGTGAAGTGGGCCCGGGGCAGGGCACGACGGAGCTCGTCCCGATGGGGCCCGTCGCCCACGACCACGAGCTGGAGGTCGGTCCGTCGGTCGAGGTCGGCCAGGAGCTCGATGTGCTTCTCCCGAGCCAGGCGGCCGACGTAGCCGACCAGCGGCTTGGTGCCGGCCTCGTCGCCCGACACGGTCCGGCGGAAGGCGTGGGAGCGCTTGGCCGGGTCGAACAGCTCCCGGTCGACCCCTCGGGGCCAGACGCCGACCCGGGGGATGCCGTGCTGGTGGACGAGCTCGGCGGTGGCGGTGGAGGGGGCGAGGGTCACATCGGCCAGCCGATGCACCCGTCGGAGCCACCACCACAGCATCGGCGAAAGCGACGACAGGTGGTAGCTCTGGGCGAAGCCGGCCAGGTCGGTCTGGAAAATGGCCACCACCGGCAGGTCGCGGGCGGCCGCCGCCTTCGCCACCCTGGCCCCGAGCACGGCGGGGGCGGCGAGGTGGACGACGTCGGGGTCGATGGTGTCGAGCAGTTCCTCGACGTGGCCGCCGGTGGGCATTCCCACCGGGAAGCCCTGGTACAGGGGGAAGGCCCGGCTGGGCACCCGCACCACCTCGATGTCGTCGAGAACCGTGGCCCCGGGTTCGGGGGCGACGATGACCGGCTGGTGGCCCCCGCTCCCGGAGGTGGCGGGCGACCCGCACCACCGAGTTGGTCACCCCGTTCACGGCGGGAAGGAACGACTCGGCCACGATGAGCACCCGGAGGGGCACTCCATCGGTCGGTGTGCGTCTCATCCCTGCGATGGTGACCGGCCGACCTGACGGGCCGCTGGCGGCGACGTGGCCCGACGGGGAAACCCCGACGACGGCTGCGTGTCCGGCCGGCGACGGCGCGGCAACACCACGGCAACGGGGTGTGAACACCGGAACGACGTCCGGATGGCGGCGACCTCACATTTCCCCTGGTGATCGTGGCGCGGGAAGGATTCGGGCGGCGATCCGGTTGACTGGGGCCATGGACGTGGCACTCAGTGAGCGGGCGATCGAAATCGTACGGGCGAAGGGCGGGGCAGTCGCCATCGACTACATCCCGTCCATCGGTTGAGGCGGCACCCCTGAGGTGTCGGTCGACACCATCGGAAAAGGCAAGAACCTCAGCCGCTACACCAAGCTCGAGCCGGCGGACGGCGTCACCATCCTGGTGACCCCGCAGCTGACGAGGCGAGCCCAGCGGATCGACGTCGTCACCCGCAAGAAGCTCGTGGGCGCCAAACTGATCGCCCTCGTCCACCTCGACGCCTGCGAGATCTGAGCGCCACCGACTCGGGTTTCGGCTCCGCGTTTCGACTCAGCCGAAAGCCGAGGGCCGGGCACAGCCCAGACACGCGGACAAGCGCGGTGGCTAGTACTGCTCGTTGGTGACCTGGACGTCGTGGGGGTGGCTCTCCCGGAGGCCGGCCCCGGTGACCTTGGTCAGACGGGTCGCCGTGCGGAGCTGGGTCAGGTCGGCGGCGCCGGCGTAGCCCATGCCGGAACGGAGCCCACCGGCCAACTGCCCGATCAGCTTCGACAGCGACCCGGCATAGCGGACCCGGGCCTCGACCCCTTCGGGGACGTGCTTGCCACCCGGCCCGGAAGGCACCTTGCCCGGCTGGCCGGTGGCGTAGCGGTCGGTGGCCCGACCCTGCATGGCGCCGGCGGAGCCCATGCCCCGATAGGTCTTCCACATCGACCCGTCGACCAGCTCCAACTCGCCCGGGGCCTCGTCGACCCCGGCCAGGGCGTTGCCCAACATCACGGCATCGGCACCGGCGGCGAAGGCCTTCACCACATCGCCCGAGGTCACGATGCCACCGTCGGCGATCACCGGGATCCCGCGGGCGGCGCCGGCCTCGGCGCACTCGTAGATGGCCGACAGCTGGGGCATGCCGGCCCCGGCCACGATGCGGGTGGTGCAGATCGAGCCCGCCCCCACACCGACCTTGACTGCGTCGGCCCCGGCGTCGGCGAGGGCCTCGAGCCCCTCACGGGTGACCACGTTGCCGCCGATCACGGCGATCTCGGGCCACTTCTGCTTCACATTGGCGATCGTCTCGACAACCCCCCGGCTGTGGCCGTGGGCGGTGTCGACGACGAGCAGGTCGACCCCGGCCTCGGCCAGGGCTTCGGAGCGGTCCATGGCGTCATTGACGCCGATGGCGGCCCCTACCCGGAGGCGACCGTCGCCGTCGAGGGTGGCGTCGGGCTTCTGGATGCGCTTGTTGATGTCCTTCACCGTGATCAGGCCCCGGAGGCGACCCTGCTCGTCGGTGAGGGGCAGCTTCTCGATGCGGTGCTGGTGGAGAATGCCGACGGCGTCCTCCAGCGAGGTGCCGACCGGGGCGGTGACCAGGCTCGACGAGGTCATGAAGTCGGTGACCGGGCGGTCGTACTCGGCCTCGGTACAGAACCGGATGTCGCGATTGGTGAGGATGCCGACCAGGCGCTCGTCCTCGTCGGTGATGGGCACCCCCGAGATGCTGTGGCGCGACATCAGGGCCTCGGCGTCGGCCAGGGAGGCGTTGGGCGACAGGCTGACCGGGTTGTTGATCATGCCCGCCTGCGACCGCTTCACCAGATCGACCTGCTCGGCCTGTTCGATGATCGACAGGTTGCGGTGGAGAATGCCGACACCGCCCTCACGGGCCAGGGCGATGGCCAGGGGGGCCTCGGTGACCGTGTCCATGGCCGCCGACAGCATCGGCAGCCGCAGTTCGATACCGGCGATGGTCGTCGCCGTCGAGACGTCGGCCGGGAGCACGTCGCTCCAGCCCGGTACCACCAGCACGTCGTCGAACGTGAGTGATTCAAATCCGGCGAACAGTTCACGGTTGGGCCGCGATACCGCCACCCGCTCCGACTCCGTCATCTGTGACCTCCGAGGGTGTCTGCCCGTGCCAAAACCGTAGCGATCGCATCGACGAGTAGGCGGTGCTCGACGCCATGAACCCGTAGGGCGTAGTCGTCGAGGGTGTCGCCGTCGTGGAAGGGCACGCCCTCCCAGGCGATCACGGGGCCGTCGTCGACCCCTTCATCGGGAACATAGTGCACCATCACCCCGCCTTCGGTGAGATCACCCCGCTGCCAGGCGGCGAAATCGGCTTCGATGGCCCCGAGACCGCGGAAGCCGCCGGGCTTGGCCGGGTGCAGGTTGATCGTGGCGTGGTGGCCGACGAAAAAGGTGGTGAGGATCCGGTTCCACCCGGCCAGCACCACCAGGTCGGCGCCGTAGGTGGCGGCGGTGTAGGCCAGTTCCTTGTCGTACTCCGCCCGGTCGACGCCCTGGTGGGGGCGGACCTCGGTGGGCACCCCGGCCTCGGCGGCCCGGGTGAGGGCGTAGGCGTCGGGGTTGTTGGCGATGACCACCGCCACATGGGCGGCGAGTCGGCCCTCGGCGCAGGCGTCGAGGATGGCCTGCAGGTTCGAGCCGTTGCCCGACACGAGTACGGCCAGCCGGGGAACGTCGGCGGGGGCGGATGGCGGGTTCACGCCAACTGCACGTCGGAGCCGATGGTGACCTCGCCGATCACCCACGTCTCCTCGTCGACGACGGTCTGGAAGTCGTCGGCCTGGTCGGGGGCGACGACGGCCACCATCCCGATGCCGCAGTTGAACACCTGGTGGGCCTCGTGCTCGTCGAGACCGGCCCGGGCGATCAGGTAGTTGAAGAGCACCGGCCGGGGCCAGGTGGCGGGATCGATCAACGCGCCGCACCCCGGGGGCAGCACCCGGGGGATGTTGTCGATGAAGCCGCCGCCGGTGATGTGGGCCAGGCCGTCGACCAGGCCCTTGTCGAGCGCTGGCAGCAGCGGCTTGAGGTAGCTGCGGTGGACGGCGAGCAGGGCTTCGGCGATGGTCATGCCGGCGTTCGGCAGATCGTCGTTGAGGTCCATCTCGGCGAACACCTTGCGGGCCAGCGAGTAGCCGTTGGTGTGGAGGCCGGACGAGGCGAGCCCGATGAGCTTGTGGCCGGGGGCGATCGTGTCGGACGGCAGCAGGGCGGAGCGCTCGGCCACACCGATGATGGTGCCGGCGATGTCGACCGACCCGGCGCTGAGCACGTCGGGCATCTCGGCCGTCTCGCCCCCGAGGAGGACGCAACCGGCCTCCCGGCAGGCGCCGGCCATGCCGTCGACGATGCGACCGACCGTCTCCGGTTCGAGCTCGGCCGACGCCACGGTGTCGAGGAAGAACAGCGGCCGGGCGCCCTGCACGAGGACGTCGTTGATGCCGTGGTTGACGATGTCGGCCCCGACCCCCTCCCACCGATCGGCCTTGCGGGCCAGCAGCGTCTTGGTGCCGACGCCGTCGGTGCTGGCCACCAGCACCGGGTTCTCGTAGCGGGCCAGCGACGAGGCGTCGAACACACCGCCGAACGAGCCGTGGCCGGCCAGGACCCGATCGTCGTGGGTCGACTTGACGGCGGCGGCAATCCGCTCGGTGGCGGCGGCGCCGGCGCTGATCGACACCCCTGCTGCGGCGTAGGAGCCGGCGGCGGTCTTGGTGCGGGGGGCGTGACGCCAACCGATGTCGGAGCGGGCGAACAGGCCGTCGCCCGTGAGCTGCTCCACCACGGGGTAGGCCCGGTCGAGGGCCTCGGCCAGGTCGCCGCCGGTGCCGACCACGTTGAGCACCCGGCCCCCGCAGCTGACGATGCGGTCGCCCTCGTAGCAGGTGCCGGCGTGCAGCAGTTCGACGTGCTCGGGCACCTCGACCCCGGGGATGGCGACCCCGGACCGGGGGGCGACCGGGTAGCCCTCGGCGGCCACGACGATGCAGGCCGAGGTTGCGTCGGCCACCCGGAGCGGGGCGGTGTCGAGTCGGCCGTTGGCGGCCGAGTCGAGCAGCAGAGCGAGGTCGGACTCGATCAGCGGCAGGATGGCCTGGGCCTCGGGGTCGCCGAAACGGCAGTTGTACTCGACCAGGCGGGGTCCGGCCTCGGTGAGCATGATGCCGGCGTAGAGCACACCGACATACGGGGTGCCGTCGGCCGCCATGCCCTCGACGGCGGCGGTGAGGAACTGCCGGGCCAGGTCGGCCTCGGTCTCCTTGGTGATCCCGGGGACGGGGGCGAAGGCTCCCATGCCGCCGGTGTTGAGGCCGGTGTTGCCCTCGCCGACCCGCTTGTGGTCCTGGGCGGTGACGAGGGGGACGACGGTCTGGCCGTCGGCCACGCCGAAGAGGGAGATCTCCTCCCCCACCAGGCGCTCCTCCAGCACGATGGTGTTGCCGGCCTGGCCCATCGACTTCTCGGCCAGCATGGAGAAAATCGCCCGTTCGGTCTCGACCCGCGACTCGGGGACGACCACACCCTTGCCCGCGGCCAGGCCGTCGGCCTTGACCACCACCGGGCCGTCGTACTCGTCGAGCCATTCCAGGGCGGCGTCGACCTCGGTGAAGGACTTGGTCACCGGGCCGGGGATCCCGTGGCGGGCGGCGAAGGCTCGGGCGAACGACTTCGAGCCCTCCAGCTGGGCCGCCTCCGACGACGGGCCGAAGCAGGCCACACCGGCCAGGGTCAGGTCGTCGGCGATGCCGGCCACCAGCGGGGCCTCGGGACCGACGACGACCAGGTCGACGTCGTTGCGTACGCAGTGGTCGACCACGGCGAGGTTGGAGTTCATGTCGAGCTCGATGTTGAACCGCTCGGTCCCGGCGTTGCCGGGGGCGACGGCGACGGCCGACACCTGGTCGGACTGGTCCAGTCGCTCGGCGATGGCGTGTTCGCGACCGCCGGACCCCAACAACAGAATCGACAGTCCGTCGCTCATTTCTTGCCCCCGTTACTCATCCACTACTCCGTCGAATCATCCTTGGTGGTCGGCGTCTACCAGCTCGAGCTGCGCATTGGAGCGCCGGTCGCTGAGCGAGTCGAGGTAGGCCCGGTCGACGTCGCCGGTGATGTACTGGCCGTCGAAACAACTGGTGTCGAAGGATTTGAGCTCGGGGTGCGACTCGCGCACGCAGTCGAGCAGGTCTTCCAGATCCTGGTAGATCAGGCCGTCGGCCCCGATGGCTTCGCACACCTCGTCCACGCTCTTGCCCGAGGCGATCAGCTCGCTCGCCGCCGGCATGTCGATCCCGTAGACGTTCGGGTACCGCAGCGGCGGCGCGGCCGAGGCCATGTAGACCTTCTTGGCCCCCGACTCCCTGGCCATCTCGACGATCTGCTCCGAGGTGGTGCCCCGAACGATCGAGTCGTCGACCAACAGCACGTTGAGCCCCTTGAACTCGGACTCGATCGGGTTGAGCTTCTGTCTCACCGCCGTTCGCCGCATCTGCTGGCCGGGCATGATGAAGGTGCGGCCGATGTAGCGGTTCTTCACGAAGCCCTCCCGGTAGGCGATGCCGAGCTGCATTCCCAGTTCGAGAGCCGAGGGGTTGCTCGTGTCCGGGATCGGCATCACGACGTCGATGTCGTGATCGGGCCACTCCCGCCGGATCTTGTCGGCGAGCTTGCGGCCCATCGCCACCCGTGAGCTGTAGACCGACACGCCCTCGATGACCGAGTCGGGCCGGGCGAAGTACACGTACTCGAAGATGCAGGGCGACAGCGCCGGCACATCGGCGCACTGCCTGCTGTGGAGGGTGCCTTCCTTGGTGATGTACACCGCCTCGCCCGGTTCGAGGTCGCGAACCGGTTGGAACCCCAACCCGATCAGGGCGACCGACTCCGAGGCCACGATGTACTCGTCGCCGGCCTCCGACTCGCGCTTGCCCAGGACGAGGGGACGGATACCGAACGGGTCGCGGAAGGCGAGAACGCCCCGGGAGACCAGCATCGCCACCACGGCGTATCCCCCGCGGCACCGATCGTGCAGGGCGGAGACGGCGTTGAAGACATGTTCGGGATCGAGCTCGTCGCCGGAGGAGGCCGCCGAGTTCTGCAGCTCGTGAGCCAGGACGTTGAGCAGGACCTCGCTGTCGGAACTCGTGTTGATGTGGCGACGGTCGGTCTGGAAGAGATCGCTGGCCAGCTCGTCGGCGTTGGTCAGGTTGCCGTTGTGTCCGAGCACGATGCCGAAAGGCGAGTTCACGTAGAACGGCTGCGCCTCGGCCGACATCCGGGCACTGCCGGCCGTCGGGTAGCGCAGGTGCCCGATGCCCATGTTCCCCTGGAGCCGGAGCATGTGCTCGGCGCGGAAGACCTCGCGAACCAGGCCGGGGGCCTTACGGACGTAGAGCTTCCGATCGTCGCAGGTGGCGATGCCTGCGGCGTCCTGGCCTCGATGCTGCAGCAGGGTCAGACCGTTGTAGAGCTGCTGGTTCGCCGCCTGATGGCCGACGATGCCGATGATCCCGCACACGGCTAGGCGCCTCGAGCCCCGAGCGCCCAAGGCGCATCGAGCCGATCGAGTGCGACATCTTCGATTACTGCGCCCACGGCTGGTCCTCCCTAGCCTGCACCCTGGAGTGCGGAGCGAATACTTGCCTCGACACGGGCCTCGACGGGTTGGGCCCCTGGCTCGAACGCCAGCCCGGTGAGGCGTTCGTACAACTCAACGTAGCGATCCCCGGTGTCGGTCCGCACACGATCCGACAAATCCGGGTCCGGACCGCCGTCGACGTAGCCCGCCGCCTTCAGGGCCAGGCGGAACGGCTCCTTGTCGAAGCTCGGCGGGCCCTCGCCCTCGGCCAGGTTGCGCTCGAGGTGTTCGACGTCCCAGTAACGGGACGAGTCGGGGGTGTGGACCTCGTCGATCAGCAGGAGACGCCCGTCGGGGGCCAGGCCGAACTCGTACTTGGTGTCGGCCAGGATGAAGCCGGCGGCGGCCGCCACCTCGACCCCCCGGGCGAACACCGCCAGGGCCACCTTCTGGATCTCGGCCCACAGCTCCGTCTCGACCAGGCCCAGCTCGGTCACCTCGGCGCAGGTGATCGGCTGGTCGTGACCACCGTCGGCCGCCTTGGTGGTCGGCGTGATGATCGGCTCCGGCAGGGCGCCGTGCGGGGCGAGACCATCGGGAAGGTGGTGGCCGTAGAGCACCCGCTCGCCCTGCTCGTAGCGGGGCAGGAGCGCGGTGTCGGTGCTGCCGGTCAGCCGGGCCCGGACCACGACCTCGACCGGCAGCGGGGTGGCGTCGATGGCGATCAGCACGTTGGGGTCGGGAACCGAGATGACGTGGTTGTCGACGACGTCGGCCGTCCTGTCGAACCACCACGCTGCCAGCTGGTTGAGGACCTGACCCTTGTTGGGGATGGTGCCGAACACCCGGTCGAAGGCGCTGATGCGATCGGTGGTCACCAGGAGGCGGCGATCGCCGGGCAGGGCCCAGCTCTCCCGCACCTTGCCCGAGCGATGCCCGGGCCCCTCGACGGCGACCGAGGCCAGCATGGTGGCCGGATCGAGTCCGCTCATCGGCGTCGTAGCCCTGATCCGCCGAGTCGGGGTGTCACGCCACGGCCGCCACGCCGGCCCGGAACAGGTCGAGACAGTTGCCGCCGCCGCCCGCTCCCCCGTTGCGGCCCCGCAGGGGGTCCTGGCGGGCGAACACGTGATCCTCGGGGTGGGGCATGAGGCCGATCACCAGGCCGGTCTCGTCGGTGAGGCCGGCCACGTCGTCGACCGAGCCGTTGGGGTTTGCCGGGTACATCCCCTCGGCCCGGAAGCCGTCGGAGGCCACGTAGCGGAACGACACCCGATCCTGGAGGACGGTGCGGTCGGTGGCGGCCAGGCGGCCCTCGCCGTGGGCCACCGGGCACCGCAGGGGCTCGGTGAGGCCGGCCAGCCACGGGGAGTGGGAGCCGGGCTCGGGGTCCAGGCTGACCCAGCGGCACTCGAAGCGGGCCGAGGCGTTCTCCACCAGGGCGACCTCGGTGTCGGGACCGGGAAGGAGCCCGGCCCGGACCAGGGCCTGGAAACCGTTGCAGACGCCGAAGATCGGCATCGAGGCGGCGCGGGCCTCCTGGAGCTGGTCGGCGAACCAGCCTTCGAGGTCGAGGCCGAGGAGTCGCCCGGCGCCGAGGGCGTCACCGTAGGAGAAGCCGCCGGGAAGGGCGAGCAGCTGGTGGTCGGCCAGCTTGGTCTCGCCGTCTCGCAGCGCCTGGAGCGGCACCTGGTAGGTGGTGGCCCCGGCGGCGGCGAAGGCGTCGGCCAGGTCCTGGTTGCGGTTGGTGCCGAGGGCGATCGGGATGAGGACCGAGGGGTTCATGAGGCCGCTCCCCGGCTCGGGTCGTGGGCCGAGGGCGTCTGTCCCTCGACGACGAAGGCGTGGTGGATGCGGTCGAGGCCGACGCTCAGCGTGCCCCCGATGCGGACGTTACCGGTGGCGCTGACCGTGCCCAGGCGCCGGGCCGAGGGGGCGAGGGCGGCGAAGGCCTCGGCATCGGCCGGGGCGACCTCGACGAGGTAGCGGGCCGGGCCCTCCCCGAACAGCTCCTCGGTGGAGAAGTCGGCCGAACCGTCGGGCGGCACCAGGTTGAGGCCGAGGCGGCCGCCGAGGGCCCATTCTGCGGCGGCGACGGCAAGGCCGCCCTCGGCCAGATCGTGGACCGAGCGGGCCAGGCCGGCACCGATGGCGGCGTGGATCTGCTCGTGGCGTTCGCCGGAGGCCGGATCGGGGGCGGGCACGGCGCCACCGAGATCGGCCCCGAGCACGTCGTCGAGGTGGGAGCCGCCGAGGGCGCCGGCCGCGGGGCCGACGAGCCAGACGTCGTCGCCGGCCTCGACCACCCCGGTGACCGGCACGCGGTCGAGGGCGTCGACGATGCCGAGGGCGGTGATGATCAGGGTCGGGGTGACGGGATCCCGGGTGCCGTCGGGGTTGACGAACTCGTTGTAGAGCGAGTCCTTGCCCGACACAAACGGCGCGCCGTAGGCGATGGCGGCGTCGTGGCAGCCCTTGGTGGCGGCGATCAGGCGGGCCAGGGTGTCGGGGTCGGTCGGGTTCCCCCAGGAGAAGTTGTCGAGCAGGCTCAGCTGCTTCGGGTCGGCGCCGGAGGCGACGGCGTTGCGAACCGCCTCGTCCACCGCGGCCCAGGCCATGGCTTCGGTGTCGTAACGACCGATCACCACGTTGGCCCCGATACCGATCACCATGCCCCGGTCACCGCTGGTGCCGGGCGGGATGAGCACGGCCCCGTCGGCCGGGCCGTCGCCCTCCACCCCGCCGTAGGGACGGGTCATCGTGCCCCCGAGGACCTCGTGGTCGTAGGTCCGGACCACCGACTCGTTGGACCGGATCGACGGATGGGCCAGCAGGCGCAGCACCATCGCATAGGGGTCGATCTCCACCTGGCTCCGATCCGGACGGTCGGTGGCGAGAGGGGCGGCGTCGAGTTCGAGGCGGGGGCGGCCGTCGTGGAGGAAGCCGAGGTCGAGATCGACCAGGCTCTCCGAGCCGTCGACCACGCTGAGGCGGCCGTCGCCGGTGAAGTGGCCGATGACGGCGGCGTCGACCGACCAGCGTCGGGCCAGTTCGAGCACGGCCTCCGGCTCGGGCACGGCGAGGACCATGCGCTCCTGGGCCTCGGACAGCCACACCTCCCACGGCGAGAGGCCGGGGTACTTGCGGGGCACCAGGTCGAGGTCGACCCGGGCGCCCACGTGCTCGGCCATCTCCCCCACGGCCGACGACAGGCCACCGGCACCGCAGTCGGTGATGGCGGTGTAGAGCTCGGCGTCGCGGGCGGCGCAGACCACGTCGATCAGGCCCTTCTCGACGATCGGGTCGCCGATCTGGACCGACGAGCCGGCCACCTCGGCCGTCTCGACCCCCATCGACTGGGAGGAGAAGGTGGCGCCACCGACCCCGTCACGCCCGACGGCGCCGCCGAGGACGACGATGGCATCGCCCGCCTGCGGCTCGGTGCGATGCGAGCCCTTGGGCAGGATGCCGACGCACCCGGCGAACACCAGGGGCGTGGTGGTGTAGGTCTCGTCGTGGATGATGGCGCCGGCCACGGTCGGCACGCCGATCTTGTTGCCGTAGTCGCCGACGCCGGCGATCACACCGCTGCGGATCCGGCGGGGATGTAGCACCCCGTCGGGCACGTCGTCGGCGGCCAGGCCTTCGGGGCCGAAGCACAGGATGTCGGTGATGGCGACCGGCTTGGCCGATACCCCGAGGATGTCGCGCACCACTCCGCCGACGCCGGTGTTGGAGCCGCCGAAGGGCTCGAGGGCGGAGGGGTGGTTGTGAGTCTCGGCCTTGACCGCCATGTCGAAGGTGTCGTCGAAGGCGACGATGCCGGCGTTGTCGACGAAGGCGCTGCGGACCCAGGGGGCGTCGATCGCGTCGGTGGCGGCCCTGAGGTACTGCTTGAGGAGCCCGTCGACCTGCCCCTCGGGGGTGGTGAGGAGGCCGCGGAACGTCTTGTGGGAGCAGTGTTCGCTCCACGTCTGGGCGATGGTCTCCAGCTCGCCGTCGGTGGGCTCCGCCCCGATCTCGCGATAGTGCTCCTGCACCGCACGCAGCTCGATCAGCGACATCCCGAGGCGGCGGGTGGCCCCGATCTCGACCAGGCCGTCGTCGTCGAGGCCGGTGATGGCGATGGTGTCGATCCCGCCGCCCTTGGCCGAGGGGTCGGTGAAGGCCGGGCTCAGAAGCCCCTCGGCCCACCGCTCGACAACGTCGTTGTGGAGGACCTGGGCGGCCAGGCGCTCCAGGTCGTCGGCGGCCATGGCCTCGTCGTCGTCTCCGGAGGCGATCAGGTAGCGGCGGCCGACCCCGGCCACCTCGACCGGCAGGTCGAGCTCGGCGGCGGCCCGCACCAGCTCGGCGCCCTCCCGATCGGTGACGCCGGGCCGGAGACCCACCTCGACCACCCGGGTGGCGGGCTCATCGCCCTCGAGGCCGCCGAGGTGGTCGGCGGCGTGCTGCCACCACTGGCCGACCGGATCGATCAGCAGGCGGTCGGCCAGCTCATCGAGCTGGGTGTCGGAAAGGTCGCCCCGCAGATGGACCAGTCGCAGCGTACGGATCGACCCGACGTCGAATCCGAACGACTCGGCCTGGGCCTGGAGGCCGTTGGCCGAGCTGTCAACGGCTCCCGGGCCGATGACGAGAGCGAACGTGGGGGCCACGGTGGGGGACGTGGTGGCATTGACGTCGGTCACCGAACCAGGATGGTGGACGGAGATGGCCAAACGGTGCAGGGTGGCTGATTTTCCTGCCGATAGCGTGAACGGGTGAGCGGCTCTCGTCCCACCTTCGTACTCGGCGTCGACCTCGACGGCGTCTGCGCCGACTACACCGCCGGCCTGCGCCGGGTGGTCGCCGCAGACCGAGGCGTCGCACCCGAGGATCTGCCCATCGAGCGCAGCTGGGGTTTCCAGGAGTGGGGCCTGTCGATCGACGACTTCAACCGGCTCCACCGGCGGGGCGTGGTCGACGACCGCATGATGCGGACCCTGCCCGTGATCGAGGGGGCGGCCGATGCCCTGTGGCGGCTCTCCGACGCCGGGATCTGGATCCGGATCATCACCCACCGGCTCTACCTCAACTGGGGCCACGCCGAGGTGGTGTCCGACACCGTCCACTGGCTCGACGAGGCCCGCATCCCCTACCGCGACCTCTGCTTCCTCGGCGACAAGCCCGAGGTGGGGGCCGACGCCTACATCGACGACGCCCCCCACAACGTGGAGGCCCTCCGGGAGGCGGGCAACGAGGTGATCGTCTTCGAGCAGCCCTACAACCTCGACATGGTCGGGCCCCGGGCCGCCGACTGGTCGGAGGTGGAGGATCTGGTGGTGTCGATGGCGGCGGCCAAAGGCGCAATCCAGACCCAGCTGCCGGGGTTCGACGCCGGCGCCGACCGCCTGCTGCGGCGCCGGTCGGCCAAACCCGACGAAGGGTGAGTCTCGCCCTGCGGCTGATCGCCGCCGGCCTGGCCGTCGTGTTCGTCGTCGCCGCCGGGGCCAAGGCCCTCGATCGTCGGGCGGCGGTCGAGGAGTTCGCCTCGCTCCGGCTCCGCCGACCCGAGGTGTTGGTGCCGTTGGTGATCGCGACCGAGCTGGCGGTGGCGATCGCCCTGCTGACGGTGCCGCCCCTGGGGGCGATGGCGGCCTTCGCCCTGCTGGCCGCCTTCACCGTCGTGCTGGTCGGGGTGCTGCGGTCGGGGCGTGAGGTGGCGTGCCGGTGTTTCGGTTCGTTGTCGTCCCGGCCGATCTCCCGGTCGACCGTGGGCCGCAACGCCGTGTTGGCCGCCCTGGCCGCCGTCGTCGCCCTGGCCTGACGGGGCGGGCGGGTCGGCTGCGGAATGTCGGCGGCCCGCCAGGTGCTCCCAAGGGATGGATCGCAGCGAGCCCGACGGCCACAATGAGCCCATGACCGACGATCGCCCGTGGGGCTTCCGCACCCGAGCCCTCCACGCCGGGGGCCAGCCCGACCCGACCACCGGGGCCCGAGCGGTGCCGATCTACCAGTCGACGAGCTTCGTGTTCGAGGACACGACCGACGCCGCCGACCTGTTCGCCCTCCAGAAGTTCGGCACGATCTACTCCCGCATCTCCAACCCGACGACGGCGGCGCTGGAGGAGCGGATGGCGAGCCTGGAGGGCGGGATCGGGGCCGTGGCCACCGCCAGTGGGCAGGCGGCCGAGTTCCTCACGATCACCACCCTGGCCGGCGCCGGCGATCACGTGGTGGCCGCCGCCGGTCTCTACGGCGGCACCTACACCCTGCTGGCCACGACGCTGGCCCGCCTCGGGGTGGAGACCACGTTCGTCGCCGAGCTGCCCGACCACCCGGGCTACGCCGAGGCCTTCGCCGCCGCCATCCGCCCCGAGACCCGGCTGGTCTACACCGAGATCATCGGCAACCCGTCGGGGGCGGTGGCCGATCTGGCCGCGCTGGCCGACGTCGCCCACGCCAACGGGCTGCCGCTCGTGGTCGACGCCACCTTCGCCACCCCCTACCTATGCCGCCCGATGGAGCACGGGGCCGACATCGTGCTGCACTCGGCCACCAAGTTCCTCGGCGGTCACGGCACCTCGATCGGCGGGGTGGTCACCGAGTCGGGCACGTTCGACTGGACCGCCTCGGGGCGCTTCGACCGCTTCACCGAGTCGGTGCCGACGTACAACGGTCTCCGGTGGCACGACAACTTCGGTGAGTACGCCTTCTGCACGGCCCTGCGCTCGGAGCAGCTGCGAGACGTCGGGGCGTGCCTGTCGCCGTTCAACGCCTTCATGCTGCTGCAGGGGATCGAGACCCTCCCCCACCGGATGGACGCCCACGTGGCCAATGCCCAGGCCGTGGCCTCGTGGTTGGCGGCCGACGAGCGGGTGTCGTGGGTGGCCCATGCCGACCTTCCCGATTCGCCCTATCGGGATCTGGCCGCCCGCTACCTGCCCCGGGGCGCCGGCGCCATCTTCACCTTCGGGGTCGGTGGCGGCCGCAAGGCCGGTCAGCGCTTCATCGAGTCGTTGGAGTTGATCTCGCACCTGGCCAACGTGGGCGACGCCCGCACGCTGGTCATCCATCCGGCCTCGACGACCCACCAGCAGCTGACCGACGAGCAGTTGGAGGCCGGGGGTGTGGGGGCCGACATGGTGCGGTTGTCGGTCGGCCTGGAGGACGTCGACGATCTGCTCTACGACCTCGACCGGGCCCTCGACGCCGCACAGGAGCTGTCATGACCACCACCTGGACCCCACCATCGGCCAACCAGCGCCGGGCCATCCTCGACCGCACCCGGTCGATCGGGCTCGTCGGGGCGTCGTCCAACCCGGCCCGGGCCAGCAACTTCGTGCTCACGTACCTCAGGTCGTCGGTGGCCGACTACGAGCTGTACCCGATCAACCCGCGGGAGACCGAGATCCTCGGGATGCCCGTGTACCCCTCGATCGCCGAGACGCCGGAGGTGCCCGACCTGGTGTCGGTGTTTCGCAAGCCGGCCGACTGCCCGGCCATCGCCCGGGAGGCGGCGGAGGCCGGGGTGAAGACGCTGTGGCTGCAGCTCGGGATCGAGAGCATCGAGGCGGCCGAGATCGCCCTCGACGCCGGTATGGACGTGGTGATGGACCGCTGCGTGAAGATCGAGCACGCCCGCTTCGCCGGGGGCCTTCACCTGGCCGGTTTCGACACCGGCGTCATCTCCAGCCGCCGCCGCTAGCCGGAGGCGGCCCGACAGCCACCCGGCGCCACCGGCCGGAGGCGGCCGGACAGCGGTGCGGCCGCTAGTCGGAGGCCATTCCGGCTCGGGCGTTGATGAGGGCGTGGACGTCGTCGGCGTACACCGGTGGGGCCCAGGCGACCCCCTGGGCCAGTCGGCAGCCGACGGCGCGCAGTCGCTGGACGTCATCGTCGTGCCACACCCCGTCGGCCACGACCTCGATGCCGAGGCGATCGGCCACCTCGACCACCGACCGGGCCCCGATGGCGGTACACACCTCGTCGAGGCGGCGAACGACCGATGCGTCGAGACACAGTTGACCGACGCCGAGCCTCGGCAGGCCGAACACGTCGGAGGGTCCGGCGCCGAAACCGGAGATGGCGAGGCGGACCCCGGTCGCCTGCAGTTCGGCCACCGTCCGCTGGTGGCGGGGATCGTCGAACAGGCCGGTGTCGGGCACGTCGACGGTGAGAAGGCCGTTCGGGATCCGATGCTGTTCGAGGAGGTCGGCCACCTGCTGGGGTAGACGCTGGTCGACGACGGACAGCGCGCTGACGCCGACCGAAACCGGCACCGCCCGCCCCGCCGCCTCGGTGGCGGCGATGACGGCGACCGCCTGGCGGACCATCTCGTGGGCGAAACGCTGGCGGTGGGCCGACACGTTCACCGCCTCGGCGAACTCCCGCTGGCCGAGCAGCCCGAACCGGGGGTGATGCCACAGCGGCACGCCGGCCACACCGACGACGTGGCCGGCGTCGAGATCGATGCGGGGGAGGAACCGCAGCTCGAACTCGCTGCGATCGAGGGCGTCGCCGACCTCGGCCACCAGGATCGGGCACAGGGCGTCGATCTCGTCGGGGTCGGACTCGTAGAGCACCACCCCTCCCCCGTCGCCCTTGGCCTGGTAGGCGGCGATGTCGGCCTTCTTGAGGAGGTCCTCGTACGAGGTGCCGTGATCGGGGGCCAACACCACGCCGATCGAGGCGCCGACGCTCAACTGCAGGCCGTCGACGGCCAACGGCTCGGTGATCAGGTCGTGGACCCGCCGCCCGGCGACCCGGGCGTCGGACTCGGTGTCGGGCCCGACGGCGACGACGAAGGCGAATTCGTCGCCCCCCATGCGGGCGGTCAGTTCGAAGTCGCCGAGCGACGCCTCGAAGCGGTTGGCCAGGATCTGCAGGACGCGGTCGCCGGTGGGGTGGCCGAGCGTGTCGTTGATGGCTTTGAACCGATCGAGGTCGACGAGCAGTAGGGCCAGCCGGTCCCGCTCGTCGCCGGTCGGGTCGGCGTCGATCACGTGCTCCAGCCGCACCCGGTTGGCCAGTCCGGTGAGGGCGTCGTGTTCGGCCTGGTGGCGCAGCGCCTCGGTGGCCTGGGCCAGTTCGGTGATGTCGATCGACACCCCTCGGACGACACCGGCCTTGCGCGGCGTGAGCCGGACCTCTCGCAGTGTCACCTCGTGGCCGTTGCGGTGGGTGGCGGTCACCACGGCGTGACGTTCGCTGGCGTTGGGGAGCCGCCGCTCGGACTTGATCACGTTGCGGGCCCGGTGCAGGTTGATCACCGAGCCGACGTGTCGCCCGACGAGTTCATCGGCCGGGTAGCCGAGCACGGCCTCGACGTTGCCGGCGATGGAGAGGATCTCGGCCGAGATGCTGTCGATCTCCCAGGAGAACAGCCCGGCCCGCTCGACCATCTCACGATGACGGTCGGTGCGTTCGGCCCGCCGGGCGACCAGTAGGCGCACGACGGCCCAGATGGCCACGGTGGCCACCACGGCGCAGGCCACCACCCAGACCTGGCTGGCGTCGTCGAGCACTCCGTCGATGGTCATCACGGCCACTGTCGGCGGCGACGTCGACGACATGAATTCGCATCGGCTTTGGACTATCTGGGGCTTCCGACCTAGGCCGGAGGGCTCGACGGCAGCCGGTCGATGGTTGGGCACGGGGCCCGTGGTCGCTACAAAGGGATGGCTATGAACGCACGACGCCTGCTCCCGAGCCTCCTGGGCCTCGCCCTGATCGCCTCGGCCTGCTCCAGCGGCCCCGGAAGCGAGGAGGATCTGGTGTCCGCCCTGACCAGGGACGACACCTTCTCCACCGACGAGGCCGAGTGCATCGCCAGCGCCGTGTTCGACGAGTACGGCGAGGACGAGGACGCCCTGTCGATCATCTCGGGGGCCGACTCCTTCGACGCCATCACCGGCACCGACGGGGTCGACGGCTTCGACGCCTTCTTCGGCAACGCCGTCTCCGCCTGCACCAACCGCTGAGGCCGGCCGCTAGCCCACGTGGGCGTTGACCACGTCGGCCAGCACGTCGACGCAGGTGTCGATCTGCTCGTCGGTGATGACCAGCGGCGGGCAGAAGGCCAGGCTGTCGCCGATGGGTCGGGGGATCACCCCGCGCTCCACCATGGCGTCGCGCAGCGGGATGGCGTCGACACCGTCGCCCACCCGGGCCGCCCACACCGCGCCGGCACCGCGGACCTCGGCGATGGTGCCGTCCGCAGCGAGCGAGTGGAGCCCCGCCGACAGGCGTTCGCCCACCTCGGTGGCCCGCTTGAGCAGGTTCTCGCTCTCCAGCACCTCGAGGTTGGCCACGGCGGCGGCCGTCGCCGCCGGGTGTCCGGAGTAGGTGTAGCCGTGGCGCAGCATCCAGTTGTCCTCGGCCTCCAGCGGAGCGAGGACCTTGGGTGACAGCAACGCCCCCGACACCGGGAGGTAGCCGGAGCTGACGCCCTTGGCGAAGGTGATCATGTCGGGGGTGACCCCGAAGAACTCGGCCGCCGTCCACGTGCCCATGCGACCGAAGCCGCAGATCACCTCGTCGAAGATCAGGTAGGCGCCGTGCTGGTCGCAGAGCCGCCGGAGGCCTTCGAGGTAGCCGTCGGGCGGGGGCCAGACGCCCGCCGCTCCCTGGACCGGCTCGGTGATGACGGCGGCGATCTGGTGGCCGTTCTCGGCGAAGTAGGTGGCCATGGCCTCCAGGTCGTCGGCCGGCATCTGCACCACGTCGGGCAGGAGCGGGCCCCAGCCCTCCTTGTTGAGCGGGAGGCCCTGGGCGGTCGTGCCGCCGTAGTTGACGCCGTGGTAGCCCCGCTCGCGGGAGACGATCACCGTGCGTTCGGGGTTGCCGGCCCGCACGTGGGAGGCCCGGGCCAACTTCATGGCGGTCTCCACCGCCTCGCTGCCGGAGTTGCCGAGGAACACCCGGCCGTCGTCCCACGGCGAGCGCTCGACCAGCATGGCCGCCAGCTGCTCCGACGGCTCGTTGGCGAACCGGTCGAAGGTGTGGAAGGTGGCCAGATCGTTCATCTGACTGGTCACGGCGTCGATGATGTGGCGGTTGCCGTGGCCGGCCTGGAGATACCACAGCGAGGCCAGGGCATCGACGTACTCCTTGCCCGTGTCGTCGACGATCGTCGCCCCGTGGCCGCCGACCATGGTGGTGTACTCCTCACGGGTGGTGAAGGCGTAGGGGTGGAGCAGCTTGGGAACGGCCATGGGAGCCTCCGGAAAGATCTTTTGGTCCCGCGAGACTAGCTACCCGAGCTCGGCACCGTCGAGAATCTCGTAGCCGTAGCCCTGCTCGGCCAGGAAGCGCTGTCGGCGCTGTGCGTACTCCTGCTCGACGGTGTCGCGGGCGACCACCGAGTAGAAGTGAGCCTGTCGTCCGTCAGCCTTGGGGCGCACGATCCGACCGAGCCGCTGCGCTTCCTCCTGACGGCTCCCGAAGGTGCCCGACACCTGGATCGCCACCGACACCTCGGGCAGATCGAGGCTGAAGTTGGCCACCTTCGACACCACGAGGATGCGCCGCTCCCCCAGCCGCAGCTCGTCGAACAATCGCGCCCTCTCAGCCGCCGGGGTGCCGCCGGTCACCAGGGCGGCGCCGAGGCGCTCGGCCAGGGTGGTGAGGCCGTCGACGTAGGTGCCGATGACGAGGGCGGTCTCGTCCGGGTGGCGGGCCAGAAGCCGCTCGACGGCATCGGCCTTGGCCGCCACGGTGGCCGCCACCTTGGCCTTCTCCTGACCGGTGGCCCGGGCGTGGGCCAGGCGCTCGTCGTCGGTCGGCACCACCCGGACCTCGGTGCACACCGCCGGAGCCAGCCAACCCTGGAGTTCGAGGTCGCGCCAGGGCACGTCGAACCGCTTGGGCCCGACGAGGGTGAACACGTCGCGCTCCCGGCCGTCCTCCCGGATCAGGGTGGCGGTGAGCCCGAGCCGACGCCGGCCCTGGATGGCGGCGGTCAGCTGGAACACGGCGGAGGGAAGCAGATGGACCTCGTCGTAGATGATCAGGCCCCAGTCGCCCTCCTCGATAAGGCCGAGGTGGCGGAACTCGCCGCCCCGCCGGGCCGAGAGGACGTGGTAGGTGGCCAGGGTGACCGGGCGCACCTGTTTGGTCCGGGCGGCGTAGCAGCCGATGTCGTCGGGGCTCAGGTCGGTGAAGCGCAGCAGCTCCCGATGCCACTGCCGCATCGAGGCGTCGCTGGTTACCAGCACCAGGGTGCGGGCGCCGACCGCGATGGCGGCGGCGATGGCGGTGACGGTCTTGCCCGCCCCGCACGGCAAGACGATCACGCCGTTGCCACCGGGAAGCCAGCTGTCGACGGCCTGCTGCTGGTAGGGCCGCAGCACGAGCTCGTCCGAGGCGGCGACGTCGAGGGCGAGCCCGGGGCTGACGGCGGCCCGGTCGTCGGCCGGCAGTCGGGCGGCGGCCAGTGCCTGCTTGAGCCGGCCCCGACGCTCGGCGGTCACGGCCGCGGTGTCGGGACCGGTCCGCTCGGCGAGGTGGGTGGCGACCTCGGCGATGGCGAGCAGCTCGTCGAGCAGCTCCGGCTCGTCGGTCCGCACGGTGAGGGTCTCGCCCCCGCCGCCGCCCTCGATGAGGACGCGGCCGAAGCGGGCCATGGTCTCGGCCACCAGGGTGAGGGTGGCGTGGGGCACCGGCTGGGCCGAGTACCGGTCGAGCACGTCGATCACCCGTTCGGCGTCGAGCCCGGCCGAGCGGGCGTTCCACAGGCCGAGGTCGGTGAGGCGGAAGGTGTGGACGTGGTCGGGTGAGCGTTCGAGCTCGGCGAAGGCGGCCAGCTCGGCCCGGCCACGTTCGGCGTCGGGATGGGCCAGCTGGAGGAGCAGGGTGTCGGCGGCCGGGATGAGGAGGGGGGCGTCGGGCCCGCCGCCGGTCACCGGGAGGGATCGTCGACGGCGACCACGGCGTCGAGGGGCAACGATTCGAGCCCGGCGTCGTTGAGCAGGGTGAGCGAGTCACCGACCGCCACCAGCACCCCGTGGGCCTGCCGTAGCTCGCCGTCGCACAGGTGGGTGATGACGGCGGGCCGGTTCCACAGGAGGTGGAGCCGGTGCTGGTCGCCGTTGGCACCGTCGGCGGCGGTCGGTGCGGCGGCCGCCGCCTGTTCGTCGTGGGCCAGGTCGTCGCGGAGGGCGTCGACCACGTCGGCAACCTCGCCGGCCAGGGCCGCCGTCGACAGCACCGGCCCGGTCCAGTCGGGTGGGAGGTCGAGGGCGGCGTCGGTTCGGTCGCCCGCGGCGTCGGCGCCATGGGGCCCCGGCCCCGGCCCCGACCCGTCGAGTCGGGCGACCTCGCCGTCGAGCACGGGGAAAAAGCCCTCGGCCCGGAGCTCGTCGAGCAGCTGGTGGGGTGCCACCGGCCCGACGAGGACGGTGGGGGCGACCAGACGGAGCCCGAGCCGGGCGGCCCGGCGGGTGCTCGCCACCTCGACGGCCAGGGCCTCGTCGGCGGTCACGATCACGGCCGAGGCCCCGTGGACCCGGATCGAGCCGTAGCGACGGGCGACGTCACCGATCAGGTAGTCGAGGGGTTGGGGTACCCCGGACAGGGCGTGGCGCTCGAGGAAGACGGCGATCGTCTCGGCCGTCCACCCCCGATCGAAGCCGCGCCGGATGCTGGCCTCGGTGAAGGCGAACACCGGGGTTGCGGCATCGGGGCGGCGATCGGCCAGCTCGCCGAGCGGGGCGGCCACCGCCGGATCGAGCGGACCGAGGGCCATCGCCGTCAGGTCGCTCTGCAGCAGGAACTGATCCTGGTCGGCCCCGAGGGCGCCGGCGGCCAGCGACTCGACGGTGGCGTCGTCGCCGGCGGCCAGGGCCCGGAGGATAGGGGTGGGAGCGGCGTGGGCGACCAGGCCGAGCAGCTCGGCCTCGCCCACCGTCCACCCCACCAGGATCTCGGGCTCGGGGTCGCCGGTGCCCCACACGTTCGGTCGATGCCAGACGACGGCCTCGGTGAACTGCTCGGGGTCGAGGGCGTCGCCGTCGGCCACGGTGGCGGCCCGCCTCAGCACCTCCTGGCGGCTGCCGAAGGCGTCGGCCACCGGCTGCAGCCCGTCCAGGGCGGCCAACTGTTTGCCGCCCTCGGGAGTGCTGAGGGGCACGCTGAGGAAGCGCTCCCCCGCCAGCCAGGCCCGGACCAGGGTGAGCCATCGGCGGTCGCGTCCGAGACGGCGCCAGACGTCGGCCCGGTCGGTGGTGACCAGGGCGCCGCCGATCTCGTTGAGGAGGACGGCCTCGTCGAGCAGTTCGAGCAGGCGACCGACGTCGAGCGGTTCGAGCTCGAGCACCTTGCCCAGCCGTTTCAGCTCGCGGACCCCGATGCCGCCGGTCTTGCGGACGGCGATCCCGCCGTCGTCGATCAGGTTGAGCAGCGTCTCCACCGCCTCCAGGGTCCGAGAGGCCCGATCGGCGGCGGCGGCCGTGACGGCGTCCAGGGGCAGCCCGGTCACCGACAGTACCTCGATCGGGCGGAGCATGGCGGTGGGGGCGAGGCCGTCGGCGTGGCGTCCGACCAGCAGCTCCCGCACCGGCTCGGCCAGCTCGTGGTCGTAGGGCACGAGCAGACCGCGGCGCAACAGCCAGGCCACCGGGTCGCCGTCGTCCAGGGCCCGGTAGCGGTGTCCGATCGGCAGGTCGACGGCGGCCGACCGCTCGGCGGTGAGGGCGTCGAGCACCTCGGCCGTGGCCGGTGGGGCGCCGTCGAGCAGTCGACTCACGCCCTCGGCGGTTCGCAGGCGGCGGGCCACGGCCCGGGCGGTGGCGCCGGTGGTGGGGGCGCCGGCCACCTCGAGGGTGCGGGCCAGTTCGTCGAGGAGCTCGGGGGCGATCAGCTCGGCCTCCTCGATGAAGGAGGGGCCGAGGCCGAGCGGCCGGTCGAGCAGATCGATGAGCCCGGGGAGGGGCGTGGCCACGGTGTCCTCGACCACGACCAGGCCGACGGCGGCCAGGCGCTCCAGGGCGTCGAGCACGGCGACGGGATCGTTGGCCCCCAGCAGCTCGTCGATCTCGGCGGCGGTGGCCGGCGGGCTGACGACGAGGGCCTCGGCCACGACGATCATGGCCAGATCGACCCCGATGAGGCACCGCCCGATCGACGGGATCGACGAGGCCCGCCGGGCCAGGGTCTCGAAGCCGAGGTCGGCGGCCGGGAGCAGGTCGGGGCGCGCCGTCAGGAGGTGGCGGAGAGCCTCGGGGCTCCAGGAGCGCAAGTGGGCGGCGAATTGCACCCCTCCAGGTTGCCGTAAATCAGGGCCGGAGGGGACGGTGGCGACGGGTTTGTGCCCAGGAGGTCGGGTGGCACACCTCCGCCGACCACCCGCTCAACAGGCCCCGAGCTCCGTCAGGTCGTCGACGACGGCCTCGGCGATGGCCCACCCCAACCGCGCTCCCCCGTCGACGGTGAGGTGAACCCCGTCCGACCCGAGGTCGGAATCGGCCACGTCCACCGCCACGTGCCTCACCGGTACCGAGGCGCCGAGGTCGGCCACCTCGGCGGCCAGCAGCCGGTTGAAGGCGGCCACCTCGGCCTCCTGGCCTCGGATGGGCGGGATCGACACCACCACGAACCGGGCCGACGGTGCTGTGGCGACGGCGTCGGCCAGCTGGTCGACGACGGCGGCCACCACGTCCTCGATGACGGCCCGATCGTCGGGCTCGTCGAGATCGAGACCGAGGAGGTCGTTGGTGCCACCGGTGACGATCACCAGATCCGGATCGGTGGCGAGCGTGGCGGCGCCGTGGACGAAGACGGCGTTGGCGGGGTTGCGGAACGTGGCGATGGTGGCCCCGCTCGACGCATCGGTGTCGGCGTCGAAGGCGGCGATGTCGAGCAGGTCGCCCCACCCGCTCCGGGCCCGGCCCACCAGGTCGATGGTGCAGTCCGCCTCGTTCAGCCGTTGCTGGAGAGGCCATCGCCAGTAGCCGGAGGCGGTGTTGCTGTCGCCCAGGGTGGCGACCCGGGCTCCGGCGATGACGGGCGACCCACCGGATCGGACCGGCTGGTCGCCGTGGTACTGGATGTAGCCGTCGCAGGCCAGGTTGTCGTTGCCGAACGACCCCGACCCGCACTGCGAGCCACGGCCCCACGAACCCTCGGAGACGACGGCCGGGTCCTCGGTTTCGAACACGTGGCCGTCGATCCGGATGTGGTCGACCCGCAGGTTGCGGTCGTCGCCCGAGGAGGTGATGCCGTTGTTGTCGAACACCAA
Source organism: Actinomycetota bacterium (assembly GCA_039201605.1). Classification (GTDB taxonomy): domain Bacteria; phylum Actinomycetota; class Acidimicrobiia; order Acidimicrobiales; family SZUA-35; genus CADEDH01. The sequence continues at coordinate 70,726 of JBCCRO010000008.1, forward strand.
CCGCACCTGTCCCGCCGCCAACGCCGCGGGGTGTCGGTAGGTGTGATGGCGCCAGTCGTCGCCGCCCCAGAACGACCCCGACGAGCGGGTCAGCACGAAGCGATCGACCTCGACCCCGTCGATCTCGACCGCCAGCTGCTCGGTGCCGGTGTGGCCGATGGCCCGCACCACCAGCTCCGATCCGGCCCCCTCCTCGGCGGGGGCCTCCCGCTCCCGCTCGTCCTCGGCGCCCCGCTCGTCGTCCGCCTCCTCGTCATCGGGGGTGGGCGCGTCCACCGGCTCCACCTCCTCGCCATCGGGGGTCGTGGGGTCGACCGGCTCGGCCTCGTCGTCCGCCCCATCGTCCTCGGTGGTCGCGGCGTCGTCGCGATCGACGGGCTCGGGCTGGTCGACGCCGTCGATGGCGGCGTACTGGAACCAGCCGTTGCAGGCCAGGAGATCGGCGCTGAACACGCCCTCCCGGCACCGGGCACCGTTGGCCCAGACGCCCTTGGACCGCACCGACGGATGCTCCGACTCGTAGCGGACGCCGTCGATGATCACGGCGTCGACCTGGACGTTGCGATCCCGCCCGGCGATCACGGCGTCGTTGGTGAACGCCACCCGCACGTCGTCGGGGCCGACGGTGCCTTCGACGGTGAACGGGTGGCCGGTGGCGGCCCGACCGACCACCCAGGTGGCGACCGTCTCGCCCCCGATCTGCAGTTCGAGGCGTTCCTCGCCCGTGGCCCCCCGGGCCACCACCACGATCGCGGTCTCGGCGTCGCCATCCGACCCGTCATCGTCGACCGGCCCCTCCTCCGCCTCGTCGTCGTCGGCGGCGTCGACCGGCTCACCGTCGACCGGGGCCTCGGACACCGGCTCGTCGGCGACCGGGTCGACCGAGGCCGGGTCCACGTCGGGCAGCTGCAACCAGCCGTCGCAGGCCAGGACCGACGAGCGGTAGAAGCCGACCCGGCAGCGCGAGCCGTTGGCCCAGGTACCCCGGGACTCGATGTCGTCGGCGTCGGTGGCGAAGGCCCGACCGTCCACCTCGACGATCGGGATCCGCAGGTTCATGTCCTGGCCGTCGTGCAGGCCGTTGTTGACGAAGGCGACGCGGATCCGGCCGGGGTCGACATCGTCGGGGTGGGTGTAGGTGTAGGCCACCGTCGGGGTGCCCGATGACCAGACCGACCCGGTGTTGGTGACCTGGACCGTGGCCTGGGCCACCCCGTCGATCTCGAAGGCGAGCCGTTCCTCACCGGTGGCCCCGACGGCGTGGGCCACGATGACCGTCCCGTCGACCGCGGCACCGGCCGGCGCCACCACCGGCACACCGACGGCGACGACCGCGGCCGCCACCACCATCCGACCAACCCGCCGCCAACGATCCCCGAAGACCCGCTTCACCATCTGTCGCCCCTTTGTGTCGCATCCAGCGATTCGGGCATCGACGGGGTCCGAGACGCGCTTGAGTGGCGGCCCGGGATCGGGCCGCCACCAGCGACGATGGGGGGTGGTCGCTCAGCGGGCCGGCGTCGGGGCCGACCTCGATCGAGGGTTCCTCAGGTCAGAGGCGCTCGATGATCATGGCCATGCCCTGGCCGCCACCGACGCACATCGTCTCGAGACCGATGGTCTTGTCGGCGTCCTCCAGACCGTTGATCAGCGTGCTCATGATGCGACCGCCGGTCATGCCGAAGGGGTGGCCGAGGGCGATGGCACCCCCGTTGACGTTGAGCTTGTCGTAGTCGATGCCGAGGGCGTCGGCCGAGGCCAGCACCTGGGCGGCGAAGGCCTCGTTGATCTCGACCAGGTCGATGTCCTCGATCGTCATACCGGCCCGGCCGAGGGCCTGGGTGACGGCACCGATCGGGCCGACGCCCATGATCTCGGGGTTGAGACCGGTTACACCGGAGGAGATGATCCGGGCCAGCGGCTTGATCCCGAGCTCCTCTGCCCGGGTGTCGCTCATCACGACCACGCACGACGCACCGTCGTTGAGGGGGCAGGCGTTGCCGGCGGTGACGGTGCCGTCGGGGCGGAACACCGGCTTGAGCTGGCTCACCTTCTCCAGCGTGGTGCCGGCCCGGGGGCCGTCGTCGGCGGCCAGGGTGGAGCCGTCGGCCAGGGTCACCGGGGTGATGTCCTTCTCGAAGAAGCCACGGTTGATGGCGTCCTCGGCCCGGTTCTGACTACGTACACCCCACTCGTCCTGGGCCTCGCGGGAGACGTTGTAGGCCTGGGCCACGTTCTCGGCGGTCTGGCCCATGGCGATGTAGATGTCGGGCAGCCCTTCGGGCGCGCTCCACGTCTCGGCGCCACCGGCGGCACGCTGGTCGGTGCGGGCCTTGGCGTCGTCGAAGATCGGGTTCTGGGCCTCGCCGTTGTCGGAGGCGCCGTTGGGGTAGCGGGAGACGAACTCCGAGCCGGCGGTGACGAACACGTCGCCCTCACCGGCCTTGATGGCGTGGGCCGCCATGCGGATCGTCTGCAGCGACGAGGAGCAGTAGCGGTTGATGGTGACGCCGGGGACCTCCTCCATGCCGGCCATCAGACCGACGACGCGGGCCATGTTGAAGCCCTGCTCACCGGCGGGCGAGCCGGTGCCGAGGATGACGTCCTCCACCTCGCTGCGGTCGAGCTGGGGAACGTTGTCGAGGGCGGCGTTCACGATCTGGGCGGTGATGTCGTCGGCCCGCTCGTTCATCAGCGAGCCCTTGAAGGCTCGGCCGATGGCGCTGCGGGCGGTTGAGACGATGACGGCTTCGGGCATGGCTCTGCCTCCGGGGTTGACCTGGCCAGTTCGGCATAGGGTGCCAGCCCTTGACCAGCCGGTCAATTCTGCTGCCACCGCCGGGCCGAAACGACGGGCGATAGCGAACCCAACCCACCACCGGCACCGCGGAATCCCACGGGGGCCGCTGCGGTTCCCGCCTGCATGTCTCCCCACGACGATGCCATGCCCCGACGGGCCGCTCCCCTGCTGCTGGCGGGCGGTCTGTTCCTCACCGCCTGCACCGACAGCGCCGGGGTCACCCCGACCGCCGCCGGGTCGAGCGGCGACGGGGACGACGGCGTCGACGAGGTGGCCGACGGACCGGCCCTACCCCCGCGGCTCGACCTGGACGTGCCCGACCCGGACTCGGTCTACGACCCGTTCTTCGCCGGCGAGGAACTCCCCGACGGCTACCGCCAAACGCTGGTGCGCGACGCCATCGCCCCCGTCTACGACCCGGTGTTCACCACCGCCGACGGCGTCGACTGGCCCGAGGACTCCCTCGTGATCGGGGTCGACCTCGAGGGCGAGGCCCGGGCCTACCCCGTCGGCTTCCTCAATCGGCGGGAGATCGTCAACGACGACCATCGGGGGATACCGACGCTCGTCACCTGGTGACCGCTGTGCGGAACGGCGATGGTCCATCGCCGCACGAGCAACGACACCGAACTCGTCTTCGGCAACCAGGGCGCTCTGTGGGGCAACGCCATGACCTGGTGGGACACCGAGACGGGCAGCGTGTGGAGTCAACCGCTGGGTGAGGCCATCCTCGGCCCCCGAACCGGGGAACGGCTCGAACTGCTCCCCAGCTCCCTGGGGACGTGGTCCGACTGGAAGGCCGTCCACCCCGACACCCTGGCCCTCGACGTGCCGAGCGGGGCCGACGGCTTCGACCTGGAGCAGATGGCCATCGTCGTCGAACTGGCCGACACCTCGGTGGCGGTCCCGGTGCCGCTGCTGCGGGACGAGCCCGTGGCCAACCACCTGCTCGACGGCGTGCCGCTGGCCGTCGTCCTCCTCCCGGAGACCGACCGGTGGACCGTGTTCTCGCGCCGTCTCGACGAGGAGGTGATCGAGCTGATGCTCGACGGTGATGCCCTGGTCGAGGTGGACCCCACCGGCGACGAACCCCGGCGCTTCGACCCCGACAGCGGGCTGGCCCTCGACGGCGGCGATCAGTCCCTCGACCAGCTCCCCGGCTTCACCTCGTTCCCCGCCGACTACGTCACGTTCTTCCCCGACGGTGCCTTCTGGACCCCCGACGGCATCGTGGCCGCAGCCGACGTGGCGGAGTAGCGCAGCCCCGACGGGCCCCGGACGCGGCCGTTGACTACGGTGGGTGTTCGCCGGGCACGGGCGGCGTCGACAGCACTCAACAGGTCGACGCTGGAAAGGGTAAGCATGAACGACGGAGCCTCTCCGTGCTACTCCTGCCGTGCCGTTGTGCAGGCGGGGGCCACCTTCTGTGACCGATGCGGCGCGGCCCAGGCCTCGCCTTCGGCGGCGACGATGACCGCACCACCGCCGACGAGGCCACCAACCCCCGTCGCCGGACAGCAACCCGGCGCCGTCGTCTCGCCCACCGTGGGTGGCGCCCCGATGCCGCCAACGTCCGGCGGGGCCAGTCCCCTCGCCTGGGCCGTGCTCGGCGCCGTGGTGGCCGTGGTCGCCATCGGCCTGGTCGCCGCCATCCTCACCCGGTCGAACGGCGACTCGACCGCGGCCCCCGCCGAGGAGGCGTCCACCTCCGATGGCGGTGAGGTGTCGGTGACCGTCCCCGAGGAGGCCCCGCCCGCCGAGACCAGGCCTCGCGCCGCGGCCGGCGACGCCGAGGTGCGGACGACACAGCCCCCGACCGAGATCGACTTCGCCGACCGGGATCGGCTGGACGGACGCTACGTCGCCATGCTGTGGAGCACGATCGCCCCCGATCCGAGCGACCCGGAGACGGTGTCCGTCGTCGGCGGCCAGCTGGCCGATCTCCAGAATCGTTTCGGCGCTTCGGTCATCGCCATCGACTCCAACCAGTTCCGGTCGCTGCGCGACGGAACGATCGCCGTCGCCTTCGACGGCGGGTTCAACAGCGCCGTCGACGCCAAGCTCTGGTGTCGCGAGAACGGCTTCCCCGGCACCCAGGACTGCTTCGGCGTCGTCCTCAGCGACGACTTCGGGCCCGACCAGCGCGGCGACTTCGTACGCGTCTACGACGTCTAGGCTTGGGCTCGTGAACCGCCCCCGACGCCTCGCGGGTCCCACCCTCAGCCGTCGACGGCTGCTCGGCATCGGGGCCGCCGTCGCCGCCTCGGTCTCACCCCTCACCCGGGCCACCGTGGCCGGCGCCACCTCCGGCGGCTCCCCCCGGTCGCCGCTGCTGGCCGCCCAGGCGGCCGAGGCCCTGCGCCCGGCGATCCGTCCCCGCGCCGACTGGGCCGGCGGCGAGCAGCCGGTGAAGGGCGCCCTCGTACCCGAGGACGACGTCCGCTTCCTGCTCGTCCACCACACCGCCTCGACCAACGCCTACGACGCCGACGGCGTGGTCGGCCAGATCCGCGGCTTCTACGACTTCCACACCGGCCCTGAGAAGGGCTGGCCCGACGTGGCCTACAACTTCTTCATCGACAGGTTCGGCACCATCTGGGAGGGCCGGGAGGGCAGTGTCGCCGGGCCGGTACGGGGCGACGCCACCGGCGGCTCCCAGGGCTTCGCCCTGCTCTGCAGCCTGATCGGCAACTACGCCGAGGAGCCGGTGACGGCCGAGCAGCAGGCGTCGCTGTCGCAGCTCCTGGCCTGGCTCGGGGCCACCTACGCCGTCGACACCACCCCGGGCGCCATGACCAGCTTCGTGTCGCGGGGGTCCAACAAATGGCCTGCCGGCACCGAGGTGTCGGCCCGGACGATCTCGGGCCACCGCGACATGTCGACCACATCCTGCCCCGGCGACTTCGCCTACGACCTGCTGGCCGACGACATCCCGCTCCGGGTCTCCGCCCTGCGGGAAGCGGCCGGCGCCGAGCCCGCCACCTCCACCACCGAGACCCCGGGAACCACCGCCGACGACGGCGGCCCCACGTCGTCCGCCACCGGCGACCCGGCGGTCTCGGCCGCCGACGCGGCGCCGGCGACGTCCGAGTCGACCGTGACCCCCGGAGACGGCGCCGATGCCGCAACCGCGGCCACGGTGGACGGGGTCGGCCCGACCGACGGGGGCGACGACGGCCTGAGCACCGGCCTCGTCGTGCTCGGCGCCGTACTCGGCGCGTTCGCCGCCATCGGCGGGGTGATCTCGCGGGTCTGGACCGGGCCCGACGAGTAGGCCGGACACCTGGGCCGTTCGGCTCACAACCGGGCCCGCCCGACCGATCGGAGCGGGTGACGGCAACCGACGGTCTCTCCCCCGAACCCCGCATCGAGCCGACGACCCCCGGCACCCCCGCCGTCCCCGGCGACGGCACTCACGGCGACGGCACCGCCCTCGACGCGGCGACGGCGGAGGCCGCCCGTCAGCTGGCCATGGCCCGCTTCGACGCCGGGCTGGCCCGACTGGCCGCCCGGGAGACCGAGCGGCTGGCCAGGCGTCGCCTGTGGCTGGCCCACCACTGGCCCCAGCACTACCACGAGCGGTGCGTCACCGTCGGGGGGCGACCGATGTGTCGCCGCTGCCTGGCCCTCTACCCCCTGGCCTTCCTCGTCGCCTTCACCTCGGCCGCCGGGTTCGCCCCGTGGCCACCCGCCCTCGACCCGTGGCCGATCTGGCTGCTGTCGATCCCGGCCACGGTGGCCTACGCCGCCGAGGCGATCGGGGTGGTCGACTACCGCCCCCGCTGGCAGGTGGGCACGACGCTGCTCGCCGCTTTCGCCTTCGGCCGGGCCCTCGGCTATGAGCTGACCGACCGGTGGCACCCGTGGTTCTGGGGACCGTTGGCGGTGTTCGGGGCGCTGTGGTTCTGGGCGACGGTGTACGCCGCCGGTCAGAGGGCGGCGACGGCGTCGACCAGCTCCTCTTCGGTGTTGTAGTAGTGGACCGAGGCCCGGACGAGGGGCTCGGTGTTGCGCTTCTCCGGGTCGAAGCCCGAGGGCAGGGGCGGGGTGACCGAGGTGTTGACCCCCCAGGCCCGTAGCGCCGCCACCACGGCCTCGCTGGCCCGGCCTTCGACGTGGAAGGGCACGATGGCGCTCTGCGGGCCGTCGGCCTCCACCACGTTGACCAGCGGGGTCTCGCTGAGGAGCACCCGGAGGCGAACGGCGAGGTCGTCGACCCGCTTGGCGATGGCCTCCAGACCGATGTCGAGGGCGTAATCGATGGCGGCGCCGAGGCCGACCTTGGCCGCCATCGGCGCCTCGAAGGTCTCGTAGCGACGGGCGCCGGGCTCCAGTTCGTACTCCCAGTTGTCCACCCATGCCGCCGACCGGGTGTCGATCACGGTCGGGGCCAGCAGGCCGTCGAGCCCGCTGCGCACGTACAGCAGCCCGGTGCCGCGCGGCCCGCGCAGGAACTTGCGGCCGGTGATGGTGAGGAAGTCGCAGTGGAGTTCTTCGACGTTGAGGGGCATCTGACCGGCCGACTGGCAGGCGTCGAGCAGGAAGAAGGCGCCCGCCTCCTTGGCCACCCGACCGATCTCGGCCACCGGGTTGACGATGCCGCCCCCGGTCGGGATGTGGGTGGCGCACACCAGCTTGACCTTCTCGTCCAGGAGCGCACCGAGGGCCTCGACCGAGGTCTGGCCGCTGCTGTCGTTGGGGATCAGTTCGACCTTCACCCCCCGCTTGCGCAGCCCGATCAGGCCGAACACGTTGGCGTTGTATTCCGCCGCCGTGACCAGGACCCGGTCGCCCTTCTTGAGCGGCACCGACTGCAACGCCTTCATCCAGGAATGGGTGGCGCCCCCGGTGAAGGCCAGCTCGCGGGAGGAGCAGCCGAGGAGGCGGGCGCCGGCCTGGTACACCCGGTCGACCTCGTCCTGCCGCTTGACCTCGGTCTCGTAGCCTCCGAGACGGGCCTCGGCTTCGAGGTAGTCGATGGTGGCGGCGAGCACCTGCCTCGGGGGAAGGGCCGCTCCGGCGTTGTTGAGATGGACGATCTCGTGGCAGCCGGGCGTGTCCTCACGAACGGCTTCGACGTCGATTCCGCTCACCGCTGCCGCCCCGCCGAGCCCGACTCAGTAGTCGATTCCCTTTTTTGCAACGTAACCCGCGTCGAACGCATGTTTGACCTTCGTCATCTCTGTAACGGTGTGTGCAACATCGATGATCGGCTGGGGCATGTCGCGACCGGTCAGGATCACGTTGACCTGCTCCGGCCGGGATGACAACGCCTCCGCCACGTCGCCTGCATCGATCCAATGCCAGATCATGGCATAGCTGATCTCGTCGAGCACGAGAAGTCGATGGTCACCCGCCACCAGGAGATTCGCCGCCATCTCCCACGCCGCCTGCGCCTTCGCCCGCGATTCGTCGATGTCGTCGGAATTCCAGGTGAACCCGTCGCCCGCGGCGTACCAGTCGACACCGAGTTCCCGACAGATTTTTTCCTCCCCGACCCGCCAGTCCCCGCTCTTGAGGAACTGCACGACGGCGACCGGCCAACCGAGGGCGACGGCCCGGAGAATCGTGCCGAAGGCGGCGGTCGACTTGCCCTTGCCGTGCCCGGTGTTGACCAGGATCAGCGACGGCAGCGTCTTGAGCTCGCCCTTGTCGGGCGCCTCGAGCGGTGGCTGCTCCTCGGCCCCTGCGGGGTCGTCCGCCCCGGTGGCGTCGTCCGCCGCGTCGTCGCCGACCGGCTCGTCGGCGCCGTCAGGTTCGTGCATGGAGTCGCCTCGTTTCGGTCGCGGAGGGGCGCATCGTAGCTGGACGGACGGCGGCGGGGTCGGGTCGACCCGCTCCCCCGGCCGATGACTCGAAACCGTCATCGACTGCTCCGAATGCTCAAGGCTGACGCTGCTTCGACTCGATAACACGGGCGATGGATAGCAACCGGTGGCGATGCAGGACGGCGGCGATGGCGACGATCGTCGCCGTCGGGCTGTCGGCGGTGGGGTGCGCCACCGCCGCCTCGCAGACCTCGGTGCCGGCGGATGTGGCCGACCTCCCGGCCTCCGATGCGGTGGCCGACGGCGCCACCCGAGCCGAACCGGAACCGGCAGACGGGTCGGAGCCGATCGGGCCGACCGACGCCGGCGCGGACTCGGGGTCGACGTCGATCCGGTAGGTTCGACGGTCTGAGCCTCATCGACCGTCTCACCGTCCACCTCCTCGCCCTTCCCCTGGTCGAGCCGTTCCGGGCCGCCCACGGCGAGGTCCGCGAGCGGCAGCTGACCGTGGTGCGTATCGAGACGGCGGCCGGGATCGGCTGGGGCGAGTGCTCGGCTCTGCCCGACCCGACCTACACCAACGAGTTCGCCGCCGGGGCCTACCGGCAGCTGGTCGACGAGCTGGGCCCGGCGGTGGTCGGCGCCGAGGCCACGGGCGACGAGGTTGTCGCCCGCTGCCCGCAGCCGGCTCGACGGCCGATGGCGGTCGCCGCCCTGGAGATGGCCGCCCTCGACCACCGGCTTCGGACCGAAGGGCGATCGCTGGCGGCCCACCTGGCGGACGAGGCTGCGTCCCTGGCCGACGCCGACGCCACGACCGACGGCTCGGCCACGACCGACGGCCCAACCACGGCCGAGGTCCCGACGTCCGAGCCCGGGGGTGGCCCCGCCCCCGAGGCGGCGGGCGTCGCCGCGAGCGTGCCCGCCGGCGCCGCCATCGGCCTCGGCACCCCGGACGAGGTGGTGGCCTCGGCCCGACGACTGGCCGACGGCGGTTTCGGCCGGCTCAAGGTGAAGGTGGAGCCCGGCCACGACGTGGCCGTGGTCGAGGCGGTCCGGGCCGCCGTGCCCGAGGTGGAGCTGCACGTCGACGGCAACGGTTCGTTCGGCGCCCCCGACCTCGACCGGCTGGTGGCCATGGCCGACGCCGGAGTGGTCGCCATCGAGCAACCCTTCCACCCCGCCGACCTGGCCTCGGCCCGGGCCCTGGTCGAGCGCGGCGGAGCGACGGCCGTGGTGGCCGACGAGGCCGCCACCAGCGTCGACGCCGTCGTCCGGCTCCACCGGGCGGGCGCCCTGACCGGCGTGTCGATCAAACCGCCCCGGGTCGGTGGCCTGGCCCCCACCCTCGCCCTGCACGACCTGTGCCGCCGGGAGGGGCTGGCGGCCACGGCGGGCGGGATGCTCGAGTCGGGCCTTGGTCGACACGGCCTGGCCGCGGTGGCCGCCCTCCCCGGTTTCACCCTGGCGGGCGACCTCTCACCCGCCGGGCGGTGGCTCACCGCCGACCCGTGGCCCGATCTGCGGCTCCGGGCCGAGACCGGCCGCATCGACGTGCCCGCCGGGCCCGGTGTGGCCCCCGAGCCCGATCTCGACCTCCTCAGCGACCTCACCGTCCAACGTCGGGAAATCACGGTCGACGGCGGCCGCTAACTCGACCGCCCGCTCCGGGGCCATCGGGCGAAGCGGGTCAGAGCCGGTCGAGGCCGTGGTCGGTCAGGAAGGTCCGGATCCGTTGCGCCGTGGTGGTCGGACGCTCCAGATGGACGGCATGGCTGGCGGGCAGGATGGCGAGCTCGGCCCGGGGCAGGGCCTCGACCAGCCGACGGCCGAGGGCCGAGAACTTGGCGTCGTCGGCCCCGGCGACGACCAGCACCGGCACCCCGACCGAGCCCAACCGCTCCCACAGCGGCTCCTGGGTGCCGGTACCGCAATGGCGGAGCGAGGCGGCGAGACCATCGGGGCGATTGGTCAGACGGGCCTCGACGTGCTGGGCGTCCGGGCTCAGCCCGGCAAACAGCGGGTTACGGAGCCACCGGTCGAGGAAGGCGTCGAGGCCCTCGGCCAGGAGTCGATCGGCCAGGGCCCCGTCGGCGATGCGCCGCTCGGCCCGGGCCTCGGCCTCGTCGATACCAGCGGTCGCCCCGATCAGCACCAGGCCCCGCACCCGGTCCGGTGCGGCCAGGGCGGCGTGGAGGGCCACCCGACCGCCCAGGGAATAGCCGACATGTACCGCTTCCCCGCCGGTGGCGGCCAACAGGCTCGCCGCGGCGGGGAGATCCGCCTGGTCGTGGTCGGCCGCCGTGTCGCCGTGGCCGGGAAGATCGACGGTCATCACCTCGTGGTCGGCGGCGAGATCGGCGGCGAACGGGCCCCAACAGCGGCCGTTCTGGGTGAAGCCGTGGGCCAATACCAGGCGGGTGCCACGGCCCCTGGTGGTCGACGCCAAGGCCATGGGGCCCAGGATGCCGCCCCCGGGCCACTCCTCCCCCATCGGGGCTCCTGGAGGGCCAGTGTCGATCGACGGCGCATGGATCGGCGATGACGAGTACCGTTCGGGTTATGACCACAACCGTGGCCGCCACATTCTGTGCGACCGTGGTCGACGAGTGGGTGCGGGCGGGCGTCACCGCTGCCTTCGTCGCCCCCGGCTCCCGGTCGACCCCGATGGCGCTCGCCCTCATGGCCGACGAGCGCATCACGGTCCACGTCTTCATCGACGAACGGGCCGCCTCCTTCGCCGCCCTCGGCCACGGCCTGGCCACCGGGCATCCGGGCGTCGTCCTCTGTACCAGCGGCACCGCAGCCGCCCATTTCCACGCCGCCGTCATCGAGGCCGACCTGTCGAGCGTGCCCCTGATCGCCTGCACCGCCGATCGCCCGGCCGAGCTGTGGGACATCGGCGCCCCCCAGACGATCGATCAGACCCAGCTGTACGGGCCCGCCGTCCGCTTCTACGCCGAGCCGGGCGTGCCCGACGAGGCCACGGCGTCGTCGTGGCGGTCGGTGGCGTCGCGAACGGTGGCCGAGGCCAAGGGGTGGGCCGGTCGCCCCGGCCCCGTGCACCTCAACCTCAGCTTCCGCGACCCGCTGGTCGGCACCCCCGACCAGCTGCCCCCGGGTCGGCCCGACAACCAGACGTGGCACGAGGTGGTGGCCACCGGCGCCGCTCTCGGCACCTCGGCCGGTCAGATCGCCTCGCTGTGCAACACCCTGGTGGCCGATGATCAGGCCCGCCGGGGCGTGATCGTGGCCGGTTTGGGCACCGACAACCCCGAGGCCGTGCTGCGCCTGGCCGAGCGCCTGGGCTGGCCGGTCCTGGCCGACCACCGGTCGGGCTGCCGGGTGCCGGAGCGGGCCATCACCCACTTCGACGCGATGCTCCGCAGCCAGACGTTCGCCACCGAGGCATCGCCCGAGGTCATCCTCCGCTTCGGCGAGACGCTCAGCTCGAAGGTTCTGGGCCAGTGGATCACCGCCTCGGAGGCCGAGGTGATCACGGTCGTCGACCGCAGCCGCTGGACCACCCCCGAGCGGGCGGCCGGTCGGGTGGTGGCCGCAGGCGGGGTGGCGACCAAGCTGCTCGAAGGCCTGCCCGACGACCTGGAAGCGGCCGATATCGGCGCCCAGTGGCACGAGGCCGGCGAGCTGGCCGAGCTTGCGGTGGAAATGGCCCTGGAGGACCTCGACGGCGACGCCCCAACCGAGATCGACGTCGCCCGCCACGTGGTGTCGGCCGTGCCCGAGGGAGGAGCCCTGGTGGTGGCCTCGTCGATGCCGATCCGCGACGTCGAGTGGTACGGGCCCAACCGCGACGACATCACCGTCCACGCCAACCGGGGGGCCAACGGCATCGACGGGATCGTGTCGACCGCCATCGGGGTGGCGTCGACCGGCCGGCCGACGACCGTCCTCATCGGCGACGTGGCCTTCCTCCACGACAGCACCGCCCTGGTGGGCCTCAGCCGTCGGGCCATCGACCTCGACATCGTCGTGGTCGACAACGACGGCGGCGGGATCTTCTCGTTCCTGCCCCAGGCCACCGACGTCGATCCGGTCACGTTCGAAGCGGTGTTCGGCACCCCGCACGGCTCCGACCTTCCCGCCCTGCTCGCCGCCCACGGTCTCATCCACACCCCGTGGCCGCTCGCCCCCCGGGCCGAGGGCGAACGCGGCGTGCGCGTCACCGTGGCCACCACCGAGCGCGAGGCCAACGTCGAGGCCCACGCCGCCATCAACACCTCGGTGGCCAAGGCCCTCGAAGCCTGACATCCGGCGTCGCCGACCCCCGCACCGACCGGCCCGAGGTGATGCCAGGGCGCTGGCCTACATTGGGCGCCCATGGCCGACACCTCAGCGCCGAGCACCGTCTCGGAGATCTTCAACCCCGACGACTGGACCGAGATCGAGGGGTTCGGGTTCACCGACATCACCTACCACCGGGCCGTCGACACCGGGGCGGTCCGGATCGCCTTCGACCGACCCGAGGTGCGCAACGCCTTCCGCCCCCACACGGTGGACGAGCTGTACCGGGCCCTCGATCACGCCCGTATGGCCACCGACATCGGCTGCGTCCTCCTCACCGGCAACGGCCCCTCCCCCCGCGACGGTGGCTGGGCCTTCTGCTCCGGTGGCGACCAGCGGATCCGGGGCAAGGACGGCTACAAGTACGCCGAGGGCGACACCGCGGACTCGATCGACCCGGCCCGGGCCGGACGGCTCCACATCCTCGAATGTCAGCGGCTGATCCGGATGATGCCCAAGGTCGTGATCTGCGTGGTTCCCGGCTGGGCGGCCGGGGGCGGCCACAGCCTGCACGTGGTGTCCGATCTCACCCTGGCCAGCCGGGAGCACGCCCGGTTCAAGCAGACCGACACCGACGTGGCCAGCTTCGACGGCGGCTTCGGTTCGGCCTATCTGGCCCGTCAGGTCGGTCAGAAGTTCGCCCGTGAGATCTTCTTCCTCGGCCGCACCTACACCGCCGAGCAGGCCCACGCCCAGGGCGCGGTAAACGCCGTGATCGACCACGCGGAGCTGGAGGCCGAAGCCCTGCAGTGGGCCCGGGAGATCTGCGGCAAGAGCCCCACCGCCCAGCGCATGGCCAAGTACGCCTTCAACCTGGTCGACGATGGTCTGGTCGGCCAGCAGGTGTTCGCCGGGGAGGCCACCCGTCTGGCCTACGGCACCGACGAGGCGGTCGAGGGCCGCGATGCGTTCCTCCAGAAGCGCGACCCCGACTGGAGCGGGTTCCCCTACCACTTCTAGCCATCGCCGGAGGGGGCCGTCGATCGGCCCGGCCGCGAACCGCCGAGGACGGCCGTGGCGTACCGTTCCGGAACGGAGGGTGACGTTGAGCGAGATCGAGATCCCGGGGTTCGAACTGGACAGGACGCTGGGAGCGGGCGGCTTCGGTGCCGTCTGGTTGGCCGATCAGCCGTCGGTCGGCCGCAAGGTCGCCGTCAAGATCGGTCACCAACCCCTGGCCGACGACATGGCCCGCCTCCGCTTCGAGCGCGAGTGCCAGGCCCTCGGTCGTCTGTCGGGCCGCTCCGACATCGTCGCCGTCCACGTGGCGGGCACTCTCGACGACGGCCGTCCCTACATCGTCATGGAATACATCGATGGGGGCACGCTGTGGGAGCGGGTACAACAGGCACCTCTGTCGGCGGTCGAGGTGGCCACGGTCGGCACCCAGCTGTGCGCCGCCCTCGATCACGCCCACCGGGCCGACATCCTCCACCGCGACGTGAAACCGGAGAACGTGTTCGTCCGGACCGACGGGTCGATCGTGCTCGGCGACTTCGGGATCGCCGCCGTGCTCGACACCGCCGCCACCCGGTCCGGCGTGCTCGCCGCCACCATCCCCTACAGCCCGCCCGAGGTGTTGAACGGCGCCCGGGCCAGCGTGGCCAGCGACGTCTACAGCGTGGGGGCCACACTGCTGGCCTCGGCCACCCGGTCGGTGCCGTTCATGGTCGACACCGACGAGAGCCTGCCGTCGCTGCTCGGTCGGGTGCTGCAGGGCAACGCCCCCGACATCCGGGACTTCGGCTACCCCGATCCGCTGGCCGCCCTCGTCCGCCAGATGATGGCGCCCGACCCGGCGGCCCGCCCGGCCACGGCGGCCATGGCGGCGGGCCGGCTCAGGGCGGTGGCCGAGCAGCTCGACCTCGGCGCCGGCACCGTGATCGCCCCGGTCCCCAACCCGAGTCCGGGCACCGTGGTCGCCCCGGGCTCCGGCCACGCGGTGACACCGCCTCCGGCCACCCCCGTGAGCTACACCCCCGCCCCCGGCGCGCCGGCCCCCGGGCCGTACACCCCGGCCCCGACACCCAACCACCCCACCCCGGCCCCCCACACCCCGGCCCCGGCGGCGTCGCCCGCCGGGTACCGGCAACCGGGCGGCCCCCAGCCCGGCCCGCAACCCGGTGCTCGTCAACCCGGCCAGCACCAACCGGGCTCTCAACAACCCGGCCCTCAGCAGCCCGCCCCCCAACAACCCGGTGCTCCGCTGCAGGCGGGATGGGCCAACCCCACCTCGGCCGCGGCCCCGCTCCAGGCGTCCCCAGCGCCCACCTGGGATCCGGGCCAGGCCAACCCGACCGGGGGAACGACCTCGTCGGGCGGCTCCCGGGCCGGCCTCCTCGTCGGCGGCGCCCTGGTGGCCCTGGTCCTGATCGGACTGGTGGCGGTCGCCGCAGCCCTCGCCGGCAACGGCGACACCGGCGGCGACACCGCAACCCCCGACATCGACACCGCGGTGGGCGACGGCACCGCCGACGGCTCGACCGGCGGCGACCCGGCCGGCGGCGACCCGGCCGACAGCGACCTGACCAATGGTGGTGCCGGCACCGACGACGGCACCTCGTCGGACATCCCCGTCACCGACGGCGAGTCGGCCAACGATCGGAGTCGGGACGACGCCGACGCCGAGGTCGTCCAGGCTCCCGACCTGGCCCCCATCGACACCCCGTTGACGGTGACCGATCTCGGCTTCCCCGCCGACATCGAGCCGCTTCAGATCGTGCTCGGCGACGACGAGCTGGGCTTCTGCGGCGTCCCGATCGACACCTCGGCCGTCGTCGAGCGCAAGGAGGTGTTGACCAACCACTTCGTCGCCAACGACCAGGTCGGCCAGACGGCGTTCCGATTCGAGGACGAGGACGGCGCCGTCGATTTCGTCGACGAGATCGTCGACAGCCTGGTCTGCGACTCGGCCGACGACGTCACCCTCGACGGCACCGGCCAGCAGTTCACCACCACCACCGTGGAGATCGTGCCCCAGCAGTCCTTCGGCGACGACACCGTCGCCTGGGCGTCGACGATCGTCTTCGCCAACGGCTTCGTCGTCACCCAGGAGTCGTACCTGGTCCGCCGCTTCGACCGGGTGATCAGCGTCGGCTACGCCTCGGACGAGCCGGCCAAGGTGGCGACGACGGCCTCGCTGATGGAACTGATGGTGGAGCGCCTCGGCTACGACACCTAGCGTGGCCCCGTGAGCTACGAACGGCTGGAAGTGGAGCGCGAGCGGGACGGCACCGTGCTGCGGGTGTGGTTGAACCGCCCGGAGAAGCGCAACGCCCTCGATCAGCGGGCGCTGGGCGAGGTGGGCGACCTGTTCCGGTCGCTGGCCGACGACTTCGAGACCAAGGTCGTCGTGCTGGCCGGCCGGGGGCTGAGCTTCTGCGGCGGCGCCGACCGGCGGGAGGAGGCCCCACCGGCGACCTCGGCCCGGGAGGAGCGCTACCGCTCACAGCTCGGTCGGCGGGCCATGCGGGCGGTCGAGGAGTGCCCGATACCCACGGTCGCCCGGGTGCATGGGCACGCGATCGGGGGCGGGTCGTGCCTGGCCGTCTCCTGCGATTTCCGGGTCACGGCCGACACCGCGATCTGGTCGGTCCCCGAGGTCGAGCTCGGGCTCCCGCTCACCTGGGCCGCCACGCCCCGACTGATCCAGGAGATCGGCATGGCCCGGGCCCGCCAGTACATCCTGCTGGCCGAGGGGGTCGACGGGGCGACGGCCGAGGCCTGGGGCCTGGCCCACGAGTGCGTGCCCGAGGCCGATCTCGACGCCGGCGTCGACCGGTGGGTCGAGCGCCTCGTCGCCCTACCCGACCTCGCCATCGACATGGCCAAGTCGCATTTCCGCAGTTACGCCCAGGCCCACGCCCTGGGCGACGTGACCGAGACCGACGGCGACGTCCTCACCGTGGCTCGGGGCTCCGACGACTTCCAGCAGGCCTTCCGCCGCTTCTGAGTGCGCTCAGGGGCACACGCTCAGGGACGCAGCAGGGCGCCGAGCATGGCCCGGAACTTGGCCCGGGTCTCGGCCAGCTCGGCCGCCGGGTCGCTGTCGCCCACCACACCGACGCCGGCGAAGAGCCGCACCTCGGTGCCGTCCATGACGGCGGAGCGGATACCGACGGCGAACGCGCCGTTGCCCTCGGCGTCCACCCAGCCGACCGGCCCGGCGTAGCGGCCCCGTTCGGCCTGCTCCAGCTCGGCGATCACGTCGAGGGCGACCGCCTGCGGGGCACCACCGACCGCCGGGGTGGGGTGCAGGGCCTCGACCAACTCCAGGGCCGAAACCGGCGGCGACGACAGCCTTCCCTCGACCCGGGTGCCGAGGTGGTGCACGTTTGCCAGCGACACGATCGTGGGCTCGGGTTCGGCGTCGACGTAGGAGCAGAAGGGCAGCAGTCCGTCGAGCAGCCAGTCGATGGTGATGCGATGCTCCCACCGGTCCTTGGTCGAGGCGAGCAGGGCCGCCGCCCGGCGGCCGTCGGCCGAGGGGTCGGTGGCCCGGGGTGCGGTGCCGGCCAGCGGGTGGGCTCGCACGATGTCGCCGTGCCGGGCCACCAGGAGCTCGGGGGTGGCCCCGAGAAAGCCGTCGACGGCGAACAGGATGGCGGCGGGGAAGGCGTCGGCCAGGCGTTCCAGCACGAGGGCGGGCGGGACCGGGGCGTCGGTGCGGAGCACCAGCTCCCGGGCCAGCACGGCCTTGTCGAGCTCACCGGCCCGGATCCGGTCCCGGACGACGGCCACCACCTCGTCCCGCCAGAGCTCGGGCGCCAGCGGCGAGGTCAGCTCGTACACCGTCGGTTCCCCCGGCCCGTCGGTCGACGCCTCGCCGCTCTCGGCACGCTCGGCACGGCCGGCGCTCTCGGCACTCTCGGCGCGGCCGGCGGAGTAGTCGAGGGTGGCCCGGACCAGGGCCACGGCGTCGTCGACCGACAGCGAGCCGTCGTCGGTGATCGTCAGCCAGCGGCGCCCGTCGGCCCCCCGCCCCACGATCACCCGGGGGACGACGAGTTCGCCGGGGACGGTGCGATCGAAGGGGAAGGCCCCGAAGGCCACCGGTCCGGTACCCGGACCCTCGACCTCGTTCGGTCCGGCCAGGGCCGCCACCTCGGCCTGGGCCGCTCGGCCGCCGTCGGGTCGGGCCACGGTCAGGCGGATCGCCTCCCCCACGCCGGCCAGGCCGGGCACCGGGTCGTCGGCCTTGGGGCGAGACCAGAGCAGACCGGTCCGACGGCCGACGGCGAGCGGGTCGAGATCGACATCGAGACGCACCGTCCGGGACTTCATGGACCCAGGGTACGACCGGCCCGGTACCGGGTGCGTCACCGGGGCGCTCGTACACTGGCGGTCGTGGACACCACCTTCGCCGCCACCATCGACGCTCCGGGCGAGCGGGTCTACCCGATCGTGGCCGACCTGCAGCGCTACCCCGACTTCCTCGACATCGTCTCCAAGGTGGAGCCCGCCGACGACGCCCCCGATGGCGGCGCCGGGGCCGGGGCCGACGGCGGTGCCTGGTGGGTGACACTGCGGGCCAAGATCGGGCCCTTCGCCCGCTCCAAGCGGCTCCGCATGGTGCAGACGGCGGCCGAACCGGGCCGACTGGTCCGCTTCGAGCGGGCCGAGATCGACGGTCGTGACCACTCCGCCTGGGTGCTGGAGGCCAACGTCGCCCCCGGCGACGACGGTCCCGACACCTCGGTGGTCACGATGGCCCTCGGCTACGGCGGCGGTCTGTGGAGCGGGGCGATCGAGGCCGTGCTCCGGGCCGAGGTCGAGGAGGCCACCGAGCGCCTCCGGGCCCTGGCCACCGCCCCGGTCTGACACCCCCCCCTTCCGGGGCTCGGCATCGGCAGGCGACCGACCACGGGCCACCGGACTACCGGGCCACCGGGCCACCGGGCCACCGGGCCACCGGGCCACCGGGCCACCGGGCCTCGATACCGCCCACTTAGGTCCGAATCGGGGCACCCGACAACGGCCCGATTCGGACCTAAGTGGGCACTCGGTGGTGTCTCCCCACCGCCCACCCCGGTGCGCCGGCTCGCCGACGCCGGGCATCCACCGCCGGGCATCCACCGCCGGGAGGCACCCAGCGTCCGGGGCGCACCCACCGCCCGGCGCGCACCCGGCGGCGGGGGACGACCTACAACGGGGTCAGCCAGCGGCCGCTGAGGGCGTGCTCGCCGGCGAAGAGGGCCTCGACCTGGCCCGCCAGGGCCGTTGCCATCGGGCCGGGGGCCGCATAGGACACGTCGTCGAGGGCGGAGACGGGCCGGATCACGTTGTTGGTCGAGGTCAGGATCAGCTCATCCGCCCCCTGCACCTCGTCCCAGTGGACATCGCGCACCTCGACGGCCAGGCCGACGTCGGGGGCGAGCTCGGTGAGCAGGCGACGGGTGATGCCGTCCAGCACCCGGTCGAGCGAGGGAGCGAGCAGCCGGTCGCCGGCGACCACCAGCATCGACTGCGTGGTGGCCTCGGCCAGACGACCATCGAGGGTGCGGAACAGGACGTCGTCGACGTCGTCGGCCAGATCGAGCTGACGGCGCACGCCCGGGGTGTAGGCGGCGGCCACCTTCAACGACGGCGGCAGGATCTCGGCCGGCATCTTCGGCATCTCCGACGACGCCACCCTGGCCACCGGTTGCAGGATGTCGGTCGGGATCCCGGGCCGGGCGGTGACCACCACCG
Source organism: Actinomycetota bacterium (assembly GCA_039201605.1). Lineage (GTDB taxonomy): Bacteria > Actinomycetota > Acidimicrobiia > Acidimicrobiales > SZUA-35 > CADEDH01. Next base: position 90,289 of record JBCCRO010000008.1, read on the forward strand.
ACGGCACCAGCGACACGGGCTCGGTCGACAGCGCGATCTCGGTCCACGCCGCCACCAGTTTCACCACATCGGCCCCCGGGTTGGCGGCCACGGTCTTGGCCACCGCCTCCTCGATAGCGGCCACCGAGTAGGGCGAGGTCATGCCCATCAGCTGCATCGAGCGGTCGAAGCGGGCCACGTGCTCCCGAAGCCCGAGGGCGACCGGCCCGCTCCCGGTCGCCACCACCCGCAGCACGTCGAACACCTCGGTGCCCCGGTGGGCGGCGTGGGACAGGACGTGGACGGTGGCGTCGGCGAAGGGGATCAGTTCCCCGTCGCGCCAGACGACGGCTTCGGAGTCGGACACGTCGATCGACCCTAGTCGTACACCGCCCTCGACGGGGTCGCCGACCGCGGGTCGGTCTCGGCCGGGGTCGCCATGTGCGGCGAACGCCCCCGTATCGTTGGGCCCATGGCCGAACTCGTGGCGCTGGCCCTCCGTGGCGGCCCGACCTACGTCGACACCATCCGACGGGTGTGGGACGCCGGCGACGCCATCGCCCCGCTCGACCCCCGCCTCCCCGCAGCCGAGACCGACCGGGTGCTCGCCGCCCTCGCCCCGACCGCGGTGATCGACGCCTACGGGGAACGCCACCGGCTCCCGATCGGCAAGCCGGTGGCCGACGGGGACGCCCTGGTGATGGCCACCAGCGGCACCACGGGCGAACCCAAGGCGGCCATCCACACCCACGCCTCGATCGAGGCCTCGGCCCGGGCCACCAGCGCCGCCCTCGGCGTCGATCCGACCACCGATCGGTGGGTGGCCTGCCTCCCGCTGGCCCATATCGGTGGCCTGTCGGTGGTACTGCGATCGATGATCACCGGCACGCCGGTGGAGGTGCACGACGGGTTCCAGGCCAAGCGGGTGATCGACGCCGCCGACCGGGGTGCCACCCTCGTCTCCCTCGTCACCCGGGCCCTGGCCCAGGTGCCCCCGGAGCGGTTCCGCGCCGTGCTCATCGGCGGGGCGGCCCCGCCGGCCGATCGCCCGGCCAACGTGATCGCCACCTACGGCATGACCGAGACCGGCTCGGGCGTGGTCTACGACCGACGCGTCATCGACGGCGTGGAGATCGACATCGGTCACGACGGCGCCATCCGGCTGCGGGGGCCGATGTTGTTCCGGGCCTACCGCCACGACCCCGACCCCTTCGACGCCGACGGCTGGTTCGACACCGGCGACGACGGCACGATCGAGCCTGACGGGAGCCTCCGGGTGTTCGGCCGCCGGGGCGACGTGATCATCACCGGCGGGGAAAAGGTGTGGCCGGCCCCGATCGAGGCGCTGTTGGCCAAGCGAGGGGACGTGGCCCAGATCGCTCTGGTCGGTCGCCCCCACCCGGAGTGGGGCCACGAGGTGGTGGCCGCCGTCGTCCCGACCGACGCTTCGGCGCCGCCGTCGCTCGACGATCTGCGGCGCACGGTGAAGGCGGAGTTCGCCCCCTGGTGTGCGCCGCAGGCCCTCGAACTCCACGACGTGCTCCCCAGCACCGCCCTGGGCAAGATCCGGCGTGATCGCATCGCCCCACCGGCGGCCTGACGGGGGCGCGGTCGCCGACGCGGGCGCCGCTGCTAGCGTTTTTTCATGGGCAGTTTGCGGGACCTTCACGAGCGGATCGACGACGACCCCAAACCGAGGGCACCCGGTGCCCGAGGAGCGGGACGGCGTCTGATGGCGTCGGCCCTGGCGGTGGTCATGCTGTCCGGCCTGCTCCTGTTCGCCTCCCCCGCCGCCGCCCAGGACGTCGAGGATGACGTCGACGGTTGCACCGCCGTCCCCGACTCGGGCCCCGGCTTCGACTTCACCGAGGCCTGCAACACCCACGATCGCTGTTACCTCGAGCGGCCCTACGGCGACGACCGGAGCGCCCGCAAGCAGTGTGACGTCGACTTCTTCTGGGACATGGTCGACCTCTGCCGGGAGCGGCACGACGGGGGTCTCGCCCTGCGGGGCTGCTACTCGGTGGCCGCCGTGTACTACCTGGGCGTGCGGGCCTTCGGCGGCTTCGGGTGGGTGGAGCGCAACACCGGCTCCCTGGCCGATCCTGCAACGGCCGCCTAACTCGTCCTCGGCTCCGGGGTCGGCACCGGCACCGGCTCGCCCCCCGTCGACGGACGCCGACCCAGCACCACCACGGCCGAGGCCAACGCCGTCAGGGCGAGGGCCACCCACGCCGGCCGGTAGGAGTCGAACACGTCGACCGAGTAGCCGACGAGGGGGGCCGACACGGTCAACCCGCCGAGGAAGCCGAGCAGGACCAGGCCGGTGGCACCCCCCGCCTCCTCCCGAGGCACGGTGCGGATGACGGCCAGCATCGCCACCACGTTCCAGGCCACTACGGTGGCCGCCACCCCGAGCACGGCGGGCCACAGCAGCCACGCCGCGCCGGACTCCGCCAGATACAGGCAGGCGACGGTGGCCACGGCGCCGAGGGCCATCGCAACCAGGGCCGGATCGAGGCCCAGACGGCCGTTGACCACCTGAGCCCACACCACCCGGGTCACCACGGCGGTGGCGCCGGCCACACTGACCGCGAGCCCGGCCCGGGCCTCGGAGTAGCCGAGCACCTCCACCGCAAAGAGCGGGTAGAACCGGGTGACCCCGCCGGCACACAGGCCCATCAGCAGCGCATAGAGGGTGATGCAGCGCACGTAACGCCTGGCCTCGGCCCGCTCGGCCGCCGCCCTGGCCTCGTCGACCTCGGCGGCCGACACACCGTCGGCACCGTCGGTACCGGCCATCCAGGGCGAGCCACCGCCCGCGGCGGGCAATGGCACCGTCGGCAGCGGCTGGCGCACGGCCACCACCACCGCCGCCCCCAGCGACAACACGCCGGAGACGGCCACCGCCCACCGCCAACCGAAGGAGGCGGCCGAGGCGGGCATGGTGGCCCCGGCCAGGAACACGGCGAACTGGACCCCGCTCTGTTTCACCCCCATCACCGGGTTCTGCTGGGACAGGGGTACCTGCTCGGCGATCAGCTTGTTGGTGACCGGGTTGCCGGCCCCCTGGCCGAAGCCCGACACGAACGAGGCCGCAACCAGCCCGACGAACCCGGGGGCGGCCGCGGTGCCGAGCAGGCCGACACCGCTGGAGGCCAGCAGGCCGACCATGGCCCGTTTGGTGCCCAACCGGTCGGCCAGGCGGCCGAGCTGCGGGGCCAGCACGGCGCCCACACCGGTGTTGACCGCACCCAGGATCCCGATCTGCAGCCGGTTCAGGCCGAGTTCGTCGATGAGGGTGGCGGCGAGGACGGCGATCAGGAACAGCTGGAACGTCGAGGCCGTCATCGCCCCCGAGGTCGTGACCATGACGTCGGCCAGACGTCGCCGACTCAGCATGGTCCCGTCACGGGGGTCGAGTCTACGGAGTGCCGGTCGGGCGGCGCCTGTCGATTTCGCCGGCGCAACGGGCCGGGCCCGACAGATGGCCCGAACGTGGGACCGGCATCTGGATCGACGCAGCGGCCGGGGCCGGGGTGGGCATCGACCGCCGCAGCTGCTCCCGGCTCAGGGCGAGACCGCCGGCCACCAGACCGATGCCGGCCATCACCAGCATCCATGATTCCCAACCGGTGTGGGCCAGCTGCTCGGGGGCCTCGGTCGACGGATCGCTGGTCTGGGGGGCCTCGCGGCCCGGGATCTCGTCGGTCGGGGGTTGGATCGGCTCGGTCGGCGGCTCGGGCTCGCCGGTCTGCTCGGGCGCCGGAGGTGGCGTGGCCACGCTGGTCAGCTCGGTCCCGTCGTCGGCGGTGACGTCGGCCAGGCCGGGCAGGTCGCCGCAGTACTGGTCGACCGGGTTGGCGGTGACGGTGGCGGCCATCACCGAACCGGCGGCGGGCGAGTCGGGGGCCGCCACCTCGAGGTAGAGGGCGATCGACGAGCCGGGAGCCAGGGGCGGCATCTCGGCCAGCTCGCCGTTGATCAGGTTGGGCGACGTATCGACGCCGTGCTGGTCGAGCCAGATGCCGTGGACATAGGTGGAGCCGGTGTTGGTGACCACGTAGCAGTAGGTCAGCGGATCGCCCTCGGCGGCGACGGTACGTTCGTCCCCGGCGCAGGACTGGCCGCCGTCATGGCTTGCGTAGGAGGTGACGGCCAGGTCGACGGCCGGCCCGTCGACACCGACCGACGAAGCGCCGGCCGACACCGCCGAGCGGACGGCGGCCTCCGCGGTCACGGTGTAGCCGTGCGCCGTGTCGAGGCCGGTGGCGGCGGCGGTGGCGGTGCTGAGGTGGGTGTTGTCGATGGCGCCGTCGGCCCCGTCGGCGGGCAGGGCGCCCTCCAGGTAGAAGCCGTGCACCTGGCCGGGGGCGAGGGCGGCGGGCGGCTCACCGATGGAGCGCACGGCACCGGCCACGTCGGGATCGGTGACCGACACCCCCTCCAGCGGCTCGGTGCCGTTGTTGGTCACCGTGTAGCAGTAGGTGACGGCGGCGGCCGACGAGGCCACCTCGGCCACCGGCGCCGCCTCGGCGCAGCCGGCACCGGCATCGACCCCGGCGTAGACCCCGACGGCCAGCTCCAGGGCGTCGCCCGGGATCGGGGTCGGCTCGGGATCGGTCTCGACCAGCACCGGGTCCGTCTCGACCGTGGTCAGGGCGGCGGCGGTCACCGGGATTACCTTCACGTCGGCGGCATCGTCGGCGTCGATGCGGACGGTGTCGAGCGCCGCCAGCCCGGAGTCGGCCAGCAGCGAGCGGACGGGGACGACGGCCAGGCGAACGGCCTCGGCCGTGCCGTTGTCGGCCGGGGCGAAGCCGGTGGCCCACCCGTCACCGGCGTCGAGCACGGCCAGTGGGGCGGTCTCGGGGATGAAGCCGTCGGCGGTCACCGCCGACAGCCGGAGCTCGGTCGACGGATCGGCCTCGGCCACCAGCAGGTAGTCGTCGCCGCCGAGGGCGGGGCTGAAGGTGAGGTCGAGGTCGAGGCGGCCGTTGTCACCGTTGGAGGCGGTGCCGTCGCCTCGGAGGTAGTGGCGGAGATCGGCCGAGCCCATCACCCGGGCCACGGCGGCCGGGAAGTCGTTGGAGGTTGCGGTGACGAGGGCCCCGTTCTCGCTGGTGACGGAGGCGTTGGCGTCGTCGGCCAGACGGATGCCGCCCACGCCCACCGACACCGGGAGCGGCGATAGGCTGCGCAGGCCCCGGTCGTCGATGGTGACGGAGGTGACCATCACCGGGCCGTGACCGCGATCGAGGATCTCGGAGGTCGGGTCCCCCTGGCTGACGAGGCCCTGGGGGCCGGTGAGGTCGACCCACACGATCGGGGTGGCGGTGGCATCGACGGTGGCGCCCTGGGCGTCGACTCCGGTCGGCCAGGCGACCAGGCCGACCACAAGCAGGACAATGGCAACCAGGCGGTACATGTGGGGTCCTCGAGAGACGGGCGGGGTGCGGCGGCGGACGAGCGCTGCCGGTGTCTCCGTCGGACGAGACGGTCGTGGCCTTAGGCCTTATGGCCCGGGATCGACCCCGGGAGGGGGACCGGGTGGGGCCCCGATCGGCGGCTCAGCGGTGGGCCAGGGCGGCCTTGGCCAGCTCGAAGTCCTCGGGGTTGGTGATCCCGATCCACTGCTCGGTCGAGGACACGACGTTGACCCGGAGACGGTCGTCGGCCATCAGCTCGCCGACCACGGTGGGGAGCTGGCACTCGGCCTTGGGTTCGTCGGCCGCCCACTCGTAGAACGCCGTCCAGCGCTCGGTGAAGTCGTCGAGGATCGAGGCGTCGAAGCACCACAGGTTCATCGACACCGGAGTGGAACCGGGCACCGACGCCCCGCCCGCCTCGTAGCCGCCCTCGACCCGTTGGCAACCCTCGGTCTCGACGATCCCGGTGAGCAGGCCGTCGGCGACGGTGGTGACGGCCCGGGTCACGGCTCCAGCGGGCGGCACGGTGTGCTGCAGCTGGAACGCCACGTTGGCCCCGACACCGGGCGCCGACTGCTCCAGGCAGCTGGCGGCCAGCTGGAACGACGAGGGCCCGTAGTAGTCGTCGGCGTTGATCACGGCGAAGGGGCCGGTGATCGCCTTGGCCGCGCTGAGGACGGCGTGGAGCGTGCCCCACGGCTTGGCCCGGGGCGGACCGAGGTCGTCCTGGCGGACGTAGACGATCGGGGTCTCGGCGTGGAACCGCTCGAGGTGGCCCCGGACGTCGTTCTCGATGTCGGACCGGATGATCATGACCACGTCGCCGAACCCCGCAGCGCGGGCGTCGCGGATGGAGAAGTCGAGAAAGGCCTCGCCCTCCGGACCGACCTGGGCGAGCTGCTTCACACCACCGAACCGGCTTCCCAGTCCGGCGGCCATGATGACAAGGGTTGGTTGCACGGCTCCATGGTGTCGGCTGGGCGCGAATTCGCCAACCAGAGGGGGCAGTCATCGGTAGTCTCCGCTGGTGCCGAACGCGCGGAGTCCACGTCGCTACCACGCTGCGTTACTGGTGGCGGTGGCCGCCGTCTCGTCGTCGGCCGTGATCGTCCGGTGGGCCGACATGGGCGCCGTCTCCCTCGCCTTTTGGCGGACGGCGGGCGGTTCGGTCGTGCTGGCGGTGACGGCGGCGATGATCGGTCGCCGGACGGCGCTGGTCGGGGCCCGACGGCGTCACCTGGCCCCGATCGCGATAGCCGGACTCTGCCTCGCCTTCCACATGTCGGCCTGGATGGCGTCGCTCGAACTGACCTCGGTGGCGGCCTCGGTGACCCTGGTGTCGACCGCGCCCCTGCTGATCGCCCTGTACCGGGCGGCGACCGGGCGCCCCCCGTCGAGGCGCACGTGGGGCGTGATCGCCCTCGGTGTGGCCGGCACCGCCGTGATCACCGGCGGCGATCTGGGCGGGGCCGGGCGCGATGCCCTCCTGGGCGACGCCCTGGCCCTGGTGGGGGCGGCCACCGTGGCCGGGTACCTGGTGATCGGCGACCAGGTCCGCTCGGAGCTGTCGACGTCGGTCTACGCCGGGCTGGTGTACGCCACGTCGGCCGTCGTATTGCTGCCGCTGGCGGTGGCGATCGACGGCGGGCTCGGGGGCTACGACACCGAGACGTGGCTGGCGATCGGCGCCATGATCGTCGGGCCCCAGCTGGCCGGTCACACCCTGATCAATCTGCTGCTCAAACCGTTGGGTTCGGTGACGGTGTCGGTGGCGCTGCTGACCGAGTCGGTCGGGGCCACGGTGGCGGTGTGGGCCATCTTCGGCGACATCCCCCCGCTCACCGCCGTCTTCGGTGGGGTGATGGTGTTGGCCGCCCTCGCCGTCCATCTGCTCGGCCCGGGCGATGACGCCGACGGCGCTCCGCACGACCCCGCGGCCGACTCCGAGCGCTTAGAGGCGTAGCCGGCGGGCGGCCAGGTCGTCGTAGAGGGAAACGGCCTCGGCCGCCAGCGGGGCCAGGTCGGGATGGAGGCGGGCTCGGCCGGCGGCCCGCTCCTCGGCCGATCGAGGCGGTGCGAAGCCGGTCGAGGCCTCGACCGAGGCGTACCAGTGCGGGGCCCACACCCCGTCGCTGTGGCGCCGCCCGGCGGGCCAGGTGAGCATGGTCTCGGTGAAGTCGACCTCGAGCAGGGCGCACAGCGTCCGCAGGTGGGCCTCGGGGTCGGTCAGGAAGTCGGCGGCGTCGATGACCAGGGCGCAGCGGTCGACGAGGTCGACCTGCTGGGGGAGACCGATGTCGGCCAGGGTCACCTCGGCCCGCACCTGGGTGTAGGAGGCCAGCACCTCGACCGGGTGCCGGATCAGCAGCACGTTGTGGACGTCGTCGAGCCACGAGGTGTCCATACCGGGGAGCAGGTGGTGGCTCATGTGCTTCTGGTAGCTGAGGGTCGGGGCGCCCGGCGGGTTGCGGCACCGGTCGACGGCGGCATCGAGGTCGACGGGACCGGCGGCCAGGATGTCGTCCCGACCGGGGTGGTCGAGGCCGGTGCGGGCCAGGTAGTGGGCGTACAGGGGTTCGTCGAGCACCTCGGTGTCGGGGCGGTTCTCCCAGGCTCGCATCAGCGCCGTCGACAGGTTGCGAGGTCCGGACCACATGGCCAGGGTCACGGTCATGCTCGGCCCCCACCGCCGCTCTGGTCCCGGCAGGCGTCGGCGTAGGCGGCCTGCAGGCGCTCGGTGATCGGGCCTCGAACACCGTCGCCGATGGTGCGCCCGTCGATCTCGGTCACCGGCACCAGACCGGCGAAGGTGCCCGTGACGAACGCCTCGTCGGCCCCGTAGACCTCGGTGAGGCTGAAGTTGCGCTGACGGCACCGGGCGTCGATCGTCGGGCATAGCTCGATCACGTGGCCCCGGGTGATACCGGCGAGGCAGTAGTCGCCGCTGGAGGTCCACACCTCGCCGCCCCGCACGATGAAGAAGTGGGTGGAGTTGCAGGTGGCGACAAAACCGTGGGGATCGAGCATGAGGGCCTCGTCGGCCCCGGCCTTGGCCGCCTGGATGCAGGCGGTGATGCAGTTGAGCTTGGAGTGGGAGTTGAGCTTGGGGTCCTGCACGTCGGGGCGACCCCGACGGACGTGGACGGTGAACAGCGTGATGCCCTCCACCGCGGTGGAGGGCGACGGATCCTTGTACTCGGGGATGATGACGATGGTCGGCGGGGTGACGGTGAACCGCGGGTCCTGGTAGGGGGTCGACTTCACCCCTCGGCTGATCATGAGCCGGATGTGGATGGCCTCGTCGGCCGCCTCCGCCGTTCGCATGCCGTTGGCGTCGAGGGTCCGGTTGATCAGGTCGACGAGTTCGGCCGGGGTGCGGCCGATGTCGAGGTCGATGGCCTTGGCCCCTTCGTAGAGGCGATCGAGGTGGCGGCCCACGAACAGGAGACGGCCGTTCATCACCCGGATGCCCTCCCACACGCCGTCGCCGAGCATGAACCCGGAGTCGAAGACCGACACGGTGGCTTCGTCCCGGTGCTTCAGGTCGTCGTTGACGCCGATCACGATGTCGGCGTTGCGGGGGTCGGACACGTAGTCATGGGTGCCATGGGCCATGAGCGGCGAGACTACCGACACCGGCACCGACCTCGGCGTCGGTGGCAGACTCTTCGGTGATGCCTTTGCGCTTCACCTACTCGATCGGCGGCGTGCTGTTCGCCGCACTGGCCGGTGTCCTGCTGCTGTTGAGCACCGGTTGGGCCTGGTGGGTGTGCTGGTTGCTGGCGGTCAACGTGGTGCTGTTCGCCCTCTACGGGTGGGACAAGCGCCGGGCCGGTGCCGGGGGCGGCGGGAACGGCGTTCGGATCCCCGAGCTGACGCTGCACGTGCTCGCCGCCGGCGGCGGGACACCGGGCGCCTTCGCCGGCCAGCGGACGTTCCGCCACAAGACCCGCAAGCGTCCGTTCCAGGTGGTCTTCTGGCTGACAGTGGCGGCCCAGGTGGGCCTGGCGGCCTGGATCCTGGCCGGGACCCCGCTTCCCTGAGCTCCTTCGGGGCGACGGTGCCGCCAACTTTTTTCGGAGATTTCCGGATCGGCTGTCCATTCGCGGCAATCCTGAGCGTCGGGCAGGTGTCCATCCGATCAAAGGAGAGCGAGATGAAGTACCTGATGCTGCTGTACGGGGCCGAAGACGTAGGCCCACAGCCGGGCACCCCGGAGCACGCGGCCGAGATGCAGGAGTGGTTCGCCATCACCAACGAGATGGCCGAGGCCGGCATCATGGCCGGCGGCGAAGCCCTCCACGAGGCGGCCACCGCCACCACGATCAGGGTCCGTGACGGCGCCACGCAGGTGACCGACGGGCCCTTCGCCGAGACGAAGGAGGTCCTCGGCGGGTTCTTCGTGATCGACGTCGAGAACCTCGACGAGGCGACCAAGTGGGCCGAGAAGATCCCGTCGGTCCCCTACGGCTCGGTGGAGATCCGCCCGGTCATGGTCTTCGACGAGGAGTAGACCGAGCCCATGGCACGGTCCAAGGTGGCTCAGGTCTTCGCCGACGAGTGGCCCCAGCTGGTGGCCACGCTGCGGCGGGACCTGGGCGACCTCGGGCTGGCCGAGGAGGCGGCGGCGGAGGCCTTCACCGAGGCCGCCGCCCGATGGGGTCCGACGACGACCCCCGACCGGCCCGGTGCCTGGCTGCTGACCACGGCCCGCCGCAAGGCCATCGACACCATCCGCCGCGATCAGCGATTCGCCGATCGTCTGCCGGCCCTGGCCGAGCAGGCTGAGCGGCCGGGTAGACCGTCGTCCCAGTTGATAGACGATCAGCTGGCGCTGATCTTCGGCTGCTGTCACGCCAGCCTCAACACCGAGGCCCAGGTGGCGCTCACCCTCCGGCAGGTCTGTGGCCTGTCTACCACGCAGATCGCCGACTCGTTCCTGGTGCCGACGGCCACCATGGCCAAGCGCCTGGTTCGGGCCAAGGACAAGATCCGCAAGGCCGGTATCCCCTTCGAGGTACCCGACGCCGACGAGCTTCCGGAACGTCTGTCGACGGTGCTGAGCATCATCTACCTGATCTTCACCGCCGGTCACACCAGCGCCGAGGAGGGCCCGGGTCTGGTGCGCGGCGATCTGTGCGACGAGGCCCGGTGGCTGGCCGAGGTGCTCACCCGGCTGTTGCGGGAGCGATCGTCCGGGGCGCCTCCGGTCCTCGACGTGACCATCGGAAAGATGGGCCAGGAGTGGCTGCGTGACGGCGATCTGCCGCTGGCCGACGGGAGTGGCGACGATGACGGGGCGGCGGACGACGGGGCGGCCGAGGTGCTCGGTCTGTCGGCGCTGATGGCGTTCGCCGACGCCCGGCGGGCCACCCGGGTCGACGCCGACGGTGATCTGGTGCTGCTGGAGCACCAGGATCGGTCCCGGTGGGATCGGGATCTGATCGCCGAAGGCCATCGGCTGATGGACGAGGCCATGGCCTACCGGTCGCTCGGGCCGTATCAGTTGCAGGCGGCGATCGCCGGCATCCACGCCACGGCTCCCACCTGGGAGGAGACCAACTGGCGGTCGATCGTGTGGCTCTACAACCGGTTGGTACGGATCCAGCCCACGCCGGTCGTGGCCCTCAATCGGGCCGTCGCCATCGCCATGTCGGTGGGACCGGAGGCCGGCTTGGCGGCCATGGACCTGCTGACGGAGGACGGTGGGCTCGACGGCTACCGGTACCTTCACGCCGCCCGGGCCGACCTGTTGCGCCGCCTTGCCCGGAACGAGGAGGCGGCGGCCGAGTATCGGCGGGCCCTCGATCTGGGCGGCAACGACGCCGAGCTGGCGTTCCTGCGCCGCCGACTGGCCGACCTCGACGCCGACTGACCTGGTCGGTCTCCTCGTCTGGCGGCCCGCCCAAGCGGCTAGGAGCCGACCTCGGCCGCCGGCTCGTCGACGGAGCCGTCGGCGTGGAGGGCGAAGCGGCCCTTCTCCGGCCCGTGGTTGGGGTCGGCCGAGGGCCAGGGCCAGCCCCCGAACTGGGTCCGCTGGTAGTCGGCGAACGCCTGCTCGATCTCGGCCTGGGTGTTCATGACGAACGGCCCGTACTGCGCCACCGGCTCCCCGATCGGTCGACCCTGCAGCAGAATCCAGCACACCTCGTCATCGACGGCGGTGAGCGTGAGGGCCTCGGTGGTCTGTTCCAACAACGCACCGTGCTCTACCGGCACGTCCTCACCATCGACCGTCAACGTCCCACCCCGATACACATAGACGGTGCGCACGGCCTCGGCGGTCCGGGCCGGAGGGAGCTCCCACGTCGAGCCGGCGTCCATCCGACCGTGCCACAGAGCGAGGTCGGCCTCGGCTCGACTGGCCCACGAATGCGGAGGGGGCGCAGGCGCCCGCTTCCCCGCCAGCTCCCCGGCGATCACGGTGACATCCACACCGTCGCCCCCGACGACCGGGATCGTGTCCGACCACAGCATCGAGAAGTGGGGCTCGACCATCTTGTCGGCGGCCGGAAGATTCAGCCAGACCTGGAACAGGTGGAGCGGGTTGGGCCCGTCGTCGTCGAGCAGCGGGAACATCTCGGCGTGAACGATCCCCGAACCGGCCGTCATCCACTGGACGTCGCCGGCCCCGAACCGGGCGGTCGCCCCCAGCGAGTCGGCGTGATCGATCACCCCGGCCCGCAGGAAACTGATCGTCTCGAACCCGCGATGCGGATGCTGGGGGAAACCGGGCACGATCGACCCGTGGTACATGTTCCAGCCGTCCTTGCCGGCGAAGTCGCTACCGATGTTGCGACCGGCCAGCTCGTCTCGGGCGGGCCCCAGCTCGTGCACGCCGGCCGGATAGGTGTCGTCGTGGTGGGCGCAGAACAGGAACGGATCGACGGTGGGCCACTGGGGGCCGAGGGCGATGAGCTGACGGATGGCGGCCATCGCCCCAGCGTAGGTCCCGCTACCGGCTGACGGTCGGGTCGTCCTGACGGGCCCAGGCCCGGACGGTGTAGACGCTGTCGCCCGACAGCACGCCACCCCGGCCGAACAACCGCCCGCCCTGCCAGTTGGACAGGCCGAGCTCGGGCTTGCCCAGGGCGTATTGACCGTCGACCCAGCGGGTGAAGCCGTCACCCACGAAGGGGGCGTCGACCGTGGCCCAGAACCGCTCCTGCTCGCCCTCGTCGTCGGAGATCAGGCTGGCGGTGAAGCGCGGGCTCTGGGTGTTGAACAGCGAGACGGCCTCGGCCACGTCGTCGACCACGGTCAACGTGATCTCCGGCGAGTTCTCCCACTCCCACTCACGGCCGAGCGCATCGTCGCCGACGGCCTGCGCCCGGGTCTCGACCGACGGGCCCTCGGCCCGATCGATGGTGACCTCCTCGGTGAACCAGTCGCCGGGCACGTGGGCCCGGGCCCGGTCGGTGACGTGCAACTTCGGAACCGTCGAACGGGCGTCGGCGGCGGCGGTCAGGCCCGCCAGCACGGCGGGGACCAGCTCGTCGGCACGGGAGGTCAGCACGCAGCAGGTGTTGAGCGTGTTGCACACCTTGCGGTCGAGGGAGGCCCGCACCACGGCGGTGAGGCGGGCGGCGTCGGCCTCGACCCCGGTCACGATCCAGGCCCCGCCGGTGCCGTGCAGGCTCACCGGCGTGCCGACCTGACGGGCCACGGCGCCGAGCTGGGCCACTGCCGGACCACTACCCCGGGCCACGGCCAGGGCGAGGTGGGGATCGGAGAACATCGCCCACCCGGCGGCATGGGCGGCGGAGTCGACCAGGCTGGCCGAACCCTCGGGCAGGCCGGCGGCGGCCAGCGCCGGGTCGAGGGCGTGGCTCACGATGGCCCGGGCCGTGCCCAGGGCGTCGGACCCGATGCGGAACACGACCGTGTTGCCGCTGCGCAGCACCCCGCAGGCGTCGGCGAACACGTTCGGCCGCCCCTCGAACACGAAGCCGACCACCCCGAGGCCGGCCACCCGTTGCTCGAGGCGCCAGCCGTCGTGGGTGACGGTGTCGACCACGGCGTTGCGACCGGAGGGGGCCTTGGCCCACAGGCGGAGGCCCTCGATCATGTCGTTGCGCATCGTGTCGCTCAGCTCGAGGCGGGTGGTCGATCGACCACGGTCCCGGGCCGAGATCACGTCGGCGGCGTTGGCCTCGGCGATCGGGGCGAACACCTCGTCGTCGGCCAACCGATCGGCGAACTGGTGGTAGAAGGCGGTGATGGCGTCGTCGTCGACCGCACCCAGCGCGCCGAAGGCGCGGTAGGCCCGACCGACGGCCCCGGCGGCCACGTCCCACTCGGCGGCGGGAATGTGGAGCAGGGCCCCCGAGTCGGCCACCACGACCAGGCGGTCGCCGGCGGTGAAGGCGGCGGCCAGGTCGTCGGGAACGGTCGTCACCCGGTTGCCGTCGAACACGATCGGCTGACCGGCCTGCAGCGAGGTCAATTCGGTGATCACGGCTTCATTGTGCCCTGGTCACCGGTCGTTGAGGATGCCGGAGCGACGGTCCCGCCGGAGGCGCACGCGCTAGGAGACTGCTGAGCAATGCCGGTGAGACGTTCGCCTGTCAGACGCCGACCAATCAAGGACGCAGGTTTCGCCACAGCTCTTGAGCGCTATGGCGGAATCGAGGACGCAGAGTGGGCGGATGGCTGGCTGGCGAACGTCCGGCATGTGTTGCTCAGCAGTCTCCTACGTCAGCTCCGGTATCCAGGAGCCGTGGGCGTCGAGGAGGGCGTCGACCAGCTCCCAGATCTGGTCGAGGTCGAGCTCGGCCGCGGTGTGGGGATCGAGCATGGCGGCGTGGTAGACGTGCTCCCGCCTGCCGGTGAGTGCGGCCTCGACGGCCAGGGCGTGCACGTTGACGTTGGTCTGCATCAACGCCGCCAACTGCGGGGGCAGCGCCCCGATCCGGGTCGGCTGGATGCCGTTGGAGTCGACCAGGCACGGCACCTCGACGCAGCACCCCTCGGGGAGGTTGTCGATCAGTCCGGCGTTGGGGACGTTGCCGTAGACCACCCGGGGTTCGCCGGTCTCGATGCTGTGGATGATCCCCGCCCCGTACTCGCCGCTCGATTCCACCGACAGCGCGGCGTCGGGCGACTCCAGCTCCGCCCGCATGTCGTCCCAGCGGGCGATCTGCCGCTCACAGCGGCGGGGGTACTCGTCGATCGGGACGCCGTACCGGTCGATGAGGTCGGGCCGGTCCCGCTTGATGAACCACGGCACGTACTCGGCGAAGTGCTCGCTCGACTCGGTGACGAAGTAGCCGAGCCGCTTGAGCATGTCGTAGCGGACGGCGTCGCTCAGCCCGGCGATCCCGCCGTCGGTGCGGGCGGCGCTCCCCCGCAACGGCGCAGGCTGGGTGGCGGCGAACTCCCGGAGCCGGGGGTACAGGTCGACTGGGCCGCCGTCGGTCCGGTGCTCGAACTCCAGGTAGAAGGCCATGTGATTGATCCCGGCGCAGCGGTAGGAGACCTCTTCGATCGGCACCCCGATGTCGTCCGCCAGGTTGGCGGCCGTGTGCTGCACGCTGTGACACAACCCGATCGTCTCGATCGACGTCGCCCGATCGAGGGCCCAGCAGTTCATGGCCATCGGGTTCACGTACTGAAGGAGCGTGGCGTCACCGCAGCGCTCCTCCATCTCCCGGGCCAGGTCGAGCAGCACCGGGATCGTGCGCAGGCCGCGCATGATCCCACCCACGCCCAGGGTGTCGGCGATCGTCTGCTCCAGGCCGAAGCGCTTCGGCACCTCGAAGTCGACCACGGTCGACGGCTCGTAGCCGCCCACCTGGAACATCGTGATCACGTAGTCGGCGCCGTCGAGCGACTCGCTCCGGTCGGTGGTCGATTCGATCGTCGGGTCGACGCCGAGCGCCGTCGCCGTCTTGTGGGCCACGATCTCCGAGGTCCGGAGCCGTTCGGCATCGATGTCGTAGAGGCTGATCGTGGCCTCGGCCAACTCGGGGAAGCTCAGGACGTCGCCCAGGAGGTTCTTGGCGAACACCGACGAGCCGGCACCGACGAAACTGATCTTGGTCATCCGCCGAGTATTGCCGCCACGGCCGCTGCGTGGAGGGCAAACCCGCTCACGTTCTCGACGACCCGGCGCCGCCCTCGCCCGACCCGGTGGCGGACGTAGTGTCGAGCCCATGGCAACCATCGTTGAAGAGGTCACCTCCGGCAACCGCTACGTCCTGCTCGGCGCCGGGTTCGGCGCCTACAACGCCGTGTCGCCCCACGTGCTGCTGGGCAGCCTGGCGCCCAATCGGGAGAAGGGCGAGTACACGATGATCTGCGTATGCGACGCCTACGGCCAGGTGGGGTGGCTGTACAGCGAGTCGGTGCGGGTGGTGAGCGTCGACGGCCAGCTGCCGACCGAGCTGTTGTCGAGCTGAGTCCGGGCGCGCCGAGGTCCGGCCCCCGCAGTGGGAGGGCCGGACCTCGTTCGACGTTGTGGCGGGGCCTAGGAGTAGGCCGACTCCGAGTGGATCGCCTTGTCGAGACCGGTCTGTTCGGCCTCTTCGCTGACCCGGAGGCCGAGGACGGCGTCGAGGGCCCGGGCGATGACGTAGGTGGCCACGAAGGCGAACACCATCACGAACACGTTGGCGAAGATCTGCTCGACCAACAAGTCGGCGCCGCCGCCGGCGAAGAGCCCGTCGTTGGCCTCGTTCTGCTCACCGAACACGGTGGAGTCGGCGGTGAAGCCGATGAGGATGCCGCCGACGAGGCCGCCCACCATGTGGACGCCGACGACGTCGAGGGCGTCGTCGTAGCCGGAGCGGAACTTCAACCGGACGGCCAGGGCGCACAGCACACCGGCGGCCAGGCCGACCAGCATGGCGCCCCAGGTGCCCATGAAGCCGGCGCCGGGGGTGATGCCGACCAGGCCGGCCACGATGCCCGATGCGGCGCCGAGCGAGGTCATGTGCCCGTCGAGGACCTGTTCGACGACGAGCCAGGCCAGCATGGCGACGGCGGCGGCCATGAAGGTGTTGGCGAAGGCCTGCATGGCCACACCGTCGACGGCGAAGGCCGAACCGGCGTTGAACCCGAACCAGCCGAACCACAGGATGCCGGCGCCGATCATGGTGAAGGGGAGGTTGTGCGGGGGCATCGGCTCGTCCGGCCAACCCTTGCGCTTGCCGAGCACGAGGACCAGGGCCAGGGACGCCGCACCGGCGGCGACGTGGACCACGGTGCCGCCGGCGAAGTCGAGGCTGCCCCGATCCGAAAGAAAGCCGTTCTCTCCGCGAAACACCCAGGCCCAGGCCGGGACAAAGACCAGCAGCAGCCAGACGGGCACGAAGACCAGCCAGGCCGAGAACTTCATGCGGTCGGCCACGGCGCCCGAGATGAGGGCCGGCGTGATCGAGGCGAAGGTCATGGCGAAGATCACGCCCAGCAGCGGGGTGCTGCCGTCCTCGGCGATCAGCTCGATGCCGTTGAGGAAGGCGTGGTCGAAGTTGCCGATCCACTTGGAGTCACTCTCCGCCGAGGAGAGTGAATAGCCGACGATTACCCAGGTCACGGGTACCAGGCCCAGGCAGACCATGTTCATCATCAACATGTTCAGCATGTTCTTGGACCGGCTCATTCCTCCGTAGAAGAGGGCCAGCCCCGGAATCATGAAGAGGACCAGGGCCGCTGAGACCATGATCCAGAGCGTGTCGGGTGCGTTCATCAATACCGCCTCTGCTTGCGTCTACGTGTTGCAACCTGCCCCCACGCCACGCTGCGCCAACGAGCAAAGTCGGGTCAGTCTGTGTCGGGGTGAATTCGTGACTGTTTCTGCAATGTTTCGTCAGTGTTAATTAGCCGGGCGGGCCGTCGAGCGGCGCTCCTGACGCGGCCGGACGGCCCGAGCCCGGACGTGCGGTGACCCGGGCGCAGACGCGCAACGGCCCCCTGCCGCCGGGGCGGAGGGGGCCGTCGATCGGCTGCGCAGCAGCCTGGGATCAGCGCCGAATCAGGTGTTGGAGGCGTCGTAGATGCTCTGGATGGTGGCATCCATCGTCGAGGTGAAGTCGTCCTCGCTCTGCTGGGCCGACAGACCCTCGCTGAGGGCCCGGGAGAAGCTGGCGATCATGCCGTTGTTGCGGCTGAGGCGGGCGTTGGCCTCGTCACGGCTGTACCCGCCGGACAGGGCGACGACCCGGACCACCTGCGGGTGGGCGATCAGCTCGGCGTAGAAGTTGTCCTCCTCGGGGAGGGTCAGCTTCAGCATGATGTGCTGGTCGGCACTCAGCTGGTTGGCGTGGGCCAGGAGCCCGGCCCGCAGCAGGGCCTCGGCCTCGGCCTTCTCCGGCGAGTTGATGTCGACCTCGGGCTCGATGATGGGGACGAGGCCGGCGGCGATGATCTGGTGCCCGATCTCGAACTGCTGAGCCACGACGGCGTCGACGCCGGTCGAGTCGGCCAGCTTGATGACCGACCGCATCTTGGTGCCGAACATGCCCTTCTCCACCGAGCGGGCGAGCAGATCGTCGAGGCCGGGGATCGGCTTCATGACCTGGGCGCCGTTCTCCTCGTCGGCCAGACCCTTGTCGACCTTGATCAGCGGCACGACCTGCTTCTTGCTCCACAGGTAGTCGCCGGTGTCCAGCCCCTCGACCTGACGGTCCATGGTGTTCTCGAACAGGATGGCGGCGATGACGCGCTCACCGTTGAAGGCGGGGTTGGTCATGATCCGGGTGCGCATCTCGTGCACCTTGGCGAACATCTCCTCGTCGCCATTGAACTCGCCCTCGGCGACGCCGTAGGCGGCCAGAGCCTTCGGCGTCGAACCGCCGCTCTGATCGAGGGCGGCGATGAAGCCGGCACCGGTGGACATCTGGGTGAGTTGCTGTTCGTTCATAACACTCTCAGTCAGGTGTGGTTGGGGTGGAGAACAACACTGTTCGGGCTCATCGTACGACCGATCGAGCCTCGCGACGCATGACCAACGCCACCTCCTGATCGGCCGCTTCTCCCTGGTGCGAAGGCCGTTCAGATCGCTACCGTTCGCAACCCTGACCTCCCCCCGTTCCACGCTCGACTCGACCACCTCCGGCTTCGACCGCCGCGCCCTGCTCGTGCTGGTGCTGGCCACCCTGACGCTGACGCTCACCGGGCCCGGTCAGACGATCGGGGTCGCCGTCTTCACCGACCATCTGGTGGCCGACCTCGGGCTCGGGCGCTCAGAGGTGAGCACCGCCTACCTGATCGGGACGTTGGTCGGCGCCGCCCTCCTCCCCTGGGTGGGGCGGGCGATCGACAGACGTGGCGTGCGCCTGGCCCAGATGGTGATCGCGACCGCCTTCGCCGCCGCCCTGTTCGGGATGTCGCTGGTCGACGGGTTCGTGGCCCTGGCCCTCGGCTTCACCGGCATCCGGTTCCTGGGGCAGGGGTCGTTGAGCCTGGTGGCGACGGTGACGGTGTCGGTCCATTTCGTCCGCAACCGAGGGACGGCGCTGGGCATCTTCAACACCGCAACCGGCGCCCTCATGGCCCTGGTCCCGGTGGTGGTCGCAGTGCTCATCGACGCCGTGGGCTGGCGCGACGCCTGGCGAGTGTTGTCGGTGGTGATCCTGGTGGTGGTCGTCCCGATCGCCGCCGTCGGCTACCGCAACCTGCCCCGAGGCTCGGCCGCAACGGCGACACCCTCGCTGCAGGCCGACGGTGCGGCACCGAGCGACACGTCGTCGACCGAGCCTGCGTCGACCCAGCCTGCGTCCCCTGAGCCTGCGTCGACCGACGGGCCCGCCTTCGAGCGTGGGGAAGCCGTCCGGACGCCGCAGTTCTGGATGCTGGCCGTCACCAACGGGACGGCCGGGATGCTGGTGACCGGTCTCAACTTCCACCAGATCGACCTGCTGGGCCGGGCCGGGCTGTCGGCCACGGCGGCCGCCGCCCTGTTCATCCCTCAGATGGTGGGCTCGACGGCGGCCGGACTGATCGTGGGCACCGCCGCCGACCGGCTCGGCACCCGCTACATCCCGGCGCTGGGCATGGGCCTGTTGACCGCCGCCCACCTCCTGGCCGCCGTGGTCGGGCCCGGGCCGCTGGTGCTGGCCTACAGCGTGGTGCTCGGCGCCACGGGCGCCGCTCTGCGCACCGGGACCTCGACCATGCTCCCCGACTGGTACGGGGTGAAGAACCTCGGCGCCATCCAGGGCCTGCTCAACCTGTTCACCGTCGGCGGCTCCGCCCTCGGACCGGTGGCCCTGGCCGTCGTCGAGGGACGCTTCGGCTCCTATCGGCCTGCGGTGCTGACCCTGTCGCTGTTCGCCGTGGCCGCCGCCGTGTTCGCCCTCCAACCGTGGACCACCAGCCGACCGCGCCACCCGGACCACGGGCCGCCGGCGCCGAGTCCAACCCCCGGCTGACACGGCATCCTGAAGGGCGTGTCGTCCGGCCGTTTCGCCCCCAGCCCCACGGGTCGCCTGCATCTGGGCAACCTGCGGACGGCGCTGCTGGCCTGGTTGTTCGCCCGCTCGACCGGGTCGCCCCTGCACCTGCGGTTCGACGACCTGGACACCGGTTCGGTCCGCGACGAGCACTACGACACCCAGCGCGATGACCTGACGGCGCTCGGACTCGACTGGGACGGCGACCCGATCCGTCAGCGCGACCGACTCGACCGCTACCGGCACGCCCTCGACCGGCTCCGGGCCCTCGACGTGCTGTATCCGTGCTACTGCTCCCGCAGGGAGATCCGAGAGGCGGCCCAGGCCCCCAACCGCCCGCTGGCCGGCCACGGGTACCCCGGCACCTGCCGCCGCCTCGACGCCACCGGCCGGGCGGCCCGGGATGCGTCCGGCCGGCGACCGGCGTGGCGGCTGCGCACCGAGGCGGCGTCCTACCACCTCGTCGACCGGCTCAGGGGGGAGGTGTCGGTCGAGCTCGACGACTTCGTGGTCGAACGCAACGACGGCACCCCGGCCTACCACCTGGTGACCGTGGTCGATGACGATGCGCTGGCCGTCGAGCTGGTGGTGCGGGGCGACGACCTTCTCGACAGCACCGGCCGCCAGCTCCTGGTGGCGGACCTGCTCGGCCTGCGGCGGGCCGAGCACGCCCACGTGCCGCTGGTACTCTCACCGGACGGCGAGCGGCTGGCCAAGCGCCACGGCGCAGTCACCCTCCCCGACCGGATGGCGCGGGGCGAGAGCCCGCTCGACGTGCTGCGGTTCCTGGCCGCCTCGCTCGACCTGCCGGGGGCGGCCGAGGCGACGGGCCCGGCCGACCTGCTGCCCGGCTTCGATCCCGACCGCCTGCCGACCGAGCCGCTCGTGCTTCCCGTCGACGACCTGACCTAGCCTCGGGCCCGATCCGTCCCGTCCGTCCCGGGCGTCGACCCCCAGTGACGTCGCCCCGAGGGGAGCCAGCCATGTCGAGTGAAGCCCCGGTCGCCCATCGGTTATGGCGGGTGATCGAGCCTCTCCACGCCGTCACCTACTTCACGGCCGAGGCCGTCGATGCCGCCCGCCAGGCCGGTCTGCGGGGCTTCTGGATGGGCTACTTCGGCTGTCGGGCCGCCCCGCTCGGTGCCGTCGGCCCGGGCACGGTCGAGGCCGTCTTCGCCAACTTCGCCCCGTCGATGGTGGAGCGGGCCATCCCCGACGCCTGGACCTACGCCGCCCCCGAGGTCCTCGTCGTGGCCCGGGCCGAGGCGGCGGCCACCGCACTGCGGCGTCTGGTGCCCGACATCGACGCCGTGGCCGAGCGGACGACCGAGCCGCTCGGCCGGATCGCCGACGCCGCCACCTCGATCGGCCGGCCGCTGTTCGCCGCCAACCGTGGCATCGGCCCCTTCGACGACCCGGTCGCCCGGCTGTGGCAGCTCTGCACCACACTGCGGGAGCACCGGGGCGACGGCCACGTGGTGGCCCTGGCCGCGGCCGACATCACCGGCTGCCAGGCCCACCATCTCCTGGCGGCGTCGCTGGGGTGGCCCGACGACGTCTTCTTCGACAATCGGGGTTGGAGCACCGACGACCGGGCGTCGGCCCGGAGCGCACTGGTCGACCGGGGCCTGGTCGACGACGACGGTCTCACCGAACACGGCGCCCTGGTGCGGGCGCGGATCGAGGCGACCACCGACGACCTCGCCGCCACCCCGATCACCCAGGCACTGTCAGCGGCCGCCATCGCCGAACTGCTCGACGCCCTCTCGCCCGCAGCCGTTGCCGTCACCACCTCCGGCGAGCTGCCCTTCCCCAACCCGATGGGCCTCCCCCGGCCGACCATGACGGCTGAGGCGCCCCACCGAGGGGCGGTCGACGAAGAGGGCTGACGCACCGGGGCTCAGTGGCCGGCGACCCGCCGATGCTGACGGCCCATTGGGGCTCAGCGGCCGGCGACCCGCCGGTCGTGATCGGCCCAGTGGGGCTCGCGCAGCTGCTTGCGGGCCAGCTTGCCGACGGGCGACTTCGGCAACTCGTCCGTGGTGAGCTCGACCGTCGCCGGCTTCTTGTACGAGCCGAGCCGGTCGGCGCAGAGCTGGACCAGCTCGTCCGGCGTGACCGTCGCTCCCTCGCTCACCGATACCACGGCGTACGGGCTCTCGCCCCACCGTTCGCTGGGCACGGCGAACACCGCCGCCTCCTGCACGTCGGGGTGATCGGTAAGGACGTTCTCCAGCTCGGCGGGCCAGATGTTGAACCCGCCGGAGATGATCATGTCGTCCTTGCGGTCGAGGATGTACACGTAGCCGTTGTCGTCGATCATGCCGATGTCGCCGGTGAGCACCCAGCCGTCGCGCATGCGTTCGGCGGTGGCCTCGGGGTTGTTCCAGAAGCCCGTCATCTGACCGTCGCAGCGGATGGCGATCTCGCCCTCGGTGCCGAGATCGAGAGACTCGCCGGTGTCGGGGTCGACGATGTCGATGTCGCCGAAGGGCAGGGGGCGCCCGGCCGAGCGCAGCGGATTCGACCCCTCCACCTGGGAGAACCACTCGGTGGGCCCCATCATCGTGATCGGCAACGCCTCGGTCTGCCCGAAGCCCTGATAGAGCACCTCGCCCAGCACGTCGCGGGCCAGCAGTGCGGTGTCGTCGGCGATGGGGGCGCCCCCGATCTGGATGCACTTGAGGTGGGACCAGTCCCGGTCCCGGGCCGACGGGTGGCGGACCAGGGCGTTGAGCATGGCCGGGACCAGGAACCCGTAGGCCACGTGCTCACGCTCCATCACGTCGAGGACGCCCGCCGGCTCGAACGTCGGGATGAGCAGGTTGACCCCGCCCGACAGCCACACCGGGGCGAACAGGTAGCCCGAGCCGTGCGAGATCGGCCCGGCGTGCTGGCAGACGTCGCCCAGCTCGACCGAGGGCAGGGCGTAGAACCAGTCGCGCCCGGCGTCGAGCCACATCTTGTGGGTGTAGCCCACGCCCTTTGACGGACCGGTCGTGCCGCCGGTGTGGCGGATGATGAACCAGTCGTCCTGTTCGACCGGCGGGTCGGGGTCGACGGTCGACTGGGTCGCCAGCCAGTCCTCGTAGCCGTCGTCGCGCACGAGGACGTGCTCCAGCGACGGCACCGTCTCGGTGATGCCGTCGAGGGCGGCGGCGTGCGAGGCCGACACCACGACGGCGCGGCAGCCGGTGTGGTCGAGCATGTGGCGGTGGGCGTCAGGACCGTTCCGGGGGTAGAGGGGAACCCGCACCAGGTTGGCGACGGCGGTCCCGCAGAAGAAGTCGACCGACTCGAGCGTGTTGTCCTCCAGCACGCCCACCCGGTCGCCGGGTTCGAGCCCGAGGGCGAGCAGACCGTTGGCCAGGCGAACGCCCCGCTCCCAGGCCTCGCCATAGGTCAGGCGGCGGGTTGGATGCTCACCGGCGCCGGCCTCCACCACCGCCGGGTACTGGGAGTGAAACCGAGCCGAGCGGCGCATGAGGGTCCGTACGTCCATCGGGACACGCTAGTCACCCCCTGCGACCCGCCTCCAGAACGCCTGCGACCTGGTGGCCGGGTCGACCCCGTGATCGGACCTGACGGCCGGGGTCGCTACAGCAGCAGCTCGGACACGGTGTGGATGACGAGCCCGGCCAGGCCGCCGACGATCGTGCCGTTGATACGGATGAACTGGAGGTCGCGACCGACCTGCAGCTCGATCCGGTCCGCCGTCTCCTCGGTGTCCCAGCGGGCCACGGTGGTGGCGATCAGGTCGGACACCTCGCCCCGGAACTGTTCGGCCACGTAGCCGGTGGCGTCGATGATCCAGGTGTCGATCCGGGCCTGCAGCGCCGGGTCGTCCTGGAGCGAGCCACCCGCCCCGACCAGGGCGTCCTCCATCCGCATCCGGAGCTCGGAGTTCGGATCCTCGGTGGCATCGAGCAGCCCGACCTTGATCCGGCTCCACAGCGACGCCGACCACGCCCGCACCTCGGGGTGGGCCAGGAGCTCCTCCTTGAGCTGCTCGCCCCGGGCCTGCATGGCCGGCGAGGTCTTGAGCTCGTCGGCCAGCTTCATCGTCCGCCGGTCGATGTCGACCCGCAGGGGATGCTCCCGATCGGCGGCGAGGGTGGCCAGGAAGTTCTGGGCCACGTCGTAGACCTTGTCGTAGACGGCATCGTCGACCGGCTCCGGCACCCACCACGGCGACTCCTTGTACAGCTGGCCTCGGAGGGTCTCGGAGTTCTGCACCATGAAGTTGCTCAGCCCGGTGAGCACCGACTCCAACAGCAGTTGATGGTGATCGCCCTCGAACGCCGTCTCCACCACCTTGCCCATCAGGGGCGACACCGACACCGAGCGGGCCCGACTCATCACCACCTGCTCCACCCCGGTCTGGACCAGGTCGTCCTCCAACACCTCGGTCACGCCCCTGACCACCGCTGCGCTCTGAGCCGACACGGTCTTGGCGTGATCGGGCTCCGACAGCCACTCCCCCAGCCGACGGGCGAGGCCGGCCTCCCGCAGACGGCCGGCGATCACCTCGGTGGTGAGGAAGTTTTCGCGCACGAAGCGCCCCATGCTCTCGCCGATCTGGTCCTTGCGGGTCTGGATGATGGCGGTGTGGGGAATCGGGATGCCGAGCGGGTGACGGAAGAGAGCGGTCACGGCGAACCAGTCGGCCAGGGCGCCGACCATGGCCGCCTCGGCCGCCGCCTCGACGTAGCCGATCCACGCCCCGGTGCTGTCGGCCAGAGCCCGGGCGATCACGAAGACCACCGCCGCCAGGACGAGCAGCCCGGTGGCCAACGCCTTCATCCGCCGCAGGTCGGACCGGCGCTGACGATCGAGCTCTTCGGAGCTGTCAGCGAGTGCCACCACCTCCCCAGGATGCCGGGAATCCGCGGCGGCGACGCCGTCGACCGATGCGGCCTCGGGGCGGTGGACCGTCGATCGGGCGGGCGGCGGGCCCCGGCGGAGGAGGAGGTCCGGTACCGGCCGGCCCCGCCGTCGCCCGATGAAGCCCTACCCTGGCCAGGGATGGTGCGACGGCTGGCCGACTCCCGCGTGGTGCGCACGACGGTGGGTGTCGCCGTCGTGGTGGCGGCGTTCGCCTGGGCCCTGCCGTCCTTCGCCTCCTACGGCGACGTGTGGCGGACCCTGCAGGAGACCGACCGTCGCTTCGCCCTCCCCCTGCTGCTGGTGGCCGCCGCCAACCTCGTGGCCCCGGCCCTCCTCCAGCGGGCGGCGCTGCCCGGCCTCGGCCTGCGCAACGCCGTCCTCGTCGACTGGATGACCTCGGCCGTCACCAACACCGTCCCCGGGGGGAGCGCGGTGGCGGTGGGGATGACGTGGTCGATGTACCGACGCCTCCGCCTGGCCAACGCCGCCATCGCCCGGGCCATCGTGGTCACCGGCGTGTGGGATCAGATCGTGAAGCTGTCGGCCCCGCTGGCCGCCGTGGTGTGGCTGGCGACCGAGCGTCCGCTCGGTCCGGGCCTGGTCCAGGCCGCCGCCGCCGGTGCCGTCCTCTTCGCCGTGGTCGTCGGGCTGTGCGTGATGCTGGTGGCCGGGCCCGGAGCGGCTCGGGCCCTGGGGGCGTTGGCCGACCGGCTGCCCTTCACCGGATCGGGGTGGGGCGATCGGTTGGAGCAGCTCCGGGCCGACACCGTGGCCCTGGTCCGCAGCCGCTGGCGAGGGCTAACCCTGTGGACCATCGGCGGCCATCTGAACCTGTTCCTCCTTCTCCTGCTGTGCCTGCGGGCGTTGCGGGTGGACGACACGGCGTTGACGGCCGCCGCCGTGTTCGCCGCCCTCGCCTTCGGCCGCCTGGTCACCGCCCTGCCCCTCACCCCGGGCGGCCTCGGGGTCATGGAGGTCGGGCTCACCAGCGCCCTGGCCGCCGTCGGCACGGCCGACGAGGCGGCGGTGGTGGCCGCCGTGCTGCTGTTCCGCTTCGTCACCTTCGCCCTGCCCATCCCGCTCGGCGCCGTGGCCGCCGTGGCCTGGGCGACCGACGAGCAGGACGAGCCGACCAATACCGCAGCGTTGGCCTGAGACCACGGTGGCATCCTGACGACGTCCATGACGTCCGAGGCCACGATCCGAGCAGCCATCTGGCGGCAGTCGCTGTCGATCGCCCTGGCCGTCGTGCCCTTCGGCGTCGCCTTCGGGGTGGTGGTCCGCCAGGGCGACATGAGCGTGCTCGACGCCGTCGGCTTCTCCGCCCTCGTCTTCACCGGTAGCGCCCAGTTCGCCGCCGCCTCGGTGCTGGCCGACGGCGGCACGGTGATCACCGCCGTGGTGTCGGGTCTGCTGCTCAACCTGCGGTCGCTGGCGTTCGGCCTCGTGATGGCCCCGGCCTTGCGCGGACCCCTCTGGTGGCGGGCCCTGGTGTCCCAGTTGATGATCGACGAGACCACCGCCGTCGGCTCGGCCCAGAAGGAGCGGCGGTGGCAGCGCTACGGCTACCTGGTCTCGGGACTGGTGCTGTTCACGATGTGGAACCTGTCGACGTTGGCGGGGGCCACGATCCTGGGCGAGGCCGAGTCGCTGATCACCACAGCCGGTATCGACGCCACCATCCCCGCCGCCTTTCTCGCCCTGCTGTGGCCCCGGCTGGAGGATCCCGAGCATCGGCTGGTCGCCCTGGTCGGGGCCGGCATCGCCGTGTTGTCGGCGCCGGTGGTGCCGGCGGGAACACCCGTGATCCTGGCCGGTCTGGCCGTGCTGGTGTTGCGGCCCTGGCGTCGGTCGCCGGACCCCGTGGCCGACGACGGTGTCGGGGCGGGCGGCGGCGAGGGGGCTTCGGTCGATCGCGATGACGACGGCGGGCCCGACCTCAACCTGGAGGGTGCGACATGAGTCCGGCGGCACTGACCATCGTCCTCCTGGCCGCCGGTACGTACCTGCTGAAGGCGGCCGGGCCCGTGCTGCTCGGCGGCGACCGCCAGCTGCCGCCCCGACTCGAGCGGCTCACGCTGCTGCTCCCCGCCCCCCTGTTGGCGGCGCTGGTGGCCACATCGACCTTCGTCGCCGATCGGGCGTGGACGATCGACGCCCGGGCCGCCGGGCTGTTGGCGGCTGCGGTCGCCCTGTGGTTCCGGTTGCCGTTCGTGGTGGTGGTCCTGGCCGCCGCCGGGGCCACGGCGCTCACCCGGGCTCTGCTGTAGGCGCCCTCCCGGCATCCCCGCTCGGTGTCGCAGCCGGGCGCAGGGGCGGGGGGCGCCACTACTGTGCGGTCGACATGCGCCTGACCAATCGAACCCTGCAGCTCGCGGCGTCGCCGATCGCCGAAGCCCATGCCTGGCTGGCCCATCGCACCAGCGACCGGGCGCTCCTCGATCTCTCGCAGGCTGCGCCCGGGTACCCCACCGCCCCGGAGGTGGCAGACCGGATCGCCGAGATCGCCCACGACGGCGGCGGGGGCCGCTACGCCCCGCCGCCGGGCCTGCCGGAGCTCAACACCACCTTCGCCGCCGAGCTCTCGGCCGACTACGGCGCCGAGATCTCGGCAGGCCGGGTCCTCCCGACCGGCGGTTGCAACCAGGCGTTCTGCACCGTCACCTCGGCCCTCACCGAGCCCGGCGACGAGGTGATCCTGCCCGTCCCCTACTACTTCAACCACGACATGTGGCTGAAGCTCGACGGGGTCACCCCCGTCTACCTCGACACCGGCCCCGGCCTGGTCCCCGACCCCGAGGCCGCCGCCGCCCTCATCACCCCGGCCACCGCCGCCATCGTGTTGGTGACCCCGGGCAACCCGACCGGCGTCACCATCCCGCCCGACGTGATCGACGCCTTCGGCGCCCTCGCCGTCGAGCGCGACATCGCCCTGATCATCGACGAGACGTATCGCAACTTCCGAGCCGTCGACGATCCGCCCCACAGCCTGTTCGGCCGGGCGGCGTGGGCCGATCACGTCATCAGCCTCCACAGCTTCTCGAAGGACCTGGCCATCCCCGGCTACCGGGTGGGAGCGGTGGTGGCGGGCGAGGACGTGATCTACGAGGTGCTCAAGATCGTCGACTGCGTGCAGATCAGCGCGCCCCGCATCGGTCAGGAGGCCGTGATCGCCGGCCTGCGTCACGCCCGGGACTGGCGGCGGGAGCAGGCCGACCGCATCCGGGCCGCCCAGGCGACCTTCGAGCGGGTGATGGCCGACCGTCCGGGCGGGTTCGAGCTGGCGGCGGCGGGCGCCTTCTTCGGCTGGGTGCGCCATCCCTTTGACGACCTCGACACCGACGAGGTGATCAAGCGCCTGGTGCTCGATCACGACGTGCTCGCCATTCCCGGCACCGCGTTCACCCCGACCGACCAGCGGTGGCTGCGCTTCAGCTTCGCCAACCTCGACGAGGACGAGCTGGTCGAGCTCGGCGTCCGCCTGGCCGAGATGGCCTAGGCCCGGCGGCGCCTCAGTCCGCCGACCGCAGGCGCTGCAGCGACTCGTTCAACAGGCGGGCGACGAGACCGGCGTCGGTCTCGTTCATGTAGCCGACGACGGTGAGGCCCGACTCGACTGCCCGGGCGTGGTACAGGTCCACCTTCTCGTCGATGAGGTCGCCCGACCACACCCGGCTCGCCCTGGTCGTGAGTTCGATTCCCTCATCCGTTCCGAGTTCCGTGATGGACCGGAACGTGATGCCGACCCCGATACTCAACAAGGGCTTCCGCTTGTCGATGGTTATCCGATCCGCCCTGACCGTCAGCCGTGCGTCCGGTGGGGCGAACCTGGAGTAGACGGCGAGGGCCGCCCAGGGGACGACGAAGATGCCGAACGAGACGGCCAGGGCCACGCCCGTCGACCCGGCCAACGGCAGGAGGGCCACGGCGACGACGGCGAGGCCGGCGAGGGTGAGATGGGAGCCGGTGGCGATGCCGAAGGTGAGATCGATGACCTCCTGTTCATCGTCGCTCTCGACGGTCACCGCCCGCATCATCGAACGCAGTGTGGCAAGTCGGCGCCGTGTTTTGCGATCTCATGTCCGGGGTGGGCACCCTACAGACCTGCGCGGCAGGCACTCAGGTCGGTCTGGCACCCACCCCATTGAGGGATCGTGGGTCGCCGTCCACCATCGGTTGCTGTGAACCGCGTCGACATCGTCCCTTCCTCACCAGCCCCCGTTCCGCCGCCCTCGGCGACGGCCACCACGCCTGCCTCCCCGGACTGGGCGCCCCCGGATTGGGCGCCGCCCGCTGCGATGTCGTCGGCGTCGTCAGCGTCTGCGATGTCATCGGCGTCGTCGATCCTGCCCCCGATCGACCCTCGGCTCGAGCGGGTCCAGCCTCCGCCACCGTTCCGACCTCGGCGACGACTGCGGTTGGCGGCCGAGATCGGCTTCCTCCTGGCCCTGATCGGGGGCGCCCTCTACTTCGACCAGTCGCCGCTCGTCGTCCTGCCGGTGCTGTTCATCCTGGTGGTCCCGTTCGAGAAGCTGTTCCCCCGCCACAAGGGCCAGCGCATCCGCCGACCCCAGCTCAGCACCGACATCGCCTACCTCCTGGCCAACCCCGCCCTCGGCGCCGCCGGGCTGGTCGTCGCCGGCGTCATCGGCGTGGTCAGCCTGTTCTGGATTCCCGGGCTGCTCCTGCGCCCACTGGTGGCCCAGGTGCCGCTGGCCGTCCAGCCCTTACTGGCGCTGATCCTGTTCGACGTCGCCATCTACTGGGCCCACCGCTGGTCCCACGAGGTGCCGATCCTGTGGCGCTTCCACGCCGTCCACCACTCGACCGAGCACCTCGACTGGGTCAGCGGGTTCCGGCTCCACCCCCTCGACGGCGCCTTCGTGGCCCCGCCCTTCGTCTTCCTCCTGGCCGCCGGCTTCAACCCCGAGGTGGCCGGAGCCCTGGCCGTGATCCAGTTCGTGCTCGGCATCTTCCTGCACGCCAACGTCCGCTGGCGACTGCGACCCCTCCACCGGGTGGTGATCACGCCCGAGTTCCACCACTGGCATCACACCAACGATCCCGAGGCCATCCACTCCAACTACTCGGTGTTCCTGCCGCTGTGGGATCAGCTGTTCGGCACGTACTTCATGCCCGCCGACCGACGCCCCGACAAGTACGGGATCGACGAGTACATGCCCGAGGGGGTGTTCGCCCAGCTCCGCCACCCGTTCCGCGGCTTCCCCAACCCGCTGAAGGCCGTCCGCCACCCGATTCGGGCGATCAAGGTGTCCGGTCGCTTCGTGGCCACCCTCGTCGGTCAGATCTGGCGTTCGACCACCCGACGCCGCCGAACCGACGCCCTGCCGACGGTGTCGTCGGGCGGTCCCTTCAACCCCGCCTGAGGGCAGCCGGTGGGGCCGGGCCGAGGGCGCCCCGTCGCAGCCGGTTAGAGTCTCTGCCCGGCCGTCGGCGTGGGACCGACCGCCGATGCGATGACCATGGCCCTCCCCCCAACCGATCCATCGAGGCCGCGCCGGCGGCGGCTACGCCGGGCGACGGCGGAACTCGCCGTCGCCGTGGCCCTGGCCCTGGTGGCGACCGCCTGCGGGGCCGCCGACGCCGATGAGGGTGATCCGACGGGCCCGACGGTGGCCGACGGCCGGTTCGACGGTCGCTTCGCACTCGTCGAGGCCGTTCTCGACGGGGGCACCGGGGCCGACGGATCGGACGGCGGAGAAGATGACGGCGGCCCGGCGAGCGGGGCCGACCGGCTGACGGGTGTGGTGTTCGAGTTCGACGCCCGGTTCGGGGCGCTGGCGGTCGAGACCGCCTGCGGCGAACTGCTCGGCTCGTTCACCCTGCTCGACGACGGCCGGGCCGGGGTGAGCATCACCGGTGGCCGCTCGGCCGAGTGCGACGCCGACGACCGCGACGCCGTCGACGCCCTGGTGGCGGCCTTGGGCCGAGTCGAGGCCTGGGACGACGCCGACGACGGGTTCGAGCTCAGGAGTGCTGCGGCGCGTGATCGGCTGCGGCTGGCGTCGTAGCGGCCGGGGCCGGGCGGGCTCGCAGCTCCACCTTGAGGCCCCCGTGCTTGAACCGGGCCAGGCGCTCCAGGCGGCCGTCGGCCTTGGCCGCCAGCTTGGGGTCGGTGCAGACCATGGCCAGGCCCCAGTCCGGCAGTCGCTCCCGGACCACCGACCCGAACCGCTGATACAGCCCGTCGAGGCGGCCGTCGCCGACCCGTCGTCCGTACGGCGGGTTGGTCACCACCAGCCCGGGGGGATCGAGGGCGGGCAGGTGGGACACGACGCGCTCGGAGAAGGTGATGGCGTCGGCCACCCCGGCCCGTGCGGCGTTGGCTCGGGCCGAGGCAACGACGGTGGCGTCCCGGTCGGCGGCGTCGATGGCGACCTCGATCGGGGTGGCGGCGGCGGCCACCTCACCCCGCACGCTGGCCCAGCTGCCGGGCTCGAACGAGGGCCACTGCTGGAAGGCGAAGGGGCGATCGCCACCCGGGGGTCGGTTGCCGGCCAGTAGCGCCGCTTCGACGGGTATCACACCGCTGCCGCAGAACGGGTCGCACAGGTTGGTCGTGCCGTCCCAGCCGGCGGCCATGAGCAGGGAGGCGGCCATCGTCGTCCGCAGCGGGGCCTCGCCGAGGTCGGTGCGCCAGGGGCGATGATGGAGGGGCTCGCCCGAGGCGTCGATGCTGACGGTGACGGTGTTGCGCTCGATACGGACCACGACCAGCTGCTCGGGCTCACCGATCGAGGGCGGCCCCACCACCTGATGCAGCCGTTGGGCGATGGCCTGGGTGTGGTAGAGCTTCGAGTCGTTGGTGCTGATCCGGAAGCGGGGGGCGACGCCGTCGGCCAGCCACGGCGACCAGTCGATGGCGTCGGCACCGTCCTGGAGGCGCCGGAAGTCGGTGGCCCGGAAGGTGGCGAGGCGGACGACGACGCGGGTGGCGGACCGCAGCCACACGTTGGCGGCGTACAGCTGCCGGGTCGACATCGCCACCTCGAGGGTGCCTCGGCCCGCCGGCTTCGGTTTGAGGCCGAGGGCGGTCAGCTCGTCGCGACAGACGAACTCCAGCCCCGGCGTACAGATGACGGCAGCCGGGAGCCGCCGCGATGGAGTGGCCATGACAGGGTTCACGGTAGCCGCTGGCGAGGGTCGAGTCGCCGCTGCGAGCCCCACGAGCGTCGATGACCTGACATGCTTGGACCCATGGGTATCTTGCTATGGCTGTTGGCCGGGCTGATCGCCGGCGCCGTCGCCCGGTTGCTCATACCGGGCCGAAGCGATCTCGGCTGTCTGGGCACCAGCGTGCTCGGCATCCTCGGCTCGCTCGTCGGGGGGACGATCTTCAATGCCGTCGCCGGGCGGGGCTTCGACCCCGAGCCCGCCGGGTTCATCGGCGCCGTCTTCGGGGCCATGGTCCTGCTCGTGTTGGGCAACGTCCTCGGCAACAACCGGAAGTCCCGCAGCCGCCGCTGACGACGGCGGTCACCTACCAGCTCCCACCGGCCCCACCGCCCTCGGGTCGCCCCGGCGGTTGCCCCACTCTCCGATCGGGGGTGGCCCCGGCGGGTGCCCCGCTCAGACCGGCAGGGCGGTGGCCGGAGCGGCCGCCATGGCCCGCAGGGCCCGCTCCATGACGTGGACGTCTCCCAGGCGGTGATGGAGACGTCGTTCGAGGCCGGCGATGGGATGGAGGTTCTGTGGGGCCCTCGGGTCCTTGTGGGCCTCGCTGGCGAACCGGGGCAACAGGCCCGAGATCAGGTCGGCTCGGGCGGCGGCGTCGTCGACCTCCCCCAACTTGGGCAGCTCGAGGCGGACCACGCCGGCCAGCGAATGCCCGACCGGGCCCGGTAGCCGCAGGTACCACGACCACATCGGGTTGGGACCACCGACGGCGAACAGCGGAGTGCGCTGGCCGGCTCCCAGGGCGGCCACCACGGCGAACTGGGGCCCCTCCAGGTACTGGCGGTGCTGGGTCTTGATGTAGCCGACCCCGTTGGCGTCGCTGCGGCCCCGCAACGGCCCGTCGAACACGATGACCTCGGCCCCGTCGAGTTCGGCGGACACGTCGGCCTCCAGCTCGGCCATGGCCGAGTGCACGCTGAGGTACAGGTCGGCGTCCTCGTCACCCCGGGCCCGGACGACGTCGTAGTCACCGTGGCGGGTGGCGATGGGCTCGGCCTCGGCCACGGCGGTGAACAGGCCCCGGCGGACGGCGACGCCGGTCACCTCGGCCCGGCCCGGGGTGCACATCACGGCTCCGGCGGCCACCGTGGCACACACCGCAGGACGGGCGCCCTCGTCGGACTCGATCCAGACCCGGGTGTCGATGCGGCGGACGCCGTCGACGAAGGCCAACGTCGGCGGAGGGCCGGCCTCGACGGCGGGCGTGATCGGCTCCCACGCCTCGACCGGCCGCTCGACGGCGGCGTCGACGGGGGCCGAAGCCGGCTCCAGGGTGGACTCGGCGGCGGCGATCCCGTACGCGGGATCCCAGGTCTCGATGACGAACCGCATCCTCAGCCCTCCACCCGCTCGACGGTCGACGTGGTGGCGCCCTTGCGGACCTCGAAGCGGACCGGCATCCGCTCGGCCAGCTCCCGGACGTGGGTGACGATCCCGACGAGACGACCCGAGGCCGACAGCTCCTCGATGGCCGAGGCCAGGATGTCGAGCGTCTCGACGTCGAGCGTGCCGAACCCCTCATCGAGGAAGATCGACTCCAGCCGGGGCCCGTCGACCGTTGCCAGCTCGGCGATCGACTCGGCCAGGGCCAGCGCCAGTGACAGCGAGGCGAGGAAGATCTCGCCGCCGGACAGGGTGCGGATATCGCGACGCTCGTCCGCATTGCCGTGGTCGCGCACGGCGAAGGAACCCTCGACCGCCTCCAGCGAGTAGCGGCCGCCCGACAGCTCCCGTAGTCGGACGGTGGCCCGCTCCACGAGGTGATCGAGCGCCTCGGCCAGCAGCCACCGTTCGAACCCGGCGGCCGAGAGGTGCTGACGGCCGAGGGCGTCGTGCACCGTGCGGGCCTCCTCCAAGTCGGCGATTCGGGCCCTCAGTTCGGTGGCGCGGGTGCGCTGCTCGTCGATCCGCTGGATCTCGGCCGCCGTGGTGGCCTGGGCGGCGGCGGTGGCGGCCGACAGCGAACCGGGGTCGCCGGGCAGCCCGAGGGCCTCGGCGGCGGTGGTGAGCGTGACCAGCAGATCGGCCTTGGTGGCGGCGAGCGTCTTGCCCGCGGCGGCGATCTCGGCCCGCTCCGCCGACCGGGTGGTCGTCGTGGTGGCGGCCCAGGTGGCCAGGGCCTGCCAGTCGTCGACCAGCGAGGTGCCCTCGGGGGTGGGAGCACCGTGGGCGACGACGGCGTCGCGCTGGCCCATGAACCCGGCCCGGTACTCGGCCTCGGCCTTGCGGGCGGCGTCGAGCTCGGCCTGGGCCGACCGCTGGGTGGTCTCGGCGTGGCGGAGGGCCCGGCCCGCCTCGTCGGCGGCGGTGGCGGCCGCCTCGGCCGCGGCCAGCGCCTCGTCGGTCACGGCGAGCTCGTCGGCCCCCTCGGCCTCGATCGCCGCCAGTTGCTTGCGCCGGTCGGCCAGATCGGCGGCCAGGGACTGCACCCGCCCGTCGAGGCGGGCCCGCTCCCGGCGGGCGGTCTCCATCGTGCGGTCGGCGGCGGCCGCTGACCGCTCCAGCCGACCGAGTTCGTCGGCGCCGTGGGTGGTCGGGGCGTCGACCACCACCTGCTGGCAGATCGGGCACGGCTCGCCCGCCACGAGTCGGGCCACCCACTCGGCGGCGTCGGCCGAGCGGCGGGCCGTGCGCAGGGCCTCGCCCCCCGCCTGTGCCGCCTCCTCGGCCTCGACGGCGGCGGTGGCGGCGTCGGTCTGGGCGGCCAGGGTGGCCTCGTGTTCGGCGTCGAGGGCGGTGACCGCCTCGGTCAGGCGGGTGACCTCTCGACGGCGGGCGACGGCGGCCCGGAGCAGGTTGGGGTCGCCTGCGGCATCGAGGGCGGCGATCGCCTCCTCCCGCACGGTCTGGGCCGCGGTGAGACCGGCGCGGGCCTCGTCGAGGGCGGCCAGGGCGGCGGAGGTGACGGCGTCGGCGGTGACGAGCCCCTCGGGCACGACGATGTTGGCCAACACCCCGAGGGCCCGGTCGATGGCGGTCACCTCGTCCCGCTTGGCCGCCAGCTCGGTGTCGACCTCGGCCACGGCCAGCAGTCGATCGTCGAGCCCGGCGGCGAAGTCGGCCAGGCGCCGCTGCCGGTCGGTGGCCGCCGCCAGCCGGGCCGGGTCGGCGTCGGACAGGCGTTCCAGCTCCTCGCCGTGGATGCGGGCCCGCTGCCCGGCCTCCTTGGCCACGTCCCGGGCCCGGGCCCCCATGCGGGCGTAGATGTCGAGGTCGAGCAGACGGCGCAGGAGCTTCTGGCGGTTGCCGGGGTCGTCGGTGAGGAACTCGGCGAAATCGCCCTGAGGCAGCACGATCGTGCGGGTGAACTGGTGGAAGTCGAGGCCGATCAGGTCGGCGATCGCGGCGTCGAGCTCCTTGACGTTGCCGGCGAGGACGGTGGTGGCGTCGTCGCCCTCCACCCGCTCCAGGCGGGCCTCCTTGGTGGTGGCTCGGGGGGCGCCCCCGTCGGAGGACTTGACGCGTCGCACGATACGGACGGCGGTGTGGCGACGCCCGGCCAGCTCGAAGTCGAAGCGGACCTTGGCCTCGGTCGAGAGCTGGTGGATGACGGGGGCGACCAGCGAGGTGTTGTCGTAGCGGGCCACCGACCCGTAGAGGGCGAAGGTCATGGCATCGATCACGGTCGACTTGCCGGAGCCGGTGGGCCCGACGAACGCCACCAGATCGAGACCGTCGAAGTCGATCTCGGTCCGGTCCCGGAACGTGCCGAAGCCCTCGAGCTCGATGCGGACCGGTCTCACAGCCCGATGCTCAGCTGCTCGGCGCCCGCCGCCCCCTCGGACGACGGATCCTCGTCGGCCTCGGGCTCGGCTACGGCGTCCTGCATCGCCGGCTGGGGCTCGGGCTCGACCACCGGCTCGGGCTCGACGGCTCCGGCATCCTGCACCGCCGGCTCGGGCTCCGGCCCGAACTCGGGCCCGAGGAGCACCGGTTCGGGGGCGGCGGTCATGTCGATCACCGGCTCGGGCTCGGGCTCGGGCTCGGCGTCCTCGACGACGGCTGAACCAGGGGTAGCAGCACCGTCAGCAGCCGGCTCGGCCTCGGTAGCCTCGGCGGTGGCGGTGGCGGTGGCGGCGGAGGCCACGGCTGCGGTGGCCAGCTCGATCGGGTCGGCGGGCTGCGATTCCTCGGCCGGGGACCACAGCTCATCGTGGAGGGCGCCGAAGGCGGCGGTGAGGCGAGGGTCCTCGACCGACCGTTCGTCCAGGTAGTCGGCGAACAGCTGCTGCGGCGTGCGTCCGTCGCGCCGGCTGGTCCGCCGGGTGGTCGACGTCGCCTCATGCTCGACCCTCACGTCGACGACGCCGTCGCCCAGGGCGGCGCGCACCTCGTCGGCCAGTCCGGCTCGGGGGCTCTCGGTGACCCGGGCCCGGATCCAGGCGGCCTCGGCGCCGTCGGCGGTTGTCAGCTCGCCGCCGTCGGCCAGGGCCGCCAAGTCGGCCACGGTGCCGGTGACCGTGACCAGCGGGCGCCCCGACCGCAGGGGAACGGCCTCGACCTTGGCCGGAAGGCCGGGCTCGGCGGTGACGATGTTGACCTGCTTGGTCTGCCGCTCCTCGCCGAAGTCCAGCTGGAGGGGCGAGCCGCTGTAGTGGATGGCGGTGCGGGCGCTGATGGCCTGAGGCCGATGCAGATGGCCGAGGGCGGCGTAGGTGACGGTGGCCGGGACGTCGACGGCGCCGATGGCGTACTCGTCGACCAGGTGGGCGGCCCGCTCCCCGCCCCCGACGGCCCCGCCGGCCACATAGGCGTGGGCCACCAGCAGGTTCACCGAGTCGGCGTCGAAACCACCGGTGAGGGAACGGATGACGGCCGACATGCGCTCGGCGTAGGTCTGGGCGTTGCGAAAGGCGGGCTCCGCCATCAGCTGGTCGGCCCGCACGATGGCCCGCTGCGACACGAACGGCAGCAGCGCCGCCGCCACCGGGGTGCCGCCCTCGGTGGTGAGGCGGACGACGCCGCCGTCGTCGGGCGGGCGGGGCTGGGTGGCCATCGTGACCCGGCCGAGGGCCAGCAGGCGGGCCACGGCGTCCAGGCGGCGGGCGTTGTCGTGGTTGCCCGAGACGACGATGACCGGGGCGATCTCGGCCAGCCCGAGGAGGGCGTGGTAGACGATGCGCTCGCTCTCGGCGGTAGGGGTGGCGGTGTCGAACTGATCGCCGGCCACCACCACCAGCTCGACCTCGTGGTCGGCGGCCACGCCGATGATCTCGGTGAGCACGGCGCGGTGCTCGTCGGCCCGGCTGTGGCCCCGGATCGACTTCCCGACGTGCCAGTCGGCGGTGTGCAGGAACTTCACGCCGTCGCCCCCCGCCCCATCATCGCCGGCCCCTCACGACGCCGCGCTCACGACAGCAGCCCGGCGAAGGGATCATCGTCGGCACCGTCTGCGCCGCCCGAGCCCGCTCGTCGGCGACCGTTGGATCGGACGTCGATGGCGGCCTCGGCGCTGCGGGTGGCCCAGGCCGGGAAGGGGAACTCGACCAGCAGCGGGATCGGCAGGCGGGGCTGGGCCAGGTACATCGATCCGGGCTTGAGGATGGTGGCCCGCTGTCGCTGCACCGGGGGCAGGAACCCGTACTCGTCGCGACGAGCCTCGGCGGGGTCGAGCCGACCGACCACCCGGATGGCGCTGTTGGCCACCACCCGGCGCTCCACCTCACTTGCCGTCTGCTGGGCCCCGATCAGGATGATGCCGAGCGAGCGACCCCGCTCGGCCACGTCGAGCAGGATCTCCTTGATCGGGCTGGAGGAATCGCGCGGGGCGTACTTGTTGAGCTCGTCGAGGACGACGAGCTGCAGGGGCTTGGCCACCCCGCTGGCCTCCTTCTCCTCGAACGCCTGGCGCAACACCACCCCGACCACGAACCGCTTCGCCCGGTCGTGGAGGCCGTGGATGTCGATCACGGTGACCTGGTGGTTGTTGAGGTTCAGCCCGTGGGTGGGGGCGTCGGCGATGTCGGCCCGGATCAGGTGCTCGACGTGGCGCCGGGACGAGGCCAGACGACGGACGAAGGCGTTGATCGTGCCGGTGCCGACCGCCCGCCCTGTCCACGCCTGATCGGCGTAGTCGTCCGGGTGGGCCGGCAGGAGCTTGTCCTCGATGGCGTCGACCAGCTCGCCGAAGGTGCGGATCGCCCGACCTTCGAGGCGGACGGCACCGTCGCCCGCGTCGTCGAGCTTGGCCAGCTGAGCCGCCACCGACTGGACGACGATCGTGTACTGCTGACGCTCGTCCTCGGCGTCGGCGAAGAGGAACGGCAGCAGACCCTGGCGGCAGAAATCGGCCACGGTCCAGAAGAAGGGGCTGACCCCGGTGTGGCGGGCGCCCGTGGCGGGGGTGGCGTTGGGGTCGCCCTTGCGGGGCGGGGCCAGGATGCCGACATCGCGGAACGCCGCCGGCCGAAGCCCCATGGCCTCGTACCGCTCGGCCCGTTCGGCGTCCAGGGCGGCGTTGTCGTGGTCGAGAAACAGGAGATCCTCGCCCTTGACGTTGAAGATCAGGGCTTTGGTGTTGGCCGCTTCCGCCCCCAACACCCCCGAGGTGAACATCGAGTAGAGCAGGAACGTGGCGTAACTCGTCTTGGTGGCCACGCCCGAAATGCCGGAGATGTTGATGTGGGCGCCCTTGGTGCCGTCGACGAAGTCGAGATCGAGGAAGACCGGCTCGTTCGAGCGGGACAACCCGGCCGGCAGCTTGCGCTCCACGTCGTCGAACGAGAGGGCGATATCGCGCTCGGCCTCGGTGGCGAGGCGCACGCCTGCCCCCGGCAGCGGGGGCAGCAGGATCTCCGGCTCGAACCGGGTGGGCTGAATCAGGGCGGCCTCGCTGACGTCGGCCGGGAGGACGCCGTCGCTGATCAGGAAAACGTCGCTCTGGAAGCGGGCCCCCTCGTGGCGGGCCCGGACCTGGGTGACCAGCCCGTACACGGCGAGGATCTCCCCATCGGGCAGCACGCGATCGACCGCCACCACATCGTCGAGCTGGAGCGTCTGGCCGGGAGCGACGGCGACCCAGAACTCGAGCGGCGTGGCGTCGTCGATCCCGATGACCAGGCCGACGGTGGGGGCAACGGCTGCTTCCGCCATGTTCGTCAACGCTAGACGCCACCCCTGACATTGCGACCGATGGTGGCCGCCCGGCAGGCCGGATCGCCGACCGCATCCGGAACCAGGGTCCTGGCCGCCGATGACCCCACGACGACGAACGAGTCGAGCCAGTGCGGTACCGCGGCCGGAGTGATGCCAAGATCTAGGCGACGGCCCCGGGGGTCGGACGGCCCGAACGAAGGCGAAGGGAAACGACACATGCCAGTCCAGCCGATGAACCTGAACGACTTCGACGGTGAGCTCAACCAGCTCGCCATGTCGGAAGAGGCCCGCCCCTTCCTGGCCAAGGTCCGGACCTTCATCGACGAAGAGGTCCTCCCGATGTCGGTCGAGTTCCACAAGCTCGACGTCAACAAGCCGAGTGCCTGGGAGTACGCCCCCGGTCAGCTCGACCTTCTGGAGGAGACCAAGTCGAAGGCCAAGGCCAACGGTCTGTGGAACTTCTTCCTCCCCGACTCCGAGGTGGGGGGCCTCACCAACCTCGACTACGCCTACATCGCCACCGAGCTGGGCAAGCACCGCCTGGCCTCGGAGAGCCTCAACTGCTCGGCCCCCGACACCGGCAACATGGAGGTGCTGGAGCGGGTCGGCACCCCGGAGCAGAAGGAGCAGTGGCTCGAGCCCCTGCTCAACGGCGAGATCCGGTCCGCCTTCGCCATGACCGAGCTCCACCACGCCTCGTCCGACGCCAAGAACGTGGCCACCGCCGCCGTGCGGGACGGTGACGAGTACGTGATCAACGGCGAGAAGCACTACATCTCCGGCCTGGGCGACCCGCGCTGCAAGATCATGATCACCATGGTCCGGTCCAACCCGGACGCTCCGCCCCACAAGCAGCAGTCGCAGATCCTGGTGCCGGTCGACACCCCGGGGGTGGAGGTCGTGGGCGCCCAGCACGTGTTCGGGCGGGACGACTCGCCGCACGGCCACATGCATGTGCGGTTCAACGACGTGCGGGTTCCCGCAACCAACGTGCTCCTGGGCGAGGGCCGGGGCTTCGAGATCTCCCAGCTCCGCCTGGGTCCGGGTCGTATCCACCACTGCATGCGCTCGATCGGGGCGGCGGAGAAGGCACTCGAACTGATGGTCACCCGTGGTCTCAGCCGTGAGGCCTTCGGCAAGCCCCTGGTCGCCCTCGGCGGCAACACCGAGATCATCGCCCGGGCCCGCACCGAGATCGAGGCCATGCGCCTGATGGTGCTCAAGGCGGCCAAGGCGATGGACCTGATGGGCAACGCCGAGGCCCGGGTGTGGGTGTCGGCGGTAAAGGCCATGGTGCCCGAGCGGGTGTGCAAGATCGTCGACCAGGCGATCCAGATGCACGGCGCCCTCGGCGTCTCCCAGCACACCCCGCTGGCCGAGATGTACACCCAGCAGCGCACGCTGCGACTGGCCGACGGGCCGGACGAGGTGCATTGGATGGTCGTCGGTCGGGCCGAGATCGCCCGCTACCAGAACCTGCTGGCCGACGCCGCAGCAGACGCCGCCGACCAGGCGAACCCTGGCGGGTTCGTGGACGTCGGTCGCAACTGAGCGTCCGCCTCCTCGTCGTTCACCACTCCCCGACGGCCACCCTCCAGCGGATGCTGGAGCAGGTGGTCGTCGGCGCGTCGGAGGCCTCGTCGCAGCTGGTCGGCACCGGTGCCGACCCGGTCGAGGTCGTCGTCCGACCGGCGCTGGAGGCGACTGCGGAGGACGTCCTCGGCGCCGACGGCTACGTGCTCGGCACCCCGGCCAACCTCGGCTACATGAGCGGCGCCCTCAAGCACTTCTTCGACACGATCTACGAGCCCTGCCTCGACCACACCACCGGTCGGCCCTACGGGCTGTACGTCCACGGCCGCACCGACACCACCGGCGCTCGCCTGGCGGTGGAGAGGATCACCACCGGCCTGCGGTGGCGGGAGGCCCAGCGGCCGGTGGAGAGCCTCGGTGCGGTCGACGACGCCGTGGCCGTCGCCTGCTGGGAACTCGGCGCCGCTCTCGCCGCCGGCCTGTGCTAGATCGGGGCCCATGGCACCCTTTCCTCCCGAGCTGGCCGACCTCGACGTGTGCTACGTGTCGACGACGGGCCGCCGTAGCGGACGCATCCACCGCATCGAGATCTGGTTCGGCCTCCACGACGACGTCCTCTATCTGATCTCCGGCAACGGTCCCACCGCCCACTGGTTCCTGAACCTCCAGGCCGAACCGACGGTCACCGTCGAGCTCGGCGATGAGGTCCGTCGGGGCACGGCCCGGGTGGTGACCGACCCCGACGAGCGGCGTCTGGTTGGCGACGTGCTCGGGGCCAAGCACGCCGGCTGGAGTGGCGACCCCGACATCGGACTCACCTTCGAGGCCTGGTGCTACCAGGTGCCGGCCGCCGCCATCGACCGGTGGCGCCCCGAGGCCGACTGAAACGCCCGCCCACGGCCCCGACCGGTCCACTCCCGGCACCGACCACGCCCCGCATCGGCGCCCGGAGCGGCCTCCTGAGCAGCGCAGACGTACCTGATCGGTCCCTTGTGAGTCATCGGCGCGACCTATGCGACCTGTGTATGGAACGGTGGACAACCAGTGGACATGGTTGGTGCTACTTGGGGACGTGGAGAAATATCTGCGGACAACCCTGAGGATTTCCCGGAACGCCTTGACCTGGGAAAACGGACGGTGAAGGATCACCTGCAGGGCGACTGAGCACGGCGGAACCGCAGTTGGCCTGGAACACATCCAACCGCCTCCCCGAAGCGGCGGTCGGCACCTCGGTGCCGGAATAGTGACGGGGAGGCACCCCGGCGGCGAAACACCCGAACGTCGTCGGAAAAAACCGAAGCCGCCCACGAGGTCTCGCTTGTGGACGGCTCCGCAACGACTATCGACTTGTCGTTTCCAGCGCTCGCAAGGCTACGGCAAAATGCATCGGTAGACGTGGATGCGTTCCTTTGCGGCGCCCCCTGGAACCAGCGACCTCCGTCGCTGCGGAGGGGGCGCCGCTTTGCTTTCCCCGACGCTTCTCCCCGACACCGGGGGCGACCCGAGCATCGACCTCGGCGACCCGGGTCGGCGGCGGCCGGGAAGCGTGTCGCCACCTCGACTGTTCCGCCCCTGTGACCGCTGTCGCCACCCGCACCCCGGCTCGACACTCGACCCTCCGGCGCTACGCCGTGTGGGGCGTGCCCGTGCTGTTCACTGTCGGGTGGCTGCTGTTCGTACTCATCGCCGGACACGGCGGGCGGGTCGTCGACAACTGGCGGGCGGCGTTGACGATGGTGTTCGGCAGTTTCGTGGCCGGCTCCACCCCGCAGGGCGGCGGGGCCGTGGCCTTCCCCGTCTTCACCAAGGTGCTGGAGGTGCCCGCCCCGGTCGCCCGCTCCTTCTCCCTCGTCATCCAGGCCACCGGCATGGTGATGGCCTCGATCTCGATCCTGCTCGCCGGACGCAAGGTCGACTGGCGGGCCCTCGGCCTCGGGGTCCTCGGCGGCGGCACCGGCTTCGTGATCGGGCTGTTCGCCCTCGGCGACCCGGCCACGCCGTTCTGGTCGCCCCG
This sequence comes from Actinomycetota bacterium, assembly GCA_039201605.1. Lineage (GTDB taxonomy): Bacteria > Actinomycetota > Acidimicrobiia > Acidimicrobiales > SZUA-35 > CADEDH01. The sequence goes on from JBCCRO010000008.1 coordinate 132,816, forward strand.
GATCGACGCCGCCTACGTGAAGGTCGCCTTCACCATCGTGATCTTCGCCGTCGCCGTGATCGTCCGCACCTGTATCGGCCGGACCACGAAGTACGAGCGGGTGCAGGACTGGGGCGCCCGGTCGGTGGCCGTCATGCTCGCCTTCGCCTTCGTCGGCGGCGTGTTCTCCTCGCTCGCCGGGTCGGGGGCCGATGTGATGCTCTTCGTCTTCATCGTCCTGGTGGCCCAGGTGTCGCCCCGCGTCGCCATCCCCACCAGCATCATCACGATGGCCACCGTCAGCGTGCTCGGCCTGGCCATCCTCGGCCTGTGGCACGGCCAGCTCGACATCACCCTCGACGGCTCGCAGGTGGTGGCCGTCGGCGGCGAGCCCTTCGGGCCGGAGTCGGCGACGCGCTTCGATCTGTTCGGCATCTGGATCGCCGCCGCCCCGGTGGTGGTGTGGGGGGCGCCGTTCGGGGCGTGGCTGGCGGCCAAGCTCCCCGAGCGGGTGGTCATCCTGTTCGTTGCGGCCATGGCCCTGCTCGAGGTCGTCACCACCACGCTGTTCCTCGATGCGCTGCGCACCGACGTCACCCTGGCCACGTTCTTCGTCGTCGGCCTGCTGCTGGCCTACGTCGGCGTCCAGCGACTCGACCGCCTGTCGACGTGGATCATGACCGACTGACACCGGAGGCGCGGGCGAGATCCGCGGACCGATCCGCCGCCTCCTCCGACGCGGTGGTCACACCGGGGGCATCGGAGGGCGCCCGGGGGCCGCAATCCGGCTCCTACCCAGCGCGGGAGCAGGTAGGTTGAGCGCGATGCGATGGTCACGTGCGTTCATCCCGACCCTGCGAGACGCCCCCGGTGATGCCGAGGCGGTGAGCCACGCCCTGCTGGTCAAGGGTGGCTTCATCCGCCAGCTCCACAGCGGCCACTATTCGATGCTGCCGCTGGGGTGGAAGGTCCATCAGAAGGTGGCCGAGATCGTCCGTGAGGAGATGGACGCCCTCGGGGCCCAGGAGTTCCTGCTGCCCACGATGCACCCGGCCGCCATCTGGAAGGAGTCGGGGCGGTGGGACACGATGGGCGAGATCATGTTCCGCCTCACCGACCGGCGGCACAACGACCTCGCCCTCGGCATCACCCACGAGGAGATCTTCGCCACCGTGGCGGCCGAGCTCAGCTCCTACAAGGAGCTGCCCCAGATCTGGTACCACATCCAGACCAAGTTCCGTGACGAGGCCCGCCCCAAGTCGGGCCTGCTCCGGGTACGCGAGTTCGCCATGAAGGACTCCTACTCCTTCGATATCGACTGGGACGGGCTGGACACCGCCTTCGAGGCCCACCACCAGGCCTACCTGCGGATCTTCGAGCGCCTCGGCCTGAGCGCAATGCCGGTCGAGGCCAGCAGCGGGGCCATGGGCGGCAACACCAGCACCGAGTTCATGGTGCCGTGCGACGCGGGCGAGGACGACGTCGTCGTCTGCCCCCGCTGCGACTACGCGGCGAACATCGAGAAGGCGACGTCGGCCCTGCCCGCCATCACCGACGAGGCCCCGCCCAGCGAGCCCGAGCGGTTCGCCACCCCCGACATCCGCACCATCGCCGCCCTCGCGGTGTTCGGCGGTGGGGCATCCGCCGACCGCCAGATCAAGACGATGGTGATGGTCCTCGACGGGGAGATCACCCTGGCCCTGGTCCGGGGCGACCACCAGCTCAACCTGCAGAAGCTGGCCGACGCCACCGGCGCCATCGAGATCCGCCCGGCCCACGCCGAGGAGACCTTCGACGCCCTCGGCGCCCACCCGGGTTCGCTCGGCGCCGTCGGGGTCAAGGGTCTGCGCATCGTGGCCGACGAGGCGCTGCGGGGACGGACGAATCTGACGACCGGCGCCAACGAGGACGACTGGCACCTCCGCGGCGTCGACGTGAGCCGCGACATCGACGTCGACGCCTGGGCCGATCTGCGGGAGGTCACCGCCGGCGAGACCTGCATCCTGTGCGCCGGGCAGGTGGAGATGATCCGCTGCGTCGAGGCGGGCCACATCTTCAAGTTGGGCACCGGGTACTCCGAGAAGTTCGGGGTGAACGTGGCCGACGCCAACGGCGGTCAGTCGCCGGTGGTGATGGGCAGCTACGGCATCGGCATCGGCCGCAACATGGCCGCCGTCGCCGAGTCCCACCACGACGACAACGGTCTGATCTGGCCGGTGGCGGTCGCCCCCTACGAGGTGGTGATCACCCCCCTCAAGCTCGACGCCGACACGATGGCCGCCGCCGACGCCGTCTACGCCGAGCTGCGCGACCGTCGGATCGACGTGCTGCTCGACGATCGGGACGCCCGGGCCGGGGTGAAGTTCGCCGACGCCGAGCTCATCGGCGTCCCCTTCCGGATCACGCTCGGCCCCAAGGGTCTGGCCAACGGCGAGGTGGAACTCACCCCCCGGGCCACCGGCGACACCGAGATGGTCGCCCTCGGCGCGGTGGCCGAGCAGGTGGCCGACCTCGTCCTCGCCGCCCGGTGACCGGCCGCCCGCCGACCCGCCGTACCCCGGCACCCCGGTGATGGCGGGCGAGACCGACCTCACCGCCATCCTCGACGGTCTCACCGTGGCCCGCCGGCCCGGCCGCTTCACCGTGGTCACCTTGGCCGACGGCGCGGCGCCCCCGTCGCTGGCCGAGCCGGGGATCGAGGCCGTGATGGCCGAGACGGAGGGGACGACGGTCGTCGTCGCCGTGGCCGAGGCCGAAGCCCGCGGGTGGCGTGTCGACTACGTGGCCGCCTGGCTCACCATCGAGATCCACAGCTCGCTGGAGGCCGTCGGGTTGACGGCGGCGGTGTCGACGGCGTTGGCGGCCGAGGGCATTCCGGCCAACGTGCTCGCCGCCTACCACCACGACCACCTCCTGGTCCCCGCCGACAAGGCCGACCGGGCGATCGAGGCCCTGCACCGACTGCGATCCCGAGGATGACTCGCCCGTGGCGCCGAACGGACTGCCATGATGTGGCCATGAGGTGGTCATGACCGGGCCCGACGCCCCGACCGACGCCGACGGCGAGACGGCGGCCGAGTACCGCTACCGCCTGGCGTTGGTGGCCGGCCTCACGTACGAGATCATCCCCATGCCCTCGGCCACCGATGCCATGGAGGCGCTGCCGCCGGGGGCCACGGTGGCCATCACCTGCTCGCCGACCCGCGGCATCCGGGCCACGGTGGCCCTGACCACGCTGCTCCGGGCCGCCGGCCATCCCGTCGTCCCCCACCTGGCCGCCCGGCTGGTGACCGGTCCGGAGGAGGTGCGGCAGCTGGCGCAGTGGCTGCGGGCCGAGGGCATCGATCGGGTGTTCATCGTCGGTGGGGACGGCACCGAGGCGGTCGGCCCCTATCCCGACGCCGGCTCCTTCATGCACGCGCTGCTCGGGGCCGACCCCGGGCTCCGCGCCATCGGCTTCGCCGCCTATCCCGACGGCCACCCCACGATCCCCACCCCCGCCCTCGATGCGGCGTTGCTGGCCAAGCAGCAGCTGCTGGCCGACGCCGGGGTGGCGGGCTACGCCGTGACCCAGATGTGCTTCGACCCGGAGACGATCGACGTCTGGCTCCAGGGCCGCCGGCGAGCCGGTTTCGGCCTCGGCGTCCACCTCGGCCTGGCCGGGGTCGTCGACCGGTCCCGCCTCCTCACCCTGGGGGCGCGTTTCGGGGTGGGCCAGTCGCTGTCGTTCCTGCGCAAGAACCGCTCGGCGGTGTCGACCCTGCTCACGACCTCGTCCTACGCACCGGATAGTCTCCTGGTGCCGCTGAGTCCGATCCTCGAGGTCGCCGGCATCACCGGCGTGCACTGCTTCACCTTCAATCAGGTGGCGGCCACGGCCGCCTGGCAACACGGACAGCTCGAGACATCATGACCTCGCCCGACCTCGTGTCCGGGACCGATTCCGGACACGGGTCGGCCGGACCCCTCCTCGACCCCCGGGACAGGCCGGCGGCGGCGCTGTGGGCCCTGTTCGCCGGCATCGGTCTGCTGATGGTGGGCAACGGGCTGCAGGGCTCGGTGGTCGGCATCGGCACCCAGACCGAGGGCTTCTCCGCCGCCGCAGCCGGCCTGATCATGGCCGCCTACTTCGTCGGCTTCCTGGCCGGGGGCCGCCTGGCGACGAGGGCGGTGGCGGCGGTCGGCCACATCCGGGTGTTCGCCGCCCTCACCTCGATGGCGTCGGCCTCGGCGGTCGTCCACGCCCTCGTCGTCCATCCCCTCAGCTGGGGCTTGATGCGCTTCGTCACCGGTGTGTGCCTGGCCGGGCTGTACGTGGTGGCCGAGTCGTGGATCAACGACATGGCCACCAACGCCAACCGGGGCCGCCTGCTCGCGGTGTACATGGTGGTGACCACCGGGGGCATCGGCCTGGCCCAGCTCCTGCTCAACCTCCCCGACGCCGGCCAGGTCGAGTTGTTCATCGTGGCCTCGGTCCTGGTGTCGCTGTCGGCCGTCCCGATCACGCTGGCGGCGACGAGCGCACCCCCCGTCCGCACACCGGCACCGATGCCGGCCCGGCAGCTGGCCGCCATCATCCCCACCGGCATCACCGTCGCCTTCTTCCTCGGCCTGGCCCACGGCACCCTGATCGGCCTCGGCTCGGTCTACGCCGCCTCGGTCGGGCTCCGCCCCGGCCAGGTCGCCCTGTTCGTTGCGGCGCCGCTGGTCGGCGCCGTCGTGTTCCAGCTGCCGATCGGGTTCGCCTCGGACCGGCTGCCCCGCCGGGGCCTGATGTTGGCCACCGCCGTCCTGGCCACCGGCTGCGGAATGGCGCTGTTGGCGGTCGACGACGGGTCGACGCTCAACTACCTGGCCCTGTTCGTGCTCGGGGGCGCCAGCTTCCCGCTGTACTCGCTCGCCATCGCCTACACCAACGACTGGCTCGAACCGGAACAGATCGTGGGGGCCAGCGCCGCTCTGGTCACCGTCTACAGCGTCGGGGCCGTGGTCGGGCCCCTCGCCGCCACGGCGTTGACGATCGCCTTCGGCCCGTCGCAGTTCTTCGTCACCCTGGCCGCGGCCCACGGCGCCGTGGTGGTGTACCTCGTCTACCGGGTGACGACCAGCGACGCACCCCCGATCGACGAGCAGCGGGCCTACGCCCCGTTCCCGGCGCGGGCCTCGGCGGTGGCGGCCCAACTGCTGCGACCCCGCGGCCGACGCCGCCGCTGAGGAGGCACCACCGACGGCCCGGCGCTCGGCGCTCGGCGCTCGGCGGTGGACCTAGTCGTGGTGGCCCTCCATCAGGTCGTCGGTGACGACGGGCATGCGTATGGGGGCGACCTCGACCGCAGGGGTGGTGCCCTCGCCGGCCACCTCGTCCTGACGGAGCCACACCGTGCGCTGGGGGAAGGGGATCTCGATCCCGGCCTCGTCGAAGGCCTCCTTGATCCGCAACCGGAGCTCCCGGGCCACCGCCCACTGCTCCGCCGGATCGGTCTTGACCACGAGGCGGATGGCGATGCCGTCGGCCCCCAGGTTCTGGACGCCCCACACCTCGGGTGGATCGATGATGTCGCCGCCGGTGAAGTCGTGGTCGCGCCACAGCTCGTCGGCCACCCGCTGGATCACACCCTCGGCCCGACGGAGGTCGGAGTCGTACGCCACCTCGATGTCGAGCACGGCCCGGGACCACACCTGCGACAGGTTGCCCACCTTGCTGATGGCGGAGTTCGGCACGTGCCACACCGTGCCGTTGATGTCGCGCACGGTCGTCACCCGAAGCGACACCTTCTCCACCGACCCGGTCACCTCGCCGACGTCGATCACGTCACCCACGCCGAACTGATCCTCGATCAGCATGAACAGACCGGCCAGGAAGTCCGACACGATGCTCTGGGCCCCGAAGCCGAGCATGATGCCGACCACGCCCGCGCCCGCCAACAGCGGGGCCAGGCTCACGCCGAGTTCGTCGAAGACGAACATGATGGCCACGATCCACACGGCGGCGGCGAACATCGACGACAGCACCGAGGTGATCGTCTTGGCCCGCTGCTCGGCCCGACCGTTGTAGGCCTCGACCGGCTGGCCCCGTTCCCGCTGGCGCTCCATGAGCGTCCGTTCCCGCTCGCTGCGCTCGCTGGCCCGCTGGCCGAAGCGTTCGACCCAGCGGCGGACCAGCCGGCTGAGGAACCAGGCGATGGTGAGGATGAGGCCGATCCGCAGCGGGCGGTCGACCAGCCACTCGGCCATTCCGGCCCAGAATTCGGACTCGGTCTGCTCGAACGCCCACTGGCACAGGGTGCGTGGCTCCTCGCCGCAGGCGTCGGTCAAATCTTGGGCTAGCACGGCACCGACTGTATTCCCGGGGCCGGGAGCGGTCGGGTTCAGTGGGAATCTGTCACCAGAGCGCAGCCTCGCAGGCCCGGGCCAGCGACAGGGCGTCGCCGTGATCCTCGGGCCGCTCCCCCGCCTCGTCGCCGTCGACCGGCCCGCCGGCGGGCCCCTCGATCGGGGCCACCAGATCGAGCACGAGCAGGCGGGCCTGGTAGCGGTCGGCCAGCCACTCCTCGATGTCGCCCAGCTCGGCTCCGTCGGTGCCGTCGTCGACGCACACCACCCGGACCTCGGACGGGGCGGCGCCGTGTTCGGCCTCGGCATCGGCCACGGCACGGCGGATCCGCTCCCCCACCGGGAGGTGATCGCCGTCTGGTGAACGGACGGCGAAGGTGGCGACCAGCGACCGACCGACGACGACCGCGGCGTAGGCGCCGCGCGGCAGGGCGTCGACGCCCAGGACGTATCGGCCACCGAATCTCACGTCCAAAACAACGGTCCGGCGGCCCGCCGACCTGAGGGCAAGCCCATGACCAGGCCCTTCGCCGCCGCCGGGGGGACGAACGACAGATCCCGACACGGACCGCTATTCTTGTCGCTGCGGGAGGTGGGATCCGCCGGATCAGACCGGCGGAAACGGCGACAACGACACGGAGACCATGGCGGCAACTGGAGGACGGCGCGGGCTGGTGACCACCCTGTGGTCGGTGACCGCGCTCACGAGCATCGTGGTGATCGCCCTTATCGCCACACCCTCCGGCCCCCGCCCCGGCTCGCTCGACACCCGCGGCGTGCTGGGCCATGAGGCCGTCCCGGCCGCCGACGGCGTGGCCTTCGCCCCCGAGGCCCTGTCCGAGTTCGACCCCTCGGCCGAGGCGAACACCACCGGCGAGAGCGACGGGCCCAAGGTGCTGCGGCTCGTGTATTTCATCGAGGCCGACGCCCCGGTCGACCGCGAGGCCCCCGATCTCATCGAGGCCCAGGCCTTCGCCCTCCAACAGTTCTGGTACGAGCAGTTCGGGGGCACCTTCGCCCTGCCCGCCGAGGGCGTCGAGATCGTGTTCGGCGACCATCCGGCGGCGTGGTACGACGAGATGCCCAACGGCGATGAGCCCCGATGGAACCGGCTGCTCAACGTGGAGGAGGAGGTCAGGGCCAAGCTCGGGCTGGCCGATGGCCAGGAGGCCCGCATGGTCGTGTACCCCGCCACCAGGCTCGATGGCCGGGTGGGCGCCATCCGCTACGCCGGGGCGTGGATGGACGGCGACGACATCACCTGCATCGACGGCTCATCGGCCACGATCCCCTACGCCGCCGACTACCCGGCCAACTGCCTGATGACGGTGGCCCACGAGTTGGGCCACGTGTACGGCCTTGGCCACCAGGGCGATGAGGTGTACTGCATGCAGTTCGGCTTCTACCGCTACGTGAGCGGCACCGACAACTGCGACTTCTCGCCCCTGAGTCGGGAGATGGTCACCAGCGACGCCCGCAACGAGGGCTGGCTCGACGCCGTCCCCGGCGAGCGCCGCTGAGGCCCTACGGCCGAGCGTCGGCGGCGTCCGCCCGCACCGATGTCAGCCGACGGCGTCGCCCGGCCCGCCCCGGTCAGCCGTGGCCGGCGCCGACGTCAGCCGACGGTGGCGGCCCGGCGCGGTTCGGGCCCGACGTAGCGGGCCTGAGGCCGCATGATCTTGTTGTCGGCCGCCTGCTCCAGCAGGTGGGCCACCCAGCCGATGGCCCGACTGGTGGTGAAGGTGGGGGTGAACATCGACTGGGGTAGGCCGGCCAGGTGGAGGACGATGGCGGCGTAGTACTCGACGTTGGTGACGATGACGGCCTCCGGCTTCCAATCGGCCAGCACCGCCAGCAGCCGCTCCTCGATCTCGACCGCCCGCCCCACCAGCTCGCCGCCGAGGCCGAGCGCCGTCTCCTTCAGCAGCGACGACCGGGGATCGGCGGCCCGGTACACGGCGTGGCCGAAGCCCATGATCGGCTCGCCCGTCTCCAGCTTGCGGCGGGCCCACGCCTCGGCCTGGGCCGGTTCGCCGATGTCCTCGATCATGTCGAGGACCCGGCTGGGGGCGCCGCCGTGCAGCGGCCCCGACAGGGCGGCCACCGCCCCACACAGGATTCCGGCCACCCCGGCCCCGGTGCTGGTGACCACCCGGGTGGTGAAGGTCGACGCGTTGAACCCGTGGTCGGCGGTGAGGAGAAGGTACGTCTCGACCGCCCGGGCCAGCCGGGGGGTCGGGGTGGAGCCGGTGACCATCCGGAGGTAGTCGGTGGCGTGGCCCAGGCCGGGGTCGGCCCCGAGCGGGACGGCGCCCTCCTCGGCCCGGTGGAGGGCGGCGAGCACGGTGGGGACGGCCCCCGCCACCCGGAGGGCCGCCGTCCGTCGCTCCTGCGGAGACAGGTCGATCGTGGCCCGGTCGTCGACCAGGAGCGGGATGGCCGACAGCAGGCCGAGGAGCGGCCCGCGACCGGCGGCGGCCAGGTCGACCATCAGGGCGAGGGTGGCGGGCTCGACGTGGCGGGCGGCCGCCAGCTCGGCCCGGAACAGGGCCTCGCCGTCGGCGTCGGGCAGCTCGCCGTCGACGAGCAGGGCGGCGGCGGCCTCGAAGGTCTGGTGGCGGGCGATCTCGACGGCGTCATGGGCCCGGTAGTGGTAGAAGCCTTCGGACCCCCGGACCGACCCGATCTCGGTGTCGGCCACGATGAGGCCCTTGAGCCCGGGTGGGGCGACGAGCGGTGCAGCGGTGTTGTCCATGGATCAACCATGAGCCGTCGGCGAGGGGTTGACAATGTTGATCAAGTCAATGTTGATTGAATCAATATGGAGGGGTCGGACGGTGCCATCAACGGGGTCACAGACGTGGTCACGGACGGGGTGAGCGAGGGGCTGACGGCGACCGAGGTGGCGGCCCGCCTCGGCGTGAAGCGGCAGACGGTCTACGCCTACGTCAGCCGGGGCCTCCTCGCCCGTCAGGTGGCCTCCGACGGGCGGACCAGCATGTTCGATCCGGCCGATGTCGATCGCCTCCGGGGTGGCCGTCGGGACGAGGGGGAGGTCAACACCCTGATCGCCACCGGCATCACCCGGGTGGACGATCGGACGCTGCGGATCCGGGGCGAGGATCTGATCGGCCGGCTCCACGGCGGTCTCGGCTTCGAGGCGGCCGTCGAGCTGCTGTGGGCCACCCCGGACGGGGAGGCGGCCGCCGTCGCCGACGAGGGCTGGCCGACGACCGGGATCGGCACCGGGGTCGCCGGGTTCGGTCCACTGGAGGCCGGAGGCCCCGAGGAGGCCGGCCTGCTCGACGGGCTGCGGATCACCACGGCGCTCTGTTCGGCCGCCGACCCGCTCCGCCACGAGCTGTCACCGCGGAGCGTGCGGGCGGTCGGCCGCCGGCTGATCACGGCGCTGGCCAACGGCCTGCCGCCGACGACGGGCACCGTCTCCGAGCGCCCGTCGCCGAACGATGTGGCCACGGTCGTCTGGTCCCGCCTCGCCGCCGCACCGGCGACGACGACGGCGGCGAGGGCGCCGGAGGCGGGCCGGCGTCGCATCCGGGCGGTGGAGGTGGCGTTGGCCCTCCTGGTCGATCACGGGCTGGCGGGTTCCACCTTCGCCGCCCGCATCGCCGCCTCGGTCCGGGCCGACCCCTATGCCGTGGTCGGGGCCGGGCTGGGGGCGCTGGGTGGCCGTCTCCACGGTGCGGCCGGGGCCGCCGTGCACGACCTGCTGGTCGACGGCGAGCGGCGGGGCGACACCGCCGCCGCCCTGGGCCAGGCCCGCCGTCGCCTGGGCTATCTCCCCGGCGTCGGCCACAGCGTCTACACCGAACAGGATCCGCGCTACGGGGCGCTGATGGCCACCCTGGTCGATGCCTGGGGTGACGACCCCCGCCTGGTCAACGTCTACCGCCTTCGGGACCTGATCGGCGAGCGGACCGACGCCATCCCCAACATCGACCTCGCGCTCGGCTCGCTCACCTATCTGGCCGGGATGCCCTCCGGTGGCGGGGAGGCGGTCTTCGCCATCGCCCGCACCGCCGGCTGGCTGGCCCACGCCATGGAGGAGTACGAGGAGAAGCCGCTGCGCTTCCGGGCCCGGGCCAAGTACACGGGTCCCTGAGCCCTGGGCGCGCCCAGGCGGTCGGCCCGCCTCAATCTCCGGCGTGGGAGCGGACCTGGTTCTCCATCTCCCGCTGCTGTCGCACCAGATCGCTCACGCTTCCCGCCATCAGCTCACTGGTCGATGCGGCGGCCGCACCGTCTCCCTGGATGGCCTTGGCCAGGTTGGCCAGCTCATCGGTGATGTCGGCCACGCTGTTCGCCAGGTCCCGCATCTCCTCGGCGATGACGACGAAGGCACTCGCCCCGCCGGCTCGGATGGCTTCGATACTGGCGTTGAGCGAGAGCATCTTCGTCTGGGAGTTCACCATCCCGAGTTCGGTGACGAAGGACTGGACCTTCGTCCCGTTCTCCAGCAACTTCGCCACCGCGCCGGACAGATCGACGGTCGCGCCCTCGGCCTGGTCGGCGCACTGCTGAGCCCCGGCCACGAGCGACTCCATCTCCGAGCGGTACTGCGACGACATCTCCTCCGATTCGACCAGGGCGCTGACGTCCTTGAAGGTCAGCATCACACCGAGATACCGGTCGTCGCTGCTCATCACCGGGCTGAGGGCGAACTCGATCGTGGCCGACGGCAGGTGGGCCCGCACCGCCGCCGGGTAGTTCGACGGCTGACGCAACTTCTCGCGGCGGAAGTACGGCGAGTCGGCGAGTTCGGTGGCCGCCGCCCCGATGAGCGATGAGGCCGGCCGACCCAGGAGACCCAGATCGTCGAGACGTCGCACGGCGTGGCGGGACAGGAACGAGATACGGAAGTCGTCGCCGGCGTCGAGGAAGGCGACGCCCAGGGCGTTCGAGTTCACGATCCACTCGAAGGGGACGTCGGTGGTCTGCAGGGCGGTCATACATGATCCTTCGAATTCACGGGGCTCATAGCGGGCTGGGCCCGCAACCAACCCAGACTCGATACGACGTAGGGCGTGAGATAGTTGACCACCACCGCCAGAAGAGTGGCCAACGACGGTTGACGCATGCTCGGTCCCTGGTTCACGACGGTGAGCACCGTGCCCACGACGAGCGGAATCCGCCAGATCGCCGGCAGCGCGGCTCCGGTGAGGAGCAGATACATCGTCGATGAACGGCGGTGCGGGCCGGGCCGCACCGCCGACTGTCGGCGGGACTCGTCGAAGCTGGGTCCTCCTGCCATTCCTCATGTGTCCTAACGCCCGGCCCGATTGGCCGGCGCAGGCTACCTATCGGATCGCCACCGTGTTCGTAAACCCATTGGACCAATCGGCCGACCCGGCCGGGGCGGTCTCGACGGGGGCCGCCTCGGCCGCGACCCGGCGCGCCGGCCTCGTGGCCAGGGGTTCAGGAGTGGGCCGACCAGGCGGCGTACATCTCGGCGTAGTGGCCGCCGAGGGCCACCAGCTCATCGTGGGTGCCGATCTCGGCCAGTCGACCGTCGCGCACGACGGCGATGCGGTCGGCCCGCATGGCGGTGGCCAGTCGGTGGGCGATGACGATGGCCGTCCGCCCCTCGAGCAACACGTCGAGGGCCCGCTCGATCTTGGTCTCCGAGGCCAGGTCGAGGTTGGATGTGGCCTCGTCGAGCACCAGCACCCGGGGGCGGGCCAGGAAGGCCCGGGCCAGGGCCAGCAGCTGCCGCTCCCCCGACGACAGCGACAACCCCCGCTCGTGGACCAGGGCGTCGAGTCCACCGTCGAGGCTCTCGATCAGCTCGTCGACGCCGACGGCCCGACACGCCTCCCACACCTCGTCGTCGTCGGCGTCGGGGCGGGCGAAGGCGATGTTGTCGCGGATGGGACGGTTGAACAGGAACGGCTCCTGAGGCACCACGCCGAGCTGGCTGCGCAGCGAGTGCAGGGTCACCGACCGGAGGTCGTGGCCGTCGATGCGGACCGAGCCGGCGTCGGGGTCGTAGAAGCGGGTGACCAGCTTGGCCACTGTCGATTTGCCGGCGCCGGTGGGGCCGACGATGGCCACCGTCTCGCCGGCGTCGATGTGGAGCGAGAGCGACTCCAGGACCGGCTGGTCGGGGTCGTAGCCGAAGCTGACCTCGTCGAGCTCGATGCGGCCGGCGATCGGGGGGAGGACCTCGGCGTCGACCGCTTCCTGGACCGATGGTGCGGTGTCGAGGAGCTCCCGCAGTTTGACCACCGCCGCCTGGCCCGCCTGGTAGGCGTTGTAGAGCTGCACCAGCTGCTGGATGGGGGCGAAGAAGGCGGTGAGGTAGAGCAGGAAGGCGAACAGCTCGCCAACGGTCAACGTGCCGTCGAGCACCATGCGGCCGCCGATGGCGAGCAGCACCGCCTGGCCGGCCACACCGATCGCCTCGTTGGCCGGCCCGTAGACGGCGCCGACGGTGGCGGCATCGACATTGGCATCGCGATGGGCGCCGACGACGTTGGTGTGGTGGATCACGTTGTGGCGACGACGGTTGCTGGCGGCGATCACCCGCATCCCGGCCAGGCTCTCCGACAGGTCGGAGAGAACGGCGGCGATCTGATCGCGCACGACGTTGTAGGTCCGCTCCGAGGCGCCGCGGAACCACCACGTCAGCACGGCCATGGCCGGGATCACGGCCAGCAGGGTGATCAGGGCCAGGGTGGGGTTGAGGACGAACAGCACGATCGTGATCACGACGAGCGTGAGCAGCTGCACGGCCAGGTTGACCAGCCCGTCCTGGAACAGGGCGGACAGGGCGTCGATGTCGCTCGTCATGCGGGTCATGAGCACGCCGAGCTTGTTGCCGGTGTAGAAGTCGAGCGACTGGCGCTGCAGGTGGCTGAACACCTTCACCCGCAGCTCGTACATCAACCGCTCCCCCAGGCGCCCGGTGAAGAGCACCCGGCTGCGGGAGGTGACGACGTTGACGGCGATGGCGATCAGGTAGGCGGCGGCCACCCACCACAACACGTCGAGGCGGCGTGGCACGATCGCCCGGTCGAGGGCGATCTGGATGAGGAGCGGTCCGGCCTGGAAGGCGATCGTCTCGATCACCACCAGGGCGACGGCGGCGGTCAGGGGCCAGCGGTACGGATGGAGGAACGACCGGAGGGTGAAACGATCGGCGGCGCCGACCCGGGCCTCGAAGGGAACGTCCGGCGTGGGGTGATCGGGCTCCTCGGCAAGGATCCTCTCGGCCCGCTCCGCCAGCTCGGAGGGCATCCCGGCGAAGGGCAGACCGCTGGCGGCGCTGTCCTGACTGGCCGAGGGTCGGCCCATGAAGGGGGAGCCGACCGGGGGTCCGAAGCTCACGTCGGCCCCTCCCCGTCGACCGGGTCGGACCCGTCGGCCCGGGGGCTGTCGTCGAAGGTGGCGACGATGTCGGCGTAGCGGGGCTCGGAGGCCAGCAGTTCCCGGTGGGTGCCGTCGGCGACCAAACGCCCGTTCTCGAGCAGCACCACCCGGTCGGCCAGGGCGATGGTGGACAGCCGGTGGGCGATGATGATCGTGGTCCGCCGGCCCAGCTGGGCCCGCAGCGCCTGGTGGATCTGGTCCTCGACCTGCACGTCGATGGCGCTGGTGGCGTCGTCGAGCACCAGGATCGCCGGGTCGGCCAGCAGAGCCCGGGCCAGAGCCACACGCTGGCGCTGGCCGCCGGACAGGGTGTAGCCCCGCTCACCGACCACCTCGTCGTAGCCGTCGGGCAGAGCGCTGATGAAGCCGTGGGCCTGGGCCGCCGTCGCGGCGGCGATGACGTCGGCTCGGTCGGCGTCGGGGCGGGCGTAGGCGATGTTGTCGGCGAGGGATGCGGAGAACAGGAACGGGTCGTCGGCCACCATCCCGATGGCGGACCGGATGCTGACCTGGGTCACGTCGCGTACGTCGTGACCGTCGATCCGCACCGCACCGCCGTCGACGTCGTAGAAGCGGGCCAGCAGTCGGGCCACGGTCGACTTGCCGCTGCCGGTGCGACCGACGATGGCCACCGTCTCCCCGGCGGAGACCGACAGGCTGAAGCCGTCGAGCACGGCACCGGGCTCGGCTCCATCGGCATCGCCGTTCGCGTGGCGGCCGTTCCGCGCGCCGCCGTTCGGGTGGCCGCCGCTCTGCGGGCCGCCGTTCGATGCGTGATCGTTCGACGGGGCGTGGTCGGCGCCGTCGCCGTTCGAGGGGGCGGTGCCCTCGGCGTGGTCGTCACCGTCGTCACCGTTATCACCGGTGGCGGCGGTAGGTGCGGTGGTGCGATAGGTGAAGCGGACGTCGTCGAAGACCACCTCCCCCCGGACCGGTGCCGGCAGATGGGCGGCGTCGGGCCGGTCGATGACCTCGGACCGCTCGTCGAGCACCTCGTAGATGCGGCCGGCCGAAGCCCGGGCCCGCTGGGAGAAGATCAGGAACAGGCCGAGCGTGCGGAACGGGGCCTGCAGGAGCAGCACGTAGGCCGAGAAGGCGAAGAGGGTGCCCTCGGTGATCTCGCCCTCCACCACCAGGTACCCGCCGTAGAGGAGGACGAGCAGCGTGCCGAGACGGGGCAGATTCTCGATGTAGGGGTTGTTGGCGGCCCGGGCGGAGATCGTCCGCACCCCGGACCACTGCAGGGCGGTGGCCGCCCGGGCCAGCTCGTTGATCTGGGCCCGCTCGGCGGCGAAGGAGCGGACGACCCGGACGCCGTTGATGTTCTCGTCGACCAGGGTCGCCACCTCGGCGGTGCGCGACTGGGTGATCCACGACAGCGGGAACACCTCGTTGCGCAAGCGCTGACCGAGCAGGTACACCCCGGGCAGGGGCAGAACGGCGACCAGGGTCAGCAGCACGTGGATCGACAGCATGTAGCCGACGGCGACGGCGAACATCACCAGCGTCATCGACAGCAACGGCCCGAACACCAGGAACAGCTGGACCGACCGGATGTCGGAGTTGGCCCGCGAGATCACCTGGCCCGACTGGGTCCGGTCGTAGAAGGAGAACGACAGCGAGTTGAGGTGGTCGTAGAGGGCCACCCGCAGGTCGGTGTCGATCTCGAAGGCCGCCCGGTAGAGGGCGTAGCGGTAGACGAAGGTCAGCAGCGACCGGACGACCCCGAGCGCCACAAGCGCCACCACGAACCCCCGGAGCGACGTCGTCTGGTCGGTGAGGGCGGTGTCGATGGCGGCCCGGATCACGGCCGGGATGGCCACCTGCAACAGCATGGCGATCAGGGCGATGGCGATGGCGCCGAAGAGCAGCACGCGGTGGGCCAGCACCACCGGCGCCAGACGCCGCAGCCAGCCGAGGGAGGAGTCGGGGTCGACCCGGCCCCGGGGCGGCGGATACCGGCGCTCGACCGCTACCGGCTCGTAGTCGCTGGCGGTGTCGAGCTGGCCGGAGGTCGTTAGCACTGGCAACTATTCTATGAGCGTCTACTGGCCAACACCGCACCTGCGATCGTGATCGGGGCCCCGATCAGGGCCAGGCGGGTCACCTCGTCGTCGCGAAGCCAGATCCCAAGCAGCAGCGACACCACCGGGATCAGGTAGGTGATGAAGGAGGCCCGTATCGAGCCGACCCGCCCCACCAGCGTGCTGAAGATCCAGTAGGCGGCGCCGGTGCCGAGGGCCCCGACGGCGAACACGGCGAGGGTGGGCACCGGCTCCACCCGGTTGTCGCCGAGGTTGATCAGAGCGGTGGGGATGACGAGCGCAGTGGCGACCGCCAACACCGAGCTCATCAGGACGACGGCCCCGTACTTGGCCTGGAGCGGCGGGGCCATGTTGATGGCGAAGCCGTAGCAGACGGTGGCGGCCAGTACGAGGACGACGCCCTGGGCCTGCGACGAACCCTCGGCCGCCGAGCCGAGCGACACCAGCACGATGCCGACGAAGCCCACGATCAGGCCGACCACCTGAAGCGGGCGGGGCGCGTTGCGCACCAGTACCACCGACACCACCGTGACCAGTACCGGCGTGGCGCCGTTGAGGAGACCGGCGACGGCCGAGTTGATCCACTGCTGGGCCAGCGGGATGAGGGAGAACGGCAGCGCCACCCACAGCACGGCGAGGGCGACCACCCGCCACCGGTCCTCGGGGGCGATCCGTTCACCCCGGTGGAGCAGCAGGCGCAGCACGCCGAGGGTGACCGCACCGAAGCCGACACGACCGAGGGTGACCATCCCGGGGGTCAACGCCTCCAGGGCCTCGGCCATCAGGAGGAACGACGCCCCCCAGATCAGCGAGATGCCGAGGAAGAGGGCCCAGTCCTGGGGTGCGAACGAACCGTCGTTGGCCGCATCGGTGCGGGAGAACATCCCCGACGACGACGGAGTGGCATCGGTTGTGGGGGTTGCGGGTGCGCCGGGGGCGGGCGTCGCCGAGGCGGGTGCCGGATCCTGGGGCGGGGTCATCGCAGCGCCAACAATCCGCCGTTCGTCGGTTGGAACCCACAACGGCGGTAATAGAAGTCGGCCACGTCATCGTCGAAATCGACGTGCAGCCATTCACAGCCGGCGGTGGTCGTCTCCTGCGCCGCCCGGGCCACCAGACCGGCCCCGATGCCCCGCCGCTGGTGGGCGGGGTCGACCATCACATCCTGGAGCCAGGCGTGGACAAAGCCGTCGGTCAACACGTTTGCGAAGCCGACCAGCTCACCCTCGATCCGGGCCGTCACCCATCCGAGACTGTGGTCGGCCACCTGCGCCTCCCAGTTCCACTCGTCGTCGGTGTAGAGGCGGCCGCCGAAGGCGTCGGCGTGGATGCGGTTGGCTTCGGCGCTGGTGAAGGGGGCGCGCCAGCCGTAGTCGATGGTGCTCACCCGACCAGGATGACCGACACCGGCCAGTCCTGCCGCCCGATATTGGACCGGCCCGCCCTCGTCCCCCGTCGGCGGAGGCGCAGGGTCCGAGATGTGTCCACTTGGGTCCGAATCGGGCCGACCCGGGATGGGCCGATTCGGACCTACGTGGACACTCGCCCCGGTCTCGCCCGCCCGGACCCGGACGGCGCCGGAGGGGCTAGGCGTCGTAGCTGGTGGAGGTGGTTGGGCCGCCGGTGCCGGTCCAGTCGGTGTGGAAGAACTCGCCCCGAGGCTTGTCCCGCCGCTCGTAGGTGTGGGCGCCGAAGTAGTCGCGCTGGGCCTGGATCAGGTT
Organism: Actinomycetota bacterium; assembly: GCA_039201605.1. Classification (GTDB taxonomy): domain Bacteria; phylum Actinomycetota; class Acidimicrobiia; order Acidimicrobiales; family SZUA-35; genus CADEDH01. Next base: position 150,283 of record JBCCRO010000008.1, read on the forward strand.
GGCCGGGAGCCGCTCGCTGCGGAACCCGTCGTAGAAGGCGAGGGCCGACGAGTAGGCGGGCACGGGAACGCCGGCGGTGACCGCAGCGGCCACCACCCGCCGCATGGCGGGATGGGCGGCGCCCATCGCATTGGCGAAGAAGTCGGCCAACAGCAGGTTGGCCAGGTCGGGCTCGGCCTCGTAGGCGTCGGTGATGTCGCTGAGGAAGCGGGCCCGGATGATGCACCCGGCCCGCCAGATCGAGGCGATCACGCCGAGGTCGAGGCCCCAGTCGAACTCATCCGAAGCCTCCTTGGCCAGCATCAGCCCTTGGGCGTAGCTGATGATCTTCGACCCGTACACGGCGAGCTCGATGTCGTCGACCGACAGCGCCGCCGGATCGATCGCCGGCTCGGCGTCGGGGCCGGCGCCCGGTCCGTCGAGGCGGCCGGTGGCGACCTGGCGGATGTCGACGTCCGACGACAGTTGCCGAGCCATCACCGCCTCGCCGATCAGCGTGAGGGGCTGACCCAGTTCGAGGGCGGTGGTCACGGTCCACCGACCGCTCCCCTTCTGGCCCGCGGCGTCGAGGATCAGGTCGATCACCTCGTTGCCCTCGTCATCGGTGGTGGCCAGGATCTCGGCGGTGATGTCGACCAGGTACGAGTTCAGGACGCCGGAGCGCCAGCCCTCGAAGACCTCGGCCATCTCGGCGTTGGTCATGCCCCGGGCCTTGAGCAACGAGTAGGCCTCGGCCAGGACCTGCATGTCGCCGTACTCGATGCCGTTGTGGACCATCTTGACGAAGTGGCCGCTACCACCGGGCCCGAGCCAGGCCGTGCACGGCTTCCCGTCGTCGGCCTTGGCCGCAATGGCCTCGAACACCGGCTCGACCAGCGACTGGGCGGCGGGTGAGCCCCCGGGCATGATCGAGGGTCCGTTGCGGGCCCCCTCTTCGCCGCCGGACACGCCGCTGCCCACGTAGAGCAACCCCCGCTCCTCCAGGGCGGCCTGGCGGCGGGCGGTGTCGGGGTAGAACGAGTTGCCGCCGTCGATGATGACGTCGCCCGCCTCCAGCAGGGGTGCGATCTGCTCGATGACGGCGTCGACCACGGCCCCGGCCTTCACCATCAGCATCACCCGACGAGGCCGGGCCAGGGCGGCGATCAGATCCTCGACGGTCTCGGAGGCCACGATGCGACCGTCGGCCGCGTAGTCGGCGGCGACGCCCGTGGCGAACTCCTCGGTCGTCTCCGTGGTGCGGTTGTAGACCGCGACCCGGAGGTCGTGGTCGGCCATGTTGAGGACCAGGTTCTGGCCCATGACGGCGAGGCCGATGAGGCCGATGTCGGCAGTGGTCATACTCCGCGACCCGTCAGTGGGTGTGAGGCGGCACGATGGCCCCCTCGGAGGGCTGCACGATCACGATGCCCTGGCCCTGGAAGGCGAGCTGGGCCGCCTCACCCGAGCCCCGACCGATCAGGGCCTTGGCCTTGACCGTCCGGTTGAGGGTGGTGGTGAGCGAGGCGCTCCAGGCCACGGCGGCGTCGGCGTCGGCGAAGGTGGGCTGGTCGGTCTTGAGCACGACGGGATCGCCGTCGGTGGTGATGGCGACCCAGCCGTGGCCCTCGAGCCTGGTGTTGAACAGCCCGCCGGCGGCGATGCCCACGCCCTTCAGCCGCTCGATGTCCCACGACAGCGACGGCTCGAAGGCCAGGACGTTGCGACCGTTCACGGTCAGCGCCGCACCCTCGAGATAGATGATGTGGATCTGGTTGGCGGCGTCGGCCAGGAACAGCTCGCCCTGACCGGTGCAGCGCATCAGGGGCAGACCCTCGCCGGTGAACGCCTTCTTCAGGAACTTGCCGGCGCCGGAGCCCTCGTAGTCGAAGTCGATGGCGCCCTGGAAGGCGACCATCGATCCCTGGCGGGCCAGGATGTCCTCGCCGAGGACGACCTTGAGGAGCTTGTTGTTCTGGCGGGTGACCCGCTGGCTGGAGTCGATCTCGGCGTACTTCTCATCGCTGAGGAGCTCGGTGCGGATGCCGCCGAGGCCACCGGCGCCGGTCGGCGCCATGGCCGCGGGGCCGGGAGCGGGAGCCGGCCCGCCGGGGCCGGGGCCGGGACCGGGGGCGCCAGGCCCACCAGGAGCGCCCGGGCCGGGAGGCACACCCGGACCACCGGGACCACCGGGGCCGGGAGGCACACCGGGACCACCGGGACCCGGAGGCACACCGGGGCCGGGATCGATCGCACCGGGGCCGGGAGGCACACCGGGGCCACCGGGACCGGGGGGCACGGCGACCTCGGCGGCGGCCGCCGCGGCGAAGGCGCCGGGGCCGGGCGGAGCCGGAGGCGGGGTGACGGGGCCGGGATCCATGGCGGGACCGGGAGGCGGAGCCGGGGCCGGCGTCGGCGCGGGCACCACCGGCTCGGGGGTGACCGGATCGGCCACGACGGGCGGCGGAGCCGGGGCGGGCTCGGGAGCGGGCGCCGGCTCCGGCGGGGCGACCGGACGGACCTGTTCGGTCCACTGTGCCCCATCCCAGAAGCGCTCGGAGGAGCCGCTCGCTGCGGGGTCGTCGTACCAGCCTGGAGGTGGATTGGCCATAGGGGGGTCAGGCTAGCGAGGCCCACCCCCTGATGCCCTCCTAAGCGGGGCAAACGTCAGTGCCGGCCCCGCACCCACGACAGGATGGCGGCCGCCACCGCCGCCGGCTGTTCGGGCAGGAGGGCGTGGGCCGCGTCGGGCACCGTCACGACCGTGGCCTGCTCCCCCACCTGCTCGCCCAACATGCGGGCGTTCTCCGGCACGGCGATGAGGTCGTCGGCCCCGTGCACGACGAGGACGTCGCAGCGGAGCCGCTCCCAGAGATCCTCGGGCGGGAGGTGGCGCTCGGCCTCGGCCTGGGCGAACGCCAGCGACGGATACCACCCGTCGACCCAGACGACGGGGTCGTTGCCCTCGGCGAAGAGGGCCAGGGCCACCGCCTCCAGATGTTCGTGGTCGCTGAGTTCGGGGATGAACACCCGCCGCAGGGCCGTGGCGGGCTCGGGCTTGGCCGGCATCGGACCGGGCGGGGCGAGGAGGACGAGCGACGACACCAGCCGGGGGTAGAGGTCGCTGACCAGCTGGGCCAGCTGGGCTCCGAAGTCGTGCCCGATCAGCACCGCCGGACCGCCGACGGCGTCGATGACGTGGGCCACGTCGTCGGCGAACTGCTCCATGCCCAGCCCGTCGAGCGAGGCCGAGCTGCCCGTGATGCCGCGGGGCTCCATGGCCACCGCCTGGTACCCGGCCCGGGCCAGGCGACGGCCGAGGTCGTCGAAGTCGGCCGCCCCCCGCCCCAACGACGGCAACATGACCATCGTCGGACCTTCACCGGTGACGGTGATGTCGAGCGGGCAGTGACGACCCTGCACCCGCGAGCGGCGGCGGTAGCCGGTCTTCTGCTCGAGGTCGGTGACCTGGGCGGCGAAGTTCTCCAGCTCGACGATGGCGTGGAACGAGGTGTCGGCCTCGGGGTCGGGCTTCAACGTGCGACCGAGGAAACGGAGGGAGTCGGCGATGCGGGGTCCGACGGTCGGCCCCACGTGCTCGCCTCCCCGCACCAGGCGGTACTCGTGGGGGATGCCGCCGTCGAAGAGCTGACGGTGCAGCAGCTCGGTGCCGTAGTGGGCGTGGAGCTGGTCCTGGTCGCCGCACTCCACATAGATGGCGACCTCGGCCGCCACCACCTCCGCCGCGTTGTCGAGGGCGAGGGCGGGCGGGTGGTTGGCCCGCCAGTAGTCGGGGTCGATCGGATCGCCGAACAGCCGACGCCGTATCGCCCCCGGCATCTGGACCTGATCCCGCAGGGGTACGTCCTCGGCGTTGAACGCCGCCTCCATCGTCGGCTCGACCGCCGCCACCGCCGACACCAGATCGGGCCGCTTGAAGGCCAGACGGAGGGCGGCCACCGCCCCGACGGAGATCCCGCCGACGAGCAGGGGGCCGTCGGTGGAGCCGGTCTCGCGTCGGATGTGGGGCACCAGCTCGTGGAGCAGAAACTGCTCCCACTGCTCGGAGCCGTCGCGTCGGTCGAGATAGAAGGACCAGCCGGCGGCGGGGGTGACGGCGATCAGGTCAGGGAGCGACTTCTCCCGCCAGCAGCGGACGAAATGGGACCGGCAGCTGCTGAGGAAGCGCTCGGAGCCGCCACCGCCGTGGAGCCACAGCAGGATCGGCAGTTCGGACGCGGGACCGCTTCCGGCCCGAAGCGTGGCGTACGCAACCGGACCGGGAACCAGGCTCGAGTCCAGGCCACCCCTCTCCAACATCGTTGGCCATGCTAGTGGTCGCGGCCAACCGGGGCCTGAGAGACCACACCCATCAGGTACCGGGCCATTGGGGACGGAACATGATCACGATCCTGGGCCCGGCGTGGGCAACCTTGGGGATGGCGTGATCCCACGTCCGCTGGCAGGTGCCCCCCATCACCAGCAGGTCGCCGTGACCGAGCATGAACGACTGCGACGGCCCGCCGTGCTTTGGGCGGAGGGCGAAGCGCCGGGGCTCGCCCACCGAGACGGTGGCCACGATCGCCTGGTGCAGGTCCCTGGCCACCTGGTCGCCGTGCCAGGCCACGCTGTCCTCGCCGTTGCGGTACAGGGCGTACCCCACCCGGGGGAAGGGACAGCCGTACCGCTCGGCCAGGGCCGCCCCCATGTCGCCGATCACGGCCAGGTCGCCCTGGGGCGACGGCAGATGGCCGGTGAGCCGGGGGACGTCGACCAACCGGTCGTACATCGGCCGCTGGTGCTGCTCCCACTCGACGTCGGTCATCAGCTGGTCGAACACGAGTTGATGACCCGCCAACCACCCGGGCCGATACTCGACCCAGGCCCCCTTGCCCAGGTCGTGCCGCTCGGCCCCCCGGAAGCCGGCGTCGATCTGGGGTGAGCCCAGCCCGAGCAGGGAGGGCTGGGCCACCATCGACGACGGGGAGACCGGCGTGACGCCCGTGCTCCCGAAGAAGGGGGCGCGCCCTGCGGAGTCGGTCGACTCCGTCGAGCCGGCGGCGGGGTGGGCGGATGCGGGGGTTACGACGGCGACCATGCCCGACAGCATCGCGCACTCGAACACCTGTTCGCCATCGATTCACGAACAAATGTTCGAGGCACCCGCCGCCAGGCGGGCGGAGGTCAGCCGAGGGTGGCCAGCGCCGTCTCCGGGTCGACGTAGCTGCGCCCGAGCGCCGAGGCGACGGCCGGCTCGGTCACGAGGCCCCCGATCACGTTGAGGCCGTTGCGAAGGTGGGGATCGGCGGCCAGGGCGGCGGCTGGGCCGTCGTCGGCCAGGGCCAGCACGAAGGGCAGCGTGGCGTTGTTCAGGGCGTGGGCCGAGGTGCGGGGGACGGCGCCCGGCATGTTGGCCACCGCATAGTGGACCACGCCGTCGACGACATAGGTCGGCTCGGTGTGGGTGGTGGCCCGCGAGGTCTCCATCGAGCCGCCCTGATCGATGGCGACGTCGACCACCACCGAGCCCGGCCGCATGTCGGCGATCATGTCGGCGGTGACCAGCTTGGGCGCCCGGGCCCCCTTGACCAGCACGGCGCCGACGACCACATCGGCGTCGAGCACCAGGTCCTCCAGAGCGGCGGCAGTTGAATAGTGGGTGGTGATCGAGGTGCCGAAGCGGTGGGCCAGATCGTCGAGCACGTCGAGGTCGCGGTCGAGGACGTGGACGTCGCCCCCGAGGCCGACCGCCATCCGGGTGGCGTTCTCGCCGACGACGCCGCCACCGATGATGACGACCTTGGCCGGGGGCACACCCGGCACCCCACCGATGAGGAGTCCGGCGCCACCCTGGGGGGCCTCAAGACAGTGGGCGGCGGCCTGGATGGCCATCCGCCCGGCCACCTTCGACATCGGGGCCAACAGCGGCAGCCCACCCCGGCCGTCGGTGACGGTCTCGTAGGCGATGCAGGTGGCCCCGCTGGCGATCAGGTCGTCGGCCTGCTCGGGATCGGGGGCGAGATGGAGATAGGTGAAGAGGGTGTGGTGCGATTCGAGGAGCTTGCGCTCCGCCGCCTGGGGCTCCTTGACCTTCACGATCATGTCGGACTGGGCGAACACCTCGGGGGCGTCGTCGGCCACCTTGGCCCCGACCGCCCGGTAGGCGTCGTCGTCGGCGCCGACACCGAGGCCGGCCCCGGTCTGGACGACGACGTCGTGGCCGTTGGCCACCAGTTCACGGACGCTGGACGGCACGAGGCCGACCCGTCGCTCCTGATCCTTGATCTCGCCGGGGACACCGATGCGCATGGTCGAGGGCTCCTGATTCATCGTTGAAGGTGTGGAGTTCGAGGCCCGTTCCGGCCCACCCGATGCCGGTGCGGTCCCTTCTTCGACCGTACGCCACCGCCAGGTGCACCCACTTGCAAAAAATGACGTGTACGACCGTCTAGTTCGAAGATCCAGTTGCCACAGTGGATTCCAGCAGCAGATACTTGCGTTCATGGTTCTAGACGCGACGGATACGGCCATTTTGAACGTTCTCCAGGAGGAGGGTCGCATCACCAACGCCGATCTGGCCGAGCGGGTCCGCCTCTCGCCCTCGGCCTGCCTGCGTCGGACGCGCGCCCTGGAGGACCGCGGCGTGATCGACCGCTATGTTGCCCTGATCGACCCCGAGTACATCGACCGGGCGACGACGGTGTTCGTCGAGATCACCCTGACCGACCAGCGGGAGACCAGCCTCGACGCCTTCGAGGCCGCCATCGCCGACTATCCGCAGGTGATGAGCTGTCACCTGATGTCGGGCGAGGCCGACTATCTGATCCGACTCGCCTGCGACGGGGTGGGCCACTACGAGCGGATCCACCGGGAGCGGCTGGCGATCCTGCCCGGGGTGGCTCGCATCCGCTCCAGCTTCGCCATGCGCCGGGTGTGCGACCGCACGGCCTACGACCTCGACCAGACGCCCCGCCCCTGAAGACCGCCGGCGGGCGAGCTGCCGTGGGCGCCGACCACGAGGAGCTCAAGGCCCGCCGGGGCTCGTAGGCTGCGCCGTCGTGGATACCGAGCTGATCTTCCTGCACGACGCCTACCAGCAGAGCACCGAGGCCGAGGTCGTCGATCGGCGCGATGACGCCGTCGCCCTCGACCGAACCGTCTTCTACCCCACCGGCGGCGGTCAGCCCCACGACACCGGCACCCTGGACGGCCCCGACGGCGCCGTCGTCGTCACCGGCGTCCGCAAGGAGGGCGCGGTGGTCTGGCACACGGTCGACGGGGAGCCACCGGCGATCGGCGCCACGGTCACGGCGACGCTCGACTGGGATCGACGCCACCGACTGATGCGGACCCACTCCGCCATGCACGTGCTGTGCGGGGTGATCTGGAATACCTACGGCAAGGCGGTGACGGGCGGCAACATGGAGCCGCTGTCGGGTCGGATGGACTTCGAGTTCAACCCGCTGCCCGACGGGTTCGCCGCCGACGTGACCGCAGCCGTGAACGCCGAAATCGAGGCCGACCGCCCGATCGAGGTCTCCTTCCTCGACCGACCCGAGGCCCTGGCCGACGAGGATCTGATCCGGACCAAGGTCAACCTGATCCCCGAGGCCGTCACCACGATCCGGGTCGTCGACATCGTCGGCCTCGACCGCCAGGCCGACGGCGGCACCCACGTGGCGTCGACGGCGGAAATCGGGGTCTTCGAAATCACAAAGACCGAGTCGAAGGGCAAGGGGAACAAAAGGGTCAGAATTCAACTGCGTTGAATCGGCCTCGCTGCGGCCAGGTCCAACGCGAAAGTTGTGGATTCAACAACAAGAAGATCAAAGGTATTGAAATGACACGCCAGCCTTGACAAATCCTGTTTGTCGTTGTTTTCTTGTACTCAACACGCTCGGTCACGACGGGACCCCGGGTTTTCCGGGACGTCCCAGAGGCTGAGCGGCCTCCCCACATTCAGTGGGCGGGCCGTATGTCTCCTCGGACATCGTTGCGGCGGGAACCAGACGATGTCCGAGGAAGACATTTCTTTTGCGCACGTGCCCACCACGGCACGTGCGCTGTCGCGTTCGCCCTGGTCGGGCGGGTGCCGGCACGTCGGCGACGAACACCTCTGCCGTCGGCTCGGACCCGGGCCACCATGAAACGAATCTGAACCAGATCCCCGAGCGGCCATTTGGGTGAATACACCCAGGGGCGATAGGGCGTGGTCGGCGGGCGCCGAGACACAAGTAGGTCGAGCCCGCCGCTCGCGCCCTAAGGTGCGGTGGGCGTGTCCGGCGCCTGTGGAACCACCCGAGAAAGAGAAGTCCCCCCATGCCGAGAATGAACCTTGAAGGCGCATCCGCCATCGTCACCGGTGGCGCATCGGGAATCGGCGAGGCGTCGGCCCGTCAGCTGGCCGACCTCGGCGCCCGTGTCGTCGTCGCCGACCTCAACGAGGAGCGGGGCCAGGCGGTCGCCTCCGAGATCGGCGGCCTGTTCGTCAAGTGCGACGTGTCGAGCGAGGAGGACGGTCTGGCCGCGGTCGGCGCCGCCTCCGAGATGGGGCCGCTGCGGGCTCTGGTCAACTCCGCCGGCCTGGGCCGGGCGGGGCGCACCGTCGACCGCAACAACGACCCCATGCCCCAGGACCACTTCGACTTCGTGATCAAGGTCAACCTGCTCGGCTCGTTCAACATGCTCCGCCTGTCGGCCGCCGCCATGGCCAAGACCGACCCCGTCGACGCCGACGGCGCTCGCGGCGCCGTGGTCAATATGGCCTCGGCCGCCGCCTTCGACGGCCAGATCGGGCAGGCCGCCTACTCGGCCTCCAAGGGCGGCGTTGTCGGCATGACCCTCCCCATCGCCCGCGACCTGTCGGCCGTCGGCGTTCGGGTCAACACCATCGCCCCCGGTCTCATCGACACCCCGATCTACGGCGAGGGCGAGCAGTCGGAGCAGTTCAAGGCCCACCTCGGCCAGTCGGTCCTGTTCCCCAAGCGACTGGGCACCTCGGAGGAGCTCGCCTTCATGGTGGTCGACATCATCACCAACCCCTACATGAACGGCGAGACGATCCGGGTCGACGGCGGCATCCGCATGCCGCCCAAGTAGTCCCGCCAGTAGGGTCTCGACGGAGAACCCGGTCGGCGACGAAGAGGAGGGGCTGGTGTCGTATCGACTCGGCGTGGATCTGGGCACAACGTGGACGGCGGCCGCCACCTGGCGTGACGATCGGGCCACGATCGTGTCCCTGGGCCAGCGACGGGCCGCCATCCCGTCGGTGGCGGTCCTGCGCGACGACGGCGAGTTCCTCGTCGGCGACGCCGCCGCCCGGCGGGCGGTGGCCGAGCCTGAGCGGGTGGCCCGCGAGTTCAAGCGCCGCATCGGCGACACCACGCCGCTGATCGTCGGCGGAACGCCTCGGACACCGGAGTCGCTCACCGCTCACCTCCTCCGCTTCGTCGTCGACCAGGTGTCGGCCCTCGAGGGGTCGCCGCCGGCCCAGCTGGCGGTGGCCCATCCGGCCAACTGGGGCGACTTCAAGATCGACCTCCTGCGGCGGATCATCGCCGAGGCCGGTCACGATCCCGGTGCCTGTCTGCTGATCACCGAGCCCGAGGCCGCCGCCATCACCTACGCCACCGAGGCCCGGGTGCCGCTGGGCAAGCGGGTGTGCGTCTACGACCTGGGCGGCGGCACCTTCGACACCACGGTGGTGGAGCGGACCGACTCCGGGTTCCGCATCCTCGGTCGGCCCCAGGGCATCGAACGCCTGGGCGGGGTCGACTTCGACGCCGCCCTCTTCGCCTACGTAACCGAGCGGCTGGGCGACGCCCTGGCCGAACTCGACCCCGGCGACCCGACGGCGCTGTCGGCCCTGGCCCGGCTCCGGCTCGACTGCACCGACGCCAAGGAGGCCCTCTCGGCCGACGTCAGCGCCACTGTCCCGGTGTTCCTGCCCTCGATCCAGACCGAGATCCGCATCACCCGCAGCGAGTTCGAGGGCCTGATCCGGCCGGTGTTGGCCGACACCATCGAGACGACCCGACGGGCCATCGCCTCGGCCGACCTCGAACCGAGCGACATCGAGCGGGTGCTGCTCGTCGGCGGCTCGTCCCGCATCCCGCTGGTCTCCCAGCTGGTGCAGAACGAGCTCAACGTGCAGACCGCCATCGACAGCCACCCCAAGCACGCCATCGCCCTCGGCACCGCCATCCACCACCTGGCGTCGAACCCCGGGCCCGGGGCCGGTGTGACGATCGTGAACGACGGCCGCCTGCACCGCCAGCAGAGCCACCAGCCGCCGGCGCCGACGAGTCCCGACACACCGGGAACGGGGGCGGGACCGGCCCCGGTCAGCCCGACGCCTGCGCCCACCCCCGGTCCGGCCGCCGATGCCCCGGCGGCCGATGCCCCGGTGGCCGACGTCGGCGTGCCCGACCTCCTCGACGA
>JBCCRO010000009.1:0-160213 GCA_039201605.1 Actinomycetota bacterium
ATCACCCGTTGGGGCTGTAGCTCAGTTGGCTAGAGCACCTGCTTTGCAAGCAGGGGGTCACGGGTTCGAATCCCGTCAGCTCCACCAAGTAATGCCTGGTCAAGCCAGCCACCCGAGCGCGAGCGACATCAGCGGTGACGAACGATTGCCTAACCGCTTGCCTAGGCCTGAGAAACGAGCCGAATCACAGTCTTGAGACTCCCGTCCTGCCGACGCCTGACAACGCTCAAGGGCCGCTCACACGTAGGCGTAGTTTGGGCAGGGGAAGCACGACCACACACTTAGCCGGCGGCAAGTTCATAGAGATTCGCCAGGACCCATCTCACGTGAGCGTCGTTCTCCTTAACCCGCGCAAGCTCGTCAGGCCGAACACCGCAGTGGAGAAAGAGCGAGGCAGTGATCAACTCACGTAGAGCGGCGGCGACGAGGTGTCCGTTCCCGCCGGCAACTGGGAGTCCAGCGTGAACAGATGGGTTCCGGCTAGCTACGAGGCGACCCACGAAATCGGGATCGATTGAATCAACCAGCGCTCCCAGAGGGCCCGAAGCCCGTAGGAGGAAGTTGAGTTGGTCCCGAAAGCTGGCAAAGTTCAGCCCCTTGAGAGCCCCGACAGCCCAGCTCTGCGTGGACGAGGTCACGTCGGATGCGTCAAGAGCAGCTCGAACCGCATCAACTCGATCTCGGTGTTCCGACTTGGACACCTGCCGTGACGGTCCACCCATCACCTTGACGGCCTCTTCCGCCGCCTTTGCCGCTGCTGCGACCCGTTGCTCTACAAAGCAGTCACTACGCCGCTGGTATGCGAGCAGAGCGCCACATCCGCTCGAAAACTCCGGATACAACGATAGCCATCTGCCGACGAACTCATAGAGACTCTCTGGGTCTTCAAAGCTCAAGAACGGATGTCTCAACTGCTTTTTGTCCACAGAGAGATCAAGCTCATCACTCGTGGAAAAGAACACTTCACACTGCCTAGTCTCGCCCTCAACGAGCACTCGAATACGGACACTGACAACCGGGCAGTCTTCACCCGAGACAAGCTCCACAATGTCTTGCACAGCGCCAACCCAGGGAATGATCTGTTGGACGCTCCATGGAGTCGGCTCGGAGTATTCGAGCCAGAGAGCATCCGACGCCTGCGCCGCACCGGCCGAAACCGACTCGTCGCTCGCAGTTCGCCGAAATCTAAAACTCACACCGTCAACGTCAGTGGACCCGCGCGTGTCACCATCGGAGAGCCGACCAGGAGCTGGGTTACAGCTTTCGACCCATGAGGTTAGTCCGTCTACGCTAGCCGACAATCCAAGAACCTCAGCATCTGCTGACAGGTGCGCCCCCAGGACCACCTTCTCCACAATCACTTCAGTCGGCCTGTCGGAGTTGATCCACTTTGGTAGGCGGTGCCAAGACGCATTGAAGAGGCTGACCTCTTGATCCCCAACATTTCCCAGGATGAGCGGCGACTTGCACGGCGCTTGAGATAGATCAACCGCCGGCTCCCACGGATAGACACGTTCTGCAAGATCTGAGTCTCCGATCGTGATCTTCTTGGGTTCTGGTTCCACCAGACCCCGGTCATCGCGTTGCGAAACAAGTCGCTCTCCCGGGTCCATCACGAATCGAACTCTGCCGTCGTCGAGAATCAGTTGACCCCTCACCACATCGCCTGGGCGGCTTGCATCCCAGAACTCTCCGGAGAGTCTCAATGTGCGCACCTGTGCTCGCTCCTTAGCTCGACCGCGAGGTTATGGTCACCAACACTGCATGTGCCACCCGTTTCGGAGTAGCACGCGGTCTCCCATGGGCAGTCTCTGGATCAGACTCAATGTGCGGCTTTGAAACCGCACCACGGCTGCGCGACAATCAGGATGCCCAGCAGGAGACGTCATCGATGAGCAGCAACTGGGAGTGCCCAAGCTGTGGAGGTACCCGGACCAAGCGCAGGTTAGGTTCAAGTAATGCTCCGCATTGGTTCAGGACCATGGGTCAAGTCCGGACACCAGTCGGTATCGCGCTCAGCTGGGCTCGCATGCCCTACGACGCTGTCAGCAACTCATACACAGCCTGTGCCTCGTGCGGTGAACGGGCGTCAGCAGGCCAATCGACTTACTGGAGGGACCGTATTGCATCGGCTCTCCTATCTCAAGACAATGCGTACATTGCCCCCGACCTAGGGCCCCTACAACGTAAATCGCGAACCATAGACGGCCCTGAACGAGACAGCCTCGTTGGGGGGCTGAAGCTGTGGAACGGCTACATGTACTTCAGTGTCAACGCCATCCACTACCGACCACACACGGGCCGAGGTGCATTTAGCAGACGATTTACGTACACATACCAAGAGCTCTCGCAGCAAGGCTACGAGGTCGTCCACAAGCGGGGCGACGTTTGGCTGAAGATTGGCACGCGACAGACGGGCATCTATGGCACCTCGTCGGCATACGCTTGCCGTGTCGTATTCAATGATATTCTCCGTTCGCTTGGCCTCAGGACGCCGTGAGCTGAGCGTATTCATCTTCCGGCCGAGGACTACCGCCGGTCACTGGCACCAGGCTGGAGTCTTGATACTCGCCGTAGCCGGTGGCGGTAGCGGTCGCTGATCATCTTCTGCGACGTTCCAGCCCAGTCTGCGATCTCAAACGCAGACCATCCAGCGTCGGCCTGGTGAGTGATGGCCGAGTGACGCAGCTCATACGGCGTAACCGTTGGGATGCCTGCTCGGCGGCAGGCTCGAGCAAGATCTCGAGCGGCGTTGTGACGATCAGGCGAGCTACCGGTCCTTGTGACGACGACCAATCCGCTCTGCGATGGCTCAAGGGTGGTCAAGTACGAGGTTGAGAGTGGGTGGAGGTTGACCGTCCGAGCAGCATTGCTAGCCCGTTTGACAGCTCCCCGTCGGTTGGCTCGGGTCATCTGCCCACTCACGGTCAACAGCTCCCCTCTGAGATCAAGGTCAATCCAACGGAGCGCCCGTGCCTCCGCTGGACGAAGGCCGTTGCGTCCCGACAGTTCCACCAGAGTCCGAATCCAGCCAGAAGCTGCATCAGCCAGCACATCTAGTTGCTCGATTGTGAGCGCCGTTTGCTCCCGAGCTTCCGCCCCGGCCTCTGGAAGCTCGGATAGCTCCGCAACATTGCGGACCAAGTGGCCAAGGCGCTGCTCGTTCCTGAGCACTGATCCAAGCGCCCTTTGAAGCCTGCCAAGCTGCTCGCTGCCGATGGGCCGTCGCCCCTCGAGTCCAACTGCAGCGGCTCTGAGGAAGTCGTCGCAGTCCTGCACGGTCAGCCTGACTACCGATCGAGAGCCCAGACCGTCGCCGACCACGCCAAGGACCCAATCGTCATGAGCAGACTGTGGCCGGTTGCGCCGGTAGGCCTCGATCGCCTCCGCCACGGTACGACGAGTGAGTCCGACGTTGCCTGAAGCGTCCAGCTCTTGGCGCATCTCACGTAGCTTGCGCTTGGCCTCGGCTTGAGTAGGGGCCCGACGAAACCGGCGGCGGCGCTTCCCGTTGGCGGCTCGAGGTAGCTCGAGCATTGCTGCCCACCGGCCGTTGGGAAGCCGGTAGACCGTCCCCTCGCCGGACGAGCGCCTAGGCATGTGTCGCTTCTCGCCGAGCACGGACATACGCCATGAGATCTTCGCCCAGCACTAGGCGGCGAGTTCCATCCTTGAAGGAGCGCAGCTCGCCCGAGCGAATGCGCTCGCGGGCGGTGCTGTTCCCAATACGGAGAACCTCGGCCGCCTCCTGCACGGTGTAGACAAGTTGAAGAGTCATCGTCGTTTCACCTCCATCGGCGTCGTCTAGGGAAGTGGTCGGGGTTGGCCGGGGGGCCATGTTTCCTCCTTGAGGGTTGTTGCGGTTGCGACGGCCAGTGCGAGTGCCGGGCCGTCATTGGTTAGGAACGTGAAGCCGGCTTCGGTGCCGACAAGAGAGGCGAGCTTCCAACGCCGATTGACAGAACGTCGGCGCCTGCCCTCGCCTGGTCGTTGGGTGGCAAGCCACTTCCAGGCTTCGGACTCGGTGGCGCAGGTTCGGGCCTGGGGTTGGCCGTGCCGATCGGTGTAGGTGGCGAGCCAGCCGGAGGCGTGACGGGTCACGGTCCGTGCCTGCCGATCGACGCTGTAGCGCTTGGTCCGTTTCTGCGAAGCGATGTAGCGGCGAAGGAAGCGTTGAGCCTCGACGAGCTGGGCCGGGGAGATACGAAGTTCTTCTCGGATACGAGTACAGCCTCGAGCGCCCCAGTGGCGGCCGACGGAACCGTTCGGGTTGGACCAGCCCTCGGGCGGGTGGTGCTGGTACTCCTTGCCGTTCTCACCGGTGGTGTAGGCGGTGAAGTAGGCGGCCATCCGGTTCGGATCGGACGCATCGGCGCCTTTGGACCAGTCGATTCGAGTGCCTGCCTCGAAGTGTTTCGGGTTGCCCGAGCCGACAACTTCGAACCAGTTGCGGGACAGCCACCGCTCGAGGCGTTCACCGTCGATGCGGGTGGGGAACACACCGGCCATGTGAAAGTGCGGAGCGCCCCTTCCTTGGAACTCTCGCACCCAGATGAAGGAGGGCATGTAGTCAAGCGCCCGACGTAGCCGTTTCTCGAGAGCGTGACGGTGTTTGGTGCAGGTGTCGGGATCGGGCGCCCAGGTGGCCCAGTCGCCGGGGTAGGTGACGGTGAGCATCCCGATCCTCGAGTCGTCGCGTTGTAGCGGCGTGTACCAGTCCGTCTCGGCCACCATCTGGCGGCAGCGTTGACGGCTCTTGCGGGAGTAGGCGGTGACGACGTTCCACGGGCGGCCTTCCTCGAGCGCCGCCAGCCGGGATGCGGCGGCCTGGTCGAAGCGGCGGCCGGCTGCCTCGAGGCGGGCTGCTTCAAGCGGGTCGAGAGCGTCCAGATCGAGGCCGAGCTGTTCGGCTTGTTGTTCCATGAATGCCTCCATTTCGCCGAGGGCGTCGAGTTCGGCCAGCAGGCGCTCGGCCTGAGAAGGCTTGGCGACCTTCGCCCGAACCGATCCCGGTGCGATCACCAGCGAGATGTCCACCACCCCGACCCCAGGGGTTGGGACCTGATCATCCGCATAGCCACGAACCCCTGCAGGCCACCGTTTAAGGCCCTCGCCGCACAGATCCGGGGCCGTGACGACCTCGCCGGTTTCGCCGTCAATCCACCTGGGACCATCGGGACCCTCCACCCGCTGCCACTCTCGGGCAACAAGCTGGTGGCGGACATCGACCTTCGGCACCCGGGGGAACCACGACGCCGCCACCCGGCACGCTTCGGCCGGTCGGAACCCGATGACGTCCCCGTCCAGTTCCGGCCAATTCGGCACCGAAGCCGGAAGGACCACCTCTGGCCGTGGGCGCCGGTGCGGCACGTTATGGCCTAAGAACAAGCCCGGCCCTTGGCTCGGGGGTTCGAGGTCGTTGTGAGGAAGGGTGGGAGTGGGGGTGTGTGAATTTCGAGCACCGACGCCAGCAGCCGGGCGCATTCGGCCCTTCGGGCCTCGGTGCGCCCGGCCAGGGAAGGGGCGGCGGCTGTTGCCGTGGTGGCCGTTTGGTCGGGTCACGTCAGCGGCTCCCTGTCGACCGTGGCTCACGAGTGGCGTGGTCGTGGTTGGCCGGCTGCGGGTGGTCGATGTGCGCCTGGTCGTTGCCGGGGTGGGTGCAGGTGGCGGGTTCGTGGGCGGTGGTGGTTCCGTCGGCCTCCGGGGAGGTCAAGGGCTCCGACCCTTCGGGCAGGAAACTTCCGCCCCTGGCGGGGTTCGCTTCGCCGGAACTTTCATGTCCCACTTCGTGGGATCGGAACCCTGGACATCCCCTCCGTGCCGACAGGTTCGGGTCGGGTACGAAGCGAAGGCACGGCCTTGCGCTTCCCGAAGGGAACGACGCCGCGGGGCGATCGTGGACAGGCCGGTGGTTCTGCGCACTCAGGACGGTGGCAACGCCTAAAGCCGTGGGGAGGCCGGCGGCGATGGCGACCAGCGTTGTCTCGGAGTGTTGGCCGTGGACGAGGACCAGGGCGAGCGGGGCGCCGATGGCGAGGCCGATGGCATTGGCGGCGACGAGCGGTATGGCGGCACGAGCTCGGGCGGTCACCGGTCGCCTCCGTTCAAGCGTTCCTGGCGGTCCAGAATGCGTTCCAGACGACGGAGTTCGTCGTTGCGGCGGGCGACATCGAGACGGTGTTGCTCTGCAGGGTCGGCGGCTTTGCCGTCGGGGTCGACCTTGATCCCATGCTCATGCTCGGGCGGTTGGGAGTCGATCAGGTCGACCAGGGCAGCGTCCCAATCGCCGTCGGATCGGGTGTCGCCGCGGGTGCGGCTGGTGGCCGGCGCCGTAGTGGTGGTGCGGTGGAGCTCGGAAGCGGGGACACCGCCACGAAGGACCGTGATCGAGTCCAGGACCAAAAGCACCGTCCGAGCGGGAACGGAGATGAACAGCATCAGGACAGCGCCCTGGACCATGGCAGCCAGAGCCCCGAGACCAGCGGACGGGTACCACGACAAGCGCATGATCACCCCGAGGAGCCCGGGGGCCCGTACGGAGATGACCCACAGCATCGAGCAGAGGGCCCGTGTGGTGTTGAGCGGCCATCGCCACGCCCTCGGACCCCACGAGCAGTGCGGCCACAGCCCGTGCGCCATGGGTCGGAACTTCGGTAGGGCCGGTTCGGCGTTGGAGGTGGTGTAGCGGCTGCGGAGCCGGGCCAGGTCGTTGCACCAGCTAGCGCCGGGCCGGAACTGGAGCACGACCCCGTAGGCGGCGACGAAGACGACCAGGGCGAGGCAGAGGACACCAGCGGCGCCGAGCTGTTGGAGGACGGCGGTCATCGTCGGTCGTCCAGGGCGTAGCGGTTGCAGGTGCAGACCGGGCGGGCGAAGGCACGCCGAACCATCCGAACGAGGGTGATTGCCGAGGCGATGGCGATGAAGGTGAACGACCCGAGGATGAACAGGGCGATCACGTAGAAGAAGAACTGATCTTCGGCAGTCACCGGTCCGCCCCCTGGTTGCTGTGCTCCGGGCGGAGGTCGGCGGCGTCGAGTTCGTCGGCGATGTGGTTCTCTGTGTCGTGGAGGGTGTTCCAGACGGTTTCGGGGTCGGGTAGGAGGTTGTCGGGGTGGTAGGTCCCGAGGCTGTTCTCTGAATCGCCCGTGGGGGGTTCGGTCAGGGCCTCAGCGCACACAGAGCCTTCGGTGATGCCCTCTGCGCACAGTTCGCGGCGCACGTCCGCTTCGACGTCGGCGCGTACTTGTTCTTCGAGGTCGAGGCGTTCTTGTTCTTCGCGCACGTCGCCGACGTAGTCACCGGCTGAGTCAGCAGCGCCGACCACCCCGCCGATGAAGTCGAACGTTGCGGGGATCATGGTGGTCGGGCTGGTGATCACCATCAGCACGTAGAACCCGAACGCTGCCCAGGCCAGGGCCCAGCCTTTGAATCCGAGTCGGTGGGTCATCGTCTACTCCGTTTCCTTTGTTTGGTGGTTTGGTTGTCTTCGAGGTCAGCGAGGTGCTGTTGTTCGCCGATGGCGTCGAAAGCGATCGGCAGGTGCGCCGGTTCAGCGGGGGAGAGGTCCCGGGCGTGGTCTTGGGTGATGTTCCAGACCTGACCGGGAGTGACATGCGCCCCGTGGTGGCGGTTGAGCTGGCCGTAGAGGCAGCGGCCGAGGATCGTGCCTTTGACGTGGTTGGCCAGGTGCTCGGGGACGGGTTCGTCGAAGGCGGCTTTGAGGCCGTCGCCGTTGGAGTGGCCGACGACCATGCGGGCCGAGAGGTTGAACCGCATCAGCGACCCGGTGTTGCCCGCTGATTGGGCGATCCCGTATTGGGTGACCATGACGAGGTGGATTCCGCACGAGCGGGCGGCGGCGGCCAGCTCGGTGAGGCGGGCGGCGGTGTAGGTCCGGTACTCGGTCAGGTCGTCCTTGACCACGGCGCCGGTGACGAGCATGAGTTCGTCGACGAAGACGAAGATGCGGTGCCCGATGTCGGGGTGTTCCCACCACCACTCACAGCCCGAGGCTTCGAGGAGGGTTTGGCGTCGGTTGAACTCGACCCACAGATACGTCGAGGCCTCAGCCCAACCCGGAGGGGTCGACACCACCGACCCGAGTCCTCGATCTCTGAGCCAGCCGAACTCGCCGGAGCGTTTGCCGGACAGCACGATCTGTTCAGCGCCGTGGCGGGCGGCGTGAGCTTGGGCGAGGCGTTGGGGGGTGGACTTCCCGCCACCGGTCTTGCCGTTGATCATCAGATGGGGGAAGACGTCGAGTTCCCACACCATCCACGGATGCTCAGCGTGGAGATTGCCCGTGTACCCGAGGTTGATCTGCCCCGGGTGCGCTTCGGCCCACGCCACCCAGGTAGCAGGGTTGAACGTGGCGTAGTCGGGGAGGACTTGATTGGCGTAGGCGACCCGGAACCGGGTTTCACCGTGGGGCCGGTAGGAGTGAGCGGCGAACCCGTAGCGGGTTTGGATACGGCGCGCGATCTCGGGCCACTCCTCGGGCTTGTTCGTGTCCAAGGGTTGGCTCTCGATATCCATCCGCTGCACCGACGGGACCACACCCCACCGCCACGTCACCGTCTGGACGTCACATGAGGTGATGCGGGGGACTCGTTGACGGCCTCGGATGAGGCGGTCCAGTTCGGCCCGTTGCATCTGGGAGGCCCACCGCCACCGGAACACCGCCACCAGCACCACCGCCGCCGCCACATCCAGGCGAGCCCGCGAACCCTCGTACCGGACCTGCAAGGCCACCGCCCCGAACAGCACCACCACCACGAGAGGCAGCAGCACCGGGAGCACCAGGGCGAGCAGCACAGCAGTGAGGACCGCAGCGGCGAGAGCGGCCGGGTAGTACCGAGCGAAGGCCCACAGCACCCGAGCGGACAGGGCGGTGAAGCGGGCGAGTTTGATCGCACGGTTCAGGCGTTTGACGGCCTTGATGTCGGCTTCTTGGCCGGGACCGATCGGTGAGAAGCCCGAAGGCTGAGCAGGGGTGAGCATCAGGGCCGCCCGTAGTGGAAAGCGAGGATGTCGAGACGGTTGCCGAGGGCGTCGATCGAGCGCAGGATCTCGTCGGGGTCGGCCCCGTTGGCGACCTGATCGCCGATGGCTTCCACCAAGAGGGCGGTGTCGTAGTCGACGTCTTCGAGGTGGGTGAGTCGGGCCGGGGCCCAGATAGGAGCGAGGCCACTCACTTGATCAGCCCCCGTCGCATGAGGCCCTTGACCGCCGCTACCTGGTCGCCGTCGGCGGGGACTCGGTAGAGGGCGGCTTTGCCGTCGCGGTAGCGGTAGACGGGGTTGGTGTCGGTGGCCGGCACCTGGTCGATGACGCCGAAGCGGGAGCGGGTCGCGTCGTTGACCGCGTCCAGATACGAAGGGGAGATCCCGAGGCGCTGTTGGCCTGGAACCTGCACCCCACCGCCCGTTGGGAGCGTCTGTTGGCCGTCGAGGTCGGCGCCGGTGTCGAGGCTGGTGCCGTTGTCGAGCCCGGAGCCTGTTCCGAGGTCGGAGGCGTTGAGGCTGCTCACGACCCACCACCCCCATTGCGGCGGTAGTGGCGCACAGCCCTACCGCGTTCGGTGTGGTGGACGAGGCCGACAGCGGCGTCGGAGCCGTTCGGGAACAGCTGGGCCGCCTCGGTGGCGGTGATGCGGGGGTAGTCGGAGTTGTCCGACCCGAACCCGGATTCACGTTCCCAGCGGCGAGCGATGAGGTAGTTGATGGGGCGGATCACAGCCCGGACCCCCCGAGGGAGGAGCCAGTGAGGTTCGACTCACCGAGCGAGTTGGCGTCGGCGTGGGTGTTGGTCGAGTCGAGGGCCTGGTTCTCGGTGTTGCCGAGGGCATAGGACCCGAACCCGGCCGCTTTCTCGATGAACATCGGCGGGCGACCAGAGGAGACCGAGTTGAGGGTGCGGCCCATCGAGGCCCGGTTGAAGACCTGATTGCGGCCCTCTTCCGACATGCGACCAGACGAGACACGGGCGGCATCGCGCTCGCTCATCTGGCCGGTTGCGGCCAGGTAGTTGGCCATGGCGGTGGTGACGACATCGGACCCGGTACGACCCTGATGCCAGCTGGCCAGTTCCTGGTGGAACATGCGCCCGGAACGGATCGAGGCGAGGCGGCTCATATGCGCACCCCCTCGACGGTTTCGACCTCGGGATGGGTTGGGGCGCAGCAGCCATCGGGGCAGGGCTCGCCGGGGCGGAGGTGGGGCCAGAAGCTCCAGCACTCGGCACACCAGATGCCAGAGATTCGGTTGGGCCAGCGACGAGGCGTAGCCATAACAGTGGGTCCTTTCGGGAAGGTGATTTCCGGGGTAGGTGGGGGTGTTTGAGGCAGCACGAAACCCACCCCCTGGCCACCCGTGGACGGCCTAGAACCCGATGCGGTTCGGGGGTTGGTGGGTTGGTGTGAACCGGCGGCCAGGCACTCGGTGCGGGCGGGCGGTCCTCTCCACCCCATGGCCCCGGAGAGTCGGGGGTTGGGGGTGGGCTTCGTGCTACCCCAAACCGGACAGGTAGAGGGATGGGGCAGCTAGCGGGGGGGTGGGTCTAGTAGGGCACCTCCTGATCGAACAGGGGTGCGTTTTCCCAGGTGGAACGGCGTTCCGCTGCTTCGGCCGCAGTTCGTCGCCGGTCAGCGGTTTCGAGGATGCGGGAGCGTTCCCCAGGGCGCAGGTGGGCGCACACCGCCCGGGTTTTTGCCAGGGAGGTGGAGCGCACGAGGAGCAGCACGAGGACTTCGTCACGGTCGCCGGGGCGGACCAGGTCCAGCACGTCACCGATGGGCATGCCCTCGGCCACGGAGCGGACCGCTAGGGCGACGTCGATGGTCGGTCGGTCGCTCATAGGGTCCCCAAGCCCGGCAGCGGCAGGGCCGTGAATCGGGCAGGCTCAGCGCCGTTCAGGCGGGCGTGTTCTTTGCGGGCGGCCAGCTCAGCGACAGCAGCCCTGCCGTTCCCAGCGCCCTTGAATTCATCGAAGCCGGGTAGGCCGTGGTCGGTCGGCTCGGGATAGTCGGGCCGGTCGGTAGAGCCAGCCGCCTCGGGCAGAGGACCGGGGGCGGGGGCGCCGGTGAGGGTGCGGAGCCCGACGACGGACATGCGGCGCTTGCGGAGTTCGGCCAGGCGGTGGCGTTCCAGTTCACGGCGCAGCTCGACCGCTTCGGCATACGTGCTCGGGCCATGGGAGATGGCGGCGAGCTTGTGCACGAGTGGTCCGAGGTCGATCAGGAGGAGCACAAGGCGAAGCGCCCACACGAACACCCCCATGAGCGGCGAGGAAGTGGCGAGGTGTTCGAGTGCGGCGAGGCGGGCGAGGAGGCCCCGGTCAGCGAAAGCTTCTGCCTCAGCCACCACTAGGGCGTTGGTGCGTTCGGCTTCGATCGCGGCCCGGCGTTCGTCGAGGGTGGCCAGCTCGGGCGCAGCAGCAGCCGCAGCGGCGGTGTTGGCGGTTTCGAGGGTGGTGAGGCGGGCCCGGGCGGCTTCGAGGTCGGCGGCGGTTTGGGTGGTGGTGATCTCGGCGAAGGCGATCTCTGCCTCTAGGGCCTCGGTCACGGGCCCGTCGCCGGGGGTGCCGGTTGAGCCGTTGATAGTGACCCCGGCTCGTTCGTTGCGGAGCTGTTCCCGCAAAGCGGCTTCGTCGGCTCGGGCGTCGGTGGCGGCTTGGTCGGCGTCGGTGACGGCCTGGCGGGCGGCGGACAGTTGCGGGTTGGGGGTGGTGAGTTCGGCGGTGCGTTCGTTGATGCGGTCCAACTCGACGGTCAGGGCGGTGTTGATGTCGATGGTTCGGGCGTCGATATCGGCACGGGCATCCGCGGTCATCTGGGATTCGATCTCGTGTGCGAACACCACCGACAGCAGGGGTTCGGAGACGAGGAAGGCCATGCAGAGCGAGAACACGACGCGGGGCCCGAGCACGATGGCGCCGGCCACGGGTCGGGAGCGGTCGATGTTGGCGGTCACCAGGGAGCGGTCCATGAGGAACACCGCAGCGGCCAGGATCGAGGCGGCCACGGGAGCGACGAGCCAGAGGCGGGGCCGGTCGAGGACGAAGGAGGAGAGCACCAGCCCGGAGACGAAGGCGAGGGCGGTGGCAAGCAGGACATAGGCGCCGGACTGGGAGAGGTGTTCACGCTCGGAGTCAGCCAAGCCAACAGCCACAGCATCAGCACCACCGATACGAGCCAGCAGAGGCGTAGGAGATGGACGGGTGTCCACCGAGAGGGTGTCAGGAGCGGGAGCGGTCATCGCAGCACCACCCGGATCAGGGACACAACCCCACCACGCAGACTCTTGGCCGCTGTGCCAAGAAGCCGTGAGGTCGTGCCCCGTCACCAGGGGAGGGGATCAGGCGGCCGACCCAGCAGGGACCGGGGGAGCGGTGCGCTTGACCGACGGGGCCGACTCCTGGGTGAAGGTGTCGGCCCGGAAGGTAACGACGTTGCGCCGACCATCCGGGTAGGTCGACGCCGTCAGGCCACCGAAGCGGATCAGGCCCGGCGACACCTCCGGCTCAACAGTGGAGGCCATCTGCACGTTGAAAATGGTGGTGCCGCCGTCCTTGACCGAGCACTCGATCGACCACAACGGCACGTTGTCCGGGTTGAGCTTCTGCTTGCGGTCCTCAGGCGCCAGGTCCTCGTTGTACTTCCGGACCGGGTCGGCCGATCCCTGGCACAACAGGCCCAGGTCGTTGAACTCCTCGGGAGTCATCAACAGATTCACAGGTTCATTCCTTTGGTTGTCATCACACGGGATGACGCAACCCAGAACCCCCACACCCACGAACCGGGCAGCTGGTATCTACGATGGATCGCACGTCGCAAGACTCCTGGTTACGTCAGGGGTCGGCGGCCAGGTTGACCCGGGAGCGGCAACTCCCGGCGTCGACCGCCTATGTCAACTATGTTATACCAACTGTTGTACGGCTGCAACCTCCAGTCGGTGAGTTTCGTGACTTTCGTGTTCACGCTGCTCAGCTAGCATCGAGAGCAGCATGGAGTCCGAGATGCAAGACCACCGGCAGCCGTCAGAGCGCATTGCCGACGATCTCATGCTCGGGTTCTTGTCTGGCGAGTTCACCCCTGGCGATCAGCTCCCATCTGTCGGCGAGCTGAGCAAGGAGTACGGGGTCGCGCCGAACACCGTGCAGAACGCAATGCGAATCCTGAAGGACAAGGGACTCGTCTACAGCGTCAAGCGCCAGGGCACGTTTGTGCGCCCGGAGGCGAGGGTGGAGGACTTCGAGGCCTCAAGGCCCGAGGGGTCGCCATGGTTTCAGCAGATCCTCTCGCGGCTGGACTCGATCGGTGATGAAATTGCTTCCATCAGTGATCGGCTGGCCCATCTGGAAAATCGCCAAGACGGCGATGCTTCGAGCTAACGGCGTCAGTCTGCTTGGACAGTTGCCGAACGTCGGCAGATCGCAGGCCTAGCGCGTAGTCGATGTAGCGCAGTTCACGTACGGACGGTCTAGAAACGGCCGACGGCCAAGAGTCTCCCTCCTGATCGTCGGAAGCACCCGACTGTGTGATTTTCGCTTCCCACCCTTCCGGGGACGAGGTGTGTAGGCCAATCATCCTTAATCGCCCTATTAGCGATTTCAAGGAAAATCGGTGAACTACTACTCCGCGCAGAGTTGCCACCACGTAGAGCGGCTACCAGGTGCTAGAACGGCTGACATGCTCTGATGTGGACGTCTAGTGTTGCGGGATCTGGACCGGTCCAGGAGTCGCCGCCCTGTGGAGATAGTCAGCATCGTCATCGCCCTGGTCGCCCTCGGGGTGTCGGTTTCGATCGAGCGCCTGTCGATCCGCCAGGACCGAGAGCACTATCTCGATTCGGTGTGGCGGAAGGTTATGGACGGTGTCGAGGGTCACCCGGAGTTCTCCGACATCAGCAAGACAGAGAACTACCTCGCCGAGTTCGACTGGGCCCAGCGGCTTCGCTACGACTCGTTCTGCATCCAGGCCTGGACGGCGTGTTACCAGCTGGTCGACTCCGGGCGCCGGCTTTCACTCGACCAGCGCTTGGCGGTCGAGTGGATGGTCGCTTACCACGGGCAGTGGCTCCACGGGAACGCCCAGCTGTTCACCGATCGGAAGTTCTGGAGGCTCATTGACGAGATCGAGGCATCCGACGTCAGGCTGACGATTCATCGACCCGTTCCAAGCGTCGACGGCCTCGCGACCTGGGACGAGCTGCTCGACCGATACTTCCACACGTTCCTCAGCCCATTCGATCCGAGAATCCCAAGCGAACGACGCTTCGAGCCGATCCTTCACTTCCTGCTGACAACGCACATCCGCAAGCCGAACCCGCTCGTGGTCGACCTCGGCTGCGGCATCGGTACTGCGTTCCCAACGCTGGAGGCGTGCACCGACCAGACGATCGCGGTCGACGTCAACGCTCAGGCCCTCCAGTCAGCGTCGAAGGCATCTGACTACTCGCCCGCTCTAGTGAACGGCGACATGCGCCAGCTGGCCATCCGGGACGGATCAGTCGACATCGTCCTAGCGATCAACTCGATCCTCATGGAGTCCAGAGAGGACAACGTCCAGTCGCTGGCCGAGATCGAACGAGTCCTCAAACCGGGAGGCATCGCCGTTCTCATGCTCCCCTCCTACGAAGCGATCACGAACCTTCGACGCCTCCGCGTGGCGGAAGCCGACGAACACGGCGGAGGCGAGTACGCCCGAAGAGTCGGCCACGCCTTCGACCACCTCCGCCAACCCGACGAGCTGACAGCCTCCTACGCAGATGACGGCGTGACCCGGCAGTACTTCCACTCACGAGAGACCATCCGCCGCGAGCTCGCAGGCGTCGACCTAGACCTGACCGACGGGCCGACCGAGTTCTACTATCCGTGGGAAGTGACCAGGAGCTTCAACTACGGCTTCTACCCTGGCGAGAAGGAGGCATGGGATTGGATCACCGTCGCCAGGAAACCCCTAGAGCCGTCGCCGTCAACAACGGATCAGAGATCCGGCCATCAACCATCGTCGAAGGACGAGGCGTCTTCGCCTGCACAGACTTCGACGAAGGCGACCTCATCGAACGGTGCGAAGTCCTCCTCATCGCCAGCGACGAACGCCCCGACCTCGACAAGACCAGCATCTACGATTTCTACTACGAGTGGACCGACGGACAAGGCGCCCTAGCGCTCGGAAACGGGTCGCTCTACAACCATTCCTTCGAACCCAACGTCCGCTACGTCAAGAACGAGCAGCTAGAAACGATCGACATCATCGCCCTACGACAGATCGCCAGCGGCGAAGAACTCCTCTTCAACTACAACGGAGACCCCGCCGACCGCTCACCACTCTGGTTCGAGCCCATCTAGGACGACGCCGCCTTCCTCGACCGACGAAGACCTGCCGGACTTTCTCCTCACCGCTACGCGGGACCACCAAGCGGGAGCATTCTCAACACCCACCGAGGGCCAACCACCCCGTCGCCTCAGCAAGCTACCTCAGCTGCTTGCTTGACGCCCGAGCATGTCTGCGAGTGCAGCGTCGAGAGACGGGATCCGGCCTGCCTGGTCGATCGCAAGACCCGCCAGCAACTCTGTCTCAGCCTCAGAGAACTCGGTATCCGGCCTAGAGCCGGCAAGTGACACCAGTGTCGCCAGATCCCAGTCGCGTAGGCGCCTAGCCCTCGTACTCTGCTCCTTCAACCGGTCAAAGATCGCCGTCCTGGTCCGGTCCCAACTGCCAAGTGTGTCCTCGGAGTCAAAAATGTCCCCTCCCTGATCACCAAAGTAGACGAGCTGAATCGCGCGATTTTTCGCAGAGTCTTGCTCGTCCTCCACTAGCTGAGAAACGAAGTCCAAGTTGATGTCATCGCGACCATGAAGTATCGATCCGAGGGCCGCCGCCCTCCTCAATACGAAGGCGGTCTCGCCGAAATAGCCCTCAACGAGGATCTCTGGGCACTCCGGAAGCTCCAGACGACCTGCGTAATAGAGTAGGATCTCCCGCTTCTCGGACGCATTCGACTCATCCGACAGCAGAAGCGAACCATAAGCATCCGCAAGAGAGTCCGACATTCGCAGCCGTTCGTCGACGTCGATAAGAGCGAATCCACTTCGCACAAAGGAGTTGATGTCATCATTGAACGCCACATCTAACCAATCCCGCAGTGCATCGGGGCCGGCGGTAAGACTATCGATAGTCCTCTGCGCAACCAGAAACTCACCGAAAGTTTCGTGGCGAAACCCACTACATTCGACGCCCGTTGGTCCGTCCTGCAGCCCAAGCAACTGTGTAAACGAGCTCTGAGTAAGCAGCTCTTCGGTGTCGAGCCCAGACCCGAGAAGCAGGTCGGATAGTAGAGCGGCGCTCCGCATACCAGCGAGGCGACGCCGGTAGATCTGGCGACCCAGAAACGCGTGACCGGCGACTACACTAGGCACCAATCGCTGGTTGCTCGTACCACGCCGCACTTCACGCTCAAGCCAAGCCCGATAAAACTCGTGGTACAACTCGTACTTGTTGGATGGAACTGTCCTTCCCTTCGTGTCGCCTGACACGAGGTAGATTGATAGAAACAGCAGCAGCGGGCTTGAGAGCAACTCGTTGTGAGCAAGCGTTCCTACTAGCCGTTCGATTCGAGCTCTCGCATCTGGGCTATCTTGACGCTGTGCAAAGCGCTCAACGTAGAGTCGCACCTCGCCATCACGCCAAGGCAACATCTCGACAACTTCGCTCGCCTCGTCCTCGACGAACTGATTGAACAAGGTCGAGGACGTAACCAGGTGAGTACGGGCCGATACCCAAGCCCCACCATTCCAGCGGTCGAGGTTCTGCAGAGCCTTGGCTAGCCCAGAATCACCGAGCTCGTCGAGTCCATCGACAAGCACAACTTCACCATGCCCCCGGCCTCCGACGGGAAAGTCGAGTGCAACGAACTCGTCGGCACTCAGGTAGTGGACTGCACCAAGTTGATCGCCACCATTGACGAGTTCCATATACCTCATCCGCAATGCAGTGGACTTACCGGAGCCAGCACCGCCGATAACGAGAGTCATCGCACCTGAGGACCTTTCGTTGAACTCAGATAGTGAGACGATCTCTGGATAGTGATGCCATCGCTTCACAGGCGGATCGATCACGAGATCGGGCCAGATCAGATCGAAGGTCGGACCAAGTGCATAGCCGGTGCCCAGAAGGGGCAGTGAGAGGACGTCAGAAGTCGGAATCTGAGGTTCGGGATTTCGACTCACATACTGAGACTCATCAAGCAAGCCCCGTATTGCATCCGGAAGAAGGGAGTATTCTGATCCGTATGAGAGGACAGTGAGATTCGGCTCCGATGAATGGAAATCACGGACCACCTCATACTCCGCCTCGCGAACCAGCCTGAAATGCTCATAGTCCCCTGGAACAACCTCGGACCTTAGATACGATAGCAGCCCATCAAAGTTCGGGTCATCAAAACCACCGCCGTAGCCCACGAACACAATCGACCTCAGATTCAAGACCGCTTTCAGCATCTCTTGAATATGTGCTGCTTGGACGACCCGACCATAGGAGATCATGCCCAATACAATTGACTCTGGTTCAAGCCAGTGTCCATGCAAATGAGCCACCATTGCGGGGACCGGGTCGCGGAGAAGTCTTTGGAACCCGGCCGGATTAAGCCAGGTTGTCGACTGCAAGCCTAGGGCGCGCTCAAGCAATCCGTCATAGTTGGTGGTCAGAATCGGAAGACCAACTTCCCGCAAGGCTTCAGGAAGGCTGTCGTCAACTACCTCGAGGTCTCCGAAAGCGTCCTTAAGCCAACGGCGAAACACAGGCTCACCAGAAGCCGTGAGAGCACGATGCACTTTGTCTGCCGCAGACAATAGGTCGCCCGCGCCGATGTCGGCTGCGAGACGTTCAAGCGCACTATCACCGAGCAGGCGCACATCGTTCTCAGAGCACCAGTCCAGCGTCCAAGCCAAGAGTCCGGCCCAGCTCGCCCGCTGGTCGCCGCCGGTAACGGCCACCGAGGCTCCAGCTCCTACAACGAAGACAGCATCGCGCTGCTCTACGCGCTCAGCAAGCCGGCGCCACCCTCCTATCGGAGTCTCTCCCTCCACAGTCGTTCTGAGCCAGAGCGCTCAGGCGCGCCGCCGGTACCCTATCTCCCAGTAGGGCTTGCCTGATGTATAGGACTCGATTCTGTCTCTAACCACTGCGCCTACCGCCTCTGCCGACTCGATTCCGTAGGAATCGTACTTGGCCGCGTCTCGGCGGTACTCGCTCATATCGCCGTTACTCTCCTTGGCGTACATGGCGGCAGCGAAGATGATTTGCAGCTCCTCCGCTGCCTCAGCCAACCGTGCCTCGAGTGTCTTGCGCTCATGAAACTCGTGGAGAATTTCAGGCAAATCATCAGCAAGCCCATCAAGAACGTCAGCCGCAATTCTCTCCTCAGCATCATTCTTCGCCTCTTTGATGTAAGGAGCGGCACGGCGAGGGAGATCTGCAAGTCGAGTCTCTCCGACTTCGTGGAATAGCGCCATGAGAAGCACTTTTCCAATGTCTACCTCTTCGTCCATCTGCCTACTAAGCAAGTATGCGAAGATGGCAGTCTCGTAGCAATGAATAGCTACCGTCTCTGCGTTCTCCACACCGGCAAGCAGCCAGCCTGTACGTGGAAGCTTGCTCAGACTGTGCAGCTCTGCCATGCATTCCGCTAGACGCTCACCTAGCTCAGCACTACGGTCTGTACTCACTCGAGACCTCCTGCCTCAGGGACCGCCTCTACGATAGCTCGTCGCCGATTCGACCGTGTCTCGAAGGACCGGTGGCAGGGCGTCAAGTTCTAGGCTCGCCACAGCGGCCAGGAACGAATCAGCGAGATCGCCTAATGCGAGTTCAGCCTGACGGTCGAACTCAGCGGCCACGCGAGAGCCAGCGCCCAGTGAACCGAGGATCGCTTGCAGAAGATCTCGGCGATACTGCTGAAGCGCCTCCACGACGCCCTCATGACCGTCCCCAAGCAGGCTCCTCCCGTATCGAGTCATGTTTTTCACCGGGTATGCGATCGTGTAGGCGGCCCGCTGGTGCCGCTGGCTCGCTTCCACAAGCTCGGCCACAAGTGGGTCTCGATAGACCACGGGGTAGCTAAGGGTGTCCCGATTCAGATCACGCTCGTACAGCCGAGCCCCAGTGCGCCGCTCCTCATTCTCCAACAATCGCAAGTAGGACGAGCCCCTCTGGACTCGCAGCTCGGCAGTTAGCGAGGACACGTACGGGACGAGCTCATTGTCAGCAAGAAAGGAAGCGTTCTCGACTATCTCATCGGGGCTACACAGGGGATCGAACATGATCCATCCCAACTCAAGCGCGATGCCAGAATCGATGACTCTATGTGATGCTGCCGCTGCCTCGGTGGCGCTGTGTCCCTTCGCATAGCGGCGAAGCTGAGTCCTAGAGCCTGACTCGATCCCGAGGAACACTTTGCGAAGACCGAACTCGGCCAGCTGAGAAAGGAGCGCAGACTTGCGATCTCGCGAGTTGCGGTCGTCATCGCTGTCGAATATCGACCGGATCGTAGCGCTGACGTCGAAGGCGATACCCCGTTCTCGGAGAGCGGGGCCTATCACCCCAACCATGTCTTCTACCGAGGACAAGCCACCGCCGAGGAAGTCCTCGTCGCTGAAAGTCAGTGCATCGACCCCGAGCTCTGCCAGTGAGTCCAAATCTCGCAGGATCGAGTCGGCGTGTCTTCTGCGGTACTCACCAGAGTTCCCATCGACGTCAGTGAGTCCGCGCAGACAGAACGTGCAAACAGCCCAGGAACATGCGCGACTGGACTCTGCGAAGATCTGGTAGCCACCTTGCGCAAACGGTCGGAGATGCCGTCGAGACGGACTCGCAATCTGATCCGGTTCGACAAGTTCTCGAGGGCCGTTATGAACTGAGCCATCGGCACTTACGAAGCTGAGATTGGGAACCATCGAGTAGTTCCCCGCCCCAACCAGTGCTTCCAACAGTCTTGGCACAGCGACATCACCCTCGCCACGTACTACCATTGCCGACGGTTCAATCTGAAGAAGATCCTCAGACAGGTACGTTGCAAGAGCTCCCCCAAGGAGTAGTGCACTGCCGGAACCAAGCTCCGCCCTCAGCTCAGACACCGATCGCTCAAAGACCGAGAACGTTCCGTAGTTGATTGCGAGCCCTAAGACGTGTGGCTGGGTATCCCGGATAGACGAGACCACTTGGTCGACACGCTCACTCGCAGTCGCCACGAGATCGCACACCTCCACAGACTCGACCAATTCTGGTCCGAGCTGCTCAATCGCACCGGCCACCACTGACAGCCCGTGGGTCTCGCCCACCGCCGGGTACTGGCCCGAGTACAGCCCGACGAGCAAAACCCGGAGTGGCCCCGATCCTCGAAGTTCACCAAAGACTGGTGAAGCCGCCCCAATCGACACATTGGCCATACGAGCACACTACAGTCACATACGCCCACAAGCATGTTTCGATACAGCTGCTACCAGGAGGGCGCCTAAGTTGAGGCCCGAGCAAGCGGACCTTCTGATAGCCGAGTACCAGAATGGCTATGAACTAGCTAACCACGTTGATGGGGTAAGAAACGTACTTACCAGCTTCTACCTAACGGTGATCGGCGGCCTAGTCCTACTCGCCGGCAGGCTCCTAGACCCCACAGCATCAGTTACTGGACCAGTTAGCAACGAGGTCGTGCTCTCAGCAATCGGCGGACTTGTACTGGTCGTGGGCTTGCTGATGACCGTAGTGGTGGCCCGACTTCGGCGAGTACAACTCGAGCGGTACGTCATAGCCAACCGCATACTGGACGTAATGTTGCTGACCGAGGAGACAAGCGAAATTCAGCTTCGGTCCACGGTGCATTTCAGCAACAAGCGGCTGACGTTCGGGCAGTCAGCTCGGTACGGCGAGCTGCTCTCTGGTTCCTTCTGCTGGACGCTTCTCATCGTTATTCCCAACTCGCTAGTCGGTGGTGCGATCGCCGTCCTCATCGGCTACCACCTTGGCGCACACGCGCTTGGAAATGCGGTCTGGTCGGTAGGAGTTTCGTCCGCATGCCTGTTGCTACACGTCCAGGCTTACTTGGGACTTGCACGGTTCGACGGCTGAGTCTGTCCCAGGCGCAGGCAGCGCAGCGGAACCTTGCAGCGATTGCCGCAACGATTGCCAGGCTCCCCGCACACACCGAGCACTCAGTGGCACGCAGGAGCGTCAAGGCACATTGATTTAGCGGCCCAGAGCATCCGCAAGCGCCCTTCCGCCCCCTTTGCAAGCAGGGGGTCACGGGTTCGAATCCCGTCAGCTCCACCAAGAAATGGCTGCGTTTCTCGGCTAGATCCCTCCGCATCTCCCCGATGGGACGCCTTGGCCCTCAGTCCTGAGCGACCGGGCGCGGCGGACTGATCCTCAGCCGTAGGTGTCGGCTCGATGCATGCAGACGTGTTCGAAGTAGGCGTCGGTCGGGAACCCGAGGGTCTGGTCGCCATTGAAGAGCGGCCCGAAGCGAGCCTGCTCCCACGGCACGTCGCCCAGCGCACGGTAGGACTCGGCTGCGTTGGTCAGCAAGCCCCGGTGCTCGGTCGGGGCGGTGGCGGCCACGCCGTCGATCGAGGCGGCCAACGCCGCCATGTCATCGGGGAACGACGGCCAGTCGCCCTGGGCCGGTGCCGCCAACATGATGCTGAGCGCGCTGCGCCACAGGTCCGACAGGGCGTCGCAGTAGGCGGGATCGAACGCCACCAACGGGGCCACATCCTCACCGACGAAGGCGGTTGCGGCGGCGGGCGCCTCGTAGACCCCCTGCGGTGACGGGTCGTCCTCATCCCCCTCGTCGAGCGCCTCCTCGGCGGCCAGATCGACCTCGACCTCGGCGGTGACCTCCGCCATCACCGACCCTGCGACATCGACCAGAGCCATGGCAGTGGCGGCCCCGCCGAAGGCTAGGCGAAGCACCGCCACGGTGGCGCCCACACCGACACCGAAGCCGACGAGCAGTCGCAGGCCCCAGTTCGGGAAGTCGCCGTATTCGTCATGCGTGGCCACCCCCGCTGTATCGGAGCAACCCCGTCGTCAATGAAGCGGTGATCCGAGAAGCCGACGACAGCCCTCCATTCGTCTGGGAAAGTGGGCGGCACCTGTCTGGTTTTTCCGTACCGAGAGCGTCTGTATTGCTATGGCGTCACAGTCCCCGTCTCCCGACCGAATCGCCTACCCGTCGGCTGCAGCCGCCGATGGTGGGCATGGCCTCCCGGCAACCGCTCGATCTCACCGCAGGGAACAGGTGTCGACGTGGTGACACCCGACGATCCCGACAATGAGCAACCGAACGACTACGAGGTCGGCACCCTGCTCGCCCGCCTTCGAGCGCTCGCCTTCAACGTGGCGGAGAAGACCGGAGCGACGCGTCCGGATGACGTGGCCCAGGAGGTGATGATCGCCTACTGCTCCCAGAATCCACCTCCACACAAGCCCGAGGCCTGGATTCGTCACGTGGCCAGAAACCGAGCCATCTCCTTCTGGCGCTGGGAGAACGGACAGCCCCCACCGATCGCCATGACCGAGTCGCCCGACACCGCCGACCCCGAGGACACGGAACGCCGCTGCGTCCACCTCATCATGATCGATGAGCTCACGGCCTTGGCCCACGACATACTGTCCCCCCGCCAGCTCGACGCCTACCGGGCCCTCCTGAAATCGGAGGGGTACGTGGCCGATGCGGTCAAGCTGGTGGCCGACACGTACGACTGCAACGGCGAAACGGTCCGTAGTCACCTCAACCGAGCGATCGCCAAGCTCCAACTCCGCGGTGCGTACCTGGCGGCAGGAGCTGACCCCGACCTACCCGGCTCGGACGACGAAGGAACACAGCGATGACGGCCAACGGTTCGTCGTGGTGGGACGACTTCCTGGAGACACCGCTCGCCGACCTGGTCCGCGAGCCTGAGCTGCCCACCGACGGGGAGCAGACCGAGCAGGCTGCCTGGGAGGCCTTCCTGACAACGCCGCTCTCGTCCCTCGTTCGCCGCCCTACGCCGACAACGCCCCCCGATCGCCCCTATCGGGTCTCGGTGCTGGGGCCGATCAAGGTCTGGTACGGCGCGGCCAAGTCCCGAGCGTCGCTCAGTCCGGCCAAGCAGAAGCTCCTGGCGGCTCTGGTTCTGGCCCGCACAGGAGGAGTCTCCTGGCAAGCCACCCGACCGTCCGACACCGGTGCCGACGAAGAGACGGTGCGTGCGGCGTTCCGGATGTCGGTGTCCCGCCTCCGCGCCCATCTACCCCCCGACGCCATCGAGGACTTGGGCAAGGGCACGGTCCGCCTGAATCTCGACATCGCCGACGTCGACGCTTGGACGCTGCTGCACCTCGCCTCGACCGACACCCCACTTCAGGACATACCTGCCCGCCGGCTGCTCCACCTGTTGGAGCCGGTCGAACCGTGCATCGGTGTGCAGCTCGACGCCGATCATGAGTCCGCAGTGCGAGATCTCCACGACGCTCGCAACACCCTGATGATCCGGGTCACCGAAGAGCGTCCCGAGCTGCTCCGGGGCGACTTTGTAACGTACCTTCGGCGCCATCTCCACGAGGAGCCGTTCAACGAGCGGCTCCTGGCCACCCTGGTCATGGCTGAGGCGCTTGGCGGAGACCGACGACGAGCGCTTCGGACGCTGCGCCGTGCCATGGACGACTTCGCCGAGTCGGGCCTCACGGTGTCGCCCGACGTTGCCGGGCTTGAAGACGAGCTGCTCGATCCGACGGCCGAGGCCCGATTCCTCCCCTACGTGCCGTCGATGCGCCCGCCGGTGCCGCAGGCCCTCCTCGATCTGCGGAATCGGGATCACGTCGGGCATCGGGCTGAGCTCCAGCGACTCATCGGCTTGGTCAACAAGGGCTCGGGTCACGCTGTGGTTCGAGGCGTGTCGGGCGTCGGCAAGTCTCGACTGCTGGCCGAGCTCGCGGTCCACGCAGCCGAAGCGGGCGTCCCCTCGCTCTACCTTCGCCCCGATCCCCAGGGCTCCGACAGCTCGTACGACGCTCTGCTGCGGGCGATGCCCGACTTCCGCGCCGCCGTCGGCCCGGTATTGGCCCAGCCCCTCTCCGCCGGGGTCGGCTCGCTGTTGTTGGCGACCGCGATCGACTGCCTCGGCGACCGAGCGGGCCTCGGTTCTTTGGTCGTGATCGCCGACGACGTCCACCGGCTCGACTCGGGAACGGCGCGAATGCTCAGCCAGCTGCCCGCAACTGACGTGGCCCAACAGGTGGTGCTCGTGGTCGCCATGACGGACGACCCCGACCGGCCCCCGCCCACATCGCCTTCCACGGTTCTGTCCGACTCCCTGACCGCTGTGCGGATCGAGCTCGGTCCGGTGGCGGACGCGGATCTGCGCGACATGGTCCGCCAGCAGTGGCCCGAGGCCAGCGAGTCCGTCGTTCACGACCTCGCCGCTCGCCTATACAACCTGTCGGGTGGACGGGCCGGCGTCGCCTCCATTCTTCTCGGCGCCTTTCCCGAGGATGACGACGGTGTCCAGCTCGCCGGCCTGCCCACAATTCGACCCATCACCGGTGTCGTCGAGGCACTTCCTCGTGAGGCGGCCCGTTTGGGGGCGGCGGCCGCCGCCTTGGGCCAGACCATCGAGCTACGGCAACTCCAGACCCTGACCGGCCTCGGCCCCGACGGCGTCCTGCCGCTGCTCGACGAGCTGCTGCGCCGCCAGCTCCTCAGGGAGACGAGCGACCTCTGCTATGAGACGTGCCACCCGCTGGTGGCCGAGACCCTGCTCAAGGCCGCCGGCCCCGAACAGGTGAGCGAGTGGCACGAGCGCGCCGCCCGCCGCTGCGCCGATCACGTCCACCGCCATGCGATGCACGCCTTCGAAGCCGGTGAGCGATTCCCCCGGGACGAGGCCATCCACGCCCTGGCGGCGTCGGCCCTGCGCCACCTGGCCGTCGGCTCCTACTGGGAGGCGGTGGTCGTGTTTCGTCAGGCGGTTCTGGTGGCGGAAGAGGGACGGCTCGAACCTTGGCTCGAAGGGAACATGGCCCGAGCCCTCGAGTTGTCGGGTCTACCGACCGAGGCCGGGAGGGTTCGGGGTCGAGCGCTCGACGAGGCCATCACCGTCGACGACCATGCCACCGCGCTGGCCATCGCCACCAGCGGCCTGCCCGAGGCGGAGGAGATCGAAGGTGACGACAAGCTGTTGAGCCGTTTGGCGATGATCGACAAGACGAAGCTGACGAGGACCGATTCCTTCCAACTCGCCTGCCACCGATCCCGTCAACTGGCCATCGCCGGAGACTTCGACAGGTCGACCCGGTACGCCCAGGAGGCCATCGACCTGGCCGAGGGTCCGACCGAACGGGCCATGGCCGTGATCACGCAACGATTCACGATGTCGTGCACGACGGAGCCCGAAGAACGTATCGACCTCCTCGACACGATCGACACCGACGCCCACCACGGCGACCCGTCTCGCCTCGCCAACTACTACATGGTCCATGCCATCGACTGCTACGAAGCGGGCCGATCCGATGATGCGCGGATCTTGCGGAGCAAGGTCGACGACATACCCGAGGTGCCACTGCTCTACCGGTGGCAAGGGAAGCAGTTCGACGTCATGGACGCCTTCTGCCGGGGCCACCTGACCGAGTCGGGAGAGCTTCGGGAAGAAGCGTACGCCTTCGGTCAGCGAGCCGGGATTCACGGTGCCCTGGCCGCCCGGCAAGGAGCGCGGCTGATCGACCTGTGGATCGGTGGGTCGCTGCACGAGCTCGGGGATGTCGTCGACGATGTCGTCGGGCCCGACAAGCTCATGGACCCTGCGGCGTCGCTCTACCATCGGGCCGGAACCGTTCCCGTCTACCTCGCGGCCGGTAGGACGGAGGAGGCTCTGGCAATCGCCGAGAACATCGCCGAGTACGTCACCGTGCGCCCTGTCGCTCAGCGGTCCACCGCATTGCCGATCGTCGCCGACGCCCTCGCCCGCTCACCTCGACACGACCTGCTCGATCAGGCCCGTCGCCTGCTCAAGCGGCGTGGCCGCTCATCGATCGTGCTCGGGGCCGGTGTGGCCTGCGTGGGCCCGGTCGATCTCCACCTGGCGAAGCTGGCCCCCAACCGCCAGCTCCGATCGGCTCACCTCGATGTGGCGCTGACCGTGGCCCAGGAGGCCGGCCACGGCCTGTGGGAGGCGTACATCCTGGCCGACATCGCCAGGCTGCGTGCTGACGACGACGAGGTGGCCGAGTTGCGGCAACGCTACGCCGGCACGGAGTTGGCTGACATCGTCGGTCTCGGCTGAGAACAGAGGCGCCCACACCGTCGCCGCCAGACCGGCTGCGCCGACGGCGGTGACCTTCACCGGAGACGTGTCGGTGGGCGCATCGAGATGCCAGACTCAGTCCATGACACTGACCCAGTACCGGATCGACCGTGACGGCGTCGACCGTCTTCTGTTCCTGATGCACGGCTACACCGCCGAGCAGCACCACCTCGCCTCCTACGTGCCACTGGTCGACCCCGATGAGCGATTCACCGCCATCGCCCCCCGTGGTCCCATCGACATGCCCGACGGTGATGGCGCCGGTTGGTGGACGATCGATCTCGAGACCTTCGAGTCCAACCTCTCCCAGTTCATGCCCTCGCTCGACCTGCTCGAGTCCTTCATCGCCGAGGAGGCCGACAAGGCCGGTGTCCCCCTCGAACGGTGTGTGGTCGGCGGCTTCAGCCAGGGCGGGTACCTCTCCCTCGCGCTCGCCGGGAAGACCGGCGCCCCCCGCTACGCCGGCGTCTGGGCCATCTGCTGCGGGCTCCCCAGCCCGCCCGAACTCGAACTGGACCTGTCGAACGGTGACGGCCGCCCGGCCCTGTTCCAGTGGGGCACCCGTGACATCGTCATCGGCCCCGACCAGCCCAAGGAGGTCATCGCCACGCTCGACAACGGTGGCTGGGACCTCCGTCATCACGCCTACGACATGGCCCACAGCCAGACGATCGAGATGATGGTCGACGCCCGCGAGTGGCTGGCCGGCGTCCTCTGATCCGCGGCACGACGCCCCACAACGCCAAAGGAACACACCGTGACACCCGATGACATCAAGGGTCTGTTCGAGACCTGGAACAAGGCCCTCCTCACCGGCGACCCGGACCAGGTGACGCAGCTCTACGCCGAGGACGCCGTCCTGTTGCCCACCGTCTCCAACAAGGTGCGGCACAACCACGACGAGATCCGCGACTATTTCGTCACCTTTCTGGCCAAGAGCCCGGCGGGTGTGATCGACGAGGCCAACACCCGCTCGTTGGCCGACGGTCTCGCCAGCAACGCCGGCGTCTACACCTTCACCTTCGGCGACGGCTCCGCCACCACCGCCCGCTTCAGCTACCTCTACCGGAGGGACGACGACGGCTGGAAGATCATCGAGCATCACAGCTCGGCGATGCCCGAGGGCTAGCGATGGCCATCGATGCCGAGCCCGCCACCGACGAGCAGCCGAGCCTGATCGCCCGACTGATCGGGCGCGTCGCTCGGGTCGAGGTCGTGGTCGCCGCCCTGGTGGCCGTGGCCGCCGTGGTGCTGGTGATCATCGAGCCCAACGTGCTCGAGGCCCCCTTCGAGAACGCCAACACACTGATCTTCACCTTCGGTGGCACGCTCCTGGCGGCGTTGATCTTCGTGGCGATGTTGTGGTTCCGGGTGCCGCCGATCATCCGTATCGTCGTCCTGGCGGTGCCCTTCGCCGCCGTCAACTGGTGGCTGATCTCGCCGTACTTCATCGACGACGTGGTCGACGAGGAGTTCGCCGTGACCATCACCGACCAGTCGACCCCGGCCCCGAGCACGACCGAGGCGGCGGACGCCACCGCAGCCGACGAGGACGGCTCGACGGCCACCATCGACGGCGCCGACGCCGCAGCCGAGGAGGAGCCGACCACCACCACGACCGAGCCGGCGGGGCCCGTTCTGCTCGGCGCCGGTCAGTTCGTCGGCCTGGCCGGTCACGACGGCACCGGCGACGCCGGCCTCTTCCTGAATCCGGACGGCACCTACGTCCTGCGCTTCGAGAACTTCGACATCGAGAACGGCCCCGACCTCGACGTCTACCTCGTACCCGGGGCCGATCAGGTCTCCCTGCCCGAGGGCACGATTCCCCTGGGCGATCTCAAGGGCAACATCGGCGACCAGAACTACGAACTCCCGGCCGGTACCGAACTCGCCCCCGGTCCCTACACCGCACTCGTCTGGTGCGAGGCGTTCGACGTCGAGTTCGTCGGCGCCACCGTCGACATCTGACCCCGGGGGTGGCCGGCCTGCGATGACCGGCCACCCCCGACGGGCCACGTGGTCTACGAGTAGTCGAGGTCGGGCAGCGACGGCTCGTAGTCACCCGACGGGCAGAACGACGTGGCGCTGAAGCTCCGGCTGCCGACCTTCCAGGTGATGGTCAGGGCCGTGGGGTCGACCGTCGGCTTGAGCGGCCCGGCACCGGAGGGCACGTCCCGGAAGCCGAGGCCGTAGAGCGCCAGCGCCTGGGGGGCGGCGAACGAGGTGCCGCTCCACTGGTCGTCGCCCACCGCCACCTTCTCGCCCTTCATCCAGATCTCCACCGGGGGGCCGTAGTTGGAGAAGCAGCTGCGGATCACGTCGGTCGAGGTGTCGGTCATCACCGAGCCGACACTGGTCACGTGCTCCTGCAGGCCCTGGGTCACCCCGAACGCCCCGGGCCACGACGGCCGCTCGGTCTCGTCGTTCCCGGCGGAGGCGAAGACGTGGACGCCGCGCTCCTCGTTCTTGTCCACCACGTCGGTCAGCGCCCGCTCCAGCTCGGGCGGCGGGACGTCGTCGCAGGTGTAGGTGCCGAACGACAGGTTGACGAGCAGCGGACCGTCGCCGTCGCTGTCGTCGGTGTAGGGGCGAAGGGCGTTGACGATGTCGGTCTCGGTGGCGAAGCCCGCCGGCAGTTCGACTTCGGTGATCGCGGGCTGGGCCCCGGCTGCTGCGAAGACGGCCTCGATCACGCCGACGACGTGCCTGAGGTGATCGCCCTCCTCGTCGATGACGACGATCGACGGTTCCCGATCCCATCCCTCGACGTCGAGCTCGGACTCGA
This sequence comes from Actinomycetota bacterium, assembly GCA_039201605.1. Lineage (GTDB taxonomy): Bacteria > Actinomycetota > Acidimicrobiia > Acidimicrobiales > SZUA-35 > CADEDH01. The sequence goes on from JBCCRO010000009.1 coordinate 29,123, forward strand.
AGAGGGCGAGCGCGTCGGCCGGGTCGAAGGCGTCGGGCCCGACCGGTTCGATCGCATCCGCCGGATGGAAGCGGAAGATCCGGTGGGACCAGAACAACAGCTCTCCGGTCTCCCCGTCGACGAGTTGCGGCGCACCATCGGCGCACACGACGACCCGCAGCGCACCGACCTCCGAGCCGCCCAGCCGCTCGCACAACGATGCGGCGAACTGCACCGAGTCATCCGCACCGCCCGACTCGACGAGGCCGTCCTCGTCGAACAGCAGCCGCTCGACGCACGTCGGCTCTCCATCGTCGGCCGGCTCCGTCGCATCCGATGCGCCATCGTCGCCGCTCTCGGTGCAGGCCATGGCCACCAAGGCCAAAACCAGCAGTGCGACGGCAAACCGCCACCGCCGTGTGCTTTCCACGCTTCCCATTGCCCCTCCTCATCAGATGGTCTGGACATGGAGCACCGAGACCAACTTCTGATACCTACCGCACCTTGACGCTACTGTGCCTCCGTGACCGACCGCGATGGTGGGGGGACCACCGACGACGACCGGGACCTCATCGCCCTCGCCAACAGCGATCCGCTAGCGGTCCTCGAACGGGTGCTGGAGGAGGACGGAGCGGGCCCGTCAGACGGCGCCACCCCCGGAGCCTGGCGTGCTGCCGCCGTCGCCCACCACGTCCTCGGCGACCTGGCGGAATCGCTCGAGACCGCACGTGAGGGTCGGCGGCGGGCGATGGCGATGGGCGACCGTCGAACGGCGGCCCTCTGCGACGTCACGAGTGCGCCGGTGTTGGCCCAGCTGGGCCGAGTCCACGAGTCGCTGACGTTGCTCAACGACGCTGTTCCCGAGCTCCATGACCTCGATCTCGCCGAACTGCAGTTCCAGCGCTCGGGGGTTCTGGGCCTTCTGGCGGACTACCGAGCCGCGCTGGCCGAGAGCACTTCGGCGCTGGAGACGTTCCGTCAGCACGAGGCGACCAGCTGGACCAGCGATGCGCTGATGAACCGCGGGCTGCTCGCCGCATGCCTCGGCGAGGTGGCCGACGCCGAGCGGGACCTGCGGGAGGCCCGGTCGATCTTCGAGGCCGAGGGCGATGCCGTGGGCGTGGCCATCGCCGAGCACAACCTCGCCCTGGCCGAGCTGATGGACGGTCGCCCGATCGAGGCCCTCGACCGGTTCGAGACCTCCAACGACCTGTTGGCCGACGTCGGCTTTCCCTTCGAGTTGTTCCTCGCCGATCACTGCGAGGCCCTGCTCGCCGTGGGCTGCCGGACCGACGCCATCGACCTCGCCGTCCGGGGCGTCCAGGCCCAGGAGGGCGCGGGCAGTGTGTTGGAGGCGGCGGCCCAACGCCTGACCCTGGCCCGGGCCCTGGCCGCCACTGGCGACTACCGCCGGGCCGCCGACCACATCGCCCGAGCCCAGGAGGCCTTCGCCGAGCAGGGCCAGCACCACCGGGCCCGGCGGGCGGCGCTGACCGAGCTGTCGATCGGCCTCGCCGCCGGTCGTCACCCGGTCGAGGTCGCCGACGCCGCAGCCGCCATCGCCACCTACTTCGGGGATGAGGCCGACCTCCCCGAGTGGCACCTCGACGCCCTCCTCCTCCAAGCCCGGGCCCTGGTCGACGGCGACCGGGCCGACGACGCCCTCGCCATCCTCGACGCGGCGGCGACGGCGGCGGGCTCGTTCCCCCAGGAGGTGGAACGCCGCCGGGTCGAGGCCGAGGCCCATGCCGCCTCCGACCGACCCGACGAGGCCCTGACCTCGGCCGAGGCCGGACTGGCCCTGATCGATCGGGCCCGCAGCCAGACCTCGTCGAGCGAGCTCGACGACGCCCTGACCCGCCACGTCGTGGCCTTCAGCGACATCGGGCTGGCCATGCTGCTCACCACCGAGCGGCCGGCCGAGGCCCTGCGCTTCGCCGATCAGGTGTCGCGCGCCCGGGCGCTGGCCGAGGAGGCTCCACCTCCGGAGCCGCTGCTCGTCGAGTACCGGGCGCTGGGTCGGGCCATCGACGACGCCGAGAACGAGGGTCGGGATCCGACCCCCATCCGCCGTCGACGACGGGAGCTGGCGACCCGGATCCGCCGACAGCACGACGATGCCGCCGGGTCGACCGGTGACGTCGGTGCCGAACACCGAGCCGACGACCCCGCCGACGACCTGCCCGGCGACACGACGCTTCGGCGGTACGTGACCACCCGGGGACAGGTGTGGGCCCTCGATCGCCACGGCGAGGACGTCACCGCCACCGGGCTGGGGGAGGTGACCGCCATCGACGCCCTCACCCGCGAGCTGCTGTTCCGGACCCGGACCGCGCTGTCGTCGGGGTTCGGCGATCTGGAGGCCACGGCCGACCGACTGGACGAGGCGCTGGGGTTTCCCGGCCGTCTCGTCGGCACCGGACGCCTCGCCCTGGCCGTGGACGGCACGATGCCCGGCGTCCCCTTCGGACTGCTCCCCTCCCTCCAGGAGGCCCCGTGGTTACTGATGGCCAACGTGGCCGCCACCGCCCGCACCCCGGCCACCGGGCCGCCGGTGTTCGTGGCCGGCCCCGATCTCGGTCACGGCGAGGACGAGGTGGCCCGGCTGGCGGCGCAGGGAGATGAGGCCGTCGTCGTCTCGGCCGACGGGGCGACCGTGACCACCGTGCTCGACGCCATCGACGGGGCATCCCGGGTGCACATCGCCGCCCACAGCTTCGTCAATGACGAGAACCCGATGTTCAGCGCCGTGCGGCTGACCGACGGCGATCTGACCCTGCACGACGTGGGCGCGCTGGCCGCACCGCCGTCGGTGGTGGTGTTGGCGTCGTGCGAGTCGGCGGCGACGGCCCAGGTCGGCATGTCCTCGCTCGGGCTGGCTCAGGGTCTGCTGCGGGCCGGGGTGTCATCGGTGATCGGCACCGCCTGCACCATCCCCGACACGGTCAGCACCGTCGATCTGATGGCCACCCTGCACGACGGCGACGTGAGCGACGTGGCCGACGCCGTCCGCCGGGTCCGTTGCGACACCACCCTCGACACCGGCGCTCGGCTCATCGCCCGATGCCTGATCCCGGTGGCGGCCCGCTCGGCGTCGGCCCCACCGACCTGATCGGACCGCCACGCGCCCGATCCACCGACCCGGCCGGAGGGCCGGACGGTGCTCAGGCCTGGAGCCACTCCGTCCGGACGACATCGCTCCCGACCGTCAGCACGAAGCGGAACGGGCCCGACGGTGCGGGGCTGGTGAAGAAGCCGCCCTCGCTCACCGCCACCTCGACCGGCTCCCCCGATGACATATCGAGCCGGAGGCGCAGGTCGTCCGAGGCCGGCTGGACGAGCCCGACGAGTTCGGACCCGCACTCGATGCGGATCGACCCCGACGAGAAGGTGAACTCGATGGTGCGGACGGTGGCCGACGATCGATCGGCCCCGGCGTCGACCAGGGAGTCGGACACGATCTCGGCCAGCTCGGCGTCGAAGGACACCAGCCGATGCGCCTCCAGGGCGAACCGCTGAGCCGACGGTGGCACCGGGTCGTGCCGTTCGTAGGTGGCGGCGACCAGATCGAGCAGCTCATCGTCGGAGAGTCCGTCGGGCTGCTGGTCGCTCATGTCGAGGCCTCGACGATGGAGATCACGCTGGGCGTGGCCCGGAGCTTGGCCAGGCACCGCTCGCGGGTGGGCCCGATCGAACCGACCGGCATCCCGAGGTGCTCGGCGATCACCTTGTAGGGCACCTTCGGGACCATGGTCACCATGCGGAGCAGCTGCTCGCACCGCTGGTCGAGCTGGTTGAGCCCGGCCCAGATCAGATCGATCACATCGTTGCGCTCGACCTCGGTCTCCGGGGCGGCGTCGTTCGACGCCATGTCGTCGAGCCGGTCGGCGCTGCTGAGCCGGGTCTGGGCCCGCACCAGCGCCAGCGATTCGTGCCGAGCGGTGGTGTAGATCCACCCGGCGAGCCGTTCCGGGTCCCGGATGGTGTCGGCCCGATCGAGCAGTCGCAGCCAGACCGTGCCGAACACATCCTCGGTCTGGGCCCGGTTCAGGCCGCAGGTGCGAGCGGCGCCCCAGATGGCAGGACTCAGCCGCTCCACCAGCTCTGCCCACGCCCCCTGATCGCCATCGACGGCGAGTCGAAAGAGATCGCCAACGGATCGATCGGATGTCACGCCGAGAGTGTAAGTCGTTGCTTCCTGAACTGCCATGAAGGTCCTCGGTGAACGCAGGTCCGGGAGCAGCGGCATCGCCCTACCTGTCACCGCTGCTCCCGGCCCCCGACTCACGGACCGAGGAGGACGGCATCGAGGATCGGCCGATGTCGACACGCATGAGCGAATGGTCATGACGCTTCTCCTCGCCTGGAGTCGTACCCCGAAGAGTGCGCCCCTGCCGATCTGATACGAGATCGACGGCGTTTCTCCGGTCTTCGCTCGCTCCCCCAGTACGTGACCTTCGGACAGCCGGTAAACGGCGTCGTGTCCATCCGCTCGGCCAAGCCTCTCGGGCCGGGTCGACTCACCGTCGAACTCGTCATGACCGAGAAGAAGGGGGACCCGCCCGAGCAACAGCTGGTGTCAGGCCGAGTCGATCGCAAAGCCCTCGAGGACGATCTTGCCTTTGGCCGTGTTCGTCTCGATCAGGCTGTGGGCCCGTCTGAGGTTGTGGGCGTTTATCGCCCCGAAGACCTCGGTCGCCGTCGATTTGACCCTTCCGTCGTCGACGAGGGCGGCGATCTCGTCGAGTATTGCTCCCTGTCGGGCCATATCGGGGGTGGCGAAGAGGGAGCGCGTGAACATGAGCTCCCAGTGGATCGATACGGCCTTGCTCTTCAGCGGGTCGATGCTGGTGCCCTCGAGTTCATCGATGAGACCGAACCGTCCTTGCGGCGCGATCAGTTCGGCGATCTGGTCGACGTAGCTGGCCGAGTGGGTCGTCGAGAAGACGAATCCCGGGGCTCCGACACCCAGTGCGGCGACCTGGTCGGGGAGGGGGTGACGGTGATCGATCACGTGGTGGGCTCCAAGCTGCGCCACCCACGCCATCGTCTCGGGACGAGACGCCGTGGCGATCACGACGAGATCGGTCAGCGCTCGGGCGAGTTGGATGGCGATCGAACCGACACCGCCGGCGCCTCCGACGATCACGATCGCGTTTGCGCCGCCCGGTGTGCCGTTGTCGGCCTGCAGCCGGTCGAAGAGCATCTCGTGGGCAGTGAGGGCGGTTAGCGGGAGCGCGGCAGCCGCTGCGGCACCGATCGATTCGGGCGCACGGCCGACGATGCGAGCGTCCACGAGGTGGTATTCGGCGTTGGTGCCGGACCGGTTGATGGCGCCTGCATACCAGACGCGATCGCCGACCTTGAATCGTGTGACCTCGTTGCCAAGCTCGACGACGGTGCCGACCGCGTCCCAGCCCAGTACCACCGGATCCCCGTCGATCGGCTGGCGGCTGGCGCGCACCTTGGTGTCGACGGGGTTGACGGAGACCGCCTCGATCTCGACCAGGATGTCGTGGCCGCTCGCCGCCGGTCGTTCAAGCTCGAGGTCGATCAGCGACTCCTCGCGATCGATCGTGCCGGGAGTTCGGTATCCAACTGCTCTCACGTGGTTTCCTTCCTCGGGATGGAGGCTTGCGTCTCACGGGCCGGCGGCGCACGGCCTCGATGGTCCGTCAGGTGGCCGGCTGGTCGGGTTGTCGACGAGCATGTGATTCCGGACGGAGCGAGCTCATCGCTCTGGTCCTCCGCAAGCGGCTCGCACTGTTCGGTGTGCTGCGATCGACAATGACGACGCCCGGATCGAAGCGCAAGAAGGCACCTGCGGGGCAGCTGGGCACCTCGACGAAACCAACCTGCGGCATCGGGTCCATCGAGCCGGCGGGGCCGAGGCGCAGGTCGGCGGTGGTGATCAAGAGCACCTCGGGCGACTGGCCGGTGGCCAGTCCGTCGAAGCGTGCCTGTTTGTCGGGGTGGACGTCCACGGCGTACCGGGCGACGCCGTGGAGCAGCTTTTGCATGATGGGGGCCTTTCCGGGGCGACGGTCAGCGGCCGCCCGGGATGATGGTGCCGAGGCAAAGCCAAGAGTCTTCTGAGCCATTTCTGAGAACGTTCTTGGTGGGCGTCGGGTGGCGCCTCCTCTCGGCCGTGGCATGCTCGGCCCATGCGGCTCGGGATCGACCTTGACGGTGTGGTGGCTCAGTTCAACAAGGGATGGATGGAGCGCCACGCTCGCGAGTTCGGCTCGTCGCTCGATCCGTCGATGATGCAGGAGTGGGACATCCTCCACGTCCTGGGCGACTTCGCATCGCAGGACGCCTTCTGGGACTGGTTCCGCAACGGCGACGAACCGAGCACCTTCCGCCACCTCCAGCCCTACCCCCACGCCATGGAGACGATCCATCGCCTGGCCGACGCCGGCCACAAGATCGTGATCATCAGCCACAAGTTCGACTGGGCCATCCCCGACACCCTGGCCTGGCTGGGCCAGGTGGGAATGCCCACCCGCGAGGTGCATCTCACCGAGCACAAGTACGAGGTGTCGTGCGACGTCTACCTCGACGATTCGCCGTATGTCCTGCCCACGTACGTCGAACACCACCCCGATGCGCTGACCTGTCGCTTCGTCCGGGCCTGGAACAACCCGGTTCCGGGCGCGGTCGACGTCCATGATTGGGAGGGGTTCGAGCGGGTTGTCATACAGCGTTCATCGCAATGACGTCCCGTACTCGTTCAGCGCTGGTTAACGTCATCGTCAGACGCTCGCACTCGCGGGCATGGAGAGGAGGCGTGCCGTGACACGCATGTGGAAACTTCTGAGCGTTCTTTTCGCTCTGGCGCTGGTAGCCGCAGCCTGCGGTTCCGACGACGACGAGGCGGCTGACGACGAATCGTCAGCGAGCGCCGCGGCCGACGAGGCCGAGTCCGACGAGGCGGAAGATGACGCCATGGAGGACGAGGAGGCCATGGAGGACGACGAGGCGATGGAAGACGAGGAGGCGGCGGCCGGCGAAGGCTGGCCCGAGAGCATCGTCTTCACCCTGACCCCGTCGCAGGAGGCCGGTGGCCTCATCGAGACGGCGGAGCCGCTGGCGGCGATGCTGTCCGAGCGCCTCGGCGTCGAGGTCGAGCCACTGGTGCCCACCGACTACGCCGGTGTGATCGTGGCCCTCGAGGCGGGCCAGGCTCAGATCGCCGGTGGCCTCGGGCCCCGTCAGATGGTGCAGGCCGAGGAGCAGGCCGGCGCCGAGCTGATCCTGCAGGCCGAGCGCTTCGGCTCGCTGCTGTACGTGACCCAGTGGTTCACCAACGACCCCGACACCTACTGCGACGATGCGCCGGTGGCCGACGAGGACGGGTTCCTCTTCTGCAACGGCGTCCTCGACGCCGAGTCGGCGGCCGACGGTCCCATCGGTGCCGACCAGCTGGCCAAGCTCGAAGGCCAGACCGTGTCCTTCGTCGACCAGGGTTCGACCTCGGGCTACGCCATCCCCGCCCTGCAGCTGGCCCAGGCCGGCATCGACCCGGTCGACGGCATCGACGGCTCCTTCGCCGGTGGCCACGACAACTCGGTCCAGGCCGTGTACGACGGTGACGCCGCAGTCGGCGTGTCCTTCAACGACGCCCGTGGCGGCGTGTCGGAGACCGTGGGCGACGTGGGCGAGCAGGTCGTGGTGTTCGGCTGGTCCGGCCCGATCCCCAACGACGGGTTCGCCGTCGCCGGTGATCTGCCCGACGACCTGGTCACCGCCATCACCGACGCCTTCGTCGACATCGCCTCGACCGAGGACGGCGCCGCCCTCCTGGCCGAGCTCTACGAGATCGACGATCTGGTCCCGGTCACGTCCAGCGACTATGACGTGATTCGTGACCTCGAAGCCGAACTCGGTGATCTGCTCGAATAACAACGGGCCCGAGGCCGGGTGGGGAGCGTCGATGACCGACGCCCCCGCCCGGCCGTTCCCGGCGGACAAGGCGGTGACGGCGTGATCCGGTTCTCCGACGTATCGGTGACCTACCCCGGCGGCGTCCGCGCCCTGTCCGGCGTGAATCTGGAGATCGAGGACGGCGAGTTCGTCGTCGTCGTCGGTCTCTCCGGGGCCGGCAAGTCCACCCTGATCCGGGCCATCAACGGCCTGGTCCCGTTGACCACGGGCTCGCTCCAGGTCGACGATCGCGAGGTGACCGACCTCGACCGCACCGGTCTGCGCGACCTGCGCTCCGACATCGGCATGGTGTTCCAGGGGTTCAATCTGGTCGACCGCACCACGGTGCTCAACAACGTCCTGATGGGCCGCCTGCACTCGGTGCCGACGTGGCGGACCCTGCTCGGCCGCTATCCGGCGGCCGACGTCGCCATCGCCGCCCAAGCCCTGGAACGGGTCGAGATCCTGGAGAAGGCCCGGGTACGGGCCAACCAGCTCTCGGGCGGCCAGCGCCAGCGGGTGGGCATCGCCCGGGCCCTGGCCCAGGAGCCCAAGGTGATCCTGGCCGACGAGCCGGTGGCCAGCCTCGATCCGCCCACCTCGCACATCGTGATGCGCTATCTGAAGGAGATCTCGGCCGAGCTGGGCATCACCACGCTGGTCAATCTCCATTTCCTCGACCTCGCCACCGCCTACGCCGATCGCATCATCGGCCTCCGGGCGGGCGAGCTGGTCTTCGACGGGCCGGGCTCGGAGTGCGATGCCGACGTGTTCGAGTCGATCTACGGTCGTTCGCTGACCGCGGACGACACGATGGACAAGCAAGCGGCACTGTGATCGGCGCAGCGAGCGCCGTCGTCAGCCGTCGGATCGGCCGATGACCGCACCCGTCGATCGGCTTCCCCCGCGGCCGCCGCCGGGGCGGTTCGCCATCGGCTCGGCCATCGGGGCCGCCGTGCTCACGGTGCTCACCGCCAACGCCGTCGACTTCAGCCTGACCGGCCTGGTCACCGACCTGACCCGTCCCAACAGCGTGATCGACGGGCTCCTCAGCCCCGACTGGACCCAGATCTGGTCCCGCCGCTCCCGCAGCGCCTTCATCGAGACGCTGCAACTGGCCGTGCTCGGCACCACCGGCGGCGCCATCGTGGCCCTGGTCCTCGCCCTCTACGCCACCGACTACGGCGCCCCCAACCGGACGGTGAAGTACGTCCTGCGACTGGTCAACGCCGTGATCCGCTCACTGCCGGATCTGCTGTGGGCCCTGCTGTTCGTTTCGGCGGTCGGTGTCGGTGCCCTGTCCGGTCTGTTGGCGCTGTTCTTCTTCTCGATCGCCGTCATCTCCAAGCTCACCGCCGACACCCTCGACGGCCTCGACCGGGCCCCCATCGAGGCGGCGGTGGCCAGTGGTGCCACCACCACCGAGATGCTCCGCACCGCCGTCCTCCCCCAGATCCTCCCGTCGTACGTCTCGTTCGTGCTGTACGGCTTCGAGATCAACCTTCGGGCCTCCGCCGTCATCGGCCTCGTCGGCGCCGGCGGTATCGGCGAGCGGATCCAGTTCTTCCAGGGTCGGGGCGAGTGGGACAAGCTCTGGGGCCTGGTGATCCTGTTCTTCCTCGTGGTGTTCGTGGTGGAGCGGGTCTCGATCTTCCTGCGGCGGCGGCTCGTATGACGGCGGTCTCGCCCTCCCCCACGGCCGCCGACCGGCTCCCCACCCCGCCCCGCGAGTGGTGGCGGTACGTCAGCTGGGGCGTGCTGCTCGGCGTGTTCGCCTGGTCGGCCTGGGGCCTCGACGCCCGATGGGAGCGGCTGCTCGACGCCCCCGCCGACCTGTGGAACCTGGGCCGGGTCATGTTCAGCGACATGGCCTTCGACCGCACCGGCGACCTGTTGGCCGACATGTGGGAGTCGATCGCCATCGCCTGGTTGGGCACGATCATCGCCGGCGTGTTCGCCCTGCCCCTGTCGTTCCTGGCGGCGGAGAACCTGGCGGGCACGGTCACCACCTTCGTCGTCCGCCAGGTGCTCAACATCCTGCGGGCGGTGCCCGAGGTGATCCTGGCCATCGCCTTCATCCCGCTCCTCGGCCTCACCCCGATGGCGGGCGTGATGGCCATCGCCATCGGCTCGATCGGCACCCTGGGGAAGCTGTTCTCCGAGGTGATCGAGGCCATCAGCCCCGATCCGGTGGAGGCCGTCGACGCCGTCGGCGGCTCCCGCCTCCAGCGCCTGCGGTGGGGGGTCGTCCCCCAGGTCCTGCCCGAGATCGCCTCCTTCCTCCTGTACCGCTTCGAGATCAACGTCCGGGCGTCGGCCGTGCTCGGCGTGATCGGAGCCGGCGGTATCGGCGGCACCCTCGCCCAGTCGCTGCGTTTCGACCAGTTCGAGGTGGCCGGGCTCGGCCTCATCATCGTGGTCCTGGCCACCATCGCCGTCGACCTCACCTCGGGCGTCATCCGCCGCCGGATCCTGCGCGGGCCGAGCACCTAGGATCTGAGCCGTACGAACCAGGCGATCGTTGTGGCCGATGCCACATCCTTTGACGGCGCCTCCTCCGCCCGCCATGGTCGAGTGATGGACCTGACGACAGCGGCGCGCAAGATCAACGACACCGGCTACGGCTACATCTCGTCGTGGGCGCTGCTGACGGCCTGCGAGCAGCGACTGTTCGACCGGCTGCCGGCGACGGCGGAGGAGCTGACCGACACCTACCCCGATCCGAGCCTGGTCGAGACCTGGCTCCACGTGCTGGCCGAGGAGGAGCTGGTCGAATTGGTCGACGGCGTGTGGCAGTTGCACCCGTCGATGGAGCGGCTCCTGGCCGGCGACAACTCCTACGCCGACTACCTCGGCGGACAGGTGCTTCAGCAGATGACGCCCCGCCTCACCCTCGGCCGAACCGGGGAGAACGTGCTGGCCGACGTGCTCAGCGAGCCTCACCGGCGAGCCGGCTACGAAGGCTGGTTCGCCGACTCCGAGGAGGCGCACGCCTACCAGGCGTCGCAGTACGCCGGGTCGCTGGGGCCGGCCAAGGCCATCGCCACCTCGCTCCCCGACCCCGACGATCGGGTGCTCGACCTCGGCGGCGGCTGGGGTGCGATCGCCCGCTCCATCGCCAAACACCACGACGTCGACGTCGATGTGGTCGACCTGGAGGTGGTCGTGGAAGGGGCACCCCCGGTGGGCGACCGGGTGTCGTTCGTCGCCGGTAGCGCCCTCGACCCCGCCACCTGGCCCACCGACACCGACGGCGTCTCCTACGACGGCGCCGTGCTCAGCTACCTCTTCTCGTCGATCCCGGGCGAGAACCACGAGCCGCTGCTCGACGCCTTGTCCGAGCGCGACGTTCGGTGGATCGCCATCCACGATTTCATGGTGGGCAATGGCGCCCACGCCGCCGCCTGGTCGCTGCAGCACGCAGTGTTCGTACCCGGGCACCAGTCGCGTTCGGCCGACGACCTGTCGGCCATGCTGGTCGAGCGGGGCTTCGACGTGGCACCGGCCGCCGCGGTGGTCGATGAGATGACCACGCTCGTCGTCGGCAGCCGCGACAACTAGACGCCGCTCCGGTTGACGTCGCCGGGCGCAGGGTCACCGCCCGAGACTCACGTCGCCGGGCGCAGGGTCACCGCCCGAGGCGGACGGCGTCGAGGGCGGCGGCCCACGGAAACCCGTCGTGGCCGGCGCCCACGCCCGGCTCGTGCGGCTCGTAGCCGCCAGGCCCGAGGAGCACGGACACGCCCTCGGCCCGGAGCTGTTCCACGCTGGATCGGAAGGGGGCCCGGCCGGCGAGGGCGGTGTTGACGAAGGGCAGGACGGCGACGGGCAGGCCCCGCCCGACGGCGGTGGCTAGCATGTGGAGGGCGTAGGTGTCGCTGATCCCGAGGGCGAGCTTGTTCACCGTGTTGAACGTGGCCGGGGCCACGATGAAGGCGTCGGCCTGACGTGACGTCGGCCGGTCGGGCTCGGTGTGGCGAGTCCTGACGGCGACCCCGGTACGGCCCTCCAGCGCGGCGACGTCGATGAAGTCGAGGCCCGACGGGGTCGGCACCACCTCCACCTCCCAGTCGGCGGCCAGGGCCAGATCGACGAGCCGCCCGACATCGGCCGCCGGGGCGGCCCCACAGGCGATCACCTTCAGCATCGGTCCGGGCGAGGTCGGCACCCGGGCACCCTACCCACGGGTTCCCCGTCGGTGGCCCACCGGGCGCCGGTGCCAGGACGGCCGCAGGGCCGGCCTCTACCTCGGGCTCGGCCTCGGTCCCCGACCGGACACGACCGCGCCCATCCAACAGTCGGGAACATTTTCCGGGCCCTCGCTCGACGGATCTGTCGGTGTCGTGTTCGTCCGCCGACAGCGGTGACACGACCCACCGACATCGATTGTGAGAGAGAGGCAAGTCCAATGAGGAAACTGGCAGTCAAGTTACTGGTCGTCGCAGGGTTGTTCGTCGGCACGACAGGTGCGAGCGTCGTCGCCCTGCCGGCCAAGCCGGCCGCCGCGGCGCCGGCCTGCAACTACTTCTCCTGGGGGGTGCAATGCACCGAAACGACCGTGATCACGAAACAGTGCGCATCGCAGGTCTGGGAACCGGCGTTGGTCCCCGTATTCAACACCGTGTGGACCTGGGCCGCCAGCAAGTGGTCGCAGGTGAAGGTGTTCGGCGGTTGGGCCACCGTTCTGCGGGCGGCGACCAAGTGGGAGGCGTGCAATCGCGTGGTGACCAAGACGTGCACCAACACCACCTCCCGGACCCCGTGCACGCCCAAGTGACTTCGATGTCAACCCATCGGCGACCGGTTTGAGGGGGCCCGCGTCCACCGAGGGTGGTGGGCGCGGGTCCCGGCGTCGCAGCGAACCCCGGTGCCGGGACGGGCCTCGGCCTCAGTCCCCGGCGGCGAGCGCCCGGCGCTCCAGCAACCACTCCCGCACGGCGTCGTCGGCCGTGAGGCCGATGGCCTGGTCGTAGGCGTCGACGGCGGCGATCCGTTGGCCCGCCTCGGCGTGGAGCCAGCCCCGCACCGCCCAGTAGGGCTGGTACCGGGCCACCCGGTCGGCGTCGAGGTCGTCGAGTACCACCAGGCCCTCCGCCACCTCGCCCACCCGACCCAACGAGGCGGCATATCCGATGGCGGCGCCCAGCGTGGGGTAGGTGTTCATCAGCAGGTGGTAGGCACTGCCGATGGCCTCCCAGTCGATCACCCCGGTCCGGGCCCGGTGGGCGTGCATCGACTGGATCGACGCCTCGATCTGGAACCGTCCCGACTGCTGCTGCCGGGCGGCCCGCCACAGGGCGATCTCCCCCGATTCGATCAGGGCCGGATCCCAGCGGGAGGTGTCCTGCTCCTCCAGGGGAACGAAACGGCCCTTGTCGTCGCGCCGGGCGGGACGGCGGGCCTCGCTCAGGCACAACAGGGCGTAGAGGCCCTTGGGCTCGGCCTCGTCGGGCAGCAGCTGCACCAGCAGCCCGGCCAGCCAGATCGCCTCACCGGCGAGGCCCGCCGCCGCTCCCGAGGCGTCGTCGGCATCGTCGTAGCCCACCCCGTAGGCGGCGTAGACGGCGTCGAGGACATGGGCCAGCCGCTCCGGCAGCTCCTCGTCGGGCGGGATCCGGAACGGGATGCCCTTGTCGGCGATCCGCCGCTTCACCCGCACCAGGCGCTGACCGATGGTGGCCGGCGCCACCATCATCGCCGACCCGATCTGCTCCGCCGTCAGACCCAGCACCGTCTGCAGCATCAGGGGCGTCCGCATCCCGTCGGGGATGTCGGGGTGGGCGCAGGTGAAGAGCAGCTCGAGGCGACGCTCGGGGAGCCCGGCCCCGAACGGGGTCTCGCTGGCCTCGGTGGCGGCGATGGTGAGACGGATCTTCTCCGCCGTGGCCAGCTTGGTCTCGGCATCGGCGTGGCGGCCCTGCCGCCGCTGCTCGTCGATCAATCGTCGGCGGGCCACCGTCAGCAGCCACGCCTCGGTGTTGTCGGGGACCCCGGTCTCGGGCCAGCGCTTGACCGCGGCCGACAGGGCCTCGGCCAGGGCGTCCTCGGCCAGCGAGATCGAGCCGCAGCGCGACGTCAGCCAGGCGAGGAGCCGGCCGTACGACTCGCGTGCGGCCAGCTCCACCTCCTGATCGACAGAGATCATGTCGGCCCGACGGGCGGCTAGGCGTTGGCCGCCATGTCGACGGTGGGCCGCAGCTCGACCCGGGCGCTGGCGGCGGCCGGGCACGTGGCCGCCATCTCGATGGCCTCGTCCATCGACTCGACCTCGAAGATCATGTAGCCGCCGAGCGACTCCTTGCTGTCGGCGTAGGGGCCGTCCTGGATCTGGCGCTCGCCGTCGCGCACGGTGATGGTGACACCGGTGCCACCGTCACCCAGGATGTTGCCGCCGACGACCTTGTCGCCCAGGGTGGAGCTGTAGGCCATCCACTTCTCCCAGTAGGCGTTGGCGGCGGGGCCGGTGCGGGCGGCGAAATCCTCGGGGGTCTCCTGGATCAGCATCATGACCTGCATTGGCGGTGTCTCCTTGTGTTCGGCCCATGTCGGGCGGTGCTCGGGCCGCCCGCACGGTGCGGGCCGGCTCTCGATGACCTCCGTCGAGGGCGACAGACCGATTTCGACAGCTTGGCCGAGAAATAGCGGGCCCGCAGCCGGGGAGACATCCGGTGGGGCGGCGCCGGGCCGGACCGCCGGCCCTCAGCGATCGGCGATGACGACGTCGACGCCGGTGATGGCGGCGGCGTCGACGTGCTCGGCCAGATCGACCCGAACCGTCGTGGTGCGGACCAGGCCGACGTCCCGGGCCAGGAGTTCGTCGTCGACTCCTCGCACCAGCACCTCGACCCGGTCGTCGAAGCAGGCGGTGCGGGAGATGTTGCGCACCTCGACGGCGACGATGCGGTCGGCCGCACCCTCGTCGGCCACCAGCACGACATCGACCGACCGATCGCAGGAGCTGACGACCGCGCCACCGCTGCCCAGGTCGTCGGCGTCGACCGACAACGAGGCGGCGACGCCGACGCCGAGCGCGCCGAACAGGGTGACCCAGGCTGCGACGAACGCCCAGCGCATCACGACCTCCTGGCCGGCGTGCCCCACGAGTGGAGGCTGAAGAAGAAGACCGAGGCCGCCACCAGGGCGGCCAGGATCGGGGGTCGTCCGAGAACGCCCATCACCTGGGCCGCTTGCGGTACGGCGAACACCTGTCGGCCGTGGATGGCGCCTTCGTCGAGCAGCCACGGATCGAGCCGCTCCCGATTGTCGCCCTGGAACACATAGCCCTCGGGCCTGACCTCGACGATGCGATGGATGACGGTTCCCCCCTCCGGGATGTCAAAGGCGACGATGTCGCCGACGTGGTAGCGGTCCCGCTCGTAGAGCACCGCCAGATCGCCGGTGTGGAGCGTTGGCTGCATGCTGAAGCCGCTCACCCAGATCACGCTGATCGGCCCGCCAACGGCGCGCGGGGCGAGAAAGCTGAACCAGGCCAGGACCAGCGCGGCCCCGACGGCGGCCTGCAGGGCCATCCGCCGAACGTGCACCCAGGGATGAGCCGGCGCTCTGGGCCGGCCCACCCCCGTGATCAGCACGGCGTGGTCCTAGCCGAGATCGGCCAGGCCGGCGACGGTGACGCCGATCTCGTCGATGTCGGTTGCGATGACGGTGTCGACCTCGTCGAACTCGAAGGCCTGGTCGCCCTGCGATGCGTCGAGCTCGCCCGAGCCGGAGGCGAGCACCGTGCTCTCGGACTGCCCCTCGGGAGCACTCAGCACGGCGAAGCTGATCGTCTGACCGTCACAGGCCTCACCGATACCGGCGACGGTGACGGCGTCGATGAGATCGGGCGCGTCGGCCACCGGTCGGAAGCCGACGGCGATGCTGTCCTGACAGGCGGTGACGTCGGCCCCGCCGGAGCCGAGGTTCTGAGCGTTCACGTTGAGGGCGGCGGCGGCGCCGAAGGTGAGCGATCCCGCCAGGGTGGCGAAGATCAATGCGGTCACAAGCTTCCCCATGTGGCCTACTTTCTCCTCCTGACGGGAGGGGTAAAATTACCCACGCACGCAGGAGCATAGGGAGCAAATCACCCAACGCAACGTGGATGTTTACAGCCTCCATGAAGAGGAAATCGCCACCATATTTGGACAATCAGCAAGCGATTGGTGGCTCGCTATTTACCGCCAACCTTGTACACCGTTGCCGGGTCGGGAGCCTGGCCGGTCAGCACGGCGACCACGGATCGGGCCGGCCGCAGACACAGCTCCCGGTAGGTCACGTCGGTGAGCGCGGCCAGGTGCGGGGTGATCAACACCCGCTCGTCGCCCAACAGGGGATCGTCGAGCCGCGGGGGCTCGGGATCCCACACGTCGGCGGCGTAGCCCCCGATGCCCCCTCCACCGTCGGCGGCGCCGGACAGGGCCCGACGCAGTGCGGCATGGTCGACGATCGGGCCCCGGGCGGTGTTGACGACCAGAGCCCCGGGCTTGAGGGCGGCGAAGGCGTCGTCGTCGATCAGCCCTCTGGTCTCGTCGGTCAGAGGGACGCAGACCTGCACGACGTCGGCGGTGGCCAGCAGCTCCGACAGCTCCCGTCGGGGCACGTCGACGGTGGGAGCTCGCCGAGTGGCGCACACCACCTCCATATCGAAGGCTCGGCCGAGGAGGGCGATCCGCCGTCCGATGTCGCCCAGGCCGATGATCCCCAGCGTCTTGCCCCGCAGTTCGAAGCCCTCGTAGCCGTCGCGGACCGACCAGTTGCCGGCCGACACCTCCCGGTCGAGGGTGGTCAGGCGACGACCGAGGGCGAGGGTGAGCAGCAGAGCGTGCTCGGCCACGGCCACCGTCGTGCTGCCGGGGGCGTGCACCACGGTGACGCCGGCTGCGTCTGCGGCGACCGTGTCGATGTTGTCCAGGCCCACCCCGCACCGGGCCACAACCTCCAGGGCCGGTAACGCCTCGATCACCGGGGCCGAGACCTGCCCCTTGCCCCGGGTGACCACGGCCCGCACGGCCGCCCGCACCTCGGGGGCGACGGCGAGGGCGTCGGAGGAGCGGACGAGGTCGGCGGTGTCGGCCAGGAGCGCTTCGGCCTCGGCGTGAGCGCTCTCGAGGAGCAGGATCACTCGGCGGTGGTACCCACGGTGAAGAAGCCGGGCCCCTCGTCAACCTCGTCGAGCCCGAACAGCTCGTCGGAGATCTCCTGGTCGGGTTCGCTCGTGATCTCGATCAGGTTGCCCGTCGGATCACGGATGAAACCCTGCATCACCCCGTTGGGGAGACGCCGGGCCCGCCCCCAGGTCTCGGTCTCCAGGTACCCGGCCTCGCGGGCGGCGAGGAACAGCCGCTCGAAGTCGGGGACGCGAAGGGCGAAGTGGGCTCGCACCGGGCGGGTGTCCTCCAGCTCGTTGACATGCAGTTCCTGCATGTCGTTGAACCGGTAGAACTCGGCCGGGAAGCCCTGGTCCGGGGCGCCGAGCCGTTCCAGGCCGAGGAAGTCGCCGTAGAAGGCGTCGGCGGCGGCCATGTCGTCGACGAGTAGGTTCACATGTTGGATGTAGAGCGTCGGTTGCTGCATCAGGTCACCTCGGTCAGGCTGGTCTCGTGTGGTCGGCGATGAAGTCGGCTCGGGGGGTCACGCCCAGTCCCGGCGCGGTCGGCGCCTTCACCCGGCCACCCTCGGCGCTGAAGCGCTCGACCGGCAGCTCACGGAGGAGCGGATTGCCCCCGAGCGAATATTCGAGCACGGTGGCGGCGGAGCTGGCGAACGCCAGCTGCACCCCGGCGCTGAACGACAGGGCGGAGCCCCAGCAGTGGGGGGCCAGTTCGAGCTGGTGGGCCTCGGCCAGGGCGGCGATGCGTCGACCCTCGGTCGGGCCGCCGCAGATGGCCAGGTCGGGTTGGAGCACGTCGACCGAGTCGTGCACGATCAGGTCGCGGAAGTCGAAGCGGGTGAACTCGCTCTCCCCGGCGGCGATCGGGACCGACGTAGCGGCCCGGACCCGGGCGGCGCCGGCCCGGTCGTCGGCCGACACCGGTTCCTCGAACCAGCGGAGGGCGACGTCGTCGACCTGACGGGCGAAGCGGATGGCGTCGGTCGGCTTGAAGGTGCCGTGGGCGTCGACCATCAGGTCGATCTCGGGGCCGAGGGCGTCCCTGGCCGCTCGAACCCGGGCCACGCTGGTGGCGACGGTGTCGTCCATGATCCCCACCCGCATCTTCACCGCGGAGAAGCCGTGACCGACATAGCCGAGCAGCTGCTCGCCGATACCGGCGGCGTCGGCCCAGCCGCCGCTGGCGTAGGCCGGGAGCGAGTCGACGCAGGGCCCGCCCCACAGGTGGACCACGGGCACACCGAGGGCTCGGCCCTGCAGATCCCAGAGGGCCATGTCGATACCACTGATGGCGCTGATGGTCAGCCCCCGACGGCCGAGCACGGGGAACGACCGGCCCCGTTCGGCGGCGTAACCGGCCCGGGTGCCGTTGTAGAGGGTGTCCCAGGCGGCGGTGATGCGGCGGGCGTCGGCCCCCACCAGGGCCGGGCCCAGCTCGTGCTCGATGAGGGAGACCAGGGCCTGGCAGGCGCCGGAACTGCCGACGGCGGCCTTGGCCTCGCCCCAACCGATGGTGCCGTCCTCGGCCTCGACCGAGACCAGGGCCATGTCGAACGAGGTGATGCGACCGAAGTCGGAGACGTGCTGCTGCTCGACCGGGATCGGGCAGTGCAGCCACCGGGCCTCCACCCGGCGGATCAGCATCTCCCGCCTCCCGTCATCGGCTCACCACGTTCGATCCTCCTCCGCAGCCGACCTCAGATGAGGGGCAGGATCGTCTTGGCGCAGGTCTCGACCAACATGTCGTAGAACTCCTCGGACAGGAGGCTGCTGCCGTGGTCGATGATGAACTGCATCTCCTCCTCGCTGATGTCGACCGGGTTGGTCTCGACCGCGTTGGGGAACTGGTTGGCCGGGGTCCGGTCGACCGGGGCCACAAACTCCACGGTCAGGGCGCCGTCGTAGCCGACCTCCTGCAGGGTGCCGACGATGGCGGGCCAGTCGAGGGCGCCCATGCCGCACGCCATCCGGTTGTTGTCGGCGATGTGGAAGTCGCGCAGGAGGGGGGCGGCCCGGCGGATGGCACCGTGGAAGTCGTCCTCCTCGATGTTCATGTGGAAGGCGTCGAGGCAGACGCCGACATCGGGGCCGACGGCCTGGGCCAGGGCGATGGCCTGATCGGCTCGGCACAGGAAGTAGGTCTCGAACCGGTTGAGGGGCTCGATGGCCATGACCACTCCGGCGTCGTTGGCGTGCTCCCGGATGTCCTTGAGACCGTCGACCACCCACTGCCACTCCTCGTCGGGGGTGGCGTCGGGCTCGACCTTGCCGACGGTGGCGGGGACGATCGTGATCTCGTGGCCGTCGAGTTCCTTCACCATCGTGATGCAGTCCTTCATGTACTGCACGGTGGCGGCCCGCTGGGCCTCGTCCTTGGCCGCCAGGTTGCGGTCGCCGAGGGTGAGGGTGACCGCACCCCAGCAGTCGAGGCCGTAGTGGTCGAGCTGTCGGCGCACCTCGGCGGTGTCGTACTGATCGGGCTCGCCCTTGATCTCGATGCTGCCGTAGCCGTACCGCTTGAGCCGAGCCAACGTCGTGTCGAGTGGCTCCGAACGCATCCAGTTGTGCATCGACATATGCATGTCGTGACCGCCTTCCCCCGAGAGCTTGTTTTCTGTGGTACGGGTCACAGTAAGCAGGCTCCGCAGTGGTGTAACGGCCCAAAAGCACTACCGCCGACACGCGCTTGAACTAGCCCTTCCACCGTCGGAATCGGCCGCTCGACGAACGGACCGTGACCGCTTCCACACGTGACCGGAAACACGGCCTTTCCCGCGTCACCAGGCCCCACCGATCGTGCACACTTCGAGGTTCATGGTCGATGTCGTCCGGCGCTTCGCCTCCCGTTTCGCCCACCTGCTGGTGGGGACGTTGGCCTTCACGCGCCACGGCGCCCTGGCCGCCGCCCGCTCGAACCAGACCCGCCGGGTGCTGTCGCCGGTGCGCAAGACCGTGCTCGTCCTCATCGGCACCACCCTGATCGGGCTCGGGGTCTCGCTCTTCATCCACGCCCGACTCGGACTGCCGCCCTACGACGTCCTGGTGTCGGCCATCGCCACCCTGACCGACCTCAGCCACGGCCGGGCGGCGCTGGCCGTCGGCGTCGGCTTCCTGTTGCTGGCGGCGGCGCTGGGGCGACGACCGAACGGATACGTGCTGCTGTTCCTGGTGGCGACGGGGGCCAACGTCGACCTGTGGACCGAGCTCCTGATGGATCCGCCCCAGCTCGCCGTGCGCATCCTGTTCGTCGTGTTCGGCGTCGGCGCCATAGCCGCCGGTCTCGCCGTGATCGCCCACTCCAGCTCCACCGGCGGGCCCTTCGAGCTGGTGGCGATGGCCGCCGCCGACCGCAACCTGTCGCCGTCGACGGCCCGTTCGATCCTCGAGGCGGTGGTGATCGTCGGCGGTATCGCCCTGGGCGGCGACCTCGGCATCGCCACCGTCGTGTTCGCCGTCTTCATAGGGCCCGCCATCGCCTCGGCCTCCCAGGCCCTGGACGACCGCCGGGACGGACGACAGCACCGTCTGGCGCGCACCGCCGCCGGCGCCGACGGCTGAGAACCGCCCGCTTTCGACGGGAAACCTATCGACCGATAGATTCTTGGTCATGACCGAGACGATCACGGGCACCGACCAGTCGGCGGGGATCAGCTACGAAGAGCTCTTCGCCGCCGACAGCCGCCCGGTGCCGGACCACCTTCGCCGAGAGGGGCGCCTCCCCCGGATCAACACCCGGGTCGACGCCCGCGTCTACTACGACCGCGCCATCCACGATCTGGAGGTCGAGCGGCTGTGGTCGAAGGTATGGCAGATGGCCTGCCTGGAGGAGGAGATCCCCGGCGTCGGCGATTACCACGTCTACGAGGTGGCCTCGCTCTCGTTCCTGATCGTGCGAACCGCACCCGACGAGATCAAGGCCTTCCGCAACGCCTGCCTCCATCGGGGCCGCAAGCTGCGGGAGACCAACGGCAAGGGCGCCCTCAACCTGCGCTGCGCCTTCCACGGGTGGTGCTGGGAGACGAGCGGCAAGCTGCGCGAGATCCCCTGCCAGTGGGACTTCCCCGATCTCGACGTCGGCGACTACAACCTCCCCGAGGCCCAGGTCGAGACCTGGCAGGGGTTCGTCTTCATCAACCCGGACCGGTCGGCCCCGCCCCTGGCCGACCACCTGGGTGACCTGGCCGACAACTTCGAGCTGGTCCCCTTCGACCGCCGCTTCAAGGCCGTGCACGTCGCCAAGCTCATGCCGATGAACTGGAAGACGTGCCAGGAGGCGTTCATGGAGAGCTACCACGTGGTGGCCACCCACCCCACGCTGGTGCCCAACCTCGGCGACGCGAACAGCCGCTACGACTGCTTCGGCAACTACAGCCGGGCCATGTCGGCCCACGGGGTGGAGAGCCCCCACATGAGTTCGCCCTACGAGAAGCTCGACGACGGACTCCAGTTCGCCCGCTGGCGGCACCCGATGAGCGGTCACGTCTACGAGCGGGTCAGCGAGGGACGGGTGAAGGTCATCAACCTCGACGGCGTCGAGAGCCACTTCGACGACGACGGCAACCACCTCGACGGTCCCCAGACCCAGGCCGATCCCCACCTGTGCAAATGGGTTGGCGGGCCAAACCTGCCGGGCATGGACGACGTCCCCGTCATGCTCCCCGACCCGCCGACCGACATCGCCGACGACCCGCCCGCGGTTCGGGCCTGGCTGGCCGAACAGCGCCGGGATGTCCTGCGGGACAGCCACGGCGAGGCCTTCGACGTGGATGCGGTGTGCGATGCCGAGCTGCTCGACCCGATCTTCTACTCGGTGTTCCCCAACTGGTCGCCCTGGGGCTGCTTCAACCCGATCATGTATCGGTTCCGGCCCAACGGCGACAATCCCGACCAGTGCATCTTCGAGGTGATGCTGTTTCCCCTGGCCCCGGTCGATCCGGCCAAGCGGCCCCCGCCCGCCACCGTGCAGCACCTGGGGCTCGACGATGACTGGACGGCGGCGCCCAAGCTCGGTCCGCTGACCAAGATCTTCCAGCAGGACTCGCTCAATCTGCCCCACGTGCAGACCGGCCTCAAGACCCAGGAGCAGCAGGAGGTGGTGTTCGCGGCCTACAACGAGTCGAAGATCCGTCACTTCTACCACCACTACGCCACGTGGCTCGGCCTGGACGACGAGGTGCGCGAGGGCTGAGACCGTCGGCGGGCACCGGTGGTGGCGACGACCCAGCCCCTGGCGTCGTGTTTCCGCCGCCAACTACCCTCGATCGGGTGAGAGTAGGTGGGGTGTTGTGACCCGCAGACTTGTCGAGACGGTCGACGTCATGGCCGAGGTCATCGATGTCGATTCGATCGATGAGCTGAAGCATCGGTACTTCGAGGCCGTGGTCGAGCGGCTGCCGTCGTTCGCCCAGGGCGTCTACCTGCACGACCGGAACGACGCCGATCCCACGGCGCTCGAGGTCCGCGGTCTCAGCAGTTTCTACGCCCGCCAGTACGAGAAGTCGGGCCGGGGGGTGGATCCGGTGACCGGGACCGCCATCGCCACCGGCGAGGTCGTCGACTCGTCGCTCCTCCCCCGCCGGGCGTGGCGAGACGCGGGCGATGCCAGCGAGATATTCCGAGAGTATGAGATGGGGCATCTGCTGTGTGCGCCGTTCTCCATCGACGGTCGCTTCGCCGGCACGCTCAACCTGGCTCGTCGCGCCGATGCGCCCCGCTTCACCTGGCAGGAACGCCGCCAGATGGGCGTCGTCGCCAGACTCTTCGCCGTCGGTGTGCAGTCGTGTCGCCGTCTCGAGCGGGCCCGGTGGGAGGCGGCGCTCCACGGGGAAGCGCTCGAACGATGCGGTATCGCCGTCGTCGTGACCGATCTCGACGCGGTCGAGCGGCTCCCGAACGAACGGGCGCAGGCGCTGCTCGACTCGCTGATCGACCCGTGGCCGAGCCTGGACCGGGCACTCGAACCAGACGGTGACACCCGCCTGGTGCATCTCGAATCGGTCTTGAACGAGCGGGTCGCCGTTCAGGTGAGCAGCTTCCGCCATGGGACCGGTCCCGGCTTCGTCTCGATCCTGCAGCCGGTAGGCGACGCCGTGATCGGGCTTTCGCAGACCGTCGCCGACCTGCTGACCCCTCGCGAGGCGCAGGTGGCCGTCGCTGTAGCCTCAGGCCTTCACGATGCCGAGGTGGCGAACACCCTCCACATCAGCACCCACACCGTTCGCCACCATCTCAAGAGCGTGTACCGCAAGCTCGATGTCCACACCAGGATCGAACTGCTGAACCGCCTCCGGCGCTGAACCCATCCCTCATCCGAGGGATGCGGCAACTGCCGCAAGAGGCGATGCGTCGCCCGGATCGTCCTCCGTACTGTCGGAGAACCAGCACCTCGCTGGCCGACCGACAACGGGGGAAACCATGGGTTCGCACGACTCTGTCACCGAGCTGAACGACTACTTCATCGAGACCATGAACGCGGGCGATCTCGACGGCGCGCTCAGCTGTTGGACCGACGACACCGTGTTCCACACCGCCGACGGCGCGGTCACGGGGATGGACAACCTCAGACGGGAGCTGAAGGCCTTCATCGACACCGAACCGACGCTCAAGATCGAGGAGCTTCATCGCATCGAAGCCGGCGACACGACGCTCGTCGCCCTCAAGTGGGAGCTCAAGGGAACAGGGCCCGACGGTGAGTCGATCGAGATGGGTGCTGTCGACGCCAACGTGTTCCGCCGACAGGCCGACGGCACCTGGCGGATCCTCATCGACAACCCCTTCCACTCGGTCCACACCGGGGCCGGGGCATGAGCAACGCCGTAGCGGCGTCGAAGCGGTTGACGTTGGGCGAACCGCTACCGCTGCTCATCGGCGGGTCCGAGATCGCAGCCGACGAACATCTGGACGCCGTCGAGCCGAGTACGGGCCGGACGTGGGCCCGTATCCCGGCGGCCGGCCAGACACACGTCGACGACGCCGTGGCCGCGGCGACGGCGGCCTTCCCCCGGTGGGCCGCCTCCACGCTCTCGGAACGCCAGACCGCGTTGGGAGCCGCAGCCGACCGGCTGATGGCCGACGCCGAACGGTGGCCCGCGCTACTGGCCACCGAGAACGGTCGAGCGATCCGCGAGGCCGGCCTGATCGATGTACCGACGGCCGCCGAGATCTTCCGCTACTTCGCCGGCGCCGTCCGGTCCATGGAGGGCCGGGTCATCGAGGGTGCACCGGCGTCGAGCCTGGTCCTCACCCGACGGAAGCCGCTCGGCGTGGTGGCCGCCCTCGTTCCCTGGAACTCACCCATCATCTCGATTGCACACAAGTTGGCGCCGGCCCTGGCAGCGGGCAACTCGGTGGTGCTGAAGCCGTCGGAGCTGGCGTCGGTGTCGTGCATCGAGCTGGTCCGCCTGATCGCCGATCTCTTCCCGCCGGGCACGCTCAACGTCGTCACCGGCGACGGGGCCCAGGTCGGCGGCCCGCTGGTGAGCCACCCGGGAGTGGCCAAAGTCAGCTTCACGGGTGGCACCGACACCGGGAAGCGGATTCTCACCGCCTGCGCGGAGAACCTCACGCCGGCCCTGATGGAGTTGGGGGGTAAGGGGTCGCTCATCGTGTGCGACGACGCCCCGGTCGACACCGTCGTGGAGGATGCACTGACCGGCATCTTCGCCGCCAACGGCGAGGTGTGCTTCGCCTCGTCGCGGCTGCTGGTGCACGAGTCCCGGTACGACGAGATCGTGGAGCGGATGGTGGCGCGGGCCGACGCAGTCGTGGTCGGCGATGCCCTCGACATGAGCACGCAGCTCGGACCGCTGATCTCGACGGCCCATCGCGAGGGTGTGATCGCCGCGATCGACCGGGCCGTGGCCCAGGGCGCCGAGGTCGCCGCCGGAGGCACCGCGATCGAACTCCAGGGCGAGCTCGCAGGGGGCAGCTACTTCCGCCCCACCGTCGTGCTCTCACCCGTCGGCGACACCTCGGCGTCGTGTGACGAGTTCTTCGGCCCCGTGCTGACCATCGAGACATGGTCCGACCCCGATGAAGCGGTGGCCAGAGCCAACGATGTCGCCTACGGATTGGCCAACGGCATCTGGTCCAAGGACATCGCCCGAGCCCACACGATGGCCGACCGGCTCGACTCCGGGATGGTCTGGGTCAACCAGTGGTTCGCCACACCCCTGGGCCAACCGCAGGGCGGAAACAAGGCCAGCGGCTTCGGCCGGGAAGGGTCGCTCACCACCCTCGACGAGTACTCGGCGACCACGGTCGTGAACGTCAGCCTCGACGAGACACGACCCCCCATGTGGACCTGAAGACGACGAACGCACGACCGGAACGAACGACCGACACCGACCGTAAGAGAGGAACAGACATGGACTTCACCCTCGACGCCCACAGCAGGAGCCTGGCTCAGCTCGGAACCAAACTGGCCCAGGAGTTCGCCAACGAGGCCGATGCCCGAGACCGCGACCGCGTGTTCGCCCACAACGCCTACGACCGCATGCGGGAGGAAGGGCTGTTCGGCGCCGTGATGTCGACCGACCTCGGTGGCGGCGGCGCCAACACCACCGGCTGGCTCTCGCTGATGGAGGCGCTGGCTCAAGGCGACGCGTCGGTGGCCCTCGGCTTCAACATGCACTACGTGGCGACCCGGCTGGTCTCGGACCTGCCCAACATCGATCAGACGACCAAACGGCGGATCGCCGACCTGGTGATCAGGGACGGAGAGCTCATCTCGGCCCCGCTCTCGGAGCCTTCGTCGTCGAGCCTGCTGCCGTCCACGTACCTGCCGTCGCTCATCGCCAGTCGTGACGGTGACGGGTTGCGTGTCACCGGCAACAAGATGTTCGCGTCGATCTGGGAAGCCAGCGACTACGCCTTCATGTTCGCCAAGCCCGACTGGACCGACAATCCCACCCACGTCATCGGCTTCCTCATGCCGACCGATCAGCCCGACGCAGTGGAGGTCACCGACAACTGGGACACGCTGGGGATGCGCTCGACGCGGTCGAACCAGGTCAAGATCACCGACGCCGTCGTTCCCGGCGATCTCGTCCTCTGCGAGTTCGACGACTTCCTCGCCAACTGGATCATCGCTCAGGCTCACGTCACCTGGGGTGGCTACACCGGGGTCTACCTCGGGCTGGCCGGTGCCATGGTCAACTGGCTGCAGGACGCGCTCGGTACGCGCACGGCGAAGGGCTACGGCCAGCCCATGGGTTATCACCCGACGATCTCGTCGTCGGTCGGCCACGCCGGCACGCAGGTCGACGCGGCCCGGCTGATGATGTACCGGGCGGCGTGGGAGGCCGACACCACGGGCCCGGGAATCGAGACCTGCCTGGCCTATCTGAAGGCCAAGAACATGCTCGGCTCGGCGATCTCCACCGTGGTGACGATGGGCACCACAGCCGGGGGCCTCAACTCGCTCATGCGGAGCAAGCCCTACGAGCGCATGCTGCGCGACGTCATCACCGGCCCGATCATGCCGCCCAACGCCCTCGCCTGTGCGGAGATGGCCGGCCTTCTTTCGATGGGACTCGACCCGTCACAGGCCCCTGGGCTGGCGTTGGCGGCCGGCCCCGACGGCGCATCGGCCTGACGCCGAGGCTCGAGCCCCCCGTCGACGGTCACCGGCCCCGCCGCCCCGGGTGCGGGCGGTGTGGCCGGTGTCGCCATCAGCCGTCGTCCTCGCCGTCGGCGACGGCGGGGACGACGACGGTGGTGACCTGCGGTCGGTGGAGCAGGCTGGTGGTGACCGAGCCCAGCACGAGGTGCGACACCCCTCCTCGACCGCGGGCCCCGAGGACGAGGAGGTCGGCGTCGACCGAGTGGTCGACGAGCAGGTTGCGGGGATCGTCGCCGTAGTCGAGTGTGGCCTCCACCCGGCGGTCGACGCCGGAGGTGCGGTGGGCGGCGTCGACGGCCCGGGCCAACACCTTGCCCGCCGCCTCCTTCGACGTCTCGGTCGGCACCACATAGGGCGGGACGGGCGTGACGCTGACCAGATGGCTCCACACGTAGACCGCCTCCACCACCGAGTCGGTCGGGGCGTGGCGTAGGGCCCAGGCCAGCGCCGCGATCGAGTTGGCCGAGCCGTCGACCCCCACCACGACCCGGCGGTGCGTGTCCTCGACGAGGACCGACTCGGGCACGACGACGACGGGCACCGACGCCGTGCGAACCACCCGACCGCTGACCGAGCCGAGCAGTATGTCGGCCGGGGCGCTCCGACCTCGGGTACCGACCACCAACAGCCCCGCCGAGGCCGCCAGCTCCACCAGCGTGGCGGCCGGTGGTCCGTTCACCACCGACACCGGGGCAGAGGCTCCGGCCGGTACCTCGGCCACCGACTCCGCCGCCAACCGTCGGGCGGCATCCTCGAAGTGTTCGTAGGAGCTCAGAGGGGGGCCGGGCTGCATCGGGCCGGCGAAGGCGAGCACCGGGTACTCCCAGGCGAAGACCGGACGGATGGGACCGAACCGAGCGGCCCGGCGGACGGCCCAGGCCAGGGCGTGGGCGGCACCGGGCGAACCGTCGATGCCGACGACGGTGCCGACGGGTTCACCCCCGGTCGGCGGGATCCCGGCTGCGGGATCCGGGGAGGGATCGAGATTCGTGGTCATGGTTCGACCATGGGGCCGACGCCACCAGCGCGGTAGGGCCCAACGTCCCGATGCCGCCCCGGCCGACGGGACCTTCGGCCCTGGGCGGCGAGGGCGTGGCGTCGCACGCTGCGGGTAGAGGCGCATCCCCTGTGTGCCCCACGGCAAAGGAGACCGCGATGAGCCACACCGCCACCTTCGAACCGACGGCGTCCGTCGACGACAGCCACACGGGCCACGACACGGCCGCCACCGGCGGCACCGGTCGGGCCATGTGGGCCTGGACGGGCCTCCGGCTCCTGCTGGGCTGGACGTTCCTCTGGTCGTTCCTCGACAAGTTCTTCGGACTCGGCTTCGCCACCTGTCGCGACGCGGAGACCGCGGCCATCGACGCCGCTTGCGACGCCGCCATGATCAACGGCGGCTCACCGACCTACGGCTACCTCGGTTTCGCCACCCAGGAGAGCCACACCGGATTCCTCTTCGACTGGATGGCCCCGAGCGCGCCCGACGCCATCAACCTGGCCGACGTGCTGTTCATGGCCGCCCTGCTCCTCGGTGGTCTCGCCCTGCTGCTCGGCGTGGCCGTGCGCAGTGCCGCCGTCGGCGGTGCCGCCCTGCTCCTCTTCATGTACCTGGCCGGCGACGTCTGGCCCGAGACCAACCCCTTCGTCAGCGGTCACCTGATCGAGGCGACGGCCTTCATCGGGATCGCCGTCGTCGGCGCCGGCCCCTTCGCCCTCCAGCGCTGGGTCGACCGTCGAGTGCCCCTGCTCAGCCGCATCCCGTAGGGCCGGATAGCGCCGACCGGAGCCGGGCGGGCGTCAGTGCTGACCGACGCCGAGGTACCGGCGTTGGAGATCCACGTCGGCGGTCAGGGTGTCGGGACTGGTCTCGAGTTCGATGCGGCCCGACACCATGATCGACACCCGGTCGGCCATCGCCGCCGCCGCCTGGAGGTTCTGCTCGACCACGAGCACCGCCACCCCCTCGTCGACCAGGCGACGGACCACGTCGATCATCACGTCGACGATGGTGGGGGCCAGGCCCTCGGACGGTTCGTCCATGATCAGCAGCGAGCTGTTGAGCAGCAGGGCACGCCCGACGGCCAACATCTGCTGCTCGCCGCCCGACAGGTCACCACCGCCGCTGCGCTTGCGTTCGGCCAGCCGGGGGAAGAGGTCGTAGACGGCCTCGGCCGTCCACCGCTTGCCCCGGGTGCCCGGCTCGAGCATGGCCAGGTGCTCGTCGACGGTCAGCGATCGGAACAGGCGCCTGCCCTGGGGCACGTAGCCGATGCCGGTACGGGCCCGGGCCTCGGTGGCCAGTGGACCGAGGTCGGTGCCGTCGAAGGTGATCGACCCCGACCGTTGGGGCACCATCCCGAGGATGGTCTGGCACAGCGTCGTCTTGCCCATGCCGTTGCGGCCGACGACGGCCAGCGCCTCGACCCCCATCGACAGCTCGAGGTCGTCGAGGACGAGGGCCTCGCCGTAGCCGGCATCGAGCCCGTCGATGCGCAGCAGCGCGCGGTCGGTCTCATCGGTCGGGCTCATGCGTCCGCTCCCTCCGCGCCGTCGGCGATCGCCCGATCGGCCGTGGTTGCCTCGGCCGTGGTCTCGTCGGTGTCGCCGGTGGTGGCGACGTCGGCTCCCCGGCCCAGATAGATCTGCTGCACCACCTCGTTGGCCGTGATCTCCGACGGCGTGCCGGTGGCCACCACCTCGCCGTCGGACATGACGACCACGTCGTCGGCCACCTCGAGGGCGACGTCCATGTCGTGCTCGATGATCAGCAGGGTGATCGAGCGCTCCAGGCCGAGCAGCAGCTCGGTCAGTCGCTCGCGCTCCCCCCGGGACAGCCCGGAGGCCGGCTCGTCGAGCAGCAGGATGGTGGGGTCGGTGGCCAGGGCCATACCGATCTCCACCTGCCGTCGCTGACCGTGGGAGAGGTCCTCCACCCGGGTGTCGAGCCGGTCGGCGATCCACACCCGTTCGGCCACCTCGGCCACCCGGTCGCGGCGGCGCCGATCCTCGGCCGTCCGCCACGGGCGGAAGGCGGTGCCCTCCTTGCCCGTGACCGACAGGTAGAGGTTGTCCGACACCGTGAGCCCGGCGAACAGGCGGGTGCGTTGATAGGTGCGGGCCATGCCGAGACCCGGCCTGGCCCGTGACGGCAGGGCGGTGCAGTCCGCCCCGTCGATGTGAACCCGGCCGGCGGTGGGGATGAGATCCCCGGCCAGCACGTTGAACACGGTGGTCTTGCCCGCGCCGTTCGGCCCGAGCAGGGCCAGCCGACGGCCGTGATCCACCCCGAAGGAGACCCCGGCGACGGCGACGAGGCCGCCGAAGGCCATCACGACCGAGTCAAGCTGCACCAAGGGGGCGGTGGATTGCTCGGATGCGTTCATAGCCTTCGACGACCTCTCAACTCGCTACCCGACTCAGCCCTGGGGCTCGCCGTCGACAACGGCAATGGCGTTGCCCTGCCACGGCAGCGCACGCTGCTCGCACGGGGTGTTGTCACGCTCGGGCGGCTCGGTGTCCGGCGAGTAGGTACCGCCGAAGGTCTGGTCGACTCCGGGGATGATGGCCACGGTGTTCTGCACGACCTCGCCGTCGTCGTTGAGCTGCAGCTGGGCCACGAAGGTGTCCACGACGGCCTGGTTACGCTCATCGAGCGTCACGTCGCCATAGGGGAACTCGAACGTGGTGGTCTGCATGTACTCGCGGATGGCGGCGTGGTTGTCGCTCAGATCGCCGCCCGAGGCCTCGAGGGCCTCGACGAACGCCGTCGCGCCCACATAGAAGCCGTAGCCGAAGCCGAAGCCGAGAGCCAGCGACGGAGCGTCGGGCTCGCCGCCACTCAGACCGCCGCCCAGGGTGTCCCACGTGCCGTCGGCCGAAGCGAGGTAGGCCTCGATCTCCGGGCTGCTGATGTCGCCCGGAAGCGACGAGAAGCCACCGATGTAGGCACCGGCCACGTTGTCGCCGATGGTGGCGGCGATGCCCGGGTTGAAGAAGAGGTTGCCGGCGTGCTGCTCACCGTTGAGATCGCCCTTGGCGTTCACGAAGGCTTCGAGCGAGGCGTTGGTGCCGGTGCCGCCGACCACCCAGAAGTAGCCGTCGACCTCATCGGGGTCGGGCAGCTGGGCCACGAACGACGAGTAGTCGGTGGTACCCAGCGGCGGGAAGACGTAGCTGGTGACCTCGCCACCGGCGGCGCAGAAGTCGGCGACGAAACCGGCGGCCGACGTCCAGCCGAAGCCGTAGTCGTCGGCGATGACCGCCGCGGTCTCCCAACCGGCCTCGTTGTAGAGGATGTCGCCGACACCGGCGTTCCACTGGGCACCGTCACCGGTGAAGCGGAAGAAGTTGTCGGCGCCGACGTGCATCGTGGCGTCCTGGGCCCCGGAGATGCCGTTGATGAAGGTGACCTCGGGGTGATCGATGGCGTACTGGGCGATGGCGATGCCCTCGTCACCGGACAGCGGCCCGACCACGACGTTGGCCCCGTTCTCCTCGACCAGGGTCCGGATCTCCTGGAGGGCCCGGTCGGCGGTGTCGTCACCGCAACCGATGCCGACCAGCTCGATGTCGGTCCCGGCCACCGAGGCTCCCTCGAAGCCGTCGAGGGCGCTGGTGGACGAGTTCACCGTTGCGCCGGCTCCCTCGACCATGGCCAAGGTGACGCCGGCGACGACGTCTTCGTGGAAGCCGCCGAAGGGCCCCTCACACTCGCCCATGATGCCGAGGCGCACACCGTCGCCACCGGCGGCGGCGTCCTCGTCGCCGTCGTCTGCGGCTTCATCGCCATCGTCATCGTCGGTCGCCGGCTCCTCGGCGGTTTCACTCGCCGCCTCCGACGCCGAGGCGCTGGCGTCGTCGGCGTCCTCATCGTCGTCACCGCCGCAGGCCGCAGCGACAAGCGTCAGCGCGAACAGTACGGCGAGGAATCGCCACCACCGTTTCTGTGCTCGTGTCATGACTGTTCTCCCTTCTCGGTCCCGAGGGCCAACTTGGCCCGCGGTGAGGACGCCGCATCCCCTTCCGCGACGCTCCCGTTCTCGGCCCGCTCGACTTCCGGTCGGCGGGCGATGCGTTCGATGATCCCGACGAGCCCGTCGGGTGAGGCGACCATCACCAGCAGCAACACCAGCCCCACGACGGTGTTGAAGCGCTCCTCGGCGAGGATCCGGCCGAAGAAGGGGCCGTCGAGGTCACCCAGGCCCGGGATGTCGCGCAGGTAGAGGTTGGCCGACAGGTAGACGAAGGCCCCCAGCCACGCTCCCTCGAGGTAGCCCAGGCCGCCGACGACGGCGATGATCAGCAGTTCGAGGGTGGGGCCGAGACCGATCGAGTTGGGGTCGATCTGGCCGTTCCACCACACGTTGAGCAGGCCGGCGAGCGAGGCGACGAACCCGGCGACGGCGAAGGCCGCCACCCGCAGCAGGGGCACGTTGAACCCGAGGGCCGACATCCGCACCGGCTCATCCCGCACCCCCTGCAGGGCGAGGCCGAACGGGGTGGCCGACAGGGCCCGGAAGCCGAGATAGGCCAGCACCGACAGGACGAGCGCGGCGTAGTAGAGCCGCACCGGACCGTCGAGCAGCGGGGGCGGCCCGAGGCCGGTCACGCCACCGGAGCCGGAGAAGGTGGTGACCTGCCCGAAGAACAGGAACCCGATCACGGCGTAGGTGAGGGTGAGCATCAGGAAGTAGATGCCCACGGTGCGCGACGACAGGGCGCCGAGCACCATGGCGACTGCGGTGGCGACGACGATGGCCAGCACCACGCCGAGCCACGGGGGCCAGCCCAACGTGAGGCCCTTGCCCGAGGTGGCGACGACGTTGCCGAAGGTGAAGCCGGCGATACCGAACAGCAGCCACTGGGCCATCGACACCAGCCCGACCGACGACGACAGGAAGATCAGGGTCGAGGCGGCCAGGCCCAACATCAGGACCCGGGTCATGGTGAAGGTGAGGAAGAACCCGTCGGTGAACGACGGCAGCACCAGCAGCACCACCACGACGGCGGCCACGGCGATGGTGCGGGGTCGGGTGAGGGGAGAGGTGCTCATACCTCCGGCCTCCCGAACAGGCCGCTGGGGCGGACCGCCAGCACGATGGCCAGCACCACGAAGGTGAGGATGATCGAGTAGAAGGTGTAGTTGACCGGCAGGTAGGCGGGGGCCAGGTTGAGCGTCAGCCCGTAGAGGAGCGAGCCGACGACGGCGCCCCGTATCGAGCCCAACCCGCCGATGATCACCACCACCAGCGAGTTGAGGAGCCACTGGCCCTCCGACGCCGGGTTGACGTCGGCGAAGGTGGCCCCGATGGCGCCGCCGAGGCCGGCGAGGAAGGCGCCGACGAAGAACGTCAGGGCGAAGACCAGTCCGATGTTGATGCCGAGGGCCCGCACCATCTCCCGGTCGTCGACGCCCGCCTTGATGATCAGGCCGATCCGCGTCTTGTTGAGGCCGAGCCAGAGGGCGATGCCGATGGCGGCGGCGGTGGCGGCCATGAACAGGCGGCTCACGGCATAGCGCTGACCGAGCAGCTCGAAGAAGTGGACGGTGGCGCCCGGCCACTCCATGCCCTGGGCCAAGCCGCCGAACTGGGCCAGGATCTGGTCGGCCACGATGATGCCGATGGCGACGGTGATGATGGCCTGGCGCAGCTCCTGGCCCTGGTTCCAGCGGAGGAACAGCTGCTGAACGGCGACGCCGATCACGGCCGCGATCAGGGCACCGACGAACACGGGGACGAACCAGTCGGCCAGGCCGACGTCCTCCGGCTCGATGCCCCGTTCGAGGCCGACCATGGCCTGCTGCACCTGAACGGCGATGTAGGCCGACAGCAGGAACAGGGCACCGTGGGCCATGTTGACCGTGCGCATCAGCCCGAACACGAGCGTGAATCCGGCGGCCACCACGAACAGCAGCCCGGCGAAGGTCATCCCGTCGACCAAGGTGACCAGGAACTCGCCGGGATCGGCGATGGCCGAGCTCTTGGCCGTGGCCACCGTCCACTCCCGATCGGCCAGCACCAGGATCCACGCCGCCGCCAACCCGACCACGAGCGCGGTGGCCAGACGGGCCGGCGACCACGTGGTCTTCGGCGCTGCCGTCACTCCTCCCCCGTCGCTCATCGAATCCCCGTCAACTCCGGTAGGCCTCGCGCCCGATGCCCTGCACCGGAATGCCCTGGGAGGAGAGCACCTGGTTCTGGAGGGCGTACATGTCGGCCGCGGCCTTGTCGATGTGGCGGGTGAAGGCGATCGAGCCCTGCAGGATCGGCTTCAGGCTCTCCTTCTCCTGCACCCGGGCCGCCGGGTACTCGTGCTCGACGATGAGGGGGGTGTTGGCGATGTCGATGCCGAGCAGCTCCCGGGCGGCCAGCTGGTGGTCGAGCCAGTCGACGGTGCGGCTCTGCAGGTAGGCCAGCGGGTCGTGCCTGGCGGTGCCCGGCAGCTCGTGTTCGCACAGGGTCGTCTGCTTGGCCCACGAGTTGGCCAGGTCGGCCGGGTTCTCCGAGACCTTGCCGTCGATCCAGTCGCCCCGGCCGACGGTCTGGCCGCCGTAGCCCCATCCGGCGAGGCCCTTGGCGTCGATCACCTGCCCCTTCACGTGCATGCCTGCGATGAGGAAGCCGTAGCCGGCGTCGGCCAGGTACTGGAACAGCGAGCGGGTGTCCTGGCCCATCAGGATGGCGTGCGACGGGTCGTAGTGGACCCGGAACTGGTCGGCAACGCCGTGCTTCTCGCAGATCTGGTGGAGGGCGATCCAGGTGCCGGGGGTGTAGCCGATGTTGTTGTGGAAGTTGTCGCCCGGGGTCCAGCCCGGCATCGGGCACTGCTCCACCCGGTACTGCAGGCCTCGGGCCTTGGCCTCCTTGAGGAGGGGTATGAAGCTCTCCTCGAACTCGACGAGGTTCTCCTCCATCGACTTCGACTGGTCACGACCGATGAAGCCGCACACCGCCGGGGTGCCGAGCAACGCCGCGGCGTCCATGGTGGCCACCATGAACTCGTGTTTCTTGCGGCGGATGGCGGGGTCCTCGTGGAGGAGGTCGTCGAAGTAGGCGAGGTCGGCGATGCCCACCCCGGTCTCGGCCATCGCCGCCAGCACCCGATCGGCCCGGGCCTGGGTGAACGGCTCGCGCAGGTCGAGGGTGTTGGCGACCGGGTCGAGCATCGCCTCGGCCGGTACGTCGGCCAGGGTGGGGTGCAGCGCCGCCGACAGCTCGATGGTGTCGGCCCCCAGATCGGCGGCGAAGGCCAACCACTCCTCGATGGCGAGGTCGGGGTCGGGGTCACGCTGCTCGCGCGGCGTCAACTCCTGGAGTGCGGCGGTCAGGACGCCGACCGACATGTAGGTGGGTTCGAACGGAGCGGAGCTCACTGATCGTGCCTTTCGGGATCGGGAGGGGACGAGGGACTAGACCGGATCGATCGGGATCGGCGCCCGGCGACGGGCCGACTCGACGGCGGCGTGGAGGACGCGCTGGGTGCGCAGCGCGTCGGCGAAATCGGGCAGCGGCACCACGGGGGTACCGCCGCCCAGGGAGAGGAGAATGTCGGCGGCCTGATTGACGAAGCCGTGCTCGTAGCCCAGGCCGTGGGAGTCGGGCCACCAGGCGTCGGCGTAGGGGTGACCGTCGCCGCCGCGGGTGACGTCGATCGTCCGCCAACCGGCGGTGGCGCCGTCGCCGCTGGCGTCGTAGAAGTCGAGTTCGTTCATCCGCTCGAAGTCGAAGCGGAGGGCGCCGAGCTCGCCGTGGATCTCGAACCGGTTGGCGTTGTGGTAGCCCGTGGCGAGACGGCTGGCCTCGAACGAGGCCAGGCCCCCACCACTGAGGCGGGCCAGGAACATCACGGTGTCGTCGACGGTGCTGGCCGCCTTGGCCCCGGCCGTCGCCGCGCCCGCTCCGGCGATCTCGCCGCCGGCGCCGTCGTTGAGCACCTCCCGCTCGGTGATGAAGGTGTGCTCGATCGCGCCCTCGACGCTCGTCACCTCTTCGCCGGTGACGAAGCGGACGGCGTCGATGATGTGGGCGTTGAGATCGCCGTGGGCGCCGGAGCCGGCCACGTCGGACTGGAAGCGCCACAGCAGCGGGGTGTCGGGCCCGCCCCAGCTCTGGAGGTAGGCGGCCCGGGCGTGGTAGATCGTCCCCAGGGCGCCCTGCTTGACGAGCCGGTGGGCCAGGGCCACGGCGGGGACGCGGCGATAGTTGTACCAGACGAAGGTGCGACCGGGGGCTTCGGCGGCGGCCGCCGCCATCTCCTCGGCCTCGCTGAGGGTGGCGGCCAGCGGCTTCTCGCACACGACGTGCTTGCCGGCGGCCAGGGCGGCGATGGCGGGGGCGGCGTGGAGGTTGTTCGGCGTGCCGATGTCGACCAGCCCGATGGCGTCGTCGGCCACCGTGGCCGCCCAGTCGGTCGAGGTCTTGGCCCAACCCCACCGAGCGGCGAAGGACTCGAGCTCACCGACGTTGCGGCCGACCACGGTGTGCATGACCGGGGCCGGATCGACGTCGAAGTAACGGGCCACGTTGAGCCAGGCGTTGGAGTGGGCCCGCCCCATGAACTTGGTCCCCAGCAGGGCGATGT
The DNA here is from genome assembly GCA_039201605.1 of Actinomycetota bacterium. Taxonomy (GTDB): domain Bacteria; phylum Actinomycetota; class Acidimicrobiia; order Acidimicrobiales; family SZUA-35; genus CADEDH01. Next base: position 65,344 of record JBCCRO010000009.1, read on the forward strand.
TGAGCTGTTCGGTCACTGCAAGACGTCCTCCGGCGCACCACTGGGCGTCGCCTCGATCCGTGGGTGTGACCGACGGTATGTGTGAAGGCCGTCACGCAGAAGACGCTGCCGGACCACGCCGATGAGCGCCTTGGAGGGGGTTCGGAAGAACTAGTTCCCGACCCGACGGCGACCCCGGGCGCGAGCGGTCGACCGCTCCCGGGCGCGGTCGGGTCGGGACGGGGCGCTAGTTGCGGCTGCGCCCGGCGGTGAGGATGAAGGCGGCGGCCTCGGTCCTCGTGCTCACGTGGAGCTTGGTGAGGATGTTGCTCACGTGATTCTTCACCGTGTAGACGCTGAGGCGCAGGGCGGCGGCGATCTCGGAGTTGGTCCGCCCCTCGGCCAGCAGGTCGGCGATCTCGGCCTCCCGGTCGGTCAGCCCGTCGAGGGCGACTCGGTCGGGGCCGGGGGCGGCGGTGAGGGCCGTGGTCACCTCGGGGGAGAAGGCGCCCTGGCCTGCGGCGGCGCTGCGCACGGCCCGGGCCAGCGAGGCGGCGTCGACCGACTTCACCAGGTAGCCGTTGGCCCCGGCCTGGAGGGCGTCGGCGATCCGCTCCCGCTCGGAGAAACTGCTGAGGGCCACGATCCCGAGATCGGGGGCGGTGGTGCGCAGCGTGCGGATCACCTCGATGCCGTCCATCCCGGGCATGACGAGGTCCATCACCACCACCGCCGGATCCTGCTCGGCCACCACGTCGAGGGCGGCGGGCCCCGACGAGGCCTCGGCGACGACGTTGATGTCGTCGAAGCCGTTGAGGCAGGCGCTCACCCCCTCCCGGAGGAGGTCGTGGTCATCGACCACCACGACCGTGATCGTGCCGCCGTCGGTGCTCACATCGCTCATGGTCGCCAACTCAACTGGATCCGGGTCCCGTCGCCGGGACGACTTTCGACCTTGAAGTCGGCGCCGACCGACTGGGCCCGCTCGGCCATGATCGACAGCCCGAAGTGCCCCGCCGGCACATCTTCGGGGTCGAAGCCGTCGCCGTCGTCGCTGATCAGGAGGGTGACGCAGGGGCGGGCGGTGAGTGACACGTCGAGCCGGGTGGCGTTGGCGTGGCGGGAGGCGTTGCTGATCGCCTCCTGGGCCACCCGGTAGAACACGAGGTGGACGTCCTCGTCGAGATCGACCGGCTCCAGCCGGGCGGCCACGTCGAGGCGTCGTCGGCCCTCGACGGCGGTGACCAGCTGCTCGATCAGTTCCTGGAGGCGGATCTGGGCCAGGTCGGCCGGCCGCAGCTCGACCAGCAGGGTCCGCATCTCGGCCAGGGCTCCCCGGGTCAGCTGGCGGAGTCGCTCCACCTTGGCCCGGCTGGGCGAGGACTGGTCGAGTTCGCTCAGCACCGACTCCGAGGTGAGGGTGGCGGTCCACAGCGTCTGGTTGACGGCGTCGTGCAGCTCCCGGGCCAGCCGCTGCCGCTCCTCGGCGGCGCCGAGCTCGGAGACCCGCCCGGCCAGCTGGGCGTTGGAGATGGCGGCACCGGCCTGGTTGGCCAGGGCCCGGAGCCGGTCGGCGTGACCGTCGGTGTAGAAGCGGGCGGTGGCGCTCTCGACCAGGAGGTAGCCGACGACCTGATCGGCCACCTGCATACGGGCGGCGAGGGTGGAACCGGCGGGGCCGATGGCGCTGCCCGGATGGTCGAGCACGATCGGGCCCGGGCTGGATTCGAGCCGCCTGATCACGTCGAGGGCGTCCAGGTCCGACTCCGGGTCGTCGTCGTCCACCGAGTACCCGAACCCGACGCGGAGCCGGGCCAGGTCGAGCGAGCCGTCGGCGTCGCGCAGCACCATGGCGGCGAGATCGTTGGACACCAACCGCTGGACCCCGTTGAGCACCTCGTGGGTGACCTGGTCGAGGTCGAGGGTCTTGGCGATGGCCGAGGCGGTGTCGCGCAGGGCTTCGGCGTAGGCCCGCTGCAGGTGCTCCTCGGCCTGGAGACGAACCCGATCCTCCACCTCTCGCCGCAGGCTCTCGTTCGCTCGGACCAACTCCTGGGTGCGGACCTGGACCCGCTCGTCCAGCTCGCCGAGGGTCTGCTGCAGGCGTTCCTGGGCTTCGCGGCGATCGGTGATGTCCTCGAAGGTGCCGAGGAGTCCGATGATCTCGCCCTGGCTGTTGCGGAGGGGCACCTTGTTGGTCTCGATCCACCGGATGGCGCCGTCGACCCCGCGGACCTGCTCGACGATCCCCATGCGAGGCTCGCCCGTCTCGAGCACGATCCGGTCCCAGTCGAGGAACCACTGGGCCGGGAACTCGTCGTCCTCGGCCCAGGGCATCTCCCGGTCGGACATCCCGATCAGCAGCTCGGGCTCGAACCCGGCGAAATCGGCAAAGACCTTGTTGCAGCCGAGGAACCGGGACTGGGTGTCCTTGCAGAACACGGCGTTGGTCATCGAGTCCATCAGGGTCTGGAGCATGAGCTGGCTGGCCACACCGGCATCGGCGTCCAGTTCACCACCGGCGACGAGCACCTGATGGAGCACGCTCAGCTCGGCACCCGGCGGCTCCTGCCGGTGTACCTCGGTCCCACCCATGTCCTCAGAGTAGACCACCGTGACGAATGGCACCTCTCGACCTCGTGGCCCCTTGGAACCGGTTCCGATGACCCGGGCCCGCCACCCGGTCGACCCTTCCGAGGTGCGGAGCTCGGCCTTTACCTTGTCGTCGCCGTCGTCCTACGGTCGAGCGGCTCAGCAGTTCATCACAGCTCATCTACAGGAGTGGTCATCGTGCCGGAGTTCTTCACCGACGTTCCAGAGCCGGTCGGCTTCGCCCCCGACGGCGGCGGCGATGGCGGCTTGGCCTACCGCGTCTACGATCCCGATCGGCTGGTGGCCGGCCGCCGGATGGAGGACCACCTGCGGATCGGGGTCTGCTACTGGCACTCGTTCAACTGGCCGGGCAACGACGTGTTCGGCGCCGGGACCTTCGACCGGCCGTGGTTGGAGGTGGGGCGCGATCCGATGGACGCCGCCCGTCAGAAACAGGATGCCGCCTTCGAGTTCTTCACCAAGCTCGGCACCAGGTTCTTCTCGTTCCACGACGTCGACATGGCCCCGGAGGGGGCCAACCTGGCCGAGAGCCGGACCAACCTGGAGGCCATGGTCGACCGGGCCGGAGAGAAGATGGCCGAGACCGGCGTGGAACTGCTGTGGGGCACGGCAAACCTCTTCTCCCACCCCCGGTTCGCCGCCGGCGCCGCCACCAATCCCGACCCGGAGATCTTCGCCCACGCCGCGGCCCAGGTACGCCACATGCTCGACGCCACCAACCGACTCGGCGGCCACAACTACGTGCTGTGGGGTGGCCGCGAGGGCTACGAGACACTACTCAACACCCGGATGCGGCAGGAGGCCGACCAGCTGGCCCGGTTCCTGTCGATGGTGGTCGACCACAAGCACCGGATCGGTTTCGGGGGCACCCTCCTCATCGAGCCCAAGCCCCAGGAGCCGACCAAGCACCAGTACGACTACGACTGCGCCACCGTGCTCGGCTTCCTCGACCGCTACGACCTCGCCGGTGAGTTCAAGGTCAACATCGAGGTGAACCACGCCACCCTGGCCGGGCACTCGTTCCACCACGAGGTGGCCTTCGCCGTCGACCACGGCATCTTCGGCAGCGTCGACGCCAACCGGGGCGACCCCCAGAACGGGTGGGACACCGACCAGTTCCCCAACTCGGTGGAGGAGCTGGCCCTGGCCGTGCACGAGATCGTGCGGAGCGGCGGGTTCGAGACCGGCGGCTTCATGTTCGACACCAAGCTCCGCCGTCAGAGCATCGACCGCACCGACCTGTTCCACGGGCATGTCGGCGGCATCGACACCCTGGCCCGGTCACTGCTGGTGGCCGAGCGGCTGCTCGATCGGGGGACGCTCGAGGGCGCCCGCAACGAGCGCTACGCCGGCTGGAGCGGCGAACTCGGTCAGGGCATCCTCGACGGCGCCCACAGCCTGGAGTCCCTGGCCGATCACGCCCTCGCCGCCGACCCGGAGCCCGGCCCGGTGTCGGGTCGCCAGGAGGTCCTGGAGAACGAGGTCAACGAGGCGATCTGGTCGATCGGCTGAACGGGCCGCTGGCCCGGGCCGGACCTGGTCCGAGGCGAGTCGATCGGCCGAGCGGGCCGCGGGCCCGGGCCGGGCCGGGGCGATCGGCTCGGCGCCGAACGCTCAGCCCCGTGGGCTCCGTGACTCGTGGGGGAACCGGTCGAGCGCCCGGCGGCCGGGACCGTCCGGCGGCCCCGCCCAACTCGCGGCGCAGAGGATCACCTGCGCCGTCGCCCGGGGCAGGTGGGCCAGCAAGGCGAGCCGAGCGCCACCCGTCGCTCGGGTGCCGGTGCGTGCCCTGGGGCCGACGCTGAGGGCCACGATGCGGCCGACGACGGCCGGCCGGAGGTGCGAGGTGGAGGCCATGCCTGCAGTGTCAGGCCCGAGCCACCCATGCTCAAGCGACATTGGATCCTACTTTTCATTCCAATCCGTCATGGGCCTGCGAACTACGCTGGGGGCCATGCAGCTCGACATCGAGTCCCTCCGAGTGCTCCTTACCGTGCTCGACACCGGCGGCATGACCAAGGCGGCGGAACAGCTCGGTCTCGGCCAGTCGGCGGTCTCCCGCAAGGTCCAGCGGCTGGAACAGCGGGTCGGCCGGCCGCTGCTGATCCGCGACGGCCACACCCTGCGACCGACGAGGGACGGCCGGTCGCTGCTGGCCGATGCCCGGTCGATGGTCGAGCTTCATGACCGGGCGGTGTGCCGACTCAACAGCTCCGACCTGACGGGCACGGTGAAGCTCAGCTGCAACGGCGAGGTCAACACCGCCCAGATCGCCTCGCTCCTCGGCACCTTCAAGCATCGCCACCCGGGGGCCAAGGTCGAATTCACCCTCGATCATTCGGGCAGCCTCACCGAGTGGATCGACGAGGGCACGATCGACGTCGCCGTGTTCCAGGTGTCCGACATGCGACGACGCCCCGACGACATCGAGCTGTGGACCGAGGAGCTGACCTGGGTGACGTCGGCGTCGAGCTGCTTCCGGGACGACCCGATCCCCCTGATCGACTTCGGCTCGCACTGTCACTACAACGAGTTCACCCTCAAGATCCTCGAGGACGCCGGGGTCGCCTGTCAGACCGTCTTCTCGGCGTCGTCGTCGGCCGACGTCGGCGCCGCCGTCGAGGCCGGCATCGGGGTGGCGGTGATGGGGAGCCGCTACCTCGGCGGCGAGATCGCCCGCTGGCAGCCCCCCGTGCCCCTCGATCCCCTCCCTCGGGTCACCCAGGTCATCCGCACCGTGCCCGGGGAGCGACCCGATGCCGTCGCCGCCCTGGTCGAGACGATCGAGCGGGAGCTCACCCCCACCCCGCGCTCGGAGCGCTCCGGCTCACCGTCGCACCACGACTAGCCTGGCCGATCGTGTCGGAGGGTCAACGGGAGCAGGTCGAGCGGTGGTTCATCCGCCATGGTCTGCCCCACCTGATCGACGGCTACCGGGCCGACACCGACGTGTTCACCCGGGCCCTGCCGTTCCTGCTGCTGGTTTTCTTCTTCAACGTGGCGGGGTCGTTCGGCGATCAGTTCACCGGTTGGGGCCAGGCCGGGATCGCCGCGGTGTCGACGCTGGTGATCCTGTTCGCCGCCGCCCTGCTCAACGTGTTGCGCAATCGGCGCCCCTTCCAGGTCCCGGACCGGGTCGGCCCCGTCGAACTCACCGCCTTCGTCCTGCTGCCCACCATCCCGTCGTTCCTCTTCGGCGGCTCGCCGTTCACCACCGCCGCCGCCGTGATCGCCCTCAACCTCACCATCCTCGGCCTGGTCTACTTCGTGGTCGGCTACGGACTGGTGCCGACCACGGTGTGGGCCGCCCACCAGACCCTCCGCCATCTCTCGCAGCTGTTGACGCTGATGGGTCGGGCGCTGCCCTTCGTGCTCGTGTTCTCCGCCTTCCTGTTCATCAACGCCGAGCTGTGGCAGGTGGCCCACGACTTCACCGCGGTGTCGTTCTGGAGCGCCGTCGGCCTGCTGAGCTTCGTCGCCGCCTCGTTCCTCGGCCTGCGCATCCCCCGGGAGATCGCCGAGGTGGCCCAGTTCGCCTCGTGGGACCGGGTGTGCCAGTTGGCCACCGAGGCCCGCTCGCCCCTGGGTGAGGTGTCGACCGAGAACGTGAGCGGCGATCACCGGCCACCGATGTCGAAGCCGCTCCGCTTCAACGTGGGCCTGGTCGTCCTGTTCAACATGGGACTCCAGATCCTGCTGGTGTCGGTGGCCATCGGGGCCTTCTACACCCTGTTCGGGGTGCTGGCCGTCCGAGAGGAGACGATCCTGGCCTGGACGTCCCTGGAGACGCTGCCGGCCGACGACGTGTTCGTCCGGGGGTCCTGGCTGGGCACCGAGCTGGTCCTGACGGTGCAGTTGGTCCGGGTGGTGGGCTTCCTCGTCGCCTTTTCCGCCCTGCAGTTCGCCGTCGCCGCCGTCACCGACGCCACCTACCGGGAGGAGTTCTTCTCCGAGGTGACGGGAGAGGTCCGCGAGGCGCTGGCCGTCCGGGCCGTCTACCTCCGACAGTTCGAGCCCGAGGGCGCACCGGCCGCCGAGTAGACAAACCGACGCCGGGGTGCGCCGTGCGGGCGGCCCCGAGTCGTTCGACCATCGATACCCCCAGGCAATACCCCCGGGCAATACCCCGAGGACCTTCAACCCCCTGGGCCGGTCGGCCGAAGGGGTCAGCGTGACCAACCGGTACCTCGGCTCCAGCCACCTCTCCGCCGACTCGCTCGGACTTACCGCCCCCGGCGAGCCGGTCGGCACGATCGACCGACCGGACGCCCCGATCGACGAGGGCGCCGTCATCGAGACCGGCGACCCCGTGCTCGATGACCGGCGCCGTGTGCCCGAGCCCGACGGCGTCGCCCACGAGATCCACGCCCCGGTCCGGTACGCGGGCGACAACATCGACTTCGTCGCCGAGCGCTTCGCCGAGCTGTGGCCCCTGCTGAAGGCGGCCGACGCCCTGGTCCGTCTCTACGCCGAGGGCGGCACGCCCGATCCGGCCGAGGTTCAGCGGTACCTGGAGGGCGCCGACGCCGACCACGAGTTCCTCGACGAGGAGATCCCCGACGCCCTGACCCAGGCCCGCGACGGCATCGACCGGGTGGGGGAGGCCCTCCGGGCGATGAACGGGTGCTCCCAGCCCGTGGGCCAGGGCCCCTCGTGACGCAGCCGCTCATCGGGCCGGCCCGTGTCCGCGAGGCGACCGAAGCTCTCCCCGACGACGAGCGGGCGGCGCTGATGAGGCCGGCCCACCGGCTACCGCTCGGCGCCCGAGCGGTGCAGGACGGCTAGATCGACGGGCCCGGATGGCCCTCGTCGGCGGCGAGCACGTCGGCCTCGGCCAGCGAGGCCCGCACGTCGACGTCGGCCTTCGCCACCACATCGGGGCAGAACACCCGCATCGCCGCCTCCAGCGCCTCCCGCACGTCGGCCACCAGGGCCGGGGCGTCGGACCGATCGCACTCGACGACAACCGAGTCGTGCACGGTCTGCACCGGCCGGGCCGACGGATAGCGCCACAGCCGTTCGTCGAGATCGGCGTAGGCCACGAGCATGACGTCGGCCACGCCACCCTGGATCGGGGCGTTGCGCCAGGCGTTGACCATGGCCGACACCCGCTCCTTGGCCGCCCGGGCCAATTGCCGGTGCACCGGCTCGTCGCCGACGACGGCGGCCGCCGCCTCCAGGTAGCGGCGACGCAGGGCCCGATCCTCGAACGGCTTGGCCAGAGCCGAGACCGACAGCGGCCCTTCGGGGCCCGAGAGGACCACCCCGTGCTCGGCCTCGAACCGGCTGCGAACCGCCAGCAGATCACCGGAGGTACCGGCGATCAGCTCGCTTGCGGCCAGGAGGAACAGCCGGTCGAGGTGGAGGTTGAACTGCTGACGGCGACCGGCCACCGTGCGGCTGGCGAAGGTGAACGGCTCCTCGTCGCTCTGGAGGGCGACCGGGGCCGAGTAGCGGAGGAGCCAGGTCACCTCGGCCGTCAGCTCGTCGAGGTCGTGCTGGTGACGGGCCGGGTGCTGTTCGACGATCTCGTCGACGGTCGGCCACCGCCAGTGGTTCTTGCGGAAGGCCCGACGGGTGGCGGCCACATCGCCGAAGCCCCGGGCCAGGCGCAGGGTGACGTCCCAGTCGATGGCGACGGTGTCGTCCCGGACGGCGTCGATCTCGGCGATCCGGGCCGCCGCCCATCGAGCGGTGCCCGGGTAGGTGCGGCGGTACTGGGCCAGCAGGTCGGCGGCCTCGTCGATCGTGGTGGGTGAGCCCTCGTTGGTCAGCTGGCGGGACAGGGCGGCCGCCCCCGAGCCGTAGGCGATGCCGAAGTTGAGGGCCTTGGCGATCTGCCGGAGGTGTTTGAACCGGTCGGGGTCGTCGGCGACGAGCGCCTCGGGCTCGAAGCCGAACATCGAGGCCGCGGTGGTGGCATGGACGTCGGCGCCCCGGGCGAAGGCCTCCCGGAGCGGGATGTCGTCGGCCACCTGGGCCAGGTACCGCAGCTCGGCCTGGCTGAGGTCGGCGTGGACGAACACCCGGTCGGCCTCGGGGGGCCGGACGTAGGGCTTCATCAGCGGGGTGAAGTTCTGTGCGTTGGGGTTGCGACTGGCCAGGCGTCCGGTGTTGGTGCCCACCACCTGGAGGTACTGGGGGCGGAGGCGGCCGTCGTCGTGCAGGTGCTCGAAGATGCCCTCGCCGTAGGTGCTCAGGATCTTCGACGAGTTGCGGTAGCGGAGGAGCGTCTCGCACAGCTCGCCCCCGATCTCGGCCAACACCGTCGCCGTCACCGAATCGAGATCGGTGAGCAGACGATCCTCCCCGTACCGGGTTCCCATCCAGACCCGCACCCGGTCGCCCGCCCACCGGTTGAGCACCTCCCGGACCTGCTTGTCCGACGACGGATTCCAACTGGGCTCGACCACGTCGTCGAACAGGGTGCCCTGGCCACCGCCGGTGAGGGTGGCCAGCTCACCGACGACCGACCGGTTCTCCGCCTCGATGCGGGCCAGTTCGCTCTCCCACCCGGACCGGTCGTACGGCAGGCCGGTGCGCTCCATCCGATCGAGGAAGGGGCGGGCCGCCATCTCGATCTCGCAGATCCGCTCGAGGCCGGCCTCGACGATCTCGGCCCGGATGGCGTCGGCCACCCACAGGGTGTGCAGGGCATCGGCGGCGGCGTAGGCCACCTGGTCGTCGGTCAGATCGTCGGTGGCGGTGTAGGAGAGCTGGACGTCGCCCTTGCCCTCGGCCTGCTGGCCGAGGTAGTGCTCGGTGGCCCAGGCCAGCCCGTGGTACCAGGTGAAGCCGCTGCGCCCTTGGTGGAGGAGGGCGTCGGCCAGCTGGGCGTCCCACCACCGCAGGTGGGGGGTGGTGTCGTCGCTGCGCCACACGGCGGTGTCGATCACCCGGGCGTCGAAGTCGGCGTTCCAGGCCAGGGCGGTCACCCCGCTCAGGGGCTCGGCCAGGAGCGTGGGGTCGAGATCGCGGGCGTCGATCACGAAGGCCCGCTCGGCCCCGTCGGGAGCCCGAACCGCCACCGACATCACCCGGAGCCGCCCCTGGGCCGGGCCGTCGATCGGCACCTCGGTGTCGATGGCCACATACTCCGCCCCGGCCAGGGCCTTGGTCAGATCGGGCAGCTGCTCGGCCGTGCTGATGACCGTGCAGGGCACGTCGCCGGGGTGAGGGGGCACCCCTCCGAGGCTAGGTCACCGAAGGGACACCGCCCACCACGGGCCAACGCCCGCCGAGCGCCCGCCCGGGCAGGGGGAGCGGCCCCGGTGCTATCGGCCTTCACCCTCCGATGGGCGGACCGGGGGCTCGGGCGGGGCCGGCGCCACCGGGGCGTCGGTCGGCGGATCGACCGGCGGCGGCACCGAGATCGTCTCGCCACCGGGCCGGTTCGGCGCGCCGACCACGGGAGGCGGCTGCACCGGCGGCGAACCGGGAGGGGGTGCCTGGGCGCCGGTGGCCGGCGCCGATGCCGGCGGCGAAGCGACGGGCGGGGCGACCGGGGGCTCGCTCGGCGGGGGCGCCGTCGACGGCGAAGCGACGGGCGGGGCGACCGGGGGCTCGCTCGGCGGGGGCGCCGTCGGCGGCGGGAACGACGGCGGCTGTGCGGCGGGCGCCAACCCCGCTCCGGGGGCCGGGGCCGCCATCGCCCCGACGGGCGGTGGCGCAACCGCTACCGGCGACGACGAGCGCCGGCCGAGGCCGAGGAGGCCGAGCCCGGTGAGCTGGATGGCGGCGAGCACGAGCATGGTGGCCAAGGCGACGAGGATCTGCCAGCCGAGTTCGTTGCCAATTTCTCGTTGTCCTTCGACCACGAAGAATGCGAACGACTCCGGCCGAGCGAAGAACGTCCCAAAGGCGAGTTCGATAGCGGCCGCCCACCCCATCAGCAACAGGAGCAAGCCGATGGCGGACAGCGGGTTGACCCCTGTGGCGTGCTCGCGATGCGCCAACCGAGTGGCCACCGGCAACAGGCCGAGGCTCAGCATGATGATCAGCCAGGGCGTGAACGAGCCAGGAACGCTGAACGCAGCGGAGCCGAGGAGAAGCATCGGGATCAACGGCCACCAGAACAGATCGACCACCAGACCCAACACGTAGCGGGCCCCCGCCCCCAGCGAGTGAGCGAGAGCGGTGAGTCCGGTTGCGACCGCTGTCGCCACCGCAGCGACAACGAAGCTGCGGAGCAGGAACGGGCCGATCGCAAAGGCGAACAGGCGCGGACGGTTGCGACCGAGCCGGTCGGACCAGAAGCTGTCGATGGCGTTGACATCGATGTCGGGCAGACCGGCCAGGCGCCCCGCGATCGCTGTGATCGAGAGGATGGCCAACATGCCGCCACCGACGGCGAGCACCACGACCGACCGGGCCGACGACGTCGGTCCCGGGCTGACCGACGCGATCGCGGTCTCCCTGCGGTCGGGGTCGCCGACGCCGATTGCCACCACATCGATGATGAGTGCGCCGACGGCGCCCGCCACGATCAAAATGATCGTCGCCGCCAGCGTGGCGTCGAGGTCGAAGACCTGTGTGGACTGCACGGCCAGGGCCAACACCCCCGGGATCCGCATCGTCCACTCGGCAAGGAGAACGGCGATGAGAAGGAGGCCCATCGGAAACCCGATCAGTCGCACAGAGGTGGGCCCAGATCGATTGGCCAGGACGGGAGCCAGGGCCTCAAGCCCAAGTGACCTTCGCCGCCACGGGCTCATGGTGTCGCGCACCAGTACCGCCAGGGGCATCGCCATCACGATGGCGATCCCGAGAGACGGCACGACGAGAGAACGTACGTGGTCGCCCACGTCGTCCGAGAGCGAGGTCCAGCCGAGCACCGGAAACCAGCCCAGTCGGACACTGAGCCAGTAGAGCAGCGTGAACTGGACGACGACCGGGACGAGCAGCGAGGACAGGAAGGCACCAGCACCCAGCAGCCGCTCCGTCGTGACCGACGTGCGCGCCGCAAGGCCGAACGGCACGGCAACCACCAGGGCCAGCAGCGTTCCCGCCACAGCCAGCTCTATCGAGACCAGGAGCCGGTCCCAGACACGGTCCCATGGGAGGAACTGACCGCTACCCGTCGGTTCGGGCGCCAGCGCCCGAAGCAGCAGTGCCATGCCGACGCCGCCCACGATGATCACGAGTGGTCGGGCGATGGTCGTCACCAGCCGCGCCGAACCGCCGTCCGTCGTTCCCTCCATATCCCCTCCTTGCCGAAATCGACGGTAGTGCACCCGCCGGTACGGCGCCCGCGGTCGAGGCGCGCCCGACGGCCACCGGCGCGGTGACCGGGGCCACCATGGCGCCGGGCGCGGCGGGGGCTACGTTGAACTGCGATGAGCGAGTTCGGCGACGACGACCCGGCCACCGCCGGCGATGTCCAGATCGCCCCGTGGGACGGCCGGCGGGTCCCGGTGACCCTGCTCGGGGGCTACCTGGGGGCGGGCAAGACCACGGTGATCAACGAGCTTCTGGCCCGCACCGACCGGCCGATCGCCGTGCTGGTCAACGACGTCGGCGCCGTCAACGTCGACGCCTCGCTGATCAAGCGACGCCACGGCGACACCATCGAGCTGACCGACGGTTGCGTGTGTTGCAGCCTGAGTCGGGGCCTGGTCGACGCCTTCGACGAACTACGGGCCCGCCCCACCCCACCCGATCAGGTGGTGCTCGAACTGAGCGGCGTGGCCGACCCCCGGCGGGTGATGCCGTGGGCCGACTCGATCGGCTTCCGGCTCGACTCGGTGGTGGTCCTGGTCGACGTCGATCAGTTCCCGGACCGGATCGACGACGCCATCGTCGGGCCCACGGTGCAGGCCCAGCTCAACGCCGGTGACGTCCTCGTGCTGTCGAAGACCGATCTGGTCGACGAGGACCGGATCCAAGCGGTGACCGACCACCTCGCCACCTCCCACCCCGACGTGCCGGTGTTCCACGCCGGCACCGCCGGGGCCACCGCCGCCCTCCTCCAGACCGGCACCCGGCGGTCGCGGGGTTTCGCCGACGTGCCCGACGCCGAGCTGTTCGACGCCCACGACGTGAGCGTGGTCACGGTGGAGCAGCCGCTCGGTGTCGACGCCCTCGACGCGCTGCTCGACGGGCTCCCCGACGATGTGTTGCGGGCCAAGGCCGTGATCGACATCGACACCGGAGTCACCGTCCAGGTCCACGTGGTCGGCCCCCGTCGCACCATCACCCCACTCCCCCAGGCCGAGACCCAGGAGACCACCGACCTGGTGGTCATCCGCCCCCGCTACCGCTGACCCCGTCGCAGCGACCGTCGGTGGCACGGCGATCGAGGGCGGCTCCCAGGCCGCCGCTCAGGGGCGGCGCCGACGGGCCAGCCTGCGTTCCAGTCGCCGACGGTTGGCGTCGGCTCGACGGCGGGCCCGGTGCTCGGCCCGCAGGCGGTGGTCCGGGTCGGCGGCCCGAACCCGGGATCGGCCCCGAGCACCATCGCCGCCGAGTTGCAGGCGGTAGACCAGCGTCGGCGGTACGGCGATGCCGTCGACGGTGTTGTCGCCGAGGCGGACCCGACTGCTACCGCCCACCTGCACCCGGCGGCCCAGGGCCACCAGCAGCGCATCGTCGACCGGTCGGATGACCAGGCGCCCGGGGTCGACCAGGAGGTCGCCCTCGGCCCGACCGAGGGCCGCGGCCAACGCCGCAGCCGCGCTCGGTGTCGGCTCGGGCACCCCTGGCCCGGCGACCGTGAACTCCCAGCGGGCCTCGTCGGCGGACCACAGCCACAGCGCGGCGTCGACGGCCACCCCCGCCTCGTCGAGCAGGCCGAGCAGGGCCTGACCGTGGTCGGCGTCGTCGGCGGGGAGGGACCGGGCGCTCATGGCCCCCACGCTAGGCCGACTCAGCCGGCCGCTACCGGGCGACCGTCGCCGTCGACGTACACCCAGGCGCCGTCGAGGCGGACGAACCGACTCCGCTCCGCCATGGCCGAGCGCCGACCGGCCAGCTCGTAGCGGGCCTCGAAGGTCACCGTACCCTCGGCGTCGAATCCGGTACCGCCGGTGGTGTCGAGCACGGTGAGACCGAGCCAGTCGATGGCGGGATCGGGAGCGATCGGATCGGGCCTGGTGTCGGGATGCCAGGAGCGGGCCAGGAACCCCTCGTCACCGCGGACGTAGGCGGTGTAGCGGGCCCGCATCAGCTGCTCGGCCGTCGCCCCCAGGCCGGCGCCCCGAGCGTGGATCGGGCCGCAGCACAGGGCGTAGGTCGCACCGGAGCCGCACGGGCACGGGCCGTCGTTCATGGGTCCACGCTAACCGCTCACCGGCGGGGTGCCGGGCGCCGGTCCGGCGGAGGACGGGGGCGTCGGGGAACGGGCGAGGCGGGGTCAGCAGCCGCCGCCGGAGGACGGGTTGCGCGGGATCGACGGGTCGACCACCTCGAGGTGGACATGGGGCCACGCCGGCGATGCCGTGTGCCCGTCGACCTGCGAGGTGAAGGGGAACGACGTGGCGTGGCCCGCGATCACCTCGCCCACCTCGACCCGGTAGCCGGGGCCCACGGCGACGTTCTGCACATGGAGCACCTTCACCTCGAGGTCGGGTCGGTCGTCGGGCCGGATCACCACGAAACCGTCCCGATAGTGGCAGTAGAGGGTGTAGTGACCGGCCCGGATGACGGTGCCCGACACCGGCGCGGTGATGGCGGTACCGGGCTCGGTCACGATGTCGGCCGCTCCCTGACGATCGGTGCCCCGATTGCGGGAGGCGAGCACGGTGAACCGGGCGGGGGCGTCGTCGACGGCGGTGAGGGGCAGGGCGCCGGGGTGGGTCGACTGGTGGAAGCCCACCCGCTCGATCAGGGCCGACGGGGCGACGAGTTCCAGGCCGGCCACGGTGAGCAACGGCTCGCCGTCGGCCACATCGACGCTGCGACCGGTCGGGCGACCGTCGCCGGTGTGGCAGAACCGGGCTGGGACGTCGTCGGACGGATACGGATGGCGGGCGATGAACTCGGTGGAGGCGGCGAGCTGCACCATCACCGCACCCCGGCTCATCACCCCGGTGGTCAGTCGATCGAGCCAGTAGGCACCGCCCTCGGTGTCGGGCGCCCGATCGAGCACCTGGTGGTAGGCCAGGTCGACGAAGGCTGCGTGACCGGTGACGTCGTCGGGGAACTCGCCGTAGCGGGTGACGAACTCGGCGCTGGCGGCGAAGTGGTCGGCGATGTCGGTCATCGATTGGCAGGCGTCGAGGCGACCCACCCAGTAGAGCGCGCCCTGAGGGTCGGGCTGGCGGCCGAAGAAGGCCCAGTACAGGCGGAACAGGCGAGCGTGGTCGACCGTCAGCTCGTCGTGGGCGGCGATCGAGGTGAACGTGGCCTCGGCCGAGGCGGCGGAGGCCGCCGTCGCGACGGGGGTCGACTCGTCGTCGGCGGCGGCCGGGAGGGCGATGAGTGCGGTGAGGATCAACACCATGGCGACGAGGGCCACGGCGTTGACGATCGTCGTCGATCGGGTGCGGGGGGCGGCCGGTTGAGGGCGGGGCGGGGCCATGGGCTCCCCGTCGGTCGGCATCGGCCGGGGTTGAGGGCCTCAGGGCGACGGCGGCGGCCCGGGCCGCCCGGCCCGGCGCCGTGCGGTCTGGTTGGGTCGGGCGTCGCCGTCTACGCTCGCCCTCCATGACCACGCTGATCACGGGGGGATCGGGGTTCGTCGGCGCCGAGATCGTCCGGCTGCTGCTGGCCGCCGGGGAGGGCCCCATCCATGTGGCCCAACGGTCGCCGGGTCCGGGGCGGCTGGCCGACGTCGCCGATCGTGTGACGTTCCACGAGCTCGACCTCACCGACCTCGACCGCATCGACGCCGTCGTCGACGCCGTGCGCCCCACCCGCTTCTTCCACTTCGGTGCCATGCTCACCGGCCCCGGCGAGCGGGATCCGCAGACCCTGCTCCAGGCCAACGGCGTCGGCTTCATCCGCACCATCGAGGCCGCCCGCCAGGCCGGGACCGAGCAGTTCATCTTCGCCAGCAGCATCGGCACCTATGGCCGCGACCTCGAACCGGGACTCATCGACGACCGAAGCCTGCAGCGGCCCCGCACCGCCTACGGCGTGACCAAGGTGCTGGGGGAGAACCTCGGCGCCTACTACCGGTCGAAGTACGGGATGGACTTCCGCTGCCTGCGCTACCCGGCCATCGTCGGCCCGGGGGTGACGACGTGGAGCCTGGCCCAGTACACGAGCTGGATGATCGAGAAGCCCGCACTGGGGGAACCGTTCGCCGTGTGGCGGACGCCGGACACCACGATCGCCATCCTCTACTACCTCGACGCCGCCCGAGCCGCCGTCGAGTTGGCCGCCGCCCCCCAGGAGCGGATCAGGGGGATCAGCTACCTGGTGAACGGCCCCCGGCCCACACCCAGCGCCGGCGAGCTGGCCGAGGCCGTGCGCCGCCACCTGCCCCAGGCCGACATCACCTTCGATCCCGACCCCGGCCTGCTGCGGGCCGGTCACATCCGCATCGACGACCGCTACGCCAACCAGGAGTGGGGCTGGGAGCCCCGCTTCGACGTCGACGACATGATCGTCGACATCATCGAAACCGCCCGCTCGACGGAGGCCGCCGACCGATGACCGTGATCCTCGACGACGCCGACCTGCTCCCCCACCCCACCCGGCGGGACGCCGTGGTGCGGGCCTGGACCCAACTCGTCGGCCCCGGCCCGGTGCTGTCGGCCGACGAACGCCGGGCCGTGATCGGCTGGGCCCGCGCCGCCTGGGCCGGTGCCACCGCCCCGGACGAGCAGGGTGGCCCGGCGGCCGAAGCCGCCCACTGGCTGGCCGCCGACGCCGGCGGCATCACGGCCGAGGTGGTCGACGACCTCGAGGCCCGAGGCCTGGACCGGCTCCGCTACCTGGAGATCGTTGGCATCGTGGGCCGACTGGCCAACATCGACTTCTACGCTCGCGGCCTCGGGGCCTCCCTGCCCGCCGTCCCCGACGAGGCGCATCCCTCCCCCGAGCCCACCGGGCAGGTGGCGCCCGAGCGGGAGCGGCGAGGCTTCGTTCCAAGCATCGCCGCGCTGCGGGCCCCGTTCGTGCTCGACGCCCTCCCCGGCGAGGGGGAGGAGCTGCGGGCCATGCACGAGCCGATGTACCTCCCGATGACGGCCATCGGTGATTTCACCTTCGGCGACGTGCTGACCCGGCCGCAGATCGAGTACCTGGCGTCACGGGCCTCGTACCTCAACGAGTGCTTCTATTGACTGCTCTCCCACACCCGGTTCCTCCGTGCGAGTGCGACCGCCATCGATCACGATCTCGACATCACCCCGATCGCCAGCGGCGGCGCCCCCGACGTCGACGGCGGCGCCGCGCTGGCCGCGCTGGCCACGACCCTCACCACCGACACGGCGAGCGGACCGACCGCCGAGCGCGACGCCCTGGTGGCCGCCGTCGGCGCCGCTGCAGCCGAACGGGCGGTCGGGGTGTGCGCCACCTTCCAGATGATGAATCGGCTCCTCGACGGTGTCGGGGCGCCGGTCGACAAGGCGCTCCATCCCCTGGCCGTGGAACTCGGCTACGAGACGAGCGACATCACCCGGTAGCGGCCGAGGGCCCGTCAGCCCCCAGTGGTGGTCGTCGTCGTGTCACCCTCGCCCGAGAACAGACCCTCGAAGAACACGCCGAGCGACTCGACCAGGTCGCCGAGCCAACCGAAGAACGATCGGCCCTCGAGACCGGCGGCGCCGGGGTTGGTGAGCACGAAGAAGAGCACGAAGCCGATGATCAGGTACACGACCCACTTGTTGTCCATCGCCGAGCTTCCTCCGCCGTCGGTTCGCCACCAGTCTTGTCGATGAACGTCGCCACGTGATGGAGCCCCCGGCTCGACGTTGCCCCCGGGGCCGGGTGAGGCCATGATCAAGTTGTGGCTGACGTTCGCGAGACCATCCTCCCCGGTGTCGGGGTACGACACGACTTCACCAACGCCTGGGGCCAGCCCCTGGCCGTCCTCGTCCACCACGACGGCCGCCGGGAGCTCCTCGTCTACAGCGAGGGCGATCCCGACGCCTGCTCGGCCGTGGTCAAGCTGACCAACGACGAATCGCGGACCGTGGCCGAGCTGCTCGGCGCCTCAACCGTCACCGAACAGGTGGGCGTGGTGCAGCACGAGATCGAGGGCCTGTCGATGGAGTGGATCACGATCCCCGCCGGGGTCGAGGCCGACGGCGGCACGATCGGCGACGGCGAGTACCGCACCCGGACCGGCACCAGCATCGTGGCCGTCCTGCGTGACGACACCCCGATCGCCGCCCCGCCGCCCGAGTTCGCCCTCCAGGCCGGCGACACGGTGGTGGCCATCGGCACCACCGACGGGTTGAATTCGCTGCGATCGATCATCCGCGGCTGACGCATCCCGGTCTCCACTGTGTTCTTCGCCGCCGGCTCGGCCGATACCGCCCTGGCCTTCCTCGAACTGGGCCTGCTCGCCCTCGGCCTGTCGCTGCTCAGCCGCCTGGCCAGCAAGTGGGGCATCACGGCCGTGCCGCTGTTCCTGATCGCAGGCCTGGCGTTCGGCGACGGTGGCATCGTGCGGGTCGACGTGAGCGAGACGTTCATCTCCCTGGCGGCCGAGATCGGGGTGTTGCTCCTGCTGTTCACCCTCGGCCTCGAGTACTCCGACGTCGAACTTCGGGCCGGTCTGCGCACCGGCACCGGCGCCGGCCTGCTCGACATGGCCCTCAACGCCACCCCCGGCATCGTCCTCGGACTGCTCCTCGGGTGGGAGCCGCTGGCCGCCGTCCTCCTCGGCGGGGTGACGTGGATCTCGTCGTCGGGGGTGATCTCGAAGTCGCTGTCGGATCTGGGGCGTCTCGGTTTCCGTGAGACGCCGAGCGTGCTCAACCTGCTCGTGGTGGAGGATCTGGCCATGGCCGTCTACCTCCCGGTGGTGGCGGCCCTGATCGTGGGTGGGACGCTCCTGGCCACCATGACCAGCGTGGCCATCGCCCTGGGCACGGTGGCCATCATCCTGATCCTGGCGCTCCGGTTCGGGGGACCGTTGAGCGACCGGCTCGACACCGAATCCGATGAATCGCTACTGCTCGCCGTCTTCGGCCTGGCCCTGGCCGTGGCCGGGGTGGCCCAGCTGCTGCAGGTGTCGGGCGCCATCGGGGCCTTCCTCGTCGGCCTGGCCCTCACCGGCCACACCGAGGAGCGGGCCATGCAGCTCATCAGCCCGCTGCGCGATCTGTTCGCCGCCACCTTCTTCGTCTTCTTCTCGTTCCAGATCGATCCCCGCGATCTGGTGAGCGTGGCCCTGCCCGCCGTGGCGCTGGCCCTGGTCGGCGCCCTGACCAAGTTCGCCACCGGGTGGTACGCCGCAGGCAGGATCGGGGTGGCCCGACGGGGCCGCATCCGGGCCGGCACCGTGCTCATCGCCCGGGGCGAGTTCTCCATCGTGATCGCCGCCCTGGGATCGGAGCTGGTCGACGGGCCCGATCTGAGCGCCCTGGCCGCCGGCTACGTACTGACCACCGCCATCGTCGGTCCGCTCCTGACCAAGTTCTCCGATCGGCCCAGCCCGCTGGTGGCCACGGTCGCCCCCTCCCCCGCTCGCTGACCCGGGCCCGGGTGGCCGCCGACGTCCAGCACTCGGGCCGCCCCACCGGGTGCGGACTTGCCCCGCCCGGCGGAGAGCCAGCACCCTGGGTGCGGGCAGGAGGAGCGACGAGCTGTGGGGTATCCGGGAACGTTCGCCGGTGAGCGGGGTGACCATCCGGCGGTGATCATGACCGGCTCGGGCGACGTGCGGACCTACGCCGAGCTCGACGCCGAGTCCAACCGCTTGGCCCGACTCCTCCGGGCGCAGGGTCTGGTCGCCGGCGACCATGTGGCCCTGTTCATGGAGAACCAGATCCGGTACTACGACGTGGTGTGGGCCGCGCTCCGAACCGGCATCCAGCTCACCCTGATCAACAGCTACCTGACGGCGGAGGAGGCGGCGTACATCGTCGACGACTGCGACGCCCGCCTGGTGATCTCGTCCCGAGCCCGGGCCGAGGCGGCCACCGGGATCGACCCAGCGACCACCCCCGGCGTCGAGCGGTGGCTGATGATCGACGGGCTGCCTGCCGCCGGCGACGAGAGCGGGCCGACGTGGGAGTCGTACGAGGACGCCGTGGCCCCGCACCCACCGACGGCGGTGGACGACGAGTGCCCGGGCGGCTTCATGCTCTACTCCTCGGGCACCACCGGGCGACCGAAGGGGGTGGTGCGGCCCGTGCCCGAGGGCTCGGTCCACGAGCTCGACTCCCGCACCGAGCGCTTCCTCATCCCGTACTTCGGCTACGCCCCGGACATGGTCTACCTGTCGCCGGCGCCGCTCTATCACGCCGCCCCGATGGCGTATGGCCAGGCCGTGCATCGGGTGGGCGGCACGGTGGTGGTGATGGAGCGGTTCGACGCCGCCGCCTGCCTGGCCGCCCTCGACCGGTACGACGCCACCCACAGCCAATTCGTGCCGACGATGTTCGTCCGCATGCTCAAGTTGGCGGCCGACGAGCGGGCGCACCACGACCTGTCGAGCCTCCGCTACGCCATCCACGCCGCCGCCCCCTGCCCGGTCCCGGTCAAGCGGGACATGATCGAGTGGTGGGGCCCCGTCCTCTACGAGTACTACGCCGGTTCGGAGGGCAACGGGGCGACGGTGATCGACAGCGAGGAGTGGCTGGCCCACCCTGGGTCGGTCGGGCGGCCGCGGCCGCCGGCGGCGGTCCACATCTGTGACGACGATGGCAACGAGCTCCCGGCCGGCGAGACCGGCGGCGTGTACTTCTCCGGCGGCGGCGCCTACCACTATCACAAGGCGCCGGAGAAGACGGCGGCCGCCGCCCTGCCCGGGGGCCGCACCACCCTGGGCGACATCGGCTACGTCGACGACGACGGCTACCTCTACCTCACCGACCGCAAGGCCAACATGATCATCGCCGGTGGGGTCAACATCTACCCCCAGGAGATCGAGAGCGTCCTCATCGGTCATCCGGCGGTGGCCGATGTCGCCGTGTTCGGCGTGCCCGACCCCGACCTGGGCGAGCAGGTCAAGGCGGTGATCCAGCTGCTCGATCCCGCCGGCGCCGACGACGAGACCGCAGCCACCACCCTGGCCGCCGAGCTGCTCGCCTACTGCGGTGAGCACCTGGCCCGATACAAGGTGCCCCGCTCGATCGACTTCGAGGCCGACCTGCCCCGCCTGCCCACCGGCAAGCTCTACAAGCGCCTGCTGCGGGACCGGTACTGGGGCCGCACCACTTCGACCATCGTCTAGCGACGGCGGCCGGTAGGGCAGCCCCGACCACCGGGGCACCGTCGGCCACCGGTCACCCAGCACCGGCCCGCCGATCGTGCCAACCTTGGCGACGTGGAGGTGTCGAGCCCCGACAAGCTGCTGTTCCCCGCCGACGGGATCACCAAGGCCCAGGTGGTCGAGCACTATCGGCGGGTGGGCGAGGCAATGGTCGGGATCCTGGCCGGTCGACCGCTCACCGTCCAGCGGTTCCCCCGGGGTATCGAGGCCAAGGGGTTCATGCAGAAGAACGCCGCCGACCACTTCCCCCCGTCGATCCGGCGGCTCCCGGTGCCGAAGCGGGGCGGGGGCGAGACCCTCTACCCCGTCGTCGAACGGGCCGAGGATCTGGTCTTCCTGGCCAATCAGAACACCGTCACCTTCCACATGTGGACCTCGTCGGCCGATCGCCCCGGCCACCCGGACTGGTTGGTGATCGACCTCGACCCCACCGCCGACGACCTCGACGGGGTCCGCACCGCGGTGCTCACCGTACGGGAGGTGCTGACCTCGTTCGGGTTGGACGGGGTGCCGGTCGCCACCGGCTCCAAGGGCTTCCACGTGTGGACGGCCCTCGACGGGACCGACGGGTTCGACCGGGTGTCGCTGGCCGCTCGGGCGGTGGCCGGGCTGGCCGCCCTGCGGGCCCCCGAGCGGCTCACCACCGAGTTCCTGAAGAAGGAGCGGAAGGGTCGGGTGTTCGTCGACTGGTTGCGGGCAACGCCGACGGCCACGGTGGTCGTGCCCTTCTCCCTGCGACCCCGCCCCGGGGCCCCCGTCGCCGTGCCCCTGACCTGGGACGAGGTGGCCACCGCCCACCCCGACGGCGGCCGCCTGAGCGACACCGAGGCCGTGGCCGAGCGGCTGACCCTCGGCGCCTCCCTGGTCGGCGGCGCCGGGGACGGGGCCCGACTGCCGGTGGACGACATCGAGGCCGAGGCCCGGGCCGCCGGGGTCGATCTCGACACCCCGCACGATCGGTTCGGGCGGAAACGCTGACCGATGTCGAACGGGGCCGTGCTCGTTCGTCGTAGACACGGAGCCGGGCCCCGGACCGGGACGGCCACCACCATCACGACCGAACCGAACGACCGAGCAGCACCGGGCGACGAGCCCGAACCCAGGAGGAGCATCGTATGAGTGACGACCAGGCCACCTCGACCTTGACCATCGACGACCAGCAGGTGGTCGACCGGGCCGCCTGGCTGGCGGCGCACCAGGAGCACCTGGCCAAGGAGAAGGCCTTCACCCGGGAGCGGGAGGCGATGGCGGAGGCCCGCCGTGACCTGCCGTGGTTGGAGATCACCGAGGAGTACGTCTTCGACGCCGCCGACGGTGAGGTGGACCTCCTCGGTCTCTTCGGCGACAACACCCAGCTGATCATCTACCACTTCATGTTCGGGCCCGACTGGGGCGACGAGGGGTGTCCCACCTGTTCGTTCTGGGCCGACAACTACAACGGCACCCCGGCGCACCTGGGAGCCCGCGACACCGCCTTCGCCGTGGTGTCCCGGGCCTCGATGGAGCAGATCACCACCTATCGGGATCGCATGGGGTGGGACTTCCGCTGGGTGTCGAGCGGACGGAGCGCCTTCAACTTCGACCTCGGCGTGAGCGCACGTCCCGAACAGCTCGAATCCGGCGACACGCCCTACAACCTCGGCACCGCGGCGCCCATGGGGCCGGAATCGCCCGGCGTCAGCGTGTTCGCACGGGTCGGCGACCGGGTGTTCCTCACCCACCAGGTCTTCGCCCGGGGTCTCGATCTGTTCAACGGCACCTACCACCTGCTCGACCTCACCCCGAAGGGCCGCGACGAGCAGATCCTGCCGTGGACCATGTCCTGGCTCCGCCGCCACGACCGGTACTGAGCGCCCGGGTCAGACCTCGTCGATATCGGCGTCGTACCTCGGAGCCGAGCGCAGCGACGACACATAGCTGTAGACGACCACCAGCAGGAAGACGCCGCCGAACAGGCGGATGACGAGATCCAGCGCCGGACTGAACATCCGCTCGTCCGTCGCCACGGTGTAGACGACGGCCAGGGCGGCGAGCATGGCGAACGCCTTCCACGCGAGATCACCACGGTCCACCGTCTGTTGTCGCCCAGCCATGGCTGTGACCATAGACCGCATCAAACAGCGGGATTTGCCGCCGCTCTGCGTAGTCCTCGGCAGAACGACCGGCCTTGCCGTCATAGGTTGAGCCTGCGCCGCTGACGACACGGCGGCGCTGGAGGGAAACCAACACATCGTTGTGGCGAGACGGGCCACGGCCGTCCGACAGCGCGGAGGGACCACGCACGACGTGGGCGCAGCTTCGGACCCGTGCGCTCGTCTCGCCACAACCCGCCCCCTCCCCGCTCACCGGGCGGCTCACCCGGCGCCAGCACATCTCCCCACGTCGGCACCGGCCGACGGCGGGCCTCGCCGGTAGCCTCGGAGAAGCGTCACCGACCTCAGAGGCCACCCGCCTTTCTCCGGTCGGTCGTGACCCCCCAAGCATCCGCGCACCAGGAGGGCCTGCGATGGCCGAGCGAAGTGTGACCGACCTGAAGAGCCAGATCGAGGCGGCTTTTCCCCAGACCGCGGCAGCCTGTGTCGCCAACATCACCCAGTGGACGTCGGGCCAGGTGCCACTGGTCCACGCTGCGGCCCTGGACGAGTTCCTCCGCAAGGCCCCGCTCGACCTCATCCACGATTCGTTCTGGCGGCGACTGCCTTTCGGCACCGGCGGCGTCCGGGGCACGGTGGGCTTCGGCCCCAACCGGGTCAACGCCTCGATCATCGCCCTCACCGCTCAGGCCCACTGCCAGTTCCTGGCCGGCGAGTACGGCGACCTGTCGCAGCACTCGGTGATCGTGGCCAACGACATCCGGGTCTTCAACGACGTCCGGCAGGTCTACGGCTTCCTCACCGAGAACGAGAACCCGCTGCTGGAGATCTCGTCACGGTCGCTGGCCTGGCTGGTGGCCAAGGTCTACGCCGCCAACGGTCTCACCGTCTACATGGGCGACCCCGACGATGACGACGCCTTCGTCACCACGCCGGAGCTGTCGTTCCTGATCCGTCACATGGGCGCCATGGGCGGCGTCAACATGTCGGCCTCGCATAACCCCCCGGACGATAACGGCATCAAGGTGTACGACGCCGGTGGCGGCCAGTACCTGCCCCCGCACGATCAGAAGCTGGCCGACGCTGCCGCCTCGATGTCGGAGGTGACGATCGCCGAGGATCTGCCCGAGGGCGCCATCGTCCCCATCCCGGCGAGCGCCGTCGAGGCCTACCAGCAGAGCTACCTCGACCAGTTCGACCGCCACGGCGCCCGCTCCACCGCCGGGGCCGAGCTGCTGTTCACCCCCCTCAACGGCTGCGGCGAGCGGACGGTGGTGCCGATCCTGGAGGCGCTGGGCTACGACATCACCGTGCCCCCCGGTCAGGGCCCGGACGGCTCGTTCGCCATCATCCCCCTCCACGCCCCCAACCCCGAGGTGCCGGTGTCCACCCAACCGGCGCGCGACTTCGCCGACGAGGCGGGGCTCGACGTGGTGCTGTCGGCCGATCCCGACGCCGACCGTCTCGGCATCCAGTACCGCGATGAGAACGGCGTCTGGGTGCACGTCAACGGCAACCAGATCGCCACCGCCCTCGCCTACTTCCTCGCCCTCGACCCCGAGGGCCCGCAGCTCCGGGGCGGCGTCTACCAAACGCTGGTGACCACGCTCGCCGTGCGCGAGATCGGCCGCCAGGCCGGGTCCAACCACGTCGAGGACGACCTCTACGTCGGCTTCAAGTACATCGCCGGCGCCCTGCTGCGCCGAGAGGACGCCGGGGTGACCGGGGACGACCTGATCGTCTTCGCCTGCGAGGAGAGCCACGGCTACCTGTCGACCGCCGCCGTGCGGGAAAAGGACGCCGTGTCGGCCGCCGGCTATCTGGCCGCCATCTACGAGCGGTCCAAGGCCAAGGGTCGGCATCTCGGTCACTACCTCGACCAGGTCACCGCCGCCGTCGGCGCCTTCGGCGACTGCGGTCGTTCGCTGGTGCTCGAGGGAAGCGCCGGTATGGAGTCGATCAAGAAGGTGATGGACACCCTCCGCACCGCTCCGCCGTCGACGCTGGGTCGCACCACGGTCACCGGCGTGGTCGACCACTGGCAGCCGGCCGAGGGCGTCCGCCTCCCGATCGACGAGGTGAGCGCCACCGAGGTCGCCGCCCGCAACATCGTGGTGTTCGACATCGAGGGCGGACGGATCACGGTGCGTCCCTCCGGCACCGAGCCCAAGGTGAAGTTCTACGTCCAGACGCTACCCAGCCACTACACCCCGGACGACGCCGTCGACATCGCCCGCGAAGTCTACGGTCAGCTGCTCGCCATCCTCGATCTCGAACTGACCGACGCCGCCATCGATCTGCCCGACGTGCTCCCCGTGGCGACCAAGGTCACCTTCGACGCCGAGGTCGGCGCCGCCCTGGCCCCCCTGGCCGACGGCGACGCCGGCGCCGTGCTGGAGCCGGTGACGGCGGCGGTGTCGTCCCTGGTCCCGGGCGAGGGCGCTCTGCGGACGGTGAAAGCCAACGTGGCCGCCATGGCCCGCCAGGTCGACGGTGTCGACGGCGCCGTGTGTGACGAGTTCGTCTCGATGTTGGACGGCTGACCGGCAACGGTCGCCGCGGAGGAGCAGGTTGACAGTCCTATGCCGATGATTCGCTTCGGAACCGACGGTATTCGCGGACGCTTCGGGGACGGCATCACCGCCGAGGTGGCCTACGCCGTCGGGCGGGCCGCAGCCGAGGTGGTGGCCGATGGTGGTCGACTGGCCCTGGCCCGCGACACCCGGGAATCGGGCGACGAGCTGGCCCGGGCCGTGGTGGCCGGCGCCGCCTCGGCCGCCGTCGAGGTCGTCTATCTCGGGGTGGTCCCCACCCCGGTACTGGCCTCGGTCACCACCCGAGCCGGGCTCCCGGGGTGCATGATCACCGCCTCCCACAACCCCTACTTCGACAACGGTCTCAAGCTGTTCAACGCCGCCGGCCTCAAGCTGTCGGCCGACGAGGAGCGGGCGGTCGAGGGCGTGGTCAACGCCACGGTCGACGCCCTCGGCGACGAGCCGGTCGATCTCGGCCCCGGCGCCCTGGGGCCGGTCACGGTCAGCGCCGATGCCGGCGAACTGGTCGACGGCTACCTCAACGACGTGGTGACCCCCCACGCCGAACTCGATCTGTCGACGTTGCGGGTCGGCTTCGACTTCGCCCACGGGGCGGGTTCGCATCTCGGGCCCCGGCTGTTCGACCGGTTCAAGCTGGGCGCCGTCCACTACCTGGGGGCCGAGCCCGACGGTCGCAACATCAACGCCGGCTACGGGTCGACGGCGCCGGAGGCGATCATGGCGGCGGTGACGGCCGAGGGACTCGACCTGGCCTTCGCCTTCGACGGCGATGGCGACCGGGTGCTGGCCATCGACGAGCGCGGCCGTCTGGTCGACGGCGACACCCTGATCGCCATCCTGGCCGGCGACCTTTCGGACCGGGGGCTCCTGGCCGACGACACCGTGGTCGTCACCACCTGGAGCAACCTCGGCCTACACAAGGCCATGGCCGCCCGCGACATCGCCGTTTCGCAGACCGAGGTCGGCGACAAGTACATCCTGGAGCGGCTCAACGAACGTTCGTGGTCGCTGGGCGGCGAGCAGTCGGGTCACATCATCCTGCGAGACCGGGCGACGACCGGCGACGGGATGCTGGTGGCGGCCGAGCTGCTGTCGGTGCTGGCCCGGGCCGTACGGCCTCTGGGCGAACTGGCCGACGAAGCGATGCAGCCGCTACCCCAGGTGGCCACCGCCGTTCGGGTCACCACCCCACCCAAGGAGCTGGTGGCCCAGTTGGCCGACGCCCTGGCCGCCCAGCAGGCAGCCCTGGGCGACGACGGGCGCGCCGTCCTGCGGCCCTCGGGGACTGAGCCCGTGGTTCGGGTGATGGCCGAGGCCCTCACCGTGGAGGGTGCGCAGGCCGTGGTGGATGCGCTGAGCGCTGCGGTGACCGAGCGCGACGCCGTCTAGGCGCCGGGCTCGATCCCGTCAGCTCAAAGCTCGCATTCCCTCGGCTTCAGCCGGCACTCATCCGCCGCCGACGATCGGCCGATACTCAGCCGTCGGCGCGGGAGATACCGGCTTCCTTCAGCACGGCGGCGGGCACGCCGACCTCGCGGAAGGCGGCGTAGGAGATGCCCTTGCGGGAGGCGTAGGACTTGGCCACCTTCACGAACTCATCCTCGAGTTCATTGAGGTCGGTGCCCTGGTCCATACGTTCCAGTTCCTCGGACAGATCGAGCTCCTCCTGCGCAAGCTGCAGGCGCTTGAGGGGATCTGCTGTCTCAAGCTGTTCGGCCAGCGTCTCCAGCCGGGCCTTTATGGATTCCTTGGTCCGCTTCCGACCCCGCTTGGGCCGGTTGGACTCGAGGGCCTCGAGATAGGCCCGGATCGCCCGACCTTCGGCTCGCCCCACTGCAAGGGCTTCCTTGTGGTCGGAGCTCATTGATTTCTTCGTCGTAGTTGCCATTGGACGCCTTTCTTCCATCGGACCAGCCGATCGCCCCTGCGGCCGAATGATGAGGTTATCTAAACGTACTACCGAAACACAGCAATGGTGATACCGCTGCGTCGCTCTTCGTGCAAAGGGGGCAGGCTGGGCGTCAGACCGAAGTCAAGATCATTGCCGCCGCAACCAGGCTCCGAAGCGACCAACCGACGGTGCGTAGCCAGTTGGTACGTACGAGTCGAGAGGCTGTTTCAGTGTCGAATCGCTCGGTCAGGATCCCATGGGCGGGGACCTGCAAGAAGATAGTACTACCGTGAATTACCGCCAAAAGGATCAACCCGGCAAAGATGAGCCAGAGAGGCACACCCTCGGGGCGGATGGCCAGAATCGCCAGAGCGGAGACGCCCTCCACCGCCATGAACGGTCCTACCACCCATGAGGTGAGCCGGGTGTGCTGTTGCTCGTACGAGGTGAACTCCGACGCACCGACAGCGGTGAACAACGGGTAGTGCACGACCTGCACGAACCAAATGAGGCCTGCCATGGCCGCCGTCGCGACCAGGTGGATGACGAGGAGCAGCACTAGGGGGTGACCGTGATCAGCAGTGTTCTATCAATCGAATTCGATGAAGCACCGGCTCCAGAAAGAGCGATGGAGTTCAGATCGTAGGACGCACCGGCGATGGGGAAACGCAGTGTCTCACTGGTCTGGTCGATCACCGGGGCGTCGGCGTCATTCCCGCAGTCGTCGGTGAAGAGCGACTCGCCGTTGACCCCGTCGTAGCGGAGCTGCTCGGTGACATCGAGCAGCAGTTCCTGCTCCACCAGGCGCATCTCGATCTCCCAGTAGACCGAGATGTACTCGGCCCCGAACTGCTGACAGGAGATGCGCCAGGCCGGTGTCAGGCCCAGGCCGTGCTCGACGTTCTGCGGCTCCCGCAGCATCTCAACGCCATCGTTGCCGACGGCCGACACCGTCTGGACCAATTCGACCTGAGCCGAGCCGCCGGTGCGTAGGGACGAGCGCTCGATATCGCTGGTGTTGCGGTCGTCGTCCTCGCCATCGCTCACGGCCCGAACCGTGATCTCGTGCAGTTCGAGCGGGCCGAGATTGCCGGGGGGACTCAGGGACCGACCGGGCTGGAAGGTGGCGACGTCGCCGTCGTAGCTCACCAGGTAGCCGACGATGTCGCGCCCGTTGCCCTCGGGCTCGGTCC
The DNA here is from genome assembly GCA_039201605.1 of Actinomycetota bacterium. GTDB lineage: Bacteria > Actinomycetota > Acidimicrobiia > Acidimicrobiales > SZUA-35 > CADEDH01. The sequence continues at coordinate 93,999 of JBCCRO010000009.1, forward strand.
AGGTCCAGGTGATGTCCTGACCGGAGACCCGGCCGTCGATCACCGGGGTGTCCGGTCGACCGTAGGGCGTGACCACCGCGCTGGTGGCGCTGGGCTCGCCCGGGCCCTCCACCCCGACGGCCCGCACCCGAACCGAGTAGGCGCTGCCGTTGTCCAGACCGGTCAGCTGGCGGGACTCGGGCAGCTCCTCCCAGTCGCTCCCGTTGACGCTGACCTCGTAGGTGAGGACGGGCTCGGAGTCGGACGGAGGGGCGGCGAAATCGATCGTCAGCTGGCTGTCGGCCTCGGTCACCGTGAGACCGCTGACCCGTTCGGGCAGGTCCTCACCACCGAGCAGGGCGACGGCACCGACCCCGAGGCCGATCAGGACCAGCAGACCGAGCAGGCCACCGACGAGGAGGAACGCCCCTCGGCCACCCCCGGACGAGCCGTCCTGGGTGCCCGGGGGCACGGCGCCGGGCGGCGGACCCCCGGTGGCCACACCGGGTGCGGTGCCGTAGGGGGCTGCGCCGGGCCCGGCGGTGCTCGCGCCGTACGGATCGACCGCCGGCGCCTGGCCGGCGAAGCCCTGGACCGACGGCTGCTGTCGGGGCGGCTGGTACTCCCCGGGCACCTGGTGGACGGGCCCCTGCTGCTGCGGCGGGGGCGTCTGGTACGACGGCGCCTGCTGATGCGGCGGCGGCCCCTGCTGCTGCGGCGGGGGCGTCTGGTACGACGGCGCCTGCTGATGCGGCGGCGGCCCCTGCTGCTGCGGCGGGGGCGTCTGGTACGACGGCGCCTGCTGATGCGGGGGCGGCGTCTGCTGGGCCGGAGGCTGGTGAGGCGGGGGCGTCTGGTGAGGCGGCGGGGTGTGCTGGGCCGGAGGCTGGTACGACGGGGCCTGCTGATGCGGGGGCGGCGTCTGCGACGGCGGGGGCGTCTGAGCGGCGAACCCCTGCGGCTGGTGGGCCCCGGGCGCTGGCGTGGTGGCCTGCGGGTAGGCGGCCTGGGTCTGGTCCGACACCGAGGGCGGGGCGAAGGCGGTGGGCGCCGACCGGTCGGTGACACCGCCGGGGGCCACCTCGGTACCGCCGGCGTCGGCCGCCAGGGCCCGTTCGAGTTCGGCGGCGAAGGCCACGGCGGTCTGGGGGCGGGCGCCCGGGTCCTTGGCCAACGACGAGGCGACCAGATCGGCGATGGCGGCCGGAGCCCGGTCGGCCGGCATCCGCGGGGCGTCCTCGTTGAGCAGCCGATACATCAGCGGGCTGAGGGAGTCGTCCTCCGGACGCCAGAACGGCGGCGTGCCCATGATGATCGTGTAGAGCGTCGAGCCGAGCGAGTACAGGTCGGACCGCTCGTCCCGCTGGTTCTGGAAGGTCTCGGGCGGGCTGTGGAGCCAGCTGGCCGAGATCTGGGTGGAGGCCGAGCCCGTCGAGTCGCGCAGGTAGGCGATGCCGAAGTCGGTGAGACGGGGCTCGTCACCGGCGAGGAGGATGTTCTCCGGCTTGATGTCGCGGTGGAGGATGTCGGCCTCGTGGGCGACGGCCAGGGCTCGGGCCACGGCCACCATCTGCCGGGCGGCGGCCTGCCACGAGAGCGGCCCGCCGCTGCGGACCCGCTCGGCCAGCGTGCCGCCCTGGATCAAGGCCATCTCGATGTAGGGGCGCTCGTCGGGGGTGTAGCCGGCGCTGTAGACGTCGATCACGTGGGGGTGATCCGACAGCCGGCCCATGATCTTGCACTCGCGCTCGAACCGGCGACGGTCGGCGTCCGAGGTCAGCCGGTTGAGCACCTTGACCGCCACCCGTCGATCGAACTGGGTGTTGGTGGCGGCGTAGACGACGCTGAAGCCTCCGTGAGCGATGAGCTGGAGATCGGACAGGTGCGCGATCCCCAAGTCGGCCTGCGACACGAGCCGTGTTCTCCCTCCATACCTCGGCTCCGGTGTCTGCCCCTGAGCCTTCCGAGGCTTCAGGTTAGTTGTCCACCGAGCTGTTGGTGAGTCGGACGGCGGCACACCGTCCCACGGCGCCACGGTCGCCGCCGTCACCCGGTCGGTCGGCGATGTCGGTCGGCGATGTCGGTCGGCGATGTCGGCCCCTCGGGTGGCGCCATCGGCGCCCCGCTCTAGAACCGCACGGTGAAGCGGGCGCCGCCGAGATCGGCCCGGCCGACCTGCACCGAGGCCCCATGGCCCTCGGCGATCGCCTTGACCAGGGCCAGGCCGAGGCCTGCGCCGCCCTCCCGCCGGTCACGGGCGGCGTCGAGCCGGGCGAACCGCTCGAAGATCCGCTCGGCGTCCTCGGGGGCGACACCCGGGCCGTCGTCGTCGACGGTCAGCACCGGGCCGCCCCCGTCGGACGCCACCGACACCGTCACCGTGCTGGTGGCGTGGTGGCAGGCGTTGTCGACCAGGTTGGTCACCAGACGCTGGAGGTGACGGCGGGCCACCGACACCGAGTGGGCGCCGGGGGCGACCGTGATCCCGATCGGCACCTCGGCGTCACGGCCGATCCGTTCCACCTCGGCCTCCGCCACCAGACCGAGATCGACGAGTTCGACGTCGGTGGTGTGGACGGTCGCCTCGTCGAGCTTGGCCAGGGCGAGGAGGTCGTCGATCAGGGCCTCCATACGGTCGGCCTCGGCCATGATCTCCGCCCCCAGGCGGCCGGTGCGGTCGGCCGAGGGGCGCCGCTCGATCAGCTCGGCCGCCACCCGGACGGTGGTGAGCGGGCTGCGCAGCTCGTGGGAGGCGTCGGCGGCGAACTGCCGTCGTTGCTGATCGCCGCGCTGGAGGCGGGCCAGCATCCGGTTCATCACCGTGGCCAGCTCGGCCACCTCATCGCCGGTCTCGGGCACCGGCACCCGGCGGTCGAGGCTCGACGTGGAGATGTCCTCCACCTCCGAGGTGATGGCCAACACCGGCCGCAGGGCCCGACCGACGAGGAGCCAGGCGCCGAGCCCGAAGCCGACCACCAGGAGCGGCACGATCATCAACAGGGCGCCCTGGAGGGCGTCGATCGATTCCTCCACCTCGTCGAGCGGGGCGGCCCCGATCAGGAGACGGCCGGCGTCGGCCCCCTCCTCCCCGAACTCGTAGACCTCGAACAGCAGATCCTCGAACTCGGCAACCAGATCGGGATCATCGACCGTGTTGAACGTAACCGGATCGACCAGCTCCACCAGGGCGCCGGATTCGGGGTCGATCACGACGAGGGCGACAAGCTGCTCGTCGAGGGTCAGCTCGCCGTAGGCCAGACCGTCGGCCTCCTCCTGGGTGAAGAGGCCGAGCTCGGCCGGCTCGCCGTCGATCTCGATCGGGACGAAGGCCTCGCTGAAGCCGTCGTCCTCGATGAACTCGTCCTGGACGAGGCCCAGCTCCTCGGCCTGCTCGGCCACGGCCTGGTCGAGGGCGGCCTCGGCCGAGGCCAGCAGGTCGGCCCGGACGATGTTCATGATGGCGACCGAGGCCACGACCAGGGTCAGGGCGACGAGGGCGGTGGCGGCGGCCGTGATCCGGAAGCGCAGGGACCGGATGTGTCGCATGCCCGGGCGCTCAGGCCTCGCCATCGGTGGCGGCGTCGGACCCGGCGCCGTCGGGCCCGGCGCCGTCGGGCCCGGTCGCCGGGGTCGAGACCGTGGCGGCGTCGGCGGTCAGGCGGTAGCCGGCGCCCCGCACCGTGGTGATGAGGGGCGGGCGGCCATCGGCGGCGAAGGGCTCGTCGATCTTCTGGCGCAGGTAGCGGATGTACACGTCGACCACGTTGGACGCCGGCTCGTCGTCCATGCCCCAGACCCGGTCGATGATCGCCTGGCGGCTGACCACGTGCTCGTCGGCTCGCAGCAGCATCTCCAGCAGGGCGTACTCCCGGCGGGTCAGCTCGATCTCGATGTCGTGGCGCCACACCTGGGAGGTGGCGGGATCCATCCGCAGCGAGCCGCACCGGAGCACGGCGGGGCGGGCCGGCGCCCCCCGGCGGACCAGGGCCCGGAGCCGGGCCGCCAGCACGACGAAGGAGAAGGGCTTGCGGAGGAAGTCGTCGGCGCCGGTGTCGAGGGCCTCGGCCTCGTCGAACTCGCCGTCCTTGGCCGTGAGCATGAGCACCGGGGTCCACACCTCGGCCTTCCGCAGCTCGCGACACACCTGATAGCCGTTGAGGCCGGGGAGCATGATGTCGAGGATGATGGCGTCGTAGCTGCCCTCGGTGGCCCGCCACAGGCCCGAGTCGCCGTCGTGTTCGACGTCGACGTCGATGCCGTCGTCGGCGAGCCCCTCGCTGACCACCTGGGCCAGCCGTTCCTCATCCTCGACCAGCAGCACTCTCACCCGGTCAGTGTGCCCGTCGAACATTGGAAACGTATGAGAGGCCCCGCCGCCCTCCAATCGATCCCTCATGTTCGTTTCGTCACCGTGGAACCCGTCGCTCGACCACCCCGGTCGGACGACTCTCCCCCAACGAACACGAGAAAGAGATCCAACCATGACCGACCCAACCGCACCCCTGCCCCCCGTCGACCCGCGACCGCCCGCCGACGAGCAGCCGAGCCGACTCCGGGGCCGCCTGGCCGCCGTCGGCATCACCGGGCTCGTCGTCGGCGCCGCCGCCCTCGGCCTCACCGGTGTGGCCTCGGCCGGAACCCCCACCATCTCCCCCAGCACCCCGGCCGCCGTCGCCGACGACGGTGTCATCGAGGCCGAGCCGCTCGACGAGGGCGAGTGGAACGAGGACGACTGGGAGGAGGCCGAACTCGCCGAGTTCGACCTCGAGCTGTCGCCCGAGGACGAGGCCGTCTTCGAACGCTTCGACCAGTGCCTGGCCGACAACGGCGTGCCCCTCGAGGGTGACTACGGCGATCTCGACGAGAGCGAACTGGAGAACCTGACCGAGGGGGAGTGGGACGCCCTCGAAGCGAAGTGGGACGCCGAGTGGGAGGCGATGGAGGAGACCTTCATCGCCGCCGAGGAGGCGTGTGAGCCCATCCTCGACGAGCTGAGCGCCGACGCCGTCGCCGCCTTCGAGGAGCTGGAGCTGGAGCATTGTGACGAGGGCTACGACGCCGAGGAGTACGACGACCTCGATGACGGCGTCGAGGTCGAGGAACTCGACGAGGACGACGAGGGGGACGACGCCTGATCCCCCGGGGCGTCGCCGGAGGGCCCGATCCGTCCCGACGCCCTGATCACGTGGTGGTGTGTGGGGCGGTGCCGACGGTGTCGGTGCCGCCCCGCAGCCGCGCTAGAGCGCCTGCTGACGGACCGCCATAGCTTCGAGCAGCGCGAGGCCCAGCTTGGGGTCGGTCTTGAGGGCGGCGGCCAGTGCGGGGCGGCCGAAGGCGAACACCGAGGTGTCGGCCTTGGCCATGACGTCGGCGTTGCGGGGCTGGTTGGTCAGCAGCGCCACCTCGCCGACGAAGTCGCCGGCGGTGAGGCGGGCCAGCACGGTGCCATCGCGCACCACCTCGATATCGCCTTCGAGGATGAGGAAGAAGGCGGCGCCCTTCGAGCCCTCCTTGATCGGGTGGGAGCCCGACTTCCAGGTCACCGACTTGCCCAGCTTGGCCAGGATCTTCCGCTGCTTGGCCGACGTCTGACTGAACAGGGGTACCTGCTGAAGTCGTTCGGCGATCTGATTCTCGGACGGGGTCGCTGCCATGGCGGCGAGCCTAGATCGTGGGCTCCCGGCTCGTCGTCGATAGCGGCCGGACCGACGCCTCGATCGGCGACCACCTCTGACCAGGGACTCCGCCGCGGCTGCTGTCGTTCTAGGGAGAACTACCCAAGGTGATGTTGTTGCGGCCCGTCGGGTGTCGTACCATCTTCCCTGTCGTCGAGACGCCGCTAACGACGACGCGGGGCATATGGCGGGTTCACACCGCCAAGGAGCCATTCTTTGTTCGCTGTCCTGCGCACCTCGGGTCGTCGACCCGGCCGCCTGTCCGCTCTGGCCGGGGCTCTCGGGCTCACGCTGGCGCTCGGGCTGGCCCAGATCGACGGTCCCGAGACGCCCGGCGAACCGAGCCTCGCCGTCGACGCCGTCGACGCCTCCGAAGCCGGCACGTTCGCCACCGTGGCCGTCGTGCCCTACGAGGTGGTCGACGGCCTCGCCGTGTACGACAACGACATCATCCTCGGGACCGCCCTGGAGATGGAGACCCTGTCCGGCGTCCTACCCCTCGCCGGCCCCGGCGGCTGCCCGGCCGGACTGTCGTGCGGCGTGATCCAGACCGACGCCCGCCGGGCATGGCCCAACGGCGTCGTCCCCTACGAGATCCCCGCCGGTACGGCCGAGGCGGCGGCGGTCAACATCATCAACGCGATCAACCACTGGGAGGAGCGGACCCCGATCCGCTTCGTCCAGCGCACCAACGAAGCCGACTACGTCTCCTTCCAACACACCGGCTCCGGTTTCACCTGCAGCTCCTACCTGGGACGGGTCGGGGGGCCACAGGCGATCAACTACGCCGGTACCGGCCGCGGGTGCCTGGTCCACGAGATCGGTCACGCCGTCGGGCTCGCCCACGAACACAACCGCAACGACCGCGACCAGTTCATCAGCATCGACTTCACGAACGTGGCGGCCAACGTGGCCAACCAGTTCGACCGGGCCGCATTCGGTACCGACGTCGGCGCCTACGACATGGCCTCGGTCATGCACTACGGCCCCTTCGCCTTCGCCGCCGATCCCACCCGCCCGGTGATGACCCCCAAGGACCCCAACGTCCCCCTCGCCGCCCTCGGCGGCAACGGGCTGCTCACCGCCTCCGACGTGGCCGCCGTCGAGTTCCTGTACGGCAACACCCCGGCCCCCGCCACCACCGCCCCGCCGGTCACGGAGGCCCCGCCCGCCACCGAGTCGACCGCACCGGCGACCACCGCCCCCACCACGGCCACCACGCTGCCCCCCGAGACCGTGCCCCCGACCCTGATCGAGGAGCCCCCGCTGACCGTGGCCCCGACGACGGCGCCGACCACGGTCCCCGCCGAGGAGGTGCCGCCGCCGGTGGTCGCCGCCGGGCAGGCGCCGGTGGTCACCTTCGTCGGCTTGACCGACGGCGCCACCGTGCCCGCATCGATCAACTACGGCGACCTCCAGATCTCGGCCCACGACCCCGACGTCGGCACCAACAACGGCGACGGCATCCGCTGGGTGAGCCTCGTGGTGAGCGATGCCGACACCGGCGATTTCCTGGGCGCCACCCGGGAGTACGAGGCGACCTACGATTGGGGCCTGACCCTCGACGCCGGACGCCGCTACGTACTGACCGCCTACGCCGTGTCCGACCTGGAAGCCGGCGGAACCTGGACCAAGACCACGATCGTGGTCACGGCGGGCTAGTCCATGGCGCTCCGAACCACCGACCGATGGGCCCGACGCAGGGCACGAGGCTCGACGCCGACCATCGGCTCGGCCCTGGCGGCGACCCTGCTCCTCGTGGCTACCGGCTGCAGCTTCGGCGGCGGTGACGGCACGGCGCTCGACGTGGGGGCTCCGGTGTCGGCCCCGGAGACGACGGTGGCCACCGGCCCGGCCAGCGTGGCCTTCGATCGGATCCAGGCCGACGTCGCCGCCCCCGATCCCGGGCTGATCGACTTCGTGGCCGTCAACGTGCAGCTGCCGACGGCGCCGCCGGAGACCGGGACGGCGGTGGTCGCCCTGGCCGACGTGACCCGGGCCGACGGCGAGCCGATCGAACTCGAACGGATCGAGATGCCGATGAGCGAGCTGATCGCCGCCGGCAATCGGGTGGAGGTGTTCCTCCCGGTGCCGCTCGACGGGTCGCTCGACATCGCCGCCAACGCCGCCATCGATGTGGACACAGATGGTCTGATCGGCCCCGGCGACTGGGCCTCGACCGAGCTGGTGCTGATCACGCCGGAGACGGCCCGGGCCGGGGTGTTCGTCAACCTCCAACCGGCCTGAGCCTCCACCTGACGCCGGACGTCGGTGGGCGGAGCTACCGACGGGCCGAGGTACCTCACCGGATCCTGGCCTAGCGTGGAGGACGTGACCATGGTTTCCCGCCCCCCGCTCCTGAACAGCGCGCCATGAAGACGACGCAGGTCGGACCGGGCGACGGGGCCGACCTCTTCGCCCCGACCGGCTACGACGAGGCCTACCAGCGGGCGGCCGACCGCAGCCTCACCCTGTCCCGGTGGACGAGTCGGGTCGAGCTCCCGGCCACCATCGAGCTGCCGACCGACACCCCGACCATCGTCGCCGCCAACCATTCGAGCCTCTTCGACCTTGCCGCCTCCCTGATCACCGTCGCCCACTACGGCGCCTCGGCCCGCATGGGGGTGGCCGCCCGCTACTTCGATCGGCCGATGATCGGTTCCTTCCTCGACCGGATCGGCTGCATCCCGTTCAGCCGGGATCGGGTGGCCGAGGCCGAGAACGACATGATCGGTTCGCTCAAGGAGGGGCAGCTGTGCTGCCTGATGCCCGAGGGCCGGATCGTGCGGTCGTCCGAGCGCTCGGTCGAGGGCCGGGCCGGCCCCGGACGCCCCGGCATCTCCCGCATCGCCGCCGCCACCGGAGCCGCCATCCTCCCGGTCGGCTTCTCCGGGGCCGACGAGGCATGGCGACCCGGCCGACCCCTGCCCCGGCTCCGCCGCAAGGCCCCGGTTGTGGCCCGCATCGGGCCGCCGTTCCTCTTCGAGGGCGACGACCACGAGGCCAACGCCGAGCAGCTGATGCACACCATCGCCGGCCTCATCCGTCGACCGGTCGCCGTCGGCGAGACCTCGGACCGTCCCGTCGACGACTAGGGCCCGCCGCCCCTCATCCCCGACAACCCTACGGCCGGCGTCGTCCCGCCTCCTCCTCAGGGGGGAGGCCGCGGTTCCCCCGCTCGACCGATGTGGGCCGAGGGAACGGTTTTCTACGTTCATCACAGGCGCCGGCAACGGTTGCGAGCGCCTTTGGCGAACGAGGAGCACACGATGACGAGCGGTGACCGAACCCGCACGGCGAGCAGGCTTGCGGCCCTGGCCTTCACGGTCACGTTGGTGGCCGGAGCGTGCGCCCCCGATGACGACACCGTCGGCGAGTCGATGCACGAGACGGTCAACGAGACCGCGGAGGCGGCGGCTCAGCAGACGACCACCACCGAGGCGACCACGGCGGCCGAGACCACCGGCGGCGCCGCCACGGACGGGGACGCCGCCGATGGCACGGCCGACGCCGACGCCGAACCCCGCTTCGACCTTGACGGCGAGCTCCCCCTGACCGCGGCCGAGGTCAACGACATGCTGGCCTTCATCGAGGGCCAGACGGGGAGGGAGTTCCTCTACAAGCCCCGGATCGTGGCCCAGACCCGGACCGACTACGAGGCGGCACTGGAGCTCCACATCGGCGACCAGATCACCGACTTCGCCTCCGAGGCCGAGAGTGCGGCCCGCCTCTACCAGGCCCTCGGGCTCAGCGACCAGAGCCCGCAGGAGCTCACCGAGTCGGTCACGGCGGTGATGACCAGCGCTGACGGCATCAGCGGCTACTACGACCCGGACACCGACGCCCTCTACGTCCCGACCGACGCCCTGGACGACGGGATGTTCCGGGGCCTGCTGGTGCACGAGCTGGCCCACGCCCTCGACGGCCAACACGTCGACCTCGGCCGGATCATCGACGACATGGCGGCCAGCCCCGAAGACGCCGAGCTCAACTTCGGCCGCACCGCCGTGGTCGAGGGTCGGGCCACCGCCATCCAGTTCGCCTGGATGCAGGAGAACGGCGTGCTGGCGACCGCCGCCGATCTCCCGGCGTCGCTGGAGGCGGTGCCGCCCGCCTTCCTCAACGCCCTCACCCTGCCCTACAACTTCGGGGCCGGCTGGGTGTTGGCCAACGGTGGCCCGGCCGAGACCTGGGACGCCTTCGAGTCGCCACCGACCACCAGCGAAATGGTGCTCTTCCCCGACACTCCCGCCACCGAGGCCGTGGTCGAGGTGGCCACCCCCACCGCCGACGGGCCGGTGATCGACACCGCCCAGTGGGGCGCCTCCAGCCTGCTGGTGTGGCTCCTCTCCGAGGACCTGGAGCCGGCCCAGGCAGAGGTGATGGCGGGGCTGGCCGCCGCCGACGGCTGGGCCGGGGGCGCCATGGTGCTCTGGGGCGACGACGCCGAATCGTGCGTGCGCATCGTCATGGCCACCGACGGACCGAACGATCTGGCCGAGATGGAGGCGATCCTCACCGACTGGGCCGGCGAGGCCGAGGGCCGGACCGTCACCACCGCCGGTGACGAGGTGACCGTCACCGGGTGCGCCCCGTTCCAGCCATGATCGGCGGACGGACCCGACGCTACGCTTCGGCCGTGGACGGTCGACGGCGCAGGCCACGGTTGGCGGCCGCAACCCTGGTGGTTGCGGCCATCGCCGCGTCGTGTGGGAGTGGCGACGAGCCCGCCACCGAGGCCGACGACGTCACCGCCGTCTCCACCGACAAGCGGGGCGACGAGACCACCGACGACGGCACCGAGGGCGACGGCGCACCGGGCGCCACCGGGTTGGGCGACGCGGTCACCCTCGGTCGGCTGGAGGCCGGCGGCGGTCGAGGCTCGGGCGCGGTGGCCGGAGCCGCCGCCGTCTCCGAGGTGATCGCGCTCGGCAACGACTGGTTCGAGTACGCCGAACCCTTCGACCCCCTGCCCGCGTGCCTCGGCAGCGAGCCGCAGGCGGCGGTGCGGCGGATCTTCCTCAACGGGCAGACCGGCGAGTCGGCCGCCATCAGCATCGACGTCTACGCCTCGGAGGCCGAGGCGGTCGCCGCCCTCGACGAACTCCTGGGCGACTACACGCCGTGCCTCGAGGCCGGCTTCGCCGCAGCCCAGGACAAGGTGGCCGAGCAGGGCATCTACGACACGGTCAGCGCCGACCTGATCGGGCAGGAACCGTCCCTCCTCGACGGCGGCGCCGACGCCACCCACCGCTACATCTTCGAGGCCGTCGGACCGACGTCCTCGCTGACCCTGGAGGCGACCGTCACCCACTACGTCGTCGGCCAGGCCGTCGTCGGTATCGAGGTGGCGCTGGTCGGCGACCGCCATGAGGCGCTGACCCGGTCGGCGGCGTCGATGGTGGCGGACGAGCTCAGCTGGGAGCCCGATCCCGTGGTCGACGAGGCCGTCGACCGGCTCCGTCTCGCCGTGCTCGGTCCCGACACGCCGGGCCGCTTCTACCAGCTGGTTCAGCCGGCGGCGGTGCGGGCGCCGACCGACACCCAGTGCGCCGGCCCCGACGCCGGGATCGCCGAGCTGACCGGGCCGGTGTGGGCCACCAGTCAGGGCATCAGCGCCATCTTCCAGACCGGGATCGCCTTCGCCGACGAGGCGGCCGCCATCGACGCCATGGACGCCCTGGCCGCCACCGACCCGGCGTGCGTGTACGGGCTCATCTCCCGGCGCCTGGCCGGCACCTCCAGCTTCGACGGGGGCGAGATCACCGTCGAGACCGTCGACGGCCGGGAGATGATCATCCTCGACATCTCGATGACCCAGGAACTCGAGGGTTCCTCGGTGCCGGTCGACGTGGCCGGCATCAGCGTGTTCGTCCGGGTGGAGGCCGACGTGGTGTCGTGGCAGTTCATCGGTATCCGGGGCGACGAGCCGACGATGACCGATCTGGCCGCAATGGCGGCCGATCAGCTGGAGGCCCGTCCGTCGTGAGGACGCCGTCGCCCGAGCGCATCAGTCGGCGAACGCTGCTGCTCCTCGAGGCGGCGCTCCTCTCGGTCCTCGTACTCTCGTGGACGGTCGCCTACCTGGCGGCCCAGGGCGCTCTCGACGAGCTGCCGATCGGGTCGCGCAACTACCTGCTCGCGCTGTACGTCACCGAGGGTCGGCTCTGGCCGGCGCTCATCCTCGGCTTCGTCGGCGCCGGGCTGCTCCTCACCCGCCACTGGTGGCCGACGGCGTCGTTCGTCGGGGTGTCGGCCGTCATCCTCTACATCGAGTGGACCTACCCCTACCTCACCCGGGTCCAGTTCGCCTCGACCATCATGCTGCTGGTGTCGGCCTTCTGGGCCCTGTGGCTGACACCGCGGTTCCGGTTGCTGGCCGTCGCCGCGGTGGCCGTGGCCGGCGCCACCACCGCCGCCAGCTACGAGGTCAACCGCAACCTCAGCACCGCCTCCTCCCTCGACCTCACGTCGGAGCGCCTCGTCGACCTGGGCTCGGCCGCCGCCACGCTGCAGTCGATGGTGTTGGTGGCGGTGGCGATCGCCGCCGCCGCCCTCGTCCGCCGGTTCGACGAACAGACCGTCGAGCTGGCCCAACGCAACCGGGAGCTGACCGAGCAACGTGCGGCCACCGCCCGGGCCGCCGTGCTCGACGAGCGGGTCCGCATCGCCCGGGAGTTGCACGATGTGGTCGCCCATCACGTGACCACCATGACCGTTCACGCCGGCGCCGCCCGCCAGGTGGTGGCGGTGAAACCGGAGACGGTCACCGAGTCGCTCCAGCAGATCGAGCAGGCCGGGCGGGACGCCGTGCTCGAACTGCAGCGGCTCCTCGGCTTCCTCCGTGGCGACGACGACGGCCGGGGCGCCGAACGGGACGGCCGCCGGTCGTCAGACGCCAACGGCCGGGGCCCCGCACCGTCGCTGCGCGATCTCGACCGGCTCGGCACCTCGCTGGGCAGCGAGCTGCAGTGCGAATGGCACCTCGACGGCGACTTCGACGCCGTTCCCCAGTCGGTGGAGGTCTCCGCCTACCGCATCGTCCAGGAGGCGCTGACCAACGTGCTCAAGCACAGCACGGCCAATCGGGCGGCGGTGGCGGTGGCGGCCGGAGCCGACGAGGTGTCGATCCGGGTGACCGATCCCGGCCTGGTCGCCCCCGGCGACCGACGGGCCCCGACGATCGGCCCGCCGTCGGGGCACGGGCTGGTCGGGATGCGGGAGCGGGCGTCGCTCCACGGTGGCACGATCTCGGTGGGACCGGCCCCCGGCGGGGGCTGGTTGGTGGAAGCGGTCCTTCCCTACGAGGTGAGTGGTCAATGACGATTCGCGTGCTCCTGGTCGACGACCAGGCCATGATCCGAGCCGGGTTCAAACTCCTGATCGACAACCAACCCGACCTCGAGGTGGTCGGCGAGGCCGAGACCGGGCTCGAAGCCCTCACCCGGGCCGCCGAGGTGGCGGCCGACGTCATCCTGATGGACGTGCAGATGCCCGACATGGACGGCATCGAGGCCACCACCGAGCTGGTGAACCGGGGCATCGACGCCCGGATCCTGATCGTGACCACCTTCCAGCGCGACGACTACCTCTTCGACGCCCTGCGAGCCGGAGCCAGCGGCTTCCTGCTCAAGACGGCGCCCCCCGAGGAGCTGGTGCAGGCGGTTCGGGTGGTGGCCGAGGGCCGCTCCCTGCTCGATCCGACGGTCACCGGCCGGGTGATCGACTCCTTCGCCGGGGCCGGGCCCAAGGTGGCCCGTTCCGACCGGCTCGACGAGCTCACCGACCGGGAGCGGGAGGTCCTGGAGCAGTTGGCGCACGGTCTGAGCAACGCCGAGATCGCCGAGACCCTGATCGTGGGCGAGGCGACGGTGAAGACACACGTGTCGAACGTGCTGTCGAAGCTCGGGCTCCGGGATCGGGTCCAGGCGGTGGTGTTCGCCTACGAGCACGGGCTGGTCCGACCGGGTCGCTGACCCCGATCGGGGCAGGCCGAGGGCGGCGGCGCCGGTGTTGGGCATGACGACTGCCGCGCCGTGGCCGTGGCCTCGCCGGGTCCTCGCTACCATCACCGAATGCACGGCACAGACCCGCTCTCGCCTGACTTCTGGACGTCCTTGGACGGCGTTCTGTTCGATCTCGACGGGGTCGTCACCCCCACCGCCGAAGTCCACGAACAAGCGTGGGCGGCGCTGTTCGACTGGTTTCTGACCGAGCATGGTGCGGGCGTGGCCGATCGCTCGCCGTTCACCCCGGTCGACTACCAGACCTACGTCGACGGCAAGCCCCGCTACGACGGTGTCCGGTCCTTCCTCGAGAGCCGCGACGTCACCCTGCCCGACGGCGACCCGTCCGACCCGCCGGGCCACGAGACGGTGTGCGCCCTCGGCAACCGCAAGAACGCCGAGTTCAACGCCATTATCGACCGCGACGGCATCGCCCCCTATCCCGGCTCCGACGCCCTGCTGGACGCCCTCGACGCCCTGACCGTCCCCCAGGGCATCGTGTCCTCCTCGAAGAACGCGGTGCCGGTGCTGGCCGGTGCAGGCTACGGCGACCGGTTCGCCGTGATCGTCGACGGGGTGGTGTCGGCCGACCTCGGCCTCGACGGCAAGCCGGCGCCCGACGCCTTCCTCCTCGGGGCCGAGCGCCTCGGGGTGACCCCGGCCGAGACCGTGGTGTTCGAGGACGCCGTCAGCGGGGTTGCCGCCGGCCGGGCCGGAGGCTTCGGCCTCGTCATCGGCGTCGACCGGGGCGCCGGGGCCGATGCCCTGCTCGAACACGGAGCCCACGTGGTCGTCGACGACCTCGGCGAGCTGGTCGACACCGTCCGCCGGGCCACGGCGGCGGCCTCGTGAGGGCCAAGCAGGCCCCGGAGGCCCTTCCCCAGCACCGCTTCCCCGTCGATCCCTGGCGCCTGACCGAGGCCGAGTACTCGATGGAGGATCACGGCCTCACCGAGACGCTGTTCGCCGTCGGCAACGGCTTCATCGGCATGCGGGCCAACCCCGAGGAAGGGCGGGAGGCCCACAGCCACGCCACCATCCTCAACGGCTTCCACGAGACGTGGCCCATCTCGCACGCCGAGTCGGCCTACGGCTTCGCCGAGGTGGGCCAGACCATCGTCAACGCCCCCGACGCCAAACTGATCAAGCTCTACGTCGACGACGAGCCCCTGATCCTGGCCAGCGCCGACCTGGCCAGCTACGAGCGCTCCCTCGACTTCCGGACCGGGGTCCTCACCCGTGACGTGCTGTGGCGGACGCCGGCGGGCAAGCGGGTGCGGGTGCGGAGCGAGCGGATGGTCACCTTCGAGCACCGCCATCTCGCCGTGCTCAGCTTCGAGGTGACCCTGCTCGACGACTCGGCCCCGGTCGTGATCAGCTCCCAGCTGCTCAACCGCCAGGACGGCTCCGACGAGTACTACGTGAAGGCGGCGGCGCTGGGTGAGGGCCTCGATCCCCGCAAGGCCCGCAAGTTCGACCATCGGGTGCTCCAGCCCCTGGAGCAGCGCCACGACGGCGACGATCTCGTGCTCGGCTACCGGTGCACCAACAGCGGGATGACGGTGGCCGCCGGCTACCGGCACCTGTTCGAGACGGCGTGCGAGCACACCGTGGAGAACTCGATCGACCCGGAGAAGGCCCGGACGGTGTTCACCGTCGAGGGCGAGGTGGGCAAGCCGATCCGCATCGAGAAGCTCGTGGCGTACCACACCTCCACCGGGGTGCCGCCGGCCGAGCTGGCCGACCGCTGTCAGCGCACCCTCACCCGGGCCGCCCGCACCGGCACCGCTGCCCTCCGCCGGGAGCAGGCGGAGTGGCTCGACGCCTACTGGCAGCACACCGACGTCGAGATCGAGGGCGACGACCCGGCCCAGCAGGCCATCCGCTGGAACCTGTTCCAGATGGCCCAGGCCTCGGCCCGCACCCAGGAGCAGGGCATCGCGGCCAAGGGGGTCACGGCGGACGGCTACGAGGGTCACTACTTCTGGGACACCGAGGTCTACGTCATCCCGTTCCTGGCCTACACCCAACCCGAGACGGCCCGGAAGCTGCTGCGCTTCCGGTGGAAGATGCTCGACGCCGCCCGGAAGCGGGCCCGCACCCTGGACCAGCGAGGCGCCCTCTACCCGTGGCGCACGATCAACGGCGAGGAGGCCTCGGCCTACTACGCCGCCGGCACCGCCCAGTACCACATCAACGCCGCGGTGGCCTTCGCCCTCAAGCGCTACGTCGACGCCACCGACGACTGGGACTTCCTCGGCACCGAGGGGGCCGAGATCCTGGTCGAGACCGCCCGCCTGTGGGAGGACCTCGGCTTCTACGGCAACAACGGCGACACGTCGTTCCACATCCACGGCGTGACCGGGCCCGACGAGTACACCACCGTCAAGAACGACAACACCTATACGAACGTGATGGCCCGGTTCAACCTGCGCTTCGCCGCCGGGGTGTGCCGCGACCTGGCCCAGCGGATGCCCGAGGCCTACGCCGCCCTGGAGCGCCGCACAGGCATCACCACCGACGAGATCGACGCGTTCGACCGGGCGGCCGACGCCATGTGGATCCCCTTCGACGCCGAGCTGGGGATCAACCCCCAGGACGACGCCTTCCTGTCGCTCGAACCGTGGGACTTCGACGCCGTCGAGGACGACAAGTACCCCCTTCTGCTCAACTTCCACCCGCTGGTGATCTACCGCTATCAGGTGCTCAAGCAGGCCGACGTGGTGTTGGCCACGTTCCTGCGGTCCAGTCAGTTCAGCCTGGAGCAGAAGCGTCGCAACTTCGACTACTACGACCCGATCACCACCGGCGACAGCTCGCTGTCGGCCTGCGTGCAGTCGATCATGGCGGCCGAGGTCGGGCATCACGACCTGGCGCTCGAGTACTTCCGGTCGTCGCTCTTCCTCGATCTGGCCGACACCCATCGCAACACCGCCGACGGCGTCCACATCGCCAACGCCGGCGGGGCCTGGGCCGGCACGGTCTACGGATTCGCCGGCTTCTACGACCCCGGCTCCGACCGGCCGGATCAGCCGATCACCTTCTCGCCCCGGTTGCCGGCGACGTGGCGACGCCTGGCGTTCTCCCTGTTCCGCCACGGCCGCCACATCCGGGTGGAGCTGACGCATGACGCCACCACGGTGTCGGTCGAGGGCGAGCCGGTGGAGGTGTGCGTGCACGGCGAGACCAGGACCGTCACCGCGGCCGAGCCCGTGCAGTACCCTTCGACGTAGTGCAACACCTTCGACCGGCGGGAAGCGGCAAGGAGGCGGTGTGCGGCGCCTTCGTGCGTGAGCTGGTGAGTCCGGCCGCCGCCCTGGTGTTCATCGCCGCCGAGGGCGTCACCCCCGGCGACTGGCCCACCTCGACCACGGCCCGGGTGGCCGACAGTCAGCTGGGCCACGCGCTGGGTTGGGTGTGTGAGGTCCGCCGCAACGACGTCATCCTGCTCGACCCGCTGGGCGAGGGCGTGCTCAAGGCCCCGCTGCCCGAGCTGTCCGACGCATGGCGCCACCAGGTCCGGTCGACGGCGAGTGCCGCCGTGTTCCTGGTGCCGGCGCCGCGGGTGGGCGAGGCGGTGGGCGACACCGAGCCCGGCTCACCCGAGTGGGTGGAAGCCGCCCTCGAGAGTCACACCGAGCCCATCCGGGCCGCCTCGGTACGGACCGCCATCGCCGAGAACGCCGGCATGCCGGACAAGCCCGGCCGCAACCAGCCGTGCCCCTGCGGCAGCGGCAAGAAGTACAAGGCCTGCCACGGCCGCTAGCGGTGCCGCCTCAGTCGCTTCGTAACGAGCGCCACAGCCGCCGGAGCGCGCCCTCGGGCACCTCGGACAACGAATAGACCTTGGCGTCCCCGATAAGCGAGAAGCACTTGACCCGGACCACAGGCGCGCCCTCCACCGGTGGCGAGAGCACGCTCTTGCGGTCGCCGATCACGGTGCTGACGTCGAGCTGGACCCGAGCCCCGTCGGCCACGATGACCTTGACGTCGCCGATCAGCGACCGCACCTTCACCGTGACCCCGTCGGCCGGGATCGAGGCCGAGGACAGGTCGACCACGACATCGCCGATGGCGCTGAAGACCGCCATCTCCTCATCGACGGCCAGCCAACCGCCGATCTTCACGTCGCCCACGATCGACGTCGACGACGCAGGGGCCAGATGGCGGGCGGCCACCGGCGGCGGCGGTTGCCGCAGCTCGGGCAGCCCGGCCCCCGCCAGTTCCAGCTCGGCGCCACTGTTGGCGGCGTAGACCTTCTCCAGCCGATCGTCGATTTCGTGGAACTCGATGTGGTCCTCGGCCAGCGCCTGCTGGATCCGGTCAACCATCGCCTGTCGTTCCAGCTCGCTCGGTTCTGCGTTCACGTCGCCAAGGTAGGTCCTCGCCACCGTCGATGGGCACCGGCCCGAAGGTCGGTCACGCCGATGAGGGCCGGCGACCGGCCGGCCCCTTGGCGCAGGCCGAGGCCGGGGTCTAGCGTCGGTCACCGATGAGCACCACTCCCGAGCCCGGCGATGAGGTACCCGTCGACCCCTTCGGCGACGAGGCGCCGCCCGAGGTCGACGCCGTCCGCCCCGGCGAGGATCTCGACTGGGCCCGCATCGAGGCCCATCTGCGCCACGAGCTGCCACCGGAACTGACCTCCGGTGACTTCACCGTCGCCCAGTTCCCCAACGGCTCGGCCAACCTCACCTACCTCATCGCCTTCGGCCCCACCGAGCTCGTCCTGCGACGGCCCCCGTTCGGCACCCTGGCCCCGGGCGCCCACGACATGAAGCGCGAGTACCGGGTGCTGTCGACCCTGGCCGACCACTTCCCCCTGGCCCCGAAGGCCTACGCCTTCTCCGACGACCCCGACATCGCCGGTGCCGACTTCTTCGTGATGGAGCGACGGCGGGGCGAGGTGATACGGGGGGTCATCCCACCGGCGATGCGTCGGCTGCCCGACGTGGGCCGCCGCCTCGGCGAGGCCCTGGTCGACGCCGTGGCCGCCTTCCACGTGCTCGACCCCGACGCCTGTGGGCTCGGCGATCTCGGTCGGCCCGACGGGTTCATGGAGCGGCAGGTCGGCGGGTGGAAGAAGCGGTGGGATTTGGTGGCCGACCCGTCCCACGACGAGGCGATGACCGAGATCCACGGGCTGCTGGCGGGCGACATCCCGGCCCCGCAGCGGGTGTCGTTCGTCCACAACGACCTCAAGCTCGACAACGTCATGTTCCCCGCCGACGACCCCGACCGGGTGGTGGCGATCTTCGACTGGGACATGACCACCCTCGGCGATCCGCTCAACGACCTGGGCACGATGCTCAGCTACTGGCCCGATCCCGGCGATCCGGAGGATGTCCGACGGGCCAGCCACGACGGCATGAAGCGCATGGGCCTCCCCACCCGGGCCGAGGTGGCGCAGCGGTACGGAGCGGCCACCGGGATCGACGTCTCCAGCGTCGGTTGGTACGAGGCGTTCGCCCAGTGGAAGACGGCGGTGGTGATCCAACAGCTCCACTACCGCTGGGTGGTCGGCGACTCGACCGACGAGCGGATGGCCGACATCGCCGAACACCTCCCGGCGCTCATCCGCACCGCCCGGGAACTGTTGGCGTGAGCGAGCTCCGCCTCCCCCGGCCCCCGGCCGGGCTGCTCCTGACCCCGGGGGCCAGCGCCGATCGGGACCACGCCACCCTGGTCGCCGTCGACGAGGCGATCCCCGAGATCCGCGTCGAGCGACTGACGCTCGGCACCACCAGCGTGAAGAGCGCCGTCCGCAAGATCGGGGACGCCGTCGCCGCCCTGTGCGCCGAGCTCGACGTCGGGCCGGAGCGACTGGCCTACGGCGGACGCAGTTTCGGGGGCCGGGCGTGCTCGGTGGCGGTGGCCGAAGGCCTGGCCGCCGCCGGTCTCGTCCTCCTCAGCTACCCGCTCCATCCACCGGGCAAGCCCGACAACCTGCGGGTCGACCACTTCGGGGCCATCGAGGTACCGAGCCTGTTCGTGTCGGGGGCGAAGGATCCGTTCGGCACGGCCGAGGAGTTCGCCAGGCACACCCCGTCCCTGGGCGGCCCGGTGCGCACCGAGTGGGTGCCGGGCAACCATTCACCCAAGGGCCAGGACGACGCCATCATCGCCCACATCCGCTCCTTCCTCGCATTCGACTGACGCCTCGCCGACGGCGGTCGGCGGTCGGGATCAGGTCTGCCGGGATCAGGTGTCGGCGGCGTCGACGCCGCGGGAGATCCGGCTGGTGGCGGTGGCGGTCACCGTCTTGTCGGCCACCCCGATCACGCCGAGCAGTCGCATCGGCACCTGACGATCGACGGTGACGGTGACCGACGTCGGGCCGCCGAGGGGCGACACGGTCACGGTGCCGGTGTCGCCGTTGGTGGCCAGGTAGGCCTGGGCGGCGGCGATGGCGTCGTCGGCGGCGAGGGTGACGAGACCCTGCCGGGCCTCGTTGGTGGCCAGGGCCTGGCTGCCGGCCAGGGCGGCGTTCTGGGCGGCGTCGAACGCTCCTCGCCGTTCGGCCAGGAGCACGCCGCCGTCGAAGGCCAGCGCCGCCATCATCAGCACCGGGACCACCATCAACACCACGAAGGTGCTCACGCTGCCCCGCTCGGCCCCCCACCCGCCGTCTCGCTGCGGGCCCCGCTCGGTGCCCCACCGGGCGTTTCGCCTCGGCCCCCGCTCGGCCCGTCGCCCGCGGTCCCGCCTCGGGCCCGGCTCGGTGTCCCGCCGGGCGTGGCGCTCGATGGCGCCGTCGAGCTCCTGGTCGGTACCCGGCGCAGGGCCGACGGCGGCGATGGTGGCCACGGCTACTCCCCGCCCCGGTAGGTGTCGACCACGGCCACCGACGTGGCGTCGACCTCGACGGTGCCGGGAAGGCCGAAGCCGCCGAGATCGCTGAGGGAGACGGTGCAGGCCACGGTCGCCTCCACCTGCCCACCCGGCGCGAGGGCGGCGGTGTCGACGGTGACGGTGAGCGACCGGCAGGAGATGCCACGGGTGGCGAGGGTGGTGGCCGCCACCTCCTCGCCCGCCTGGCGGGCGGCCGCCGGGTCCTGGCGGACGGCGGCGGCCCGGGCGGCGTCGCGGGCGGCCGAGCCCACCTCCGGGTAGGTCGAGGCGTAGCGCCCGACGAACACGGCGAAGGCGACCAGTAGCACGATCGGGATCGTGATCAGCGTCAGCTCGACGGTGGCCGATCCCCGCTCGGCCCTCGCTGCGGTCGGCCCCGGGGTCGGGTCGGCGCCGGTCACCGCTCGTCCTCCGGTCGGAAGAACTCCTTGGGCCCCGAGGCGGCGGCCGAGGTCGACCCCGACCAGAAGGGCACCAGTGACACCACGTCGGCCGTGATGACCACCTCCACCGTCTCGCCGTCGTCGATGGCGAGACCGGTGACGGTGAGAAAGCCCTCGGAGCCGGACAGGACGGCGTCCGCCGCGGCCCGCCCGTCGGTCGCCGTGGCGTTCTCCAGCTGCACGGCTCGCGTGGCGTCCTGGGCGGCGGCGTTGAGCACGGTGCGGGCGTGGAAGAACAGGCCCATCTGCACCACGAACATCACCAGGAAGATGGTCAGCGGGGCGAGGATGACCGTCGGGGCCACGTCGCCCCGCTCGTCCCGCAAGAGCCCGACCGCTCGGCGACGGGCCCCGGCTGGTCGGCTCACCCGAGGTTGATCGAGTTGGCCCGGCTCAGGACCTTGGTGGTGATGATGCCCCCGACGGCGATGGCCAGGGCCGCCATGATGGCGATGCCGACGGTGCGGGCGGCCACGTCGCCCCGCTCGTCGCGCCAGTCGAGGCGGCGGGCGGTGTTCTCGCGGAGGTCGGTGGCGCCCAACCACACGGCGGTGTGGGCTCGGACCACGGATCGACGAAGCTTGTCGGGCATGGTGGTGTCTCCTTGGGTCAGCGGATGGTTGGCGGGATCGACGGACGGCGACGAGCGACGGATCGGCGGCGGGGAGGCGGTCACA
Organism: Actinomycetota bacterium; assembly: GCA_039201605.1. GTDB lineage: Bacteria > Actinomycetota > Acidimicrobiia > Acidimicrobiales > SZUA-35 > CADEDH01. The sequence goes on from JBCCRO010000009.1 coordinate 115,631, forward strand.
GGTCGAGCACCGCCTGGAAGGCCGGGTAGATGATCAGGATCACGAAGCCGGTCATCATCAGACCGGTGGGGCCGACCATGGCCGTCGTCCGACCGGTGGCCTCCCGCTCGATGTCGGCCAGCTCCTGATTGCGGATGGCCTTCGACTTGGTGATGAGGCTCTCCCGCACCTGCGCCCCCGAGGTGCCGGCCAGCTCCATGGTCGCCGCCAGGTCGACCAGGCGTTCGAGGCCGAGGCGGTCGCCGTGTTCCGCCATCGTCTGCCACGGCGAGATGCCGCGGACCCGGGAGTCGGTGAGCGCACGACGGAGGATGACGAAGGGCCAGCCCCGACCCTGATCGACGGCCACGGTGAGGGCCTCCTGGATCCCGGCGCCCCCCGAGAGCAGGATCGACACCAGCGACAGGTAGGTGACGAGGGCGGTGTCGAACTCCCGGCGGCGGGTGGCGGCGCGGGTCCGAACCTGCACGTCGGTGCCGAACCAGCCGAGGACGCCCCCGACCACCATGGCCACGATCACCACGCCGGGGTGGAACACGCTCACGCTGAACGACCACGTGATGAACCAGGCCAGCACCGGCACCAGGGCGTAGAAGGCGGCGGTGCGGATCCGTTGGACAAGATGCACCTCCTCGCTCCGGTCGAGGATGGCCAGCTCGGACGACAGCGACCGGAGGTCGGTGTTGGTCACCGACAGGATCCAGGCCCCGAGGCGGTGGGCCAGGGAGTCGAGGTCGGCGGGTTGCCCGGCCGACGGGGAGCGCTGCTGTGCCAGCTGATCGAGGGCCCGGGGCAGCGGCACCGGCGCCTGGACGAAGGCCCGCACGATGCACCACAGGCCGAGTCCGAGGAGCGCTCCGAGCGCCATCGGCACCATCATCGTCGCGCCCCGTCGCCGTCGAGGCCGCGCTCGGCGGCGTGGAGGAGCCGGGGCGGTCGGCGCACGACCGACAGCTCGGCGATGCCGTAGAGGGCGACGGCCCACAGCACGCCGACCCCGGCCAGCACGAGCTGACCGCCGACGCGATCGAAGGGGGCGAGGTAGTCGCGGTTGAACACCAGCATGAAGGCGAACATCCCGAGGACGATCCCGGTCACCACCTTGGCGTCGTTGTAGATCTGGGCTCGGGAGGTCTCGGTCCGGGTGCGCATGGTGACGTCGTCGCGCCCGGCGTCGGCCACGTCGGACAGGAGGCGGGTGAGGTGTTGGCCCCGCTTCTCCGAGGCCAGGATCAGCGCCACCACCACCTGGTCGGCGGCGGGGTCGTCGAGCCGCTGGGCGAACAGTCGCAGCTGGTCGGCCAACCGGTTGCGGCGCATGCCGGCCGCCAGCTCCTGCACCGCTGGTCGTATCTCCCGCGGGGCCACCCGGGCGGTGACGGCGATCGCCTCCTGCAGGCCGGCGGCCGCCCCGATCGTGTCGCGCAGCTGCTCGGCCCACGTGGCGATGGCCTCGATCTTGTCGATCTCGGCCTGTCGCCGGCGCTTGGCCCCGGCCAGGGTCGGCGCGACGAACCCGGCGGCGGCGGCCAGCACGGCAGCCACCGGCCACCCGGTGAGGGCGAAGGCCGACAACGCGCCGCCGATGGCGAGGCCGAGTCTGAGCCGGAGCCGGTCGACCCGAGGCACGGTCCGCATCGGCTGCTCGTGACCGCCCCGGACGGTGCCAACGATGCCAAGCGCCACCAGCAGTACCCCGACGCCGAACCCCAGCCCGGCGACCATGGCCACCAGCAGGTCAGCCATGGGCCACCTCCCCCGACCACAGCTCCGGTGGCAGGGTGGCCCGGTGGTCGTAGCCGGCGGCCCGCAGCCGCTCCAGCAGGCGAGGGGTGAACCCGGCGTCGGTGGGGACGGCGGGAAGCCGATCGTCGACGGTGGCGAACACCTCGTTGGAGAAGATCTGGTCGTCGCGGGCACCGGTGATCTCCCGCACCGACGACACCACCCGGGTGCCGTCGGGCAGCTTGCGCAGGTGGATCACCAGGTGGAGGACGAGGCTGATCAGGTGGGCCGAGGCCTCCATGCTCAGAGCGTCACCCCCGGTGAGGGCGTAGGTCTGCATCTTGGTCAGGGCCGAGCGGGACGAGTCGGCGTGGATGGTGGTCATCGAGCCCTCGTGGCCCGAGTTCATCGCCTCCAACATCGTCCGCACCTCGTACCCGGAGCGACACTCGCCGATGATCAGCCGGTCAGGGCGCATGCGCAGCGCCTGACGACCGAGCACGTCCATCCCGATCCCGCCGACGCCCTCGATGTTGGGCTGGCGGACCTCCATCTCGACCACGTGGGGGCCCGGTCGGGGTCGAATTCGAGGCCGAGCTCGGCGTTGTCCTCGATGACGACCAGTCGCTCCTCGGTGGGGATCTCCGAGATCAGGCCCCGCACGAAGGTGGTCTTGCCGGTGTCGGTGCCGCCCGCCACCAGGATCGAACACGGCAGCGGGGGTCGGACGGCGCAGCTGAGGACGTGGGCCAGGCTGGGGTCGATCGTGCCGAGCCGAACCAACTCGTCGAGGGTGATGGTGAGGTGCCGGTGCCTGCGGATCGACACGCACAACCGGCTGGTGACCCCCTTGATGGCGTGCAGGCGGCTCCCGTCCGGCAGGCGCAGATCGAGGTAGGGCTGGCTGTCGTCGAACCGGCGCTCGGTCTTGCCGTCGGAGGCCGCCCACCGGCGGATCAGCTGCTCGAACTCCTCCTCGGAGTCGGCCAGGGGTGGGCCCGGCACCCGGATGCCGCCGACCTTGGTGATCGTCACGTTGTCGTGGCCGTTGGCCACGATGTTCTCGTTGTCGTCGTCGGCCAGGAGGGTGTCGAGGACGCCGTGCCCGAAGATCGAGGATCGCACGGTGGCGATGACCTGATCCTCCTCGGCCTCGGTGAGCGAGGGCAGGCCCCGGGCAAGCCGCTTGCGGGATGCGGCCTCGACCGCCCGGACGATGGCCTGCTGACCCCACACCTCGATCTCGTCCACCGAAGGGGCGGAGCCCCGGTCGGCCGTCTCGGCCGCCTCCCATCGCGAGAGGGCCTGGCCGACGGCGGTGCGAACCTCGGCGGTGAAGGTACGGACGTCGCTCACTCGTCGTCGTCCCGATCGGCGGGCGACACCTGGGCGGCGGCGCTGGCCCGGGCCGCCATCATCGCCGGACTCAGCGGCCCGTCCATGCCCGCCGCCACCAGCCTGGCCCGGCGGACGGCCTGCTCGTCGCCTTCGTCACCGTCATCACCGGCGGCCCCATCGGGCCGGCGGGCACCGGACGTACCGTCGACGCCGGCGTCGGCGGATCCCGACCCGCTCCCCGACGGGGGGTCGGCGGTGCCGACGGTCCCCGAAGCGGGCGACGGCGCCCCGGGGTGGACCGCGGGACCGGCGGCGGGGCCGGCCGGTACCAACGGGCCCACCAGTTCCACGCACCGGGCCTGGATCCGGCTGACCAGCTCGGACACCTCGGCCACCAGCCGGGACCGGCGAAGGGTCCGCCCCGCCGCCAGACCGTCGAGGTCGAGGGCCTCGGCCGCCCGCTCGTCGTCGGGCACCACGCCGAGGAGCTCGACCCCGAGCGAGGTGGCCACGTCGTCGGGCTCGTAGGGCCGGTGGCCGATACACGCCAGCCCGAGCGTGCAACCCGACGCCCGCAGCTCGGCCACCGCCGGCACCAGGGCGTGCACCTCGTCGAGGCGGGGGCGACAGACCAGCACGGTGAGGGCGGCCCGACGGGCCAGCACCATCGACGCCAGCGTCGGTCGGAGGCGTCCGCAGTCGGCGATGGTGACCAGCCCGTGGGCGGCGGCCAAACCGGCGGCACCGGCATCGCCCAGGCGAAGCAGTCCGGCCTCCACCTGGTCGGGGCCGGGCGGGGCGGCCGCCACCCACAGATCGTCGGCCACCGGCTGGGCCACCGCCGGCAGCAGATCGAGGCTCATCGCCCGGCGCGACGTCGACAGCGCCAGCAGGCCCGGATCCCAGGTGAGGCCATGGGCCACCGACCACCGGGCGGCGAGCGAGCCACCGGAGGGGTCGGCCTCGAGCACCAGGCGGGTGGCCCCCGGCTGGTGCCAGTAGGCCCCGATGAGCGCGGCGAGGGTGGTGACGCCGGGACTGCCTTTGCGGGAGGCGACGGCGACCAGCATCAGCCCGCTCCCAACAGCACCAGTCGGAGGCGGTCGGCGGCGGCCACGTCGGCCGCGGCCTCGGCCGCCTCCTCCGGGACCAGCAACGACACGAAGAGCTGTCGTCGGCCGTCGTCGATCGGCTCGACGGCCCAGATCATGGCCTCGCCGACAGCGGCGGATGCGTCGTCGCCGTCGTCGACGGTGAGCGCCGCCGCGGTGCGGATGAGGCGCACCCGGTCGCCGGCCTGGATCGACGACGACGGGTACTGGCCGGGGCTGAGCAGGGCCCCGACGACGGCCTGACCGGCGGGCACCGCTTCGGCCGGGCCGACCACCAGCGAGGGCGAGAGCGGGGTGCCGGCCGGGATCGGCCCCCGGGCCACCAGGCCGACGATCGCGTCCTCCTGGCCGGCCTGCAACACGGTGAGGCCCTGGTCGGCGCCGACCGACACCAGCACGAGGTCGGTGGCGGCGATCGTCTCCCCGGCGGCGATGCCACGGCCCGCCACCAGCACCGGCGTGCGGGCCGACTGGTTGACCGTCCACAGGGCGAACCCGAGCATCGACATCACGATGATCAGGACGCCGAGGGCGATCCACGGCAGCTGTTGTCGGCGACGGCGGCCGGAGCCGACCACCGTCGTCGGCCCGGGTGCGGCGCGGCGCGGGCCGGGGTCGGCATCGGTTCGTGGCGGATCGGTGGCCGTCGTCGTCACGACGACCGTCCCGGTCGGCTTCCCTGCATGTGTTGTCACCCCACCGGTGGCTGGTCGATCAGAACAGTCACCTAGCGCATGAACACCGCTGTCGCCGCCGAGCCTGTCCCATCCGTGTCGGTCGCCGCCAGAGGCCCCATGGGGAAGCTTCTCCAGGCTTCCCGTAGGCGATGGTACTCATCGCCGGTGGGCTGTACACCCCAACCAGGAATCTCCTTGACGTACCCGACGGTCCCTATCGCCGAGTTCCGGCGGCATCGGGGGCTTGAGGTTTCGACCCTGCATGAACAAGTATCGACCCCCCGACCGCATCGGCTCGCCGATCGGGAACAATGGGGGTGGTCGGCGTACGGCGACCATGGGCACGGGCGACGGGGACAGTTCAAATGAGTGATGCCGAGCAGAAGAGGGTCGTCGGCTACTGCGAACCCTGGTCGGCGCGCGCCGGGGAGTCGATCACGCTCCGGGCCACCGCCGACGAGGTGTGCGACGCCACCCTGTCGCTCATCCGCATCGACTGCGGCGACCCCACCGGCGCCGGCCCGGGCTACGCCGAGCACGTGGTGCCCTCGGCCCTCCCCTCCACCGCCGAGCTGATCCCCCAGGCCGTCGCCAGCGGGAGCTACGCCTCGATCGACCTGGCCGATCTGGTAGTCACCGAGGTGGTGGATCTGCGTCTGGCGGTGCAGGTCACCCGACCTCGGGAGCGCCAGATCGTCGCCACCGTGGCCGGTACCGACGGCGCCCTCAAGCTCGTGCTCGACGGGGGCCGCCTGATGGTGCGGACCAGCACCGTCGAGCTGGCGCTCCGGCCTCAGCCCCTCACCGCCGGGCGGTGGTACGACGTGGAGCTCCACGCCGATCTCCGGGCCGGATCGATCAACGGCTGGGTCGGCCCCATCGCCGGCCGCTCGCCGGGCCGGGACGTCGCCGAGGGCCGCTCCGATCCGCTCGTCACCCCGGCTGCGGTCACCATCGGCGACCCGGTGGCCCTGATCCTCGGCGGCTCCCTCGGGCGCGGCGGCTTCGACGGGCGTATCGCCCGCCCCCGCCTCACCCTCGACCGGGTGGCCATGCACTGGGATCTGTCCCAGGACATCGGCGGCCGTTCGGTGGTCGACGCCTCCGGTCATCACCGCCACGGCCAGGTGCACCAGCTTCCGTCCCGGGCCGTCACCGGCCCCGGATGGGACGGCTCGCAGCACCGCTGGATCGACGATCCGGGCCAGTGGGACGCCATCCACTTCCACACCGACGATCTCTACGACGCCGAGTGGCACGAGACCACCACCCTCGACCTGCCCGAGGATCTGCCGAGCGGCATCTACGCCTTCCGGTTGGAGACCAAGTACGGCGACGACCGGGTGCCGTTCTTCGTGCGCCCCGCGGTCGAGGCCCCCACCGCCGATGTGGCCCTGCTGATGTCGACGGCCACCTACCTGGCCTACGCCAACCACCGCACCCTGATCGACGGGGCCGAGTTCTTCAAGAACCGGGGCCGGCTGCGGCCCGAGCACGACTATGTCCGCCGTCATCCCGAGGTGGGCCCGTCGCTCTACGAGCGCCACGCCGACGGCAGCGGGGTGATGTACAGCTCCCGTCGTCGACCGGTGCTGAACCTGCGGCCCGGAGCCGACGGCTGGAACTTCACCCCCGACACCGACCTCAACGCCTTCCTCAAGCACCTCGACGTGGGCCACGACATCGTGGCCGACGAGGACGTGCACACCGAGGGGGCCGACGCCCTCCGGCCCTACCGGGTGATCGTCACCTCCACCCACCCCGAGTACTGGTCGACGCCCATGCTCGACGCCCTGGAGACGTGGCAGCGGGAAGGCGGTCGCCTCCTGTACCTCGGAGGCAACGGCTTCTACTGGCGGATCGCCTTCTCCGACGCCTGGCCCGGCGCCATCGAACTGCGTCGCACCGAGGACGGCGTCCGCAATTGGGAGACCCCGCCGGGCGAGGGCTACCACGCCTTCACCGGCGAATACGGCGGCCTGTGGCGCCGGCTCGGGCGGGCGCCGAACGAGCTGGTCGGCGTCGGCTTCTGCGCCCAGGGCTTCGAGCGGGCCGCCCCCTACCGGCTCCACCCCGACCTCGGTTCGTCCCGAGCGGCCTGGATCCTCGACGGGGTCGACGACGACGAGGGCCGCATCGGCACCTCGGGCCTGGGCGGAGGCGCCGCCGGTCAGGAGATCGACCGCTACGACGAGGCCCTCGGTTCCCCCGCCCATGCGGTGGTGGTGGGCTCGGCCACGGTGTTCGGCACCGACATGGTGCGGACCAAGGAGGAGTTCGGGGCCTCGGTCGTCTACCGCCGACCCGATCCCAAGGTCCGTGCCGACATCGTCTTCTACGAGACCGAGGGCGGAGGGGCGGTGTTCTCCGTCGGGTCGATCGCCTGGTTCGGATCGCTGGCCCGCGACGGCTACGACAACGACACCGCCCGGATGACGGCCAACGTCGTCCGCCGCTTCCTCGACCCCACCCCCTTCACCTACGACCCCGACGCCGTCGACGAGACCGGCGACGGCGACCCGACCATCGACCGCGCCGAAGTCGACACCGGAGCACCGGGCGACACCGCCACCGGTGAGGAGGCACCCACCGACACCGACGCCTCCACCGACGAGCGAGGCCCGGCCGGAGACCGACGCGCCAACGGCGGGGGCGGCGCCGCCGACGGCGAGCACCCCGACCCCGTCGACCCGATCGACGACGCCGATGTCGCCGATGTCGCGGCGGGGGTCGACGCCGCCGGTGACGAGGAGACCATCGAGGCGTGACCGTTCTGGTCGCCGGTGGCGGCATCGCCGGCCTCACCATGGCGCTGACCTGTCACCAGATCGGGGTGGAGGCCGTGGTGTTGGAGTCGGTGCGACGGTTGCGCCCGCTCGGTGTCGGCATCAATCTCCAGCCCAACGCCGTGCGCGAGCTCGACGACCTCGGCCTCGCCGATCGGCTACCCGGGATCGGGGTGGAGACCGAGGAGTGGGCCATCGTCGGCCGCAACGGCAACGACGTGTACGCCGAGCCCCGGGGCCGGGGTGCCGGCTACCACTGGCCCCAGTGGTCGGTCCACCGCGGTCGGCTCCAGATGCTGCTCCACGACGCCGTCGTCGAACGCCTCGGACCCGACGCCGTCGTGACCGACGCCCGGGTGATCGGGTACGCCGACGAGGGGGACACCGTCCGGGCCCAGGTGCAGCGGCGCGACGGCACCACCACCTCCTACGCCGGAGACGTGCTTCTCGGTGCCGACGGTCTCCATTCGGCTTTACGGGCCGCCCTCCATCCCGACGAGGGGCCCCCGGTGTGGGGCGGCGCCATGCTGTGGCGGGCGACTTCGCCCGGGCCCCCGATCCGCTCCGGCGCCTCGTTCACCCTGGTCGGAAGCCTGGAGCAGCGGTTCGTCCACTACCCGATCTCGCCACCCGATCCGGTCACCGGTCTCCAGGAGCAGAATTGGATCGCCGAGCTCACCGTCGACCCGGCCGAAGGGTGGGGCGACGGCGATTGGAACAAGCGGATCGAGATCGACAAGTTCCTCCACGCCTTCGCCGACTGGACCTTCGACTGGCTCGACGTGCCCGGTCTCATCACGGACGCCGAGGCGGTGTACGAGTTCCCCATGGTCGACCGGGACCCGGTCGACCGCTGGGTGGACGGCCGGATGGCACTGCTGGGCGACGCGGCCCACGTGATGTATCCGGTGGGGTCGAACGGGGCCAGCCAGGCCATCGTCGACGCCCGGGTGCTGGGCGCCGCCTTCGTCGAGCACGGCGTCGGCCCCGACGCCCTCACCGCCTACCAGGATCTGCTCCTGGACGACATCTCGGCTCTGGTGCTGCGCAACCGGGGGGCGGGACCGATCGCCATCCTCGGCGTTGTCGATGAGCGGTGCGGCGGTGTGTTCGACGACATCGACGACATCATCCCGGCCGACGAGCGGCACGAGTTCATGGCCGGCTACAAGTCGGCGGCCGGCTTCGCCCGCGACGCTCTCAACGCCGCACCGCCCACCATCGAGCCCGGGGCCAGGGTCCCCCGGTAGCGCAAGCGGGCGGGACCGGTCAGCGCTCGGCCAGGTCGGCCTCGGCCACCGGGGGGCGAGCCGGGCCGCGGCCCCGCACCCGGGCGACGATCCAACCCCCGGTGACGGCCAGGGTCATGCCGACGGCGATGCCGAGGGCGTTGGCCACCAGGTCCTGCGGGTCGGGGGTGCGGGTGGTGCTGAGGTAGCTCTGGCCGATCTCCACCGCATAGGACCCGATGAACAGCACAAGGGCCAACACTGTCGCCGGCAGTCGGCGGCGGTAGGTCCACCAGCCGACGACGGCGACCGTCAGCCACAGGGCGAAGTGGCCGACGAGATCCCAGCTGTAGGGCAGGTCCCGGGCGTCGATCACACTCAGCCCGGTGGCGTCCTCGATGGCGTTCGACAGTCGCACGCTGGCCCGCAGTCCGCGGCGGACCAGGCCCGGGGCCCGATCGGCGAACGACAACACCGCAACCAGCCCGGCCAGGGCGACGAACACCAGGGTGGCGAGACGGCGGCCCGAGGGGGGCGACGGGGTGGCGGTCGGATCGGACGACGATCGGGGGTGGAGGACGGTTGCCATTCGACGATCGTGCGCCACGCGACCGAAGGAGGAGCGAAGGACGGTGTTAGGGCTCGATGAAGACGCCCGGGCCGGGTGGCCGAGCGACCGGCGGGATCAGTCGTCGGTGGTGCCGGAGGTGCGGAGGCCGTCCACCAGGATCCCGGTGAAGCCGTCGACCAGTTCGACGATCGGCCGGATGGCGACGTCGTGGTCCTCGTCCCGGGCCGACATCCCGTCGAAGAGGACGAGGATCCCCTGCACCATCGACCAGCACAGCCGGGCGGCGACGTCGGTGTCGAGGTCGGGGTTGTAGGCATCGCGGAAGGCGTCGAGGGCACCCTGCAGATGCCCGTAGGCCCGCTCACCCCACTCGCCGTACTCCGCGGTGGAGGTGTCGACCAGGTCGGGGCGGAACACCACGCCGATGTGGGCCGGGTTGTCGGCGCCGACCTCCACATAGGCCATGCCGATGCGGCGGATGCGGTCGATCGGATCCGACGCCTCGGCCGCGGCCGCCCCCATCGCCTCGTCGAGCAGTCGGAAGGCGTCGATGGCCAGGGCCGTGAGCAGGCCGGTGCTGTCGCCGAAATGGTGGGCCGGGGCGGCATGGGACACCCCGGCTCGACGGGCCACCTCCCGGAGGGAGAAGCCCGACGGCCCGCGCTCGACGATCACCTCGGCCGCCGCCGCCTTCAAGGCGTTCGGCAGGTCGCCGTGGTGGTAGGAGGAGGGCTCGGTGTCGGAGGCTGCGGTCATAGGCCGTCTTCAATCGTATGCGGCCACCGACGACGGCGGAAAGCCGCCCCCTCCCGCCACCGCTCGGGGGTTAGGGGCAGAACTCGTCGTACACGTCGAGGAAGCGCTGCTCGCTGCGGTTGTAGCGGAGGCCGGTCCGCTCCTCGAGCCGCTCGGCCGGACGACGATTGCTGATGCAGTACTCGTCGCGCACCTCGTCGGCCACGTCGTCCGGGAGCCGGTCGAGACCCTCGGCCAGTACGACGTCGCCATCGGCCGAGAACTGGTCGATGTGCCACAGCACCTGGCGGTCATCACGGTCGAGGTTGGCGTTGACGATGATCGCCTCGGGGTTGGCCAGATTCAGGCCGAGGAGGAACAGCACGGCGCTGGCCCCGACCACGGACGTGAACCAGCTGGTATCGGGTCGGTAACCCAGGATCCTGGCCGCCAGGATCACGAATACGACGGCGATCCACACCGAGAACACCAGGGAGTAGAACCGCAGGGGGGTGTGGCCGTCGTAGTCGATGTAGAGCTGGAGGCGGCTGAAGGCGACGCCGACGATGACGAACGTCAGCCCCACCGCCACCAGCGAGGCCACCCGGATGGCGGTCCGACCCCGCCGCTCGTGGTGACGGGAGAGCACGTGGAGGGTGATCAGGGCCATCGCCGTCAGGCCCGCCACCCACAACAGTTGGAAGAAGCCCTGCCGGGCGTACTCCTTGACGGTGAGCCCGGCCTCCTCCAGCACGGCGTCGGCGCTGCCGGTGAGGGCGAGCAGCTGGGCCACCCCGAACCCGGCGAAGAGCACGTCGAGGCTGATCAACACCACCATCGTCTCGACCAGGCCCAGGCGGAAACCCTGCACGTCGACGTCGTGGGCCCCCAGGTTGCGGCCGGTCATGCGCAGCAGCACCAGCATTCCGAGCGCCCCCAGGGCGACGAGGACGACGTGGCTGAGGAAGGGCCCGGGATCGCCCTCGATCGACACGCTGAAGAAGGAGGCGAACACCGCGTCGGCGGTGGAGAGGAGCAGACCGAGGACGAGCAGCAGCGGGGCGGCGATGGCCAGGCCGCGGAACACCGAGGCCACCACCTGCCCGGTGGCCCCACCCGAGCCGAACAGCTTCCGGCGCCGGGCGGCGATCTCGGCCCCGGCGTCGGGGAGGGTCTCGACGCCGGTGGCGACGGTCTCGGCCCCGCGCACGAGGAGCCGCATGGGGGAGGTCTCCCATACCGAGCGGCCCCGGTTGTGGGCCACGGCCACCCAGGTCAGGCCCAGGATGGCGATGACGTTGAACACCACCAGAGCCGGGTTGGATCGCAGCACGAGGAAGACCCCGAGGATGGCGGCGATGCCCAGGGCCACCTGCGAGGTGAGGGTGCGGACCCGTCCACTCAGCAGCAGACCGCCGACGATGGCGAGGACGCCGACGGTGCCTGCGGTGTTGTTCCACGGTGGCGTCCGCAGTGCGATGTCGGTCCCGACGGCGCCGAGTGCCACCGCGGCCCAGAAACGCCAACCGAGCCGGCGGGGATCGGCTCTCGGCTTCCACAGCGGCTGGGGACCGCCGCCGGCGCCCGGCACCGGACCGTGGACGGGCGAGCCGGCCGGGGGTGGGGCGGTCGTGGTGGTGGACGAGGCGGAGGCGGGTCCGTCGATCGACGCCTCCTCGGCCGCCCCGGCGGTCTCGCCGCTCTCACCCATGTCGCTCATGTCGGCCCCTGTCTGCGTCGGCTCCGTCGAAGTCTCGCGCGGCGATCTTCGCCCCGAACCAGCAGCCACCCCCGCCCGGCGTGAGCAATGGCGCCCAGCGGCAACCCCGCCGGAGCCGCCCGCCGGCCGGGAAAGTCGTGCCCGCACCCTCGGCTGAGCCAGGATGGGCCCATGCAGATCGGAATCTTCGCCGGCGACAACACCATCGACGACCTGCGGGCCACCGCCCGCACCGCCCACGAGCAGGGGTTCACCTCCATGTGGCTGCCCCAGGTGTTCGGGCCCGACGTCCTCACCGCCATCGCCGTGATCGGCCAGGAGGTGCCCGACCTGACGTTCGGCACCGCCGTGGTCCCCACCTACCCCCGCCACCCGCAGATGCTGGCCCAGCAGGCGCTGACGGTGAACGACGTCGTCGGGGGTCGGTTGATCCTCGGTATCGGCCCCTCCCACCAGCCGGTGGTGGAGGGCATGTGGGGTCTGTCGTTCGACAAGCCCATCCGCCACCTGCGCGAGTATCTCGAGTGCCTGGTGCCCCTGCTCAACGACCGGTCGGTGCGCTTCGGGGGCGAGGCGGTGACCGCCAGGGCCGACCTGGCGACCGTCGGCCCGGCCCCCAAGGTCTACATGGCCGCCCTCGGGCCCCAGCTGCTCAAGGTGACCGGACGCATGGCCGACGGCACCATCCTCTGGATGACGGGGCCGAAGACCATCGCCGAGCACACGATCCCCACCATCACCGAGGCGGCGGCCGAGGCCGGTCGACCCAAGCCGGCGGTGGTGGCGGGCTTCCCGGTGTGCGTCACCGACGGCTCGGCCGAGGGCAACGAGGCGGCGCGGGGCCGGGCGGCCACCGAGTTCGCCATCTACGGTCAGCTGCCGTCGTACCGGGCCATGCTCGACCGCGAGGGCTACGACGGTCCGGCCGACCTCGCCATCATCGGCGGCGCGTCGGAGGTGACCGACCGGATCAACGGTCTGCGCGAGACCGGTCTCGACACGTTCTGCGCCTCGGAGTTCGGTGACCGGGCCCACCGGGAGAACACCCGGGAGGTGCTCATCGGGTTGCGTCAGCAGGACTGACTACGATTAGTTCCAATGGCAACTACCGACGGAACGGACACCCCGAGGCGGCGTTCGAGCCGAGGTCGGGGCCGACCGCCGGGTAACCAGCCGCTGGTCGACCGGGCCGCGGTGATCGAGGCGGCCTTCGCCGCCATCAAGGCCTCGGGCCCGGCGGTGACGATGGAGGACATCGCCAAGACGGCCGACGTGACCAAGCCGATGGTCTATCGCACGATCGGCGACCGCGACGCCGTGATCGTCGCCGTGGCCGACGAGCTCAACCGCCGGGTCAAAACGGCGGCGGATGCCGAACGGGCCCGCGGGGCCGATCGGGCCGATCAGTTCCACCGGGTGATGGAGGCGATCTTCGTGGTGTTGGTCGAGGAGCGCGAGATCTATCTCTTCCTCGACCGTGTCTGGTCCGACGTCGACCGGGAGGAGCAGGCCCGCATCGTGCGATCGGGGATCGGTACCTTCCTCCCGCCGATGGAGCGGCTGGTCGATCCCGACAAGGCGCCACCCGGCCTGGAGGAGACGTGGTCCTACGCCACCCTGGGCGCCATCCGGGGCGTGGTGACGATGTGGCTGACCCGCGACTACTGCCCGATGGACCAGGTGATCGATCACATCGCCGCCTTCCTCTATCGGGACGGCATCCAGATCGGCGACGCCGGCCCGAGGGCCGAGACGGTCGGCGACTGAGGGGGTCCAGGCCCCACGCTGCGGCGTTGGGCGGTAGGGTGCGGCCGTTCATCCCCTGCACGCGGGTGCGGATGCACCCCCACGAAGGAGCATTCCCATGGCCCAGACCGCTCTCGGCGGCAATCCCGTCAATACCAGTGGCGACCTCCCCGCCGTCGGCTCCGCCGCACCGGCGTTCACCCTGACCAAGGGCGACCTCAGCCCGCTGGCCTCCGGCGACCTCGCCGGTCAGAACGTGGTCCTCAACATCTTCCCGTCGGTCGACACCCCGACGTGCGCCAACAGCGTCCGCACCTTCAACCAGCGGGCGGCCGAGATGGACAACACCACCGTCCTCTGCGTGTCGGCCGATCTCCCCTTCGCCCAGGGCCGTTTTTGCGGCGCCGAGGGCATCGAGAACGTGACCACCGCCTCCACCTTCAAGAGCTCGGACTTCCTGGCCGACTACGGCGTCGGCATGGTCGACGGACCGCTCGAGGGGCTGTGCGCCCGGGCCGTCGTCGTCATCGGGGCCGACGGCACCGTGGTCCACAACGAACTGGTGGCCGAGATCGCCGAGGAGCCCGACTACGACGCCGCCATCGCCTCGTTGGGCTGACGGCCTGAGCGGCCGGCGCCCGGCGCCACCGACAACCGCAGAGTCGACGTCGTCGCCGCCCCCTCAGCGGGGCGGCGACACGCGTCTGCTGTGGGCCGCCGCCTGGCGCCGCAGGTGCGGGGGCACGTGGTTCTTCAGGGTGCCCCCGGTGCGATAGCCCCACGTCAGCCCCCACCGCTCGTAGGCGACGAGCACCCAGCCGTCGGGGCCGTCGTCGGGCAGGCTCTCACCGCGGGCGAAGGCGTCGAGCCTCGGGTCGTCGAGGCTCCATCGGTCGACCCGAACGGCGTCGTCGGCGGCCAGGCTGGTGGCGAGGGCCGGATCGGGGGCGAAGCGGCCGGGCTTGAGGCGGCCGAGCGGCAGCCCGGGACGCACCGTGTCGACGCCGGGGAGCGGAGACCCGGCTCGGGGTCGGGCGAACAGCCGGTCGCCGACGACGGTGAGGCCGTCGAGCGAGGGGTGGAACGTCCACAGGTTGGCCCGGCGGAAGCCGTCCCACCCGGCGAGCACCTCCCGTTGCGAGGGACCGCTCCGACCCGACGCCCCCCGACGACCGTTGCGCGTCGTCGATGACGGGCGGCGGCGCCGACCGGCGGCGGCGCTCGCCGGCGGCCGGTCGACGGGGGCGGCGCCATCGCGCCGGAATCGGGCCACGAACTGCCCCTCCCCCGCCCCCTTGTGTGGCCACAGTCGGGCGGTGAGCTCGGTGGCGTAGGCCGAGCGGGGCACGCCGCCGTCCACCCCGAGGCGCCGGGCGCAGTCCTCCAGGGTCCACCCCGGATGCCCGGCCAGGAAGGCCGTCACCCGCTCCTCGTTCTCGGCCTGGGAGAAGCTGCACGTGCTGTAGACGAGGACCCCGTCGGGGCGGACGAGGGCGGCCGCCGCAACCAGAAGCTCGGCCTGGCGGGCGGCCGACCCCTCGACCGCCGCCGGTGACCAGTGGCGGATGGCGGCGGGGTCGCGGCGGAACAGCGCCTCACCCGAGCACGGGGCGTCGAGCACCACGCCGTCGAAGCCGTCCCTCCCCGACCCGTCGCCACCGGAGGCCGACACGGCGGCGGCCGCCAGCTCGGTAAGGCTCCGGCTGGTGGTCACGACGTTGGCGCCGCCCCACAGATCCAGGTTGTCGTGGAGGGCCCGGAGCCGCTTCCGGCTCACGTCGTTGGCCACCACCAGGCCCTCGGGCCCGACCGCCGCCGCCAACTGCGTGGTCTTCCCGCCCGGGGCGGCGGCGAGATCGGCCACCCGCCAACCGGGTGCGGGATCGAGGGCCTCGACGACGGCCATGGCCGACGGCTCCTGGAAGTAGCAGAGGCCGGCGAGGTGGGCCGGATGGCCGCCGAGGGAGGCGCCGTCGTCGAGCACCAGACCGTCGGGGCACCACGGCACCGGTGTGGTCGACACCCCGAGGCGCTCGGCCAGCTCGAGGGCGGACAGCTTCATCGGGTTGGCCCGCACCCCGCGGGTCCGGGGCTGGTCGAAGGACCGGAGGAAGGCCTCGTGCTCGTCCGGATCGGCGAACTCGGCCGCTCGCGCCACAAACTCGGGCGGTAGCTGTTCTCGAACCCCGGTCATCGGGGAACCATGGTGCCAGGCGGGGGCATCGACGCCGACCGTGGTCAGCGGGGGAGGCGCAAGCGGCTCGACGAGGGCGGCACTCCCACACGGGGTCGGGCCTCGTCATCGATGGTCCGCAACAGTCGCCGGATCAGGTCGGCGGTGGCGGCGTCCACCTCGGGGGTCGGCCGTCCGCCCTCGGGGCGACGATCGGCTCCGGCATCGTCGACGGGGGCGGCGCCAGGGTCGGCGATCGCGGCCGCATCGTTCTTGCCGGCCTCGGTGCCGGCCTCGCCGGAGCGGGCCCAGTGATCGAGATCGATGACCGGGTTCGGCCGGGAGGCTCCACAGCGGCCACGCCGCAGCCCCCGGCCGCGATACGGCCGCCCGTGGAAGTCCATGTTGCCGCTGCCCGCCTTCCTGTTCCGGGTCGTTGAGGGGTCTTACGTCGCCGGAGGGCGGGATCGGCGGGATTTCCACAACTTTTTTCCAGGCCCCCGTCCTCGGCCGTCGGCGACGTAATCAGAGCACATGAACCACCGGAAACGGAAGGAGGGTTGTCATGCTCATCGAAAGGACGACGGGGACCATTCGAACCCACAGCCGCTCGACCGAACACGCCACACGCCTCTCCTCGGTGTGCGAGCGGGAACACCTCACCCTGGCCCAGACCGCCTACGTGTTGGCCACCGCCCAGCACGAGACGCGGATGGGGCTGTGGATGATCGAAGGCGAGTCGGGCTGGGCCTACGAGGGGCGCCACTACCTGGGCAACACTGAGCCCGGGGACGGACCCCGTTATCGAGGCCGCGGCTTCGTGCCCCTCATCGGGCGACGGCAGTACAGCTACTGGCAGCGGCGGCTCCGATTGCCGCTCGTCGACCGACCCGACCTGGCGGCCGAGCCCGATGTGGCGGCCGAGATCCTGGTCCGGGGGATGGTGGAGGGCACCTTCACCGGCCACCGACTGGCCGACTACGTCAACGAGACCGACCACGACTACGTGGGCGCTCGGCAGGTCATCCGCGATCGGGATCGGGCCGTGGTCGTGGCCCGGCTGGCCAAGGAGTTCGAAGTGGTGCTCCAGCCGCCGACCGCCGGCGACGACGACGGGGCGCTGCGTCAGCACGACGTGCGCACGGCCCAACGTCATCTCCGGGCCATCGGTTGGCCACTGGTGGTCGACGGCTTCCTCGGGACCTTCACCCGACGGGCGCTGGCCGACTTCCAGCGGGGCCACACCTTCGACGCCCTGTCGGTGACGGGCACGCTCGACGTCCACACCAGCCGGGCGCTGGCCCGGTGCGCCGAAGGGGGCGGGTACGCCTCGCCCCACTTCCGGTTCGTCGAGTTCCGCACGGCTGGACCACAGAGGCTGTGTCTCGGCAACCGGGTGATCTCGGTGGCCCGGCCCCTGGTCCACGCCCTGGAGCGTCTGCGCGCCGAGGCGGGCGAGCCGGTCCACATCGCCAGCGGCTACCGGTCGGAGGAGTACAACGCCACGATCGGGGGCGCCCCCGACAGCGCCCATCTGCAGGGCAACGCCGTCGATCTGTGGAGCCCACGGCTCACCGTCGATCGGGTGGTTGCCCTGGGCGTGTTCACCGGCGTCGGTGTCGGCCGGGACGGCGCCGTGCATCTGGAGGTGGCAGCCGACGGATCGACCCAGGATCCGCACGTCTACCGGCTTCGGCCGAGAGGCACCCGCTGAGGCAGCCCCGGCAGCGCAGTAGAGCGACGACGCGGCAGCGGGGCAACGATGCACCGCCTCGGGGTGGCTGTACCCCGAGGCGGTGATCGTCCGCCGCCGGTCGGAATGGAGCCGGATCACGTCCCTGCCGCGCCCCGACAGGGCACGATCACCGGCTTCAGAGGGATCGGGCTTTGTGGGAAATCGTCCCGCCGCTTACCGATCCCGCTTGTTCGAGCCCCGCCGGCCCGAACACGCTCCATGTGTTGCTTTCGACTTCGTGCGATCTAGTGAGATGTTCCGCTCGTTGCTTCGATCTCGTACAACGTCCTCGGTGTACGAGGTCATTCTCCCCAATGATGGAGGGCACGGGAACAATTACATATCGGCGCATGCGTGTGCGTCAGCACGGGTTTGTGCGCACACATTCACGGTGTTGCACATCTCAGCTTGTGTTGGGTGCAACATCGCGCTCAAATAGAGGTAATGGCCGCCACCCGTGAAGGACGCTTTGCCGAAGCGCTCCGCCGCATAGACCGCAGACGGCTCAACGCCGCGTTCGAGCACTGCAATCACCTGCACGACGTCGACGGCTACGACCGCACCGCCCTCCACCGCTGGCTCGCCGGCTCCGTACCGGGTCGCGAGGACTTCGTGGTGCGGCTGGCCCAGGAGCTTCAGGACGACACCCTGGTCGACGCCTGGCGGGCCTCCCGGGCCACCACCACCGCCACCGACGTCAAGGCCGTGGTCACCCGTTTCGCCGGGCTCTCGGCCGACGACAAACTGTCGGCCTTTCACGAGATCCGGGAGGAGCTGGCGGCCAGCGCCACCATCCCCGTCCGCCGCAACTTCCGCATGCGGGTCGAGTTGCACGACGGCCCGGCCGACCGCCACCGCGGGAACGGCACGGGCGGCGGCCTCAACGGCGACGGCCCCTACCGGATGCAGGTGGCGATCGACTGGGACGGCTACCTTCCGGCCAACGCCAGCACCGTGATCGTCACCGACTACGACCGACTGGGCCACGCCTTCGACCAGGACAACTGCCTCTTCCGGGACGTGGTCGAGCTCGACGAGAGCTTCCTCAGCCGGACCCGTTCCCTCGACGGCGCGGTGCAGTCGCTGAGCTACGGCCCCCTCGACGGCAACGGCCGGACCACCACCATCGCCGCCACCGAGGCCGACGGCGGGGTGTACCAGTTCGACAACCCCGAATGTGCCGACGCCCGCGTCCGTCTCCGGGTCGAGTACCCCTTCCCCCACGGCACCGCGTTCTATCCGATCGTGTTCCAGGGCTATCAGATCGACGGCCCGGCCCGGATCACCATCGTCCTCTACTCCGCCACCGCCCAGAACCCCCGGGGCTACGCCTTTCTCGGGCAGGGCCGGAGCTGGCAGGCGTCGCAGCTCATGCCCCGGGAGTTGGAGCTGGAGGTCGGATCCGAGGGGTCGATCCTCGGCGACGAGACGGGGATCGTCCTCTACTGGAGCGAGATGGGCACGGGCGACGGGGTCGACGCCGCCTGAGCGAACAGCGAGCGACTCCACGGCACCAGGGGTGATGCGGTGGGTCGGGGCACCCGACACCGCAACGGTGACGACGACCCCACCGGCGCGACCGGGGACGGCACGTCGGCCGAGGGTGCGCGCCGGGCCAGCAGTGCCGGATGGCTCATCCGGTCGCCGTCGAAGTCCGGTCGACCCCAGTAGACGAAGCCGTTGCGACCGAGCATCTCGGCCAGCACGTCGACGGTGAGCTTGGCCGAGTGCATGCCGAACTCCAGGCGCCCGACCTCGCCGTCCCCCCAGTCGGCCGACACGATGCAGCGCCAGTAGCGGCTCGCGGCCCGCTCGATCACACACTCGGTGACCGACACCTCGACGAAGCGGTCGTCGTCGTCGATGGCGTAGCCCATCGTGCGGGCCGTGCCGCTGCTCATGGCCAGCGGTGCGTCGATGTGCAGCCAGCCCCCCGGCTCGACGACGGCGGCGAAACGCCGGACGTAGCGTTCGAGGGCGTCCAGCCCCGAGGTGACGTCGGCGTCGGTCCCCCACGTCGAGGCGTACACCAGCGAGTTCCCCCGGCACATGACGTAGTCGTAGGTGCCGTCGGCCGGGTCGAGATCGGCCCAGTCGACCACGTCGCACTGCACGTCGCCCTGGACCCCGCGTCGCTTGGCGTTGAGCTTGAAGCGGGCGACCATCTCCGGGCTGCCGTCGCTACAGGTCACCGGCAGCCCCATCCGGCGAAGCCCGATCGAGGGAACGCCGGAACCGGCGGCGCAATCGAGGACCCGTTCCACGGCAAGACGACGGAGCATTTTCCCGATTTCATCCGTCAACTCATCGGCGTCGTACATGACCTGAAGGTACAAATCGAATGCAGTCGAAAAGTCGAGTTCGAAGGAGTATGGACGAGGCCCGCGCATGAGGTTCTCCAGTGGTCGGCGGCAGCTGGGAGCGAAGCCTAGAACTGCTTGGACATGCACGTCGCACAGTCGGGGAACCAATGCCCAGGCCTATCGGCCCTGGTGAATGAACCCCCTGGTCATGCTTGGCCACGCATCCATGACGATTTCGTGAATGCGGGGAACCACATTCCCCAAGCTCATCGTCAGTGACGTATTCACCTCAACACGACACATCGAGCCAAGGAGGGAAGCAGGTGATGACTCGACGTTCACGCACACACACATCGCCCTTGTCGCTGCGGGCAACGGCCTATGTGATCGGCATGGGCATCGTGATCGCCGGCGGCTCGACGCTGGTCGTGGTGGGCATGCACACGGTGCGCAGCGGTGTTGGCGCGGTCGCCCTTGCCGCCGTGGTGCCCCTCGCCGGGCTGGTCTGGGTCTTGTCCATCTCGGCCCTCCAGCCCGGCGCTCGTCGCCGCGGCGGGCACGGCTCGACCCGGCACCGAGTGGGTGTCGGCACCGGTGGCTGACCCGGCCGTGAAGCCGGTGGGTTTCCGCCCCGGGGCTGACATGCTCGGTCCATGGCCGACGCATCCACCACGTTCGACGAGCTGTTCACCGTCCTGCAGGCCCGTGTCGAGGAGCGGCCGGAGGGTTCCTCCACCGTCGCCGCTCTCGACGCGGGTGTGCACTTCATCGGGAAGAAGGTCCTGGAGGAGGCGGGCGAGGTCTGGCTCGCCGCCGAACACGGGACCGACGACGAGCTGGCCGAGGAGATCTCCCAGCTCCTCTACTGGCTGCAGGTCACCATGATCGACCGGGGCATCGACCTGGCCGACGTGTACCGCCACCTGTAGGGCGGCCTCGGGCGCCTCATCGACCGGCGCCCCGGCCGACGGACCCGACGGTCGGCCCCGCCTCCCTCCCCGCTCCCGGTGCGGAAATGGCGTTTGAGGGTCTCAGGGCCCGGAGTAGAGTCAAGGATCGTCAAGCTGCCGTAGCTCAGTCGGCTAGAGCGCCAGATTGTGGATCTGGAGGTCATGGGTTCAAGCCCCATCGGCAGTACGGGAACCCGCAGGGTTCCTGAGGTTTCGCCCCTCCGGCGAAACCTCCAGGTGTCAGCTGCGGAGCAGCTGACCCGGAGTTCGGCCTTTGGCCGAACTCCCTGGC
The DNA here is from genome assembly GCA_039201605.1 of Actinomycetota bacterium. Classification (GTDB taxonomy): domain Bacteria; phylum Actinomycetota; class Acidimicrobiia; order Acidimicrobiales; family SZUA-35; genus CADEDH01. The sequence goes on from JBCCRO010000009.1 coordinate 136,723, forward strand.
TTCCAGGGCCTCGTGTGGGACATGGCGAGGCCCTTGGGCGCGGACAGGCTTGCGCCTCAGCGCCCCCAGTTGAGAACGAGGACAGCACGTGGGGAAGAAGGAGAAGGTTCGGCGACCGAAGGCGCGTTTGCCGCGCGGGTTCATCGACGCCGCCGGGCAGGACGTGCTGCAGCGCACGTCGATGATCGACACGATCCTCCCCGTCTACCGCACATTCGGCTTCCAGCCGCTCGAATCGCCCCTCATCGAGTACCTCGATGCCCTCGGCAAGTTCCTCCCGGACAAGGACCGCCCGGGTGAGGGCGTGTTCGCCCTCCGGGACGAGGACGACCAGTGGATGGCGCTGCGCTACGACCTGACGGCGCCGCTGGCCCGCTACGTGGCCGAGCACCGCAACGACCTCACCCTCCCCTACCGGCGCTACCAGGTGGGCCCCGTGTTCCGCCAGGAGAAGCCCGGCCCCGGCCGCTTCCGCCAGTTCTACCAGTGCGACTTCGACACCGTCGGCAGCAAGTCGATGGCGGTCGACGCCGAGGCCTGCGCCATCATGGCCACCGCCCTTGAACAGCTCGGCGTGGAGCGGGGTGACTACATCGTCCGCCTCAACGACCGCAACGTGCTCAACGGCGTGCTGGCCCTGGCCGGCCTCCCGGCTCCCGGGCCGGACGACGACGCCGAGACGGCGACGGCCGCCGTCGCCCGCCGGGCCCACGTGCTGCGCTCGATGGACAAGCTCGACCGTCTCGGGCCCGCCGCCGTACGGGAGCTGCTCGGCCCCGGTCGGACCGACGCCAGCGGCGACGTTGCCGAAGGGGTGGGCCTGGCCGATGACCAGATCGACATCATCCTCGGCTTCGTCACCGTCGGCGAGGGCGAGACCGACCGCCAGAAGGTGCTGTCCCGCCTGCGCGACCTGGTGGGCAAGGAGCCCGAGGGGGTCGTCGGCGTCGAGGAGCTGGAGACGATCGACGGGCTGCTCACCGCCATGGGCCTCGGCTCGGATCAGGTGATCATCGACACCTCGGTCGTGCGCGGCCTCGACTACTACACCGGCCCGGTGTTCGAGACCGAGCTGACCTACGGGCCCCAGGCCGACGGCAGCGAGGCGCCCAGCTTCGGCACCGTGGCCTCCGGTGGGCGCTACGACGACCTGGTCAAGCGCTTCACCGGCCAGGAGGTGCCGGCCTGTGGCGCCTCGATCGGCGTCGACCGACTCCTCACCGCCCTCCGCGCCATCGACAAGCTCGAACAGTCCGCCCTCGACGGCCCGATCGTGGTCACGATCATGGACCGGGAGCGACTCACCGACTATCAGGCCATGGTCAGCGAACTCCGCCAGGCCGGCATCGCCGCCGAGCTGTACCTCGGCAACCCCAAGAATCTGGGCAACCAGCTCAAGTACGCCGACCGCCGCCGGTCACCGGCCGCCGTCATCGTCGGCAGCGACGAGTTCGACGCCGGTACGGTCGTGATCAAGAACCTGGCCTACGGCAAAGAGGTGTCCAAGGGCATCGACGATCGCCAGGAGTGGCTCGACGCCGCCGACGTGCAGGAGACCGTGCCCCGGGATCGGCTGGTCGCCACCATCGCCGCCCTCGTCGACTGAGCGGGAGCCGGACATCGGTCCACGGCCACAGACCCGCCGACCCCACCGAGGGGCCCGGTGGGCACCGACCGGCCCGACGGCCGGCGGCAGGCCGGGATCAGCCGAAGCCGGGGCGGGCCTCGCTGATCGGCACCCGATTGGTGAAGGGTCGCCACGCCCCGGCCCGGGCGTCGAAGAAGTCCCGGTCGTCGAGACGTTCGAGGGCCAGGCCGTAGCAGTGGAGGTGGAGCGCCGGGCCGTCGAGCTCGACCGAGTGCAGATCGTCGGCCGTCATGGCCACGCCGACGCCGGGGCCCACGGCCAGCTCCCCGGTGGGCACCGCGTCGTCGCCGTCCCGGCGCCAGAACCGGTTGTGTTCCATCCCGGCAACACCGATGACCACCGCCCAGGTGCCGTGGTGGTGGATGGGGGAGGCGGCCCGACCCCGGCCGACGTGGAGGTAGAGGGCGTGCCGGTCGTCATCGTCCTGGGCCAGGCGGAGGAAGCGGCTCCGGATGCGGCGACCGGCCTCGGGCGCCATGCCGAGCACCGCCTCGATGTGCTCGACGGCGGCCTGTGGATCGACCTCGGCCGACGGGGCCCCGGCCCGACCGGCTGCGGCGGCCACGGCCGGATCGGCGGCCAGCACCAGCAGGCGGTCGCGCACCGCCCGGGCCCGGGCCCGCTCCGGAGCGGTATCGGCCGTCAGCGCCCGCACGTCGACCATCGCCTTCTCGACGGCGAGGAACAGCTCGGACCGGTGCCGGGCGAGAGCGGTGGCGTCGAGGGGGTCCACGGCTCAACCCTACGTCCGTCGCCCCTACCCGGCCGGTGTCGGGACCGGCCGAACGGTTCGAGGCAACGGCATCTGGGTAGACACCAGTTCCCATGAGAATCGCCGTCGTCGGATCCGGAGTGGCAGGCCTGACCTGCGCCCACGTGCTGGGCAGGCACCACGACGTGACCCTGTTCGAGGCCGACGATCGGCTCGGGGGCCACGCCAACACCGTCGAGGTCGTCGACCCCGAGGCCGGACCGCTCGGGGTCGACACCGGCTTCATCGTCCACAACGACCGCAACTACCCCAACTTCCAGCGGCTCCTGGGCGAGCTCGGGGTGGCGGCCCAGGACACCGAGATGAGCTTCGCCGTCACCGACCGCTCGTCGGGCTTCAGTTACCGGGCGACCAACCTCAACACCCTCTTCGCCAAGCGGTCGAACCTCGTCAACCCCACGATGTGGCGGATGCTGGTCGACATCGTCCGCTTCTACCGAAACGCCCGCCGCCACCTGGCCGAGGTCGACCGCGGAACGGTCGATGCCGACACCCTGACCCTGGGTCGGTTCCTGGAGAACGGCCGCTACGGCGCCCCCTTCGTCGACCTCCACCTCATCCCGATGGGGGCGGCGGTGTGGTCGGCCGATCCGTCGACCTTCGACGACTTCCCCGCCACCACCCTCTTCCGCTTCCTTCGCAACCACGGCCTGCTCGGCATCGGCAACCGCCCCCGGTGGCGGACGATCGTCGGCGGCTCCCGCCGCTACGTGCAGGCCATCGCCGACGGTTTCGGCGGCACCATCCGCACCCGGACCCCGGTGCTCGGGGTGCGCAGCGGGGCCGACGGCGTCGTCGTCACCTCGATCGCCCGGGCCGCCGACGGTGACCCCGGCACCCCGGGCCAGGCCGAGGCGCCGGCCGTCGAGCCGGTGGAGGAGGCGTTCGACCGGGTGGTCCTGGCCTGTCACAGCGACCAGGCCCTGGCCATGCTCACCGACGCCTCGCCGGCCGAGCGGGAGATCCTGGGTGCGATGCGGTATCAGCCCAACACCGCGACCCTCCACACCGACGTCTCGCTGCTGTCGCCCCATCGCCGGGCCTGGGCCGCCTGGAACTACGACCGCCTGGGCACCGGCGACACGACGGCCGCCGTCACCTACGACATGACCAACCTGCAGCGCCTCCCCGGATCCCGCCGCTACCTGGTCAGCCTCAACAGCGACCACCGGATAGACCCCGGCACGGTGTTGGCCCGGTTCGACTACGCCCACCCGGTCTTCGACCAGGCGGCGGTGGCGGCCCAGGCCAGGTTCGCCGAAATCGACGGTGTGCGTCGTATCCACTTCTGCGGGGCCTATTGGGGTCACGGCTTCCACGAGGACGGCATGGTGGCCGCCCTCCGGGTGTGCGACCGCATCGATGACGACACCGACCACGGCAACACAGCGAACGAGGACACGTCGATGGACGACGGGGGACGGGTGAGCAGCACATGAGAGCCGGCGGACCGGCCCTGTGCCGCGGCTCGGTATGGCACAAGCGCCTCGGCCCGGCCGAGCACGAGTTCCGCTACGACACCAGCCACGTCTGGCTCGACCCCGACCGCCCCGACGACCTGTGCGACCTCAACCGCTGGTGGTCGTCCTCCCGACCGGCCCCCGTCCGCTACCGAGCCTCCGACTACGGCCGCGCCGACGACCCGACGCCCCTGTCCGAGCAGGCCAGGGACGACCTCGCCCCCGTGCTCGACGGTCGGCCGGAGGGCCCGGTGCGGCTCGTGTCCCAGCTCCGCCGGTGGGGGTGGCTGTTCAACCCGATCAGCTTCCATCTCGTGTGGCACGACGACCCCGACACCCCGGTCGGCGCCGTGCTGGAGGTGACAAACACCCCGTGGCACGAGCGGCACCGCTACGCCGTCGCCCTGGACCGTGACGGAGGCGCCTTCCGGGCCGTGTTCGACAAGACCCTGCACGTCTCGCCCTTCCTCGACGAGGATTTTCGCTATCGGCTGACGATCGCGGACGTCGACGAGCGATTCAACGCATCCCTCGACGTGGTCGGCGCCGAAGAACAGGTCGTGGTCGCCACGTTGCTCGACGCCCCCCGCACCCCGGCCGACGCCGCCACCGTCGCCGCAGCCACCTGGCGTCCCGTGCTGCCCACCCATCGAGTGACCCTCGGCATCCACGCCGAGGCCGCATGTCTGTGGCGCAAGGGCGTGCCCTTCGTGGCCCATCCCGACAAACGCCGACCATCCCCCCAGCCCACACCGGAGAGGACCTCACCATGACGTCTGCGTCGCGACCCTCAGGCGACGAACTCGACGCCATCGACATCACCGACAGCCTCGACGCCGAGGCGCGGACGGGTCGACGGGTGCGGCCCGACCGTCTGCTGCGGCGGGCCGCCCGCCGTTCGTCGGTCCCCCTTCCGAGCCGACCGGCCGCCGCCCTGGCCCGCCGGGCGGTCAAGGCGATCGCCCGCCGCACCACCAGCGACCGCCTGACCATCGTCGAGACCGACGGCACCTCCCGCCGCTACGGACCGGGCGGTGGCATCGAGGCCACGATGGAGATCCGGGATCCCCGAGCCTGGACCTCCCTGCTCTCGGAGGGTTCGATCGGACTCGGCCGGGGTTACATCGAGGGCTGGTGGACCTCGGACGACCCGACCGCCGTCGTCCGCGTCATCATCCGCAACATCCACGGCCTGGACGACGTCCGGGACCGGGTGACCAGGGGCAGCGGCTGGCTCAGCAACCGGGTGCGCCAAGCCCTCCCCCGAGCCGGGCGGCGTCAGAACGCCGAGGACATCGCCAGCCACTACGACCTGGGCAACGACTTCTTCCGTCTCTTCCTCGACGAGACCCTCACCTACTCCTCGGCCATCTTCCCCTCGGCCGAGGCGGCGCTGGCCGACAGCAGCCAGTACAAGTACGACCGGCTGCTGACCAAGCTCGGCGTCACCGACAAGCACCGGCTGCTGGAGATCGGCACCGGCTGGGGCGGGTTCGCCCTGCGGGCCGTCGATCAGACCGGCTGCTCGGTCACCACCACCACGATCTCGGCCGAGCAGCTGCGGGAGGCCACCTCCCGGGTGCGGCGGGCCGGCTGGGCCAACCAGGTCAAGCTGCTCGATCAGGACTGGCGCGACCTCCAGGGGCGGTTCGACCGGATCGTGTCGATCGAGATGATCGAGGCCGTCGACTGGCGCGACTACCCGAAGTACTTCGCCACCATCGACCGCTGCCTCGAGCGGGACGGTCTCGTCGCCCTCCAGGCCATCTGCGTCCCGGACCGTCGCTACGAGCGGGCCAAGAACACCGAGGATTTCATCCGCCGCTTCGTCTTCCCCGGCGGGTTTCTGCCCTCCCTCGGCGCCATCGGGAAGGCCGTCGCCTCCAACACCCGGCTGCAGATCATCGACGTGGAGGACCTCTCGGCCCACTACGCCGAGACGCTCCGTCAGTGGCGGCTGCGGTTCGACGAACGCCTCGACGAGGTGCGTGAACTCGGCCTCGACGACCGCTTCATCCGGTTGTGGCGCTTCTACCTGGCCTACTGCGAGGCCGGGTTCGCCGAGCGGCACTGCACGGTCAACCAGATCGTGCTCGCCGGGCCCGAGTGGCGCCCCGACGGCCTCAGTCTCCGTCCCTCCTGAGCGACCCGATTTCGGGCGGTCGGATCCTCCGATCGACGTCGGGGCCGGTGCTCGCACCCCTACGATGAGCGGGCGCGCCGGCTTGCGAAGGAAGAGCTATGGAGTCCGACGTTCCCACCGATGACAGCGACCAGCAGCGGAGCTACTCACCGCTGGTGCGACGGCTGGCGGAGGAGTTCGAGGTGGACCTCGACGCCATTCGCGGGACGGGGCCGGGCGGCCGCGTGACCAGGGCGGACGTGCAACAGGCGGCCTTCGGACCCAACCTCGACCACGACGCCGCATCGACCTCGACCGGCGCCGTCGAAGACGCCGAGGAGAGTGGGGCCGCGGCCGGTGAGGGGACCGCCGCCACGACCGACGACGCCGACACGACAGCACCGGCCACCGACGGCAGCACCACCGCCGAGGACGATGGCGCCCAAGCCGCAGCCGAATCGGCGGAGGCGAGCCCGGGCGACGCCGAGACGACCGACGACACGGGCGACGACGCCGGCACCGACGAGCCGTCCGCCGTCGAGGCCCATCCCGCCGCCACGGTCGACGGTGACGAGGCCGACGCAGACAGCGCCACCGACGCCGAGGCCGACCCCGCCGCCACCGTCGGCGACACCGAGGGCGCCACCGCCGGTGACGAGAAGCAGATGGCCGACGACGAGCAGGGCGCAGCACAGTCGGGCGGTGGAGACACCACCACCGACGACGAGCAGGGCCCAGCACAGTCGGGCGACGGCGAGGACGCCACCGACGACGAGCAGGGCGTCAGCGAGGACGAGTCAACTCCGACTCGGTCCGCCGAGGGCGGGTCCGATGACGACGGCGGTGCGGACGCCACCGACGACGGGCAGGACGTCGGCGACGACGAGGCGGCGACGGCGACACCCGCCCCCCAGATCGACGATGACACGATCATCGAGACCGAGCCGCGCCGCCCGATCGACGACGCCATCGAGATCGAGCTGCCACTCGACATCGACGAGGTCGAGGTGATCGTCACCGAACCGGTCACGTTCAGCCTGCAGGCCGAGATCGCCGCAGACGCCCTGCTCCGGGTGCAGGACCGACTGCGACACTACCGGGAGCAGCCGATCCCGCTCGCCGCCCTCGTCGTCCGGTTGCTGGCTCCGGCCCTGGTCGAGTCCTCGGTGCTCAACGCCTCGGTGATCGACGACTACGAACCGACCGAGTCGATCACGGTCTCGGTTCAGCTGATCGCCGATGAGCGGATGGTCGAGTTGGAGCAGGTCGAATCGGCCACCCTCAGCGACCTGGCCGAGGCGGTGGCCTATGGCACCACCGAAGCGGTCACCGAACCGACCTTCGCCCTGTCGTGCTTCGCCGGGACCGCCGTCACCGCCGCCGTCCCCACCCTGGAGGACACCGCCGCCGCCCTCGCCATCGGTCAGCCCCGCGACGCGGTGCGCATGGTGAACGGCGTGGCCCAGCCCGCGACCACCATCACCCTCGGCCTCACCTGCGCCGACCACATCGATCCGGTGGTGGCGGCCCGCTTCCTCTCCGATGTGTCGGCGGCGTTGAGGGAACCGATCCTGGTCTTCGCCGACTGACTCCCCCGGCGGCCGCCGTCGCCTGGATTCGCCCTGCTCGAACACGACCGAACGACCTCGTCGACAAGTCGGATGATGAGGCGGATGTCACCTCCGTTGAACGAGTGGGAAAACGTCACCATGGGATTCGTTGCGCGAGGTCGACGGTTGGATACGTTTCGGCGGATCGACAACCTTCCGCCTCAATCCACCCCCTGGAGTCACTCACCGATGCGTCGACTACTCATTCCCCTGCTCCTCCTCGCCCTCATCGCCGCCGCCTGCGGATCGGACGACACCGACAGCGCCGACGATGCCAGCACCGCCGAGGACGCCTCCACCGCCGAGGCGACCGACGACGAAGCCATGGAAGACGACGAGGCGATGGAGGACGATGAAGCCGCCTCCGACGAGGCCATGGAGGACGAGGCCGCCGTCGACTTCGAGGGCGAACTCGTGATCGGCGCCATCCCCGACCAGGACCCCGAGATCCTGGCCCGCAACTACGACCTCGTCGCCGGCTACCTGTCCGACGAGCTCGGCATCCCGGTCCGCTTCGAGCCGGTCACCGAGTATGAGGCCGCCGTCACCGCTTTCCGGGTGGGCGACCTCGACGTGGCCTGGTTCGGCGGTCTCACCGGCGTGCAGGCCCGCCTGCAGGTCGATGGGGCCAACGCCATCGCCCAACGCGATATCGACGAGGAGTTCACCTCGGTGTTCATCGCCGGCGTCGACTCCGGAATCGAGCCCTTCGACAGCGTGGACGGCCTGAGCGCCGCCGCCGGTCGCACCTTCACCTTCGGTTCGGAGTCGAGCACGTCGGGTCGCCTCATGCCCCAGTCGTTCCTCACCCAGGCCGGCGTGTCGCTCGACGACCTCGAGGGCGCCCCCGGCTTCAGCGGCTCCCACGACGCCACGATCGATCTGGTCGAATCCGGCACCTTCGAAATGGGCGCCCTCAACTCCCAGGTGTGGGATGCCCGCGTTGAAGCCGGTGAGGTCGACCTCGACCGGGTCCAGGTGGTCTTCACCACCCCCACCTACTACGACTACCACTGGGTGGCCCGCCCCGAGCTGGGCGACGGCCTCCAGGCCCAGATCGTGGAGGCGCTGATGGGCCTCGACCCGAGCGACCCCGATGAGGCCGCCATCCTCGAGTTCTTCGGCGCCGAATCGTTCATCGAGACCGCCAACGAGAACTACGCCGACATCGAGGCCGTCGGCCGCGAGATCGGCAGCATCGACGGCTAGTTCGTCCCTCGACGAATCCTGCGGCCCCGTCGCAGGCCGCCCCTCCGAGCGAAGGCCTCCCGGTACGTCCACCGGGAGGCCGTCGCCGGTCTACGGGAGATCCACGGACACCACCTGGCCCCGCTCGGCCGAGGTGTAGCAGGCCTCGACCACGGCCATCGTCCGCAGGTAGTCGGCGCCCTCGCTCTCGAAGGGCCGCCCCGATCGCACGCAGTCGACGAAGTGCTCCTGCAGGGCGAACACCGAGTCGCCGCCGAAGCCGGTGCGAGGCGGGCGACCGAGCATCGTCGTGGCCGGACGGCCGAGCGGATGCCACCGCACGGTGCCGTCGAGGTCGAGCTCGGCGTGACCGGTGGAGGTGTCGAGCCGAAACCGGCCGAAGGTGTAGCGGGGATCCTCGGCGTCGCTCTCGTTGTAGCGGCTCCCGTCGAACACGGCGGTGGCCCCCGAGGCGAAGTGAAGCACGGCCACCCCGGCGTCCTCGCCGGCGATCGCCCCGTTGCGGCGGGAGATCGACGCGTAGACCGAGGTGACCTCGCCCAGGAGGTAGCGGAACGTGTCGACGAAGTGGATGCCGGTCTCGTGGAGGAGCAGGCGGGGGTACCGGCGGAAGTAGGGCTGGCGGTCGAGGTAGGCATCATCGGCCCAACCGTCGCCGGTCCGCATGGTGAACGAGGCGTGGTACGGCTCGCCGGCCACGTCGGAGGTGAGGAAGCGGCCGATCGCCCGATACCACGGCTGCCACCGCCAGTTCTCGTGCACCATGAACCGCACCCCGGTCCGCCCGACGCCCGACACGAGGGCCGTCGCCTCGGGCAGGGTGGGGGCCAGCGGCTTCTGGCAGATCACGTCGAGCCCGGCCTCGGCCGCCTCGAGCGCCAGTCGGTGGTGGGATTCGGGCGGGGTGACGATGTCGACGAAGTCCAGCGGGCAGTCCGGGTCGGCGATGGCGGCGGCCAGCGAGGGGTGGGTGGTGAGCCCGTGCTCTCCGGCGACGGCGGCCGCCCGGTCGGGGTCGGCGTCGATCACGGTGACGATCCCGCCATCGGGCAGCCGGGACCAGGCGTCGAGGTGGAAGCGGGAGAAGTAGCCGACCCCCACCAGGGCTCCCCGCATCACGGACGCCCTCCCCGCCGGTCGAGGGCCCCGTCGATGAGGATGCGACGGCGGTGCTCCAGGCGCCCGACGACGAGGGCGAGGGCGTCGTCGTCGCCGACGTTGCCGGGGAAGACCACGTAGGGCAGGCCGGGATGGCGGATGTCGGCCCCGAGCTCCCACATCGGGACGCCGGCGGCGATCGGCCCGATCACGTGGGCCCGGCGGGCCCCGAGGGCGGCGGTGGCCAAGGTATGAGCCGTTATCCCGCCCTTGGCCACCACGTAGGACGGCCGCACCGAGATCCGTCGAACCACCTCGCACAGGCCCTCGGCCACCGCCCGGCTGCGGGCCAGGGCGTCATCGGGGACGAGGTCGGTGCGCACCGCCCGACTGGTGTGGACGACGACGGTGCGCTCGGCGGCGATGGCGTCGGTGGCCGTTGCCGACAACCGGGCCACCTCGTCGAGGGCCGTCGAGGCCTCGGCCAGGGAGTCGACCGAGGCCTCGACGGCGTGGAGGTCGGGGTCGGCGGCGAGCAGTCGCCCCAACTGTCGGGTGGAGAGCGGCACGTGGGAACCGACGACGATCAAGCCGCCCGATCGGGTGACGGGCACCCCGGCGGTCGACACCGGGGCGGCCGCTCGCAGCCCGGCCAGGGCGGGGACCAGACCGGCGGCCGAGCGGAACAGCCACGGCCGCCCCTCGGGACGGAGGACGGCGAAGGCGGCCCCCACGATCTCCACGTCGGCCGCCTCGACGGCGTCGATCACCACACAGGAGCCCGCCGACACCGCCCGCAGCGCGGCGGCGACGGCGTCGACTCCCCGACGCACGATCCCGATGTCGATCACGGTCACCTCGTCCTGGAGGATGTCCCCGCCGCTCTTCTCCTCCACCCATGCCGGGAGGTGGGATGCGGTATAGCCGAAGCTCGGGTCCCGGGCGAAGGGGGTTGCGCCGGCCGGCACGTAGCGGCCGTCGGTGAGCACGTAGTGTGTGCCGTGCACCGTGGCCCGACCGCCCTCGGCGAAGAAGGGCATGATCACCAAGGTCGGGTAGGCCAGCCCGAGGCCGGCGGCCAGGGCGGCCGGCTCCTCCGGGAAGTGGCCCCGCAGGGTGGAGTCACCTCGGCTGACGACGTCGAGCCGGAGCCCCGCCCGCTCGGCCGCCGCCCGGAGCCCTCGCCCGACGTCGGTCGTGACGGCCACCGCCTCGTCGACCGGTCGGGCCCGGGAGTTGGTCAGCACGAAGCCGATCGGGCCGGGTTGGGCCAGCAGCCAGTCGAGGTCGGCGGGCTCCCACGCCGTGACCAGGGCGGCGTGGGCCGTGGTCTGGGTGCCGGTCGGGTCGTCGTCGACGGCGATCACCCGTCGCTCGGTCGCCTCGACGGGGACGAGCAGCTCGTCGGTGGGCGGGAGCGGAGGCAGACGGTCGTCGAAGTCGGCGGCGGCGATCGAGGCGTCGTCGCCCGACGGGTGGGCCGCCTCGGTCATGGGGCGGTCGACAATTCGATGACGACCGAGGTGTCGGCATTGTCGAGGAAGATCGCCTGTCGGCCCTGGGTGCCCTCGTGAGGGCAGTCGCCGACGGCGGCGATCGGATAGGGGGAGTCGGCGGTGAAGGCGCCGTCGACGTCGTCGACCTCGAAGCACAGGTGGTGGAGCGCCACCCCCCGCTCCGCCAACCAGGCCTGCAACGGGTGATCGGGGACGAGCGGCTCGACCAGCTGGAGGTCGGTGTTGCCCAGTTCGAGGTGGGTGAGACGGACCGCGCCCTCCTGTACCACCTGGCTGAACTTGAGGGGGAAGCCGAGGAGGTCGCGCCACACGGCGAGGGCGGCCTCGGTGTCGGGGACGACGATGGCGACGTGGTCGAGTCGACCGATGGGCCACTCCTGGGGCGGCGGGGTCGTCATCCCTTGACCGCACCGGCCGTGAGGCCCTCGACGTAGTAGTCCATGAGGAAGGCGAAGAGCACCACGATCGGGATCGAGCCGAGCAGGGCTCCGGCCATCAGCTCGCCCCAGAACTGGACGTCGCCCACCGACAGCTCGTTGACCACCCCCACCGACACCGGGTACTTGTCGCTGCTGCGCAGGAAGGTGAAGGCGTAGAGGAACTCCTGCCAGGCCAGGGTGAAGGCGAAAAAGAACACCGACACCACCCCGGGCAGGATCAGGGGCATGTCGACCAGCAACATCGTCTGGAGGTAGGAGGCGCCGTCGATCTGGGCCGCCTCGGCCAGCTCCCGAGGGAGCCCGGCGAAGTAGCTCGACAGCAACCAGGCGATGAAGGGCACGAGGAACGTGAGATAGATCAGCACCAGCGCCCACAGCGTGTTGGTCAGCCGGAGCTGGCGGACGACGGTGTTGAGCGGGATGAAGAGCAGCACCGGCGGGACGAGGTACGTGGCGAACACGACCAGGGCCACCCCGCCGGCGCCTCGGAACCGCAGCCGCCCGAGGGCGTAGGCGGCGAAGGTGCCGATGACGAGGGCCAGACCGGTGGAGGTCACGGCCACGAAGGCGCTGTTGGCCAGCCACCGGAAGTAGTCGGTCTCGAACATGAGGAACCGGTAGTGCTCCCAGGTGAAGCTGCTGAAGGCCCAGGGGTTGCCGCTCTGGAAGAGGTCCTGCTGGGGGCGGACCGAGGTGAACACCATCCAGATGAAGGGGAAGACGGCGAAGGTGCCGAGGAGCCCGAGCCCGGTGGTCATGGCGATCCCACGGCGGATCTGGCGGATGCGGCGGGGGTTCATCGGTCGGTCCTGCGGAGGGAGCGGATCTGGAGGGCGAGGATCAGCAGGAGGAAGGGGAACAGGAAGAGCGACACCGCCGCCCCCCGGCCGATGGCGCCGGTTTGGATGGCGTTGCGGAACGACAGGGTGGCGATCAGGTGGGTGCTGTTCTGGGGGCCGCCCTTGGTCAACAGCCACACGATCTGGAAGTCGGCCATCGTCTGCACGAAGGAGAAGAGCGTCACCACGTAGAGCAGGGGCCGCAGATGGGGCAGGGTCACGTGGCGGAACTTCTGCCAGGCCGACGCGCCGTCGACGGTCGCCGCCTCCAGCAGGTCGCGGGGCAGCGTCTTCATCCCGGCGAGGATCATGATCCCGAAGAAGGGCGCCCCCCGCCAGATGTTGACCGTCTGCACCGCCGCCATGGCCAGGCCGGGCTGGCCGAGCCACCGGATCGAACCGTCGTAGAGGCCGAGGCTGTTGATCAGCCACGTCAGGATCGAGAACTGGGCGTCGAACATCCACACCCAGCCGAGGACCGACAGCGACGACGGCACGACCCACGGCATGAGGAACAGCCCCCGCCACAGCCGCTGGAACGACCGCAGCTCGGCCAGCAGTACCGCCATGACGATGCCGAGCACCAGCTTGGCCACCACGGCGGTGACCGTGTAGTTGAAGGTGTTCCACAGCGTCCGCCGGAAGATCGGGTCGTTCCAGTTGGCGATGTAGTTGTCGAGGCCGATGAACTCGCCGGACTCGCCGATGGCGGTGTCGGTGAAGCCGAACCAGATCGACAGCACCAGCGGGTAGCCGACCAGCCCGAGGACCACGATCACCATCGGGGTCAACATCGCCAGGCCGACCGTCGTCTCCGACGCCCGGCGGCGGCCGGTCGGGCCCAGGGGCGACGCCCGTCGCTGACGCACCGAGGCGGCGGGATCATCGAGGGGGAGCGACGGTGCGCTGGCGGTGGTCATGGACGTTGCACGAGGGCGCGATCGGTCGTGGTCGTCGGGGTCAGACCTAGGCTTCGTAGGCCGTCTTGAGCTCGGCCTCGGCCCGGCTGATGGCGCTGTCGATCCCGTCCCCGGTGGCGACGGCGGCGAACATGTTGACCACCGACTGCTGTTCATAGGCGGTGGCCGAGGCCCGACTGGCGGGGCCGGGCCAACCCGGCAGGTGACCGCCGTTGGCGGTGCCCTTGAGGGCGCCGAGCTTGGGATCGACGTTCCACGGCATGTTGGCCCGATCCTCATAGGACGGGAACATCGGGGTGTAGAAGCTGAGGCCGACCTGCACCACCGGGTCCATGTTCTCCGGCTGGAGGAGGTAGCGGATCAGATCCTTCGACGCCTCCTTGTTCTCGGCGAACTCGAAGATGCCGAGCAGGTTCATCTGGATGAACTCCTGCCGCCCGGCCGGCCCCTCCGGATAGGGGAAGTGGTTCATCCCGGCGAATACGTCGGGGGCGTCGGTCTCGGCCGTGAAGTAGACGCTGGTGGCGTTCTGGGTCATCGAGATCTCGCCCGCCAGGAAGGCCCGGTTGTTGCCGCCCTCGTCGAAGGCGGTGATGTTCGGCGTCGAGACCGCGGCCAGTTTCTGGAAGTACTCGAGGGCGGCCCGGGTGGCGTCGGAGTTGATGGCGACCGTGGTGCCGTCCTCCTCCACCTCGGCCCCGCCGAACGACCACAACATCGAGTAGGCCATATTGGCCGAGTCGTTGGGGCCGGTCTGGCTCATCGACATACCCGCCGGGGGCAGGCCCTGCTCGAAGAGCTTGGTCGACACCTCGAGCAGTTCGTCGTAGGTGGCCGGCGCCTCGACCCCGGCCTCGGTGAAGATGTCCTCCCGGTAGTTGATGGCCTGAGCGGTGTAGGCCCAGGGCACCGCCCGCCAGACCCCGTCGACCTGGGCCGACTCGGCGGCGAGGTCGTACCAGCCGTCGTACTGCTCCCCCAGTTCCTCGACGAGGTCGCCCACGTCGGCCAGGGAGTTCTCGTAGATGAAGGCCTGGTTGTTGAACAGCTCGCCGATGTCGGCCCCGGTGCCGTCGGCCACGATGGCGGCGATCAGCTCCCGCCAGTTGCTGCCGAGGGTGAAGTCGAGGTCGACGCCGTTCTCCTGGGCCCACAGCTTGGCCTGGCCTTCGCGCAGCGTGTTCTGCTGGGCGATGAAGCTCTGGCGCAGGATGATCGACTGACCGAGCCCGGTGAAGTCGCCGTCGACGGCCGAGGCGCTGGCGCTGTCGTCGTCCCCGCCGCAGCCGGCGAGGGCCAGCCCGAGGCCCACGCCACCCATGCCGAGGACACCCAGCGCCCGCCGTCGGCTCATGGCGTCCGGAAGGATCAAGTTGGACGGATGCTTCTTGGTCATCGTTGGTTCTCCCCCTGGGCCCTGTGCCCACCATCTGTCACGAGGTGTGCGTTAACGTATACATCGATTGGTCAACCGGTCAACATCTGGGAAAGAAAACTTGCCACGAATACAGCGGCTGACCCAGACAGCGAGAACCGACTCAGGGCTCTGATCAGGTGAAACGTACCCTTCATCGGAGTTGCGCCCGACACCGGCCGTGATGCAGGGTGCAACCGGTTGCTATGCTGCAGCCGATTCTCATGTCTGACGCCTTTCCCCGACTCCGACCCAACGACCCCCCGGCGATCGAGGTGGCCCGGTCGCTACTCGACTACGTGCTCCGCAGCGGCGAGGTGAGCGTCGGCGACCGGCTGCCCCCCGAGCGTCAGTTCGCCGAGGCCTTCGGCGTCGGCCGCTCCGCCGTCCGGGAGGCGCTGAAGTCGCTCAGCCTCCTGGGGCTCGTCGAGATCCGTCAGGGCGACGGCACCTACGTCGCCTCCCGATCATCGGAGCTCCTGCCCAGCGTGATCGAGTGGGGTCTCCTGCTCGGCCAGGAGCGCACCTTCGAGACGATCGAGGCCCGACAGCACCTGGAGGAGCTGATCGCCGGACTGGCCGCCACCCGCCGCAACCAACCCTCGCTGGAGCGACTGCGCGGCCACCTGGCCACGATGGAGGCCTCCACCGACGACCCCGAGGTGTTCGTGGCGGCCGACATCGACTTCCACCTCGAGGTGGCCCACGCCGCCGGCAACCGGGTGTTGGCCGATGTGCTGACCAGCCTGCAGTCGCTGCTCAGGGTGTGGATCGGCCGGGTGATCGCCGAGGGGCCCGACAACGCGAACCTCACCGTGCAGGAGCACGTCGCCATCCTCACCGCCATCGAAGCCGGCGACGACGCCGGGGCCAGAGCGGCGATGGGGCGCCACCTGCGCGAGGCCCGCCGTCGCCTGGAGACCAGCCTGGAGCGGGACGACGCCGAGGCCGGCGGAACGGGCGGAAGCGGTGCCGATCGCTGACCCGGCCACCTACCGGCGCCTGCTCGCCGCCGCCGCCGACGGCGGCTACGCCCTCCCCTCGATCAACGTCACCTCGTCGTCGGCGATCAACGGTGTCCTCCGAGGGCTGACCGAGGCCGGGGCCGACGGCATCATCGGCGTCGGCCTGGGCGGGGCCCGATTCGCCGCCGGTGGGCCCGACCGATCGACGGCGGCCGGCGCCGCCGCCCTGGCCGCCTTCGTCCACACGGTCGCCGACCAGTACCCGATCACCGTCGCCCTCCACACCGATCACTGTCCACCCGATCGGGTCGACGAGTTCCTGCTCCCCCTGGTGGCCGAGAGTCGGCGGCGGGTGGCCGATGGCCGGGCGCCGTTGTTCGGCTCGCACATGTTCGACGGCTCACACCTGCCGCTTGCCGGCAATCTCGAACGCTCGGCCGAGCTGCTGGCCACCCTGGCCGAGCTCGGCATCCTGCTGGAGCTGGAGATCGGGCTCGTCGGGGGCGTGGAGGACGAGATCGACAACACGTCGGCGTCGGCCGACCGGCTCTACACCACGCCCGGGGAGATGGTGGCGGTGGCCGATGCGCTGGGCGCAGGCCGGGACGGCGGCTACCTGCTGGCGGCGTCGTTCGGCAACGTGCACGGCTACCAACCCCCCGACCGGCCTGGGGTCGAGCTCGACCTCTCCGTGCTCGATCGGGGCCAGCGGGCGATCGAGGCCCGGTTCGGGGCGGCGGGCCGGATTCCGCTGGTGTTCCACGGCGGGTCGGGCTGTTCGCCGGCCGAGTTCCGAACCGCCATCGCCCACGGCGTGGTCAAGGTCAACGTCGACACCGACACCCAGCTCGCCTACACCCGGGCCGCGATGGGTGCCCTGGAGACCGACCGCCTGGCCATCCTGGCCGTCGACGGTCCGCCGGTGGCCAAGAGCACCTTCGAGCTGACCCGGTGGATGGGGGCCGGCGAGTCGGCGATGGTCGCCGTCGTGGCCGAGGTGTGCACCACGCGGGGCGGCGCCGGGCGCAGCCTGTCGGCCTGATCACCCGCCGAGCCGACGGCGCCGGATCAGGCGTCGACGGCGTCGACGGTCTCCAGGGCGCCCAGCACGGCGGTGGTGATCTCCACCACCCCGTCGTCGCCGCCCTGCTCGGTGCTGCGCAGCATGCCCCCGGCGAAGGCGTGGTCGATGGCCGAGACCAGTCGGTCGGCCGCCACCACCAGGGCGGTGTCGTCGCGGGTCTCCCCCAGCCAGCGGAGCAGCAGGGCGCCCGAGAGGAACATCGCCGTCGGGTTGGCCCGGCCGGTTCCGGCGATGTCGGGGGCGGTGCCGTGGCTGGGCTGGAACACGGCGTTGGCCACGCCGACGTCGGCCGAAGGCGCCACGCCCATACCGCCGATGAGGCTCGCCCCGAGGTCGGACAGGATGTCGCCGAACATGTTTTCGGTCACCACCACGTCGTAGGCCCAGGGGGCCCGCACCAGGTTGAGGGCCATGGCGTCGACGTAGCAGGTGTCGGCTTCGACGTCGTCGAACTCCGCCGCCACCTCGTGGAAGATGTCGCGGAAGAAGGCGAAGCCGCCGAGCACGTTGGCCTTGTCGACACACGTCACCCGACCTCGCCCCACCCCCCGGGCCCGACGGCGACGGGCCTCGACGAAGGCGGCGCGGAACAGCCGCTCCGAAGCCTCCCGGGTGATCGTCATCGTGTCGTAGGCCCGATGGCGGGCGGCATCGTAGAGCGTGCGGCCGCGCCCGGCGAAGAGGCCCTCGGTCGACTCCCGCACCAGCAGGAAGTCGAGCTCACCGCCCCGCCGGTCCGACAGGGGCCCCGGCACCCCGGGGATGCTGCGGATCGGTCGCATGCCGGCGTAGAGGTCGAGCCGCTCCCGCAGATCGAGCTGGGGGGCGATCTCCCGCCCGTCGGGATAGCGCACCTCGGGCAGACCCATGGCGGCGAGGAGGATGGCGTCGGCATCGGCCGCCACCGCCATCGTGGTGTCCGGCAGCGACTCGCCGCTGTCGCGGTAGAGGCCGGCACCGGCGGGCAGCGGGTGGAAACGAAGGCGGTCGGTGCCCCCGACGGCGGCCACCATCACCTCGAGACAGGGCGGGGTGATCTCGGGTCCGATCCCGTCCCCGGCCAAGACCGCGATGTCATACGGCTCCGCCATCGTCACCATCCCTTCCCGAGCCGATTCCCCTCGGCCCCGCCTTGCTGAGCTCATACATTAATGCATACGTTAGTGTATGGATTCAACATCGAGCGGGGCCGTGGCCCGGATCGCCCTGGATGACCTCGGGTTCGTCGGTGGCGATCTCCGTCGACCCGAGTGCGTGCTGGCCGCCGCCGATGGCACCGTGTTCACCTCCAACTGGGACGGCGGCGTGAGCCGGATCGCCCCGGACGGCACCACCACCGCCCTGCTGGCCGCCGACGATCGCTGGCTACGGCCGAACGGCATCGCCCTCCGCCGCACCGGCAGCTTCCTGACCGCCCATCTCGGCGACGACGACGGCGGCGTGTTCGAGCTGTTCGCCGACGGCACCCTGGCCCCGCTCCTCACCGAGATCGATGGTGTGGATCTCCCCCCGACCAACTTCGTCACCATCGACGAGCGGGATCGGATCTGGATCACGGTCAGCACCCGGCTTCGCCCCCGGGCGCTCGGCTACCGCTCCGACGTGGACGACGGGTTCCTCGTCGTCATCGACGGGCGGGGCGCCCGCATCGCCGCCGATGGCCTCGGCTACACCAACGAGGCCCAGCTCCACCCCGACGGCCGACACCTCTACGTGAACGAGACCTTCGCCCGCCGGCTGTCCCGATTCCGGGTGGGCGACGACGGCTCGCTGGGCCCCCGCTCGACGGTGTGCGAGTTCGGCGCCGGGACCTTCCCCGACGGACTGGCCTTCGACGAGGCGGGCGGCGTCTGGATCACCTCGATCATCAGCAACCGGGTGATCCGGGTCGATCCGGAGGGCGGCCAGACGCTCATCGTGGCCGACGCCGACCCCGACGCCCTGGCCGACGTGGAAGACGCCTTCCAGGCCGGACGACTGGACAGGACGCACCTCGCCGCCGATCACGGGCGCCGGCTCACCAACATCTCCAGCCTGTGCTTTGGCGGTCCCGGGCGCCGCACCGCCTATCTTGGCTGCTTGACCGGGCGATCGGTGGCGACGTTCCCCTCGCCGATCGCCGGAGTCGAACCACACCACTGGAGAGTCAAGGCGTGACAGCCAAACCGGCGCCCAAATCGGCGAACGCCACCACCACCGCCTACGAGGTGCTGAAGGCCGCCATCATGAGCGCCGAGCTCGAACCGCACCAGCAGTTCCTCGAACGCGACCTGGCCGAGCGCCTGGAGATGAGCCGCACCCCGGTGCGTGAGGCCTGCATCCGGCTCCAGGTCGAGGGTCTGGTCGAGATCATCCCCCGGCGCGGCATTCGCATCGTGGCCATCTCGGCCGACGACATGGCTCAGGTCTACGACATGCTCGGCGTGCTCGAAGCCCGGGCGGCAGAGCTGGCGGCCACCCGGGCCACCGCCGAACAGGTCCAGCGACTCGACGACGCGGTGGCCGCCATGCACCAGGCCATCGCCGAGGACGACCTCGACGCCTGGGCCGCCGCCGACGCCGAGTTCCACCTCGGGCTGGTCGAGGCGTCGGGCAACCGGCACCTGGTCGAGGCGGTCATGCGCTCGGCCGATCTGGTGCATCGGGCCCGCATGGTCACCCTCCGCCTACGGCCGACGCCGACGGCCTCGTCGACCGACCACGAGGACCTCGTGGCCGCCATCCGATCCGGCGACGCCGACAAGGCGGGAGCCATCCACCTGGCCCACCGCCGCACCGCGGCCAAGCAGCTGGTCGGCCTGCTCCGCTACCACAACCTCACCGGGCTCTGAGCGGCGCGCCCCGGCGCCGACGCATCCGTCGGTCGACCACGCGGAATACCGCCGACGACGCCAGACTTGATCGTCCATGACCTCCGAGCCGCTGCTCACCTTCGACGATGTGATCGTCAGCTACCCCGGCATGGATCGGCCGGCCCTCGGTGGCGTGTCGCTCGAGGTCCGACCCGGTGAGCGGGTGGCCCTCGTCGGGCCGTCCGGGGCGGGCAAGAGCACGGTCCTGGCCTTGGCCGCCGGGCTGACCCTGCCCACCAGTGGCCGGGTCGACATCCTCGGCGTCGACAGCACCCGTATCGGTCGGCGGGCCCATCGCGACACCCGGGCCCGCATCGGGATCGTCAGCCAGGATTACGCCCTCGTCGGTCCCCTCCGGGTGGCCACCAACGTGGCCGCCGGTCGCCTGGGCCGCTGGTCGTGGCCTCGGGCGATGCAGGCCATCGTCCGGCCGGGACCGATCGACGACATCAACCGATCGCTCGACGCCGTCGGCATCGCCCACAAGGTCTGGGAGCGCACCGACCAGCTGTCGGGGGGTGAGCAACAGCGAACGGCCATCGCCCGCACCCTGTTCCAGGGACCCGACGTGCTCCTGGCCGACGAGCCGGTGAGCGCCCTCGATCCCGCCCGGTCGGAGGCGGTCATGGCCGTGCTGGCCGAGGAGGCGGCGACCGGGGGCCGGGCGCTGGTGACGAGCATGCACGACGCCCCGCTCGCCCTCCGCCACTGCGACCGCATCGTGGCCCTTCGCCTCGGCGAGGTGCAGTTCGACCTTCCGGCCCACGAGGTGACCGAGGAGCGTCTGACCGAGCTCTACCTGATCGACGATCACGGCACCGCCGACGCCGCCCGGTGACCACCCGATGACCGCGGCGGGCGGGACGGCATGACGATCACCAGCGAGCGAGCGGCCCCGGCGGCCGGATCCCCGCCGCCCGCCAACCCGGTGTCGACCGTCCCTCCGGCCCGGTGGGACCGCCGGTGGTGGGCCATCGCCGCCGCCGTGATCGGCTCGTCGGTGGTGGCGGCCGGCATCGACCCGACCGAGATCTTCAACCCGCCGGGCCGGGTGCAGGTGTCGAAGTTCTTCGCCGCCATGGTCCGGCCCGACCTCAGCCGCGAGATGCTCACCCTCACCGCCCGGGAGTCGGCGGTCACCGTCAGCTACGCCCTCCTCGGGTCGGCCCTGGCCCTCGTGATCGGCCTCGTCGGCGGGGTGTTGCTCACCGAGCGGGTGTGGAGCCCGCAGCATGGACCGATGGCCGGCGGCGGCCGGGCGGGGTGGGGCGTGTCCCGCGTCGTCTTCGCCGTGCCCCGCTCGATGCACGAGGTGGTGTTCGGCCTCCTGCTGGTCAACATCCTCGGCCTCAACCCGCTCGTCGCCGTGCTCGCCCTCGGCATCCCCTACGGGGCGGTGACGGCCAAGGTGTTCGCCGAGCTCCTCGACGACGTGCCCCGCGACGCCGAACTCACCCTGCGGGCCACGGGCGCCGGGCGGCTCACCGCCTTCGCCTTCGGAACCGTGCCCCAGGCCATCAGCGACCTGCTGTCCTACGCCTTCTACCGGTTCGAGTGCGCCCTGCGGGGGGCCGCCGTGCTCGGCATCATCGGCGCCGGCGGCCTCGGCTTCCAGCTGGCCCTGTCGTTCCAGTCGCTCCGCTACGAGGAGATGTGGACCCTGCTGTGGGCCCTCATCCTGCTGTCGGGCGTCGCCGACCGCTGGTCGTCGGCCGTCCGCCGCCGGCGAAACGCCCTGGTGGCCGAGGCCAGGCTCGACGCCGTCGACGGCCATGCCGCGACCGGCGCCGGGTCGACGGCCGAGGGGGAAGCGTCGACCGGCGCCCGCTCCGAGCCGAGGTCGGATCGGTTCCTCCAGGTCAGCGCCCTGATCTGCGCCGCCGGGGTGCCGGTGGCCTGGTGGTGGCTCGACCTGGACGTGACCTCGCTGTGGGACGACCGGGCCCGCCTCCTCACCACCGAGTTGGTGGAGGACGCCTGGCCGCCCCAGATCGGCGACGGTGGCTGGTGGCGACTGTTCACCGACTCGCTCAACACGATCGCCCTCGCCGTCCTCGCCCTCGGTCTCTCCTTCGCCGTGTCCTCGCCGCTGTCGTTCCTCGCCCGCCGACCGGATCCCCGGGATCGGGGCCCGGCGGCCGGGGTGCGCCTCGTCGGGGCCTGGCTTCTGCGGTTCGTGCTGCTGATCGCCCGCTCGGTGCCGCCGCCGGTATGGGCCCTGATCGTGGTGTTCGTCGTCTTCCCCGGGCTGTGGCCCGCCGCGATCGCCCTCGCCATCTACAACACCGGTGTCCTCGGGCGGCTCAAGGGCGAGGTGCTGGAGAATCACGACCCCCGACCGGCCCGCCAGCTGGTGGCGTCGGGGGCGACCGCAGCCGGGGCGCTGACCTTCGCCACCGTGCCGTCGGTGGCGGGCCGGTTCGTGGCCCTCGGGCTCTACCGGTGGGAGGTGATGGTTCGGGAGACGGTGATCGTCGGCACCGTCGGTGCCGCCGGGCTCGGCCTTCGCCTCGACCAGCAGGCCTCCAACTTCGACTACGACGGGCTCCTGGCCACGATCGGGGCGTTGTTCGCCGTGACCCTGCTGGTCGACTTCACCTCGGCCGCCGTGCGTCGCACCCTCCGCTGAGCGGTCGAGGAGGAGGCGCCGTCGAACGGGGGCGGGTGCGGCCGGCCCTAGGGTGGGCCCATGATCACCGTCGGCCCGTACCGCTTCTCAGCCCGCGACGCCACCAGCACCGTCGGCGCCCTCGACGACCTGCTCGACCTGTATCCACCGGCGGCCCAAGGCGAGCTCGACACCCTCCGCCGGGAGCTGCGCACGATCGTCGAGGGTGGCGAGCCCGAAGCCGTCATCGGCGAGGTGTTCCCCCGCCTGCTCGCGGCGCGCGACGCCGCCGGTCGCGGCGGGACGCTGCCGCCGACGGCCACCGGCACCGTCGCTCAGCTCAGCGTGTCCGATGGTGGAGTGCCGAAAGCCCCGGTCGACCGGGTGGAGGTCGACTTCGGTGGGGTCACCACCGACCGGCAGGGCAACCGCAAGCATCACGGCCGGCCGTTCCAGGCGCTGTGCCTCTGGTCGGCCGAGATCATCGACGGTCTGGCCGCCGACGGGCATCCGATCTTCCCGGGCGCCGCCGGGGAGAACCTGACGATCTCGGGGCTCGACTGGCCGTCGCTGACCATGGGGACCCGACTCGCCACCGGCTCGGTGGTGATGCAGGTCACGGCCTTCGCCGTCCCGTGCGCCCATCAGCGCCAGTGGTTCACCGACGGTGACTTCAGCCGCCTCCACCACGACAACGGCGACATCAGCCGCCTCTACGCCACCGTCATCGAGCCCGGCTCGATCGCCACCGGCGACGAGGTGGTGGTCGAGGCTCCGGCCACCACCTGAGCCGCCGACCACGGGCGCCGTCGACCAGGCGGGGCGCCGACCACGAGCGCTGTCGGCCACGTGCGCCATCGACCGGGCCGGGCGCTGTCGGCCACGGGCGCCGCCGACCGGGCCGGGCGCTGTCGGCCACGTGCGCCATCGACC
>JBCCRO010000010.1:0-154996 GCA_039201605.1 Actinomycetota bacterium
CGTTGCCGGAGACGGACGGATGCCGACGGGGCAGGGCGCGAGCACGTCGCTCGGCCCCACCCCGGGCGGAGCTCAGACGGCGGCGGCCCGCAGCGTGGCCAGGGCCTCGTCGGCGTGCTTGTCGAAATTGGTCTCGCTGGTGATGGCGGCCAGCACCTTCTTGTCGGTGCCGATGACGAAGGTCGCCCGCTTCGTCGGGAGCGGACCGAACCGCTTCACCCCGAACTGGTCGGCGATCGACTTGTCGGTGTCGGACAACAGCGGAAAGACGAGACCGTTCTCGCTGTGGAATTCCCTCTGCCGATCAACCTGATCGGCGCTGATTCCCACGATCCGGGCGTCGAGTTCGGCGAACTCGGAGGCCAGATCACGGAAGTGGCAGCTTTCCTTGGTTCAACCCGGCGTCTTGGCCTTGATGTAGAAGTACAGCACCAGGGGTCCGGTGGCGAGGAGCTCGTCGAGCGTGACGGCATTGCCCTCGTGGTCGGTGGCGCTGAAGTCGTGGACGGTGTCGCCGACGGCAAGCATCGGCCTATTCAAGCCGACGGAACCGTCCGGCGCAGCACCAATGCCCCAAACCGACTACCGACGGGTAGATCGATGGCCCTCGTCGGTCGGGAAACGTACGCGTTGCCGCTGATCGAAGCTAGATTACGCATGCGGGGGCCGAGAGCAGACGTAGTAGGAAGCCGTGTATCCATCGCAAGACCGTGGCGAGGTCGCTGAACTTCTGAACAACCTCGCACTCGATGCGGCGGCTGGCTCGTCCGAGGCGTTGGACGCGCTCCTACAGGTGATCGACGACCACCATCTGGCGTCGTCGATCGTGCGCCGGTTCATCCTCAACGACGAGCTGGTCGACGAGGCCACGCAGGACACCTTGATCGCCGTGGCCGAGTCGATCCAGAAGTTCCGGAGCGAGTCGAAGTTCACCACGTGGTTGTACTCGATCGCCCGCAACGTCTCCGTGGGTCATCTCCGTCGGATCAATCCCGATGTCTCGCTCGACTCGGCGGAGAATTCGGCCGGCGCCGCCCGGCGCCTCTCCTCGGTGGTGGCCGAGCGGGCCGCCATCAAGGAGGCTGTCGAGCAGCTCCCATCGCACTACCGTGATGCTGTGATGCTGCGCGACGTCGAGCGACGGACGTACGAGGAAATCGCCGCCGAGCTCGGCATCGAGCTCAACACGGTTCGATCTCGGTTGGCGCGTGGCCGGGCCATGCTGGCCGCCACTATCCTCGACGACCGTCCCCATGGCTGAGAAACCACACGGCGGCAAGATAGGCCGATACCGCATCAAGGCCCCGATCGGCTCCGGTGGCTTCGCCACCGTCTACCGGGCTGTCGACGAGCGCCTCGGGTCCGAGGTGGCCCTCAAGGTCCTGGCCGAGAACCACAGCCTGGTGCCCGATTATCGAGAGCGGTTCATCTCCGAGGCCCAGCACATGCGCCGGGTCGACTCCTACTGGGTGGCCTCGATCTTCGACCTGGGTGAGACCGACACCGGTCAGCCCTACATGGTGTTGGAGCTGGCCGACCGGGGCGATCTGGAGACGCGGGTCAACGACCTGTGGGATCAGGGCAAGTCGCTCGAACACGACGACCTGGCCGTCCTGGCCGACACCCTGGCCCACTCGCTGTCGGCCATCCACGCCGCCGACCTCGTGCATCGCGACGTGACCCCGGGCAATCTCCTCGTCCGCCACAACGGTCAGCGGCCGGAGCCGTGGTCGGGCCGCACCCTGCTCGAGCGGGGCGAGCGCATGCTGCTCAGCGACCTGGGCTACGCCAAGGACCTCCGGGCCGCCTCCGGGATCACGTCGGGCGGGGGTACGGCCGGTTTCGCCGCGCCCGAGCAGACCGGCGAGATGACCCAGGTCGACACCCGGGCCGACGTCTACGGGGCGACGGCGGTGCTGGCCTGGGCCGCCACCGGCAGCCGCCACGAGCAGGCGCTGGCCGAGGTTACCAAGATCGGTATGGCCGAGGATCCGGCCGAGCGCTACGAGGACGTCAGCACCTGGAACGCCGCGGTTCACGCCGCCCTCACCGGGCCCTACTCCCCCACGGCGATCAACGCCGGTCGAATCGAGGATTCGACACCGGAGTGGGCCCGTCCCGTGCTGGCGGCGATGGCCGGTCTCAGCGTCGGTTTCATCTTCGCCGCCCTGTTGTGGTTCGAGGGAGGCGACTCGACCGAGGACCCACAGGTGCAGACGCCGTCCTCCGACATCGGCACCCAGCTGAGTACGCCGCTCTCGGCCACGACGAGCGAGACCCCGCCCCAGGTTCCGACAACGGCCAACGCCGATCCGCCCGAGGGACTACCGGACGTCGATCCGCCCGACAGCGGCATCTCCGCCAAGCCGGCACCCGGCTCGACCACCGAACTCGAACCACCGACGACGGCCGACGCTCGGCCCTGATCCCAGCCGGGACACCCGGGCCTTCGCCGATGGGGAAGGCCACCCAGGAGAAATTCCCTGATGACTGGTATCACCCGATGCGATAAGGTGGTAATCCGACGGATCGTCCCCTTGTTTGGGGCAGTTAGACGGGAGACGACCCGCCGGACTTTTCTAGCAGTGCGCTAGACCTTTGCTGTGATCTTGCCCGCCGCGGGCCGGATCATTCGGGTGCCTCACAGCCACCCGCTTTCAAGCCTCGAACCGTCGGATTCGCTCCGGGGGTTTGGGGCTTTTTGGCTTGTTGCGATGAAGCTACGGATAGGTAGCAAATAGCGGTCGAAAAGTTCCCAAGCTCTGAGGAAATTTCTCCACTTCGGCTCCCACCGCAGACGATCGTCTTGAGAACGGGCGGAAAAAGAAGGAGACTCCAGGGAACAGAGGGCGACATCCGTCCCCTGGAGTCGTGCCTACAGTGTAAGGAGCACCTGCCCGAGGCACAAGCTTCGGCAGGCACCTGGGCCGAAATTACTTGGGACCCAAGGTCCACGGATACAGGGCTTTGCCCCCGTAGTCCGTGTCAGGATCGAGGAGCGGGCTTCGCATGGCTCCCGGCGGTGCAGGGCGTTTGGTGGCCCCGCTGCGAACTCACGGGTTCATGGCTCGCCACACCCTCTCGGCCGTGACCGGGATGTCGACATGACGGACGCCGAGATGGGCCAGGGCGTCGATGACGGCGTTCTGGACCGCCGGGGTGGCCCCGATCGTCCCCGACTCACCGATGCCTTTGGCCCCGAGCGGGTTCCGGGGTGTCGGCGTCTCCTGGGGCAGCCGCTCGAACCCCGGTAGCTCGGCCGCCGAGACGAGGCCGTAGTCCATGAAGTTGGCGGTCTGGGGGTTGCCGGCGGCGTCGTAGGCGAACTCCTCCATCAGGGCCTGGGCGATGCCCGAGGCCACGCCACCGTGGACCTGGCCCTCGACCAGGAGCGGGTTGACCATCGTCCCGGCGTCGTCGCAGGCCACGTGGCGCAACACCGTGACCTCGCCGGTGTCGCGGTCGACCTCGACCACCGACAGGTGCGCCCCGAAGGGGAACGTGGCCCCCGGTGGCTGGAAGTCGGCCTCGGTCTTGAGCGGGTGGCCCCCGTCGTCGGCCGCCCGGGTGGCCACCTCGGCCCAACCGGTGGTGATGGCGGGCGTGCCGGTCACCGAGAAGGCGCCGGAGTCGGTGTCGAGGACGACGTCGTCGGGGTTGGCTTCCAGCAGCTCGGCGGCCAGCGCCTTGGCCTCCTCGACCAGCGACTCGGTCGCCTGCCACACGGCGGTCCCGCCGACCTGGAGCGACTTCGACCCGCCGGTGCCCCCGCCTCGGGGCACTTCGGCGGTGTCACCGTGGCGGACCTCGATCCGCTCGAACGGGATGCCGGTGAGCTCGGCCGCCAGCTGGGCGAAGGCCGTGTGATGGCCCTGGCCGTGGGCCGAGGAGCCGGTGAGCACGGTGGCCGAGCCGTCGGTGTGGACCTCGATGCTGCCGAACTCGGGGTTGGCCATCGGGTTGGCGATCTCGACATAGGAGCTCCAGCCGAGACCGAGCAGCGAGGCCGACGGGTCGGCCCGCCGCTGCGCCTGCTCGGCCCGCAGGCCCGGATAGTCGACGGCGGCCAGCACCTTGTCCAGGGCCTGGGCGTACTCGCCGGTGTCCATCGCCGCCCCGGTGGGCGAGGTGAAGGGGAAGGCCTCGGGCTTGATGAAGTTGAGGCGGCGGACCTCGGCCGGATCCATCCCGATCTCGGCGGCGTAGACGTCGATCATCCGCTCGATGGCGGCCGCCGCCTCGGGCCGCCCGGCCCCCCGGTAGGCACCGACGGGCACCGTGTTGGTCACGACCGAGGTGGCCGAGAAATCGGTCTTGGCGATGTCGTAGACCCCGGAGGTCATCGTCCGCATGATGAACGGCAGGACGGCCCCGATGCCGGCCACGGCACCCCCGTCCTGGAGGACGTGCACTTTGTAGGCCGTGACCCGGCCGTCCCGGGTGCCTCCGATGGTGGCGGTGAAGTCGCACCCCCGGCCGTGCACCAGGCCGAGCATGCTCTCCGAGCGGGTCTCGGCCCAGCGAACGGGACGGCCGAGCCGTCGGGCGGCGAGGCTGACGATGATGTCCTCCGGATAGCCGCCGTTCTTGGCTCCGAATCCGCCGCCGACGTCGGGACAGATCACCCGCACCTGATCGGTTTCGATCCCCACGGCGGCGGCCAGGGTGTCCCGGGTTCCGTGGGCGTTCTGGGTCGACGCCCACTGGGTGAGGCGCTCGGCGCCGTCGTCACCGGTCTCCCAGGCGGCCACGGTGGCTCGGGGCTCGAGCGGGCAGGGAGCGAGGCGGTGGTTGCGGAAGGCGAGGTCGAGGGTGACCTCACAGCCGTCGAAGAAGTCGTCCTCGGCGGCCGAGGGCACGGCGAAGGCGACGTTTGTCCCGGCAGCGGGATACAGCAGCACCGAGCCCTCCGCACTGGCCGCCGGCGAGACGACGGCCTGCAGCGGTTCGTAGTCGATGAACACCGCCTCGACGGCATCCACCCCGGCCTCCCGGGTCTCCGACAGGACCACGGCCACCGGCTCACCCACGTAGCGCACCCGGTCCGAGGCCAGCCAGGTCCGCTGCAGGTCCTGATTGAGCAGCGGCAGGGCGGGCGATACCGGCTGCAGGTCGAGGTCGGCGGCGGTCAGGACGGCGACGACGCCGGGCATGGCGAGCGCCTCAGCGGTGTCGACCCCCCGGATCTCGGCGTGGGCCATATCGGAGCGGACGAAGGTGGCGTGCAGTGCGTCGGCCGGGGCCAGATCGTCGACGTAGGAACCGCCGACGGTCAGCAGCTCCGGGTCTTCCTTGCGCACGACACTGGTACCGAGGATGCTCATGGCCGCACGCTAACCCAGCGCGGCGGGCGACACCGTGTTCGTGCCGGCCGGGGCCGAGGCCGATCGCCGGTCGGTTTCAGCCGACGGCGGCGGGGGCGGCGTTGGCCTCGGGGTCATAGCCGATGGTGATGCGGTGGAGCAGCCGTTCGTGGCCCTCGTAGCCGCCGGTCGCCCGGTGGAGGATGCAGCGGTTGTCCCACATGACGAGCATGTCGGGCTCCCAGCGGTGCCGGTACTGGAACTCGTCGCGGGTCTGCCAGTGGTAGAGCCGGCGGAGCAGTTCGTCGGAGCGGGCCCGATCCATGCCCTCGATGCCGATGATGTAGCCGACCGTGCTGTACACCGTCTCCCGTCCGGTCTCGGGGTGGACCCGGACCAGGTCGTGGAGCTGGGTCTCGTAGGCCTCGTCCCCCACCTTGATGTCCATGGCCCGCTCGGCCCGGTCGCCGTCGTCGCCGTACAGACCGTCGGGTGCGTAGCTGTTGCGGGCGGAGTGGATGGCCCGCAACCCGGCCAGCTCCGCTCGCAGGTCGGAGGGCATGGCGGCCAGGGCCGCCTCCTGATCGGCGAACAGGGTGTCGCCACCGGTCGGCGGGATGACCTTGCCGTAGAGGCAGGTGCCATCGGGGGGATGGGCCTGGAAGCTCCAGTCGGCGTGCCAGTTCTCGGCGAAGATCGAGCCGGTCTCATCGGCCGCCCGGTGGATGGCGGCGATGTGGGGGTTGCCGTCGATGCCGCCGAAGAACGGATCGTCGCCGGCAGGCCCGAAGGATCGGGCGAAGCGCTCCAGGTCGCCGACGTCGAGCACCTGATCGGGGAAGGCCAGGACGTGGTGCTCCATCCAGGCG
This sequence comes from Actinomycetota bacterium, assembly GCA_039201605.1. Taxonomy (GTDB): domain Bacteria; phylum Actinomycetota; class Acidimicrobiia; order Acidimicrobiales; family SZUA-35; genus CADEDH01. The sequence continues at coordinate 6,173 of JBCCRO010000010.1, forward strand.
GCGCGGATGGCGGCGACGGTGGCCGGGGCGAGTGCCGTGCGCAGATCGACGCCTCGCACGATGGCGCCACAGGCCTGACCGGTCGGGGTGACGGACAGCTGCGTCGTCATGGTCGGGACCGCTCCATCACCGGAACCTAGTCAACGGTGCGGGCGGGCTCCAGAACGGGCTTGTGGCGGTGCCAGAACACGATCGTCGTCAGCTCGTCCACCCACCCCTCGGACGCCGGCGGACCAACCCATATTGACAGTGTCAACATAAGGGTGCATGATGAAGACAACCGTCCGATCGGAGTGCCAACATGTCGCAGACCTCGCCCCCTTTGCTCGATGCCAGTCCCTACCTCGCCGGGAACAACGCCCCGGTCTCCGAGGAGCTGACCGCCTTCGACCTTCCGGTCGAGGGTCGGATCCCCGAGGAGTTGGAGGGCCGACTCCTCCGCAACGGCCCCAACCCCATCGACACCCCCGACCCCACCTCCCACCACTGGTTCCTGGGTGATGGGATGGTCCACGGGGTTCGGCTCCGGGGCGGCAAGGCCGAGTGGTACCGCAACCGCTGGGTCGGCAGCTCCCGCACCGCCGCCCTTCTCGACCGGAGCGCGGCGGGCGAGATCGCCGCATCGATCGGGCCCAACACCAACGTCATCGGTCACGCCGGTCGCACCTACGCCATCGTCGAGGCGGGCACCAAGCCGGTTGAGCTCACCTACGAGCTGGAGACGCTGTGCACCAACGGGTTCGAGCAAACCCTCGTCAACGGCTTCTCCGCCCACCCCAAGTACGACCCGCTGACCGGCGAGATGCATGCGATGTGCTACGCCCCGACCGAGCTGGGGAGCATCATTCAGTACGTCGTCATCGGGCCCGACGGTGAGATGACCAAGACCGTTCCCATCGAGCTGCCGACGATGCCCATGATCCACGACATGGCGCTGACCCAGACCTACGCCGTGGTGATGGACCTGCCGGTCGCCGTCGATCTCGATCTGGCCATCTCCGGCTCGCAGTTCCCGCTCCGCTGGTTCGACGACTACGACGCCCGCCTCGGCCTCCTCCCCCGCGCCGCCGTCGACGCGTCGGAGATCATCTGGTGCGAGATCGAGCCCTGCTACGCCTTCCATCCGCTCAACAGCTACGACACCCCCGACGGCAGGGTCATCATCGACATCTGCCGCTACGAGCGGCTGTTCGACCTCGACCGCCACGGCCCGTTCCGCGACTCGCTCCCCCAGCTGGAGCGGTGGACGGTCGATCCCGGGGCCCGACGGGTCACCCGCGAGGTGATCGACGAGCGGTTCCAGGAGTTCCCCCGGGTGGCCGGCTCGGCCCTCAACCTGCCCTACCGCTACGGCTACACCACGGGCGTCGGCGATGAGCTGGCCCAGTGGCGCTTCGGCAGCACCTTCAAGCACGACCTGGAGAAGGGCACGAGCCAGGAGTTCGACCACGGTCCGGGCCGCGGCGCAGGCGAGCCGGTGTTCGTCAGCCGTGCCGGCGGCACCGAGGAGGACGACGGCTGGCTGCTCACCGTGGTCCACGACGAGGCGACCGACGGCTCGGAGCTGGTGATCCTCGACGCCCGAGACCTGGACCAGCCCGAGGTGGCCAGGGTCACGCTGCCGGGTCGGGTGCCCAACGGGTTCCACGGCAACTGGGTGCGCGACACGGTCACGCCTCCGACCGCCGACTGAGGTGGACCGCTCGACTCGCCGCCCGGTGCTCGTCGGCACTGCGGCGGCGCGTCTGCCTCACGCCATGCGCCGAAAGCCCGGCACCGGGGCCCGAAGCTCCGCCCGGGGCTCCTAGGCGGCGGACGCCGCTACCGGTGACGTGGTGGCCGAGGCCGCCCGGGAGCCGGTGAAGCGGCGAAGGCGCAGGCTGTTGGTCACCACGAACACCGACGACAGACCCATGGCGCCCGCCGCGATCATCGGATTGAGCACGCCGGCGGCGGCCAGGGGGATGGCGGCGGCGTTGTAGGCGAAGGCCCAGAACAGGTTGCCCTTGATCGTGGCCAGCGTCCGCCGGGCCAGGGCGATGGCGTCTACCGCCGCCCGAAGGTCGCCGGAGACCACCGTAAGATCCGAGGCCTCGATGGCCACGTCGGTGCCGGTGCCGACGGCGATGCCGAGATCGGCCTGGGCCAGCGCCGGTGCGTCGTTGATACCGTCGCCCACCATCGCCACCCGGCGGCCGTCGGCCTGGAGGCGCCGGATCTCCGCCACCTTGGCCTCGGGCAACACCTCGGCGATCACCCGGTCGACCCCGACCGAGGCCCCGACCGCCTCCGCCGTGCGCCGGTTGTCGCCGGTGAGCAGCGTGACGGCCAAACCTTGGCGGCTGAAGCCGGCGATGGCTTCGACCGAGGTGGCCTTCACCTCGTCGGCCACCACCAGCACCGCCTCGGCCTCGCCGGAACGGCCGACGAACACCGCGGTCGCCCCGGTGGCCTCGGCGGTGGCCGCTGCCTCCTCGACGGCGTCCGGTACACGGTCGAAGTGGCGCCGGGCGCCGACCCGCACCGAGACCCCGTCGACGACGGCCTCGACCCCGTGGCCGGGGCGGTTGGTGAAGTCCTCGATCGTCGCTCGGGTCTCGTCGGCGGCGGCGATGGCCTGACCGATCGGATGCTCGGATCGGGCCTCGACCGAGGCGGCGAGGCTGAGCAGCTCGTCGCCGCCGCCGTTCGGGGCGATCACGTCGGTCAGCGTCATCCGGCCCTCGGTCACGGTGCCGGTCTTGTCGAGGACGATCTCGGTGATCGACCGGGTGTCCTCCAGCACCTCGCCGCCCTTGATCAGCACGCCGAGCTGGGCTCCTCGACCGGTCCCGACCATGATCCCCAGCGGGGTGGCCAGGCCCAGGGCGCAGGGGCAGGCGATGATGAGCACGGCCACGGCGGCGGTGAAGGCGTCGGCCGCCGGCTGCCCGGCCACCAGCCAACCGACCAGGGTGAGGGCGGAGGCGGCCATGGCCAGCGGTACGAACACGCCGGCGATGCGATCGGCCAGGCGCTGCACGTCGGCCTTGCCCCCCTGGGCCTCGTCGACGAGCCGGATGATCTGGGCCAGGGTGGTCTCGGCTCCGACCCGGGTCGCCTCGACGGTGAGGGCGCCGTTGGTGTTGACGGTGGCGCCGACGACGTCGTCTCCCGGCCCGACCTCGACCGGCACCGGTTCGCCGGTGATCATCGACTGCTCGACGGCCGAGCGGCCGTCGACCACCACCCCGTCGGTGGCGATCCGCTCCCCCGGCCGCACCAGGAAGCGCTGACCGACGGCCAGTTGGTCGGCCGGGATCTCGGAGCCGTCCTCCAGGCGGACGACGCTCACCCCGAGATCGGCCAGGGCCCGGATGGCGTCGCCGGCGTGGCGGCGGGCCCGGAGCTCCAGGTACTTCCCGAGCAGGATGAGCGTGATGATGACGGCGCCGGTCTCGAAGTAGATGTGCCCGCCGTCGATGTCGCCGACCAGGACCACTGCCGACCACAGCCAGGCCGCCGTCGAGCCCATCGACACCAGGGTGTCCATCGTCGTGGCCCGGTGCCGGAGGTTGAGGACGGCGGTGCGGTGGAACGTCCACCCCGACCAGAAGACGACCGGGGTGGCCAGCGCCGCCACCACCCACTCCCAGCCGCCGAACCGCAGGGCCGGGATCATCGACAGCGCCATGATCGGCACGGTCAGGACGGCGGCGACGACGAGCCGTCGGAGGAAATCGGTCTCGCGGCGGCGTTCGAGGTCATCGCCGTCGTCGGCGTCGACCACCTTGTAGCCGGTGGCGCGGACGGCCACCGCAAGCACGTCGGGGGCCAGATCGTCGTCGTGGATCACCGTGGCCTGGGCGGTGGCCAGATTGACCCGCACGTCGGTCACGCCATCGACGGCGTCGAGCCCGCTCTCCACCCGGGCCACGCAGGCGCCACACGACATGCCCTCGATGGTGAGGACGGTGCTGGTACCGGCGAGTTCGCCGCCGGAGGTCTCGGTTGTACCTGGAACAGCTGCCACGTAACCAGCCTACGGATTCCAGCGGGCTGGAAGGTCAACCCTCGACGTGACCTCCGCCTCGTCGGGGCCGGAGCAGCCGACGGGCGGCCGCCGGCCGGAACCGGAGACCGCCCGTCAGGCGTCGGAGAAACCCCGGAATCCGGGGCCTGGGAGAGGAATCAGTCCCCGACGCGCTCACCGTCGGCGCCGAACACGTGGACGGGACCATCGAACCCGACCTTCACGTGATCGCCACGGGCGGCGGTGGTATCGCCCTCGTCCCGGACGACGAGGGTGGCGTGCTCACCGCGGTGCTGCACGGCGACGTGGACGAACGACTCGGAACCGAGCTCCTCGACCACGGTCACCTTGCCCGCCATGGCCCCCTCGCCGATGGCGAGGTGCTCGGGGCGGACGCCCACGCTGAGCCGGCCGGGATCCATCCCGTCGGCACCTGCGGTCTGCTCCGGGCTGAGCGGGACGACGGCGCCGGCCAGCCCGGGCTTGCCGTCCACCGTCTCGGCATCGAGCAGGTTCATCGCCGGCGACCCGATGAAGCCGGCCACGAACTTGTTGGCCGGGCGGTTGTAGAGGGTCTTCGGGGCGTCGACCTGCTGGAGCTGCCCGAAGTTGAGCACCGCCACCCGGTGGCCCATGGTCATGGCCTCGACCTGATCGTGGGTCACATACACCGTGGTCACCCCGAGGCGGGCCTGGAGATCGGCCAGCTCGGTTCTGGTCTGGACCCGGAGTTTGGCGTCGAGATTGGACAGCGGCTCGTCCATGAGGAACACCTGGGGCTGGCGCACGATGGCCCTCCCCATGGCGACGCGCTGACGCTGACCGCCCGACAGGTTCTTCGGCTTGCGCTCCAGGAACTCCTCGAGGTCGAGAATCCGGGCCGCTTCGAGCACCCGCTCCTGTCGCTCTTCCTTCGGCACGCCCTGCTGCTTGAGGGCGAAGCCCATGTTGGCCGCCACCGACATGTTCGGATAGAGGGCGTAGTTCTGGAACACCATGGCGATGTCGCGGTCCTGGGGCGGCGTGAGGGTCACATCGTTGCCGTCGATGAGGATCGAGCCCCGATCGACGAACTCCAGGCCGGCCAGCATGCGCAGCGCCGTCGACTTGCCCGAACCCGACGGGCCGACGAGCACGAGGAGCTCGCCGTCGTCGATGTGCAGGTCGAGTTGGTCGACTGCGGGGTTCTCGGTTCCCGGGTAGATGCGGGAAGCCGAGTCGTAGGTCACCTGGGCCATCGGTTCGTCTCCTGAGCTGGGGTGGGGGCGATCACTTGATCGCACCCATGGCAAGACCACGGATCATGCGTTTCTGGGCCACCCAGCCGGCGATGACGACGGGGAGGGTGGCGAGGGTGGAGGCCGCCGACAGACGACCGAGGAACAGGTCTCGGGTGGAGACGGCGCTGAAGGCCCAGTTCGGGACGGTCCGGGCGTCGAGGAGGTTGAGCTGGATGGCGAGGAAGAACTCGTTCCAGGCGAAGATCAGGCACAGCAGTGCGGTGGCGGCCAGCCCGGGGGCGGCGATCGGCAGGATCACCGACCGGATCTGGCCCAGGAGTTTGGCTCCGTCCATCTGGGACGCTTCGATGAGCTCCTTGGGCACCTCGGCAAAGAACGACCGAAGCATCCAGATGGCCAGGGGTAGATTCATCGCCGTGTAGAGGATGATCAGCAGCAGGCGGCTGTTGAGCAGGTCGAGGAAACGGGCGATGAAGAACAGCGGCAGGATGGCCGCCACCACCGGCAGGAACTTGGTCGAGATGAAGAAGAACAGCACATCCCGCCACTTCGCCACCGGGCGGATGGCCAGCGAGTAGGCGGCCGGGATCGCCAACAGCATCACGACGAAGGTCGAGACCACCGACGTCCAGGCCGACACGGCGAACGCCCCGTCGATCCCGGTGGCGTTGAACTGACCCTCCTGGGACTCCAGCACCTCGTTGTAGGACTCGAGGGTCGGAGAGAAGAACAGCGACTGGCCGGCGTGGGCGTCGGCGTCGGTCTTGAACCCGGTCAGCACCATCCAGAAGATGGGGAAGAAGAAGAGCAGGGCGATCAACCACGTGCCGAGGCTGATCGCATGGCCGACGGCCCGGTTGCCGCCGACGATGGGTCCGGTGTTGGAGCCGCTCATGCCGGGGCCTCGCCTTCCAGGAGATTGGACAGTACTCGCAGGCCGAACGTGGCGATGATGATCGAGGCGATCACCACGACGATCGAATAGGCCGAGGCCTCGCCGTAGCTCGGGTTGGTGCCGAGGGACTCCTGGTAGACGAAGAACGGCACGTTCTTCGAGCCGACCGCACCAGCGGTGAGCACCAGGATCTGGTCGAAGGTTTGTATCAAGTAGATCGATCCCAGCAGCACCGAAAGCTCGATGTAGGGCCGCAGCTGGGGAAGCGTGATCTGGAAGAAGATCGATCGGGTGCTGGCACCGTCGACCCGGGCCGCCTCCAGCACGGATGCGTCTTGACCCTGGAGACCGGCGAGCATGATCAGCATCATGAACGGGCTCCATTGCCAGACGAGGACGACGACGACCGAGAACAACGGGAATCGGGAGACGAACTCGACCGACTCGAATCCCAGCCATTCGAGGACGTTGTTGATGATGCCGAACGTGGCGTTGAACATCTGGGTCTTCCAGATGTTGCCTGCGACGACCGGCATGATGAGGAACGGGGTGATCAACAACGTCCGCACGAGCCCCTGACCAGGGAATTTACGGTCGAGGAGGACGGCAAGCCCCAGCCCGACGAGGAGCGAGAGGAGCACCGCCGAGACCGTCATCAGGACGCTGGTCCAGATGGTCTCTCGGAAGAATCGATCCCCGACGAGCTCGACGTAGTTGCCGAGACCGATAAACCGCCGGGGATCGGGCGACAGGAGCTCCCATTCGGTCAGGCTGTAGTACAGGCTGAAGACGAACGGCACCTGGGTGACGATGATGGTGAAGAGAAGAGCGGGTAGGAGCGGCAGTCGTCTTTTCCACGCCTCACGGCGCTGGATGCGTTCCACCTCGGCTTGCCGGTCCGGGACTGCCGACGTCAACTGATGCTCCTCCCGCTAAGTCATATGGGCGGCCGACGCCGGTAGCGCCGGCCGCCCATATGTGTACTACGTACTAGCTACTGCTTGCTGTTTAGCTCTCGGCTTCCTGAGCGATCTCGTGGCAGGCGGCGATGGCGTCATCGACGCTCACCGAACCGGCGATCGCAGCGGAGAACTGCTCGGTGCATCGGGTACCGACGTCCTGGAACTCAGGCACACCCACGTACTGCACACCGGGGAGACCGGGGCGAGGCGTGGTGCCGGGGTTGTCGATGGGAGCGGCGAGCATGGCGTCCAGCGTCTTGGTGGCGAAGGACTCCGAGGCGGCCAGGTAGTCGGCGTTCTCGTAGAGGGACTGACGGGTGCCCGGGGGCACGGCCGGCCAGCCACCGTCGAGGGCCTCAGGGGCCTGCTCGAGGAGGTACTCCGGACCGGTGGCCCAGGAGATGTACTCCCAGGCGGTGTCGGGATCGGCAGCGGTGACCGGGATGGCCAGGGTCCAGGCCCAGAGCCAGCCGGAGGCGTCGGTGACGTTGGTGGGAGCCAGAGCGAAGTTGTTCAGACCCTTGACCGGGCTGTCGTCGGCCTCGAGGAGACCGGCGGCGACGGTGGCGTCGTACCACATGGCGACTTCGCCGTTCTGGTACAGGGTCAGGCACTCGTTGAAGCTCGAGTTGGCAGCGTCATCCTCGCCGGCGTCGTTGAGGAGATCGACGTAGAAGTTGAGGGCCTCGGCGAACTCGGGCTGGTCGACCTGCGAAGCGCCGATCGAGCCGTCGTCGTTGGCCGCCCACCAGGTGCCACCGAAGGTGTTCAGCACGGTGGTGAAGGCAGCGCCGAGGTCACCCCAGCCGGGCTTACCACGGAGGCAGATGCCGGCCATGTCGTCGGTGTCGATGGCGCGGGCGATCTCGGCGACCTCGTCCCAGGTGGGAGCGTCGGGCATCGTGAGACCGGCCTCATCGAGGACGTCCTGGCGGTACATGAGGAACGAGGACTCGGCGTAGAACGGAGCCGAGTACAGCTCGCCGTCGACCGACAGACCGTTGCGCACGGCCGGGATCAGGTCGTCGACGTTGTAGTCGGGATCGTTGGCGGCGTACTCGTTGAGGCCGAGCAGCCAGCCGTTGGCGCCGAACTGCGGCGTCTCGAACATGCCGATCTGGACCACGTCGAACTGCTCGCCCTCGGTGGCGACCTCACGGGTGGTGATCTCCCGCAGGGTCTGCTCTTCGAGGATGGTGTAGTTGACGGTGATGCCGGTCTCCGCCGTGAACAGCTCCGGCGTCAGGTCGGCGATGTTCTCGAGGTGAGGGTTGCCCACGATGGCGACGTTGATCTCGCGGGCCTCGCCCGAGTCGCCCTCGCCCTCGTCCTCCATGGCGTCTTCGTCGTCGGCCTCCGAAGCCGACGCGCTGGCGTCGTCGGCCTCCGAGGCGGACGCCGACGAATCGTCATCGGCGGCGTCATCGTCGTCGCTGCCGCAGGCGGCGGCGACGAGTGCAAGAGCGGCGAGCAAGCTCAGGAGCTTGAGCCACCGCGACCCCTTAGGGCCTCTACTACCGAACATAGTTTGGTACTCCCCTGTAAACAGACATGGCGGAAGGCACAGCACCCCCGCTCGGGTATGTGTTTAGTTGGACTGAAGTTCCATTTCAACCCGAAGTCACATACAAGACTTGGATTTGTTTTGTTCTCTGTGGTGCTCGCACGTTGATTTGTGTTGCTATACGGTGTCACCGTGCCACAGACGGATCCGACATCGTTGACTGCCGCCTCGAGCGCTGCGCTGGGGGTCTCCAGTCCGACGTATGACCGCAGCGCACTGCGTCCGGCGATCGTGCACATCGGCGTCGGCGGCTTCCACCGAGCCCACCTGGCGCTGTATGTCGACGAGCTGTGCCGGGCCGGCCTGCAGGGCTGGTCGATCGTGGGCGCCGGGATCCTCCCCGGCGACGTCCGCATGGCCGAGGCCCTCGATGCCCAGGACCACCTCTATTCCATGATCATCCGCGCGGCGGAATCCACCGAGGTTCGGATCATCGGCAGCATCACCGACTTCGTCCTGGGGATCGACGACCTGGAGCCCGTCGTGGCCCGTATCGCCGACCCCGACACCCAGATCGTGTCGCTGACCATCACCGAGGGCGGCTACCCGATCGACGACGCCACCGGCGCCTTCGACCCCCGGCTGCCGACCGCCGCCGCCCACAGCGCCTTCGCCGCCATCGTGGCCGGGCTCGATCGGCGCCGGGCCGCCGGGGCCGGTCCGGTGACCGTCCTCAGCTGCGACAACATCATCGGTAACGGCAACGCCTCCCGCACCTCCACCCTCGGCGTCGCCGGTCGGCACGATCCCGAGCTGGCCGGGTGGATCAGGGCCAACGTGACGTTCCCCAACAGCATGGTCGACCGCATCACCCCGGCCACCACCGACGACGATCGCCGATGGCTCGAGGACGCGCACGGGTACACCGACCGGTGGCCGGTGGTCACCGAGCCGTTCACCCAGTGGGTGATCGAGGACGACTTCGCCGGCGACCGCCTCCCGCTGGAGGAGATCGACGTCATCATCACCGATCACGTCGAGCCCTACGAGCTGATGAAGCTGCGGCTGCTCAACGCCGCCCACAGCTGCCTCTCCTACCTCGCCGCCCTGGACGACATCGAGGGCGTGCACGACGCCATGGCGGCCGAGCACATCGGCACCTATGTCCGCGAGTTCCTCGCCCGGGAGGCCAAGCCGATGGTTCCGCCGGTGCCGGGTATCGACCTCGACGACTACTGCGACTCCCTGGTGGAGCGCTTCAGCAACCCGGGCGTAGCCGACCAGGTCAGTCGGCTCTGCCTCGACGGCTCGGTGAAGTTCCCCAAGTTCCTGATCCCCACCATCCGGGCCCAGCTGGCCGCCGACGGTCCGATCGAATTGTCGACATTGGCCTTGGCCGCATGGTGTCAGTACCTTGGGCGGGTGGACGCCGAAGGTCGGCCGATCCAGCCGGCTGCGGATCCAAACCTGGAGGAGGCCGTGTCACACGCCAAGCGTGCCATCGACGCGCCGACGGCCTTCCTCGACTTCGAGCAGGTGTTCGATGCCGACCTGCGCAACGACCAGCGGTTCTCCCGGTCCTTCGAAGCAGCCCTCCTCACACTGCGAAAGGAAGGCGTTGCCGCCGCCATCAACGGTGCGCTGCGCTGATCACCATGTCTACCGTTGACGGCCCCGGCCAACCGATCCTCTTCCAACAGGAGCGTCAGCGCGAGATCATCTCGGTGACGATGGAGAACGGCCGGGCCGAGGTGGCCGAGCTGGCCGACCGTTTCGGCGTCACCACCGAGACCATCCGCCGGGATCTGTCGGAGCTGCAGAAGCGCAAGCTGCTGCGTCGGGTGCACGGCGGTGCCGTGCCGTGGGAGTCGCCGGTCTTCGAGCCGCTGCTGTCGGTCCGCAACAAGAAGAACGACGACGAGAAGCGCCGCCTGGCCGTGGCCGCCATCGATGAACTGCCCGACAGCGGCACGATCATCATCGACTCCGGCTCGACGCTCACCCGTTTCGCCCGCACCATCACCGGCATCCACACCCTGCAGGTGGTGACGAACTCGCTGACCGTGGCCCACTGCCTGGCCGAGCACGACTCGCTCGACGTGATCGTGATCGGGGGCAAGGTGCGGAAGAACACCCAGGCCATGGTCGACTCCAACGCCGTGGCCGCCGTGGAGCCGATGCGGGCCGACACGCTCTTCATCTCCTCCGACGCCGCCACCCCGCAGACCGGGCTCACCACGCCCTACCCGGAGGAGGCGGCGCTCAAGTCGGCCATGATCCGGGCCGCCCGCCGGGTGGTGGCGCTCGTCGACCACTCGAAGTTCAACGCCGATCACTTCATGCGGTTCGCCCGCTGGTCGGACATCGATGTGCTGATCACCAACAGCGAGCTCGACCCCCGCATAACCGAGGAGATCGAGGCGACCGGGACGACCGTCCGGCTGACGTGAGCACCCTGCGGTGAGTCTCACCCCCGCCCAACATCTCGAACACGTGGCCGCCGACGTGGTCCGCCTGGCCGCCGGGTTCGTGCACTCCAACGTCGGGGTGGCCCGGGCCTCGGGGACGAAGAGCTCCCCCACCGACGTGGTCACCGAGACCGACGTCGACTCCGAACGCCTGATCCGCTCCGAGTTGTTGGCCCGCTGCCCCGGCTCCACGGTGGAGGGTGAGGAGCTCGACGACGAGGGCGGCGACAACAGCATCCGCTGGATCGTCGACCCCATCGACGGCACCGTGAACTTCCTTTACGACCTGCCGGTTGTGGCGGTCAGCGTCGCCGCCGCCATCGACGGCGTGGTGGTGGCCGGCGCCGTGGCCGACGTGTTGCGGGGCGAGGTGTTCTCGGCCCACGACCAAGGACCGGCCCAACTCGACGGGCGTACCATCGAGGTGAGCGGGCAGTCTTCGCTGGCCGAGTCGCTGATCGGCACCGGCTTCAGCTATGACGCCGAGCGCCGCCGCCGTCAGTCCGAAACGCTCGCCCGGCTGCTCCCCCGCTGCCGGGACATCCGCTGCATGGGATCGGCCGCCCTCAACCTGTGCTGGGTGGCCGCCGGTCGTCTCGACGCCTACTTCGAGCAGGACACCAAGCTCTACGACTACGCCGCCGGGGCCCTGATCGCCGAGCGGGCGGGCGCCACCGTCGTGCTGCCGGCGGCGAACGATCTCTCGCTGAACCTGGCCGCCACCCCCTCGGTGGCCGACGATCTGCAGCGGCTGGTCGGCTCCCTAGCGTGAGCCGCCCGAGAGGCTCTGGCGGCGGGCCGCCGGGTCGGCGGCATAGCGCCGCCACAGGGCCCAGAGATCGCGTTCGTGGACCTCGGCCGCCTCGGTCAGGCGGCTGAGGGCGATGGCGGCCCACCACCGGGCGCCGGTCCAGTCGCACTCCGGGAACTCCGCCTGGTGGTAGCGCTGCATCGTGTCGAGGGTGAGGACGTCGGCCCCCGGCAGGTGGACGACGGCACTGCCCGGTACCGGTCGGATCAGGAGCGAGGTCCGCACGGCGTCGGCCATCGGGTGGCCGATCGACACGTCGAACCAGTCGATGGCGACCAGGCCCTTGTCGGTGACGATCACGTTGCCGGGGTGGAGGTCGCCGTGGAGAACGGCGGCCCCCCGGGGCAGCTGGTCGACCAGATCGAGGGCGGCCACCCGCTCGGGCTCGGACAGCGGGCGAAGGCTCTGGACCTTGCTCCGCATGCGGCCGACCAGGTCGGGCAGGCTGGGCGGGAGATCGAGGCGGTGGATGCGGCGCTGCAGAGCGGCGAGGGCCGCCATCCAGTAGGCCTCGTCCTTGGGATTGCGCCGCATCAGATCCCAGAGCGGCTGCCCGTCGATGCGTTGGAGGACGAGAGCCGTCCGGCCCTGCGCCTCGACCACGTCATGGACGGCCGGGGCCGGACCGCCGACAGCGTGGACCTCGGCGGTGTGACGGGCCTCGAGCTCGGCCCATTCGTCGGGAATGTGCGGCTTCGGGACCTTGACCACGGCCCCTGGGCCGTACTCGTAGACGACGGACGTCCGCCCTTCGCCCACCTGTTCCCCCAGGTTCGCCATAGGGCTCCATTGTGGCGTACGCCACACCGCCCGCGCTGCTCAGGCGGCCACAAAACCGGCCTCCGGCACCGCGATCGAGCCATCGGTCGACCATCGGTGCGCGGCCGTCATCGACCTCCCGTCGGGCGCTACGCCCGACGGCGCCGGACCGGTTCACGGCTGGGCCGGGATGGCGTGCTAGGCGAGGAGGCTCCGCAGCATCCACGCCGTCTTCTCGTGGACCAGCATCCGCTGGGTCAGCAGGTCGGCCGTCGGCTCGTCGCCCGCCCGCTCGGCCACCGGGAAGACCGAGCGCGCCGTCCGGACGACCGACTCCTGGCCCTCGACCAGTCGTTGCACCATCGCCATGGCGTCGGGCACCTCGTCGTCCTCGGGGATCGACGACAGCTCGCCGTACTGGCGGTAGGTGCCGGGGGCGTGCACCCCCAGGGCCCGGATGCGCTCGGCGATCTCGTCGACGGCGAGAGCCAGCTCGTTGTACTGGGTCTCGAACATCAGATGCAGGGTGTTGAACATGGGACCGACGACGTTCCAGTGGTAGTTGTGCGTCTTGAGATAGAGCGTGTAGGTGTCGGCCAGGAGGCGCGAGAGCCCCGCGGCGATCTCGTGGCGTTCGGTGTCGTCGATACCGATGTTGATGGCGAGGTCGGGCGTGGTCGGCGTGCTCATGATGGGCCTCTCTGCGGTCGGACTGGTCGTCGAAGCTGCGCGCTCCGACTACAAGACGGAAGGTAGCAGTCCGGTTCCCGCCCTCGACGATCGCGCCGCCCTCGGGGGCCTCCTAGTCGGAGGTGATGGCAGGTCAGCCGGTACAGCGGTCGAGGGCCCTCTCCGCCTCGAACCGGGTCAGCTCGATCGGGAACACCAGAACGCGGTCGATCTGGTGGCCGTGTGAACGACCGCTGACCTCGATCCGGTGGACCCCCGACCGATCGAACTCGACGACCGGCTGATACGACCGACCCTCGTCGATCGCCGTCGCCCGGAAGGCGAATACATCCCCGGTGTTCCCGATGATCTGGAGAGGTGGGTTCGAAGGCCCGCCGTCGGGCGGGCCGAAGCGTTCGGCGGTCGGCCAGTCGACGAAGCTGTCGTTTCCTCGATCATCGGCCGCCCCTTCCGGTTGCCGCACCGCCCAGGCGAAGCCGTACTGACCGGGGTTCGGGATGTCGACCGAGAGCGCAATGGTGTCGGCCGGCTCGTTGCGCTCCCGGCCGGGCTCCAGCCCCTCCCAGGTCAGGTAGGCGCCGCCCGACGCCGCCTCGTCCTCGACGACCCGCCACGCTCCGGTCAGCTCGGCCTCCTCCATCTCCACCACGACCGGGCAGACCGGGCCCTCGGCCGGCGCCCCCGTCGTGTCGCTGGTGGCCGGCGTCGAGGAGGGGGTGGTGGCGGCGGTCGACGCCGTCTCCGCCGCAGGATCGCCGGCGTCGGCCTCCGTCGGGTCGATCGTCGGGGCCGGCGGCTCGGGCGTCGACGCCACCGGTGGCTGCTCCTCGACGTCGCCGGTGACGGCGGGGCCGATCGTCGTGACCTGATCGGGGCGGCCGACGCCGACGGCCAGCAGCATCCCGGCGGACACCGCCGCCACGGCCGCCGCCGCCAGCCAGCTCCGACCCGGTCGGCCTCGGTGGCGTGGCGATGCGATCTCCGCCTGCGCCGCCACCTCGCCCAGGTCGGCCTCGGCCCGCAGCTCGGGCCCGAGGCCGGTCAGACCCCGGGCGGCCAACGATGCCTCGACACCGTCGGCGTCGACCGGGTCGAGCTGTCGCAGCAGGTCAAACCTGTCCTTCGTCATCCCACACCTCCCAACTTTCTTCCTCCGAGGACTTCGGCGTCGCCCGGCTCCCCATCCCGACGCCTCCCGGCTCGTTCGAGGCGTTTGCGGGCCCGATGCAATCGGCTGCGGACGGTGGCGACGTTCGCATCCGTGGCGATGGCGATCTCCCTGGGGGTGAGACCGTCCCAGGCCACCAGTAACAACAGTTCGCGATCGGCCGGCGACAGGAGCTGGAGGGCGGCCGCCACCTGGCCGAGATCCTCCCGGTGCTCGATCACGGGTGCGGGAATGTCGGAACGGAACGTGGCCGCCAGCTTGGTCGCCACACGGTGTTGTCGGTTGCGACCTCGCCGCTGATTGGCCAACACGTTCCGGGCCACCCCGATCAGCCACGCCCTGGTGTCGGGCTCGGCCGGGATCTCCTCGAAACGACGCCAGGCGACCACGAAGCAATCGGCCACGACGTCGGCGGCGTCGTGGTGGCTCGCCCGCCGCAGGGCGAAGGCCGCCACCGCACCGACGTGGGCCTGGTACAGCCGGTCGAACTCGCGCTCGGCCGACCGGCCACGCCCCGAAGGGCGTCGCCGGTCACCCACCTGCTCGCCGGCCGGCCACGCTGTGCCGAGTCAGAATCCGCTTCATCCATCTCTCATGTTCGTCCGCGCCACGCCGTCGCCCGCTCCGGCCAACAGATACCGCTCCGGCGGCGGGTCAGCAACCCATCACCACCTCGGAGAAGTCGTGGACGTCGGCGACCCGCCCGAGACCGATGCCGACGATGTGGAGCGCCTCGACGGTGTCGGAGAAGTCGAGCTTGTCCTTGTACGGATCCAGGTAGGTGAACGCCGCCTGCCAGGCGTCGCCGTGTCGACCCCCCAGCGCACAGTTGATGAACCGGGTGTTGTTGCGACCACCGGTGAAGTCGGCGGTGCCGTTGTCGGGATAGTTGCCGTTGTCGATCTTGATGTAGTCGGTGTTGGACCGCACGTAGCCGAGGTCGGTCTTGTTGCTCACCGACTCGTTCACCTCGCTGTGCTGGACCACGTGGATCCGGTTGCGGGTGGCCAGGCCCGGCATCCGGTCCTTGAGCTCGCGCACCACGTCGGCGGTCAGGTCGGCGTGGCCCCCTTCGGCCACCCAGATGTCACCACCGGCTGAGAGCACCTGCTGCCAGCGGTCGGCGGTCCGACGAACGGCGCCGGCGCGATCCCGATGGGCGTTCACCCAACCGTCGCCCCAGGCCGCCCGCATCACGGCCTCGGACCCAGGGTTGTACTTGTCCGGGATCCGCTCGGCGTAGGCGCCTCCGATGACCCACGGTTCCAGCCCCAGCGCCGTGGCCAGCTCCCGCCCGGCGACGGCGGCGTGCCCGTCGTCCTTGTCCGGCGCGTGGTCGAAGTGCAGCGACAGGAGGTCGGTCGAGGGGTCGAAGGGTCCCGAGGTCGCCGGGGGTGCCGAGGGGCCGGGGGGCGTCGTCTGGACGGTCGGCACCGTCGTGACCGGTGCCGGGCCGGGAACCTGCGGAGCGCTCTGTTCCCCGCGGTCGCAGGTGACCCCGGTGTCCCGGTCGACGCTGAGGCTCTGTTCGTAGAGTACGATCCGATCGAGGGCATGACCGTGGGAGCGGCCCCCGAGCTCCATGGTGTAGGTGCCGGCCCGATCGAACCGCACCCCGATCCGGCTGTGCTTGTGGTTGGACTCGGCGGTGGCCCCGTAACGGAACGCGTTCTTCGAGTTGCCGTAGACCTTGATCAGCCCCGGGTAGGTGCCGCCACCGATCGGACCGAATCGATCGGCGTCCGGGAAGTTCACCCAACTGTCGTTGGCCCGATCACCGGGGACCGACGCCGGAAGCTGCTGCATCGACCAGGAGAAGCGGTAGGTGCCGGGGGTCGTCACGGTGAATCGGAGACGCATGACATCGGTCGGCGTCCTGGTGTTGCCGCCGGGGTTGAGACCCTCCCAGATGAGGTACGCGCCGCCCGAGGCGTCCGGCGCGGTCTGGACCGACCAGGCCCCGATCGGGTCGAACGCCTCGGCCTCGAAGGCGATCACGGCGCAGTCCGCCTGCTCGACGGGCGTCGGCGGCGCGACGTCGATGGTCGGCGGGGCGACCGGACCATCGGCGGCCTGCTCGCCCGTCGGTGGGGCGTCCGGCTGGTCGCCGCCGGGCGGATCGGCGGGCGGCGAGGTGGTCGCCGTGGTCGAGGTGGGCTGGGACGTGGTCGGCGGGCCGACCGACGGCGGTGTGGTCGGCTGCGGTCCGGCACCCGCCATCGCCTCAGCCATCAGCGCCACCGCCGTGTCGCCGGACATCCGATGGCCGGCGCAGACGAAGCCCGGGTTGCTCCGGTCACAATCGACCAGCGGCGCCACGCAGTCCTGATGGTAGGCGTCCCGAGCTGCGTCGTAGGTGTCGCCGACGGCGTGGCAGGTGCCGTCGGGGATCTCGATCGGATCGCTGGAGCAGGCGTATCCGGCGCCGGACCGCTCGCACTCGGCCAGTCGTCGGCCGCACTCCTCGTCGTAGGCGGCCCGGGCCTCGGCATAGCTGTGGCCCCGGGTGGTGCAGGCCGCCGAGTCGCCCGTGTTGGCGATGGCTGCGCCTCCGCTCAGAACGGCGGCGACCAGTATGGCGGCGGCCAACACCGCCCTCGTCATGCCACGCCCCGCTCGAACCGACGTCGATCGGTCCGCTGCGAGGTCGTCCTCCGCCGGCCACCGGGGAGTGACGGCATGTCGGGTCTGGTCGCTGTACTCGTTCATCACCCCCTCATGTCCACCAGGCCGACGGCGTTGCACCCCAGGGTGGTGTTCTTTGCCTGATTCGGCGACGAGAGCCCGTCGGCCAGGCCCGAAGACGGGGGCGGCGACGGTGGTGGTGGGCCCGGCGGGGTTCGAACCCGCGACCGAGCGATTATGAGTCGCCTGCTCTAACCACTGAGCTACAGGCCCCACTGGTTGTCACTCTAGACCGGCGCGCCGCCGCCCCCGGCCGGGCTTTCCTGCGGTTCCGAGGCCAACCGGACCCTGGCCTGCGGCCACCCGGTACTACTATCGACCCAGGCAGCGGAGGGACCGGACGGGACACGATGAGCGAGGAGCCGAACAACGACGACATCGGCCCCGAGACGCCCGTGCTCCCCGACCCGAACCGTCGTCGTTTCGACCAGACGATGAAGCTCGACCGGGTGATAGCCGGCGGCAACCTCTCGACCCCGTCGAACTTCGGCCGCTACGAGGTACGTCAGCGGATCGGGGTCGGTGGCTTCGCCTCGGTCTACGCCGCCTGGGACCCCGAACTCGAGTCGGAGGTGGCGATCAAGGTCCTGGCCGAGAACCACAGCGCCAACACCGTCGTCCGCCAGCGGTTCGTGGCCGAGGCCCGGGTGGCACGCCGCCTGGGCAACGAGCGACTCATCGGGGTGTTCGACCTGGGCGAGACCGACGACGGGCGTCCCTTCGTGGTGATGGAACTCGCCCCCCGGGGCACGCTGCGCCAGCGGGTGGTGCGCACCGGGCGACCGAGCCGTGACGATCTGATCCGGCTCATCACCGAACTCGGGGCCTGCATGACGGCCATCCACGACAAAGGCGTGGTCCACCGCGACATCAAGCCAAGCAACCTCCTCTTCCGCACCGACGGCGACCCCGATTTCCTGCCGCTGCAGCTCATCGACGACGACGAGCGCCTGGTCCTGGCCGACTTCGGCCTGGCCCGCGACATCAGGGGTGGGGCGTCCGGGGTCACGGTCGGCGGCGGCACCGAGGGCTACATGGCCCCCGAGCAGGCGGTCACCGACGGCAAGCCCGACGTCCGGGCCGACCTCTTCTCCGCCACGGTGGTGGTGGCCGAGTTCACCACTGGCCGGCACCCCGATCGCCTCGATCTGACCTCGGCCGACCTCTCGACCGACATGCTGGCCGTGCTGACCCGATCGCTCGCCATCGATCGGGAGCAGCGGCCGCCGACGGCCGAGGCGTGGTGCGAGCTCCTGGTGGAGGCCTACGCCGCCGACGGCGCGGTCGGACAACCGCCTCCGATCGCCCGCCACGACGCCACCACCGCCGCCCTCGACCCGACCCGGATCGGGGGTCCGGTCCCGGCCAGGACCGAGTACCAGACCGAGATCCCCCACACCGGGATCGAGCCGGTCTCCTTCGCCCCCGGGGCCCGAGCCGACAACCCCGCTCCCCCACCCGGCCTGGCCCCCGAACACGGAGCCGCCCCGTACCCGGCCGCCGGAGCCCACCCCAACGCCATCATCGCCGCCGCCCGGGCCCAGGCCGAGGCCGAGCAGCGCGACGCCGCCCGCAAGGCCGAGGAGCGAGCAGCCGAACGGGCGGCCAAGGCCGAGCGTCGACGCCGTCGGCGTGAGCCAGGGCCCGCGGCCCGCCGGCCCGGCCCCGCCGGGCCCTACGGTCCGACACCCGCCGCTCCCGGCCCGAACCCGGTGAACCCGGCCGATGCCGGCCCCGGTCCGACGGCGGGCGCGCCCGGTGCACCGGTCCCGCCGCACAACCCGCAGGCACCACGGCCTGCGCAACAGACGCCCCCGGGGCAGGTGCCGCACGCACCGGCGGCCGCCGCTGCCGGGGCGGGCCCGGGGACCATCGGCCCGACGGCCGACCAGGCCGGTCGCCGCCCACCGCAGCAGGCCCCGATAGGCGGCCAGACCGCACCACCGGCCCGCCCGTCCCCGCCGGCGACCCAGGCCCCCGCTGCGCCTCAACGGCCGGGCCCGTCCGCCGCTCCCCGCCCCGACACCCTCGTCCCCGGGGCCCGGGCTCCCGGCGGACCGCCCCCCAGCCCGCAACGCACACCCGGTCAGGGGCCCGGCGGCGTCCCCGGTGCTCGGCCGACGACGGCGCCCCCGGTCGGTGTGGCCCCACCGGTCACGGGCGGGCCCGGACCCGGTCCCGCCCCCAACCCGGTCACCGCGCCCGGCGGATACGGGGCCGCCACCGGCGACCGGAGGTCGGCCGAGATCAGCCGGGAGCGGAGCCGCGAGCACATGCGGACCGCCGGGCGCCTGGCCAAGCTCGAACGCAAGCAGCGACGCAGGACCGAGCGCCGCAACCGACGCCGTCGCCGCCGCCGCAAGGTGGCCAACTTCTTCCTCGCCATCATCCGGGGTCTGTTCGGCGCCCTCGTCTTCTTCCTGGTGGCGGGCACCGCCGCCACGATCGCCATCGCCCCTGTCGACATCGACCAGCGGCCCGGCGTGCAGAGTCTGGTCGGCCTCGCCGGGGTGCTGGGTTTCGTGTGGGGGATGTCGTACTTCCCCTTCCCCCGCTCCTACGACGTCTGAGGTCCCGCCATGTCCATCCGCATCGTGCAGGTCGACGCCTTCACCGATCGTCCCTTCGCCGGGAACCCGGCCGCCGTCGCCCTCGTCGACGAACGGGCGGGCGGCCTCGACGACGGGTTCCGGCAGGGTCTTGCGCTGGAGATGAATCTGTCCGAGACCGCCTTCCCCACCCGCCGGTCCGACGGCGACTGGGACCTGCGCTGGTTCACCCCGGCGGCCGAGGTCGACCTGTGCGGTCACGCCACCCTGGCCACGGCCCACGTCCTGTTCTCCGAGGGACTGGTCGACGGGCCCGAGATCCGCTTCCACACCCGGAGCGGGGTGCTGATCTGCCGCCGTGATGGCGACGCCGTGGTCATGGACTTCCCGTCCAACCCACCGGTGCCGTCCGGCCCGGTCGACGGACTGGCCGAGGCGCTCGGTGTCCCCGTGCTCGAGGTCGCCACGTCGTTCGACGTGGTGGCGGTGGTCGATTCGCCCGACACGGTCCGGGCCCTCGATCCGGACCTGACCGCACTGAGCGGGATCGACACCCGGGCCGTCATCGCCACCGCGGCCGGCGACGTCGACGGGGGCGACGCCCACTACGTGTGCCGGGTGTTCGCCCCTCGGGTCGGGATCGCCGAGGACCCGGTCACCGGCTCGGCCCACACCATCGTCGGCCCGCTGTGGGGAGAGCGGCTCGGCCTCACCGAGCTGTCGGCCCACCAGTGTTCGGCCCGGGGCGGTCGCCTCGGCGTCCACCTGAACGGCGATCGGGTGGAGCTGACCGGCGTCGCCGTCACCGTGCTGGACGGCACCCTCACCCTGCCCTGACCGGCGTGCGGCCCGGCGAACCGACGACCGGGCGGGCGGCCGCGGCCACCGCCGCCGGCCGATCGCCGTGCTCAGCCCAGGCGGAGGGTCTCCAGCGGTTCCAGGCGGGCCGCCTTCAGCGCCGGGATCAGCCCGGCGACGAGGGCCACCACCACCGACAGCCCGGCCGCACCGGCCAACAGCGCCGGGGGCAGCACGACCACCCAGTCCTGCCAGTCGGCCCCGACCACCACGATGAGGGCGCCGATGGCGGCCCCGATCACGCCCCCACCGACGCCGACGGCGGCGGCCTCACACAGGAACTGGGCGGCGATGCGGGCCCGGGTGTGGCCGACGGCGCGACGGATCCCGATCTCGGCCGAGCGCTGCAGCACCGAGATCGACAACACGTTGGCGATGCCGAGGCCGCCCACCAGGAGGGCCAGACCACCCATCAGGAGCACCACGGTCTGCAGTGTCTGATCGACGGCGGCGGTGGCCTCCAGCTCGTCGGTGGGCACGGTGGGAGGGTCGATGCCGCCGGGGCCGCCGTAGGTGAGGACGGTGTTGAGGAAGTCGGCGTCGCTGTCGCGCAGGGTCACGCCCTCGGCGATCCGCAGGACGGCCTCGGTGGGGCCACCCTCGTTGCCGAAGTCATCGGCCGCCGCCGCGGGGGCGATGAACACCGACAGGTTGTAGGTGGGGATCAGGACCACCTCGTCGAGCACCCCGGCCACGCCGTAGGGGCGGTCGTCGATCAGGACGGTCCGGGTTTCGCCGGGGAGCACGGCGAACTGGGCGGCGGTATCGGCCCCCAGGATCACGGTCCGGTGACCCGGCTGGTCGTCCCACGAGTTGAGCCAGTGCCCCCAGGTCAGATCGACTTCGAGCACCTCGGGCAGATCCTCGTTGGCCACCCGCACCGACACCGGCAGCACCTCGAAGGCCTCCTCGGCCGACTCGTGGGGCAGCACCCGGAGGCCGGGCAGCTCGGTGACCACCGCCGACTTCTCCAGCAAGGACACCCGCTCCAACCGCTCGTCGGCCTCCTCGGGCAGCCGGGGCAGGCCCTGGGTGCCCTGGAACCCGGACGACGCCTGCACCGTGACCAGGTTGGTGCCGAGATCCTCCAGGGTGGCCCGCACGTCGCCTTTGGCGCTCTCGGTGAGGCCGATGGCGGCCACGATGGCCCCGACGCCGATGATGGGTCCGAGCAGGATGAGCAGGGTGCGGGCCGGTCGGGCCCACAGGCCGGCGGCGGCCGTGGTCAGCAGATCGACGAGGTTCCTCACGGCGACGGCACCCCCTCGTCGATGCGGACGACCTCGCCGTCGCGCATGCGGACCCGGCGATCGGCCCGGTCCGCCAACTCGGGATCGTGGGTCACCATGACGACGGCGGTCCGATCGTCGACAAGGGAGGACAGCACGCCCATCACGTTGTCGGCGTTGGCCGAGTCGAGGGCGCCGGTGGGTTCGTCGGCCAATACGATGCGGGGGTCGGTGACGATGGCCCGGGCCATGGCCACCCGCTGCTGCTCACCGCCCGACAGCTCGGTCGGTCGGTGGTCGGCCCTCGGCTGCAGGCCGACCCGGTCGAGGGCGCTCATCGCCCGCTCCCGCCGCTGGCCCGCCTTGAGGCCCCGGTAGAGCAGGGCGGCCTCGACGTTGCCGACGGCGGTGAGGTGCGGGATGAGGTGGAACTGCTGGAACACGAAGCCGAGCACCTCGCCCCGGAGGCGGGTGCGGCGGGCGTCGGAGGCGTCGGTGACGTCCTCGCCGGCGACGGTGATCGAGCCGTCGGTCGGCTGGTCGAGCAGACCGAGGAGACCGAGCAGGGTGGACTTGCCGCTGCCGCTCGGCCCCGTGATCGACACGAACTCGCCGGCATCGATCGTCAGGTCGACCTGGCGTAGGGCGTGCACGGGAACGGCGCCGCCGTAGGTGCGGCTGACCTGGCGCAGCTCCATGAACGGCGGCCCCGCCCGCCCGCCGGCCCCGGTATCGGCCTGAACATCGGTCGAGCCGACGTCACCACCGACGGCGCCGTCGAGGGCGCCGCCGTCGTCGGCCGATCCGTCGGCCTCGTCGGTCACTGGCGGACCTCGACCACGACCTGCTCCGAGCCGTCGAGGCCGTCGACGATCTCGACCAGCGCCCCCTCGGTCAGGCCGGTCACCACCTGGACCCGTTCGATCGTGCCGTCGGGGGCCAGGATGCGGACCTCCTCGTTGCCCGACCCGTCGAGCGACACCGAGGCCACGGGGACGACGAGGGCGTCGGTGACCTCGGCCAGGGTCACCTCGACCCGCACCGCGGCACCCTCGACGAGATCGAGCGCACCGTCGACCCGGATCTCACCCTGGTAGCGCTCCGTGCCCTGCTGGTCGACCTCGGGGGCGTCGGCCAGGTCGGTCACCGTGCCCGGCGACTCGACGTCGGTGGCGGTGACGGTGATCGCGGCCGGGAGGCCGACGGCGAGCCGGCTGCGGTCGGTGGCGTCGATCGACACCAGCACCGCCAGATCGGCCTCGACGGTGGCGACCAGTGGCTGGGAGGGCGACACGACGTCGCCGACCTCGACGAACACCTCGCCCACCCGGGCCGGCCACGCCTGCACCGACACGTCGGTGGGGAGGAACGTGCCGTCGACCGGGTACTCGTGATCCTCCTGCCACGCCTCCAGTGCGTCCTCGGTGACGGTGGAGAAGTCCTGGTTGACCGTGCCGGGGTCGTAGCCCTCGTCGACGAGGAACTGCTCGAGCATCTCGACGTCGGGGCCGTCGGTGGCGAAGCGATCGAGGGGGCGCCAGTACGGGGTCTCCCCGGCGACGGCCAGCATCGGCCGCCCGTCGAGGCGGAGCAGCTCGTCGCCGGCCACCACCTCGCCGTCGACGGCAACCGACACGGCGGTGACCCGTTGGGAGCCGATGGCGGCCACGGTGAACCGGTCCTCCCGGGCGATGTTGCCCCGCACCACCACTGTGTCGCTGAGCGTCGACCGCCCGACCTCGTCGATGACGATGATCTGTTCCTCGGCCTCGTCACCGTCGTCGGCGGTGAGCACGACGATGGCCCACACCCCCGCTCCCGCCGCCACCAGAAACACCAGCCAGCCCAGTAGTCGTCTCATCAGGTCAGCTCTGCTCCGGTCGGTGGTCGATCGTGGGGTACGGGCGGGGCCATGGTCAGCCCAGGTCGAGGTCGTTCCAGCCGCACTCGTCGAGGTCGCGCTGGAATTCGTCCTGCCGTTCGGCCGGGACGTCGGGGAAGCGGCTGGCGGTGAGAATGCCGTTCTGGTTGGGTACGAGCTCGCCCAGGTCCCAGCCCCGGTCGACCAGGCATTCGAACACGGCCCGGCCCGAGGTGTTGATCGAGGTCTTCTGTTCGGCGGTGAGCTCGGCCTGACGGGAGTTCTGCTCGGCCAGGAGGTTGCCGATCCCGCTCTCGTTGTTGCACGAGATGAGGGCGCCGAGGTAGCCCGCCTCAGCGGCCCGAGGGTCGTCGGTCTGGCCCGGGATGCCGACGAAGACGAACCCGGCGTCGCCCAGGCAGCTGTTGAAGATGGTGAGGGCGGTCCCCAGCTCGACCTGGAACGACCGGTTGGCCTCGGTCACCGCCAGCGTCGATGCGGTGGCGGCGTCGACCCGGGTGGCGTCACCGGCCCGGCTCTGGCCCTCCTCCAAGAGGCGGGCCGCCTCCTCGGGCGACACGATCTGCACCTCGTCGGCGGTACGGACGATGGTGCCGGTCTCGGTGTCGTCGGCGGCGCAGGCGGCGACGGCGAGGAGCACGGCGACCGATACCGCGGCGCGACGCACGACCGCCGCCGGCCCGAACCCACGCCCGGGAGCCCGTCGCCTAGCGCACCGCAGAGCCCTCATCCCCCGCAGACGATAGGCCGCGCGGACACCGACCGACGTAGCGGGGCGGTCAGCCGTAACCGGACCGACCAACCATCGGGCGCCCAGGGGTGCCGGGCGGACCGGCTCAGGGGTTGGTCGACACCGCCAGCACGGTCGACGCCGCGCCTCGGGCCCCCTGGGCGTCGACGGCCCGCGCCCGGTACCGGTACTCGGTACCGGCGTCGAGTTGAAGATGGGTGAACCACCGGCTGGTCTTGGTCCCGGCCTCGACCCACCCGGCCCCGGTCTCCACCTCGATCACGTAGGACACCGCACCGTCGACCCGCTGCCAGTTGAGCACGATCCGCTCCCGGGTCTGGCGGGTGGATCGCAGCCCCTCCGGCGCCGGCGGAGCAGCCGGGTCGGGGTCCGGTGTGGGATCGGGATCGGGCGTGGGATCGGGATCGGGCGTGGGAACGGGGTCGGGCGCGGGGTCGGGGTCGGGCGTGGGATCGGGATCGGGTGTCGGCGGAGCGCCGGTCGTTGCAGCGTCGAGGACGGCGGCCGGTCCCCGGTTGCCTGCGGCGTCGACGGCCACCACCTCGTAGCGATAGGTCGTCCCCGGCGCCAGGTCGCCGTCGACGAACCACTCCCGGGCCGAGGTGTGGGGCTCGATGTCGACCACCTGCCCATCTCGGCGCACCTCGTACCGCGCCACCCCGACGTTGTCGGAGGCGGCGCCGTACCGGATCACGATCTTGCGGTCCTCGGCCCGGGTCTGCACCAGCTCGGCCGGAGCCGAGGGCGGTGCGGTGTCGACGCCGCCGGTCAGACCGTCGTCGCACAGCTTGGCCAGGCCGCCCAGCGAGCGGGTGCCGCCGCCCTGGACCGCCATCGACGTGAGGTCGCCGCCCACCCAGAGGCAACCGTCGGCGGCGCCGTGGATGGCCCACACCCCCGAGCGGTCGGCGCTGATCGTCGGCTTGAACGAGGGGATGAAGTCGCCGGTGGCGGCCGAGTAGGCCGTGATGCGGCGGTGGTCGGTGATCCGTCCGTCCTGGTCCCGGTGGTAGAGGTAATAGTGTCCCCCGGCGTAGACCCGGTCGCCGACCACCGACAGCCGCTGGAAGTCGCCGTCGGCGTAGTGGCGGGCGATCTCCCGGCCGGTGTTCACGTCGTAGACGAGGATGGCGTTGTTGGCACCGGCGAAGAACAGCAGGTCGCCGACGGCGGCCACGGCGTAGACGTTGGGATACCAGCTGGCCAACTGTGCGTTGCTCCACGAGATCGCCCCCGGAAGCGACGACCCGGTGGCGGCGTCGAGCACGGTGAAACCTCCCTGGTCTCGGCGGTCGTCCACCGAGTGATGGGCGCCGCCGGCGTAGAGGCGCGAGCCGTCGGGGGCCACGGCCAAAGCTCGGACGGCGCCGCCGGTGGCGTCGACGGTGAAGGCGGTGTCGGGGCGGCCGTCGATCAGGGACACCTTGGCCACCCGCCGACTGCGGTGGGCCCCGAGGTGGCCGGTCACGGTGTCGAAGCGTCCGCCGAGGTACAGACTGCCGCCGTCGACCGCCAGATCGAACACGATCGGTCGGGCCCCGCCGTCGACGTTGAGCGACGAGCGCCACGACGGGTCGAGGGCCCCGGTCGTGGGATCGAGGGCGGCGAGGCCACGGGCCGTGGTGTCGCCCCCGACGGAGGTGAACTCGCCCCCGATCAGGAGCCGGGAGCCGTCGGGGCTGGCCTGGAGGGCGTACACGGGGCCGTCGACCGGGGCGTTGAAGCCGGCGATCGGGGCGCCGGTGGTGGCGTCGAAGGCGGCGACGAAGGGCCGGGCCAGCGGTGCTGCGCCCCGCGAGGCCCGCGACTCGGTGAACTTGCCGCTGACGTAGACGGTCTCGCCGATCTGCTCGATGTCGTGCACCAGGTTCGACACGGCGTCGGTCTGGGTGCCGGTCTGCCGGCCGTAGACACCGCCGGTCGGTACGCCGCCGGGTCCGATCTCGGCGCCGGCCGGTAGGGCGGGCAGACCGGCCACCGCCAGGACCACCCCGACCAGGGCGGCGGTCGCCCGGCCGCCGATCCGTCCTCTGGTTCGTCTCGCCGTCGTCGTCACGATCGCGCTCCCTCGTCTCGCTCCGGCGCGGGATCGCCACGGTGCCGTGGGTCGCGCCACGGGGACCGACGGTACGGGCCGCCGCCGAGGCGGTGAATGGGAGGATTGGGCGAGCCGACGGGCCGAACGGCTCAGGTGTCCGCCGACACCGACCTGTCGCTCAGCCGGCGTTGCCGCTCTCGGCCGACCGGGCCCGGCGGGCGGACACGATGGCACCCTGGACGAACAGACCGACGACGGCGATGAGGGCGACGGCCCCGATGCCGACCATCAGGAGCCGACTGACACCGTTGAGCAGGAGGCCGATGACGATGGGGACGATCGCCGCCGGAAGCAGGGGGACGATCGTGTCGCGGTTGGCGTTGGCCATCGCCTCATCCTATTGACGTCGCCTCCGGTCCGTCCGCCCGGCTTGAGGTGGTCGATGCCCGGGGCCTGGTCACGGCCCGGCTCCCCGCACCGCCCGCTCGGCGCGCCTCCGCCGTGTGACCCATGGCCCTGGGTCGACTATCGACCGCGATTCCACGTATCTGTACCCGGTGGTAGCGTGGCGGTGGAGGTCTCCGCGGCGGGTGGATGATTGGATGACGGTGTGATCGGGCCCATGCGGGCCCATCGGACCGTTGACACCCGGCGACGACCGGAGGCTGTGAGAAGGCACGGAGGGATACATGGCGGCGGATCTGGGCATATCTGGCCTGGCCGACATCCAGGAGATCGGCGCGGGTGGCAACGGGGTGGTGTACCGGGCTCGACAGGTCGATCTGGACCGTCTGGTGGCGGTGAAGATGGTCCACCTGGCCAACAACCCGGAGACGATCGAGCGGTTCAACCGTGAGTGCCGGACGATGGCCCGGATCGCCATCCACCCCGGTGTGGCGCCGATCTTCGAGTCGGGCACCACCTCGACCGGCAAGCCGTACCTGATCATGCCCTTCTACGAGGCCGGCTCGCTGGCCGAGCGGATGACCAAGGGTGCGGTCCCCTGGGCCGAGGCCAGCCGGATCATGGTCGCCGTGGCCGACGCCATCGAACACGCCCACGACATCGACGTCATCCACCGGGACCTCAAGCCCGACAACATCATGATCGACGGTCGGGGCGAGCCCGTCGTCGTCGACTTCGGGATCGCCAAGCTGGTCGGCAGCGAGTCGCAGACCGTCGGCATCCACCTGACGCCCAGCTACGCCCCGCCGGAGGCCTTCGAAGGTCGCCTGCCCGACCGTCGTTACGACGTGTACTCGCTCGGCGCCACCCTCCACGCCCTGATCGGGGGCCGCCTGCCCTTCGACACCGAGGGCGGCATCCTCGCCGTGGGCATGCAGAAGTCGTCCAAGCCGCCGCCCGATCTCCGGGCCTACGCCCCCGACGCCGTCTGTCGGGTGATCGAGCAGGCGATGGCCATCGACCCGAACCAGCGGTACCAGACCGCCGAGGAGTTCGGCGCCGCCCTGGCGGCGGCGGCCGGCGTCGATGCGCCCAAGAAGGCGACGACCGCCGGGGGCACCCCGGTCGACGACGCGCTGGCCACCCAGGTGGCACCGGTGCCACCGGCCAACATGCCGCCGCCGGGTCAGGGCCCGACGCCGACACCACCCCCGCACCAGCAGCCGAGCGGCGGCTTCCCGACGCCCACCCCACCCCCGCAGCAACAGCCGGCGGCCCAGTCCGGTGGGTTCCAGGCCCCGACGCCGCCCCCGCACCAGCAGCCGGGTGGGTTCCAGGCACCCACGCCGCCGCCCCATCAGCAGCCGGGTGGGTTCCAGGCACCCACGCCTCCCCCGCACCAGCAGCCGAGCAGCGGCTTCCAGGCCCCGACCCCACCGCCGTACCAGCAGCCGAGCAGCGGCTTCCAGGCGCCGACCGCACCCCCGCACCAGCAGCCGAGCAGCGGCTTCCAGGCGCCGACCCCTCCCCCGCAGCCCTTCGGCTTCCAGCCGGCGGGTCAGACCACGCCGGGGACGCCGTCGGGCCAGTACGGCTTCAATGCGGTGGCCGACACCGCCACCCAGCCCCCGAGTCAAAAGAAGTCGTCGTCCACCACCCTGCTGGTGGTGCTCGCCGCGGTGGCGGTGCTGATCCTGGGCACGGCTATGGCTATCGTCGCCTTCGGCGGTGGCGACGACGAGGCCGGTGGCGACGAGCCGGAGCCGGAGCCCAACTCCTTCACCGACACCACCCCCGACGAGGAGCCGGGGCCGACGACCGAGTCGAGTGCGGTCGAACCCGAGCCCGAGCCCGACGACGGAAGCGCCATCCCCGACGATCGCAGCTCGGGTGAGGCCACGGCCAAGGATCTCGAAGTCGGCGACTGCTTCCTCCTCCCCGACACCGCGGGCATCTTCGACACCGTCGAGCTGACGGCCTGCACCACGGCCCACGACGCCGAGGTCACCGCCATCCTCGAGCACCCGGAGGCGGGCCAGGCCTACCCCGGCGTCGACGCGCTGATCGACTACACCACGTTCCCCTGCGCCGATGGGTTCCAGCAGTACGTGGGCATCGACGACGAGTTCCTGACCGAGTTCGAGTCCGGCTCGCTCTACCCCACCTTCGACGAATGGGACGCCGGTGTCTTCGTCATCCCCTGCGTGGCCCAGCGATGGGACGGCGAGCAGGTGTCGTCATCGATCCGTGACCGGGGCAACGACGCCGACGTGTACCTCGACTACGGCGACCTCAACGGTCTCGACCGCCTCTACGTCGGCGACTGCCTGAACGAGGACGCCGGGCTCCTGGAGACCCGTCCGCTCCGCCAGGTGATCTCACTGGCCAACTGCGACGAGGTCAACAGCGGCGAGGTGGTGGGCTTCATCGACCTCGTCGGTCCGGCCGACGGCAACTACGACTTCCAGACGCTGCTCGACGAGGGCTTCCAGACCTGTTCGCCGCTCTACACCGAGTACACCGACCTCGATGTGGCCGACGGCAGCGGCCTCAATGCCGTCGTGCCGTCGGCATCGGAGTGGGCGGCCGGGGCCCGGCTGGGTGTCTGCGTGGTCCTGAAGGTCGAGGGCGGCGAAGTCGGTTCGATCGCCGCCGGCTGAGTCGTTCACCTACCCGTCGGTCACCGCGACCGCTCTCAGGGCCCAACGCACGCTTTACTGGATGCCGTGGCAGGCGCGGATAGGCGGGAAGACATCACGACGGAGATGCCGGTCGTCGTGTTGGCCGAAGTCGGCGTCGGCCCCGACGCCACCGACGAGACCGTCCTACCCGTCGACGCCCCGCCGGCCCCGCAGCCGCCTCGGACCCCCCGGCTGACCGATGCGACCCCGGACGGCGATCGAGCCGCCTGGTGGGCCACCGTCGGCCCTCTGGCCGTGTCGGCGGCCGCCCTCCTCGTGGTGGGCGTGATCGGCGGGCTCGTGGTGAGCTCGTGGCTCGACCAGGCGGGTGACAGCACCACGGCCAACGAGACGCTCGGCCACGGCCTGGCCGACGTGGCCGCCGCCCCGACGGCCAATGCGGCGGCGGCCGTCGTCGAGTTGGCCGACACCGACACCGACGGTGACGGCCTGGTGTCGGCCGACGACAACTGCCCCGATGTGGCCAACGCCGACCAGGCGAACACCGACGGCGACGACGACGGGGACGCCTGCGACCTCGACGACGACGAGGATGCGGTGGAGGACGCGGTCGACAACTGCCCGCTCATCGTCAACGCCGATCAGGCCGACGACGACGCCGACGGCATCGGCGACGCCTGCGACGACTTCCCCGACAAGGACGCCGACGGGATCATCGACACCGAGGACCCCTGCATCGAGGATCCGGACGACGTCGACACCGACGGCGACGGCGTCGTCGACAAGTGCGATGCGACCCCTCGGGGCCTGGTGCCGATCGCGGCCTCGGCCAGCGTGGCCCGGGTCACCGTCCTCAACACGCTCGACGACGACGAACTGCCGGATCTGTTCGGCGACCTCGACGTGGGCGACGAGGATGTGGACCTGCCCGAGATCCGCAACCGTCGGGACATCAGCCCGACCGACTGGGGCTCGGGCCTGGTCGCCGTCGATCCCACCGACGGCGACATCCCGGTGCGGGTGTGGATCCGCGACGAGTCGGGCTTCTGTCTCTTCTGCAAGGACATCCTGGTCGACCTGACCCCGGTCCCGGGCGCCGACGCCCTCCACCTGCTGGTCAACGGCGTGACCGGCGAGGTTCGCCTGGCCGATGAGGACTGGGAGCCCCAAGCCACCATCGCCACCCTCACCGGCCCCGTCGACGGCGACCTGTCGGGCTCGGTCACCGTGGAGGGCGACGACGACGAGATCCACCGGGCCTCGATCACGGTCGCCCTCACCGTTGTGCGCCAGCCGGCGCCCGAGCCCGACCCCGAGCCGGTCGACCCCTAGGACTCACCCGGTGTTCGGCGGAGAACCTCGCCCTCCGCCGCTCCCCCGGATCGATTCACCGACCGCCGACGGCCGCTCCGCCATCGGGGCGACCGGACCGTCAGCCGTCAGCCGTCAGCCGTCAGCCGTCAGCCGTCAGCCGTCAGCCGTCAGCGACGATGACCTTGCCCAGGCTGTGGCCGGCGCCGACCCGGGCCAACGCCTCAGGCGCCTCGGCCAGCGGATAGATGCGATCGAGGTGGACCTGCAGCTCCCCCTCGGCGCACCGTCGGGCCAGGGGCAGGAAGTACCGCGGCCCCTCGTTCGCGGGGAGGACGCCGATGCGACGGCCGCTGAGCTGACCGACGACGGTGCCGACGGTAAGCAGACGTAGCAGTGTCGGCACCGAACCGCCGACCGCCCGGTACACGCCCCCGGGGGCGAGGGCCCGCCGACAGGCCCGCACCGACCGGTGGGCGACGAGATCGAGGAACAGGTCCCACCTCGCCCCGGTCCGGGTGACGTCGACCGTCCGGTAGTCGATGACCTCGTCGGCTCCGACCTCGGCCATGAACTCGAGCTTGGCCGCGGTGTCCACCCCGGTCACGTGCGCCCCGGCCGCCTTGGCCACTTGGATGGCGAAGGCGCCGGTGCCACCGCCGGCGCCGTTGATCAGCACCCGGCTGCCGGGCCCGGCGCCGGCGGTGCCCTGCAGGGCGATGGCCCCCGACTGGGGTATGGCGGCGGCCTCGGCGAACGACAGCTCCGGTGGCTTGACGGCCAACGCATCGGTCGGGACGGCGGCGTACCGGGCGAAGCCGCCCTTGGGGAACAGGTTGTCGGCGAACACCTCATCGCCCGGGGAGAACCCGGCCACTGCGGCGCCGACCTCGGTAACCACCCCGGCGATGTCCGAGCCGAGCACCGGTCGGCGGGGCCGACGCAGGCCGCCGATGCGGGCGTAGGCCGGTGAGCCGACGAGGGTCTCCCAGTCGGACAGGTTGACGGCGGTGGCCCGCACCTCGATCAGCACCTCCTCGGGCCCCGGGGTCGGCACCGGCAACTCGACCAGACGGAGATGCTCGGGCGGGCCGTAGCGATCCTGAACGACGGCTTGCATCACGGGCATCCCTCCCCCGGCACGCCCCACGGTCGGTGGCGGCGCCGGTCAACGACCCTACGACACCGGGCACGGCCTGCGCCGCCCGCGATCCGGCGACGGCGTCGAGCGATACGGTCTCTTCCTGGACCAAGTCCTCACATCCGGTCCCGCTCCGCCGATTGGCAACGACTCGAACATTCAAACCGTGCCCATCAAGGAGTGAACCGTTGCGAGTAGCACATGTGCCGGACGACGAAGGCGATCGGCTGGAGGCCCTGCGCCGCTACCGCCTGCTCGACACACCGCCCGAAGCCGCGTTCGACGAGATCACGGCGGCGGCCAGCGAGATCGCTTCGACGCCGGTGGCGCTGATCAGCCTCATCGACGGTGACCGGCAGTGGTTCAAGTCGCGGCGCGGCCTCGACGTCAGCGAAACCCCGCGGGAGATCGCCTTCTGCGCCCACACCATCCTCGGTGACGAGCCGATGGTGGTGACCGACGCCGCCGTCGATCCCCGCTTCGACGACAACCCGCTGGTCACCCCGGCGGCCGGTATCCGGTTCTACGCCGGCATCCCGCTCAAGAGCGACTCCGGCCACAAGTTGGGCACGCTCTGCGTGATCGACACCGAGCCCCGCACCATCGACGACGGCGTGCTGACCGAGCTGTGCAGCCTGGCCGCCCGGACCGAGCAACTGATGCTCGAGCGGCACCTGGCCTTCGAGGAGCCCGACAACTCGGCCTACCTCAGCCTGATCGACCAGCCGCTCCGCGAGGCGATCGAAGCCGTCCACCACGCCCATCGCCAGCTGGCCGGCACCGACCTGTCGAGGGAGCAGGCCGATCACCTGGCCGCCGGCTCCTACGCCCTCGGTCAGCTGTCGCACCTGGTCGGTTGCGTCCGGCCCAAGGCCGCCGCCCCCGTCAGCTAGCAGCGCACCCTCGGGCATCCGTCGGTTCGGATCGACGCCCAGGAGGGCACCGAGGGCCGCACCGGTACCGGCGACCGATCCCTCTACGTGGTCAACAACGTCAGCGCCTCGGCGGCGGCCGTTCGGGCCGCCGCCGTCAGCGCGTCCGGCGTGGCGCTGCTGATCGGGTGATCGATGGTCACGAAGCGGTAGCCGGGGGCACCGAGGGTGGTGGCCATCAGCTCGGCCGCCGACACGAAACGGTCGGTCATGATCCCGACCGAGGGGATGCCGAGGCGCTCCCCCGATACGGCGTCGTGCAGACTGCACGACGAGCAACTGCCTCAATCGCCGATACCGGCGACGAGGGCGTGCCAGCGCTGGGCCGCGCTCAGGATCTCGTCGGGGGCCGGGGCGCTGTAGTTGGGCTTGATCACCCGAACGACCTCGGCCACGCCGTGGGCCGTCCGCAGCTCCTCGGCGAGGGCGTCGAAGAACGGGGCCGTGCCGTGCTTGCCGTTGGAGATGATCCCGACCGTGGCTCCGGCCAGGGTCTGGAGTCGGGCCGCCCCCTCGAAGGCGGACGGCGACTCGTCGTAGGTGGGGTTGAGGACTTCGATGGCCAAGGCGTGCTCCTCCTCGGGCTCAGCAGTCGACACAGGCGCCGACGGGGACGGTGACCGCTCGGGACTTCGCCCCGAGCCACGGCGGGATGACGGCGCCGAAGCCGCCCGCCGGTCCCCCGGCGGCGATGACGAGCAGATCGTCCGGTTCGGTGAGGGCTGCGTATTCCCGCTCTCCCTTCCCGCCGACGGCCTTGCCCTTGCCGTTGTCGGCCCATTCGCGCCGGTGGATCCGGGCCCGATCGAAGACCTGGCTCCGGATGTCGGCCTTGGTCCAGCCGGCGGCGTCGAAGTGGGCCCGGAGCTGGGGCGGCAGGACGATGGCGTAGTTGCCGGCCCAGATCGAGTAGTTGCGCATGTTGGCCTGGATCTCGGCCACGAAGGTGTCGAGGATCTCCGACGGGTCGGTGGTCCACTCGTTCATGATCTGGCGGGGCCCCATGGCCGCCATCACCGTGACCGCGGAGGCGTGCGGATCGCCGACCCGCTCGGCCGACAGCGACGGCCAAGGCGTGTTCTCCTCGTCCTCGGCGATGCAGAAGCTGATCTTGCCCGGGTGGCCGAGGGTGGCCCGATCGATCTCGCCGGGTCGGATCTCCAGCAGGTTGCCGAGCACGAGGCGGACGGCCCGACCGATGCAGGTGCCTGCCCGGTCGCTCGGGCCGACGGCGTTGAAGCCGGAGCTCATCCCGATCTCGTTGCGGATCGGGCCGTTGACCACGACGAGGATGGCGCACCCGCCGGTGCTGGCGGTGGCGCCGTGGAGCAGGAAGGGCTCGGCGAGCAGGCCGGTGACGGCGGTGACCACCACCGGGAAGTGCATGGGCAGGCAACCGGCCATCACGGCGTTGATGGCGACCTTCTCGGCGGTGATGGCCCGGTGCCGCACCGGCTCCACCCCGATCAGGTGGTCCGGCGGCAGGACGGCCCAGTCGAGACAGGCCTGCACCGCGGCCGCCGTCGGTGGCACCACGGGCAGGCCGTCGGTCCACCCGTTGGCGTGGAAGTGCTCCTGGAGGGCGGTGGGGTCGTCGAACAACAGTCGTTCGGCGGAGAGGTGGGGCGACTCGATCACATCCCCGGTTCTAGCGCCGGGGGCTCGCTCGGCGAAAGCCCACCGGCCGGCGAGTGGAGAAAGGGGTCAAGGAGCGGCGAGGGCGCACCGATCACATCCGGTCCGGGTTGTGACGAACGGCCCCGGCACAACGGCCTCCCCATCACCTCGTTTTCGAAAGGCGGCGTCTTTGCCCGCTTCCGATTCGTCCCACTTCCCACCCGGCTTCCATCGCGCCGCAGCCCAGCGGATGTCCCCGATGATTCTCGCCGTCGCCCTGAGCCTCCTCGTCTCGGTGCCGACCGCGGTCGTGATCGTCGGTGGCTGGCTCAGCAGCGGTGTGCTGGTGGTCCTGGCCGCCCTCATTCCGATCGGTCTCGCCGTCATCGCCGTCGTCGGCACGGCCCGCGCCGACCGCGCCGACCGCCTGTGGGCCGACCTCAACGATGCGGGTGGCGATGCCGATTGGCACCTCGGATTCGGCGATCATCGCCCGCCCCGGGACCACGACGCCGTCGATCTTCGGTACCGCTGAGTCTCCGTCGATTCGCCGTCGGCTCTGGCTAAAGTGCAATCCCCGCCGCGCAGACGTTAACCTTTCTTAACTCCTTCCGCCGCGCCACAATCGGAACGGACTCCCCCACATGTTCAACAGGTCAACGCCGACCTCACAAGCCCGCGACATCGTCCTGGCCACGTGCCGCCGATGGCCCGGTATCAGCGTGAGTGACACCGCACTGGCCGATGCGCTCACCCGGCGCGGCCACCGTGTGCGTCACGCCGCATGGAACGATGCACCACTGGCCGAGTTCACCACGGCCGATCTGGTGATCCTGCGCTCCAACTGGGATTACCACCACAGTCTCAGCGCCTTCGAGACCTGGCTCGACGATGTCGAACGCAGTGATGTCGAACTGCGCAACCCCGCCGAGCTCGTCCGCGCCTACCTCGACAAGGCCTACCTCGACCACCTGGTGGCAGCCGGCTTCCGCACCCCTCGCACGCTGGTGGCGGCGGAGCTGGACGGTGACGACGTGCTCGAGTGGGTCGATACGAACCAGCTCGACCGGGTGGTGGTCAAGCCGGCATGGGGGGCGAGCGGCCACGGCGTCGAGCTGGCGTCGCGGGCGGACCTGCCCGAGATCGGCCGACGCTGGCGCCAGAGCTCGACCCGCCGGCCCATGCTGGTGCAGGAGTTCATCCCCGAGGTCGCCGCCGGCGAGTGCGCTCTCATCTTCTTCAGGGGTGAGTTCTCCCACGCGCTGCGGCGACAGCCGGTCGAGGGCGAGTTCCGGGTCAATTCCCAGTACGGGGGCACGACGACCTGGTGGAGCGACGTCGACCCGAGCGTGGTGGAGTTCGGCCGCAAGGTGGAGGCCACGCTGCCCGAGGTGGCCACCTACGCCCGCATCGACGTGGTGCCAAACAGCGACGGCCACGTCGTCATGGAGGTCGAGATCAACGAGCCCGGCCTCGGCCTCAACCTCGCCCCCGGCGCCGGCGAGCGATTCGCCGACGCCCTGCTCAACTAGCGGGCGCCTGCTCGCCAAGCACCGCCGGCGCCTCGAGGGCCCGACCGAGGCGGGCGGCCAGATACCCGGTGATCACGATGGCGGCACCGGGGACCAACGACACCAGCGGGTGCCGTTCCAATTCCTCGACGCCGCGAGCCAGCATCGCCCCCCACTCCGAGGTCGGCGGCTGAGGACCGAGGCCGAGGAACGACAGGCCCGACAACAGCAGCAGCTTGCCGGGGAACCGGAGGAAGGCGTGGGCGATCAAGGGCCGCGCCGCGTTGGGCAGCAGGGTGAAGACCAGCAGGCGAAAGGGGCCGACCCCGCTCATCTGGGCCGCCATCACGTAGTCGGTGCCGAGCAGGCGCCCCACGATCTCGAACGACAGGCGGGCGAAGGGCAGCCACCCCATCGCCACCACGGCGATCATGAGGGAGACGAGGTTGGTGCCGAGGATCGACACCGCGATCAGGGCCACCACGATCTCGGGCACCGCCACCAGCGAGTCGGTCACCAGGAGGAGGCCGGATCCGGCCGGGCCCCCGGCCCTGGCCGCCAGCGCACCGAGGGTGGTGCCGATGACGGCGGTGGCGAGCAGGGCGGCGCTGGCGGCGCCGATGGTGATGAATCCGCCGTAGACGATCCGGCTGAGCATGTCGCGCCCCAGCTCGTCCCTGCCCAGCGGGGCGTCGAGGGAGGGCCCGTCGAACCGCAGGGCGAGGTCGATGGCGTCCGGGTCATGGGTGAAGGCCCAACCCAACATGAAGCCGACCACGCCGACGAGGGCGCCGAGTACCAGCCACCGCCTCATCCCTCACGCTCCGGCGGGCTCAGCAGGGCCGACAGCCCGTCGCCCAGCAGGCCGACGGCGATACCGATGGCCACCGCCACCAGCAGCCCGCCCTGGAACATCGGCACGTCGGCCGTGGTCACGGCCGTGTACAGGAGGCGACCGAGGCCGGGGACACCGAGGATCACCTCGGCGATCACAGCACCGCCGAGCAGACCGGCGATGAACAACGAGCCGAGGGTGAGCACCCCGACCAGCGACACCCGGGCGGCGTGCACCCACACCACCCGCCGCCGGCGTAGGCCCTTGGCCAGCGCGGTGCGGATGTAGGGCTGCTCCAGGGTGTCGAGCATCTCGGACCTGACGACCTGGGAGAACAGGGCGATGGGTCCGATCGCCAACGCCAAGACCGGGAGCACGAGGTGCTCCGGATCGCCCCAGCCGCTGGTCGGAACCAGATCGAGCCGTAGGGCGGCCACGTAGACCAGGATCGGGGTGAGAACGTGGATCGGCACTGCGATCACCACCCGGGCCGCGCCCGTGATGACGCGATCGGGCCACCGATTCTCGTTGGCGGCGGCCACGATCCCGAGGACCGAGGCGATGACGACGGCTGAGCCGATGGCGAGGGCGACGACCGTGCCTGACACGATCGTCGCCCTCCACACCTGGGGCAACACCGGGGTGCGGGAGATGTTGGATTCACCGAAATCACCCCGCACCACGTCGCCGAGATAGCGGCGGTACCGGACATGAAGCGGATCGTCGAGCCCCAGCTCGGCCGAGATGGCATCGAGCGTCTCCTCCGTCGGCTCGGCGTCCTGGGACCGGGCCAACAGCGTGGCCCGGGCCTGATCGATGCCCTGCAGCTCGGGGAGCATGAAGGCGAAGAACGAGAACGCCAGGAGCAGAAACGGGGCGCTCAGCACCCGGTGGAGACGCGACGATCGCATGGTCCGGAGCCGGCGTCAGCCGGCCAACGACACCTGGGGCGTCAACAGGGAGATCTCGAACTGGTCGATGTCGAGACCCTGCACGTCGGTACGAGCGGCGTAGCGGGCCCGGTCGTGCACCAGCGGGATGCCGACGAACTCGTCGGCCAGCACCTGTGCCGCCTCGGCGAACAGCGCCTCACGGTCGGCGACCGAATCGGCCAGGCCGAGCTCGGTCACCAGCGACTCGAAGTCGTCGGAGCAGTAGCGGTTGAGGTTGTAGCCGCCCTCGCAGGTGAAGTCGCTGGCGAACAGCGATCCCGGGTCGGGCACGTCGAAGAAGACGCTCCGGGAGCCGAGGAACAGGTCGTGCGACTCCTCGATGAGCACCCGGTCCTCGATGGGCTGGTACTCACCGACCTCGATCTCCACATCGAAGCCTGCGGACTCCAGCTGCGCTTCGGCCACGGTGGCCATGTCGGCCAGCTCGGGGCGGCCGGTGTAGGTCCAGATCTTGATCGAGCGGTTCTCCTCCGACACACCTTCGAGGAGGGCGGCGGCCTGCTCGGTGGCGTCGGCCGGATCGGGATCGGACTGCGGGGCCCACGGGATCTCGGGGCTGAAGTAGCCGTAGGCGGGGGCGAACTGCCCTTCGAGCAGATCCTCGGCCAGGGCGACCTGGTCGACGGCGAGGCTCACCGCCTCACGCACGGCGGGATCCGACATCGGACCGCTGGAGGTGTTGGCGTAGAGGCTGGCGGTGCGAGGCAGGTTGAAGCGGATGAGCTCCACATCGGGGTCGTCACCCACCGCTTCGAGGTCGGCGATGGCGATGCCGTCGGCCACGTCGACCTCGTCGGCGCGGATGGCGGCGGCGCGGGCGCCGGGGTCGGGCAGGAAGCGGAACACGGCGCCGTCGAGCTGCGGCGTGTCACCCCAGTAGCCCTCGTAGCGCTCGACGGTCAGCGAGTCCGGAGGGGTGAAGTCGGTGACGGCGAAGGGCCCGGTGCCCCACGGCTCGGTGGGGGTCGAGTCGTAGGCGGCGGGGGCCAGGATCACCATGGCCCGGCTCGACAGTCGCTGGGGCAGGATCGGATCGGGATCGGAGGTGATGATCCGAACCGTGGTGTCGTCGACGATCTCGGTGGTGAGGGTGAGTCCGCCGAGGGCGCGAGGCGGCGAAGCCACGCCGCTGATGTAGGCGAGCGCCGTCTCGACGGCGGCGGCGTCGAAGGCGCTGCCGTCGTGGAAGGTCACGCCACTGCGCAGCACGAACTCCCAGGTCGTGTCGTCGACCCGCTCCCACGACTCGGCCAGCTGGGGCACCGGCGCACCGGAGGAGTCGGAGGCGACGAGGCCTTCGGTCACGCCGGCCTTCTTCAGGATCGACGAGTCGTCGGACTCGATGGCGAGGCCGGAGTCGGGGCCGAACTGGAGGGCGACGCGCAGGATGTTGTCGCCACCGTCTTCCTCGGCGGCCTCCTCCTCGACGTCGTCGTCGGTCTCGGTGTCGGCCGTCTCCTCGGCCTCGGTCGCCTCGGTGGTGTCGGTGCTCTCGTCCTCGGTCGACTCGTCGTCGGAACCGCCGCAGGCGGCGGCGATGAGCGCCAAGGCCAGAATCGTGGCCAACAAGGCCAGGCGTGAGGGTGATCGTCGCATCGTGCGTACTCCTGTGTTGCGGGTGGTGGGTTGGTTTTGTGGCTGCTTACAGCCGACTGACGTTGCCGTCGGCGACTTCGTAGATCTGGTCGCTCTCGCGTTCGATGAGGGCCCGTTCATGGGAGATGAGCAGGTACAGGCAGCCCGTCGATGCCTGCAGCTCGTTGAGAAGGGTCATGATCTCGTCCCGAATCGACCAGTCGAGGGCCGAAACCGGCTCGTCGAGGACGACCACCCGGGGCCGACGGATGAGGGCCCGGGCGATCCCGACCCGCTGGCACTGACCGCCGGACAGCGCCGTCGGGCGCCGATCGATCTGGGCCTGGGTGAGGCCGACATCAGCGAGGAGGGTACAGGCCGCCTGGTCGGCCTCGTCCGAGGCTCGGCCTGCGACGATCAACGGTTCCGCCACCTGGGCCCGGGCCGAACGGCGGGGGTTGAGCGAGCCGAAGGGGTCCTGGAACACGTACTGGACCAGGCCGGCGCGCTCGAGTCGCCCCGCCCGGTCGGCGCCGGTCATCGGCCTGCCGTCGATACGGACGGTGCCGGCCGACGGCGACAGGATCCCGGCCACGATGCGGGCCAGGGTGGTCTTGCCCGCCCCCGAGCGGCCGATCAGGCCGACCGTCGAGCCGGCGGTGGCGGAGAACGACACGTCCTGGAGGACCGGGGCCTGCTCGGCGGCGAACCGGCCCGAGGTGCCGTAGGTCTTGGCCAAGCCGTCGATCTCGAGCACCGGCTCGTCACCCACCGGCGACCGGCGCTCGCTGGTGGGTGTGGTTGCGACGGCGGCCAGCGACGGCGAGGACACGCCGTCGACGACGGTGGTGATCTCGTCGGCCATCTCGTCCACCACCCGACGGTCGTGGGTGATCAGCAGCACGCTGAGGCCGTCGCTGGCGACGCGGGCCCGGATCAGATCGAGGATGCGGTCCTGGGTGTCGTCGTCGAGCGCCGTGGTCGGCTCGTCGGCGATCAGCAGGGCCGGCCGGTTGCACAGGGCGATGGCCAGGGCCACCCGCTGACACATGCCGCCCGAGAGTTGGGCGGGGTGGGCGCGGGCGATCCGCCCGGGCTCCGGGAGGTCGACGGCGGCCAGCTCCTCCACGGCCAGGCGACGGGCCTCGGCTCGGGCCATGGGCCGGTGGCGGCGGATGGCCTCGATCAGCTGAGTCTCGACCCGGTAGGCGGGGTGGAGGCAGCCGAGGGCGTTCTGGCCGACGTAGCCGATGGCGGACCCCCGGAGCGTGCTCCACCTGGCCTGATCGATGGTGAGGAGATCCTCGTCCACACCGTCGAGGCGAAGCGTCCCCGAGGCCGTTGCCCCGGGAGGAAGCAGGCCGACGGCGGCCAGGGAGGTCATCGTCTTGCCGCTGCCGGAATCGCCGAGCAGGCAGTGGACGGAGCCTCGGCGCACGGTCAGACCAACGTCCGACACCGCGACGTTGCCGCCTATCTCGACGCGCAGGTGCTCGATATGCAGTTGTCCCGCGCCCTCATCGGGCCCCGCTCGCTCCGAAATGAGAATCACTCTCCCTTGGAAAGGGGGAGGATAGGCCCGCGGTCAGGTCGATTCCACGCTCCTGGCCAGGGCGTCGACCCCGATCAGGACAGGGGGGCGACGGGCCCGCACGACCCGACGAGCGACTCGACGTCGTCGACCCTGGCGGGCCGGTGGAGCAGGAATCCCTGCACCCGCTCGCAGCCGAGATCGACCAGCGCCGCCAGCTCGTCGTCGAGCTCGACGCCCTCGGCCACCAGCGACAGGTCGAGCTCGCCGGCCAGGCCGACCAGGGAGGCGACGACCCGGCGGGCGGTGTCGTCGGTGAGGATCGAGTTGGTGAGGGAACGGTCGAGCTTCAGCATCGAGACCGGGAAGGTCCACAGGTACCCCAGGGACGACGCGCCGGACCCGAAGTCGTCGATGGCGATGCGCAGGCCCATGGCGCTGAGGTCCTGGAGAACGGCGATCGACTCCTTGTCGACCACGAGCTCGCGTTCGGTGATCTCGATCACGAGCTGCCGGGGTGGGACACCGCTCATGGCCAGGGCGGCGGCGATCGTCGCCTCGACCTGGCCGTCGGTGAGCTGGGAGGGGGCCACGTTGGCCGCCACATACCGCCGGGCGTCGGCAGCCAACCACGGGGCCAGGGTGGTGAGGCTCCGATCGAGCACGGCCCGGAGCACGTGGTCGAGCATGCCGTGTCGACCAGCCACTTCGATGAACTCGCCGGGCGGCACCGTACCCCGGACCGGATGACGCCAGCGGGCCAGCGCCTCGAAACCGACCAGGGCCCGCTCGTCGGCCCGGAACACGCCCTGGACGTCGGCGTCGAGTTGGGCGGTGCCGAGGGCCCGACGGAGGTCGGCCTCGGTCCGCATCCGTCGCTCCATCTGCACGTAGAAGTCGGGATGGAACTCCTGGGTCCGGTTCCCACCTGACTCCCCCGCCCTGCTCAAGGCGGTGTCGGCCTTGCGCAGCAGCTCGGCCGCTCCGGTGGTGTCATCGCCGCCGTGGGTGATGGCGAACCCCATCGACACGTTGAGGTGGACCGACAGGTGATCGATCACCAGCTCCGCCGTCGCCGCCCGACGGAGCCGCTCGCTGGCGGTCGCCACCACGCCGGGGTCCGACACCCGGCGCAACATCACGGCGAACTGGTCGCCGCCGATGCGGGCCACCACGTTGCGGACGCCCGCCACGTGACTCAGCCGGGAGCCGAGCACCACCAGCACGGCGTCGCCGAACTCGTGGCCGTAGGTGTCGTTGACGAGGGTGAACCCGTCGACGTCGACGATGAACAGCGCCACCGGCTGGCGGGCGACGAGCACGGCGTCCAGCTCGTCGACGAAGGCGTCGCGATTGGGCAGCCCGGTCAGCCGATCGCGCACGGTCCGGGCCCGCACCTCGGCCGCCAGACGGCTCTCACGGGTCAGGTCGGTACCCAGGACATGGACGAGCCCGCTCGCCGGGTCGTGGTCGAGGGTGACGTCCCACTGTCGGGGTTCGCCGCCGGACCCGCAGGCCACCACCAACACAGCGTGGCCCGATCCGGCGGCGAGCGCCTCGTTGTAGGCCGTGACCAGGGGCGACTTCGGCGGTTGCCGCATGGCGTCGCCGATCGGCTGGCCCGCCGTCAGGCCTTCGTCGCCGGGGCACATGGCGGCGAAGGCCGGATTCCATTCGAGCAGCGACCCCTCGGCGTCGGTGACCGCCAGCGCGATGGCCGCGTTTCGATACGACCACTCGGCGAGACGCGCCGCGAGAGAATCCGGATCGGCCATAGGGGTTCCCGTCGACCGACAACGCCCCTCGTTGAGCGGGGCGATGGGCTTGATCGGGCCCGATCGGGTCCGCCTTCCGCTCAAACCCGGGCCCTTCCGACCGAGGGAGGGGATGACGCCGTCCACCAGGAGCCCGATATGACCGATTCCGTCACCTTCCAGCCCTCCACCACCGCCCTGCTGCTGGTCGAGTACCAGAACGACTTCGCCAGTGAGGGCGGCAGCCTCCACGACCCGGTCTCGTCGGTGATGGAGCAGACCGGGATGCTGGAACACTCGGCGGCGATCGTCACCGCCGCCCGCGACGCCGGTGTCACCGTGATCCACGCTCCCCTGGCCTTCGATCCCGGCTACGAGGAGATTGCCGGATCGGCCTACGGCGTTCTCAAGGGCGTCGTCGACACCCAGTCGTTCGCCAACGACACCTGGGGGGTCGAGATCATCGACGCCATGGCCCCCGACCCGGCCGACGTCGTCCTGACCGACAA
This sequence comes from Actinomycetota bacterium, assembly GCA_039201605.1. Lineage (GTDB taxonomy): Bacteria > Actinomycetota > Acidimicrobiia > Acidimicrobiales > SZUA-35 > CADEDH01. The sequence goes on from JBCCRO010000010.1 coordinate 49,391, forward strand.
GCGCAGCCTCGACGCCTTCAGCACCACCAACCTGCAGTTCGTCCTGGAGAGCCGCCAGATCACCACGGTGGCGATCGCCGGCTTCCTCACCAACTGCTGTATCGAGTCGACGATACGCAGCGCCTACGAGCGAGGCTACGAGGTGGTGCCCGTCATCGATTGCATGGCCGCCACCAGCATCGAGGAGCACGAGATGGCGGTGAAGCACAACTTCCCCCGCTTCTCCCGCCCGGTCGACCACACCCAGTTCCTCGACGCCCTCCCGGTCGCCGTCGGCGGCTGAACGGCCGGGGGACGGCCCCGACCAGGGGCCGGTCCGTCCGACCCCGACCCCGGGCGCTTTCGATTCCCAGGCCCGGGGGCGACTACCTTGTCGATCGCCGACCAGGGGACGTCGGCGACCCGGCCGGAGAGCTCAACCGCTCCGGCCGGCGGACAGGGGGAGAACCGGCCGTGGCCAACGAACTCAGCAATACCGACTTCGACATCAGCGACGACGATCTGCTCGCCATGGAGCGGCGGATGCTCGACGCCTTCGACGCCCGCTCGATCGACGATCTCAACGCCCTCGGGTTCGGCGAGCTCGGCGTGCCGGTGGCCTGGCCCGACGCCGAGCCCCGACTGTGCGTGAAGCGCTTGATCTCCTCCTCGGACACCGAGATCGAGTCGCTCCTGGCCGACATCGCCGCCTACATCGCCGCCCTCGAACCGCACGTGTCGATCGTGCCTACCCAGCTGCGCACCGTCGTCAACGACCACGACCGGACGGTCGGCTACCTGGTCCAACCCCTGCTCCCGGCCGAACACCTCCTGGAGAACGTGCTGCCCCAGACGACACCCGAGGTCGGCCATCCGGCCATCCTGGCCGTGCGTGGGGCCATCGTGAACTCGGTGGCCGATCAGGTGGCCACCCTCGACTCGCAGCTGTCGAACTTCACCTGGCACGAAGGTGATCTGGGGTTCTTCGACATCGGTACCCCGTTCATGCTGGTCGACGGGCAGGCACGGCCGATCACGGGGGCGGCCATGAAGCCGATGCCTGCCGTGCTGCGGCCCGTCGCCACCAAGGAGGCGGCCCGAATCGCCAACGAGTTCGCCACCGTGCGGGGCAACCTCGAACACGCCGCCATCAGCGTGGCCCGCCTCGGCCTCGACGACTGGCTCGACCCGGTCGTCGAGACGTTCAACCAGGTGATCGACGAGCCGCTCGAGGCGGAGGAGATCAAGGCCCGCCTGGCCAAGCGCCACAAGGACATGATCATGCTGAAGCGGCTGATGAAGGTGCAACGGACGTGGGCCACGAAGGTCCGCCGTCAGCCCTACGACTTCTTCATCACCGACAGCTTCAGCGGCAAGATCCTGTAGCCGGCGCCGGCTCGTCCGGGCCGCTCCCCCGACCGGGCCCGTCGGCCCGGTCAGGCGTCGTCGAGCCGATCGGCCAACAGCGCCCGGGCGTTGGCGTCGACCCGGCCGAGCAGCTCCGACAACGTGGCCAACTCGGCGTCGCTGAAGCCGTCGAAGACCCGATGACGCTCCGCCATGGCCCGCGCCAACAGATCGGCGGCCAGGGTCCGGCCTTCGGCGGTCAGCTCGACCACCCGGGCCCGGCCGTCGGTGACCGAGGGGCGCCGCTCGACGAACCCGGCGCCGACGAGGCTGTCGACCAACCGGCTGACGTTGGGGGCGTCCTCCAGGGCCGGCTCCGTCAGCTCGACCTGATGCATCGGCCCGCTCTCGGCCAGCCGGGCCAGGACGAACCACTTCTCCGGCGTGAGGCCGTGCTGTCGGGTCTCCAGCAGCCGACCCAGGTGGGTCAGCAGCAGCCGATTGGTCCGATGGATGCGGTAGGCGACGGCGTCGTCGAGGCGGGCCGAGTGGTGGGGCGATCCGGCGGCACGGGGCGAGCGCTCCCGGCGGCCGCTCACGGGCCGACCCGCTCCGATTCGTAGTAGGCCGAGTCCGGGGGTGCGGCGAGCGTGGGGGCGGCGGCACCCATGATCTCGGCGAAGTGGGCGGAGCCGGTGTAGGCCTCGAAGTGCTCCTTCGAGGCCCACTCCTCGGCGATCATCACCACATTGGGGTCGGCGGTGTCGACCGAGACGACGAACAGCTCGCAGCCGTCGAACAGCGACCGGACGCGACCGGCCTCGGTGGTGAGCGTGTTCACCAGGGTGTCACGCCCTTCGTCGGTGGCGGTCACCCGGACTCGTGCGGTCAGCATGTGCACTCCTCTTCCGTCGGCCCGTCCCTGCGGGTCCCGAACTGCTTGCGTACGCCACCTTATCACGCCCGCAGTTGGGTATTCGCCTCAACAACTCGAGCTTCGGCGGGCTGTGACCCCCACTCAATTGACCCTGTCAATCGCTTGGTGCAGAATCCGATTGACAGTGTCAACTCCGACAGTGACAACCCCCCCCTACGGAGACCATGATGAGTACTGCAACCACCCTCGCCGCCGCCTTCGAGCGTGACCCCGGCTTCGTCTGGGTCGTGCCCGAATCGACCCCGAACCGACTGACCAAACTGGCTGCGATCTTCGACGGGGCCGCCCGACACTGCGCCCGGGTCGGCGGCGTCGAGACCGTCGACGGAGACGCCGGTGTCGGCATCTGGTCGACCCGGTCCACGATGGAGATCGGCTTCCTCGACGCCGTGCGGTCCGGCATGTTCACCATGCCGATCCGGATCGTATTGGGCACCATGGGTCGACTCAGCACGGCGGAGCGCCAAGGCGATGAGCTGGTCCGGCGTTCGGTCGGCGGCGAGTTCGCCTATCTCATGGCGCTGGGAGTCGACCCCGAGCGCAAGGGACAGGGGCTCGGTCGGCGCACCGTCGAGCTCGTCGAGGAGGCGGCCCGGGCCGCCGGCCACGACACCCTGGCCCTCCGCACGGAGAACGTCGCCAACGTGCCGATGTATCGACACCTCGGCTTCGAGGTGACGGCGGCGGCCACCGTGGAGGGCAGTGGACTCGAGGTGACGGCCCTGGCAAAATCCCTGTGATGCCAGCGTCGGAGACGTCCAGTCGGGCCCCCTACGACGGCGACCTCCGCCGAGCGCTGATCGATGCCGCAGTGGCCGTCGTCGCCGACGAGGACCCCGCCAACCTCTCGTTACGGGCCGTCGCCCGCGACCTCGGGGTGTCGCACGCCGCGCCCAAGAACCACTTCACCGACAAGACCGCGCTGCTGACGGCGATCGCCATCGAGGGCTTTGAGCGCCTGGCCCACGAGCTGCTGGTGGCGATCGATGAGGCCGCATCGCCGCTGGAGGCCCTGGCCACGGCCGGCCGGAGCTACGTCCGCTTCTCGGTGGGCCATCCCGGCTACTTCCGGGTCATGTGGCGCAACGATCTGCTCGATCAAGGCGACCAGCAGCTCGAACGGTCCGGCGAGTTGGCGCTCGACGCCCTCCGGCAGCTCGTCCGGGAGGCCCAGGCCACCGGGTGGGCGACCGGTCGCTCGGCCACCGACCTGGCCGTGCTGGCCTGGGCGGCGGTGCACGGGCTGGCTCAGCTGTACCTCGACGGTCCGCTCGGCGCGCTGGTCGAGGCCGACATCGACCAGCTCACGGCGACCACGGTGGAGCTCCTCACCTCCCGATTCGGCTGAGCCCTCCCCCCCCGGGAGGGACTGCGGCGTCGGCCCCGGCCGGCCCCGTCCTCGGCCGTCGCCGTCCCGGAGCCCGACCGGCCAGCGCGGCCCGACCGGCCTCACAAGGGGACTCACCGCCATGCCCCCCGCATGCGGTATCCCGTGCTCAAGGCGGCCCCTGAGGGCGTCGACGATGGAGAAGGTCGGCTCAAACGCGCTCGCCGGCGGGAAAGGCGATGTGACAGAGCTCCGCCACGACAACATGGTGCGTGCCGTCGTCGGGCTGTGGATCGCCGCTCCCCTGCTGGTCCTGCTGGTGCCGGTCATCCCCTTCGCCGTGCTGGCGTGGTCGGTCTGGGCCCTGTTCACCCTGACCCACGTGCTGTTCGCCTGGGACGCCGTGCACATCGCCCGCTCCACGGTGTTCGTGGCCACCACCCGCCGGGTTTGGGCCGGGCTGTCCGCCACCGGCGTGCTGCTGTTCTTCGGGGATCTGGTCCGCATGACCGACATGCTCCGGACGACGCCGACCGAGAGCCTTGATGTCGTCGAGGGCCAGGCGGTACTGGTGGGGCTGGCGATCGGGGTGGCCGTCATCGCCCTCCTGCTGCATCCGCTCGGCCTCGACTCGGCCGAGTCGAAGGCGAGATTCGCCCTCGACTTCGGGGTGGTGGTGGCGGCGACCGCCGCTTTCAGCGCCTACACGATCCAGTGGCCCGAAACCCCGAGCACGACCGAGATCGTGTCGGCCGTCGTCCTCGGGCCCGGTGCCTCCGCCCTGGCCGTACTGACCGTCTTCAAGCTGGTGCTCGCCCCCCGGCGGCCCTTCACCCGGCCGGCCGGCGTCGGGCTGTTGGTCACCGCCCTGACCAGCGCCGTACTGGGCGGCATGGGCGATTCGGTGCTGTTCAACGCCTTCCTGCCGCTCGGCTACCTGTTGTCGCTCCTCAGCAGCACGCTGCTGCCGCTCAGCGCCCGACTCCAGCGTCGCAGCGGGGCGACGGTGGCCCCGGGCGCCCGCGGTCCGACCCGACGGTACGCGCTGTCGCCCTACTTCGCCGTCGTCGGCGCCAACACGGTGATGGTCCTGGCCCTGGCCGACCAGGGCGTCGACGCCCGGTCGTGGGTGGTTGTCCTGGCCACGGTGACGGCGACCGGCTTCGTCATCGTCCGCCAGTTGGCGACGCTGACCGAGCTGCGGCGTCTGTCGGGCCGGTTGGAGCACCTGGCGCTGCGGGACACGCTGACCGGCCTGGCCAACCGACGATCCTTCGACCATCGACTGGGCGAGGTGGTGGGCGAGGCCGACGGCGGCGATGCCGGCGGCCGGCGGGCGGCGCTGCTCCTGATCGACCTCGACGGGTTCAAGCAGGTCAACGACACCTTCGGTCACCAGGCCGGCGATGCCCTGCTGGCCGAGGTCGGGATCCGCCTGCAGGCCTGCGTTCGCTCGACCGATCTGGTGGCGCGCCTCGGGGGCGACGAGTTCGCCGTCATCGCCGGTGAGGGCGCCGAATGCACCGAGGCGATCGCCGCGCGGATCGTCTCGGCGATCGGTAGGCCCTTCGCGCTCGACGGCGACGAGGCTCGGATCGGGGCCAGCGTCGGCGTGGCCCGGGTGGCGGCCGACGGCGAAACGCCCGACGACGTCCTGCGCCGGGCCGACGACGCCCTGTACGAGGCCAAGCGCAGCGGCAAGGGACGGGTCCGTCTCGATCCGCTCGCCGTCACGTGATCGGACCCCGGTTCGGCGGTTTGACGGCGGCCCGCCGGTTTCGTGACCGGCCGACCCCGCCCCGCCACCGCCTCCGACGACACAATGGGCCCATGGCCACCCCAGATCCGTTCGCCGAGCGAACCGAGGGCGAGATCCTCTCCGTCGCACCGTTCCCCACCACGCCGCCGCCGGGCTTCTCCCAAGACCGCTACGACCACACCTGGCGCATCGCCCGCCCCCGGGATCGGGTGTGGGACTGGCTGTGCGACCCGAGCACGTTCGTCGACGGCCAGATCCCGCCGTGGCGAGTGGAGTTCCTCACCAACGACGCCGACGAGTCCGGCTTCGCCCGAGGTGTCTACAACGCCCACGTCGGGCCGCTGATGTCGTTCTCCGGCGTGCTGGGCGACATCGAGGAGGGGCGCTACCGGGACCTGCAGTACTTCTACGGCAGCTTTGCGGTGAGCCACGCGCTGTTCCGCCCCACCCGACTGCAGTTCTGGCTCGACGACGACATCGACGGCTCGAGCACCGTGCTCCACCTCCGGGTCGACGCCTACGTCCGCAACCGGGCAATCGGCCTGTGGCGTCGGTCGATGGCGCTGTTCTGGCGGCGCTTCGGAAACTGGTGCGAGAAGGCGGTACCGGCCACCGGCTGAGCGACGGCGTGGGTCGGGCCTCGCCGGGGCGGTGCGAACGCATCACCGACACCGACTCCTCGGTTCGTCGACCCGGCCGCGAACGACTGCGAACCGATGACGCCGCTCCCTGCGTAGTGACTGGTGAGGAGTCTGATCGGCGCCGTCGATCGCGGCGCCGGCGGCTCGCACCGACGAGGAGCAGGACCATGACGATCGAACACCACGATGGAGGCGGCGGCCTGCTGCAGACCGTGTCCCGGCTGGTCGAGTCGGGGTTGGCCGCCGGACTCGCCGTCACCGGCTTCGCCGCCGGCATCGCGGCCGGGCTCCTGCTCGGCGTCGGCGGCTGGTCGATCGTGATGGGGCTGATCGGCGGTTTGCTGGCGCCCCGTCTGCATCGGCTCCCCGACGCCCTCTACAACAGCGATCACGCGCACGACGCCGACGGCCCGCTCGACGGGTGGTTCGACGGCGAGTGACGCCGACGACCGACGGGCCTGCCCGGTCGGTCGCCGACGCAGGGTCCGACGACGGCGCCACGCGAACGGTCTACAGGCGCAGGGCGCGGGTGACGCTGCGGGCGGTGAACCCGCACCGCTCGTAGAGGGCCGCGGCCTCCCCGTTGGCCGCGTAGTGATCGACGATGGCCTCGACGCAACCGCGACGCCGGGCCCATGCCAGGAAATACTCGGTCAACGTCGTGGCCGCACCCCGGCGCCGGGCCGACTCGGCGACGTACATCGTGCGGAGGATTGCGTACTCCCCGGGTTGGCGAGTCGCTGAGGACGCCTGGGCGTAGCCGGCCAGCAGACCGACCACGTCGCCCGACATCCGGGCGGCGATCACGATCCCGTCCGGCGAGGCCATCAGGTCCTCGAAGTCCTGCCGGCCTTCGCGAGCGGGCCACGTCGTGTCGGCGAACGGGTCGTGCCGGCCGGCGTCCTCGTTGAACAACGCCGTCTCCAGAACGAGGAGCTGGTCGATCTCGGCTGCGGTCGCCTCGGACACATCGAGCATGGCCCGCACCCTAGGCCGCCCGATGTCGACACGCCGGGCGCGGTGGGCATCGGTTGCGAGTCGGTTCGAGCTCGGCCGCTCGCGTCACTTAAATTTATGCATCAATGTATGTAAGTGTGTTAGGTTCAACGCCATGGAGCGACGAACGCAGGCTGAGCGCCGTGCGGTGACCCGCCAGGCGTTGATCGACGCCGCCGGCGAGTTGCTGGTCGAGCAGGGGTGGGCCCAGGTCACCTCGGTGGCCGTGTGCGCTCGGGCAGGGGTGACGCGTGGCGCGTTCGTCCACCACTTCGACGGTCTCCCCGAGTTGTTCGCCGCCGTGCTCGCACACCACTACGACGAGATCGCAGCCACCGTCGAGGCGGGCGGAGAGCCGACCTCGATCGTCGAGATGGTCGAGCGGTCGTGGGCGGTCAATCGCGAGCCCGGTTTCAAGGTGGTGCTCGAAGCGTGGCTCGCCGGTGCGAACGATCCGGACCTCGGTCGGATGCTCGACCCGGTCGTCGCCACCTTTGCCAAGCTCGTCGCCCCGGACCGCTGGCACGAAGTCCTGCCCGACCGGGAGGCACAAGCCTTCTTCCTGATGGCGAGGGAGTCGCTTCTCGGACTCGCCTGGGGCCGCGCCATCAGCAAGGGCCATCCGCTCGCTCACGAAGCTCTCGTCCTAGACCACCTCATATCGACCGCGCATTCGCATGACGCCCGACTCGGGCGCTGAAGGGGGAACGACCATGACCATGACCGATTCGGCCCGCTCGGTCGGCAAGACGAAGACCCGAACCGGGTACACCGTCTGCACGATCTGCGACGTCGGCTGTCAGCTGCGCACGACCGCCACGGATGGCGTCGTCACGAAGGTCGAGCAGCACGACAACCCGTTGTTGGCCAAGAACATCTGTTACAAGGGCACCGCAGCGCCACACATCCACAATCATCCCGATCGGCTCCGCGTGCCACTCAAGCGCGTCGGCGGGCGAGGCGAGGACCGATGGGAGGAGATCTCCTACGAGCAGGCGATCACCGAGATCGCCGAACGCCTGCAGGACGTCATCGATGCCCACGGTCCGGAAGCGTTCGCAGTGTCGACCTCCGGGTGGAACACGCAGACGACCCACGGTTTGGACCGCCGGTTCATGAACCTGATCGGTTCGCCGAACTGGACCTCGGGTGTATCGCTTTGCGCGGGCAACACCGCCGCGGTGAGCCGGCTCACGTACGGCTGGTACACCATGCCGGACTTCGACAACATGAACTGCTTCGTACTGTTGGGCCACAACCCGCGCAAGCACTCGTGGACGCCCGTACACAACTGGTTCGAGGCTGCCCGCAAGCGCGGCGCGACGAGCATCGTGGTCGACCCGCGGGTGTCGGAACAGGCGGAAAAGGCGACGATCCACCTCCAGATCAAGGCCGGCACCGATGCTGCACTTCTGCTCGGGTGGGTGAAGGTCATCATCGACGAGAAGCTCTACGACGAGAAGTTCGTCGAGGAGTGGTGCGTCGGGTTCGAGGATCTCAGGCGACGGGCTGACGAGTACCCTCTCGAGCGGGTCGCCGAGATCTGCGGTGTCGAGGCCGCACTCATCGCCCGGGCGGCCAGGATTTACGCCACCGCCGACGGTGCGGCCATCCCGTGGACCCCGATCACCGACATGCAGCTCGACTCGACGTCGAGCATTCGGCTGCAGTGCATCCTGCGGGCCATAACCGGCAATCTCGACGCAGTCGGTGGTGAGCGATTCTTCGGTTTGAACCCCGGTTACCGAACCGAGGCCGAGCTGCAGCTCCACGATGAGATCAGCCCTGAGCAGCGGGCCAAGCAGATGGGCTACAACACCCACCCGGCCTACACCTACCGGACCGCCGAGATCCTCAGGCCGCACATGAAGCGGGTGTGGGGTCACGAGTGGATCGACATGGTGATGGGCTGTCACATGGCCAACCCTTCGGAGTTGTTCCGGGCCATGGCCGACGGTGACCCGTATCCGGTCAAAGCGTTCTTCACCCTTGGCAACAACTCGTTGATGAGTTACCCGAACCAACACCAGATCCTTCGGGCCATGCTCAACCAGGATCTGATCGTCGCCCACGAGATCTTCATGACCCCCACGGCGATGCTCGCCGACTACGTCATGCCGGGCGACGTCTTCAGCGAGCGGAACCACATCGCCGACTCCTGGGCGTGGACGAGCAATCTCAGCCTCAACGAGGCGGTCGCCGATGCTCCCCGACAGGCCAGCTCGACCTTCCGGTTCTGGACCGATCTCGCCCACGAGATGGGCCTGGGCGGGTGGTTCCCGTGGAACTCACTCGATGAGGTAATCGACTACCGGCTGGAGCCGTCGGGTATGACCTTCGAGGAGTTCCGCGCCGCCAAGTACCTGGACGTGCAGCCTCCCAAGTACCGCAAGTACCGCAAGACCGGGTTTGCCACGCCGTCGGGCAAGGTCGAACTGTCGTGCTCGATCCTGGGCGATCTCGGCTTCGATCCGTTGCCGTACCATCGGCCGGCGCCGGCGCCCTGCGACGAGTTCCCCTATCGGGTGTTCTCCGGCGTCCGGGAAGATCCGTTCTTCCAGACCGGACAGCGCAACATCGGTGTGCTCCGGCGCCGGGTCCCGTCGCCGCACTTCTTCGTCAACCCGGAGGACGCGGTGCGTGACGGCCTCGTCGACGGCGACTGGGCGAAGCTCGAAACCGCTCACGGCGAGGTCCGCATGAAGGTGTCGATCCAAAGCTCGATCCGCCAGGGACACATCCGGGTGCCACACGGATGGTGGTACCCGGAGACCCGCGGTGAGGTCGACCTCGCCGGCTCCTTCGTCAGCTCCGATGCCGTGTTGACCGTCGACACCGATGACGTCCTCGACTACGAGCAGGGCATCCCCCACTTCAAGGGCTACCCCGGCCGGATCTCGCCCTGCGAGGCCCCCGCCGGCATGTCGGCGATCACGCTCGGTACCGAGTGATGGTGCAGCGAAGCGAACTCGGCCACCGTCTGCTCGAGCTCAAGACCGGGATCATGGGGCGGATGGCGCCGAGGATCCTGTCGTACAAGACCAGTGGGGTCGACGGGTTGGCCAAGAAGCTCGCTGCGAAGACCCCGGCAGCCGAACCCGATACGTCGCTCGAGTCCGAACTCCTGCACCCCGAAGACGTGCCGGAGATCGTCATGCGGACACCGCCGATGAAACCGGCCACGACGCCAACCGAATCGCCCGGAGAGGCGTGAGACCGCTGGTCCCGCTCCTGGCTGGGGAGCTGGCTCGGCGCCGAACCTCACGAACGTCTCCCAGACGTTGAGGGCGGGACCTTCGATGGCCAGAGCCGTGAACTCCTGATTGACCGACTGTCCTCCCGTAATGAAGAAACCCCCGGCCGGTGGCTCGGGGGCTGCATCGTCCCTGGTCAGGGTTTGCTCCGGGGGTGAGGCTCGAACTCACGACCCACTGATTAACAGTCAGTTGCTCTGCCAACTGAGCTACCCCGGAAGGAGGTTGTGAGGATACCAAGTTCTGATCGGCCTTGGTGCCGACTTCTCCAGCCATCGGCCACAATTCCGCTGGTCGGCCTACCCTCTGCGAGATGGCTGATCCGGGGTCGGTGGTACGACAGTTCTTCGAGCGGATGGAGGCCCGCGACTGGGATCGGGCCGGCATTCTGCTCTCCCCCACCCTCCACATCGCCTACACCGAGACCGGCGAGACGTTCGACGGGCCCAACTTCCTGGCCATGAACCGGGCCTACCCCGAAGGCTGGACGATCGACGTGGTGGAGACGCTCGCCGCCGGCGACCGGGTGGCGGCCCAGGTGCGCGTCGATCAGGGCGAGGAGACGTTCTGGTGTGCCGGCTTCTACACCGTCACCGACGGCGTGATCGCCGACGGGGTCGAGCACTGGGTAACCGCCGACTCGCAGCCGGCACCCGAGTGGCGCCACCGCTTCAGCAGCTGACGGCCGGGGGGCGCAGCCCTAGTCGAGGTAGTCGCGCAGCTTCTCGCTGCGCAGCGGGTGGCGGAGCTTGGCCAGCGTCTTCGACTCGATCTGACGGATCCGCTCCCGGGTCACCCCGAACTCCTTGCCCACTTCCTCCAGGGTGCGGGGGCGACCGTCGACGAGGCCGAAGCGCAACCGCACCACCTCCGACTCCCGGTCCGACAGGTCGTCGAGCACGTCGCGCACCGTCTGCTCCAGCAGCTTGCGGGCCGCCAGGTCGAGCGGGGCCGCTCCCTTGTCGGCGATGAAGTCGGCCATCGAGGTGTCGTCCTCGTCACCGACAGGCGAATCGAGCGACAGCGGATCCTGCTGAGCGATGCGGAGGATCTCCCCCACCTTGTCCTCGTCGAGATCGACCTCGTGGGCGATCTCGGCCAGGGTGGGATCCCGCTCGAGCTTCTGCGACAGGGCCCGCTGGGCCCGAAGCACCTTGTTGATCGACTCGACCATGTGCACCGGCACCCGGATGGTGCGGGACTGATCGGCCAGAGCGCGCGTGATGGCCTGACGGATCCACCACGTGGCGTAGGTGGAGAACTTGAAGCCCTTGGAGTGGTCGAACTTCTGCACGGCCCGCATGAGGCCGAGGTTGCCCTCCTGGATGAGATCCAGGATGGGGACGCCCCGACCGACGTAACGCTTGGCGATCGACACCACGAGGCGCAGATTGGCCGACGTGAGCTCCTGACGGGCCCGCTCGCCATCGCGCACCGAGCGCCGGAGCCGGGCCCGCTCCTCCCGGGGGAGCTGCTCCCAGCGATCGTCGTTCAGGGCTTCGGTGGAGATGGCGGCCGCTTCGGCCCCGGCCTCGATCCGCTTGGCCAGCGCCACCTCCTCCTCGGCCGAGAGGAGCGGCACCTTGCCGATCTCCTTCAGGTACATCTTGACCGGATCGGCCGACCCGGCGGCTCGGGCCACGGCGGCGGCCGCCATGCGGGCCGGGTCGCGACGGGGACGGAATCGACCGTCGCCGTCGACGGCGTGACCATTGGTGTCGGGCTCGACCTGCTCCTCGTCGAACGGGATCTGGTTCTCCAGGAGGAAGGACCGCACCTCGTCGAGGATGAGGGGGGTCAGCTCGACCCGGGGCATCACATCGATGACGTCCTGGGGCGTGAGCGGGCGGCCGGCGCGAGCGCGGAGAAGTAGCCGTTGCCGGTGCTCCTCCGCCAGTCCCCCACCCGAGGGGGCGAGATCAGATGTTGCGACGGCGGGCTGCTCGCTCACGTGACCTCCTCGTAATCGTCGAGTACCCAACCTAGCAAGCCTTCGACCGTTGATGCCTTCCGCGCCGGCTCTTGCAGGTCCTCCAGTTGTAGATGGAACCATTCGATGTCGCGGGCGAGCTGGGCGTAGGCGTCGCCGGTCGCGGTTCGGGCGGCCAGACGGGCCTCGTCCATCAGGCGCCCGAGGTACCGGCGCCACAGCAGAGCGACCGGATCGATCGGTTCCGCCGTCGACTGCTGGACCGAGATGCGCTGGACGAACTCCGCCACCTCGGGGCCGCCGTTGTCGATGGCGGCGTGTACCGAGCCGAACTTCGACAGCAGGTCGTACACCGTGGCGCACATCTGGTCCTCGAACAGGTCCGGCACCAGCAGGTCGAGCACCTCGTCGCCCTGTTGCACGGCGAGCCGCAGCACCTCGAGCTCCGGGGTGTCGCGCTCGGTGCGGCGGCGCGGCGCCTGCCGGGGTTCGGGGCGGGGGGCGGGAGACACACCGTCACGGAGCATGGTCCGGATCAGGTCGGGCTCGAACTGGCAGCGGCTGGCCACCGTCATCACGTACTGATCGCGCACCAGTGGATCGGGGTGCTCGGCCACCATGGCCAGCGCCCGCTCGGCCGCCTTGGCCTTGCCCTCGTTGGTGGTGCGATCGACGGCGTTGATGGCCCGGTCGACCCGGAACTCCAGGAACGGTCGAGCGCCCTCGACGGCGGCCCGGAGCGCCTCGGGGTCGGTCAGGGCCAGGTCGGCGGGATCGGCCCCGCCCGGCAGATCGACGACGGCCACGTCGAGATCGTGACGGCCTTCCCACTCGTAGAAACGGGCGGCGGCGTTCTGCCCGGCGGCGTCGGCGTCGAACGACAGCACGACCCGGCGGGCGAAGCGGCGGAGCAGCTTCACGTGCTCCTCGGTGAGCGCCGTGCCGCAGGTGGCCACCGCTCGGGGAAGACCGGCCTGGGCGAAGCCGATGACGTCGGTGTAACCCTCGCACACGATGACCTCGTCGGCTTCGACGATCGAGGTCTTGGACAGGTGCAGGCCGTACAGCACCTTGCTCTTGGCGTACACGTCGGACTCGGCCGAGTTCTTGTACTTGGGGCCGTCCGAGCCGGGCATGTTGCGCCCGCCGAAGCCGACCGCCTTGCCCTGGGCGTCGAAGATCGGGAACAGGATGCGGCCCCGAAAGGCGTCCTGCTGCTTGCCGACCCGGTTGACGAAGCCGAGCCCCGAATCGGTCAGGTCGGCGTTGGAGAGGCGCAGGGAGCGGGCCAGGACGTCCCACGAGTCGGGCGCCCAGCCCAGCTGGTACTGGCGAACGACATCGCCGTCGTAGCCCCGCTGGCGAAGGTAGGAGCGGGCCTGGCCGGCGTCGGACGAGGTGAGCAGCCGGTCGTGGTACCACTCGACCGCCTTGGCGATGGCGTCCTGGAGGATGGCCTTGCGGCGCCGCTCCTCGCCCTGGCCCACCTCGGTGTACCGCAGGGTGATCTGGGCCTTGTTGGCCAACCACTCGACGGCGCCGACGAAGTCGAGCTGCTCCTTCTCCTGAATGAAGGTGATCATGTCGCCCCCCACCCCGCAGCCGAAGCAGTGATAGAGACCTTCCTCGATGTTGACCGAGAACGACGGCGACTTCTCCGTATGGAAAGGACAAAGACCCTGCCAGCGGAGCCCTACCCGCCGGAGCTGGGTGTACTCCGAGACGATCGCCACCACATCGATCGACTCGCGCACCCGCACGATGTCTTCGTCAACGATTCCCACTCACCTCCAACCTACTCGGTGAGGGGAACCAACCCGGGCCGGATCTCCGCGTCAGATGAGCGTCAGCCGGTCGGTCGTCGGCCGGCGTCGCTCGATACGGAGGTTCCGGGACGTCCTGGAACCTCGAGCGCCCGGCTTCGCCGGTGGCGCTGGAGCCTCAGGTCGCCGGCCAAGCCGGAGACCCCCGTGATCGCCGTCGACGGGCCGACGCTCACCCGAGCTTCTCGGTGAGCCAGCCGAGGACGTCGGCGATGGGCAGGCGCACCTGCTCCATCGTGTCGCGCTCGCGGATGGTGACCGCCTTGTCCTCGAGCGAGTCGAAGTCGAAGGTGATGCAGAACGGGGTGCCGATCTCGTCCTGGCGGCGGTAGCGCTTGCCGATGGCCTGGGTCTCGTCGTAGTCGCACATCAGGTGCGGCTGCAGGGTGGTGAGCAGCTCCTTGGCCGGCTCGGTCAACTCCGGCTTCTTCGACAGGGGCAGCATCGCCGCCTTGAACGGCGCGATCCGGTGGTGGAGGCGGAGTACGGTCCGGGTGTCGTCGTTGACGATCTCCTCGTCGTAGGCGGCCATCAGAAAGGCCATCATCGTCCGGGTGGCGCCGGCGGCGGGCTCGATCACGTGCGGCAGGTAGCGCTCGTTGTTGGCCTGGTCGAAGTACTCGAGCTTGGCCCCGGAGTGCTCGGCGTGCTGGGTGAGGTCGTAGTCGCCCCGGTTGGCGATCCCCTCCAGCTCGTCCCAGCCCCACGGGAACAGGAACTCGACGTCGCTGGTGCCCGACGAGTAGTGGCTCAGCTCGTCGGCGTCGTGAGGGCGCAGGCGGAGCTGCTCGGCCGGGATGCCGTGGTCGACGTACCACTGGAAGCGGGTCTCGCACCAGTACTCGTACCACTGCTGCGAATCGGCGGGCGGCACGAAGAACTCCAGCTCCATCTGTTCGAACTCACGGGTCCGGAACACGAAGTTGCCCGGGGTGATCTCGTTGCGGAAGCTCTTGCCAACCTGGGCGATACCGAACGGCGGCTTCTTGCGCGACGTGTTGAGCACGTTGGCGAAGTTGATGAACATGCCCTGTGCCGTCTCGGGACGGAGGTAGGCCACGGCGCCCGCGTCCTTCACCGGACCGGCCTGGGTCTCGAACATCAGGTTGAACTGACGGGGCTCGGTGAAGGCCCCCCGGGCGCCACACGTCGGGCACAGGTCGGGGTCGTCGAGCTTGTCGAGGCGGAATCGGGACTGGCAGCTGGTGCAGTCGACCAGCGGGTCGGAGAAGTTGGCCAGGTGGCCGGAGGCCTCCCACACCGCGGGCGGCGACAGGATCGAGGCGTCGAGGCCGACCACGTCGGACCGGAGCTGGACCATCGAGCGCCACCAGGCGTCCTTCACGTTGCGCAGCATCTGCACGCCGACGGGGCCGTAGTCGTACGTCGAACGGAAACCGCCGTAGATCTCGGCCGAGGGGAACACGATTCCCCGGCGCTTGGAGAGGTTGACGATCTTGTCGAACAGTTCGGGATTCGGCTCCGTCATGCAGCGAAGGGTAACGGCGTTACCCCACTGCTTCAGCCCAATTGCTCATAGAGCACGGCCGATGAGTGCAACCGTCGCTCGATGTGCTGTTCAAGGAGGCGGGCGGCCAGGGTCTCGAGCTCCTGGGCCACCGGGGCCGAGGTGGTGTCGAGCACGTGACGGACCCGACCCCGGAGCACGGCCGACAGGGCGTGGCGGGCCGGTTCGGTGATGCGCTGGCCGCCGTTGGCGCACGACCGGCACAGCACCCCACCCTCGTGGATCTGGATGACTATGAGGTTGTCCTCCTCGCCGCACGACACGCAGGCGTCGACCATGGGCTGCACCCCCTCCAGGGCCAGCAGCTTGGCCACGAAGGCCGGCACGACCAGGGCGTTGCCCGAGCTGTCGAGCTCGCGCAGGGCGCCGGCCAGCAGCTTGTACATGGCGGGGTTGGACTCGCCCTCGTTGGCGGTGTGGTCGATGGCCTCGAGCAGGATCGAGGCCCGGGCGTAGCGATCGAGGTCGGCCCGCAGGGTGGCGAGCGGCTCGACCCGCTCGGCCTGGGTCACGATGTCGAGATTGCGGCCCTCGTAGAGCTGGAGCCGCACCATCGACCCGGGCTCCAACCGTGACCCGAACTTGCTCTTGGTACGGCGGACGCCCTTGGCCACGGCCCGAATCTTGCCCCGGCCCCGGCTGAACAGCACCACGATCCGGTCGGCCTCACCCAGCTTGTAGGTCCGGAGGACGACCGCCTCGTCCCGGTACAGGGCCATGCCAACCGTCTCCTAGATCCTCGATCCTCTCCCACATGGGGCGTGAGCTGCTGCTTCAAGAGTACGTCGGCGCAGGGACGTTTCGGCTGACGGCCGAGACGCCGGCCGGGCGGCGGAGGCGATCCGCCGCAGGCGCTCAGGCGTCGAGGGCGCCGAAGCGGCGATTCCGCTGCTGGTACTCGTGCACGGCGGCGGCCAGATGCTCCCGACGGAAGTCCGGCCAGTAGGTGTCGGTGAACACCAGCTCGGCGTAGGCCGACTGCCACAGCAGATAGTTGGACATCCGGAACTCGCCCGAGGTCCGGACCCACAGGTCGACGTCGGGCATCTCCGGGTCGTAGAGACGCTTGGCGATGGCGGCCTCGTCGACACCGCCGGCGTCGACACCCTCGTCGACCCGCGCCTTCACCGCATCGACGATCTCGGCTCGGCTGCCGTAGTTGAAGGCGACATTGAAGGTCAGCCGACGATTGGCGGCGGTGAGGGCCACCGACTCGTCGATGCGGTTCAACAGGCGCTTCGGTACCCGCCAGTCCCGACGGCCGACGAACTTGATACGGACGCCCTTCTCGTTCAACTCGTCGCGGCGGCGCAGCAGCAGCGATTCGTTGAACCGCATCAGGAACCGCACCTCGTCGCCGGGACGACGCCAGTTCTCGGTGGAGAAGGCGTAGACGGTCAGCCAGGAGATCCCCAGCTCGAGCGCCCCCTCGACCACGTCGAGCAGGGCCTCCTCGCCTGCGCTGTGGCCGTCGGTCCGCTTCAGACCCCGCTGCTCGGCCCACCGGCCGTTGCCGTCCATGACGCAGGCGACATGCTCGGGCACTCGGTCGAGGTCGATGTGAGAGAGGTCCATCACCATCAACGGTACCGAGGTCGACGCCAATCCGGCCCGCACCCTGGACGTGGTCGGCCCGGCGGGAGCGGCACCGGTCTAGTCGGGGTCGCCGCCGGCGTCGGCGGTGGTCGTCGGGCCGGCCGTGCTGGGCGTGGTCGTCGTCGCCTCGGTCGTCGACGTCGTGGCCTCGGTCGTCGTGCTGGCGGCCGTGGTCGACGTCGTCGTGCGGCGGGTGGTCGTCGTGGTCTCCGCCGTCGTCTCGGTGGTGGTCGCCGTGCTCGCGGCGCTCGACGCCGTGGTCCCGCCGCCGGTGGTGGGAGCCGCCGTCGGCCGGGGCTGGGTGGGCGGCGGCGCGGTGTTGGTAACCGTGGAGGTGGTGATGGCGAACGTGGTCGGCGGGAGCAGCGTCGCGCCGGGATCGCCCTCGCCGACGTCGGCCTGGGCCCGGGGTATCGTCGCCTCCGGCGGCTCCTCGAGCACCGCCTCGGAGCGGTTGCCCTCGCCCCCGAACTGGGTGGTGACGAACCAGGCGGCGAAGCCGACCACGCCGAGGCCGAGCAGGGCGAGCACTCCGGCGAAGAGCCGACGGTCGATGATGTCGCGCACCTTGTCGGTGCCGGCGAAGCCGCCCGAGGTCGGCTCGACCGATCGCGCTCGGGGGGCCGGACCGGCGGCGCCGAACCCCGCCCCTGCGCCACCGCCGAAGCTGCGACCGGCACCGGTGACCTGGTTGCCCGTCGCCTCGCGGAAGAAGTCGAAGTTCTGCGCACCGCTGACCGGGACCGGGGCCAACAGCGGATCGATCCTGCCGTCGAAGGACCCCGGGGCGACCGGGGCCGGCCCTGGCCGATGGCTTGGAGCCGGACGGGGGTCGAGTCGGGCGTCGGCGTCGAGGCCGAGCACGGCGTCGGCCCGATCGACCGGATCGGTACTGCGGGTGGCATCGGCTCCGGGAACCGTGGGGCCGGGGGCGGCTGTGCCGCCGACGGCGGTGGAACCGATGGTCGTCGGGGGCGGCGTTGGGCGGGGCGGGGCCGACGTGGCCGCCGGTTCCTCGATGACCACGGCGTCGAGCACGACGGTGTCGTCGTCGGCAGGTGTCCTGGGCGCCTCGAAGGTGAAGGCGGAGGCCTCGATCGTCTCGACGGGGTCGAGCCGGTCGACCGGGTCGATGTCGCCGATGATCGGGGGTGCCGGTCGGGGCGGGGCGGTGGGCGGTGGCTCGCTGAACACCGACGGCGGCCCGTCGAGGATCGACGGCGGTGGGGTGCCGGCGACCGGGGTCGGGGCGTCGAGGATCGACGGCGGTGGGGTGCCGGCGACCGCGGTCGGGGCGTCGAGGATCGACGGCGGCGGGGTGCCGGCGGCCGCGGTAGGGGCGTCGACCGATGACGGCGGCACCGGCGCCGGCGGCGGGGCGTCGGCGAGGGGGCGGGCCCCCGTTGGCGGACGGCCGTCGGGGAGCGGTGCGGCGTCGGCGAGGATGGTCGTGGCCGGATCGGGCGTGGGGGGCGGCTCGGCGGGGCGCTGCTCGGCGGCAGCGGCCATCTCCGGCGGTAGCGGGATCTGGGAGGGATCCAGGCCTTCCGGCCCAACCCCGGCCAGGTAATTGTCGGCCTGGCTCAGGTTGGCCAGCTCGCTGCTGAAGTCGATGGTGAGAAGGCCGTCCACCTCGCTCCACAGCCCACCGGCATCGGCTTCCTCGACGATGTCGTGGCGGCCGGCTGCGGCGGGGCGGGAGGCGTCCTGTGGGGCGTTGAGAGGAGGTTTGCGCAGCTCAGCAACCTCGGGTTGCTCGTGCGACTCTTCTGTTGCCATGCCTCGACGTATACCCCATTGCCGCTGTGCGCCAACTTCGCGCCCTCAAAAAACCACGAGCTCACCGCAGTTCGCGCCACGACTCCGCTCGGGTATCGATCTTACTCTCTAGGATTCGAGCGGTGCCGAAGCCTTCAGAACTGCTGGGTAAGGTCGCTCAATCCTTGCCCGGCGGGGGCGAGGTTCGAGACGGTCAGCTGCTCATGACCGAGCAGGTCGCCGGGGCGATCGACGACGGGGAGACCGTCCTGATCGAGGCCGGGACCGGCACCGGCAAGTCGCTGGCCTACCTCACCCCCATCGTGGCCTCGGGGGCCAAGGCCGTCGTGGCCACCGCCACCATCGCCCTCCAGGGGCAGCTGCTGTCGCACGACGTGCCCCAGGTGGCGGCCGGGTTGGGGCGTCCGGTGTCGGTGGCGCTGCTGAAGGGTCGGCGCAACTACCTCTGCAATCAGCGGCTGGCCGAGCTGCAGCGGGCCAAGCGGGAGGAGCAGCTCCAGCTCCTGCGCGGCCGCAACCCCGCCGCCCACCTGTCGGCCGTCGTCGAGTGGGCCGAGGAGACCACCACCGGCGACCGGGAGGAGCTCGACCCTGCGCCCCCGGGCGACGTGTGGGGTGCGGTGTCGGTGGGAGCCGACGAATGCCCGGGGGCGGCCCGCTGCCCGTCGGGGGCCGAGTGCTACTCGGAGGCGGCCAGGAACGCCGCCTTCGAGGCCGACGTGATCATCACCAACCACCACTACTACGGCCTCAACCTAGCCACGGGGGGCACCCTGCTCCCCGACCACGACGTGGTGGTGTTCGACGAGGCCCACCAGCTGATCGAGACCCTGGGCGCCACCTGCGGCACGGAGCTCAGCGGCATCCGCCTCCGCACCCTGGCCCGTCGGACGCGTTCGATCCTCACCGACGATCAGCTGTCGACCCAGCTCGATCGCACCGCCGTCGACCTCGACGAGCTGCTGCGGCCCCAGCGGGGTGACCGGGTGACCTTCGGGCCGGAGCTGCTGGCGGCCTTGGTCAGCGCCCGCGACCAGAGCGATCAGGTGATCGCCGCCCTCCGCAAGCTGAACCCGGGCGAGGGCAGCGACGTCGCCGCCCGCATCGACCGGACGATGATCACCGCCCCCGGTGTGGTCAACGACATCGACACCGTGATCGAGGCCGACGACGATGACGTGCTGTGGGTCGACGGCGGCGACAGCTCGCCCGTCCTGCGCCGGACCCCCCTCGACGTCGGCCCCATCCTCGACGAGCACCTTTGGGACCAGCGGGCCGTGGTGCTCACCAGCGCCACCCTGACCGACGGCTTCACCCACCAGTTGGGCCTCGACACGGCGATCGAACGGCTGGGATCGCCCTTCGCCTACGAGGAGCAGGGGCTGCTCTACTGCGCCGCCGACCTGCCGAACCCCCGGGCCAGGGACAAGCACCGGGCCGCCGTCCAGGATGAGATCGCCGCCCTGGCCACCGCCGCCGGGGGGCGAACCCTGGCCCTGTTCACCAGCTACTCGGCCATGAGCGAGGCGGCCGATGCCCTCGTCGGCCGGGTGCCGGGGCCGATCCTGGTCCAGGGCGAGGGCTCGCGCGACGCCCTGGTCGAGCGGCTGCGCTCCGAGGAGGGCGCCGTACTGTGCGCCACCATGTCGTTCTGGCAGGGGGTCGACATCCCCGGTGACGACCTCACCCTGGTCACCATCGATCGGCTGCCCTTCCCCCGACCCGACGAGCCGGTCAGTCAGGCCCGTCGGGACAAGGCCGGTCCCGCCGCCTTCCGGGTCGTCGACCTGCCCCGGGCCCAGACCCTCCTGGCCCAGGCCGCCGGCCGACTCATCCGCAGCCGGCGGGACCGGGGCGTGGTCGCCGTGCTCGACCCTCGGCTTGCCACCTCCAAGACCTACCGGTGGGAGCTGATCAACGCCCTGCCGCCGCTGAAGCGCACCAAGGACCGGGCCGAGGCCGCGGCGTTCCTGGCCGCCATCGACGCCGAGGCGACGGGGACCACGCCGAACCCCGGCGAGGCCGACGGGATCGACGGGGCCGACGAGATCGACCAGTCCGACAACGGCGGGGCTGACGACGACGGCTAGTAGCCGAGGCGCTCCACGGCGGCACGGTCCTGCTGCCAGTTGGGGTCGACGTTCACCACGAGCTCGAGGAAGGCGCCCTTCGGCAGTTGCTTGCGGACCCGGGTGCCGACGTCTTTCAGCACCTTGCCCCGCTGGCCGATCACGATCCCCTTCTGGGAGTTGCGTTCGACCAGGATCTCCACCCGGATCCGGGGCCACTCCCACTCGGTCACCCGGGTGGCCACCGAATGGGGCACCTCGTCACGGGTGACGTGGAGCAGCTGCTCCCGCACCAGCTCGGCCACCCACTGGCGCTCGTCGGTGTCGCTGGCCATGTCGTCGGGATACCACTGCGGTCCCGCGGGCATCAGGTCGGTGAGATGGCTCACGAGGGCCCGCACCCCCTTCCCGGTGAAGGCCGAGATCGGAAAGTAGGCCGACAGGTCGAACTCGCCGGCCAGGGCCAGCTGCTCCAGCACCTTGTCCTCGGGCAGGCCGTCGATCTTGTTGACCACGCCCACCGTGCTGGCCGGGTCGATGCCCTCCAGGATGAACCGGTCGCCCCGGCCGATCCCGCTGCGGCCGTCGAAGATCACGCAGGTGACGTCGACGTCGCTCCGGGCCTTGACCGCCGACTCGTTGAGGCGGGTGCCGAGGGCGGAGCGGGGTTTGGAGATCCCGGGTGTGTCGACCATGACCAGCTGGACGCCGGGCCGGTTGAGCACACCCCGAACGGCGTGGCGGGTGGTCTGGGCCTTGTCGGACACGATCGACACCTTGCGGTCGACCATCTGGTTGAGCAGGGTCGACTTGCCGACGTTCGGTCGGCCGGTGAGGGCCACGAAGCCCGACCGGAACGGCGTCTCGCCGTCCTCGGTCGCATCGTCGGGGGTGAGGGGCGGTGGGACGTCGGTCACGATGGAGAACTCGATCCGGCCTGGGCCGCTTCGGCGTCGGCCACGGGGTGACTACGCAGGATACGGACCCGGGTGATGCGTCGCCCCTGCACCCGCTCCACCCGCAGGGAGTAGTCGTTGGTGTCGCAGGTGTCGCCGGCGGTGGGCACCCGCCCGAACCGGTCGAAGACCAGGCCGCCGACGGTGTCCCAGTCGCCTTCGGGCAGTTCGAGCCCGGCCACCTCGTTGATCTCCGAGATCGAGATGCGGGCATCGACCCGGATCGTGCCGTCGACCAGCCGCTCCACCAGCGACTCCTCGACGTCGTACTCGTCGACGATCTCGCCCACCAGCTCCTCGATCAGGTCCTCCAGGGTGACGAGCCCGGCGATACCCCCGTACTCGTCGACGGCGATGGCCATGTGGAACTTCTGCTGCTGCATCTCGGTGAGCAGTTGCGACACCTTTTTGCTCTCGGGCACGAACCGGGGTGGCCGCATCAGGGCGCCAACGGTCTGGTCGGGGCTGCCGTCGAGCTCGGCCCGGATCAGATCCTTGACGTAGATCAGGCCGACCACGTCGTCGATGCTCTCCCCCACCACCGGCACCCGGGAGAAACCGGCCAGGGAGGTGATCTCCAGGGCCTCCTCGATCGTGATGTCGCCGGTGAGGGTGGTCATGTCGGTGCGCGGGATCATCACCTCGCGCACCACGGTGCCGCCGAACTCGATGACCGACTCGATCAGGTCACGCTCGCCCTTGGCCAGGACGTCGTCCTCGACCGCCACGTCGGCCATGGCGATCAGCTCCTCCGGGGTGGAGAACGGCCCCTGACGGAGACCGCGGCCGGGCACGATGACGTTGGTGACGGCGATCAGGACGTCGGCCAGCAGCCGGATGGGGGCGAACCGGGCGACCAGGATGACGGGCCGGGCCAGGGCCAGGGCCACCCGGTCGGTGCGGAGGATGCCCATGGTGCGGGGCACGGCCTCGGCCACGACGTACACCACGGCCACGTTGGCCACGACGGCGGCCAGCGTGGCGGGCCAGGGCCAGAACCGGTTGGCCAGCAGGGCGACCAGCGTCGTCTCGGCCAGCTGCACGGCCAGCACCACCAGCCGCAGGGGGTTGATCACCCGCTCGGGCTCATCGACGATCCGCTGGAGGCGGGCGGCCCGAGCCGGCTCGGTCTCGGCCAGCACCTCCACCCGCACCCGGTTCATGCGGAGGAAGGCCTCCTCGGCCGCCACCAGCACCGCGGCCAGGAGCAGGAGCACGCCGATGGCGAACAGCACCAGCACGTCGTCGGAGCCGAACCCGTCGGGCATCGCTCAGCCCGCCTCCGGGTGGGCGAACCCGTAGCGGTCGAGATGCGCCCGCTCGCGAGCCCGCATCGCCGCCGTCTCGCCCGGCTCGGCGTGATCGTGGCCGAGCACGTGGAGCACGCCGTGGACCACGAGCAGGGTCAGCTCGGCGTCGACCGAGCCGGCGTGCTCCGGCGCCTGGGCCACCGCCACCTCGGGGCACACGATCACGTCGCCCAGATGCCGCGCCGGATCGCCGACCACGGTGGCCGGATCGACGAGGTCGGCCGTGCCGCCGTCGGCGGCGGCCTCGGGGCCGTCGAGGGGGAAGGCGAGCACGTCGGTGGGGCCCTCGTGGCCCATGTGCTCGAGGTTGAGCTCGGCCATCTGGTCTCGGCCGACCATGATCAGGTCGAGGCGGCCGGTGGTGATGCCCTCACCGGCCAGTGTCGTGCGGGCCACCTCGCACCAGCGATCGAGATCTCGGTGGAGGTGGCCGGAAGGGTCGCCCGGCTCGCCGTCGGCGCCGTCGGACGCCGTCTCGTCATGACCCTCGACGACGAGATGGGTGTCGGTGCCGTTCACGACCGTCGTTGCTCCTCGTGGCGGGAGTAGGCGTCGACGATGTCCTGCACGATCCGGTGGCGGACGACGTCGGCCGACGACAGGCGGATGAACCCCAGGCCGTCGATACCGCCCAGGATCTGCTCCAGGCGGGACAGGCCGCTGCGACCGCCGGCCACGTCGACCTGGGTCTCGTCGCCGGTGATCACGGCCTGGGAGTTGAAGCCGATGCGGGTCAGGAACATCATCATCTGCTCGGGCGTGGTGTTCTGGGCCTCGTCGAGGATGATGAAGCTGTCGTTGAGCGTGCGACCTCGCATGAAGGCCAGCGGCGCCACCTCGACCACGTTGCGCTCGAACAGCTTGGCCGACCCTTCGGCCCCCACCATGTCGTTGAGGGCGTCGTACAGCGGCCGCAGGTACGGATCGACCTTCGACATCAGGTCGCCCGGCAGATAGCCGAGCCGCTCCCCCGCCTCCACCGCCGGACGGGTGAGCAGGATTCGCTCCACCTCACGGTTCTGCAGGGCGCGGACGGCGCAGGCGACGGCCAACCAGCTCTTGCCGGTGCCGGCGGGCCCGATCCCGAAGGTGATGATGTTGCGACGGATGGCGTCGAGGTACTTCTTCTGGCCCGCCGTCTTGGGGCGGACGGCCTTGCCCCGCTGGGTGGTGAGGATCCGGTCGGTGAGCACCTCGGACGGGCTCTCGTCGGCCTGGACCATCTGGATGGCCCGCAGCACGGCGGCCGGCTCCAGGTTCTGGCCGGACTGGAGGATGACGACCAACTCGTCGAAGACCTTGGCCGCATCGTCGGCTTCGGCCCCCTCGACGGATATCTCGTTGCCCCGGACGTGGACCGACGCATCGAAGGCGTCCTCCACGGCGCGTACGTAGCGGTCGCGCTCGCCGAGAAGCCCGGCCATCAGCTCATTGCCCGGTACGTGGATCTTGACCGATGCCGTCGTCATCGTCTCGCTCCTTCGCCGGTCGAGGGGCGAGTTTCTGCCTGGTGGTTCGTGATCATCGGTCCCTATGAGGGTACCTCCCCACCGTCCGCCATCGAAGCGAAATCCCTCGAATCGCCGGTACCGTTCGCAACCAGCTCCCCCGACATCCCGGGCGAGGGCGGCCGACGGGGCCGTTCGATCGCCGCAGACCACCGGTCCGCACCGCCGGACCCGCTGGGGAGACGCCGATGGCACCTACGCCGACGCTCCACGTGTCGCTCACCACCACCCGACTCCGCCGAGGCGTCCTGCTCGTGGCCAAGCACCGACGACCGATCGACGAACCGCTGGGCGCCGGGCTCACCGCCGTGGCCACACGACAAGCCCGGGCGGCGACGGTGGCCGAGGCCCGCTGGTTGCTCGACGCCCGGGACGACGCCGTGGTGGCGGTGCGGCGGGTCGAGCCCGACCGGGCCCGGTTGTGGACGGCGCACGTCGCAACCGCGTCGTTGGCCTCGGCGCCCCTCGACGGGGCGGCGGCTGCCGAAGTCCTGGCCCAGGTGGCGGCCACCCTGACCCGGCTCCACCGCCGCGGCCTGGTCCACGGTGCGGTGGCGGCCGAGCACGTCCTGCTCCGCGGCGGGCCGACCGGTACCCCCCGGGCCGTGCTGTGCGCCCCGGCGGCGCTCGGGGTCGACGGCCGACCGGTCGAACCGGCCGCCGACCTGGTCGGTCTCATCGCCCTGGCGGCCGAGGTCGCCGCTGCCACCGGGCGACGGCGGACGCTGTGGACCGAGGCCGTTGCCCAGCTGACCACGCTCGCCGAGCTGGCCCCCGGCGGCGAGCCGGGCAACGAGCCGGGTCGCGAGCCGGCTGACGCTTCGGGCGCGATGCGGGGCGCCACCGGGTGGTCCGGTCGCACCGGGTGGCCGGGCGGCTCTGGGTGGTCCGGTCGCACCGGGTTGCCGGGCGGCTCTGAAGCCGATCTCGGGGCGGCGGCTGCGGTGTTGGCCGATCTCGCCGGTCGGCTTCGGCGGGGGCCCGGTGGGGCGGAGGTGGCGGCGCTGGCCCGGGCGGCCGGGGTGGCCTGGTGGAACGGGCTCAGGCCGTCGGTGTGACGTAGGTGAGGCCGAGGTCGGACAGCCGGTCGACGGCAGCCTCGATCTCGACGCCGAGGATGCACGCAACCGCCCGCAGGTCGTCCTCGCGGATGGTGAGGACCCGGCCGTTGAAGTCCTGCCGCTGGACCTGGATCATCACCAGGTAGCGGCCCAACATCTCGCCCTCGGGCCGGGCCACGGCGTCGAGCTGGGTGAGGTCGAGGGTGACGCCGTTGCGGCGACCGGTCTTGCCGGTGAGGTCGACCACCTCGGAGCCGTCGGAGGGCGCCGAGGCCGACCGGGGCAGCAGTTGATCGACGGGCACGCTGTAATACCGGGCCAGGCGTTCCAGTCGGGGCACGGAGATGGCTCGCTCGCCCCGCTCGTAGGCGCCGAGGACCGACGCCTTGAACTCCTGGTTGGAGTTCGCCTCGACGTCCTGGAGCGACAGCCGCTTCTGGCGGCGAATGGCGCGCAGCCGCTCACCGACCCGGCGACCGTAGGGGGAAGCCGCTTCGGCCATCTCGTCGTTCAGTCCCATGTAAGGCCTCTCCCCCGCCGCATCGTGTGCTCACCCGCCCCGGTGGGCTCCCACGCTAGGCGTCACTCAGCGCGCCATCAACCACGTCGCGCGGTCGAATCCGCCCAGTGTTTACAGAAGTCCGGTGCGGATAGCCGTGATCAGGCCGGCAGCTGCGATCGCCGCCGTCTCGGCCCGCAAAATGTGCCCCGGCAGCCGCACCGTTGGCCGTCCGTCGAGCTCCTGTGCGCTGAAGCCGCCCTCGGGGCCGATCACGATCACCCGATCCTCGGCCGTCGGGTTCCGGCCGCCGGGATCGGCCAGGACGGCGGCGGGGTTGGCGTCGATGAAGGCGGCCAGCGGCTGGGGCCCGAGCACGGTCGGCAGCACGAGGCGCCGGCTCTGCAGGCACGCCTCCCGGGCCGCACCCGCCAGGCGGATCTGCTGCTTGTCCCGTCGGTCGCCGTCCCAGCGGACCACCGACCGCTCGGTCTCGACCAGGGCGATCGTGTCGACCCCGAGCTCGGTCAGCTTCTGGACCACCCACTCGGCCCTGGCCCCCTTCACCGGGGTGAAGGCCACCGTCAGTGCAGCGGCCGGTCGCTCGACGTGGGCGATGGGCCCGGTGGGCTCCGGTTCGGGGGCGTAGCGGGCGGGGCGCCAACCGCCGACCCCATCGCCGATCACGATGTCGGCACCGGCCTCCACCCGGAGCACCCGCCGGAAGTGGTGGTGGTCGGCGTCGCTCAGGCGGGGATGGTCGAGGTCCTCGACGAAGAGCAGCGGGCGGTGGCGGAGCGCCTCGGCATCGGCCACGCCGCTAGTTGAAACGGGACTTGAAACGGCCGAGGAGACTGTCCTCGCCCGGCTCCTTCACCTCTTCACCCCGCTCCTCGGCCAGCTGTCGCAGCAGCTTCTCCTGCTCGGCGGTGAGGTCGGCCGGGGTGTCGACGATCAGGGTGAGCACCAGGTCGCCCCGTCCGCGACCCCGGAGGCGGGGCACGCCCCGGTCCCGCAGGCGCCACCGCTTGCCGGTCTGGGCGCCGCGAGCGACGTCGATGGGGACCTCCCCGTCGATGGTGTCGAAGGTGACGTGGGCGCCGAGGGTGGCCTGGGTCACCGGCAGGTGGAGCTCGGCGTAGAGGTCGTCGCCGTCGCGGACGAACACGTCGTGTTCGGCCACCCGGATGTTCACGTAGAGGTCGCCGGCACCGCCGCCGCGGGGGCCGACGGCGCCCCGGCCGGTGAGGCGCAGGGTCGAGCCCTCGTTGACCCCGGCGGGGATGTCGACGTTGTAGGTCTGCTCGACCACACGGCGACCCTCGCCGCTGCAGTCGACGCACGGCATCAGGATCTGCATGCCCTCGCCACCACACGTCGAGCAGACACTGGTGGAGACCATCTGACCGAGGATCGACTGGCGGACCTGGCGGATCTGGCCCGTGCCTCCACACTGGTCGCAGCGGCGGATGTCGGAGCCGGGTTGGGCACCGGTGGCCTCGCAGGTGTCGCAGGGGATCGCCGTGCGAACCTGCACGTCCTTGGCCACGCCGGCCACCGCCTCCTCCAGGGTCAACTCGACGACGACCTCGAGGTCGACGCCGCGCTTGTTGGAGGTCTCGGTGCGGGCACCGGCGTTGAAGAAGGCGTCGAACAGGTCGCCGAGTCCGCCGCCCCCGAACGGGTCGCCGCCCATGCCGCCGGCGGAACCGGTGGTGCCGAAACGGTCGTAGCGGGCCCGCTTCTCGGGGTCGCTGAGGACCTCGTAGGCCTCGGCCACCTGCTTGAACCGGGCCTCGGCCTCGGCGTCGCCCGGGTTGGCGTCGGGGTGCAGCTCGCGGGCCAGGCGGCGGTAGGCCTTCTTGATCTCGTCCTGGCTGGCGCTGCGGTCAACGCCGAGCAGCTCGTAGAACTCCATTGCTTCCTCAGCCCTCACTCAGTCTGGTGCCCAGGCGGTTGCTGACCGCCGCCACAGCCGACAGGGCCTGGGCGTAGTTCATGCGGGTCGGGCCGAGCACGGCGATGGAGCCGGCGTGCTCGCCCTCGATCTCGTAGGGGGACACCACCAGGCTGCAGTCGCTGAGGGGGGCGACACCGGTCTCGCTGCCGATGGCGACCGTCAGGCCCCGGTCGACCACGTCGGCCAGGAGGCTGACGACGACCAGCTGCTGTTCGAGGATGGTGAGGACCCGGCCCACCGAATCGACGGCCTCGAAGGCGTTGGCCACCCGCGAGGCGCCGTCGACGTAGACCTTGCCCGATTCGCCCGCGCTGTCGCCGACGGCGGCCAGCACCTCGGCCACGAGGCCGTCGACCTGAGCGTCGCCGCTGGGATCGACCGCGGTCGGGGCCGACAGCGAGTGGCTCTCGTAGGCGGCCCGGAGGGCGGCGCTGGCGTCGTCGACGGACTCGGGCGCCACCGACTCGGCCATCTCGACCTGGTACTTCATGACCTGGCCACCGGCCAGGACGATCACGGCCAGGACGATGGTCTCGGACAGGCTGACCAGCTGAACGGAGCGAACCTCCACCGATTCGGTCGAGTCGTCGACCACCACCGCGGCGTAGTCGGTCAGCTTGGCCAGCAGGCCGGCGGTGTCGCGCATGACGTTCTCGATCTCACCCCGCATCTCGTCGAAGAACGAGGCGACGGTTCGCCGCTGCGAGCCGCTGAGGTCGCGGGCGTCCAGGTTGTCGACGAAGTGGCGATAGCCCTTGTCGGTGGGGATGCGGCCGGCGCTGGTGTGGGGCTGCGACAGGTAGCCCTCGGCTTCGAGTACGGCCATGTCGTTGCGGACGGTGGCGGGCGACACCCGCACGTCGGCGGCGGCGACAACGGCCGACGAACCGACCGGTTGGGCGGTGTCGATGTACTCCTCTATGACCGTCCGCAGAATGGCGGCTTTGCGTTCGTCGAGCATGGGCGTGCAGGCGTCTCCTGAACGCAGTCTACCCAGCAGCCGCCGTCGCCCCTGATGCCGTGGCTTTGACCACGTCGTAGCGGGCCAGTGCTTCGAGACGCTCGACGCCGTGATCGACCAGAGGCGGCGGGTAGGCGGCCGGGGCGCCGTGCGGGTCGGACCACGGCTCGTGGAGGTGTTTGTCGCCCAGGTGGGCGATCTCGGGCACCCAACGGCGCACGTAGGCGCCGTCGGGATCGAATTTGCGGCCCTGGGAGACCGGGTTGAACACCCGGAAGAAGGGGGAGGCGTCGGTCCCGGTGCCCGCCGTCCACTGCCAACCGTGCTGGTTGGCGGCAAGATCACCGTCGACCAGCTGGTCCATGAACCACCGGGCGCCTCGGCGCCAGTCGATATGCAGGTCCTTCACCAGGAAGCTGGCGGTGATCATGCGCACCCGGTTGTGCATCCACCCCGTCGCCCGCAGCTGCCGCATGCCGGCGTCGACGATCGGGTAGCCGGTCCGGCCCTCGCACCAGGCGGCGAAACGCTCGTCCGCCTCCGACCCGGTGTCCCAGGTGAGGGCGTCCATCTTGGGCACGAAGTTGTCGCGGGCCGAGCCGGGCCAGGCGTTGAGGACGGTGCCGTAGAAGTCGCGCCAGGCCAGCTGGCGACGGAACGACTCCTGCCCGACCGAGGGGCCGAGGCGGTCCAGGATCTGGCGGGGGTGGATCGTGCCCCACTTGAGGTGGGTCGACAGCCGGGAGGTGCCGTCGACGCCCGGGCGATCGCGCTGATCGTCGTAGGCGTCGACCCGATCGGCGAGGAAGGCGTCGAGGTCGGCGGCGGCCGCCGCCTCGCCCGCCTCGGGGAGCTCGGCGATCACCTCCGGCTCGGGCGGCAGTTCGTCGCTGGCCAGGTCGGTGACCCAGTCGACCTCCGGCACCGCGACCGGGGCCACCGCCGGCACGGTCTGCCACACCCGGTAGTAGGGGGTGAACACCTTGAACGGGGTGCCCGAGCCGGTGGCCACCGACCCGGGCGGTACGGCGTAGGGCGAGTCGACGGCGATGAACGACCGTCCCGAAGGGGCCAGGGCGGCGGCCACCCGTTCGTCTCGGGCCATGCCGTAGGGGCCGTGGTCGCCGGTGGCGTAGACCTGGCCGGCGTCGACCTCGGCCGCCACCTCGGGCACGATCTCGGCCGGGTCCCCCCAGCGGACGACGAGGGAGCCGCCCATGTCCGCGTCGAGGGCATCGAGGCAGCGGCGGAGGAAGGCCCGTCGGTTGTCGCCCGATGGCCCGTACAGCGCGTCGTCGATCACGAACAGGCCGACGACGGGCCGACCATCGGCCGCCGCCACCAGAGCGGGATTGTCAATGAGCCGCAGGTCGCGGCGAAACCAGAAGAGGGAGGGCGGCAGGTGCATCGGCACAAGATACGCAGCGCCACCCGGTCTGCCCCCAACCGGGCGGCCGGTCTCGCCGATTACTACTTGACATCACCCAGTACCACTACTTTAGTATGCCAAGTACCAAGCATCCACGAGTACCCGGTGCCCACCCGGGGCGACATGCGACAGGGCCGAGATCCATCGATGCCGTCACACGACTCCCAACTTCTCAAAGGCGTGCTCTCGCTCCTGCTCCTCCGTCTGCTGGACCGTCAGGAGGACTACGGCTACTCGGTCGTGGTGCGCCTCCATCAGCTCGGGTTCGACGACCTGACCGAGGGCACGGTGTATCCGGCGCTGACCCGTCTGGAGAAGCGGGGCCTGTTGGCCTCCCGGCTCGTGCGCTCGAGCTCGGGGCCCGCCCGCAAGTACTACCGCCTGACCCCGACCGGCGAGCAGGAACTGGCCGACGCCACCAAGGTGTGGACCGATCTGGTGACCACGGTCGAAGCCGCCCTCGGCCCCGATGACGGGCCCGAACCGGCCCCTACTCCCCCACTGCCCGAGACGAGGTAGCCCACGCATGACCGACGACAGCCCCCTCCACCACCAGCCGCTCTCCCGCCTCGATCGAGCCCGTATCGCCCTGGCCGGAATGCGCTACGACTTCTGGCTCGACCTTCGCTACACGCCACGCCGACGGCGTCGAGAGCTCCGCACCGAGCTCACCGCCAACCTGACCGAGGCCGCCGAACGGGTCGGGGTGGCGCAGGCCCTGGCCGGCGTGGGCAGCCTCCGTGTCATGGCGGCGGAGACCACCCGACCCGACGAGGCCGCGCCCCGGTGGTACGCCGGCACCGTCGCCGGCCTCACCGCCTTCACCGGCGCCCTGTTCCTGCTCCTGGTGCAGACGTTCAGCTACCTGGAGGGCGTCCTCGACTCGGAGGTCGTCGGCGAGGTGTCGTCGTCGCTCTTCCCGTTCGTGTGGACGGAGATCACGGTGATCAGCGGCGAGGACGGGTTCGAGTTCTTCATCGCCCCCGGCCCGGTTCCCCTCGTGTTCGCCGTCGTCGTCGCCGCACTCGTGGCCCGGCCGTGGCGTGCGCTGCGCTCCCGTGCCGCCGACCCGGCGACGGCGCTCCACTGAGCCAGCGCACCGACCGGTGGGACCGACCGGGCCTGCCCCGGGGCCGCCGGAGGCGAGACCCACCCGACGTTTCGCCCAGGCGAAACTCGAGGTCGCCGCAGGCGACACCCACCCGACGTTTCGCCCAGGCGAAACTCGAGGTCGCCGCAGGCGACACCCACCCGACGTTTCGCCCAGGCGAAACTCGAGGTCGCCGCAGGCGACACTCAGTCGTCGAGGCGGAGGGCGCGGATGAAGGTGTCGGGCGGGATCTCGACCCGGCCGATGTTCTTCATCTTCCGCTTGCCTTCCTTCTGCTTCTTCAGCAGCTTGTTCTTCCGGGTGACGTCGCCGCCGTAGAGCTTCTCGGTGACGTCCTTGCGGAAGGCCCGCACCGTCTCCCGGGCGATGATCCGGCCGCCGATGGCGGCCTGGATCGGCACCTCGAACTGTTGGCGGGGAATGATCTCCCTGAGCTTCTCCGCCGTGCGCCGCCCGTAGTCGTAAGCGCTGTCCCGATGGACGATGGTGGAGAAGGCGTCGACCTGCTCGCCGTTGAAGAGAATGTCGACCCGCACCAGGTCGCCGCGGTCGTAGCCGATCGGCTCGTAGTCGAGGCTGGCATACCCCTGGGTGCGGCTCTTGAGCTGATCGAAGAAGTCGATCACCACGTCGGCCAGGGGCAGGTTGTAGACGAGCTCCATCCGTTCGGGCGACAGGTACTCCATCTTCTCCAGCTGACCCCGTCGGCTCTGGCACAGCTCCATCAGGGTGCCGGTGTAGTCCGACGGGGTGATCATCGACGCCCGCACGTGGGGTTCGTCGATCTGGCGCCAGTCACCGGCCGGGGGCAGGACCGAGGGGTTGTCGACCACCCGCTCCTCGCCGTTGTTCATCGTGATCCGGTACTCCACCGACGGGCTGGTGGCGATCAGGTTGAGGTCGAACTCCCGCTCCAGGCGCTCCCGGACGATCTCCATGTGGAGCAGGCCGAGGAACCCGCAGCGGAAGCCGAAGCCCAGCGCGGTCGAGGTTTCGGGCTCGAAGGTGAAGCTGCCGTCGTCGAGGCGGAGCTTGTCGAGTGCGTCGCGGAAGTCCTCGTAGTCGTCGCCGTCGACCGGGTAGAGCCCGCAGAACACCATCGGCTGCGGCTCCCGGTAGCCCTCCAGCGGCTCGGTGGCCGACTTGGCGGCGGTGGTGATCGTCTCACCGGAGCGGGCTTCGCGGACGTCCTTGATGCCGGCGATCAGGTAACCGACCTCTCCCGGGCCGAGCGAGTCGACCGGGGTGTTGTCCGGGGTGCGGACCCCGATCTCGTCGGCCTCGTGGTTGGCGCCGGCCTGCATGAACAGCAGGCGGTCGCGGCTGTTGAGCCGACCGTTGACCACCCGGACGCTCGACACCACACCGCGATAGGTGTCGAAGTGGCTGTCGAAGATCAGGGCCTGCAGGGGCTTGCCCTCGTCGCCGACGGGGGGCGGGATGCGCTCGATGACGGCGTCGAGCAGCTCGTCGATCCCGAGACCGGTCTTGGCCGAGATCCGCAGGCAGTCCTCGCCGGGGATGCCGAGGACCTGCTCGATCTCCTCGGCGTAGCGGTCGGGGTCGGCGGCGGGGAGGTCGAGCTTGTTGAGCACGGGGACGATCTCGAGATCGTTCTCCATGGCCAGATAGGTGTTGGCCAGCGTCTGGGCCTCGATGCCCTGGGCGGCGTCGACCACCAGGATCACACCCTCACAGGCGACGAGCGATCGGCTCACCTCGTAGCCGAAGTCGACGTGGCCGGGGGTGTCGATCAGGTTGATGACGTAGTCGTTGTATTCGAGCTTGACGCTCTGCAGCTTGATGGTGATGCCGCGCTCGCGCTCGAGATCCATCGAGTCGAGGTACTGAGCCCGCATGTCGCGGGCCTCGACGGCACCGCAGCGCTCGAGGAGCCGATCGGCCAACGTCGACTTGCCGTGGTCGATGTGGGCGATGATGGCGATATTGCGGATGCGGGAGGGATCGACCGTGGACATGGGTGATCCAAACTACCGGGACCGGGTGGTGCTTCGGTGGGCCGGGGCGGCGATCCCGCTATCATCTATCGGTCGCCCCGACCAGGGCAGCCGTACGCCGTAATCCGAGGACACACCGTGGCCAACATCAAGAGCCAGATCAAGCGCAACCGGCAGAACGAGAAGCGTCGCCTGCGCAACCGCACGGTCCGCTCCGACCTGCGCACCCACCAGAAGTCGGCCCTCGAAGCCGCAGGCACCGAGGGCGAGGACGAAGCCCTTCGCCAGGCGATCAAGCGGATCGACAAGGCCGCCCAGAAGGGCGTGATCCACAAGAACAAGGCCGCTCGCCAGAAGAGCCGTCTGGTGGCTCGGGTCCGCGCCGCCGCCAACGACTGATCGAACCCCCCAGCCGCCTCCGGGCGGCCGAGCATCGAGGCTTCGACCGTTCGGTCGGGGCCTCGTTCGCGTCCCGCCCCTCCCGGTGACGGCCCGGCCCGCCTGCCCTCGGTTCTCGGAATAGCCGGCGGCGGCCCGACGGTTCCCTCCGCCGTGGACGACGACCGCCTCCCGGCCGACCGCCATGCGACATGGCTGGCCCGCTGCCTGGGCAACTCCCCCGCCTCGCCGCTGAGCCCCTCCGATCTGGAGGCGATGCTGGCGGTGTCGACCGTCGAGACCGCCGGCTCGGGCGCCGTGCTGTTCGAACGCGACGACCCGGTCCGCGACGTCTACATCGTGGAGAAGGGAAAGGTGGCCCTCGCCCGGCCCCACGGCGGTGAGCCGTCGTTGCTGCAGATCCTGCACCCGGGTGACGTGTTCGGCGACGTGGGCCTGTTCCTCGGCCGTCCGAACCCGGTCGACGCCATCGCCCTGGAGCCGGTCGAACTGCTCCGCCTGGCCGGGCCCGACCTGGTGCGGCTGGTGTCGACCCGGCCGGGGATCGCCGTGCGCTGGATGGTGTCGATGGCGGCCCGCCTGGCCGACGCCCAGGATCGGCTCGACGCCCTGCTCGCCGGGCCCCTCGACTACCAGGTGGCCTCCCTGCTCGACCACGCCGCCGACCAGGGCGATCAGGTCACCATCACCCAGGAGACGCTGGCCCGCCTCCTCGGCGCCCGCCGCCCCAGTGTGAGCCGGAGCCTGGCCTCCCTGGAGAAGCAGGGGCTGATCGCCCGGCGCTACGGCAAGATCGAGCTGCTCGACCGCCCCCGCCTCGCCGCCCTGGCCCGCTGAGGCCCTCACCCTCGGGGCCGACACTGTCACCGTTGTGACAGTTGGGGATCGAGCGGGACGCCCGGCGGTTTCCTCCTCTGAACCGAGCCGGACTCCGGCTGCACGACACGAGGAACCGACCATGAGCACCACAGAGCAGACAGACGTCATCATCATCGGCATGGGTCCCGGCGGCGAGGTCGTCGGCGGCAACCTGGCCGAGGCCGGCCTGCACGTCACCGGCATCGAGGGATCGCTGGTCGGCGGCGAATGCCCGTACTGGGGTTGCGTGCCCTCCAAGATGATGATCCGGGCCGCCGACCTGCTGGCCGAGGCCCGTCGGGTGCCCGATCTGGCCGGCGACTCGACCGTCACCCCCGACTGGGGCCCGGTGGCGGCCCGCATCCGGGAGCAGGCCACCGACGACTGGGACGACACCGTCGCCGTCGACCGCTTCGTGGACAAGGGCGGTCACTTCGTCCGGGGCTACGCCACCATCACCGGCCCCGACACCGTCGAGGTCAACGGCACCACCTACCGGGCCGGGACCGGCATCGTGATCGCCACCGGCACCCAGGCCGCCGTGCCCCCCATCCCGGGCCTGGCCGACACCCCGTTCTGGACCAACCACGACATCGTCGAGGCCAAGGAGCTCCCCGAGTCGCTGATCGTGCTCGGCGGGGGTGCCATCGGGCTGGAGATGGCCCAGGTCATGCACCGCTTCGGGGTCGCCGTCACCGTGATCGAAGGCACCGACCGCCTGTTGCCCCGCAACGAGCCCGAGGTCAGCGACGTGCTGACCGAGGCCTTCACCACAGCCGGGATGACCGTCCACCTCGGTCGACTCGCCACCGAGGTGGCCCACGACGAGGGCGACGGCTTCACCGTCACCCTGGCCGACGGGTCCACCGTGACCGGCGAGAAGCTGCTGGTGGCCACCGGCCGCCGCACCTTCCTCGCCGAGCTCGGCGTCGACAAGCTCGGCCTCGACCCCGACGCCCCCTACCTCCCGGCCGACGGCCATCAGCGGGTGACCGACGGCGTGTGGGCGGTGGGCGACATCACCGGGGAGGGCCTGTTCACCCACCTGGCCGTGCGCCAGGGCGCCATCGCCGCCGACGACATCCTGGGCAACGACACCGAGCCGCTCAACCTCGGCGCCCTGTCCGCCGTGACCTTCACCGACCCGGAGGTCGGAGCGGTCGGCTTGAGCGAGGCCGAGGCCCGAGACCGGGGTATCAACGTGAGCACGGCGTTCAAGCCGGTGGCCCACACGGCCCGGGGTTGGCTCCACTCGACCGGCAACGAGGGCTTCATCAAGCTGGTGGTCGACACCGACGCGCAGGTACTGGTGGGCGCCACCTCGGTGGGCCCCGTCGGTGGCGAGGTGCTCGGCCTCTTGGCCCTGGCCGTCCACGCCGCCGTCCCGATCGCCACCCTGCGGTCGATGATCTACGCCTACCCGACCTTCCACAAAGGTGTGGAGGACACGCTCGGGGAGCTGCCGGTGGACTGAGGTCGCCCCTCGATCCACCGTCGGACCTCGAACCGATGCGTGTACCAGTTGGCCACCGGCCCCCAGCGGGGACCACCGGTGGCCAACGCCAATTTCGGGCTGCGACCCGGGCAGGCCGAGGCCCCGGGCCCGCCGGGGCCCGGGCGGGACCGACTAGCGGCTGAGGCGGGCCAGGCGGGCGATCAGCACCTCGAGGGTGGTGCCGTCGGGGACGGCGCTGGCGCCCCGAACATCGAGGTCGGCCGTCGCCAGCAGGTTGACGGCCGAGGCGAGCTTCTGTGAGCCGAGACGGCGGGACAGGGTGAGCGCCTTGCGGGCGGGGAAGGTGGAGCCCGACATACCGAGCACGGCGGCCGCCGCCTTCTCGTCGGAGGCGCCCGCCCCGTCGAGGGCCAGGGCCCGCTGGTAGTGATTGTGGAGGGTGGCCAGCACCTGCAGGGCGTGGCGGGAGCCGCCCTGGGTCATCCGCCGGAGCTTGTCGAGGGCGAGGCCGATGTCGCCGGCGTCGAGGGCGTCGGTCAGCTCCCACGGCGGCACGTCGCTGGCCGGGCCGACGAAGGCCTCGACGTCGCCGGCCGACAGCTTGGCGTTGTCGCCGTAGGCCGAGTGGAGGGCCTCCAGCACCGATTCCGCCCGTCCGACGTCGTCGCCCAGGTTGTCGGCGATCAGGCGCTTGGCCGACCCGTCGAGCTGCACGGCGGCGGTCGACAGTCGCTCGTCGAGCAGACCCTTGCGCCCCTTGCCCGAGGGGGCGGCGTCGATCTCCTCCACCCCGGCGGCCTTGAGCGCCTCCTTGAGCTTCTTGGGCACGGCCCCGAGGCGGGTCGACGATGAGGCCCGCTCCCACACCAGCACCAGGTCGGTGGTGGGCAGCGGATCGGCCAACAGCTCGACCAGCGG
Organism: Actinomycetota bacterium; assembly: GCA_039201605.1. GTDB lineage: Bacteria > Actinomycetota > Acidimicrobiia > Acidimicrobiales > SZUA-35 > CADEDH01. Next base: position 86,740 of record JBCCRO010000010.1, read on the forward strand.
CGCCACCTGCTCCCCCTTGGTGAACAGCCCGAGGTTGCGGCCCACCACCACTCGCCGCTCGGTGAGGAAGGGCGGGGTGTGGGCTGCGTTGATCAGCGGGGTGAGCTCGGGGTCCCCGTCGTCCGAGGTGTACTGCGCCTCCCCCACCTCCTCGACCATCAACGATCGGTCGCCGTCGCCGACGAACTCGGTCACCGCCTTGCGGACGGCCTGGGACACCAGCGTGGCGTCGTCGCCCTTGATCAGCAGGATCGGCATCGGGCCCCCCTTCGAGCCGCGGCGGCGACCCCCGGCGCGCTCACGACGTGAGCACCGCCGGGGTCCAGCAGGGGCCATCGGGATCATCGACGGCGGCCAGCAGCTCGGCCATGGTGTCGACCAGGCGGCGGGCCGACCGCACGTCGTGGGATCGCAGGATGCGGCACCCCTGGACCAGGCCGATGGTGTGGGCGGCCTCGGTGCCGGACTGGATGTCCCACCGGTCGGTCTCGAGCAGCTCAAAGAGGAACCGCTTGTTGGACGCCGACAGCAGCAGCGGGTAGCCCAGCGTCGTCAGGTCGTAGGAGTGGTGCAGCAGCTTGAGCGACTGGGCCGGGCTCTTGCCCAGGTCCATGCCGGCGTCGACGATGATCCGTTCGGGGGCGATGCCTGCAGCGCGGGCCTGGGCCGCCCGATCGGACAGGAAGGCCTTCACGTCGGCCAGGAGGTCGTCGTAGGTCGGGTCGGGATCGGGAACCCGGGGCTGGAGTCGGATGTGGGTGGCCACCACGGTGGCGCCCCCGGCGGCGGCCACCGGCAGGTAGTCGGGGTCGGCGAAGCCGCTGATGTCGTTGCCGATGACGGCGCCGGCCTCGATGGCCTGACGCAGCACCTCGGCCCGCCAGGTGTCGACCGACAGCGGGATGTCGAACCGGCTGCGCAAGGCCTCGACCGCCGGGAGCACCCGCTCCAACTCCTCCTCCAGGCTCACCTCGTCGCCGGGACCGGCCTTGACCCCACCGACGTCGAGGAAGTCGGCGCCGTCGTCGACCAGGGTCTGCGCCTTCGCCAGGAAGGCGTCGAACGTCCAGTACTCACCGGCGTCGTAGAAACTGTCGGGCGTCCGATTGAGGATGCCCATCACGATCCCCCGATACGTGATGTCGAACTCGTGGGAACCAAGCGCCAACCGCATGGCTTTCGAAGCTACCGGAAGTCGGCGGGCACGCCTCGAACTCAGGGCGGCACCTCGGCCGCCGCCGGCGCCTCGACCGCTCCGGTCACCTCGGCCGCCCCGGTCACCTCGGTCACCTCGGTCACCTCGAGGGACTCCCCCACCACCTCGACGACGAGGCGATGGCGACCGGTGCCCAGCGCCGCGTCGTCGGTCACCCGGTGGGCGCCCTGCAACCGATGGAGCGGTGGGGCCAGCAGGCGGCCGGTCGTCGTCACCTCGGTGACCGACACCGCCACCGAGCCGGCCTGGCCCGACCCGCGCTCGGCCACGACGACACCGATGGTGGTGATGCGGTGCTCCAGGATCGAGGTCAACAGCCGTCGGTCGGCATCGGCCTCGACCACCAACACGCCGCGCCCGTCGGTCCCCGGGTACCAGCGGCCGCCGCCGAGCAGCTCGGTGGCGGCGTCGGGCGGCCGGGGCGCGGCGGCCAGCGACCACACGACGGCGCCCGCGCCGCAGCCGAGGAGGACGCTTCGCCGCCACCACCCCGGCGGGCACCGCCCGACGGCCACCGTGATCAGCAGCGCCACCGCAACGAGGGCGACCAGGCCGGTACCGGTGACCGTCGGCAGGGGAAGGCGCACGGCCCACCGGGCCACGGCGTCGAGCCACCAGAGCAGGGCCGACGCCGGCAGTTGGCACCAACCGTCGAGAGGCGCCGGCAACTGGCCTGCCACCGGGCCGACCGTGAGCCCCCACACCATCACCAGCCCGGCGGCGGTGCCGGCGGCGAGGTTGGCCGGGACCGAGGCCAGGGGTACCCGGTCGAAGTGGTGGATGAGGAGCGGGGCCACGCCGACCTGGGCGGCGAGGGTGACGGCGAGGGCCGGTCGCAGCGCGGTGGGGCCGGGCAGCCGGGCGACCAACACCGGCCCGAGCACCACGATGGCGGCCGACGCCGCCACCGACAGGCGGAACCCGACCGACCAGACCAGGAACGGGTCGACGAGCAGCAGCCCGGTGACCGTGAGGCCGAGTGGGATGATCCCGATGGCGGCTCGACCGGTGAGGGTGGCCCACGTCGACAGCCCGGCCATGGTCGTGGCCCGCAACACCGACGGCTCACCACGGGTGGCCACGGCGAAGGCGACCAGCACGGCCAGCAGGGCGACGAGGCGGGACCGGCGGGACAACCGCGACAGCGGTACCGCGGCGACGGCCAGCACGAAGGCCACGTTCTGGCCCGAAACGGCGAGTAGGTGGCTCAGCCCAGCGGCCCGGAACCGGGCCCGCTGGGCGTCGGACTGCAATCGATCCTCTCCCACGACGAGCCCGGTGTAGAGCGCCTGCTGGTGCCGGGGCAGCGGTTCGGCGCCGTCGAGGATCACGGTCCGCAGCCGTTCGACCAGGCCCCGTGCCCCCGTCGCCGATCGGTGGTCGCCGACCGCCGACACCGACAGCTCACCCAGGAGATGGGTCGAGCGGCTCCACGAGCTGATCGTCATCGGGCTGAGTCGACCCTCGACCGCCACCGTCGTCCCGGCCCCGAGAGCGGAGAGGCGGGCCCCGTCCGGCCCGAAGGCCACCGCCTGCACCCGTCGACCGTCGGGGAGCCGAACCGGGAGTCGCCAGCCCCGGCCCAGCCGGTCCGCCTCGTCGACGACCACCACCTCGCCGGCGAAGGACCCGGCCTCCACCGGCACGAAGGTCTGCTCGCTGCGGTATCCCAGTTGCGAGGCGAGCAGCCCGACGGTGACGATCAGCATCCACGGCCGCCGCAGCCAAAGGGCGAGCACGGCAAGGGCGACGAGGGTCGATGCGCCCCCGGCCCACCCTCCGACCGGGACCGGCACGGGATGGGCCGCAACGGCCCCGACCCAGGCGGCGGCGGTGAGCGCCACCACCGCCCCCTCCCCCATCACGGTGGCCGTCGACCCCGATCCGGCCCCCAGCGGCGTCGACGACAGGGCCGCCGTGGACGCGGCGGTGCCGACGTGCTCGGCGGCGGCGGACGGCCCCCGATCGGCGGCGGGCCCGGCCGGCGCCGCCGGGCCTGCCGACCCGCCGGGGGGCGTCATCGGACGGCGACGTCGTCGGCCAGCCCGTCGAGGGTGGCGGGGCCTATCCCCGGCACCTCGAGCAGCTGGTCGACGCTGACGAAGGGCCCGTTGTCGGTCCGCCAGCCGATGATGGCCTCGGCCAGAGCGGGGCCGATGCCATGGAGGGTTTCCAGGGCGGCGGCGTCGGCCCGGTTGAGATCGACGAGTCCCCCGGCCGGGCCCCCGGCTCCCGGCCCGCCCCCGAGGCCGCCATCGCCGCCGGTCGTGATCGGTGGCGGGGCGGCGATCCCGGTCGGTGTGGTCGCCGGTTCACCGACGGCCGGGACCCGCACCTGCATGCCGTCCACCACCGGCGCCGCCAGGTTGAGCCGGTCGAGGTCGGCGTCGTCGACGGCACCGCCGGCCGCCGTCACCACGTCGGCCACCCGGGCCCCGGCCTCCACCCGCACGATCCCGGGCCGGGCCACGGCGCCCGCCACGTGGACGACCAGGTCCGGCGGCGACGTCGTCGTCGACCCGCTCGGGCTCGGCACCGCTCCGGCCGACGGGCCACCGACCGGCTCACCGGCAGCCGGCGCCGCCCCGGTGGCGTTCGGGCCACCGGTGAGGGCGGCGACGTCGGCGGTCAGGCCCGGCGTGTAGGGGATGTCGAGGTCGTCGATCGGGGCCGGTGGGCGACCCAACCACCAGGCCGTCACCAGCAGGCCCAGGGCGCCGACGGCCATCGCCGCCGACACCGCCGGTCGGTCGCGCAGTCGATCGAGGGCCAGCACGGCCCGATCGAGGCGGGCCGACAGCGACTCGTCGGCCGGATCGGTACCCAGATCGAGCGAGTCGAACGAGGGGGAGGGTGGCGGCGACGGTTCGGAGGACCGTTCGAGGGGCGAGACCATGGACGTGCTTCCCGGGGCGAGGGGCCGGCGGGGGAAGCGGGCGTCGAGGCGGACGGGCGGGTCTCGCCGAGGTGGAGGGTAGCGGCTGCGGCCGCTCCGATCGAGGGGCTGGTGGGCCTAGAAGAGTCGGGTCGAGAGCTTCTTGCGCCAGTCGGCGGCGGCGGCCGGATCGCCGACGGTGAGCTCCTCCAGCAGCGTGACGAACTCCGCTCGGGCGTCGTCGTCGGCCTTGACCTGATCGAGCAGGCCGGCGAGCCGATCGGTGATGCGCGACCGCTCGTCGTTGGGGAGGGCGCCGGCGCGGGCCTGCTCCAGGAGCGCCGTGACCTCCTCGTCGATGTCGTCGGGGGCGATACCGGCCAGAGCGTCGGCCGCCTCGGGCGCTCGATCCTCGGCGATCAGCAACCGGGCCAGGGCGACCGCGGCCGGCTTGTGGGCCGGGTCGAGGGTGAGGGCCTGCCGGAGCGACGCCTCGTCACCGGCGGCGACGAGGGCCGCCAGCTCGTCCTCGCCCTGGCCGTCGAGGAGCTTGTTGACGAACTCCCGGATGGTGGGCTCGGGCTGGGCCCCCATGAAGCCGTCGACCACCTGACCGTTGGCCAGAGCGTAGACGGCGGGGATCGACTGGACCCGGAAGGCCTGCGAGGCGCCCGGGTTCTCGTCGACGTTGATCTTGGCCAGAACGACACGGCCGTTGGTCTCGTCGACCACCTTCTCGATGATCGGCCCTAGCGTCTTGCACGGGCCGCACCAGGGGGCCCACAGGTCGACCACCACCGGGGTGGTCATCGAGCGGCGAAGGACCTCGGTCTCAAACGTGGCGTCGGTTACGTCGATCATCATCAAAACCAACGCTACCGGCTGGGTCGCTGGCCGGGACTTTTACTAGGTTGCTGCCCACCTGGGAGAACGACCCGGGCTCGACGAGAGGACACGGACATGAAGGTGGATGGAGGATTCGGCCTCGGCGCCGGACTCGGCGGTGTGATCGACTCGGCCAAGGAGCAGGAGGCCCAGGGCTACGACGGGTTCTGGACGGCGGAGACCAGCCACGACCCCTTCCTCCCCCTGCTGTTGGCGGCCGAGCACACCGAGCAGATCGAACTCGGCACGTCGATCGCCGTCGCCTTCGCCCGCAACCCGATGACGCTGGCCAATACCGCCTACGACCTGCAGGCCTACAGCGGGCGTTTCATCCTCGGCCTCGGATCGCAGATCAAGCCCCACATCACCAAGCGGTTCTCGATGGAGTGGTCGAAGCCTGCGGCCCGGATGCGGGAGATGGTGCTCGCCATCCGCGCCATCTGGGACACCTGGAACAACGGCACCAAGCTCGACTTCCGGGGCGACTTCTACACCCACACCCTGATGACGCCGTTCTTCGATCCCGGTCCCAACCCCAACGGCGATCCCAAGATCTTCCTCGCCGGTGTCGGACCGCTGATGACCGAGGTGGCGGGCGAGGTCTGCGACGGCTTCATCTGCCACGGCTTCACCACCGAGCGCTTCCTGCGCGAGGTCACGATCCCGGCCTTGGAGCGGGGCCGGGCCAAGGCGGGCAAGACGATGGAGGGCTTCGAGATCGTCGGCCCGTCGTTCATCGTCACCGGCAACACCGACGACGAGATGGACTCGGCGGCCAAAGCGGTGAAGCAGCAGATCTAGTTCTACGGCTCCACCCCCGCCTACCGGGGCGTGCTCGACCTCCACGGTTGGGGCGGTCTCCAGGACGAACTCAACAGCATGTCCAAGCAGGGCCGGTGGGAGGAGATGGGCGACCTCGTCGACGACGAGATTCTCAACACCTTCGCCGTCGTCGGAGAGCCGGAGGCGGTGGCCCCCGAGCTCCATAATCGCTTCGGCGACTGCGTGCAGCGGATCAGCTTCTACACGCCCTATGCGGCCGACCCCGACCGCTGGCGCAAGGTGATGACCGACATCAAGGCGTCGTAGTCGCCCGACGGCGTGAACGGCTGGTGAACGCCAACGCCCGGTGAGGCCGCAGCCTGCGGCCGGCCAGTAGCGTTGGCCCATGGCTCGCGTCCTCCTCGCTCATCCGCTGCTCCTGGCGGAGCGCCCGGAGGAGCAGGCCGCGGCCAGCCCCTACTTCCCCCTCGGCGTGCTGTATCTGGCGGCCTGGGTGCGGGACCGGGGCCACGACGTGCGGGTCTACGACGGCACGTTCGAACCCGACCGCTCCTCGTTCGTCGACGCGCTGGCCGACTTCGAGCCCGACGTCGTCGGCCTCTCCTGCCTGCTCCCGATCCGTGATGCCGCCCTCGACTTCGCCACCGTGGCCGCCGGGGCCGGCGCGTTCGTGGTGGCCGGCGGGCCGGACGCCACCGCCGAGCCGACCCGCTACCTGGCGGGCGACGTCGACGCCGTCGTCCGGCACGAGGGCGAGCAGACCTTCGCCGCCGTGCTCGACGCCGCCGACCGCGGTCGCTTGACCAGCGAGGGCCTCACCCGGGTCACCGGCCTGGCCCTGCTGATCGATGGCGACCTGGTGGAGACCGGGCGTCGAGAGCCGATCGCCAATCTCGACACCCTCCCCGAACCGGCCCGCGATCTGATCGACATGAACCGCTACCTCGACGCCTGGGAGACCACCGCCGGCTACCGCTCCCTGACCGTTTCGGTGTCCCGAGGGTGCGCCCGTCCCGGCTGCCCCCACTGCGCCGACTCGGTGCACGGCACCGGCTATCGGGAGCGGACCCCGGCCGACGTGGTGGCCGAGCTGGTCTCGCTGAGAGACGAGTACACGGTCGACCGGCTGCGACTGGTCGACGACGTCGACGCCATGAACCGGTCGTGGTTCGACGAGTTGGCGGCCGAGGCGGAGCGGGCCGACCTCGACCTTCGCTTCGAGGCCCTCAGCGATCTGACACGCACCGATCTCCCCCTGCTCGACGTCCAGGACACGCTTTGAAGCCGTCGCAACGCGCTACTCCCCACCGTGAGTGGGGATCTACACGCACCACCGGTGGCATCACCGCCGGAATCCAGCGCAACGTCCTACGGTTGATGCACCGTGGCTCCCCCGTCCCTGCCCATCATCGGCCGCTTTCTGCCGTCGGAACCGTCCGCTCCCCTGTGGCCGATCGCTCTGGCCCGCGTCCTGCTCGGGCTGCTGTGGCTCGGGGCGCTGCGCTGGAAGCTGCCACCGGATTTCGACCCCGGCTCGGAGCGGAGCATCGAGGAGTGGCTCGAACTGGCGGTCGAGCACGCCGTCGTCCCCGGCTACGGCTCCCTGGTCGACAGCCTGCTGCTCCCCAACGTGACCGCCGTCTCGTGGCTGGTGTTCCTGGCCGAGCTCGCGGTCGGTGTGTCGCTCCTGATCGGCATCTTCGCCCGCACCGGCTCGCTGCTCGGGTTGGCGTTGTCGCTCAACCTGGCCGCCCTGTTCGTCGCCGTCCCCGGTGAGTGGCCGTGGTCGTACCTGATGCTGATCATGTGGCACGGCACCCTGCTGGTGTCGGACCCCGGGCGCCTCTGGGGCTTCGATCAGGTGCGCCGCCGGGCCGACGCCATCGCCGCCGGGGTGGCGCCCGAGGATGTGAACCTGTCGGTGGCCTCCCCCGCCGACACCGCCGAGCGCATCGCGGACGGCGGCGACGAGGCCGACCCCGATCCCACCACCGACCCGACCCCGGAGAGCGACGCCGACGCCGCCGACGCCGTGCCGTCGGAAGGCGACACATGACCGACGCCTCCCGCTGCGGAGGACGCCCGTGCTGACCGTGCTCATCGCCGTCGCCGTCGTCGTCTACGTCGTCGCCTCGGCCCTCCTGTTCCTCTTCGGGGCCAACCTGCTGTGGTTCTCCTGGCTGGCCTTGCGTCGCCGCCACCGGGCGGCATCGGCGGCGCCGCTCCCCGCCGACGACCGATCGCTCCCGACGGTGACCGTCCAGCTCCCGCTCTACAACGAGCCCTACGTGGCCCGCCGGGTCATCGAGGCGGCGGCCCGGCTCGACTACCCGACCGATCGGCTGCAGATCCAGGTGCTCGACGATTCCGACGACGGCTCGTCCCGCCTGGTGGCCGACACCGTGACCCGCATCCGGGACCGTGGGCTCGACGTGGAACACGTCCGCCGACCGCACCGGGAGGGCTACAAGGCGGGAGCCCTCGGCGCCGGTCTGGCCACGGCCACCGGGGAGTTCGTGGCGGTGTTCGACGCCGACTTCGTCCCGACCCCCGATTTCCTGCGCCGCACCGTCACCGAGTTCGCCGACGACCGGGTGGCCTTCGTCCAGGGCCGGTGGGGACACCTCAACGGCGACGCCGGGCCTCTCACCCGCATGCAGGTGCCCGCCATCGACGGCCACTTCCTGGTCGAGCAGCAGGCCCGCGGCGTCGGGGGTCACTGGTTCAACTTCAACGGCACCGCCGGGGTGTGGCGGAAGGCGGCCATCGCCGACGCCGGTGGCTGGCAGTGCGACACCCTCACCGAGGACCTCGACCTCTCCTATCGGGCCCACCTGCGGGGCTGGCGGGGCGTGTACCGACCCGATGTGGTCGTCCCGGCCGAGCTCCCGTCGGCCGTCCACGCCTTCCGTCGTCAGCAGCACCGGTGGGCCCGGGGTTCGCTGGAGTGCGCCCGGAAGCTGCTGGGCCGCATCTGGTCCAGCGATGCCCGCCTGGTGACCAAGTGGCAGGCCTCGCTTCATCTGCTGGCCTACGGCGTGCATCTGCTCCTGCTGGCCGTCGTCCTCGCCTACCCGGCCGTGGTGGTGGCCACCACCGGGCGAACGTCGGTGTCGTCGGCGTCGTGGCTGGCCCTCATCCCCACCGCGATGAGCGCCGCCCCGATTGCGTTCCTGATCGCCGGTCAGCGGGCCCAGGGTCTCCGGCTCCGGCCATCGACGCTGGCGGTGACCGTCGTCTACGGCTCGGGCCTCATGGTCAACACCGCCCGGGCGGCGGCCGAGATCCTCTTTCGCCCCGACCCGGTGTTCGAGCGCACGGCCAAGGTGGGCGAGGCGGCCGCGGCCGCCTGCGGGGACGGTGCCGTGATCGACCCCGAGGCGACCACCCCCGCAGCGAGCACCCCGGCGGCGGGCATCCCCGCCCTGACCACATCGGCCCCTGCCGCCCCCGCTCGGCGCCGACCGGGCCGCACCCTCGACCGGGTGGTCCTGGTCGAAGGGGGCCTCGCCGTCTACAGCCTGGCCACCGCCGCCTTCGCCGCCACCCGGGACTCGTGGGGCATCGCCGTCTACGCCGCCGTGTTCGCCCTCGGCCTCGGCGCCGTCGCCGTGTCGACCGCGTGGTCCGCCCTGCCCCGCCATGGTCTCCGCCCGACCGCCGGAGGAACCACCGTCACCCCGGCCGTGGGCCGCCGATCGTGACCGTCGCCCCCCGGGCCCAGGCCGTCATGGCCCGGGCCCCCGTTCCCGGCCGCTCCAAGACCCGCCTCCAGCCCCGCCTGGGCCCCGACGGCGCGGCCGATCTCTACCGGAGCCTGCTGCTCGACACCCTCGACGTCGCCCGTTCGCTGACCGACGTCGAGGTGGTGATCGCCGTCGACGACGCCGGCAACGCCGCCTTCTTCGCCCGGGAGGCCCCCGATCTCGACGTGATCGTCCAGGAGGGCCCGTCGCTCGGTCACCGCCTCGACCACGTCCTCGGTTGCCTGCTGGATCGGGGCCACCGCTCGGCGGCCGCCATCGGCTCCGACAGCCCCTTGATCGAGCCGGCCGCCATCGTCGAGGCCTTCGAGCAGCTGGAGGCCGACGAGGCCGACGTCGTGTTCGGGCCGTCGGTCGACGGCGGGTACTACCTGATCGCCACCGCCTCGGCCCCCGGCCCGCTGGTGACCGAGGTGACGATGTCGACGCCGTCGGTCATGGCCGACACCCTCGCCGTGGCCCGACGCCACGACCGCCGGGTCGGCACGGTGGCCACCGGTTTCGATGTCGACGAACCCGCCGATCTCGACCGCCTCGCCGACGGACTGGACCGCCGCCCCGAAGCCGCCCCCCGCACCCGGGCCACCTTGGCCGCGCTCAGCGAACCCCCGGCCGACACCGGGGCCGCTCAGCCCGCAACGACCGACCGGGCCCCGGCCCCGATCGGCGCCGGACCCGACTGGGCGAGGGTGGCGGTGGTCATTCCGGCGCTGGACGAGGAGGCCGCCATCGCCGACGTGGTGGCCCGATGCCGGACCTTCGCCGGGGCGGCCGTGGTCGTGGTCGACAACGGCTCGGTCGACGACACCGCCGCCGTGGCCGACCACGCAGGAGCCGACGTCGTCGTCGAGCGGCGTCGGGGCTACGGCCAGGCCTGTGCCGCCGGGGTGGCCCGCGCCGTCGAGCTGGGGGCCGATGTGGTGGCCTTCGTCGACGGTGACGCCAGCTCGCCCCCCGAGGAGCTGCCCGCCGTCGTGGAACCGGTGTTGGCCGGGACGGCCGACCTGGTGCAGGGCTCGCGGGTGGCGGGCTCGATCGCGGCGGGGGCCATGGCCTTCCACCAGCGGCTCGGCAACGCGTTCGCCGCCTGGCTCCTCCGCCGCCTCTATCCCGTGACCGTGACCGACCTCGGCCCGTTCCGCGCCATCAGGACCGACCTCCTCGACCGCCTCGACATGGCGGAGATGACCTACGGCTGGCCGACGGAGATGACGGTGAAGGCCGCCAATCGGGACGCCCGGATCGTCGAGGTCCCGGTGAGCTGGCTCCCCCGCGCCGGAGGCCGCTCGAAGGTGAGCGGTACCGTCCGCGGCTCGGTGCTGGCCGCCCGCTACATCGTGGGCGTGACCATCGCCCACAGCCGACCGGCAACCCGGCTGCGGGACGGTGTGCGACGCCTGCGCTCATTGCGATCGGGCGGCTGAGGGGCGGATGCCCCGGCACACCGGCCAGGGTGCGTGCTAGGAGGCGGCCTCCAGCTCACCGGCCATGAACTGCTGGCGGCACAGAGCCCGCTGGAGTTTGCCCGAGCTGGTCTTGGGCAGGCTGGAGGGCCGCACCAGGGCGATCTCGGAGGCGGGGACACCGACGGCGGCCACCGACTGCTCCGACACCTCGTTGCGGATCCGATCGTGGTCCTCACCCCGGGTCTCGGCAACGACGACGACCTTCTCCTTGCCGTTGCGGCCGGGCACGCCGAAGGCGATCACGTTGCCGGCGCGAATGCCGTCGATGTCGCCGACGGCCCGCTCGATGTCCTGGGGATAGACGTTGCGACCGCCGACGATGATCACGTCCTTGATCCGGCCGCACATCGCCATCTGACCGTCGACCATGTAGGCCAGGTCACCGGTGCGAAACCACTCACCGTCGAACGACTCGTCGTCGGCATCGGGCCGCTTGTAGTAGCCCGACATCAGCGAGGTGCCGGCGATTTCGAGTTCGCCGACCATCCGCTCGCCCATGGCATTGCTGGTGCCCGGCTCGACGATGCGGAACTCCAGGCCCGGCACCGGCTTGCCCAGCAGGACGATCTCCCGGGCGTTCGGGTGATCGGCCGGGACCGGCACCGCCCGGTGCTCGGCCTCGAGGCGGTCGGCGTCGATGATGTCGGTCTTCATGCCGGCCATGGGCTCGGGGAAGCAACCGGCGATGGCCACCTCGGCCATGCCGAACGCGGGGAACACCGCCCCCGGCCGCAGGCCGTGGCGCTCACCGGCCTCGACGAAGGCCCGGACCGACGCCGGGTCGACGGGCTCGGCCCCGTTGAGGGCGATACGCAGGCGCGACAGGTCGAGCTTGGTGTCGGCCCGACGCAGCGCCCGGGTTGCGAGCACGTAGCTGAAATTGGGACCGGCGGTGGCGCTGCCCCCGTAGTCGGAGATCCACTGCATCCAGCGACCGGGCGAGGCCAGGAAATCCTGGGGGGCGCCGAGGACGAGGTCGAGGCCCGAGCTCATCGGCAGGATGCAGAAGCCGACCAAGCCCATGTCGTGGTAGAGCGGGAGCCACGAGACCATCACGTCGTCGTCGAGGTCGACGTCGGCCGCCTCAATGATGGCGTCGAGATTGGCGGCCACGGCGTGGTTTGGCAGCGTCACACCCTTGGGTTCCGAGGTGGAGCCGCTGGTGAACTGGAGGATGAAGATGTCGTCCTCGTGGTAGTCGGGGCGGATGAAGTCGTCCGGCCCCTCGGTGACGACGGCCGGATCGATCTCGGCCATCGAGTAGATGGGCGGATCCTCCGGCGTGGCCTCGACGAACGGGGCCAGGTCGGGGTCGACCAGCACCGCCACGCAGTCGGCCCCGTGGATCCGGGCCTTGGTGGCGGTGGTGAACTCCTCCAGGGAGGCCAGGCGCATGGGCAGCGGCAGCACCACCGGCGACGCCCCGCACAGCCAGGTGGCCTGGATGGCGGTGACCAGCAACGGCGTGGTTGGGCCGAGGATGGCCACGTGGTGACCGTGCTGGACCCCCCTCGTCTGGAGGGCGGCGGCCATGGCCTTCGCCTCCTCGTGGAGCTGGGCCCACGACTTGGTCAGTGGCTCATCACCCGTCATGAAGGTGACGGTGCCGTCACCCTTCGCCGCGTGCTCGATTCGGCTGACAATCGTCCGCATTCCCTTTTCGACCCGCATCGAGGGAGAAAAGTTACGTGCTGGTAACCGCCGGGGCAAGAGGCCGCGACCGGGTCGTTCGACCTACTCCACCAGCTGGTTCGCCAACGACAGCACGGCGGCCTCCGACGGCACGCCGTCGGCGTCGAGGGCGAACAGGTAGTACAGCCCCGGGATGGCCACCCCGGGGTCGGTGGGAGCCTGCACCCGGTAGGTCCCGTCCCCCGTCGCCGACGAATCGAGGGGGATGAAGCGCTGCTCGTTGTTGACCGAGTGGGTGGCCGACGACATCCGGATGGCGGCGAACTCCACCACGTCGACATCGGTCCGCACCTCGAACACCTGGCCCAGGTCCGCACCCTCGGGGGACTCGGTGATCACGGGCCGAGGGACGGGCTCACCCCGCTCGTCGAGCAGGTAGGGCGGGGTGAAGATCTCGACGTCGGGGTGGTTGGTGGTGCAACTGCCGCACAGGCCACCACCGCCTACCAGGACGCGGGCGTCCGGTAGCAGCAACGAGAAGCTGTGGTAGTTGCGGGGGACGGCGGCGGAGGCCGCGGTGCGGAACTCCTCGGTGTCGGGATTCCAGATCTCGACCTCGAAGACCGAGTCGAAGTCCTCGAACACCCCCGTCACGGGCACGCCGCCGAAGATCGCCACCTCGCCGTTGGGCAGGACGGTCACGTTGTGGAATCCCCGCTCCCACTTCATGCCCTCGATGGCTCGGGATTCCACCTCAGCACCGTTGATGTCGATGATCGTGGCGTTGTTGGTGGCGTCGCCCCAGTCGTAGTTCGGGGCGCCGCCCAGGGTGAGGATCTTGCCCGGCTCGTACATGATCGCCGTGCCGTTCATGGCGTACTCGTCGTCGCCCCGCCGCCCGACGGCCTCGACCGAGCCGTCGCCCGCGGTGTCGATCCAGTGCATGTCGGCCACCGGGCCGGCGTAGAACACCCGCTCGTCCGCCCAGGAGAACAACCAGGCGTGGTTGTCGCCCCGATACGACTCGAACTGGTCTGGCCCGGTGAAGGGCTCGGCCGTCACATTCGGCAGTCGACGCCAACCCTCCCCCTCGGTCCAGATCTCGGCGTCCTTACCCCCTTCGCCGCCGGAGAACGAGCCGCCGAGGGTGAACACCGAGCCGTCGGCCATCAGGTTGCTGCCCTGGTAGCCCCGGGGGATGTTCATCGCATCGGACTCCTCCCACTGACCGGTGGTGGGGTTGTAGATGCTCGTGTGGTATGCCGACGAGCCACCGTTGACGAAGATCCGCCCGTCGGGGAGGTTGACGATGCCGGGGCAGAACATGTCGTGGCCGGTGTGAGAGATCGTCTCCTCGACGGTCTGGCCGGTGGCCGGGTCGAACACGCCGGTCTGGGTGTAGCTGTAGCGGTAGTAGTCGCCGAAGTCCGAGCGGTTGTTGGCCGCCCACACCAGCACCTTGCCGTCGGGAAGGGCGGCCGCAGCCACCGGGATGAGCGGCATGTGGATCACCGGTGACCACAGGCCCTGGTCGCCGGTGGCCTCGATCTGCTGGACGGCGAAGCGCTGGTTGCCGTGGTCGTTGCAGAAGTCCTGCACGACCAGGGTGCCGGTCTCCCGTTGGCCGGTGCTCACCGCCAGACACAGGCCGCTGGCCCGCCCGACGAAGCGGGAGAACCCGTCACCGACCGGCTGTTGCTCGAACTGCTGGTGGGAGGCCCCGGTGCACGCCTCGGGGATGATGTCGGCCCAGGGGAAGGTGCTCTCCTGGCGGGGTGCGAGGCACAGCTGCTGGTCGTGGGTCCGGATCTCGACGTAGCCGGGGGCGGAGGCGGTGACGGCGAAGCGCTGGGCGGGGGCACCGGTGCAGTACTCCTGGGTCGCCATCTCCACCTCGTGGGGGCTCCAGGGATGCACGGTGAGACACTGGCGGGAGTGGTCGGGCACGACGCGCTGGTAGGTGTTCTCGGCCGACGCCGAGGACGGGTCGACCAACAGCACGCCCGCGACGATGGCGATCACGGCGGTAGCCCCGCTTGCGATCAGGATCCGTAGCCTCTTCGACTGCTCGCTGTACCCTCCGGGCCGCGGCCAACGTCCCATGTCCATGAGGATTCCTTAATCGTGCAAGAAGTGACAAGGTTCTCGGAGCATTTACCCAGCTGACGAGCGGTTTCCGTACCAGGTGGATCGGCTGTGACAAACGTCCGATCAGTGCTTCGACATGCGGGTTTCGCCCCTTGAGAGACCGGGTACGCCTTTTGTTGCGAGCGTGACGCATGTCGGCGCTCGACGGCCCTACCTGCGCCTGCCTGCAGGTAGATTTGGCCACCACCCCCGTGCAGAAAGCATCAACGATGTTGCGTTCGATAGTTACCGCATTCGTCACCCGCCCGGTGATGACCCTCGTCCTCTGGTTGGCCGCGTTCACCTTCGGCGTCCTGGCCTACACCACCCTCCTCCCCCGCGACGGTTTCCCCTCGGTCGAGATCCCCATCGCCGTCGTCAGCGGCGCCTACCTGGTGGACGACGCCGAGCTGGTCGACGCCGACGTCGCGTCACCGATCGCCGACGCCGTGGCGGCCGAGGACGGGGTCGAGTCGGTGCAGAGCTTCTCGCTCTCCTCGGGCTTCTCCGTCATCGTCGAGTTCCAGGACGACGTCGAACCGGCCGACGGGGTGGTGATCTCCCAGGAGGTGGTCGACGGGCTCGACCTCCCCGAGGAGGCCATCGTCTCGGTCAGCCCGATCAACGCCGCCCAGTTCCTCAACGAGTACGACCTGCTGGTCGGCGTCTACGGCCCGGTCGGCGCCTCCTCCGAGGAGTTGGAGGCCGCCGCCTCCGCGATCCTGCCCGCGCTGAACGACCAGTCGGACGTCGAGTTGGCCGAGGTGGTCGAGCAGGTGTCGGTCGGTGTCAACCCGGCCACCGGTGAAGAGGTGAGTGAGGTCACCGACTTCAACCTGTTCACCACCGACACCACCGACGGCATCGAGTTCCGACCCTCGATCGCAGTCGGCGTGGTCGCCACCGAGGGCGCCGACTCGCTCGACATCCGCGACGCCACCGACGCCGGCCTGGCCGACGCCGCCCGCGACGATGTGCTGCCGGCCGACTACGAGGCCGTCGTCGCCATCGACTTCGCCACCCAGATCCGCCAGCAGATCGGTTCCCTGCAGGCCAACGTGCTCACCGGTGTGATCGCCGTGGCCATCGTGGCCCTGCTGTTGATCTCGTGGCGGGCCTCGATCGTGGCCGCCGTGTTCATCTTCACCGTGCTGGCCACCACCGTCGGCGTGCTCTACCTCATCGGGATCTCGCTCAACACGATCTCGCTCTTCGGCGTGATCCTGGCCCTCGGTCTCTTCGTCGACGACGCCATCGTCATAACCGAAGCCATAGCGGCGGCGAAACAGGAAGGCCTCGACCGGGTGACCATCATCCGGCGGGCCATCGCCCGAGTCGGTACCGCCAGCATCTCCGGCACGGTCACCACGGTGATGGTGTTCGCCGCCTTCCTCTCGATCGGTGGCATCCTCGGCGACTTCATCCGGATCCTGCCGATCTCGGTGATCGTCGCCCTCACCGTCTCGGTGGTGCTGTCGTTCATCTTCATCCCGGTGGCCGCCTACTTCGTGGTGCTCCCGGCCGAGAACGACCGGGGCATCCTCAGCGGTGTCCTCGACAGGATCGCCGA
This sequence comes from Actinomycetota bacterium, assembly GCA_039201605.1. Taxonomy (GTDB): domain Bacteria; phylum Actinomycetota; class Acidimicrobiia; order Acidimicrobiales; family SZUA-35; genus CADEDH01. The sequence goes on from JBCCRO010000010.1 coordinate 103,058, forward strand.
CGCCGTCGCCGATCTCCCGGCCCGCTCCGGTGCCGGTGGCTGGCTCCGAGCCGGCCTCGCCGTCGGTCTCAGCGTCGTGATGTTCATCGTCGGTGTCGGGGTGTTCGCCCCCCGGGCCGGCTTCAACATCTTCCCGGCCCAGAAGGACAGCAACTTCCTGGCCCTGGAGATCGCCTACGCCCCCGGCACCTCGATCGACGAGGCCCGTGACATCGCCATCGAGGTGAACGAGCTGGCGGCCGATGCCCTCGGCGACGACCTCCTCGAGGGCTACACCTACGAGGCCGACGCCCGTGGCGCCCTCGCCCAGTACATCCTCACCGACATGGGCATGCGGGAGACCGCGCCCGACCTGGTCGAGGAGAAGCTCGACCCGATCGCCGAGAGCTACACCCGGGCCCGGGTCACCTTCTCCCAGGTGTCGGCCGGCCCGCCCGAGCTGGCCTTCCCCTTCCTGGCCCAGGTCTACGGCGAGGACATCGAGTCGCTGTCGGCGGCGGCCGAGCTGATGGCCTCCGAGCTCGAGGGGTCCACCATCGAGCGGCCGAACGGCACGAGCTTCCAGGTCCTCGAGACCGAGATCGACTACACCGACATCGTGGCCCGCACCGACGGTCGCCGCCTCGTCGAGGTTCGGGCCCGGTTCGACGCCGACGACGTCACCACCACGACGGCGCAGACCGAGGAGTTCCTCGTCGATGCGTTCCCGGCCGACCGCCTCGTCGAGCTCGGTCTGCCCGAGGACGCCCTGGCCTTCGACCTCGGTCTGGAGTCGGACAACCAGGAGTCGTTCGCCTCGCTGCCCTTCGCCTTCATGATCGCCCTCATCTCGATGGCGCTCCTGCTCGTGGTGCAGTTCCGCTCGACGGTGCTGTGGGCCCTGGTGTTCCTGGCCATGCCCTTCGCCCTGTTCGGGGTGTTCGGCGGGTTGCTGATCACCGGCAACGTGATCAGCTTCTTCGTGATGCTCGGCCTCTTCGGTCTGATCGGTATCGCCGTGAACAACACGATCCTGCTGACCGACTTCGCCAACCAGGAACGCCACGCCGGACATCCACCTCGAGCCGCCATCCGCAACGCCGTGCGGCGCCGGTTCCGGCCCCTGGTCGCCACCTCGCTGACCACCGTGGCCGGCCTCCTGCCCCTGGCCCTGTCGGACCCGTTCTGGGAGGGTCTGGCCTTCACCATCATCTTCGGTCTGCTGTCGTCGACCTTCCTGGTGCTGATCGCCTTCCCCTTCTACTACCTGGCGGTGGAGACGCTGCGGACCAAGATTCGGACGCCGTGGCGCTACACCCCGAAGACGCTGCCCGAGGGTGTCGAGCCGGCGGCCACCATGGCCGACGGCGAGTGGAACCCGCTCGCCGCCCAGGACGCCATCGATGCCGCCGAGGCGGCCGAGAACGGGGCCAGCGAGGCCGACGACGCCGGCAAGGAGCTGGTCGGCGACTGAGTCGCCGGGCCACCGCCCGCAGCGGCGGATGAACTGACGGTCTTCGGATCGGCGCCCCCCAACCTAGGGCGCCGATCCGAAGACTCGATCGATGCGGCCCGCCGAGAAACCAGCGGCGGCCGCAGCCCTGCCGAGCCCGACCTGCGAAGCAGGATCCGATCAGCAGTTGTTTCGACTATCGAAGCTTACGCAGCCGCCGCAGCAGGGATCAAGCCGCACCGGACAGACCGCTCGCACGCCCGATCGGTGAGCGACCCGCCGTCAGAAAAGGCCAATCAGCAAGACACATATCTCGTATGGCGCTAGTCAGGCGAGTAGGCCAAACTTGGGCAAGTTCCTACATCGTGGAGGTTGGCCGCATCATGAGACGGCTCCGTGGCTCGCTCGGGCTTTGGGCGCTCTGCGGGACCCTTGTGGTCGGGTGCGGTTTATCGACCCAGCACGGCTACGTGCAGAGTGAGGACGGCAGCCTGTCGCTCCGCTACCCCCGGGAGTGGACCGACATGCCCCAGGAGTCGGTGGGCACCGAGTGGATCACCGGTGTCGACGGCTCACCCCAGCCGAGCGAGACCAATCTGCTTGAGCTGACCGGGCCCGACCCGATCGTGATCGCCTCGGTGTACCAGCTCGACCAGGAGGCCCGGGACACCACCACCCTCGACGCGCTGCGGCGTCTCGCCCTCCCCGACGGCCGGGACCCGACCACCATCGACGACGGCTCGGTCGAGGTGGTGTTCAACAACAACTTCGTCGACGAGAACGGCTTCGAGGGCCACCACCTGCGGTTCCGGATCGATCTCGGCGACGGCGAGGTGTCGACGGCGGAGACGCTGGCGGTGTTCGACAGCGAGCGGACCCGGGTCCAGCAGGTGCGGGTGGTGTGCTCGTCGCTGTGCTTCGCCGACAACAGCGACGTCATCGACGAGATCTTCGACTCGGTGAGGTTGACGCCGTGACCGGTCGTCGCTCCTCCCCCACCGCCCTCGGTGGCGCCGTCACCGCCCTGGCCGCCCTGGGACTGACCGCCTGCGGGGCACCGACGCACCAGATCATCCAGCCGGAACCGGCGACGTTCACCTACGAGCTGCCGATCGAGTTCGTCGAACTCGGCGAGCCGGACGCCGCCGGCACCAGCTACGGCCTGCCGGGCGCGGCCGCCGACACGCTGGCCGGGGAGCCGGTGGTGTTGACCGCCACCTCGCCCGACGGCGGGAGCCAGTCGTATCGCTCGCTGCGAGAGCTGGCCACCGGTGGGCAGTTCGATCCGCTCAACCCCGACCCGGCGCTCGTCGACACCGCCGCTTCCCAGACCACCCTCATCAACTACGCCGAGATCAGCGAACCCGACGTGTGGGGCCTGCGCATGCAGCTCACGATCGGCGATCTCGTCATCGACTACCAGGCCCTCGTCGACCGTCGGACCGACAACGTCGTCCTCACCGAGGTCTACTGCACGCTCGCCTGCTTCACCGATCAGGTCGATCTCATCGACGACATCCAAACGTCTTGGCAACTGGAGTCCTGACATGACCGAACCCGCCACCCCCGAACCCGCGCACCCCGAACCCGCCGACACCGAGTTGGCGATACCCGTCGATCAACAGGTGGCGAGCGAGATCTGGGAGCCGCCGCCCGAGCCGCCCAAGACCCGCCGGCCGATGGCCTTCTTCGACCGGGCCCGCATTCTGGCCCTGCTCATCGGGTGGTTCGCCTTCTCGCTGTGGCGGCTGCGCAACAGCCAACCGGCGCTGACCTTCGGTGACGCCGTGATCGAGCAGATGCGCACGGCGTCGTGGCTGCCGACCCTGGCCGGGATCGAGCTGTCCCGACAGATCCACTACCTGGTGAGCGAGCGCAACGCCCGGTACAACACCTTCTGGGTGAAGCGGGTGTGGGGCGGGATCGACCGGTGGAAGGACCGCCGCGATCCGTGGCTCCGGTATCGGACGGCCCGCTACTCCAAGTGGGCCTTCGCCTACCTGGTCTTCTCCCTGATCCTGGCCAACCGGCGCGGCGTGTCGTTCTTCGAGGGCTTCGCCGCCGTCCCCAGCGCCGTCTGGGGCTTCATGACGACCGGCCCGGAACAGATGCCGTTCTGGATCAACATCCTCTTCCCGATGTTCTTCATCGTCGGTCAGTTCGGCCTGCTGTTCTGGTTCCTGTCGCGGGGCGGCGTCGACGTCTACATGCCGGAGGACATCACCACCTCCTTCGAGGACGTCTGGGGTCAGGACCAGGTACTGGACAAGGTCCGCGAGAACATGGTCTTCCTCGAGGATCCGAAGAGCATCGAGGACAAGGGCGGCCACGTGCCCGGCGGCCTCCTGCTGTGGGGCCCACCGGGCACCGGCAAGACGCTGATGGCTGAGGCGGTTGCGGGCCAGACCGGCAAGCCGTACGTCTTCGTCGACCCCGGCGCCTTCATCAACATGTTCATGGGCGTCGGCATCATCAAGGTGAAGAGCCTCTTCCGCAAGCTGCGCAAGCTGTCGGTGCGCTACGGCGGCGTCATCGTGTTCTTCGACGAGGCCGACTCCCTCGGCAACCGCGGTGCCCTGGCCCAGGGCGGTCAGGGCGGGTTCAACGGCGCCGAGTCGGCGTGGGACCCCGATGACCTCCGGTGGCTGTCGCCCGGCACCCAGCAGAGCCTGCTGCGATTCCAGGCCGACCTGCAGACCGAGGAGCCGAGCGAAGGCGACCCGCCGAAGCGGCGCATCCTGGATCGCATCATCGTCGGCGGGGGCATGGGCGGCGGCGGTGGCATGGGCACCCTGCAGGCCCTGCTGACCGAGATCTCGGGGCTCAAGAAGCCCCGGGGCATGCTCAACCGGTACGGCCGACGCTTCCTCGGCCTCAAGCCCAAGCCACCGCTCAAGTACCGGCTCCTGATCATGATGGCCACCAACCTGCCCGAGGCGCTCGACGGGGCCCTCCTGCGGCCGGGCCGGATCGACCGAATCTACAAGGTCGGCTACCCGTCGAAGGACGGACGACGCAAGACCTACGAGGGCTACTTCAAGAAGGTCCGTCATGTGCTGACCGAGGATCAGATCGAGAAACTGGCCGTCATCAGCCCCTACGCCACCGGTGCCACCATCAAGGACCTGGTCAACGAATCGCTGATCGTCGCCATCCGGGACGGACGGGACGCCGTGACCTGGGCCGACGTGATCAGGGCCAAGCATCTCAAGCGGCTCGGTCCCTCCGAGGGCTTCGAGTACGTCGAGCGGGAGCGGCACGCCGTCGCCATCCACGAGGCGTGCCACGCCATCGCCGCCTATCGGGTCCGCAACTACCTGGAGATCGATCTGGCCACGATCGAGCGTCGGGGCGACATCGGCGGCTTCGTGTCCCAGGTCGACCTTGAAGACCGCTTCACCCAGTGGAAGAGCAACTTCGAGTCCGACATCATCGTGTCCCTGGCCTCGTTGGCCGGCGAGCGGCTGTTCTTCGACGGCGACAACTCGTCGGGCGTCACCGGCGACCTCCGCAACGCCACCCGGGTGGCGACGCTGATGGAGGGCGTCTACGGCATGGGCGACACCGTCGCCTCCCGGCTGGTCAGCTGGCCGAGCGACAGCCCGCAGCGCGACCGCGACCCGATGGAGAGCTCCCTCAGTGGGCGGATCGAACAGACCCTGTCGCGGCTGCTGGGCGAGGCCGAGCAGCTGCTGCGGGACAACTGGTACGAGGTGCTGTCGATCGCCCATGCCCTGGAGACCCACAAGACGCTGGCCGGCGAGGATGTGGTGGCCATCATCGAGGGGATCGAGGGCGAGCTGGTCGACGGGCGGGCGTACCACACCCAGGAGATGCGCGATGAGCTTGCGGCCTACCACGAGCTGGCGGCTGCCGCCCATAGGACCCATAGCTCCTCGATCGAGGCGTCGTTGCCGACGGCGGGCCTGTTGTCGGCAGGGCGCGAAGGTGAGATCATCGACGCCGCCAGCCCTGAGGAAGATCCCGGACGCTGACCCGGTTGGAGGGTCGGTAGGAGGTTGTACCGACCATGAACCAGACCGTCCCGACGACCGCGCCCGACACCGAGGCGGGCTACGACATCGAGTTCTTCTGGGATCCGGTGTGCCCCTTCGCCTGGATCACGTCCCGCTGGGTGGAGCAGGTCCAGGATCAGGCCGACCTCAAGGTCGACTGGCGGTTCATCTCCCTCCGTCTGCTCAACAAGGAGAAGGACTACGCCACCGAGTTCCCGCCGGAGTACGAGCAGGGCCACACGGCCGGTCTCCGCATGCTGCGAGTGGCGGCCCGTATCCGACACGAGCTCGGCCGTGAGCCGCTCGGTGCTCTCGTCACCGCCTACGGCCGCAGCTACTGGGACCAGCCCCAGGGCCACGACCCACGGACCCGCCTCAGCACCACCGAACACGCCCAGGAGGTGCTGACCGCCGCCGGGCTCGACCCGGCCTACGCCGAGGCCCTGGACGACACCGCCTGGGACGTGCTGCTCGACGACGAGACCGAGCTGGCCCTGTCCCGCACCGGTCGCGACGTCGGCACCCCGATCATCACCTTCCACCGGGCCGACCGTGAGCCGATGTCGTTCTTCGGGCCCGTGATCTCCCGGGTGCCGGATCCCGCCGACGCCGTCCCCCTGTGGGAGGCCGTGACCACCCTGGCCTCCTTCCCCGGCTTCGCCGAGATGAAGCGCTCGATGCGGGAGGTGCCCCAGCTCAACGTGCTCGGCGGGATCTCCGACGCCCCGAAGCAGGAGGACTGGACCGGCGGCCACCGCCGGGGCCATCTCGCCTCCGATCAGGCCTAACCGCCCCAATCGACGTCCGAACGGGGCCTGCAGTACTCCGGAGGCCACAACGCAGTACCATGAGCGCCGGTGTTGACTGAGCGGGATCTCACCGAGGGCGGCGGAGCCGATGAGGCTCCCCCATTCCTCCTGGAAACGACCGAGTTCGTGCGCCCTCCGGCTGAGGGTCTGCGGCCGGCCGGTCCGAGCCGCGTCGAGTCGCTGATCGAGACGGTGCAGCAGCAGCGTCCGCCCTATGAGCTGATGGCGCTGCTGGGCCTGGTCGGCGCTCTGGTCCTGCTGTTCCTGTTCCGTCCCTCGGGCGACACCGAGGTCGCCGACCCCCTCTCGGCGGCGGGAACGTCGTCGGCCGTGACCGACCCCAACGCCCCCTCGACCGGCGACGGGGAGCTGGGCAACCTGGCCGCCGTGCCCGGCGCCCAGGTGCAGACCCTGCCCCTGCCCTCCACCTCCGAGCAGACGCCGGAGACGCTGCGGACCACCACCACCGTCGCCACCACGACCACCAGCGAGAGCACCACGTCGAGCTCGCTCGACGACGAGTCGACGACATCCACCGAACAGCCGACGACCACCGAGCCGCCGACCACGGTGGGCGGGGTCCAGCCGTTGGGCAACTGCGTGGTCGAGACCCGCAACAACACCGAGGTCTACGCCATCCCCGACGATGACGACGACAACCTGCTCGGCCGCGTCGGCCGGGGCAGCTTCCCCGCCGTCGCCCGTCAGGACAACTGGTTCCTGCTCCAGTTCGACGACGTGCAGGGCTGGATCAAGCGGGGCCGGATCCGCGACGCCAGCGGCGACTGCGGCTGATCCGACCCGGCGCCGATCGACTCAGACCGCAGGCGGCCGGTAGGGCCCCAGCAGCGTCGGCCACGGATCGGGCATCTCCCCAACCGGCACCTCGATGAGGGCCGGCCTCCCGGCGTCGATGGCGTCGGCGAGGGTCGACCGCAGCTCGTCGGGCGAGGTGGCCCGGTGGCCGGCGACATCGAACGCCTGGGCCAGGGCCACGAAGTCGGGGTTGCGTAGGGTGGTGCCGTGGAAGACACCCTCGAACTGCTGGGTGTGCATGCGTTGCACGTTGCCGTAGGCGTCGTCGGCGAACACCACGCCGATCAGGGGCAGGTCGTGGTTGGCCACCGTGGCCAGCTCGGCCAGGCCGTAGCCGAAACCGCCGTCGCCGTTGATCGACACCACCGGTCGGTCGGGGTTGCCGGCGGCGGCACCGATGGCGGTCGGGTAGCCGTAGCCCAGGGTGCCCTGGAAGCCGCAGTCGATGTAGCTGCGGGGCGCTCGAACCTCGTAGGTGTAGCGGGACACGTAGCCGACCTGGGTCAACTCGTTCACCAGTACCGCGTCGTCGGGCAGGGCGTCGCGGACGGCGGCAGCATAGGCGACCTGAGGGTCGAGCGGGGCCAGCTCCTCGGCCCATCGCGACCGGACCGCCGGAGCGTCGACCCACAGCGACTTCTCCCCCGCCCCCAGCAGCGCCGTCAGGGCGGCGGCCGCGGCGCCGGCGTCGCCGACGGCGGTGGCGGCGAACGCCCGGGGTGGGCCGAAGTCGGCGGGGTTGGTGTTGACCGACAGCATGACGGCGTCGTCGGCCACCGCCAGGTTGCGACCCCGGTTGTCGACGGCGCGACTCCCGAGACAGAGCACGGTGTCGGCTTCCATCAGGAGCTCCTTGGCCGCCAGGGGCAGGAAGGCGTAGTCGTCGCCGTCGTCGAAGGCGCCCTTGCCGTTGACGGTGGCCACCAGCGGGGCACCGAGGGCCCGGGCCAGGGCGGGCAGGGCGTCCCAACCGTCGGCCGCCCGGGCGCCACCGCCGACCAGGATCACCGGGCGCTCGGCAGCGGCCAGACGCTCGGCGATGGCGCCCAGCTCGGCGTCGCCGCCGGGCGAGGGCGGAGCGGGCGCCTCGGCCCCGATGGCGGGGCCGTCGGTGTGGCCGAAGAGGATGTCGGGCGGCAGCTCGACGGCGACCGGGCCGGGCCCGGCGCCGAGGCGCACCATGGCGCCGTGGATGGCGCCGGCCACCTGATCGGGGTCGGTGACCAGCGTCGACTGGCGGCACAGGGTCTCGAGGATGCCCGACTGGTCGGGGATCTCGTGGAGCAGGCCGAGGCCCTTGCCGATACCCCGCGAGGGGATCTGGCCGCTGATCAGCAGGATGGGTGACGAACACGACCAGGCGGTGACGAGGCCGGCGGCGGCGTTGAGCATGCCGGGCCCGGGCACGACGAGGGCCACTCCGATCTCGCCGGTGGACCGGGCGTAGCCATCGGCGGCGTAGGTGGCGGTCTGCTCGTGGCGGACGTTGATGAATCGGATGTCGTCGGCCACCGTGGCCAGCCCGTTGTTGGCGTAGTCGAGCTGGACCCCGGGGATACCGAACATCGTCGTCACCCCCTCGGCCACGAGCTGGCGGGCCATGGCCTGACCGCCGGTGATCGGGGCGGCCGTCGCGGCGCCGGAGGTGCTGTCGGTCGTAGCGGAGTCGGTCACGCCGCCGACAGTAGTCGGGCGCCGGTACGGTGACGCCATGCAGGATCCCGTGCTGACCCAACTCGACGAACTCGGCCTGGCCTACGAGCTCGTCGAGTGCGACCCGGACCTGGCCGACACGGCGGAGTTCGTGGCCGCCTACGGCTACACCCTCAGCCAGTCGGCCAACGCCATCGTCGTCGTCGGCAAGGCCGATCCGCCGAAGCACGTGATGTGTCTGGCCCTCGCCGACTCCCGACTCGACGTCAACAAGGTGGTCCGCAAGCGCCTCGGCACCCGGAAGGCGTCGTTCGCCTCGGCCGACGTCACCGTCGAACTCACCGGCATGGAGATCGGGGGCGTCACCCCCTTCGGCACCACCACTGCGCTGCCCCTGTGGGTCGACCGCCGCATCATGGACGTTCCTAAGATCATCATCGGCGGTGGCGGGCGGGACCGAAAGCTCCTGGTCCCGCCGGAGACCCTGGCCTCCCACCCCACCGTCGAGGTGGTCGAGGGCCTGGCCAACGTCATCCCCGATTGAGGTCGCCCGGCGACCCCTCGTCGGCCACGCCGAAAATCGGCTTCGCCCCCGACCGAACCCGTCGGTAACGTGTGGCGATGCCTCGGGCCACCCCTCGCCACGATCACGACGCCGGAGGCGACCGGGCAACGCTCGAGGCCAAGGCCGAGCTGCGCCAACTGGCCTGGGCCCGCATCCGCGAAGCCGAGGCGGCCCGCTTTCCCGCCCCCGAGGGTCGGATCCCCAACTTCGTCGGAGCGGAGAAGGCGGCCGAGCTCCTCCGCTCGACCGAGGCCTGGGGCGGCGCCGCCACGGTGAAGGCCAACCCCGACTCCCCCCAGTGGCCCGTTCGCCAGCGGGCCCTGGAGGACGGCAAGACGGTGTTCATGGCCGTCCCCCGCCTGGCCGAAGCCGACCCGTTCTTCCTGCTCGACCCCGAGGAGCTGGCCGACACCCCCCGGAAGGCGTCGTCGATCAAGGGCGCCACCCGGTCGGCCCGCACCGTTGCCGTGGCCGACCTGGAGCCGGTCGACCTGGTGGTCACCGGCTGTGTCGCCGTCGACGCCGGTGGTGCACGGCTGGGCAAGGGCGGCGGGTTCAGCGATCTCGAACTCGCCATCGCCGCCGACGCCGGCATGATCGGCGAGCGGACCGTGGTCGCCACCACCGTGCACGAGGCCCAGATCCTCGACGAGGACCTGATCCCGATGGCCGACCACGACATCGGCCTCGACCTGATCGTGACCCCGACCCGGGTCATCCACTGTCCGGCTCGCCGTCGCCCCGTCGGGATCCGCTGGGACATCCTGACCGAGGCCAAGATCGCCGCCATCCCCCTCCTCCAGGCGCTGCGGCCATGACCGGCGAGTCCACGACGACCGCCCGACCAGCCGCCTCCCACTCGGTGATGGTGTGGGCCTTCAGCGTGCTTTCGGCCTGCCTCTCGGCCGGCTACGGCGTGCTGTTCACCCTGGTCGGCGACTATCGGGAGACCTACGGCATCAGCGAACTCGCCATCGGCTGGATCATCGGCGTCGGGTTCATCGTGGCCTTCGTGGCCCAGGTGTTGATAGCGCCCCTCGGCGACCGGGGACACGCCCGCACCCTTGTGCTTGCCGGCGTGGCCGTCAACGCCGTCGGCCTCCTGCTGATGGGCGTCGGCACCGACGCCGGCACCCTCACCATCGGTCGGGTGGTCTCCGGCCTGGCCATCGGGGCCGCCAACCCCGCCATCCGTCGCATCGTCGTGCTGGGCGACCCCGACAACGTGGGCCGGAACCTCGGCCGCCTGTTCTCGGCCGACGTCGCCGGTTTCGCCCTCGGCCCGGCCCTGTCGGCCATCCTGGTCGGCCCCTTCGGGCTGGCGGCGCCGTTCGTGGTCATCGCCGCCCTGTCGACGCTGGTGTTGCTGGTCACCGTGCGGGTCCGGGTGCCCGAGGGGAAGGCCGAGGATCAACGGCAGCGATTCGCCGTCGACCTGTTGCGCAGCCGCACCTTCGCCGGGGCCGTGCTGCTCGGATCGACGACCTTCGTCATGATCGGCGCCTTCGACGCGCTGTGGGACGTGGTCCACGTCGATCTCGGCACGCCGACCTGGCTGGCCAACCTCGGCATCACCCTGTTCGCCATCCCCCTGGTGATCTTCGGCCCCATCGGGGGGAAGCTGGCCCAGAACGTCGGCCCGTTCCGGGTGGGTGCGATCGGCCTCACCGTCGGTGCCTTCTTCATGGCCCTCTACGGCGTGCTGCCGACGGGGGTGATGATCGTGTCGTTCGCCCTGTTCCACGCCGTGGGCGACGGTCTCACGTTCGCCTCGACCGGCGTGGCCGTCGCCCTCACCGCCCCCGAGGAGCGCCAGGCGGGCGCCCAGGGCGTGCTGGGGGCCGGGCAGGCTCTGGCCGCCGGGATCATGGCGGTGACCACCGGCGCCCTCTACCAGTGGGGTGGTCGAGCGGTCGCCTACGGCACAGCGGCCGCCATCATGATGGTGCTGATCGCCGTGTCGATGGTGCTGGCCGCCGACACGTGGCGCAGCTCGGGCTGGCAGCGCGGCGTGATGGCCGACCGGGCCGGTGACGGTGACGACGAGGGTGTCGGCGGCTCCACGCCGGGCGTCGGCGTGGGCTGAGCAGCTGCCCCACCGGTCAGCGGGTCGGGCGGGCCGGGCGGGGCGGCGCCGACGACCACCGCTGAGTGCCCGCCGTCTACTCGACGAAGGGCAGCGGGCCCCACAGATCGAGCACCCGAGCCAGGACCGACAGGGCCAGGGCGTGGCGGATCTCACCCGAGCGGGCGGCGGCCACCACCTCCGCCTCGGTCAACCGGACGATCTCGATCTGCTCGCCGGGCCCGGGCTCGGGCTCGGCCACCGGTTCCACCCCGGTGACCAACCAGTGGTGACACAGATGGTCGTGGACGGCCGGATTGGGCTGTACGGCACCCAGGTGGCGCCACTGCCCGCCCCCGTAGCCGGTCTCCTCCAGCAGCTCGCGGGCGATGGCGGTGGCCGGGTCCTCGCCGTCGTCCACCATCCCCCCGGGCGTCTCCAACGTCAGGTCGCCCAGCCCGAAACGGAACTGGCGGACCATGACATGGCGACCCTCGGTGTCGATGGCGACGCAGTTGGCCCAGTCGACCGACTCCAGGATCAACCGCTCGAACTCCGCCCCGGAGCCGGGGTGACGGAGTCGGTCGAAGCGGGTCTTGAACAGGTGCAGATCGTCGCCATAGCGCGAATCGACCAGCTCCCAGCGGAGTTCGGGTCTCACTGGGTCGATCGAGGGCGGGGGACCGACCGGATCAGGGGAGGTCCACGCAGGTGAAGTTCTCCGGGTTGGCCACGCCGTGCCCGGAGTCGGCGGCGACCACGCAGATCTGGGTGGCGGCGGCCGGGGCGTTGGCCACGGCCACGTTGGTGCCGGTGGTGTCGAGCGGGGTCTCGTCGGTGAGGTGCCAGTTGCCCTGGCTCACACCGAACTGGGCGGCGTTGGTACCGACCTGCTCGGCGTCGTAGATGTCGTAGAAGAAGTGGGCGTGGAAGTTGGTCACGCTGGGCTCAAAGTTCAGCGGCTCCCACTCGATCAACAGCTCACCGTTGTCGAGCACCTCCGTCTCGAGGATCCGGGTGCACAGACCCGAGCAGGGCTCGGTGGTGGTGGTCGTCGGCTCGGTGGTGGTGGTCGTCGGCTCCTCGGTGGTGGTGGTCTCCTCCTCCTCGGGAACCGTGGTGTCGGCGCCTTCCGGGCCCTCCGGTTCGGTGCCGTCGGCGGACCCGTCATCGTCACCGGCCACGGTGCTGGCGCTGCTGTCGGTGCCCTCGTCGCCTGCGGCGACGCCGTCGTCACCGCCTCCACCACCGGCGAGCAGGATGAGGCCGACCACGGCGATCAGGGCCACGGCCCCGATGCCGAGCAGGAGCGGCAGCTTGGAGCCGCCGCCGGCCGACTGGAACGCGGCGGCCGCCTCGACGGGCTCGGTGCCGCCGGTCGAGGGCGACGAGGTGGTCGAGGCCGGCGGGGTGGTGGCCCGACCGGTGAAGGGCTCGGGCCGGCTGAGCCCAGGGTTCCCGGTGGCGGCAGCGGCGCCGGCGGCGGCCGCTCCGGCGGCGGCCGGGGCCGACGTTTGGGGGGAAGGCGATGGATCGGGGGTGGCGGGGGTCGGAGCCGATGACGGCGGGGTGGCCGGTGCGGCCTTGGCCGCCTGCGGTGCCGCCTCGGCGGCCGGCGCGGTGGGAGGCGGCATGGTCGACGGCTCGGGTGTCGACGGCTCGGAGGCGGGCGGCGTCGGTGGGACCGACGGCGCCGGCATCTCGACCGACGGGGTGGCCGACGAGCCGAAGGCGGCGGCAGGTGCGGCCTCGGTCGGCGCCGTCGGCGCCGGAGCGGCCGGAGGGGCCGCCACGGTGGGAGCGGAAACGGGAGCCGCCGGGGGCGCCGTCGGCGTCGGTGCAGCAGGCGGTGCGGCCTCGGTGGGCGCAGCGGCCGGCGCTGCAGGCGGTGCGGCCTCGGTGGGCGCAGCGGGGGCGGCGGCCGGAGCGGCCGGTGCCGGCTCGGCCACCGCCGGAGGCGGGGCGTCGGGCACGGCGGAGGTCTCGGGCACGGAGGGCGCTTCGGGAGCTGACGGGGCTCCTGCGGCCGCGACGGCACCGGCAACGGCCCCAGCGGCGGCGGCCGGAGCGGGATCGACGTTGTCGAGCACACCGGTGACCTGGGCCAGGTTGCCCTCCTGCGAGTCGGCTGCGGCCCACGCCGCACCCTGGGCGACCGAGTGCTTGGGGTGGGCGTCGACGGCGACGGGGCGGCCGAGCTCGCCGCCCACCATCTGACCGACCAGCGGGATGCGGCTGCTGCCGCCGACGAGGAGGATCAGATCGATCTCGTTCATCTGCAGTGAGGCGCTGCGGACCGCCCGCTCCATGGCCCCGATCGAATCGGCCAGGCTGGGCCGGATCATCTGCTCGAACTCCATCCGGGTCAGCCGGATGTCGGTGTGGACGCCGGGGAGCACCACGGGGATGGTCACCTCGGTGTCGCTCGACAGCGCCTCCTTGGCGTCGACGCAGTCACGCCGCAGGCGGGCGACGGCGGAGACCACCGAGGCGTCGCTCGGGTCGAGCTGGTCCATCGGCTCGCCGATGGCGTTGCGCACGAAGGCGAAGACGGCGGCGTCGAAGTCGATGCCGCCGAGGCGCTCGATGCCCTCCGGCTCGCCGAGGATGTCGAAGCCCTGGGCCTTCTTGCGAAGGATGGCGGCGTCGAACGTGCCGCCACCGAGGTCGAACACGGCGACGGTCATGCCGGGGTCGATGCGCTCCAGGTGGGAGTAGTAGATGGCGGCGGCCTCGGGCTCGGTCAGCGTGTGGACCTGCTCGAGGTTGGCCATGCGGAAGGCCTGGTGGAGGAGGTCGAGCTTGTAGGGGCCCCAGTTGGCCGGGTGGGTCACGGCGACCCGCTCGGGAGCCGAACCCTCCCGCTCCTGCACCTTGGCGATGACCCACTCGAGCAGACGGGCCGACAGACCCTCGGCCGAGTAGGGGCTACCACCGAGGATGACGGGGGTGGGGTCGCCGATCCGGCGCTTGAACTCGCGGGCCACCCGGCTGGGGTTGCTGGCGGCCCGCCGGTTGGCGGCCTCACCGGCCAGGATCTGATCTTCCTCGGTCAGGTAGATGACGGACGGAATGGTCGCCGACCGATTGCCCAACTCGACGATCTGGGTCGCCCCATCACGGTGCGTCGCCGCCGCCGTGTAGGTGGTGCCGAGATCAACTCCGAGTTCGTAGCCCATGCAAGCCTCTTGTCTTCCCTCTTGATGCCGATGCCCGGCCGACCGCCGACCGCATCACCACATCCCTCTCCTGCCGACCGTCCCACCGATCGACACCACAGCATAGATCCGTGGATCGAACCGCAGTGGCACGAGGCGGGAGTGTTCATCATTTGGTCGTCATTGGCGTCCAAAGGACGCAATCCTCCCCCCTGGGCGTCACGCCACCGTCGCACCGGCCGCCCCGAACTGGGTTCCGATGGCCTCCGGCAGCCAAGATGGGACCATGACCGTCTCCGAAACCTCCCCATCGACCGATGACGCCGCCGTCACCCACGTCGACGTGCTCATCGTCGGGGCCGGCATCTCCGGCATCGGCGGGGCGTATCACCTGCAACAGCAGCGGCCGGACACCTCCTTCGTGATCCTGGATGCCGAGGAGGGCTACGGCGGCACCTGGCGGACCCACACCTACCCCGGCATCCGTTCCGACAGTGACCTGTTCACTTTCGGCTACCGGTTCAAGCCGTGGATGGGGGCCCCGATCGCCACCGCCGAGGAGATCCTCCGCTACCTGGGTGAGGTCATCGACGAGAACGACCTGGCCCGCCATATCCGCTACGGCCACCACATCTCGGCCGCCGCCTGGGACACCGCATCCCGCCGCTGGACGATCACCGCTCATCACGACGGCGCCGAGCGCACCTTCACCGCCGAGTTCCTCTACCTGTGCCAGGGCTACTACCGCCACCGCCAGGGCTACACCCCGACCTGGCCGGGGATGGAACGCTTCGAGGGTCGCATCGTCCACCCGATGGAGTGGCCCGACGACCTCGACTACGACGACCAGCGGGTTGTGGTGATCGGTTCGGGGGCGACGGCGGCCACCCTGATCCCGGCGATGGCGGCCAAGACCGCCCACATCACGATGCTGCAGCGGACGCCGACGTTCTTCGCCACCGGCCGCAACCACAACGAGCTGGCCGATCTGTTGCGGGAGCTCGACATCCCCGACGAGTGGACCCATGAGATCGTCCGGCGCAAGATCCTCCTCGACCGGGCCCGCGTCGACCAGATCTCGTTCGACGAGCCCGATCTCCTCCGCCACGAGCTTTACAAGGGCATCACCGACATCCTGGGCGAGGACTACGAGCTCGCCCCCCACTTCACCCCCGACTACCGGCCGTGGCGGCAGCGGGTGGCGTTCGTGCCCGACGGCGACCTGTTCCACGCCATCGCCGACGGGTCGGCCTCGGTGGTCACCGACGAGATCGCCACCTTCACCGAGACCGGCATCGAACTCGCCTCGGGCGAGACGCTGGAGGCCGACCTGATCATCACCGCCACCGGCTTCCACCTGAATGTCCTGGGCGACATCGACATCTCGGTCGACGGCGAACCACTCGACTTCGCCCGCACCGTCGCCTACCGGGGCGCCATGTTCACCGGGGTGCCCAACCTGGCCTGGGTGTTCGGCTACTTCCGGGCGAGCTGGACCCTGCGGGCCGACCTGATCGGCGACCTGGTCTGCCGGCTGCTCCAGACCATGGAGGACCGGGGGGCCTCGATGGTGGTGCCCGAGCTACGGGCGGAGGACGCCGACATGCCCCTCAGTCCGTGGATCGACCCGGAGAACTTCAACCCCGGCTACCTGATGCGGGGCCTCCACCTGCTGCCCCGACAGGGCGACCGGCAACCCTGGCTGCACACCCAGGACTACGGGCGGGACAAGGACGAGCTGCCCGAGGTGTCGTTCGACGACGGCGGTCTGCGCTTCGACTAGGCGGGCGGCCTGAGGCCGCAGCGGTCGAAGGCGGCCCGGGTGGCGGCCTTCTCGGCCTCGGTCAGCTCGAGATAGGGCCGCCGTACCCGACCTCCGGCCTGGCCCAGCAACTCCTGCCAGTACTTCTGATGGGCGGCGGCCTTGCCCGGCGGCCGGGTGTCGGCTAGGGCGGCTCGTACCGGGTCGAGGGTGGCGCTGATGCGGCGGGCCTCGTCGATGTCGCCCGCCAGCGCGGCCGCCGTGTAGTCGTGCATCCGCCGATCATCGGCCGTCTGCATCAGCAGCGGTGGGGTCGAGCAGAGGTAGACCTGCCAGCCAAGCTCGACGATGTTGTCGAGCCAGTCCCGCTCGTTGGAACTCCCGACCACGAGTTCGGAACCGGCCAACTCGGTGAGCCGGGCGTAGGTCGCCCGCGCCACGCTGTACTTGATGGCGATCACGTTGGGGATCTCCCGGGCCATGCGGAGACACAGCTCGGGGCTGAGCTCGTAACCGCAGTCGGGGGGCTGGTTCCACAGGGCGACGCCGATCTCGACGTGCGAGGCCAGATACCGGTAGTACTCGACGATCGTGTCGTCGGTGTGGGCCCCGAAGTAGAGCAGCGGCGAGTGGGCCACGATCAGATGGGCCCCTGCGGCCTGAGCGTGAACGGCCAGCTCGGCCGCCACCTCGACGTGCTGATCCGATACCGACACCATCACCGCGCCGTCGAACGCCCGGGCCTCCTCGGTGGCGACCTCCACCACCGCCTTGCGCTCCTCGATCGTCATCGAGGCGAACTCGCCCTGCTTGCCGTTGACGAACAGCCCCTGCACCCCGAGGTCGCCGTACCAGTGGCGCAGGTTGCGACGCCACCCGTCGATGTCGAGCTCGAGGTCGGCCCCGAACGGGGTGAGCGTGGCCGCCCACACGCCGTACAGACGGCGTCGGGCATCGGCCACGGGATCCACTGGACTCTCCTCGGTGCTGACCATGGCGCCAGGATACGGGGCGGGCCCGTTGGGGGCCGAGGTGGTGGGAGGGGTAGCGTCGATGCGATGTCAGAACCCGGCCAGGATGTCGACCCCGACCAGACCACGGAGGAGCCGGACGCATCCTCCGGCTCGGTCTTCGGTCCGCTCCGGCGCTCTCGCCTGCGGCGCATCGTGGGTGCCCAGTTCCTGGCCGAGATGGGCGACGGCGTGTCGCTGGTCGCCCTCCCCCTCTACGTCTGGGCCCGCACCGGCTCCGAGGTGTGGACCTCGCTCACCTTCGCCGCCGAGTTGGGGGCGGGCGTCGTCCTCGCCGTCGTCGGGGGCGTCCTGGCCGATGCCTTCGACCGCCAGAAGGTACTGCTCGTCTCCTACCTGGTGCGGGCCACGCTTCTGACCCTGGCCTTCGCCATCGACCCCCTGCTCATCGCCGTCGCCTTCGGCGTGTCGGCCCGGGCCCTGGGCATGGCCGACAACCCGTCCTTCGACGCCTTGATCCCGGGGCACGCCAAGGGCGACCTGCAGCAGGTGGTGGCCCTGCGACGCCTGGTACAGGCCGTCTCGATCACCATCGGCCCCGGCATCGGGGCCCTCGCGGTGTGGCTGGTCGGGCCTCGGCTGGCCCTCCTGGGCAACGTGATCGCCTTCCTGCTCGCCTTCGTGCTGCTGGTCGGGGTCCGCAACGCCGACACCGACGCCGCCGAACGCCTCGCACGCTTGGGCTCGCTGCCGCTGCGGGAGACGGTGGGCGACCTCCTCCGGGGGATCGCCGTCGTCGGCCGGACGCCGGGCGTACGCCGCCTGTTGCCCTACCTGGCGTTGGTCATGGGCACGGTCGGCACGCTGATGGCGTCGGCCGTCGTGTTCTACGAGCGGGACCTGGAGGCCGCCGACTACTGGTACGGGCTGGCCATCGGCGCCTACGGCGTGGGAAGCGCCGTCGGGCTCGGGTTGGCCGGTTCGCTGACCATCCGGTTGCCCCTCCCCCGGATCATCGTCATGGCCACGCCGTTCTACGCCGTGGCCTGCGCCATCGGCGCCGCCAGCAGCTGGCCGGCGGTGTTGGCCGTGAGCTGGCTGCTGTGGGGGATCCTGCTCGGCCCGGAGCTGGTGGCCACCGAGACGTTCTTCCTCAGCCGGATTCCCCAGGAACAGCGTGGTCGAGCCTTCGCCGGCCTCAACGTCGCGACGTCGCTGGGGATGGCCATCGGCTCGCTGGTGGCGGCACCCGTACTCAACCTCTTCGGGGCCCAGTGGGTGATCCTCGGCACCGGGGTGGTGGTGTTCACCGGCATCGTGTTCTGGATCGGGCCCGCGCTGCAGGGAGCCGGCTGGCCCGGCACCGAACCGGTGCCCGGCGCCCCCGGCTGAGCCGGCGACGAAGCGGCCTCAGCGGCGGGCCGGCAGCTGCACCGTGCCCGAGGCCAGACCGATCGGATCGGTCAGCACCCGGTCGAAGGCCAGTTCCGAGGCCCCGACGAGGGCGGCGTCGGGCCCGATGGCCGAGGGCACCAGCGTCACGTCCTGCAGGGGAAGCAGCGGCCGGTCGCTGAACTGGTCGGTGATCGTCTGCTCGACGAAACGGAAGGCCCGCTGATACACGCCACCGAGCACGATCACCTCGGGATTGAGCAGCAGGGCGATGTTGCCGAGGCCGATCCCGAGCCATCGGGCCACCTCGTCGAGCGCGGCCCGCGACGTCGGCTCGTTGGCCTCGGCCTGGGCGATCAGACGATCGAGCTCGGCCCGGCCACCGGCCGGGTTGAGTCCGGCCCGGGCCAGCAGCGCCCGCTCCCCCGCCTCGGTCTCCAGGCAGCCGACCGAACCGCAGGCGCAGACCCGACCGTTGGGATTGACCACCATGTGCCCGAGCTCACCGCTGAAGCCGTCGGCCCCGCGCATCAGCTCGGCGCCGGACACCACACCGCTCCCCATGCCGACCTCGGTGTCGACGAAGATCAGGTGCCGGTAACCCCGCCCGGCACCCCGGCGCAGCTCGGCCAGAGCCCCGGAGTCGCCGTGGTTCTGGAGATCGACGGGCACGCCGTCGAGCGATCCGCAGGCACTCCGCATGATCGTGCTGCGCTGGAGCAGCTCCCGGACCGGGACGTCGCGCCAACCCAGGTTCGGGGCCGAGGCGATCGAGCCGCTGCCGGGAGCGGTGAGTCCCGGCACCGACACACCGACCGCCAGCAGCCGGGGTCGTCCCGCCTCCTCGGCCCCGAGCCGGGCCAGCTCGGCCAGGTCGTGGAGGGTGTCGTCGACCGAGAGTCGCGAGCGCGGCCGGTCGCAGCGATGGGCGCTCAGCTGCTGACCGCCGAGGCTGACCCAGGCGGCGGCCACCGAGTCGACCTGGATCTCCAGGGCCAACACCGCCGGGCCGTCGACGAAGTCGACGCGGGGCGACGGCCGACCGGGGCGACCGTCGGAGGCGGTCGGCGTCTCGGTGACGAGGCCGGCCTCCTCGAGGTCGCCGACCAGGGCCGCAACCGAACTTCGGGTGAGGCCGGAGGCATCGCACAGCTCCGACCTGGTGGCCGGTCCGGCCAGATGCAGGTGGGTGAGGACCAGTGAGAGGTTGCTTCGACGAACGGCCGAGCTCGCTACCCCCCGCTGCCCGAGCAGGGGTGTAGAGGCGGCAGGGCCGCCATCGGCGTATTCGAAAGAAACCATGTGAACGGGATGCCCCCACGACAGGCGATCCGGAGCGTTCGGACCGGTGAGCGCTACGACGGTACTGGACCGTTGCGAACGGAACCAGCTTTGGGATTTTCTACCTAGATCGAATTGATATGGAAACGTATCAGTCGGTCAGGCGGCGCTGCCACCGGCCATATGGAGGCCGATGTCCTCTCGTGTCACCTCGTCCGGGTCGACGTCGGCCACGATCCGTCCCTCGTAGATCACGGCGATGCGATCGGCGAGGCCGAAGATCTCGTCCAGCTCGGCCGAGACCAGGAGAACGGCGGCCCCGGCGTCGCGAGCGGCGATCAGCTGGTTGTGGATGAACTCGATCGAGCCGACGTCGACGCCCCGCGTCGGCTGGGAGGCGACGACGACCTTGTTGTCCTCGCTGAGCTCCCGGGCCACGATCACCTTCTGCTTGTTGCCGCCCGACAGCGAGCGGACAGGCGTCTCGATGCCGGGGGTGCGCACGTCGTACCGCTCCACCAGCTCGGTGGCCCGCTCGGCCACGGCACCGAAGTCGCGCACGCCGGTACCGGCGTAGGGATCCTCGAAGTAGTTGGTCAGCACCAGGTTGTCGGCGATCGAATAGATGCCCACGAGGCCGTCCTTCTCCCGGTCCTCCGGGATGTAGGCCATGCCCAGTCGCCGGGCCGGGCGAGGGCTGGCCGGTACCTTGACGCCCCCGATGGTCACCTGGCCGCCCTCCTTGGCCCGGATGCCGGTGATGGCCTCGACCAGCTCCCGCTGCCCATTGCCCTCCACCCCGGCGATGCCGAGGATCTCGCCCTTCCGAACCTGCAGCGATGCCCCGTCGACCGCGGTCTGACGGCGGTCGTCCCGCACCCGGAGATCGGTGACGTCGAGCATGACCTCGCCCGGCTCGGCCTGGTCCTTCTCGACCCGCAGCACTACGGAGCGGCCGACCATCAGCTCGGCCAGCGAGGCCGTGGTGGCGTCGGCGGTCTCGACCGTCCCCACGCCCTTGCCCTGGCGGAGCACGGTCACCCGCTCGGTGACGTCGAGCACCTCCCGCAGTTTGTGGGTGATGAAGATGATGCCGACGCCGTCGGTGGCCAGCTGACGGAGGATGACCAACAGCTCGTCGGTCTCCTGCGGGGTGAGCACGGCGGTCGGCTCGTCCAGGATCAGCAGCTCGGCGCCCCGGTAGAGCGCTTTGAGGATCTCGACCCGCTGCTGGATGCCGACCGGCAGGTCGCCAACGATGTCGGTCGGCCCGACGGTGAGGCCGTACTGCTCGGAGATCTCGGCCACCCGCCGCTCGGCCGACCGGCGATCGAAGAAGCCGCGGCGGACCGGCTCGGCCCCGAGCACGATGTTCTCGGCCACGGTGAGCGTCGGCACCAGCTGGAAGTGCTGGTGGACCATGGCGATGCCCCGGGCGATCGACTCCCCCGGACCGGCGTGGGTGATCTCCTCGCCCCGCAGGAAGATCTGGCCCTCGTCGGGCTGGTGGATGCCGAACAGCATCTTGACCAGCGTCGACTTGCCGGCGCCGTTCTCGCCCAGGAGTCCAAGGATCTCGCCCTCGTGCAGCTTGAGGTCGACGCCGTCGTTGGCCACGACGCCGGGGAACCGCTTGGTCAGCCCACGGGCTTCGAGGAGAGGTGTGTCGGTCATCAGTCCGGGTCGTAGGGCTGGCCGGCGGCCGCCGGGGGTCGGGCCGAGAACCCGGCGAGGGCGAGCACGGCGATGGTCAGGACGAAGGGGATCATCCCGAAGAACTGGGGTGGGATGTCGAGGGCCTGGCGGAACTGCAGCTGGGCCTGCAGGGCGTTGAAGAAGCCGAACAGCATGGCCGCCCCCAGCACGCCCATCGGGCGCCACCGGCCGAAGATCACCACGGCCAGGGCGATGAAACCCTTGCCGTTGGTCATGCCCCGGTTGAACACGCTGGCCGACTGCAGCAGGGCGAAGCCGGCCAGCCCGGCGAAGGCGCCGGCCAGGGTGAGGTTCACGTAGCGGAGGAGGAACACCCGCACCCCGACGGTGTCGGCCGCCCCGGGGTGCTCGCCGACGGCCAGGGTCCGCAGACCCCAGCGGGTGTGGAACAGGGCGATGTGCACGCCGATGGCGGCGATGATGGCGGTGTAGGTCAGCGGGCCGTGATCGAAGAAGACCCGCCCCACGAGCGGCCACTCGCTGATGGCCGGGACCGGCCAGTTCGGGACCGAGGGCATCGTCCGGCCCTGGACGAAGAAGAAGCTGGTGGCGCCGAGGCCGAAGATGTTGATCACCGTGCCGGCGATGATCTGGTCCATCCGCAGCCCGACCGAGGTCCAGGCCAGGAACAGCCCGGCCAGCGAGGCGGCGACGACGGCCATGGCCACGCCGAAGAGGAGGGCGCCGGTGCCGCCGAGCTGGTCGACGGTGTAGGACGCCGCCATGAAGCCGCAGAAGGCGCCGAGCAGCATCTGCCCCTCGATGCCGATGTTGACGATGCCGGACCGTTCGCCGATCACGCCGCACAGGCCGGCGAGGATGAGGGGCGCCGCCTCCCGCACGGTGCGGGCGGCCACGGCCGTGGTCTGGGTGTCGTCCCAGATGTAGGAGGCGATGACGGCCACCAGCACCAGGCCGGCGATCCCCAGTGGCACGGCCTGGTCGCCGAGGGCGCGGACGGGCGACGGCGAGGAGGACGAGGGGGCGGTGGTCGTGGTCATGCCGACCCCCAGCCGCCGGCCAGCTGGACCTCGGGTTCGTCGGTCTCGCCCCGGAGGCGGAGCAGCCACCGAACCACGCTGGGGGCGGCGACGAAGAACAGGATGAAGGCCTGGATCACGTTGATGATCTCGGGCTCGACGGTCGTCCTCGCCTGCAGTTCGGTGGAGCCGGCGTCGAGCGCTCCGATCAGCAGGGCGGCGGGGATGACGGCGAGGGCGTTGGTCCGGGCCAGGAGGGCGATGGTGATGCCGTCGAACCCGAGGCCGGTGTTGAAACCGGGCTCGAAGCGGCCGATGACGCCCTGGGTCTGGATCGCCCCGCCGAGGCCGGCGAGGAACGCCGACATCGACATGGCGATGACGATGATGCGGGTGACGTTGATCCCGGCGTAGCGGGCGGCGTTCGCATTGGCCCCCACGGTCTGGATCTCGAAGCCCAACGTGGTCCGGCCCACGATCCACCAGATGACGACGGCGGCGAGGACGGCGACCAGGAACCCGGTCGGCAGCTCGCCGACCCGGGGGAACTCGGCCGAGGGAAGGATGGCCGGGGTGCGGGCCAGGGCGCCGCCGTCCGGGTCCTTCCACGGGCCGTCCCGGCTCACCAGCCACTCGGTGAAGTTGGCGGCCACGAAGTTGAGCATGATCGTCGAGATCACCTCGTGGGTGCCCCGCGTCGCCTTGAGGAGACCGGCGATGGCGCCGAGCGCCATGGCGGCCAGGCCACCCAGGATCAGGGCGAAGGGGATGTGGATGATGGCCGGGAGGTCGAAGTCGAAACCGGCCCAGGCGGCGAAGGCGGCTCCGAGGAGGAGCTGACCCTGGCCACCGATGTTGAACAGACCGGCCTTGAAGGCGAAGGCGACGGCGAGGCCGCCGAGCACCAGCGGGGTGGCCTTCTCCAGGGTGCGTCCGAAGGCCTCGGCGTCACCGAGTGAGCCGTCGGCCAGGCCCGTGTAGGCCGTGACCGGATTCTCCCCCGTCACCAGTATCAGGATCGCCCCGACCACCAGTCCGAGCACCACGGCGATCAGGGGCAACAGCGCCTGACGCCACCACGTTCGTTCCACCTACCTCGATCTCCCACTCATCGCCGATCGTCGACGACGCACTCGGTCACCGGCGAAAACGGCCGGCGCCGGGGCCCGTGTGAGGCCCCGGCGCACTATGGCCTACCTGGCTGCACTCGGCAACCGGAACGGGATCAACCCGGGGTGTACCCAGTGGGCACCTCGCCGCTGAGGACCTGCTCGGTCAGCTCGGCGATCGTGTCCTGCGTCTCCTGGGGGATGACGCTGGAGAAGTCGTGGTAGTCGGCCAGGCCGACGTCGCCGATGTAGTTGCCGGCGGGGGCCGAACCGTCGTTCCACTGACCGGCGATGTCGACGATGCCGGGGGTGATCAGCTTCATGGCCGAGGTGATCAGGCAGGGCTGAGCCTCGGGCACGGTCTCCCACTGATCGGTGTCGACACCGATGCAGAAGGCCTCGCCGTTCTCCTTGGCGATCTCGGCCAGACCGCCGTTACCGGTGAGACCACCGGCGGCGAAGATCACGTCGGCACCGTTGTCGAGCGCCTGACGGGCGGTGTTGGCGCCCCACTCAGGGTCGGTGAAGGCCACGTCGAGGCCGCCGGGGTGGTAGGTGGCGATGACCTCGGCGTCGGGGTTGGTGAAGGCCACACCACCGTCGAAGCCCTCCTTGAAGGCCACGACCGGCGGCACCAGGTCGGTACCGAGCACCTGACCGACGATGTTGCTCTCGGTCATGAGACCGGCGAGGGCGCCGGCGAGGAAGCCTGCCTGATCCTCGGGGAAGATGAGGCCGGCCACGTTGGCCCGCTCCTCGCCCTGGAACTGGTCCACGCCGATGAAGTAGGTGTCGGGGTTCTCGTCGGCGGCGATGCCGGTGGCCTCGCCGAGGGCGAACCCGACGGTCACGATGACGTCGTAGTCCTGATCGACGAAGCTGCCGATGTTGGCGGCGTAGTCGGTCGAGTCCTGGGTCTCGATGAAGTCGACGTGGGCGTCGAGTTCACCTTCGAGGAGCTGCACGCCCTCCCAGGCCGACTGGTTGAAGCTCTTGTCGTCGATCTTGCCGACGTCGGTCACGAGACCGACACAAACGGTCTCCCCGGCGCAGTCGAGGACCTCGTCCTCCATGGCCTCGTCGTCTTCCATGGCCTCCTCGTCGTCGGACGACTCGGCCTCCTCTGCCTCCGCCTCCTCGTCGGCGGTCTCGGTTGCGGACCCGTCGGCCGCCTCGGTTGCTGCCTCCCCGTCGTCGTCGGAACCGCAGGCGGCTGCGACCAACGTCAGGGCTGCGAACAGCGCCAGCAGGCGCATCAATTGCTTGGACATGTATCTCTCCCTGAAATGTTCCAGCGGCGCATAATCTACTCCCGAGTGCAGTAGCCGTCATCGGCTACCACCCGAATGGACATCGAAAAGCAACCGCTACGTTGGCGCCGATGAACGCAGCCGATCGTTCCAACATCGCCGATCCGACGCTCGCTCCGGAGGGCTCGGAGGCCATCGATTGGGCCCGTCGCCACTCCCCCGTCGTCGACGGTCACGTCCGTCGAACGCTGGCCGACGGGGCGCTCCAGGGCCGCCGGGTGGCGGTGGTGGTGCACCTGGAGGCGAAGACGGCGTTCCTGGCCACGGTGCTGGCCGACGCCGGGGCCCAGGTGGTGGTGGCGGGCAGCAATCCGTTCTCCACCCGGGACGAGATCGCCGCCGCCCTGGTGGAGCGGGGCATCGAGGTGCATTCGACCAGGGAGAGCGGCTACGAGGCCTGGGAGAAGGACCTGCTGGCCGTCGCCGACACCGGCCCCGAGTTCATCATCGACGACGGGGCCGAGCTGACCCTGCGCATGGCCCGCCACCGTCCCGAGCAGTACGCCCTGCTCAGGGGTGTGACCGAGCAGACGACGACCGGGGTGGCCCGCCTCCGATCGCTCCACCGGGCCGACCGGCTCCCCTTCGGCGCCCTGGCCGCCAACGACGCCCGATGCAAGCACCTGTTCGACAACCGCTACGGCACCGGCCAGTCGACGCTGCAGGCCATCGGCGACCTGACCAACATGCTGTTGGCGGGCAAGGTGTTCGCCGTCGTGGGCTACGGCTGGGTCGGCCGCGGCGTCGCCACCTACATCCGAGCCCTCGGGGGCCGGGCCGTCGTCATCGAGATCGATCCGGTGAAGGCGCTCGAGGCCCACATGGACGGCCACGACGTCTCCGACGCCGCCGGGGCCCTACCGGCGGCGGATTTCGTCATCACGGCCAGCGGCGGCCTCCGGGCCATCGCCGAGCGCCACGTCGAGCTGCTCAAGGACGGCGCCATCCTGGCCAACGCCGGCCACGACGACCGCGAGATCGACGTCGAGGCCCTCGACCGGGGTTCGACCGCCCGCCGGATCGTCCGCCGGGGCATCGAGCACTTCCGCTGGGGCGGGTCCAAGGACGTGTTCGTCCTGGCCAACGGCGCATTGGTCAACATCGCGGGTGGACTCGGCCACCCGATCGAGATCATGGATCTGTCGTTCGCTGTGCAGGGCCTCGGCTGTCATCAGCTGGCTGTCGGCGACTACGAGCCAGGGGTGCACGTCCTGCCCCGCGAGGTGGACGACGCCATCGCCGCGGCCAAGCTCGCCTCGCAGGGAATCAGCCTCGACCGGCTCGACGACACCCAGCGCGACACGATCGACGACTGGCTGAGCGCCTGAACCGGGCGGCGAATCGGCGCGCCGCCGGGCCGATGGGCCGGGGCCGGGCCGATCGGTCGCCCGCTCAGTTCAGCGAGTCGGCGGGGGCGTCCTCGGTCTCGAAGATCTGGTCGAAGCCGGCCAGGCTGAAGATTCGCTTGGCCGCCTCCGACTCGGGCATGACCAGCGAGAAGCGGCGGTTGGCGGTCTGCTGGGTGCGCCATACCCGGACCAGGACGGCCAGGCCTGCGCTGTCGACGTAGTCGACCCGGTACAGATCGACCACCAGGTGGGGCGGCTCGTCGGCCAGGTGGTCGTCGATCAGGCGGGACAGTTCGGGCGACTCGAGGGCGTCGATCCGGCCGGCCAGGGTGAGGCGGACGGAGGCGTCGGACTTGGTAACGGACAGATCCATGGTCATCCTTCGGCTACTCGGGTGGAAGTGTTGAGGGCTCGGTGGTCGGGTCGGCCGCTTCCGGGGTGGTCAGGGGCAGCGACACCGTGACCCGGGTGCCGACGCCGGGGCTGCTCTCGATGTGGAGCGACCCGTCCTGGAGTTCGATCAGGCCCTTGGCCAGCGCCAGGCCCAAACCCATGCCCCGGCTCGATCGGGTGGAGGTGCGGTCACCCATCTCGAAGGGCTCGAGCAGCTCGGCCACCCGGCCCTGATCCATGCCCGGCCCCTGGTCGGCCACGACGAACTCGACGGCGGTGGGCGTGGCCGAGACGATGACGGAGATCGTGCCTCCGGGCGCGTGCTCGATGGCGTTGCCGACCAGTCGGTCGAGGGCGGTCCTGGTCCGGGCCCGGTCGACGGCGACCTCCGGCGTCTCGGCCGCCACCGACGTGACGAGCAGCGAACCCTGTTGCAGGGCGGGGAAGCGCCAGGTGACGGCCAGCGCCTCCAGGAAGTCGACCAGGTCCACCGGCTCCCGGAACGCCTGGGCGTCGTGAGCCAGGTCGACGGCGGCGAACAGCTCATCGACCAGCTCCCGCAGCCGGTAGGCGCCGGCGAGGGCGATCCTGTGCCCGTCCTCGTCGTCCCAGCCACCCTCCTCCATCAGGTCGAGGGCGCCGATCACGGCCATCAGCGGGGTTCGAAGCTCATGGCTGACGGTGGCCAGGATCTCGCTCTTCACCCGCTCGGCCCGGGCCACCCGCTCGGCCAGCGTCTCGATCTCGACCACCCGTTCCCTGACCCGCCGATCCAGGTCCCGGTTGGCCTCGTAGAGAGCCCGCAGGCCCTCCTCGGCGATGGCTTCGGCCTCCTGGCGGGCGGTGCGCTCGCGCTCGACCCGACGCTCGAGGCGCCGGACCTGCGTCGCCAGCGACGCCTCGGAGGCCGCGGCCTCGATCACGACACGGCCACCGGCCCGGTCGGCGCCGCCGCCGTGAACAGCAGGTCGAGGATGACGCCGTCGTCGGTCGTGGTGATCTCGATGGCGACGTCCTCGGCGAACAGGTTGGCGGCACCCCGGATGAGGCCGGCGGCCAGGGCGGGCATGTTCCGCTGCGAGCGGTAGAGCAGCTTGAGCCGCTTGCCGTCGCGCGCAAGGGTGGTGAAGTCCGGGACGGAGGCGTCGGGGTACAGCTTGAGCACCTCGGGGTGGATCACGTCGTTGAGGGCGCAGAGGAGTGAGACCGTGTCGTCGTGGGAGGCCACCAGGTTCTCGTGTCGGCCGGCCAGGCCGGGGAAGACGCGCTCGCCGATGAACTTGGTGGTCTCCTCCACCGACATCCCGAGCTTGTCGGCGGCGGCGACGACCAGGGCGATCAGCTCACCGTCGTCGTAGGAGCCGAGGCTGGTGTAGGCCCCGTCGAGGCCGGCGGCGTCGAGCAGCTCGTCCCACAGATCCTCCCCGCCGAGGGCGATGACGGCTTCGGCCGCCGCGTTGAAGATGACGCCTTTCATGCCACGACCTCCGAGCCGCTCAACCAGTCCTGCAGTGCGTTC
This sequence comes from Actinomycetota bacterium, assembly GCA_039201605.1. Lineage (GTDB taxonomy): Bacteria > Actinomycetota > Acidimicrobiia > Acidimicrobiales > SZUA-35 > CADEDH01. Next base: position 131,354 of record JBCCRO010000010.1, read on the forward strand.
CGGGTCCGCTCGAGTCGCCTGCGCAGCCCGTCGGCGCTCGCACGATCGATCCCGACCGTCCGCTGCTCTATCCCGGTGCACGACTCGCCAAGCGCCGTCGCGCCCAGGAGTTGGCTCGGCCCCCGCAGGGTGTGGGCGGCGGTCACGGCGGCGTCGGTGTGCCCGTCCTCGAGGGCCGCCACCAGGGTGTCGCCGAGGCGGCCGATCTCGGTCAGGAACGACTCGACGACACTCGCCACCGCCTCCCGGCCACCGAGCTGCTCGATGAGATCGTCGAGGACGGCGGCGTCGAGGGCCGGGGTGGCCGGGGCGTCGTCGCCCCGGCGGCCGCGGTCGCCACCGTCTTCGGGGAGCGCTGGCTCGGCGCCGTCCCGGCGGCCGGCGGCACCTGCGACGGCGGGGGCGGCGGTGCGCAGGTAGCAGCTGACGACCTCCTCCAGCTCCGCCTTGGTCACCGGCTTCGGCAGGAAGCCGTCGGCTCCGGCGTCGAGGCACCGCTTGCGGTCGGAGGTCATGGCGCTGGCCGTGACCGTGATGATCGGGGTGCGTCGACCGCCGAGCTCGGCCGATCGGACGGCGGCGATCAGGTCGAGGCCGTCGACCTCGGGCATGTGCCAGTCGGTGACGACGACGTCGTAGACGCCGTCGAGGATCATGGCGATGCCGGGGGACCCGCCGTCGGCGGTGTCGACCTCGAAGCCCATCAGCGCCAACTGCTTCGACAGCACCATCCGGTTCACCGAGCTGTCGTCGACGACGAGGGCCCGGGAGGGCGCCGGTGGTGTCGGGGAGGGGGCCGCCGCCGGGGCGGGGGCGCCGTCGTCGGTGGTGACGGCCGGTCGCTCGATGGCGGTGGCGTTGACGGCGAAGGAGAAGGTGGAGCCCTCCCCCACCGTGCTCTCGACCGAGAGACGGCCCCCCATGATGCTCACCAGGTTCCTGCTGATCGAGAGTCCGAGACCGGCCCCACCGCCCCCCTCGGCCCGGGTCGACTGGCGGAACGGCTCGAACAGGCCACCGATCTTGTCGGGGGCGATGCCGGCGCCGGTGTCGATCACGTCGAACAGCAAGCGATCGCCGCCCAAAGGCCGGCACGACACCGTGATCGAACCCTGCGGGGTGAAACGGGCGGCGTTCGCCACCAGGTTGAGCAGGATCTGGTGGAGGCGGAGATCGTCGATCTCGACCCAGGGCGCCACCGACGGGTGGACGTCCACCCGGATCGTCACCCCGGGCTGGAGTTGGGGTTGACAGATGTCGGAGACGTCGCCGACGAGCTTGGCGATCGAGGTCGGCCGGGGCTCGAGCTCGACGGCGCCGTTGTCGGACTTGGCGTAGTCGAGGATGTCGTCGATGACCCGACGGAGGCGTTCGGCCTCGCTGCGGATGATGCCGACCAGCTCGGCCGACCCGTCGTTCACCGTGTCCTCCAGGAGTTGGGCCACGCCCAGAATCCCCTGCAACGGTGAGCGGAGTTCGTGGCTGACCGACGCCACGTACTGCACCTGGGACGATGCTCGTCGCACCGCCTCGGCGTGGGCGGCCCGCAGCCGCTCCTCGATGGTGACCGACCGGCTGGTCATGACCAGGGCGCCGACATCGGGGTCGTCGAGCAGGTTGGTGCCGTGGATCTCGACCATCTCCCAGTGGCCCTCGGCGTGGCGGGCCCGGAACCGGGCCATGGCCGATCCGCCGGGGGTGGCCACGATGGCGGCCATCGTCCCGTGGGCCGTTGCCAGATCGTCGGGGTGGGTCAGGTCGAAGATCGAGGCGTCGTCCCAGAACGACTCCGGGTAGCCGAGGGCCCCCCGGCGACCGGCGGTCGAGCCGATGATGCCGCCGCCGGCGTCGGCCAGGGTGACCTCCACCCCGATGGCGTTGAGCAGGGCCAGGTTCCGTTCGACGAGGTTGCGGTCGTCGGCCGCTGCGGTCTTGCCGGCCGCCGCCGGTTCGGAGGCCGACGGGACGGTGGCGGCCGTCGGGTCCGGCGCCGCGGCGGGCGCGGTACCGCCGCCGATCGACGACGGCGTCGATTCGGCCGGTCGACCGCAGCACGTCTCGACGGCGGCGGCCAGTTCGCTGGAGGACACCGGCTTGGCCAGGTGCACCCGCACCAGGCCGGGGTCGAGCTGCTCGAACTCGCCGCCGTAGCTGAAGCCGGTGAGCAGGATGAACGGGGTGCGGCGACGACGGGCTTCCTCGGCCACGTCGAGGCCGGTGCCCGACGGCATCTTGTAGTCCGACACCACGAGGTCGAACGGCGTCGCCCGGAGGGCTTCGATGGCCTCGGGAGCGTCGGCCGCCTCGGTCACCTGGTGGCCGAGGCCGCCGAGCATGCGGGAGACGACCAGGCGGGAGACGGTCTCGTCGTCGACGGCCAGAACGCGGAGCGGGGGGACGGCGCTCATCGCTCGGCTCAGGTGGCGGCGGGGACCGACCGGGCGAAGCGCATCGACCAGACGTTGTGGTGGCCGATCCGCTCGTAGACCATCTGCTCGCACAGGGTCTCGACCAGGTAGAGGCCGTAGCCGCCGACGGTCGGGTTCTCCAGGTCGACCTTGGGTCGGGTGGAGATGTCGTAGGCGGCGCCGGCGTCCTGGGTGGTGACGGTGTAGCCGGCGGCCTCGGCCACGAAGGTGACGAGGATCTCCCCCGCCTCGGTGTCGGCCAGGGCGTACTTCACCACGTTGACGCAGATCTCCTGCACCGCCAGTTCCATCGAGGACCGGGTGGCCGTGGGGTCGGTGTCGCCGGCCGCTACGAGGTTGTCCTGCAGCCACGGGCCGAGGCTCCGCAGCGACAGCAGGTCGGCGGGTACCGAGAGGGTCGAGTGACGTTCACGCATGGCCTTCGGCTCCTTTCAGCACGAGTGCGGTCAGGTCGTCCTTCTGTTCGCCGTCCTGGGCGAAGCGGTCGAGCACGGTGACCAGCCGATCGACGAGGTGCCCGGCGGTCGGGGCGTCGCCGCCCAACTCGGCCAGCAGGCGGTCGTCGCCGAACATCTGCCCCGCCTCGTCGGTCTGGTCGGTCCAGCCGTCCGACCCGACGAAGAACAGGTCGCCGGGGCCGAAGCGGTGATGGCTCGATCGGTGGACCCCGTCCTCCAGCACCCCGATCGGGGGCCCGTCGGCCGGGCAGTCGACGAGCGCATCCGGCCTCCCGACCAGCACCGGGGCATGGCCGGCGTTGCTGATGTGCAGCTCGTGGGCCGTCGGGTCGACGTGGGCCACGACGAGGGTGATGAACATGTTGGTCTCGGTGAGATGGCTCCACATCTGGTGGTCGATCTCGGCCAGGACCCCGGCGGTGTCGCCGCCGGGACAGCGCTCGAAGGCGCTGTAGGTGGCGGCGACGGCCGTGCTCATGATCAGGGCCGCAGGCAGGCCCTTGCCCGACACGTCGCCAAGGGCGAGATAGAGACCCCGATCGGAGGCGGCGACGGCGTAGAAGTCGCCCCCTGCGGCCCGGGCCGGGCGGTTGAAGGGGGCCAGATCGAGGCCCTCAACCGGGGGCAGCGGTCGTTTCAGCGCCGCCTGCGCCACCTGGGAGGCGATGTCGTGATCGCGGCGGGCCAGGGTGCGCTGCACGGCGTCGTGGTGCAGGTCGGCCAGGTGCAGGAGCAGGGCCAGCTGGTTGGCGATGGCCTGGGCCAGCTTCACATCGGTGGTGACGAACTGCCGCCCCAGCCCGGAGGCGGCCACCACCATGCCGACGTGGTACCCGTCGGCGTCGACGGGCACGCCGAGCAGGCTGCGGCCGGTGAGTTCATCGGCGACGACGTAGGGCTCGCTGCCGTCGCCGAGACGGATGGCGGCGTCGGCCAGGACCGGCCCCTCCTCGGCCCGCAGGCCGGCTTGGCCGACGGCGTCGGCCACCGGTACCAGGGCGCCCTCGGCGTCGCGGCGCAGAAAGGCGACCCAGTGGGCGTCGAGCAGGACGCCGGCCTGGGCCACCATCCGCTCGGTGGTGGTGTCGGCGTCGAGGGAGGCGGCGGAGAACTCGGTCAGCTTGTAGAGCGCCAGCATCTGATCGCTGATCTCCACGTGGGCGTCGGTCAGCTCCTCCAGCTGCCTGGCCAGCAACTCGAGTTCGGAGGGCGGGGCGTTGGATCCCACTGCGGACACCCCACCGTCATCGGCACCCGTCCGGGGCCAGTTGAGGTTTGGGGCGGGACCGGGGCTAGGTTCCGGCCGATGCGACTCCCCAAGCCCCTTCGGTGACCGCCCCTCCCCGCTGGTTGATCTTCGCCGTAACCGTCTCGGGCATCCTGGCCAACTCCGTCCTCACCCCGAACATCCCCGACGTGCTGGCCGACCTCGGCCGTCCGTCCTCCCAGGCCGGCTGGCTGGTGGCCGCCAGCCCGTTGCCCGGCGTGCTGATGGCGCCGATCATCGGGGTCATGGCCGACCGCCACGGGCGGCGACGCATCCTGGTGCCGTGCCTGACCCTGTTCGGGCTGGCCGCCGTGGCCTCGGCCTTCGCCCCCACGTTCGAGGCCCTCCTCGCCGTCCGCTTCATCCAGGGCATCGGCGGGGCGGGGCTGATCAACCTGGCGGTGGTGTTGATCGGCGACCACTGGGACGGGCTGGAGCGGACCACCCTCATCGGCCGCAACTCGGCCGTCCTCACCCTGAGCCTGGCCCTGATGCCGTCGCTGGCGGGCCTGATCGGCGATCTCGCCGGGTGGCGGTGGGCCCTGGCCCTCGGCGCCGTGGCCCTGCCCCTGGCCGTGACCTGCTGGCGGGTGCTGCCCGAGGGGCGCCCTGGCGCCACGATCACGATCGCCGGCCAGCTCCGGGGTGCCGCCGCCGTCCTCGGCCGACGGAGCGTCCTGACCGTGCTGGTGACCGGTGTGGTTCTCTTCACCGTGATCTTCGGCGTGTTCCTCACCGCCCTGCCGGTCCATCTCGAGCAGGAATTCGGCCTCGGGCCCCGCGATCGGGGGTTCATCCTGTCGACCTTCGCCCTCGGGGCGTCGCTGGTGTCGTTCAACCTGGGCTGGTTGCGGGCCCGGCTGTCGGCCCGGACCATGCTGGTGGCGGCCTGCATGCTGATCGCCGTCACCTCGGCCGGTCTGGGGTTCGCCCCCACGGTGGCGCTGGTGGCGGTGGCCGCCGCCCTCTACGGCCTGGGCGACGGCACCGTCATCCCCGCCCTGCAGGACCTGATCACCCTGGCGGCCCCGCCGGAGCAGCGGGCTGCGGTGATGGCGGCGTGGGTGTCGGGGGTCCGGCTGGGGCAGACGATCGGGCCGATCGGCGCCGCCTGGCTGTTCGGGGTGACGTCGACCGCCACCACCATGCTGGTCGGTGCCGCCCTCTTCGCCCTCGTGGCGGCGGCGATGGTGGTGGCCCCCCTCCCCAGCGACGACCCGGAGACGACGGCCGCACCCGCCTGAGGATCGCTCGGGCCGGTCAGGACTCGGCGGGCTCGACCATCGACCGCACGACGAACACCACCGAGGCTGCGCCCGCGATGATGGCGGCGCCGGTGAGGCCGAGTGCGGTCGCCCCGGCGGCGTCGAACATGAGACCACCGATGAACGGCCCGACGACGCGGCCGGCGGCCATGATGGCCTGGGCGTCGCCGGCCCGGTCCGCCGGGTTGGCCGACCGGGCGGCCAGGGCGGCGAACACCCCGGGCACGGCCATCCAGAAGAAGAACCCCCAGATCACCACCGAGGCGGCGAACAGCACCGGGTGGGTGGCGTTGGTCAGCACGACGGCGGCGCCGCCGGTGGCCAACATCCACGGAGCGGGCCAGCCCCGACGCCACGGCCAGCGGGTGGCGGGGATGGCGGCGATCGAGTTGGCGCTGAACAACAGGGCGACGGTCGAGACCGGGAGGCCGGGTTCGCCTGCGGCCAGGACCACCACATAGGTGAACACCGAGGATCCGCCGACGGTGTAGAGGCCGAGCGCCACCAGGATGAGGGCGGCGGCCGGGACCGGACGGGACCGGGGTCGCCGAGGGGCGACCCGGTCGGCGGCCCCGGTGCCGGCGTTGAAGAGCAGCGGCACCACGGCCAGGCAACCGAGCAGGGCGAACAGGGTGGACGCCCCGCCCCCGGCGAACACCGCCAGGAGCGGTCCGGTGAGGATGCCGGCCACCGGCCCGACAACGGCGACGTCGGCGGTGCCCTTCTCCTCCCCGAACACCTGGACCCAACCGAACCAGCTCAGCAGGCCGAGGGTGAAGCCGCTGAGCAGGCGGAGGGCGATCAACACGGCGAAGGGTGGAAGCAGGGCCGACGTGAGGTTGGCGACGACCGCCAGGCCGAGGGCGGCCACGAACACCCGACGGCGGGGCCGGAGGAACCGGCCCGAGCCCCATGAGCCGGCGACGAACCCGGCCAGCTGGGCCACACCGATCAGCGATGCCCGCGTCAGTCCGATGTCGTAGTGATCGGCCACCGGTTGGATCAGGAAGGGCGTGGCGACGACCGCCATGGTGGAGAACCCGACCGCCAGCAGCACCCCCGGCGCCACCGACGGGCGGACGAGGAGAACGAGTCGGAGCGGGATCTGCATGGCCCGAGCACGCTACCGGGGACCGGCGGACCCCGGGCCCGGACGTGACGACCGGCCTAGCGCTCTGCGGGTAGGAAGAACAGGGCGTCGCGGAGCACGATCTCGTCGAGATCGATGTCGTAGCGCTCGCCGCTGCTCAGGTCGTACAGCTCGATGCTGTCCCGGGCCTCGCCCGGTAGGGCCAGCCATCGCCCGTCGGGGGAGATGGCGTCGAGCCAGCCGACGTCGAAGGGGGCCTGGCGCCGAGCCAGCTCGACCACGTCGCCGGTGACGACGTCGGTGATGGTGAGGAACTCACCGGAGGCGATGAACCAGTCGGTGTCCGGGACGAAGCGACCGGTCACCGGTTCGCTGTCGGGTACGACCAGGTCGAGCGGCGCGCCGTCCGGATCGATCCAGCGCCGCTCGCACACCAGCGCCGGATCGCAGTCGACGACGAGCGCCCGCTCACCGTCGGCTCCGACGAGGGCGCCGTCGGTCAGCAGGCGGACGTCTTCGCCGTCGACCCGGTAGACCCCACCGGCCGGCGGGGTGAACAGGCCGGCGTTGTGGTCGAGCGCCACCACCGGGCTGCGACGGTCATCGAGTGCGCCGACGTCGATCAGAGGGTGCTCGACCAGCTCCAGGGTGGCCAGATCGACGAGGACCAGCGGGCGCTCCTCGTCCTCCGGTATCTCGGCCACGGCGAAGTCGTTGACCTGCTCGGCCCGGAGCCGGGGGAAGAAGAAGCGCCGTTCCAGCACCGGGACCGGCTCGGCCCCGAGGTCGTCGACCGGCAGAGCCAGGAGCTGGTCGTCACCGTCGGCGGCGAGCCCGAGCACCCACGACGACCCGACGACGTGGGGGACGAACCCGTCGCCCTGGTGGTAGGTGACGACCCCGGTGAGCGGGTCGAGGGTGATCGGGCGGCCGGTCGAGATGCCGACCATCAGCTGATACTCGCTCTCCGCCGTCGACACCGCACCGTTCGGCCCGCCGGAAACGGTGCGCTGGCTGGTGGTGGTCCGCTCCCGGGCTGCGGTCACCTCGGCCTGGCCGGCGTCGGACGGCTCGGCCTCGACCTCGTCGTCGGCCGGTCCCGGGCTCTCCCGCACCCCGTCGTCATCGGCCGGCGGCCCACCGAGCACCAGGCCGGCCGCCACGACGAGGACGGCGGCGACGACCACGACGCCGGCGGCGGCCCGGATGCGGCGATCGACCGGCTCGTCTGAGCCACCACCGCCGCCGCCCCGTCCGCCGCCGCCGGGCGGAGGTTCGGCGCCCTCGACGTCGACCAGCAGGTCCGGTCCGTCGTCGCTCACGGCCTGGCGGCGAACACCACGCCGCGGGCATAGGGCGCGGGCAACACCAGCACCCGCACCTCGTCGGTGACCAGGTTGCGGATCTCCACCTCGTCACTCCCCTCCAGCGCACCGACCACCCAACGGCCGTCGGGCGATACGGGTGGAGCGGTGCCCGTCCAGAAGAAGCGGAAGCCCTGGGTGAGCATGTCCCTGGTCTCCACCCGGCGACCGGTGGCGATGTCGGTCAAGGTCATGGTCGACGCCGCACCGCGGCCGGGGGCGAAGTTGCTGGCCACCCAGTCGGTGCCGTGGGCGAAGGCCACCCGGTCGTGCTCGTCCGGAGGGAGGGCCAGATCGAGCGGCTCACCACCCTCATCCACCCACGAGCGGGAGCACTCGAGCTTCTCGTCGCACCATTCGACCAGGGTGCGCTCGCCGTCCGACACCACCAGCCGGCCGGGTGCCAGCAGCCGAGCTCCGGTGTCGTCCAGATGGTAGAGACCGCCGCTCACCGGGCTGAACAGCGCCGAGTCGGCCGAGGCGACGAAGGGCGGTCCGAAGAGGACGTCGGCGAAGGCCAACCCGGTCACCGGGTGGGGAACGACCTCCTGCGCGGCGATGTCCATGACCACCAGCGCCGGGCCGGCATCGTCGTAGGTCTCGAGGACGACCAGCCCGTCCCGGGGGACGGCCGAGAGGAAGCTGCTGGTGATGCCGCCGGCCCGGAACGGTCGTGACTGCCCACCGGGGTCGTCGAGGGGGACGGCCACCGCCCCCCACGCCTGCTGCTGACGGTCGACGACGAGCCACCCGTCGGCGGCGGCCACGGGAACGCCTTTGCTCCCCTCGTGGTGGCGGAACTCGCCCGTCCCGGCGTCGAAGACCGCCGTGCCGACCGCGGTGCCGATCACGATGAGGTAGTCGGCGTCGGCCGAGAGCGGCTCGTACCGCTCGACCACCGCCGCGTCCGCCTCGGCCCCGCCATCGGCGGCGGCATCGTCCTGGTCGGGGTCGAGGCCGTCACTCCCCTCCCCGGTCTCGGCCGTTGCGTCGTCGCCCTCCCCGTCGTCGGCTTCACCGTCGTCGGACTCGGCGGCGGGATCGGCCGCCTCCTCGCCGTCGGGCTCGGCGGTGTCGTCGGTTGTGGCGACCACGAGGCCGACGGTGCCGGCGACGAGGGCCAGGGCGACCACCACCGGTAGCCAGAAGCGGCGGCGGCCGGATGGGGCGTCATCGCCCCGGCCGGCGGCGCCGAGGCCGATGCCGCCTCCCCGGCCGGACGGTTCGGCCAGCGCTTCGAGGTCGAGCAGGTCGTCGGCGTCGACCGGACGCCCGCACCCCTCGCAGTAGCGGGCGTCGCCGGGGCTGATCGTGCCACAGGTGCAGATCGTGGCCCGCTCACTCATCGGTGTAGAGCAGCCCATTGGTCACCCGCTCGTCGAGCTCGATCTCGACCGCGCTGTCGACGGTCAGGTTGGTGAGGACGATCGAGGTGCCGAAGTCGCCGACCTCGGCCAACCACCGGCCGTCGGGGGAGATGGCGGGTACCGCCCCGGTGGCGAAGGAGTTGAACTGCGGGTTGTCGGTCGTCTCGCGGTGCAGCCCCCGCTCGACGTCGACGAGGTGCCAGATCAGCTCCTCGGAGCCGAACGTGAACGTGGTGGTGGCCAGCCAGTCGGTGCCGTTGACGAAGGCCCCGAAGTCGGCGTCGTTGTCGGGGACGGCCAGGTCGAGGGGTCGCCCCTGGGGGTCGACCCAGCTCGGTTCGCACCGGAACCGCTCGTCGCACTGCTCGACGAGCACCCGCTCGGTGTCGCCCGCCACCAGTCGGCCCGGGCTGATCTGGCCGATCCCGTCGGCATCGACCACGTAGACGCCACCCGACGGCGCGGTGAAGGCTCCGGCGTCGAGGCCCAGGAGAACCGACCCGCCCCAGAATCCGACTTCGATCTCGTCCCGGTCGAACAACGGGTGGGTCACCTCCTGACCCGAGGCCACATCGAGGGCCACGGGGCGGCTGACCTCGGACGACCAGCTCTGCACCAGCAGCAGGCCCTCGACGGCCGAGGTGCCGGGCAGGGCGGCGAGCACGCCTTCGGGGATCAGGGTCTGCGACGGGGCCGACAGATCGTCGAGCGGGAGGCGGACCAGGCTCGGGCTCTCCGCGGTCTGGGCGATGAGCCACCCGTCGGCGGTGGCCACCGGCAGCAGACTGTCCGACCGTTCGTAGTACACGATCTCGCCGTTGTTGGCGTCGAAGGTCGCGAGTCCGCCCCTGGTCGAGATCACCAGCCGGTAGGACACCTCGCGGCCGAACCGGGCGGCGCTCTCGATGGCGCGGTTGTCGAAGTCGTAGGCCTCGGGCGAGATCGTCGACGAGGTGGTGCCGGTCGGAGCCTCGCCGGCGGCCACGTCATCGTCCGCTGCGCCGTCGGTCGGGGCGCCGTCGCCGTCCTCGTCGTCGTCCGAGGCGGCGCCTTCCTCGGCGATCGCCTCGTCGGCCCCGTCCGCGGCCCCATCCGCGGCGCCGGCGGGCTCGTCGGTCGCCCTACCCCCGGCCGCGAACAGGAGCCCCACGACGGCCACGAGCCCCAGTACGGCGGACCCGATGAGGAGCGAGAGGCGCCCGCCCTCATCGCCGCCCTTCACCACCCGGCTCGTCTGCTCGACCGGGTCGATCGAGCCGTCGAGCAGGCCGAGTCCGGGCTCGCCTGCGGCACCCGCCGCCGCGCCCGACGGCACGGCGGTGACACCGTCGACCGGCCCCGGCTCCAGCGGGCGGCCGCAGCTCCGGCAGAAGTGGGCGGCGGGCCGGCTCTCGACACCGCAGATGCAGGCGATCACACCCCCGACGGTACTGCCGGCGACCAACCGTTTCGGGGTCGGGTGAGACCGCTCAGCGACGGGCTCCGGTCACACCACTCGCCACGATGCACCGACAAGGTCGGCCAACCCCCGAACCACGGCGTGGGGAACGACGCCCGACGTTCTGGGGTTGTCCGGACTGGGGTGATTCTCGATGGTGAACAGGTAGCGACCGGCATCGCCGACCAGCCGGACCTCGTGCCGATTGACCGTCACCGCCGGGTCGCCGACCACCCGCACCCGGACCAGATCCCACGATCCGACCGCAAGGGCCAGGGTGGCGGCGACGTTGACCGACTGCGGGAACTTGGCCACGGCGTCGGCCGCCGCCCCGTCGAACGCGGTCACCGGCGCCTCCGCCGCCCGCAGTCCGGCGGCGAGCTCGTCGTCCATCCAGTCCTGGACGAGGACGTCGGGGCGCTTTGTTGTGGTGAGCGTGAGCTCGGTGATGGCGCCGGCCCGGCGCACCCCGGCCAGCAGATCGAGGCCGCCGATGGCCCCGGAGGTCACGCTGAGGCGAGATCCACCGGCCGCCACCAGGCGGTCGAACAGCGACTGATCCACCAGAGCCCCGGCCGAGACCACGAACAGGCGACACCCGGCCGTCAGGTACGACGCACCGAAGGCCGCAAGGGCCCCCTGACCCGCCGCCTCCACCACGATGTCGGACCCTGCGGCCAGCTCATCGGCCGGGACCACGGGTACCGGGCAGTCGTCGGTGTCGGCGAGAGCGGCCACCCGATGTAGACGAGCCCCGAGCACCTCGCCCCGATGTAGAGCGAGGCCGATCGTGCGCCCGATGGCGCCCCAGCCGAGCAGCGACACGTTGCAGGTTTCGCCCATGGCTCCGTTCTAGCGCCATCGGGCCCTTCGCACCCGGGGGGAACCCTCACGAACCGGGCCTCCGGTGCCGATCAGACCGGGGTTGGCCTGTTGTCAGGAGGTCCCGTGAAGGGTTCCGTGTTTCAACTGTTCGAGAGGTTCGTCGAGGACGGCTTCGGGGAGGACGCCTTCGACGACCTCGTCGAAGGTTGCGACCTCGAGACGACCGAGCCGTTTCTCGGGCCAGGCAACTACCCGGCCGCCGACCTCGTGGCCCTCGTCGTCGCCGCATCCGAGACCACCGGTATCCCGGTCGAGGATCTGCTGCGCCGGTTCGGGCGTTTCGCCTTCCCCCATCTCGCCGGCACCATCCCCACGCTGTTGGCCGGGCTCGACACCCCTCGGGGCTTCCTCGCCAATCTCGAATCGGTGATCCACACCGAGGTCCGCAAGCTCGACCCCGACGCCAGCCCGGCCCGCTTCTCGGCGACCGAACGACCGGACGGCTCGCTCACGCTGACCTACGAGTCGCCGCTCGGCCTGTTCGCCCTGGTCGAGGGCTTCCTCGACGGCGTCGGCGACTGGTACCGGTCGCCGGTGGCCCACACCCGGGAGCAGGTCGACGGCACCAACGCCACCTTCCATGTCCACTTCGACGGTGCCGGACCGGCGCCGGAGCCCACGATCGCCGATGCCCATGTCTGAGACCAACACCGTCGAGAACGACGAGGTGACGCGGCTTCGCCGCAAGCTCGAGCGGGCCAGGACCGAGAACAAGGCCCTCGAGGAGATGATCGAGGAAAAGACCCGATCGCTCTACCTGGCCCAGGAGAGCCTTCGCCAGTCGAGCGACGATCTGGCCAACGTGCTGTTCAGCATCCAGTCGGCCGTGGTCATCACCAGCGCCTCGGGCCGCATCGCCACCATCGGCGGCACGACCGCCGAACTCACCGGCCGGTCGACGATGGACCTGCACGGCCTCCCGGTGTCCGAGCTCTTCTCCTTCGACGACGCCGAGATCGACGAGGCCACCGACCACGAGTTCGGGACCGGCGGACCACTCGAGTGCGAGATGATCAAGGCCGACGGACGATCGTTCCCCGTCCTGCTGGCCTGGTCGGACCTGACCAGCCGGTCGGACGCCGACGCCGGCTCGCCCGGCTCGGTACCGGTCGAGCGTCGCAAGCGCGGCCCCGGCTCCTCGGCCGGCGCCGCCGGTCGGGTGTACATGGCGACCGACGTCAGCGAACGCCGACGGCTCGAGGTGGAGCTCCGCCACGCCCAGCGGATGGAGGCCATCGGCCAGCTCGCCGCCGGTGTGGCCCACGAGATCAACACCCCGGTCCAGTTCGTCGGCGACAGCATCGACTTCCTGGGCGACGTCGTCGACGACCTGGTCAAGCTCGTCACCGAGCATCGTACCCTCCGCTCCGAGATGGCCGACGACCCGGTCCACGCCGCCCGATGCGCCCAACTGATGGAACTGGAGGACGACCTCGACTTCGAGTTCCTGGTCCAGGAGGTGCCGAAGGCCCTCACCCGGACCCGGGGCGGTATCGAGCGCATCACCACCATCGTCGGCGCCATGCGCCAGTTCTCCCACACGTCCGGCTCCTCGTTGATGCCGACCGACGTCAACGAGGTGATCGACAACACGCTGGTGGTCACCGCAGGTCAGACCAAGTACGTGGCCGAGATCACCAAGGATCTCCAGCCCGTGCCCCAGGTCATGGCCGATCCCGGCGACCTCGGTCAGGTGCTGATCAACCTTCTGGTCAACGCCTGCGACGCCATCGACGCCAAGCGAGGCGACGACGACCGTCTGGGGGCGATCACGATCGCCACCCGAACCGTCGACGACGGCCTCCACATCATCATCACCGACGACGGCGGCGGTATCCCCGAGGATGCCCAGGACCACGTGTTCGAACCGTTCTTCACCACCAAGGACGTCGGCGAGGGCACCGGCCAGGGCCTCTCGCTCTGCCACAACATCGTCTGCAAGACCCATGACGGCACCATCGGCTTCGAGGTCGAACCCGGTGTCGGCACCACGTTCACCGTCTGGCTCCCCAGCATCGAGGAGGATGCATGACCGAAACCCCCGAGGAGACGCAGGCCGACCACCGCGCCGTCGTCCTGTTCGTCGATGACGAACCACAGGTCCTCAGCGGCCTGCGGTCGGCCCTGCGTCCCCTACAGCGGAACCACCGCCTCTTCTTCGCCGTAGGCGCCGACGAGGCACTCACCGTGCTGGCCGAGAACGATGTCCACGTCATCGTGACCGAGGCCGAGATGGTCGGCACCAGCGGTCTGGAGCTGCTGGCCCGAGTCCGCGACGACTACCCGACCACCGTCCGTCTCGTCCTGGCCGGCACCACCGGCCCCCAGGAACTGGTCGACGCCATGCCGGTCGTGCACCGCTGGCTGTCCAAGCCGTGCTCCCGGGCCGACCTCATCGAGGCGGTGACCGAGGCCGTGCACCATCAGTCGTTCCTCGAGCCGCCGACGATCGCCGAGGCCCTGGTCGGCACGTCTAGCCTGCCCTCACCGCCACAGCTCCACATGGAACTCCAGCGGCTGCTCCGCTCCCCCGACGTGTCGATCGCCGAGGTCGCCGCCCTGGTCGAAACCGACCCGGCGGTGGCGTCGAAGATCATGCAGTGGGCCACCTCCGCCCTGGCCGGGGGCGGCCACGTGCCCGATGTGCACGGTGCCATCGTCCGTCTCGGCCTGGTCGTCCTGCAACGGATGGTGCTGATGGCCGGACTCGTCCGCTCGGTCGATCCGTCCACCCGGATTCCGGGCTACACCTTCGACCAGCTGATCGCCACCGCCGGCCGGGTCAGCGACATCGCCGGCCGTCTTGCGCCGCCCAACGAGGGCGAGCGGGCCCGGGTCGGTGGGCTGTTCTCGATGCTCGGGCTGCTGCTCGAAGCCGACGTGCTGGGTGAGCGGCTCTACGACGACTACGCCGAGGCCGAGCGACTCGGCCGGCCGCTCATCGACATCGAGGAGGAGCGCAACGGCGCCGCCCATCCGGCGCTGGCCGCCCATCTGTTGGCGCTGTGGGGTCTGCCGACACCCCTGGTCGACGTGATCTGGTCGTCCCACGACGTGCCGGCCGCCGACGACCACCCGACGGCGTCGGCGCTCGAAGCGGTACAGCGGGCCCGGCTGGTGGCGCAGGCGACCGCCGTCGTCCAACCCGGCTCGCCCCACGTGCAGCCCCTCTCCGAGGATCTGCAGGCGGCGGTCGACGTCTGGAGCGAGGCGGCCCGGGCCGGAGCGGAGCGACTGCTCCATGGGTGATCGATCCAAGGTCCTCTTCGTCGACGACGAACCCGAGCTGCTCGAGGCGATCAAGCTCAACTTCCGGAAGCGGTTCAACATCACCACCGCCGACTCCGGGGCCAAGGCCCTCGCTTTCCTCGGGTTCGCCGAGGACGGCCCGGCGCCGGTCGACGCCGTGGTGTCCGACATGCGGATGCCGAAGATGAGCGGCGCCGTCTTCCTCAAGACCGTGCGGGAACGGCACCCCGAGATGCCCCTGATCCTCCTCTCGGGGCAGTCGGATCTCAGCGACGCCATCGCCGTCATCAACGACGCCCAGGTGTTCCGCTTCCTGACCAAGCCCTGCCCCAACGAGGTACTGGCCTCGAGCCTCGACGAGGCCATCGAGCTGGCCCGCCTGAAGCAGGTGGAGGCCGAGCTGCTGGAGAAGACCCTCAACGGCGCCGTGTCGATGCTGACCGAGGTCACCGGCCTGATCAGCACCGAGGGCTACAGCCGCAGCGTCCGAATCGGCGAGCTGATCAAGGCGATCTCCACCGGTCTCCGTCGGCGGGTGGCGTGGGATCTCCAACTGGCCGCCATGCTGTCGCAGGTCGGTTACGTGGTGCTGCCCGAGGGCGACCTCGAGGAGAACCCCGACCTCAACGAGACCCGGGTGGCGATGGGTCGCGACCTGCTGGTCAACATCCCGCGCCTCGAGACCGTGGCCCACCTGGTCGGCACCCAGCTGGAGCCGACCGGCCACCCCCCCGAACTGCCGATCGAGGCGTGGACCGACGACGACCTCAACCGCGAGATCCTGCGCACGGCCGTCGCCTACGACGCGATGATGTCCGACGGCGTCGAGCGGCTGACCTCCATCCGACGGCTGACCGCCCTCGACTCGCCCCCGCCGACGTTCATCACCGACGCCCTGAGCAACTACGAGCCCGACCGTCGCGATCTGGTCGAGATCCAGATCGGGGTCAAGGATCTGGTGGCCGGCATGGAACTGACGAGCGACGTGGTGATGTCGACCGGCTCCAAGCTCGCCAGCCCGGGCACGCCGCTCACGTCGGCCCTGATCCAGCGCATCCGGGCCTTCTCCAAGACCAGCGGCATCGAGGAGCCGATCTCGGTCCGCGTGTCGGCGGCCCAGGTGGCCCGAATCAAGTCCTGAGCCCGGGGTCGGGGCCGACGGCCCCGGCACCCGGCCGCCTCCCCAGGGGTGCCCGCTCTCGGTGGGGGCGGGTACTCTCCGAACGTGCGTCGTTGGTGGATGCGGACGGTGACGGCCGGGCTCGTCCTGGTACTGGTGGCCGCCTCCTGCTCGGGCGACGACGACGGCGGCGCCGCCCCCGATCCCGACGCCGCACTCACCCTGGAGAGCGATGTCGTCGAGGGCGATGGGCTCGACACCACCACCACGACCCTCCCGCCGACGACCACCACGACCGAGCCGCCGGAGCCGCTCCGCTGGTTGGCGGTCGGCGACTCGTACTCGTCGGGCGAGGGCCTCGACGACGCCGTCGGCGACTGCTCCCGCTCGCCCCGCGCCTACCCGGCGTTGGCCGCCGCCCTGCTCACCGAGGCCGAGGTGGCGGGGTTCGCCTCCACCGCCTGCACCGCGGCCCACAGCGACGACTGGCCCGACCAGTGGGCGGCGTCGACGCTGGAGGAGCCCAATCTGATCACGGCCACCTTCGGCGGCAACGACGTCGGCTTCGTCGATCTGATGATCGACTGCCTCGGGCTGGACGACAGCATGGAACTGCTGTCGGACGCAGGCGATCTCAGTCCGGGGGAGCTGGCCGAGGCGTTCCTGTCTCGGGGATGCGACCGTACCGAGGCCGAGATCGACGAGGATCTGGCCGCCCTCCAGCCGCTGCTGGAGGAGCTCTACGCCGACATGGCCGAGGTCGTGGGGCCCGAGGGCGACGTCGTCATCCTCGGCTACCCGGCGCCGGTCGCCGATCCCGACACCTGGCCGGGTTCACGCTGCGACGGCATCTCGGCCGACGACGGTCGTCTGCTACGACGGGCCGCCGACCGGCTCAACGCCACGATCGAAGCTGCGACCGACACCCGGGCCAACGTCCACTTCGTCGACGTGGCCCCCTCCTTCGAGGGTCACGGTCGGTGCGGGGCCGAGCCGTGGCTGTACGGTCCCGGTGACCTGCTCCAGCGGGTCGAGGACGAGGACGGCAGCCGACTGACGATCGCTGCCCGGCCGTTCCACCCGACGGCGGAGGGTCACGAGGCGATGGCGCTGGTCGTCGCCTCCTCGGTCGACACGATCGTCACCAGCTCATAGCGGAGACCGTCGGGGCCCCGCTCGCTGTCGGCGGCGATCACCACGTCGAGCACGTAGGCCGTGCCCGGCTCCAACTCGACACCGGCGATGTCGGTCGGTCGGATCCACCACGGGTAGCCCCGCTCGGCGTCGCACACCGGTACCAGGGTCACCGGCTTGCTGGCGATGCCCTTGTCCGCCATGCAGCGATAGTGCTCGCCGCCTACCCGGAGCCTCACCGGCCCATGGGGAATCGTCGTCGTCTTGTGCCCTTCCTCGCTCATTTCGGACCCTTCTGTCACGCACGGACCCCCCGGTCCGTTACCTACACCGACGACTTGGCTACGTCACCGGTTCCACCAGCAGGCGATCGCAACCCGTTCGAAACAAAGCGGGATCTACAGTTGGTCCATGGAGCGGGAACAACGACGGTCGGCCGACTCGATCGAGGTGTCGAACGAACGGGGATTCGGGGGTGTCGGCGTCGAGGTCGATCGACCGATCCCGGTGATCTCCCTGGCCGACGATCCGGCGGCCGTCGACGCCGCCCTGTGGGATGCGGCGTCGGAGACCGGCTTCTTCCAGGTGGTCGACACCGGCCTCGATCCGGCGGCCGTCGATGATGCCTTCGCCCTGGCCGAGGCGTTCTTCGCCCTGCCCGAGTCGGTCAAGGAACCCCTGCGGATGCCGCCGGGGACCAACTCCGGCTGGGAGTACCGCAGCCAGCGTCGGCCCTCGACCGGCACCCTGGACGAGAAGGAGACCTACCAGGTCACCCGGACCAGGATGGACGAGCTCGGGCTCTGGCCCGGCGAGGACGACGTCGTCGGTTTCACCGAAACGCTCCTCGCCTTCGAGCGGGCCAACTGGAGCCTGGCGATGCGGATCCTCGGCTCGTTCGCCCGGGGGTTGGGGTTCGACGACGACTTCTTCGCCGACGCCCACGATCCGGCGTCGGCCCAGTACCAGTCGACGCTGCGCCTCCTGCACTACCTGCCGCTCGACGGCCCGATCGACGAGGGTACGTGGCGGGCCGGTGCCCACACCGACTACGACTGCCTCACCCTGCTCCACCAGCGACCGGGTCAGTCCGGCCTACAGGTGTGCCCGGGGGCGGAGGCCGCCGCCCGTTCGGGCCAACCGCTGCGGTGGACCGGAGTTGAACCGACGGCGGGGACGATCACCTGCAACATCGGTGACATGCTCACCCGGTGGAGCGACGATCGGCTGCGGTCGACCCTGCATCGGGTCAAGGTGCCCGCGGGTGAGGACCGGACCAAGCCCCGGTACTCGATCGCCTTCTTCGCCCAGGCCAACCGCGACGCGGTGATCGAGGGCCCGGGCGGGGCCTATCCACCGGTGACGGCGGCCGAGTTCCTCCAACAGCGTCTCGCCGCCAACTTCGCCGCCGCCGACGCCGGGGCCGGATCCACCGGCGACTGACCGCTCGATTGCGGCCGCGGCGCCGGCCGTGCTTGGCTTCGGAGCGTGTTCGATGCGTTGATCGTCGGTGCCGGGTTCAGCGGGCTGTACCAGCTGCACCGCCTGCGGGAGCGGGGCTTCGACGTCCGTCTGGTCGAGGCGGGCACCGGGCTGGGAGGCGTGTGGCACTGGAACCGCTACCCGGGAGCCCGGGTCGACTCCCACGTCATCAACTACGAGTACTCCCTCGAATCGGTGTGGCGGGACTGGACGTGGTCCGAGCGCTTCCCCGGCCGCGACGAGCTGGTGGCCTACTTCGAGCACGTCGACGCCGTCCTCGACCTGCGCCGCGACATCGACCTCGACACCCGGGTCACGGCCGCCCACTGGGACGAGGACGACCGTCGGTGGGACGTCTCCACCCGACGGGGCGGGGCCGGCGAAGGCCACGACTACCGGGCCCGGTACCTGTTGCTGTGCACCGGGTTCGGGTCGGTGCCCTACACCCCCGACCTGGCGGGGCTGGCCGACTTCGGGGGCACCGCCGTGCACACCGCCGAGTGGCCCGAGGCCGGCATCGACCTCGCCGGGCGCCGGGTGGGGGTCATCGGGGTCGGCGCCAGCGGCGTGCAGGTGGTGCAGGAGGCGGCACCGGTGGCCGAGCGGCTGACCGTGTTCCAGCGCACGCCGGTGACGGCGCTGCCCATGCAACAGCGACGCCTCGATGCGACCGAGCAGAACGAGGCCAAGGGCGACTACCCGGCCATCTTCGCCCGCCGCAACGACCCGCCGGGGACCTTTCACGATCTGCACCGGCTCGACGTCGGCGCCCTCTCGGTCACGCCGGAGCGGCGGGCGGAGGTGTTCGACGGGGCGTTGGCCAAGGGCGGCTTCCACTTCTGGGCCGCCACCTTCGTCGACATCCTCTTCGACGAGGCGGCGAATCGGGCCGCCTATGACCACTGGCGGGATCGGACCCGGGCCCGTATCGACGATCCGGTCACGGCCGAGCTCCTGGCCCCGACCGATCCCCCGTACCCGATCGGCACCAAGCGACCATCGTTGGAGCAGGGCTACTACGAGTGCTTCAACCAGGCCAACGTCGACCTCGTCGATCTGCGCACCTCACCGATCGAGGCCGTGACCGAGACCGGCGTCGCCACCTCCGCCGCCCACCACGAGCTCGACGTGCTGGTGCTGGCCACCGGGTTCGACGCCAACACCGGCGCCCTCACAGCCATCGATCTGCGCGGCGTCGACGGGGTGCTGCTGGCCGACCGGTGGGCCGACGGGGTCGACACCCTCCTCGGGCTGATGGCACCGGGCTTCCCCAACATGATCATGCTGTACGGCCCGCAGAGCCCGACGGCGTTCTGCAACGGACCGGTGTGCGCCGAGGTGCAGGGGGAATGGGTCGTCGACCTGCTGGCCCACCTTCGCCACCGCGGGCTGAGCCGCATCGAGACCGGCCTCGCCCAGGCCGAGGCGTGGTCGGATCACCTGGCCGACTTCGCCGAGCGCACGCTGTTCGGGCGGACCGACTCCTGGTACATGGCGGCGAACATCCCGGGCAAGCGGCGCCAACTGCTGAACTACCCGAGCACCGACGACTACTTCGCCCGGCTCGACCGCAGCCGGGCCGAGGGCTACACCGGCTTCGACCTGGCCTGACGCCTCGGGTCCGCCGACCCGCTGGGGTGGCCGACGGCCAGAGCCGACGTGCCCGGTAGGTGGGCGGGGCCGCAGCGGATCGTCAGCTGCTGCGGGCGTCGTCGCGGATGACCTTCATGCCCGCCGGGTCGACCAGGCTGCCGTGCACCCACTGGTTGTGGGCGTGGCCGACGTGCTGCAGGCCGAACGCCGACTGGAGGGCGAGCGGGAAACCCATGGCGTCGACCGACTGATTGACCGACATCTTGGCCAACTTGAGCCCCATGCTCGGTCGGGAGGCGATCTTGGTGGCCAGGGCCAGCGTCTCGGCCTCCAGCTCGTCGCGGGGCACGACCCGGTTCACCATGCCGATGGCCTTTGCCTCCTCGGCTCCCATGGCCTCACCGGTGAAGAGCAGCTCCTTGGCCCGCCGGGGGCCGAGCTCGAAGGCGTGGGCGAAGTACTCGACGCCGTTCACCCCGAAGGCCACCACCGGATCGGAGAACTGGGCGTCCTCCGAGGCGACCACGAGGTCGCACGGCCACATCAGCATCAGGCCACCGGCGATCACCTTGCCCTGGACCTGGGCGATCGTCGGCTTGGGCAACACCCGCCACCGGTTGCAGAAGCCGAGGTAGATCTCCTCCTCGGCCGCCATGTGCCCCTCGGCCCCGGGCTTCCCGAAGCCGCCGACCGGGCCGACGGTGTCGTAGTCGTCGAAGCTGGTCCGGTCGCGGAGGTCGTGGCCGGAGGAGAAGTGTTTGCCCTGGCCGCCCAGGATGATCACCTTGATGTCGTCGTCGGCGACGGCGACGTCGAAGGCGGCGTTCAGTTCGTAGAGAAGCTGTCGATCCTGGGCGTTGGCCTTGTCGGGCCGATCCAACATGATCCGGGCCACGGCGGGGGCGGGGACCTCGTAGGTGATCGTCTCGTAGCTCATGGGCGCCGACGCTACTACCGGCCCTGGTGGGGAACCCAAGTGCGCTCGCTGGCGGCCGATGGACGAGCGCCCCTAGTTTTGGTCCATGACGGCTGTCGGCGAAGATCAGGCCCTGGCCCCCGCCATGGAGACGCTGCGGATGATGACCCGGCGCACCCTGGCCTACGCGCGGACGGGCACGGTGCCCCTGGCCGGCGACGTGGCCGAGGTTCCGGCCGAGCACTACCACGACCCGGCCCGGTGGCGGCTCGAGATGGACCGGGTGTTCCGCCGCATGCCGCTGGTTCTCGGGTTCAGCGCCGAGCTGCGCGATCGCAACCGGTACAAGGCGATGGACGTGGCCGGTGTGCCGGTCCTGCTGATCCGGGGCGCCGACGGCGAGCTCCGGTCGTTCGTCAACTCGTGCAGCCACCGGGGGGCGGTGGTGATGGAGGAGGGTTCCGGCAAGGCCCGCCGCTTCACCTGCCCCTATCACGCCTGGAGCTACAACGGTCAGGGCGAGCTGGTCGGCATCTTCGACCGGGCGGAGTTCGGTCCGATCGATCCGGCCTGCCACGGGCTCACCCCTCTGGGAGTGGCGGAGCGGGCGGGCATCGTGTTCGGTGGCATCGACCCCTCCCCCGACGCCGTCGCCGACTTCGACGCCACCGTGGACGCCGCCCTCTGCGGCTACGACGAGGTGCTGGCCACCCTCGGGCTCGACGGCTGCTACTACCTCAACAGCCAGTCGGTGACCGGCCCGAACTGGAAGGTGGCCTATGACGGCTACCTCGACTTCTACCACCTGCCGATCCTCCACAAGAACACGTTCGGCCCCGACTACAACAACAAGGCCATCTACGACGCCTGGGGCCCGCACCAGCGGGTGTCGGCCCCCGACGAGCGCATCCTGGTGCTCGACGACAAGCCGGAGGACTCCTGGTCGGTGGAGGCGATGACCTCGGGGATCTGGACGGTGTTCCCCCACGTGTCGATCGCCCGGTTCAAGGTGACCGAGGGCGACGGGAGCGGCGGGGGCCAGATGTTCATGGTGTCGACCCTGTACCCGGGCGAGGATCCGGGGTCGTCGATCACCCACCAGCACTTCCTGGCCGCGTTCGAGCCGCTGCCGTCGATCCTTCCCCAGATCGAGGCCCAGCAGGCCTTCCTGATGGGCGTGGTGCGCGACGAGGACTACGCCACCGGAATCGGCCTCCAGCGGGCCCTGGCCACCGGGGCCAAGCAGTCGGTGCTGTTCGGCCGCAACGAGGGCGGCGGGCAGCGGTTCCACGGCTGGGTCGACCGGTTGGTGGCGGCCGAGACCGAGGAGGACCTCCGCCGGGTGCTGGCCGGGGCCGAGGTGGCGCTGCAGCCCTGAGCGGGCGCCGGCGGCGCCGGCGTGCAGGGATCTGTCGAGCGTGTCGCCTCGCCGCCGTCGAGGGCGGTCGATGACCCGCCCGCGCCGATCGGTGTCGGCCCGGCGATCAGTGCGTGGCCCGCCACTCCTCCGGCCAGGCGTCGTCGCCGAAGTGCCAGGCCCGGGTCCGGTAGGCCAGCGCCACCGCCGTCGACACCAGCGAGCCGTCCTCGCCGTGGACGTCGAGGCGGTAGGTGCCGATGCTGCGGCTGCGATTGACCTCGGTGGCCACGAACGTGATGCGCGATTCGGTGGCCGCCGCCGTCAGGTACTTGATGTCGATCGAGAGGGCCAGGCTCTGGCGCCCCCACGAGTTGGCGGCAACGCCCAGGGCGACATCGGCGGCGGAGAACAGGAACCCGCCGTGCACGGTGCCGAGGAAGTTGGTGTGCTCGGCACCTGGTGTGGCGGCGACGGTGGCGGTCCCACCGGCCCAATCGACGAGTTCGACCCCGAGCGACCGGGCGTAGCGGTCGCCCTCGAAGAGCTCGGTCAATCGGTCGGTGTTCTCGTGAGGTGTGGCCATGGCAGGCACGACGCTACCGGCTCGGCATCGTCCCGCTCGCCACCCGGTGGTGGACCGGCAGGGTCGGATAGCCCAGGTTTGGCGCGCCCGGCAGCGAATAGCGTTGATGGTTCGGCACACAGGGCGAGGCAGGGGGCAAGCTGTGAGCACGTCATACCCGCCGGGTTGGTACCCCGACCCGGGTGAGAGCGGCGGACAACGATGGTGGGACGGCCACGCCTGGACGGCCCAGACCAAGACCCCGGCGGCTGCGCCCCAGCCGCCATGGCCGGCCCCGACGCCGCCGACCGCAGCCCCGGCCTCGACGCCGGTGGCCGGCTCGATCCCGCCCCCGACCGCCGTGCTGCCGCAGCCGCAGCCGGTCCTCGGCACCGCCTCCTCACCGCACGCCACCCCACGCCAACCGCAGCCCCAGCCGCCGTCGATCCTGGCGACCGCCCCCTCACCGCACGCCACCCCACGCCAACCGCAGCCCCAGCCGCCGTCGATCCTGGCGACCGCCCCCTCCCCGCACGCCACCCCCGAGCCGCCGCAGCCCCAGCGGCCGTCGGTCCTGGCCCCCGCCCCGTCACCCCAGGCCACCCCACGCCAACCGCAGCCGCAGCCGCCGTCGATCCTCGGCAGCGCCCCCTCATCGCACCCC
>JBCCRO010000011.1:0-153472 GCA_039201605.1 Actinomycetota bacterium
CCCCCCCCCCACCCCACCCGAGGAACGGTCAGCTCATACCGCCGTCGACGACGAGCTCGGTGCCGGTGATGAAGGCGGCGTCGTCGGAGAGGAGGAAGGCGGCGGCTGCCGCGATCTCCTCCGGCTCGCCGAACCGGCCGAGCGGCACCTGGGTGAGGATCTGCTCGGCGAAGCCCTCGATCTCCTCCTGGCTGAGGCCGGTGCGGTCGAAGAAGCCGGTGCTCACCGGGCCGGGGCTGATGGCGTTGACCCGGATGGCGCGGGGAGCGAGCTCGGTGGCGAACACGTTCATGCCCGAGCGCAGGGCGCCCTTGCTGGCGGAGTAGACGGCCGAGTTGGGCATGCCGATGTCGTTGACGATCGACGTGTTGAGCAGCACGGCGGCCCGGTCGGCCAGACGGTCCTCGAGGGCGGCCAGTTGCACGAAGGGGCCGCGCACGTTGATGTTGAACTGCCGATCGAACTCGGTGGCCTCGATGGCGCCGGTGGGGGCGAAGGCCCCGACCCCGGCGTTGAGGAACAGGGCGTCGACCCGCCCGCCCAGCTGCTCGTCAACGACCCGCTGCAGTTCGCCGGCGTCGGCGGTGGCGCTGTCGAAGGCGACTGCCGTGATGCCCTCGTGCTTGTTGGCCTGCTCCAGGCGGTCGGGATCCTGGCCGGTGACGACCACCCGGCCGCCCTCATCGACGATGCGGATGGCGGTGGCCAGCCCGATGCCGGAGGTGCCCCCGGTGATGACGGCGTGGCGATTGGTGAAGCGTTCCATGGTGCGTTCCTCGAGATTTGGGAGTGATCGTTTCCTAACGATGGATCGACGGTACACCATAAAAGGGAATGATCGTTCCCAAACTTCTGTGACTCTCGTCTCGGGTATTTGGGATCGATCGTTTCCAAATTCGTCTAGGCTGGTCGTATGGCCCGACCACGCGAGTTCGACGAGGCGCAGGTCATCGACCGCGCCCGCAACGCGTTCTGGAGCAACGGGGTGGCGGCCACGTCGATCTCCGCCCTCAGCAAGGCCACCGGCCTGTCGGTGGGCAGTATCTACAAGGCCTTCGCCAGCAAGGACAAGCTGTGCTCGCTCACCCTGGAGGACTACCTCCTCAGCGGCCAGGCCGACCTGCGGGCCACGGTGGCCGAAGCCGAGACGCCGTGGGCCGGCATCCGCACCTGGCTCGATGCGATCGTCGATCGGGCCGCCGACTCCTCCCCGACCCGGGGTTGCTACGGGGTGGCGCTGGCCATCGAACGGGCCGCCGTCGACGATGACGTCCGGGCCCAGCTCGTGGCCCACGACGACGAGCTGCGCCGAATCGTCACCGAGGCGGCGAACCACGCCATCGAGGCCGGCGAGCTGCAGGGTGACCCCGCCGGGGTCGCCCGACTGGTCTGCACCACGGTCAACGGCCTCCAGGTGGAGTCGCGTAAGGGCATCGAGCGGGCCGACGCCCAGCGCACCATCGACCTGATGCTCCTCGCGTTCGCCCCTCGCTGATCACGCCTGCGGCCGGTCGCCGAGCCACCGACGGAGCCCCGGGCCGGGCGAGCCCCGACACCGGGTGCTCGACCTAGGATCGGCCGATGAGCAGCGACGCACCCACCTCGGCCCGCCCCAACGTGGTCCTCATCAACTGTGACGACCTCGGCTACGGCGACCTCGGCTGCTACGGCTCGGCCCGCAACCAGACCCCGGCCCTCGATCGGCTGGCGGCCGAGGGCCTCCGGTTCACGTCGTTCTACACCGCCTCGCCACTGTGCTCCCCGGCCCGGGGTGCCCTCCTCACCGGTTGCTACCCACCCCGGATCGGGTTCGGCTCCTTCGAGGGTCTGCCCGTGCTTTTCCCGGGCATGGGCGTCGGGCTGCCGCCCACCGAGATCAGCCTGGCCCGGGTGCTGTCCCACGCCGGATACGCCACCCAGGCCATCGGCAAGTGGCACTGCGGCGACCAGCCCCATTTCCTGCCCAACAATCACGGCTTCGACCACTACCTCGGGCTCCCGTACTCCAACGACATGGGCCGCCAGGTCGATCGGCCCGACTTCCTGCCCGAGATGCCGCCCCTGCCCCTGTTGCTCGACGGCTACGTCGTCGAGCAACAGCCGGACCAGGCCTCGCTCACCGATCGCTACGTCCGGGCCGCCCTCGACTTCATCCGGTCCTCCGAGGGTCGCCCGTTCTTCCTCTACCTGGCCCACCTCTACGTGCACCTGCCGATCTATGTGCGCGAGCGGTTCGCCGAGGCGTCGACCAACGGTGCCTACGGGGCGGCGGTGGCTTCGATCGACTGGGCCACCGAGGTGCTCCTGGCCGAGCTCGACGCCCGGGGGCTCACCGACAACACGATCGTGATCTTCACCAGCGACAACGGCTCCCTCGGTGACAACCCACCGCCGTACGGGTCCAGCGAGCCGCTCGGGGGTAGCAACAATCCGCTGCGGGGCACCAAGGGTCAGACCTGGGAAGGCGGCCAACGGGTGCCCGGCATCGTGCGCTGGCCGGCCCGGGTACCCGCCGGGGGTACCTCGGACGCCCTGGTGACCACCATGGATCTGTACCCGACACTGGCCGCCGTCTGCGGCGCCGACATGCCCGACGATCGGATCATCGACGGTCATGACATCCAGGAGGTGTGGTACGGCGAGGCCTCGTCGCCCCGGGACACCTTCCTCTACTACTGGATGAACGACCTCGAAGCGGTGCGCGACCGGCGGTGGAAGCTCCATTTCTCCAAGCGGGGCCAGGCCCTCCGGGCGCTGTTCGACCTCCACCACGACGTGGGCGAGACCACCGATGTCAGCGTCGAGCACCCCGACGTGGTGGCCCGGCTGGAGGCGGTGGCCGAGGAGGCCCGACGCACCCTCGGCGACGACCGGCTGGACCGGGAGGGGAGCGAGGTGCGGCCGATCGGTCGGGTGGTCAACCCCGTCCCGCTGACGACCTACGACCCCGACCACCCCTACGTCATCGCCGAGTACGACCTGCCCGACCGGGGCTGAGCGGGCGCCGGCCTGGCCGGGCCGGCGTCAGTCGCCGTGCTCGTGGCGGTGGTGGGCGTCGGCGGTGTGACGATGTCGGTGGCGCACCGCCTCGTGGGCGTGCTCGTGCTGGTGGGCGCCGACGAAGGGCGGCATGTGCTCGTGGTGGTGGTGCCCGTCGGTGCGACCGTCGGCCAGGTGCACATGGGTGTGGGTGTGGGTCTGGGACGGATGCTGGTGATCGTGTTCATGGTCGAGCTGGACCCTGCCCCGGGCGAGGGCGGCATAGGCCACCAGCACGACGGCGAGGAGGGTCACCGCCAGCCCGGCGGCCACCGACAACCCGCGACCGAGCTCGGCCCCGCCGACAGCCGCCAACCCGAGGAGGGCACCGCCGTAGACGAGGCGGCCCCCCAGGCTCAACAGCGACAGGAACGTGGCCCGACGCTCCTGCTCGACGTGGCCGCCGACCACCGCCGGTACCAGCACGCTGGCCGTTGCTCCGTGCACGCCCCGCAGGGCCAGGAAGGGGAGCAGCGCCAGCGACGTGAAGGCCGTCATCGACAACAGGATCCCGACGGGCACCACGGCGGCGCCGAGCAGGGTGGCGGCCAGGCCCAGACGGCGGGCCAGCGGCGGCACCGCCGGTGCGACGAGGGCCCCGATCACGGCCACGGCGGCCGCCGTTGCGCCGGTGGCGAGCGCCGCCCGCCGGGGGTCGCTCAGGGCGGCCCCGAGCACGTCGGCCAGATAGGGGCCGGTCAGCTCGCTCGCCAGGTGGACGGTCACCACCTGGGCCACCACGTACAGGCCGATCCAGGTGAGCGGTCGGCGACCGAGATGGCGGACGACGGCCACCAGATCACGACCGGGCGACGGTCGCTGCGCCGAGACGCCGATGCCTTCGGCCCGGGGCGGCTCGACCAGGCGGCCCGACACGACGAGCTGGACGGCGGCCGCCGCCAACGACAGGACGAACGGCAGGCGCAGATCGGCCAGTCCCACCGCGCCACCGATCAAGGCCGTGGCCGCCGTCATCAGCAGGAGCCCTCGCCGGGCCTCCGCCTCACGCTCCTCGAACTCCTCGGCCCGCCCCAACGCCTCGAGGGTGTCGAAGTGGAGGGTGACGTCGGTGCCGGAGAGGCAGGCATAGCCGGCGGCCAGCAGGATCTGGGCCACCACCACGCCGCTGAGGCCGACCGTGCTCGGGGCCACCACGAACAACAGGTGGGCGCCGAGCCAACACACGGCGACCAGTCGGAGGGTCAACACACGGCCCAGTCGGTCGCTCAGCCACCCCGAAGGGACTTCGCATACCACCACGGCGGCGTAATAGACGGCCTGGACCCGCAGCGCCGTCGCCAGGCCGAACTGCTCCACCAGGAAGAGGAACGCCGTCGGCATCCAGAAGAGGGCGCCCGCCACCACCTGATGACGTCGGTACCACCCGAGGGAACCGGTCAGTGCTTCACCGGAGCTCATCCGACCATCATCGCGTATCGCCGCCGTCGTCGGCAGTGCAACGGCTACCGGTCGAACCGTGACCGGTTGATCGGGTCAGGAGGCGGTGTTGAGCTCGCGGTAGATGGCGGGCACCACCTTGCGGAGGTACGGGCCGAGCTTGATGAAGCTGTCACCCGTGGTGCGGAAGTGGTAGCTGATCGGCACCTCGACGTGGCGGTAGCCCTTGGCCAGCAGATCGAGGGTGAGCACCTGGGCGTAGTTGAAGTCGTGGATGATCTCGGCCCCGTCGGCGGCGGCGGGCGAGAGGGCCCGGTAGCCGGTCTGACCGTCGGAGATCCGACGGCGGGCCACTACCGACAGCGCCCGGGTGAGGACGAGGTTGCCGATCCGGCGATGGGGGCGCATGTGCTCGATGTGGCCGAGGAAGCGGCTGCCGGTCACGTAATCGGCCTGTCCGTCGAGGATCGGCTCGACCATGGCTTCCAGCTCCTCGGGCGGGTATTCGCCGTCGGCGTCGCAGAACACGACGGCAGCCGCCCCCCGCTGGACCCCTTCGGCCAGCCCGACCCGGACGGCGGCGCCCAGGCCCTGGTTCACCCCGAGCTCGATCACCTCGGCCCCGGCCTCGGTGGCCCGGGCCACGGTCTCGTCGGCCGAGCCGTCATCGATCACCAGCACCTCGACCCGGCGCCCGGCCACGGTGTCGGGCGTGCGACGGATGCAGGCTGCGACCGCCGCCTCCTCGTTGTAGGCGGGCATGAACAGCACCACCGGCGCGTCCTCGGCCACCGGCTGGGCCTCGGGGCTGGGACCGGCCTGGGCCAGTCGAAGGCGGCCGACGAACGACGGGGTGGGCACGAACACGCCGACGGCGCCGGCGATGATCGAGTAGACGGTCTTGAGGGCGTGGGCGCCGAGGGCGGCCACCAGCGCCAGCTCCGGGTCGTGGCCGAGAGCGACGTAGGCGGCGACGCCGGCCGCCTCGTAGGTGCCGAGACCGCCGGGGGCGACGGCGATCACCTGGGCCGCCACCGACACGGTGGTGACCACCAGTGCCTCGCTGAACGTGAGGTCGATCCCGGCCCAGCCGGCGACCTGCCACACCAGAATGGCCTCGGCCCCCCAGGCGATGATCGAGGCCCCGATGGCCACGGCGCCGGGCATGCGGACGTCGTCGAGGCGGGCGGCCACCTTCCTCAGCCACCACCAGCCGGCGACGGCCACGCCGCCGAAGACGACGGCGGCGGCCACGATGCCCCAGCCGACGACGCCGAGGTAGACGGTGGGGGCGGCGACCAGGCCGATGCCGACCACGGCCACGAGATCGAGCGCCCGCAGTGTCACGGTGGAGGCGGCCGCCGCCTCGAAGCCGATCTTGGTGCGGCGCACCGCGCTCAGCACCCGCAACGGCTCGCCCATGCGGAAGGGGAGCACGTGGTTGGCGCCGAGGGCGACATGGATACCGGCCAGCGACTGGCCGAAAGACAGGCTGGGCAGGACCTGGCGCCAGGCGACGGCCCGGAGCAGGAAGGCGACGCCGAAGGCGGCCAGGGCCAGGACCACCCCACCGGGGCGATCGGCGGCCTGTCCGAGGGCTTCGCCGAAGGCCTCGCCGTCGACCGCCCGGATCATGACCACCAGGGCGATCACGCCGAGCAGGCCACCGACCCACAACAGCGAGCCGGTGGAGAGTCGACGTCGTACCTTGGCCAGAAGATTCACGCCGAAGACTCTAGATCGTTAGGTGTCCCTTACCAAGGGTGTCATCCGACGAGCCATTAGCTGCAACGCAACGGTAGGATCGTGGCCCGATGGAGACAGGACAGGACCGACGTGTGGCCCTGGCCATGGCCGTGGTGGCCCTCCTGGCCTTTCTCGCCGCCGTGGCCGGGATCGATGCCCGAGCGACCTACGGGGCTCGGGTGACCGCCGATGAGCCCCAATACCTGATCACGGCGATCAGCCTGGGCGAGGATTTCAGCCTCGACATCAGTGACGAGTTGGACGAGGAGCGGTTCCTGCCGTTCCACGAGATCCGCCTCAACCAGCAGACGATCGATCTCGACGACGACGGCCGCCGGGTCAGCCCGCACGACCCCCTGCTGCCCCTGCTGTTGGCGCTGCCGATGGCCGCTGGTGGCTGGGTGGCGGCCAAGTTGTTCCTCTCGGTCTGCGCCGCCGCCGTCGCCGCCCTCACCCTCCGGTTGGCCGTCACCCGCCTCGGGGCACCGTTGGTACCGGCGACGCTGGTCGTGATCGGGTTCGCGGCGTCGCCCCCGCTCAGCGTCTACGGGGTGCAGGTCTATCCGGCCATGCCGGCCGCCCTGCTCGTCCTCGTCGGCACCCTGGCCGTCACCCGCACCCCGCGCCCCGACGGTGCGGGTCGCCTCGATCCGGCCGCCGTCGCCCTCTTCGTGGCCGTGGTGGGGCTGCCGTGGCTGTCGGTGAAGTACGTGCCGGTGGCGGCGATGCTGGCGGCCGCCGGCCTGTGGGGTCAGTGGCGGCGCGATCGTCGACTGCCGATCCGCACCATCGCCGCCTACGCCGCGGCCGGGATCGTCTACCTCGTGCTTCACCGCTGGTGGTACGGCGGGTGGACCGTCTACGCCACCGGCGACCACTTCGTCGACGGCGAGTTCCTCGTCGTCGGCTACCGGCCGAACTACCCGGGTCGGAGCATCCGCCTGATCGGGCTCCTGGTCGACAAGGAGTTCGGCATCGCCACCTGGAACCCCGCCTTCCTCGCCCTGCCACCGGCCCTGGCCTGGTTCGTCCGCCCCAGGAACGCCTCTCGCCTCGTCGTCCTGGCCGCGATCGGTGCCGGGTACTTCGTCGCCACCTGGATCGCCTTCACCATGCAGGGTTGGTGGTGGCCGGGTCGCCAGATCGTGCCGATCCTGCCCCTGGGGGTGGCCGTCATCGCCGCCGCCGTCGGTCACCGTCGTCGGGCTCTGGTCGCCGTGCTGGTCGGCTGCGCGCTGGGGATCGTCTCGTGGCTGATCCTGGCCTGGGAGGCCTCGACCGACCGCCTCACCCTGATCGTCGACTTCCGCGACACCAGCAACCTCTGGTACCAGCTGTGGAGCCGAGTGCTACCCGACCATCAGCGGATGGACACCTCCGACGTCGTCCTCACCGTGGTGTGGTCGCTGATCGTCATCGCCTCGATCGTCGTGGCCTACCGACGGTCGGGACCGGCCGTCGACGCACCGGTCCAGGGCGAGCGGGTCGAGGACGGCGGAGAGCCCGACGGGCCCGGCGGACCCGAGCGGGGCGAGGGGTTGGCTCAGTCGCCGACGACGACGGTGTCGGACGACGCCGAGGACGCCGCCGTCGCCACCTGACGGTGCCACGCCCACTGCGAGGCGAGGCCGTCGGCCAGATCGGTGGTGGGCGTCCAGGCAAGCAGATGGCGAGCCTTGTCGTGCTCGGCCACGGTGGCCGGCGGGTCGCCGGCCGGGGTGGGGAGGCTTCGCCGCCGAACCGGTGCCCCCGCCGTCTGTTCGACCAGGTCGATCACCTCGGCGAGCGACACCGACGAGCCGCCTCCGATGTCGATGACGGCCTCGGCCGCCTCGGCCCGGGTTCCGGCGAGGGCGGTGGCCGCCACCACGTCGCTCACGTGGGTGAACTCGCGCCGCTGGGTGCCGTCGCCCCGCAGCACGAACGTCGGACCGTCGTCCATCGTGGCCCGGAACAGCCGATGCATGGCCATATCGGGCCGTTGGCGAGGGCCGTACACCGTGAAGTACCGCAGCGAGGTGACCGACAGGCCACGCTCCCGGTAGACGCCGGCCAGATGTTCACCGGCGAGCTTTGACACGCCGTAGGGGCTCACGGGAGCGGTCTGACGTGCGCCGTCGGCGCCGGCCGACGAGCCGTAGACCGACGAGCTGGAGGCGTAGACGACCCGGCCGGCCCCGGCCGCCAGCGCCGCCTCGTAGATCCGCTGGGTGAGGAGCACATTGCGCTCCACGTAGTCGGCGAACCCGGCCCCCCACGAATCCTGGACCCCGGGCCGACCGGCGAGGTGGAACACGATGTCGGCGTCAGTGAACAGGTCGATCAGGCGGTCGGCGCCGAGACCTCGGTCGCCGACGCCGCTGAGATCGCCTTCGATCAGGCTGAAGCGCTCGGCATCGAGGGCGGCGGCCAGGTTGGCCCGCTTGGCCGCCGGGTCGTACCAGGTGTCGAAGTCGTCGATCCCGGTGACGGTGTGGCCTTGGGCCACCAGGTGCTCCACCAGATGGGAGCCGATGAAACCGGCGGCCCCGGTCACCACCACGGAGCGCTGTGGCGTCTCCTCGCTCTGCGCGCCGGGCTGACTGCCGTCAGCCCCCGATACCCATGCCATTAGGTGCACCTTATAGGCCCGTCGCCGGATGGCGCACGCCGTGGCCCGGGGCCTACCGGAGCGGGGAAGGGCGCTAGTCGACCACGACGTTGGTGGCGAAGCGGGTCAGCTCGTCGGCCCATTGGCCGCGATCGACCGTGCCGCCCTCGATGCCCCCGGCCGCCGCCTGGCCCATGTCGAGCACGTGGTGGAGGTTGTCGGGCACGCCGAGACCCTGGCGGCCGAAGCTGAGAACGCCGGGGATGTCGGCCAGCCACCGGTCGACCGTGGCCCGGGCCTGCTCGGTGGCCCGCTCGTAAACCGGGTAGACCGACGGCAACCGCCGAACCACCACCTCGACGTACTCCGGGTCGGGCAGCCCGGCCCGGGAGAGATCGTCGGCCACCAGCTTGCCCAGGTCGTCGTCGCTCGCCGACCAGATGTCGTCACCGGGCCAGCAGGCCAGCTCGGCGCACAGCACGGTGTGGTCGGCGGGATCGTCGCCATCCCGGTAGTTCTTCGGCTCCGACAGCCGACACATCGTGATGTCGAGCGACGGGAAGTAGTGGGCGTCGAAGGGCGTGTACCGGGGGCGGGGAACCACCAGGTACACGAGCGCCATGCCCCGCACCCGCAGCGACTCGACGGCCTCGGTCACCGTCGGTTCCGGCGCCGGGTCGAGGGCGCGGACCAGCGCCGGGACGGGCATCGTGGAGAGCACGAGGTCGACGTCGTCGGTACCCGCCGCGGTGGAGATCGAGGGGCCGGCGCCGGCCCTGACCCCGGTCACGGGGGTGCCCAGGCGCAGGTCGGCCCCGGCGGCGACGGCGGCGTCGGCCAGCGCCTCGGACACCTGGCCGTAGCCCCGTCGGGGGTAATAGAACGTGCGGCCGTCGGTCTGGCGGGCCTTGAACGCCTTGGCCAACACCGCCAGCGGCGACGAGGCCGACACCCGTCGCCGGGCCAGCTCCTCGGTCAGCTCGGAGGGGTCGATGCCGTAGAGCTTGACCGCGTAGGGCTCGTAGAACTCACCGCTCACCGTGGGGCCGAGGCGGCGGGTCACGTCGTCGAGGAAACCCGGGTCGGACCCGGATCGGCGGAGCGGCCCCAGCGCCGTCTCCGCCCCCACCCGGAGGGCGAAGTCGGGAGGTAGGCGGCGGGCCATGTCGCCCAGGCGCAGGGGGAAGCCGACCCAGCGGTCACGGAGTCGGATCCGGCCGTTGCGTTCCCGGGCCTGCAGATCGTCGCCGAGAAGGCCGTCGAGGCGGTTGAGGAACTCGGGGGCGGTCGAGGCGTGCAGGCGATGGGAGCCGAAGTCGACCCGCAGGCCGGCCACGTCGAAACTGCCGGCCATGCCGCCGACGGCGTCGGCCGCCTCGTAGACCACGACCTCGTGGCCCGACTCGGCCGCGGTCAGGGCCGCCGCCAGCCCGGCCGGTCCGGCCCCGATGATTCCGATGCTGCTCACGTGTCGATCTCCCGAGAATCAGTGCTGTCGGTCGTCGTCGACGACCGGTACCTGTCGATGGCCGACCGCCATGCCGACCCGTCCCCGCATCCCCGGTCGAGGGGCGTCGAGATGGGAGGCGGCCACCAGAAGCCGTGGTCCGTGGTCGAGCTCGACCGTCAGCAGCCATTCGCTACCCCGGTACTCGCCGTCGACCACGGTGGCGTCGCCGCCGTCCTCGAGGGTGAAGGTGAGGTCGTCGGGACGGACCATGGTCAGGGTGGTGCCGTCGTCGACGGGTCCGAGCGCCGTGCGGGCCCCGTCGCCGCCACGGTGGACTTCGAGGAAGCTCGCCTCGCCCATGAAAGCGCCGACGAAGCGATCGGCCGGTCGGTGGAACACCGCCTCGGGCCGGTCGAGCTGGGCGATGCGGCCCTTGCGGAGCACGGCGATCCTGTCGCCGGTGGCCAGGGCCTCCGCCTGATCGTGGGTGACGAACAGCGCCGGTGTGCCGGTGGCCCGCAGCGCGTTGACCACGTCGACCCGGAGGCGGACCCGCAGGTTGTGGTCGATGCTGGCGATGGGTTCGTCGAAAAGCATGAGGGAGGGCCCGGGGGCCAAGGCCCGGGCCAGCGCCACCCGCTGGCGCTCCCCGCCGGACAGCTCGTGGGGGAAGCGGTTGACGTGGATGGGGAGATCGACCAGTTCCAGCATCTCCGCCACCCGGCGGGCCCTGGCTTTGTCGCCAACCCCCCGGATGCCGAAGGCGACGTTGGCGCCCACCGTGAGGTGGGGGAAGAGGGCATGGTCCTGGAAGACCAGGCCGATGCCCCGCCGCTCGGGGAGGACGCGGAAGGCGCCGTCCTCCACCACCATGCCGCCGAGGCTGACCCGACCGACATCGGGTACGACCAGGCCGGCCACGGTCCGCAGCAGCGTGGACTTGCCGCAGCCGCTGGGGCCGACGACGGCCAGCAGCTCGCCCGGCCCGAGGGTCAGGCTCAGGTCGTCGACGGCGGTGACGTCGCCGTAGCGCTTGGTCAACCCGTCGACTTCCAACGCCGGTTGCTGGCCATGGACGCCCTGGGGGACGCCGTCGGTCATCGGTCGGCTCCGGCCAGGCGGCGGGACAGGATGGCGACCGGGGCGATGGCGACCACGATGATGGCCAACGCCGGCAGGGCCGCCTGTTCGAAGCGGGACTCGGTGGCGAGGTTGAAGGTCCACACCGAGAGGGTGTCGAAGCCGATGGGGCGGAGCAGCAGCACGATCGGCAGCTCCTTGAGGGCATCCACCCCGACGAGGACGGCTGCGGTGAGCACGCTGGTGCGGCCGAGGGGGAGATGGATGCGGCCCACGATCCCGGCCGGCCGGTGACCGAGGCTTCGGGCCGACGCCGTCATCTCCTCCGGGACCTGGGTGAGGCCCGACTCCACGGCCTGCAGCCCCGGGGCGAGAAACCGGATCGAGTAGGCGTAGACCAGGCCGATCAGCGAGCCGGTGGCCACGACGCCGGGAAGGCCGAGCCCGATCGACTCCAATAGGCCGTCGAGGGCGACGAGGGCCAGGACCACACCGATGGCGACGACGGGGCCCGGCACGGCGTAGCCGACGGCGGTCAGCCGGGCGGCGAAGCCCGTCGAGCGGGAACGGGAGAAGCGGGAGGCGTTGGCCACGATGATGGCGACGACGATACAGACCGCCGCCGTCAACAGGGCCAACGTGGCCGAGTTGGCCAGGAACTCGACGAACCGGTCGACCAGGGGCGTACCCCGGGGCCCGGTCGCCTCCTCGACGGCCCAGGCCACGAGCTGGATGACGGGGGCCCCGATCGCCGCCAGGAGCACCAGGGAGCAGGCGCCGGTGGCCAGGAGCGCCTTTGGCCCGGTCAGTTGCGTCGGTGCGAGGCCCGCCGCCTCGCCGCCGGCCTGACCGAAGCGGGCTCGGCCCCGCAGCAGGCGCTCCAGGCCGATGATGGCCAGGGCGACGAGGAGGACGAGCGTGGCGAACTCGCTGGCCGAGTCGCGGTCGAAGGTGCCCCGCCAGATGCGGAACACGCCGACCGAGACGGTGTCGACCCCGAAGTACTGGACGGTCGCGAAGTCGGTGAGGGTCTCCATCATCACCACGGCGGCGGCGCCGGCCAGCGCCGGACGAAGCAGCGGCAGGGCCACCCGGCGGGCCGCCTCCAGCGGACCGGCC
Organism: Actinomycetota bacterium; assembly: GCA_039201605.1. GTDB lineage: Bacteria > Actinomycetota > Acidimicrobiia > Acidimicrobiales > SZUA-35 > CADEDH01. Next base: position 12,423 of record JBCCRO010000011.1, read on the forward strand.
CCGAGGCTACGGGCCACGTCGTAGGCGGCGCCTGCCTGATCGGCCAGGGCGGCCCGGGCCAGGAGGAACACGTAGGGGTAGAGCACGAGGGTGAACACGACGATGGCCCCGCCCATCGACCGCACCGGCGGGAACCAGGCGTCCTGGCCGAAGGTGTCGCGCCACCAGCCCTGGATCGGGCCGGTGAAGCCGACCACCGACAGGGTCACGAACCCGAGCACATAGCCCGGCATGGCCAGGGGCGCGATCAGCAGCCACCCGAACAACCGTGAGCCGGGGAAGCGGTAGGCGGTGACCAGCCAGGCCAGGCTGCCGCCGACCAACAGGGTGCCGATGGCCACGCCGACGAGCAGGATCGCCGTGTCGGCGAGCTGGCCGGGGAGCCTGGTCTCCCACTGCTGCCGCCAGACCTCGGTGTTGGGGTCGAGCACGCTCACCGCCAGGAAGGCGATGGGGGCGACGACGAGGGCGGCGATGACGACCGAACTCAGCGGCCAACCGGCCACGCTCAGACGGTCACCGACCGACCGCCCGGCCGGGCCGGTGACGGTCCCGGTGGGGCGGTCGGCGGTTGCGGTCAGCGGTATCCGGCCTCGTCGAGCAGGCGGACGGCGTCGGCGTTGAGCGAGCCGAACTCGGCGGCGTTGACCGGGTCGGCGACGAAGGTCTCACCGAAGGTGGTGGCGATCAGGGCCTCGGGGTCGACCGCGGGGTTGACCGGGTACTCGTGGTTGCCGTCGACGAACACGCTCTGGCCGTCGGTGGCCAGCCACTCGAGGAGGTCCTGGGCCAGAGCGGGATCATCGGCGAACTTGGTGACGCCGGCGCCGGAGATGTTGACATGGGTGCCCCGGCCGTCCTGATCGGCCCACACCAGCTCGACGGGGAAGTCGGGATCGTCCTCGAGGAGTCGGGCCAGGTAGTAGTGGTTGACGATGGCCACGTCACAGAGGCCGTCGGCCACCGATTCGAGGGCGATCACGTCGTTCGGCAGGATCTCGGCGTTGTCGGCCCAGCCCTCGACCACGACAAGGGCGTCGTCGTAGCCCATGTTGGCGATCATGCTCGCCACCAGCGACTGGGTGTAGGTGTTGGTCGAGTTCCGCAGGCAGACGCGGTCGGCCCACTCGGGCTGCGCCAGCTCCTCGTAGGTCGTTGGCAGCTCCTCGGCCGCCACCCGGTCGGGGTGGTAGACGATGGTGCGGGCCCGCCGACTGAGGGCGAACCACTGCCCGTCGGGATCGCGCAGGCTGGCCGGGATCGCCTCTTCGAGCACGGGCGAGTCGAGTTCGGCGAAGATGCCCTGCTCGGCGGCGATGGCCAGGTTGCTGGCATCGACGGTCATGTAGATGTCGGCTTCGGTGTCCTCGCCCTCGGCCGCGATCCGTTCCCGCAACTCGGCATCGGAGCCGGAGAGGAACTCGATCGAGACGCCGGTCTCCTCGGCGTAGAGGGTGAAGGCCTCTTCGAGGTCGTAGTGTCGGCCGGTATAGATCCGGATGGTGTCCTCATCGCCGCTGCTGCAGGCACTCGCCAACAGGGCCAAGCCCATCGCCATCGCTATCAGCCATCGTGTCCGCATCGGTCCGTCTCCCTGGTGCTTTCGCATAGACATACCCACAAACCAGACACCGTAGCGATCCACTCCCTAACCGGGCGGATCAACCTTGCCCCGGGGGCTTTGGACAGAATGAGTTGTGGGGATCGTTAGGTAATCCTAACATTGTGTGTGGAGGGCGGAAACGTCCCGAGTCGAGCCTCACCACGAAGGGGAAGACATGAACGCAGCGGTCGACAGGGTGCAATCCACCACGGTCGACGTGCTGCTGCTGTGGCCGCCGTGGCACTACTCGCCGCCGACTGCGGCGACGATGACGCAAGGGTTTGCGACATCGATGCGCCGTCCGTCCGCAGTAGCCGACGAGTAGCGCCTACGGCTCCGGGCCGAACCGTCCCTCCGTGCTAACCTGAACAAGCTCTTTACAAGGAGAAGCTGGCATGGCCTACGAGTCAACAGAGCACCACCCGGCCTTCGAGGAATACAGCGAGACGATCTTCGAGCTCGAGGAAGACGGGATCGACGTCATTCAGGCTCGCATCGCCGAGCGCCTCGAGGTGTCGCGCCCTGCCGTATCGGAAATGGTCAAACGCATGTCGTCCGAGGGTCTGGTCGAGACGGCCGACAACGGGACGATCAGCCTCACCCAGGCCGGCCGCTCCCTGGCCCGCACCATCGTGCGACGCCACCGCATCGCCGAGCGCTTTCTCACCGACGTCCTCAAGCTGGGTTGGGCCGATGCCCACCACGAGGCCGGCAAGTGGGAGCACGTCATCTCGGCCCGGGTCGAGGAGGCGATGATGAACGTCCTCGACGACCCGACCACCTGCCCTCACGGCAACCCGATTCCGGGCACCGACTACGAGATGCCACCGTCGGCCCGGCCGCTGGCCGACGTCACGGCCGATGGCGAGTTCATCGTAGAGCGGATTCCCGAGGAGCTCGAGTTCGAGGAGGGCCAGCTGAGCTTCCTCGAGAAGGCCGGGATCGTGCCCGGTATGCAGGGCCGAGTGGTCGCCGCCGCCCCCGACGGCACCCTCACCGTGATGGTGGGGGAGCGGGCCACCGGCATCAGCGAGTTCGCCGCTGCTCGGATCGTCGTCCGCGACATCGTCACGGCCTGAGCGCCCTCCGGCCGTTCGCCCGTCGGCCGTGACAGCCACGAGTCGCGCTTCCGGCCGCCTCTTCTGAGACACCGACGTCCGTGCGGCGACATCGCCCCGCCGCATCGTGGGTGAGCGTCTCGCCGCCCCGTCTCCACTGACGCCCCCTGAGGCCGACGCCTGTCCACCACCCCTCTCGCTCGACGGCGCCTCGGCCCGGGTAGTAGCAAAGAGGCGGGGGGACAGCGATGACGACCCAGCCGAAACACATCAACCACGAGCTCAGCCCGATGGCGTGTCCGGTCGGCCTCGACGATGTCGACCTGTTCGGTGAGGGGGCCCAGGAGCACTGGTACGAGGCGTACGAGATCCTGCACCGGGATGCACCCGTGCTGCGGATCGAGGGCGGCGGCCTGACCCCCGGCAGCGACGCCTACGTGCTGACCAGGCACGAGCACGTGAACATGGTGGTGCGCGACGTCGAGCGCTTCCCCAACCTGACCACCGAGCGCCTCGGTCAGTGGGCGGCCCAGGGGCTGTCGGCCGAGGAGGCCTACGCCACCTACCACAACCTGATGACGGCCTCGATGCTGTCGCTGCGCCCCACCCAGGCCCTCTACCTTCGGCACCGGCGTGAGCTGACCGACCCCTGGGTCGGACCGGGCGCCCTGCGCCACCGGGCGATGATCGCCGCCTGCGCCAACGAGTTGCTCGACGAGTGGATCGACGACGGCGAGACCGAGTTCATCGGCCGGTTCGCCCGACCCCTGCCGCAACGGGTGATGGCCAACATCCTCGGGTTCCCGGCCGACGACATCCCCCGGCTCGCCGCCTGGGGCGACGCCGTGGTCACCCCTTTCGTCCACGGCGGCGGTCTCAAGCACGATCTCAGCTCCGAACAGACCGCCGACATGTTGGCCCGCCTCGACGGTTTCCAGGACTACATCTACGACCACGTCACGGCCAAGCGGCGGGACCCCCAGGACGACATGGTCAGCTTCCTGTGCGACGTCCACTACCAGGCCCTCGATCGCAAGCTCACCGACCTGGAGATCGCCGGCATCGTCCACGCCATGATCATCGGCGGCCTGGAGACCACGCAGTACGCGTTGGAGGAGCAGGCGCAGCTGCTGTGCGAGCACGACGGCCTGTTCGCCCGCCTCCGCCACGACCGGTCGAAGCTGCGGGCCTTCACCGAGGAGGCGATGCGCCTGCGCTCGCCAACCCATGGTCTGTCGACCCGCATGACGGCCCACGACGAGGTGTTCGCCGGGGTCGAGGTGCCCGCCGGCTCGCTTCTGCACCTGCGCTTCGGGGCGGCCAACGTCGACGCCGAGGCCTTCGAGTGCCCCCACGATCTCGATCTCGACCGCCAGGCCCTCACCCGCCACATCACCTTCTCGGCCGGGCCCCGGGTGTGCCCCGGCGCCAACCTGTCCCGCATCGAGCAGCAGATCGCCTGGGGCGTGCTCCTCGACCGACTCGAGTCGATCACCTACGGCCCCGACAACGACTGGCTCCACCAGCCCGGGATCATGCTCGGCACCCTCAAGCTGCACCTGACGGTGACCAAGGCCGACCCGCCGCTCGCCCTCGGCACCGGTCGCTGACGCCGTGGTCGAGCAGCTCGTCCGGCTGCTCGCTGCCGCCCCGGCCGACCCGACCGGAAGGTGAACGTGCACGCCGGGTGGGATTGCGCCGATGATGGCAGGGGTTCGTCGTCGCCGAAGGGGAGTGGGATGACCGACATCGCCGACAGCGCGGGCATCGTCCGCTTCGACCCGGCCACCATCGTCCACCGCACGCCGTCGCATCCGGTGCGGGACGACATCGAGGTGATGAGCCTCGATTTCAACGCCGCCCCCTTCGAGCGCCAGGCGTGGATGCGGGCGCACGCCCCCGTCTACTGGGACGACGCATCCGGTCTGTGGGCCGTCACCCGTCACGCCGACATCGGCCTCGTCGAACGCGACACCGACACCTTCAGTTCGGCCAAGGGGTCGAGGCCAGAGGTCTACGTCCCGTCGATGATCAACGCCGATCCGCCCCGCCACACCAGACGGCGCAAGATCGTCAGCGCCGGATTCACCCCACGACGGGTGGCCAATCACGAACGCTTCCTGCGGGAGGTGGTCACCGAGCTGCTCGATGACGTGATCGACGACGGCGGTTGCGACTTCGTCGATGCCGTGGCCCGATCGATTCCGCTCCGCATGATCGCCAAGCTGATGGGCCTCCCGGCGGCCGACGAGGAGAAGCTCCTGCACTGGTCCGACCTGTTCGCCACCGGTGGCGAGGAGGTGCGGGACGAGGCCAGGGTCGCCGTCCTCGAGTGGGTCGAGTACATCATGGGCCAGATGGCGTCCCGGACCGACGGCGAAGCCGAGGACCTGATCAGCCTCCTGATGTTCAACGACGACGAGCCGCTCACCGTCGAGGACCTGATCCACGAGACGATGCTGATCCTGGTCGGCGGCGATGAGACCACCCGCCACGTGATGTCCGGTGGGTTGGAGGCCGTCCTCCAGCGCCGCGACCAGTGGGAGGCTCTGCTGGAAGACCGCAGCCTGCTCAACCCGGCCATCGAGGAGATGCTCCGGTGGACCAGCCCGGTGCGCAACATGAACCGGACCGCCACCGCCGACACCGAGCTCGGCGGCCAACCGATCCTGGCCGGCGATCGGCTGCTCCTGCTGTACCTGTCGGGCAATCGTGACGAGACGGTCTTCGACCGGCCCGAGGCGTTCGACATCCGCCGCAGGCCGAACGCCCACATCGCCTTCGGGGCCAACAGCCGCCACTTCTGCTTGGGAGCCCAACTGGCCCGCCTCGAACTGCGGGTGTTGTTCGAGGAGCTGCTCGATCGGCTCCCCGGTATCCGGCTGCCCGACCCCGAGGTCACCCAGCCCGAGCGGTCGGGCAACTTCGTGCTCGGCATCGACCACCTGCCGGTCATCTGGTGACCGGCGACGGGAGGAACGATTCGTGATCGACTATCGACGGCTCTATCACACCGGTTTCGTGGTGCCCGACCTGGAGCGGGCGATGGACGAACTGGGCCGGACCCTTGGGCTCACGTGGGCCGCCGTTCGGGAGATGCCGGCCCTGCCGTTGTGGACGGCCGCCCGCGGTCGGCACGAGGTCGCCCTCCGCTTCGTCTACTCCTGCGAGGAGCCCCAACACGTCGAGCTGCTCCAGGGCGACGCCGATTCGATCTGGGACCCGACCGCCCACCCCGGGATCAACCACGTCGGTTTGTGGGTCGACGACGTCGCCGCCGAGACCGAACGCTGCGTCGCCGCCGGCTGGACCGTGGTGGCGGCGGCCGCCGCCCCCGAGGACGGCTATGGCGGGTTCAGCTACGTCGAGCCCCCGACCGGGGTCCGCGTCGAGTTGGTCGATGACGCCATCCGTCCTAGCTTCGAAGCCTGGTGGGCGGCCGGACTCGGCCAAGAGGACTGAAAGGCGATCATCGTGAGCTCTGGACTACTCGACCTGACCGGCCGACGAGCCCTGGTCACCGGCGGGGGCCGGGGGATCGGGGCCGCCATCGCCGCCAGGCTCGTCGAGGCCGGGGCGGTGGTGACCGTGGCCGACCTCGACCCCGCGGTGGAGGAGGCGGCCACCGCCATCGGGGCCACCGGTCTTACCTGCGACGTGGCCGACGCCGACCGGTTGCGCACCGTCATGGACGCCGCCGCCGGCGATGGGGGGCTGTCGATCCTGGTCAACAACGCCGGCATCTTCCCCACCACCGGGCCGATGACCGAGGTCGACGACGGGTTCGTGTCCCGCATGCTCGAGGTCAACGTCCGGGCCCAGTTCAGCGCCGCCCGGGAGGCTGCCAACCGGATGCCGGACGGCGGCTCGATCCTCAACATGGCCTCGATCGCCGCCCTCGGCGGCGGCGCCGGCATCTCGGCCTACAGCGCATCCAAGGCCGGTGTCGTGGCCCTGACCCGGGCCTTCGCCAACGAGCTCGGTCCTCGGGGCATCCGGGTCAACGCCATCGCCCCCGGCGTGATCGACACCCCCGGGGTGCAGGGCGAGATGGCCCCGCTCAAGGCGTCCGGCGTCGACATCGATCGCATCATCGCCGCCAACCCGCTCGGCATACCCGGTCACCCCGATCACGTGGCGCAGGCCGCACTGTTCCTCCTCAGCGACATGGCCGCCTTCATCAGCGGCCACGTCCTCGTCGTCGACGGCGGGGCCACGGCCTGAGCGGCTGAGCGTCGCCAGAGGGCTAGTCGAGCGTGGCGTAGTTGGTCGAGCGGTCGTCGGCGGTGACGCCCCGCACCTCGTCCAGCGTGGCGGCCAGGTCGGTGAGGTAGGAGTCGATCACGCCGGTGTTGGAATTGGACACCGTCGAGTGCAGCGAGTCGGGCGGGGTCTGACGGTCGTGGAACCAGCCCCGCCGTTGCAGGGCGTCGGCCAGGGCGAACACGTCGACGGGATCGGGGTCGGCCGGGTCGGCGGCCAGGGCCACGAGGTGGACGTCGCCGTCGCCGAGCACAGTGAGGCCGTCGAGGGCGCGGATACCGGCCCGCATCCGATCGGCGTTCTCCAGCGTGACCCGGGTCAGCTCGACGTAGCCCTCGACGCCGAGGTGCTGCATCACCGCCCAGGCGCACGCCATCGGGAGCCCGGATCGGGTGCCCTGGAGGTTGGGCGAGGCGTAGAACCCGCCGAGCCAGTCGTCGAACACGAAGGTCTGGTAGCGGCGGAGTTCCTTCGTCCGGTGCAGGATGACCGACACCCCCTTGGGGGCATAGCCCAGCTTGTGCACGTCGGCCGAGATCGACGTGACACCCTCCACCCGGAAGTCCCACACCGGAACGTTCCGACCGAGTCGCTCGGCGAAGGGCAGCACGAAGCCGCCCATGCAGGCGTCGACGTGGCAGTTGGCGCCGACCGAGGCGGCGAGGGCGGCGATCGCCGGGATGTCGTCGACCACCCCCTGGGGGTACTGGGGCGCCGAGCCGACGACCAGCACGGTGTTGTCGTTGACCAGGTCGGCCATGGCCTCGACGTCGGCCGTCCAGTCGTCCCGGACCGGCACGGCGTGGAGCGTGAGGCCGAACAGGTGGGCCGCCTTGTGGAAGGCGGCGTGGGTGCTGGTGGAGACCACCATCTCCGGCGCCGTGATCCCGCGCTCGGCCCGGCCCCGCTCGCGCGCCGCCTTGACCCCGCACAGGATCGATTCGGTGCCGCCGCTGGTGAGGAAGCCGGAGGCGGTGTCGGGGCCATTGAGCAGCGAGGCGGTCCAGCCGACCACCTCGGACTGGATCTCGCCCAGCGACGGGAAGGCCTTGGTGTTGAGCGCGTTCTCGTGGAGGTAGAGAGCGGCGGCCCGCTCGGCCACCTCGTGGACGCCGGGCCCGCCGTCGTAGACCATGCCGAAGGCTCGGCCGTCCTCCCAGCGCACGTCGTTGCGGCGCTTCTCGACCAGGTCGGCGACCACGTCGTCCACCGGTCGGCCGTGATCCGGGAGTGATCGATCGCTCATCAGGGGACGGTACAACAGCGCCCGATCCTCGGGCCAGACCTCACCGACGCCGACACGGCCGGATGAGCCCCGGTTTGGCACGCCACGGGCCGGGGTGGGCCCCTGAGGCTCGGCGGCCGACACCTCAGCCCACGGGGCCGTCGGGGCCGCAGGTGAGCTGGATGTCGCGTTCGTACGGGGGTGCGATCGGTTCCAGGCGGCGGGCGGCGCAGTCGATCTCCCACGGCAGGGGCCACGGGTTGGCCGTGCACGGGTCGACCCCCGACGACTGCTGGGCCATGACCGGGGCCGGTTGGCCGTCACCCGGACAGCGGACGGCCGGATGGTGCTGGCCGGTGAGGTGGCCGACCTCATGGTTGACCAGCATCGTGCGGTAGTCGTCGAGCGAGGCGGGCCAGCTGTCGACCGCGGTTCGCCATCGGTCGGCGTTGAGGGCGACAACGGGACCGATCTGGCACGAGAAGCGCCCGAAGGTGTCGTAGGGCAGGCACAGCTCGTCGACCTCGGACCCCTCGGCCAACACCACGGTGTAGTCGTAGGCGGTGTCGGAGAACTCGAAGCGGAATCCGGCCCGCTGCCACCCCCGCTCGTCGGTGAGCACCGCCTCGACGAACGGGGCGAAGCCCTCGGTGGCGGCGTCCGACACCCGTCGATCCAGGCGGAGGCGGAGCACGACCGGCTCGGGGGCGACGGCGGCCGCACTCGACGCCGTCGTCTCGGCCGACGACGGCGTGGCCTCGGCCGTGGTCGAGGGCGGCAGGGCCGACGTGCTCGGTGGAAACGTCGATCGAAGCGCGGTGGTGACCACCGTCGACGTGGTCCCCGCCGGTGCGGCGTCGGCCGAGATCGTCCCGGCGGGAGCCGACGGCGGCGCCCCTCGATCGGCGGTGCTGCAGGCGGCGGCGACCACGAGCAGGGCGAGCACCACGGACGGCCAGGAGCGGGTGGGCATCGCAGGCGAGCCTACTGCCCGGCTTCGGGTTCCTCCGGCCGGCGACCGAGGCCGGCGCTGAAACCGCTGGTCAGAAATCCCCTGGTCACTCCGTTGTCGAACAGGATGAATCTGCGCCATTGTTGGGCATGCCCGAAACCTTTACTCGTCCTCGAGTCCTCTCCATGGTGTTGGCAGGGGGTGAGGGCAAGCGGTTGGCGCCGTTGACCCTGGATCGGGCCAAACCGGCCGTGCCCTTCGGGGGGCACTACCGACTGATCGACTTCCCGCTGTCGAACCTGGCCAACGGCGGCTACCGGAAGGTGGTGGTGCTCACCCAGTACAAGTCGCACAGCCTCGACGTACACATCTCCCGCACCTGGCGCCTGAGCAACCACCTGGGCAACTTCGTCACTTCGGTCCCGGCCCAGATGCGCAAGGGTCCCCGCTGGTTCCTGGGCTCGGCCGACGCCATCTTCCAGAACCTCAACATCGTGGAGGACGAGCGACCCGACTACGTGTTCGTCTTCGGCGCCGACCACATCTACCGCATCGATCCCCGCCAGATGCTCGACCACCACATCGAGTCGGGCGCCGGCGTGACCGTGGCCGGTATCCGGGTCCAGAAGTCGGAGGCGTTCCAGTTCGGGGTGATCCAGACCGGCGAGGGCTCGACCATCAGCGAGTTCGTGGAGAAGCCCGATCCCGACGACGTTGACGGCCTGGTCGACAGCCCGGAGCAGGTCCTGGCCTCGATGGGCAACTACGTGTTCAGCACCGAGGCCCTCGTCGACCTGCTCAACGAGAACGAGGGCACCGACCACACCGGCCACGACGTCGGCGGCGACCTGATCCCCAAGATGGTCTCCCGGGGCGAGGCCCACGTCTACGACTTCACCACCAACGAGATCCCCGGGCAGGAGACCCACGGGCAGCACTACTGGCGGGACGTGGGCACCATCGACAGCTACTTCGACGCCCACATGGACCTGGTCGACGACTTCCCCGCCTTCAACCTCTACAACCTCGACTGGCCGATCTTCACCATGGGGCGGTCGCTGCCCCCGGCCAAGGTGGTCAACGACGGCACCCACGGCTCGTCGTCGGTCCGCCGGTCGCTGCTGAGCAACGGCGCCGTCATCTCCGGTGGGACGGTGCGTGACTCGGTGTTGTCGCCCGGGGTGCGGGTGATGGGCGGGGCGCAGGTGGAGAATGCCGTGCTGCTCGACGGCGTGGTCATCGGCGAGGGGGCCACCGTCCGCCGGGCCGTGCTCGACAAGAACGCCTACGTGCCGCCGGGCGCCACCATCGGCGAGGACCCCGACCGCGACACCGAGCACTATGTGATGTCCGAGGCCGGAGTGGCGGTGCTGTCCAAGGGCCAACAGGCCATCACCTGAGCGGGATCCGCCCACGGGCGACCGGGCTCGCCCCGGCAGCCGACCGCCCCCGGACGAGGTCGTCGTCCGGCGGCGGTGCGATCTAGCGTTCGGCCAGGACCTCTTCGTACAGCTCGAGATGGCGGCGGGCCGGATTGGCCCACGACCAGTCCTGCGACATGCCCCGGCGCTGGATGGCGGTGCGGCGGCCGGGATGGCCGACGGCCCGGACCGCCCGGTGGAGGGCGTCGACCAGGCCCGCCGGGGTGACGGTCGGCGAGATGAACCCGGTGCCGTAGCTCCGGTCGGCGTCGGCGTCGACCACGGTGTCGTGGAGGCCGCCGACGTCGGTGACGACCGGGATCGACCCGTAGGTCATGGCCTGCATCTGGGCCAGGCCGCACGGCTCGAACCGGCTCGGCATGACGAACAGGTCGGCGCCGGCGAACAGGCGGTGGGCCAACGGCTCGTCGTAGCCGTTGGTGAACCACACCAGGTCCGGGTGGGCGTCGGCCGCGGCCTGGAGGCCGCCGGCCAGCGTCGCATCACCCGAACCGAGGACGGCCAGCCGGAGTGGCATCTGGGCCAGGTAGGGCACCGCCTCCAGGAGGACGTCGACGCCCTTCTGCTCGACCAGCCGGGTGACGAGGGCGGCGATGGGGCGCTTGGTGTCGGCCCAGCCCGCCTCCTGCACCAGCCTCGAACGGCACAGCTTGCGGGCGGAGATGTCGCCGGCGTCGTAGGTCTCGGCGATGTGGGGATCCTCCGCCGGGTGCCAGACCGAGGTGTCGATGCCGTTGCGGATGCCGATGAGGCGGTCGCCGATTGCGCCGAGCCGTCCGTGGAGCCCCATGCCCTCCTCCTCGGTGAGGATCTCGCGGGCGTAGTTGGGGCTGACGGCGATCACCCGGTCGACGGTGCCGATGGCGCCCGCCAGCGGGTTGGCGCTGCCGAACCACTGGTAGCGATCGGTACCGACGTGGAGGTGGTCGAGCCACGCCGGGTCCATCACCCCCTGATAGCCGAGGGTGTGGATGGTGAGAAGCAGGGCCGGGGGATCGGGCAGCATGCCGGCCGCGGCCGCCGTGTGCCAGTCGTTGAGGTGGACCACGTCGGGCCGTTCGGCCTGGGCCAGCGCGGCCACCACGGCGGAGAAGGCCATGAACCGCTTGTCGTTGTCGGCCCAGCCCTCGCCCCGCTCGTCGACGTAGGGGTGGGGTCGCTCGATGCCCTCCACCCGGACCAGGGTCAGCGGTCCGGCCTGGGGGTTGACCCCCCGTCGGATCTGGACCCCGCCGACCCACCACGGCACCTCGACGTGCACCTCGTGCTGGTGGTCGAGGTGGACACCGCCGTAGTCGGGTAGGACGACGTCGAGGTCGATGCCCATGGCCCGCAGCGCCCGGACCAGGCCCGACGCCGCCTCGGCCAGGCCCCCCGACCCGGGCCAGGGGGGCCAGCTCGGCGGTGGCGAAGAGGATCTTCATCCGTCGTCCTCCTCGCCGGGGCGGGTGAGGACAAGCACCGCCCACGGATCGACCTGGATGCCGTCCTCACCGGCCAGCTTGTCCCTGCTGGGGTCGGCGGTGTCGATCAACAGATGCCAACCGTGGAGGTCGATGAAGTCGGGTACGGCGAACTCGATGGCCTCGGGACTGGCGTTGAACAGCAGCAGGAACTGGTCGTCGGTGATCTCCTCACCCCGGGGGCCACGGGCCTGGATGGCGTCGCCGTTGAGGTAGAGGGCGAGAGCCCGGGCGTAGCCGACGTCCCAGTCGTCGTCCTCCATGGTCGAGCCGTCGGGCCGGTACCAACCGAGGTCGACCACGTCGGCCCCGTGGATCGGTCGACCCTCGAACCAGCGGCGGCGACGGAAGATCGGGTGCTCGGCCCGCAGGGCGATCAACCGACGGACGAAGGCCAGGAGGTCGGTGTCGGCGTTCTCCCAGTCGAACCAGGTGACCTCGTTGTCCTGGGCGTAGCCGTTGTTGTTGCCGCCCTGGCTACGGCCGATCTCATCGCCCCCGAGCAGCATGGGCACACCCTGGGAGAGCAGCAGGGTGGTGAGCAGGGATCGGGCCCGGGTGGACCGGACGGCGAGCACCTTGGGGTCGTCGGTCGGGCCCTCGACCCCCGAGTTCCACGACCGGTTGTGGCTCTCGCCGTCGCGGTTCTCCTCGCCGTTGGCCAGGTTGTGCTTGTGGTCGTAGGAGACGAGGTCGGCCAGGGTGAACCCGTCGTGGGCGGTGACGAAGTTGATGCTGGCCGAGGGGAAGCGGCCCGACCAGGCGTAGAGGTCGGAGCTGCCGGTGAGGCGGGAGCCGAAGTCGGCGAGCGAGTAGTCGGCACCCCGCCAGTAGTCCCGGACCCCGTCGCGGTACTTGCCGTTCCACTCCGACCACTGGGGCGGAAAGTTGCCGACCTGGTAGCCGCCGGCGCCGACGTCCCACGGCTCGGCGATCAGCTTGACCTGGTTGATGACCGGATCCTGGTGCATCAGGTCGAAGAACGACGACAGCCGGTCCATGTCGTGCAGGCCGCGGGCCAGGGCGGCGGCCAGGTCGAAGCGGAAGCCGTCGACGTGCATGTCGAGGATCCAGTACCTGAGGCTGTCCATCATCAGCTGCAGCGGCTGGGCGTTGGCCATGTTGAGCGTGTTGCCGGTGCCGCTGAAATCGACGTAGTGGCGGGGGTTGGCCGGGTCGAGCCGGTAGTAGGCCCGGTTGTCGAAGCCCTTGAGCGACAGCAGCGGCCCGAGGTGGTTGCCCTCGGCCGAGTGGTTGTAGACCACGTCGAGGATCACCTCGATGCCGGCGGCGTGGAAGGCCTTGACCATCTCCTTGAACTCGCGCACCTGACCCCCACCGTCACCGGCGGCGGCGTAGGGCCCGTGGGGGGCCAGGTAGGCCAGCGTGTTGTAGCCCCAGTAGTTGACCAGGCCTCGCTGCTCGACCGAGTGCTCGGTCAGGAAGTGGTGGACGGGGAGCAGCTCGATGGCGGTGATGCCCAGATCGAGCAGGTAGTCGATGATGGGGGGCGAGGCCAGACCGGCGTAGGTGCCCCGCAACGCCTGCGGCACATCGGGGTGGGTCATCGTCATGCCCCGCACGTGGGTCTCGTAGATGACCGTCTTGTACAGCGGGGTGCGGGGCAGGGTGTCGCCCTCCCAGTCGAAGGTGGGGTCGATCACCACCGAGCGGGGCATGAACGGGGCGCTGTCGACCTCGCTGCGCTCATCGAGGGAACCGGGCACGTGGCCGTAGACCTCGTCGCCCCAGGCGATGGGCCCGGCCACCGCCTTGGCGTAGGGGTCGACCAGCAGCTTGTCGGGATTGCACAGCACACCGTCGCCCGGACTCCACGGCCCGTGCACCCGGTAGCCGTAGCGCTGCCCGGCGCGGATCCCGGGCAGGAAGCCGTGGTGGACGAACGCCGTCACCTCGCCGAGCCGATGGCGCGTCTCGACACCATCGTCGTCGAAGAGGCAGACCTCGATGTGGTCGGCGACCTCGGAGTAGACAGCGAAGTTGGTGCCCTCGTCGTCCGCCGTGGCGCCGAGCGGATACATCGCGCCCGGCCAGACGGTCATGTCGTGCTCACCGCCGCCACGGCGTCGAGAGCCGGTCCGTAGAGGGTCCGCTGGTAGTCGGCCACCATGCGGGCGGCGGTGACCTGCGGGCCGAGCGAGGCCCACACGTGACGGACCCGCTCGATCCAGGCCGGGCCCAGGGCCGCGCCGCCGTCGTAGTAGGTGGTGAGGACGTCACCGCCGAGCAGGGCCAGGGTGTCGGCCGCCTCCTCGGTGTCGCGCTCGGCCGGGTCGTCGGCGTCGCTGCCGGGGATGGTCCACCCGTTGCGATCGTCGGCCATCTCGTCCCACCAGCCGTCGCTGATCGAGCAGTTGAGGCCGCCGTTGAGGGCCGACTTCTCACCGCTGGTGCCCGAGGCCTCCCGAGGCCGGATCGGGTTGTTGAGCCACACGTCGCAGCCGGCGTAGAGGGCCTGGGCCACCTCGACGTCGTAGTCGGGCACGAACAGGAAGCGACCGTTCGCCTCGTCGGTACCGGCGTAGCGGACGATGTCGGCCAGCAGGGCCTTGCCCGGCCCGTCGGCCGGGTGGGCTTTGCCGGCGAACACGAACTGCACCGGGCGGTCGTCGTCGGCCAACAGCGCCGCGAGCTCCTCGGCCGGCTGGAGCAGGAGGTTGGCCCGCTTGTAGGTGGCGAAGCGGCGGGCGAAGCCCACGGTCAGGGCCTCGGGATCGAAGGCGGCACCGAGCCGTTCCTTCACCAGGGCCTGCAGGCGCAGGGCGCCCAGCCGGCGGATCTCGGCGATGGCGGCGGCGTCGAGGGAGGCGACGGCGGCCCAGGCGTCGGGGTCGCCGTCGGCCCAACCGGCGCCGAGGGCGTCGTCGAACAGAGCCTGCAGCTCGGGCATGATCCAGGTGCGGGCGTGCACGCCGTTGGTCACCGACGTGATGGCGTCTCCGCCGGGCACGGCGGCGAACAGCTTGCGGCTGATCTCACCGTGCAGTTTCGACACGCCGTTGGTACGGGCGGCGGTGCGGAGGCAGAAGGCGGCCATGTTGAACGCCGGGGGATCGTCCTGGGGGTCGGTGCCCAACGCCAGCAGATCGTCGACCCGAATCTTCCAGGCGGCGGCCCACGACTTCAGGTACTCGGTGGCCAGCTCGGGCTCGAACCGGTCGATACCGGCCGGGACCGGGGTGTGGGTGGTGAACACCAGACCGGGGCCGAGGGCGGCGTGGGCGTCGGCCAGCGAGTCGCCGGCCGCGATGCGCCGATCGAGCAGTTCGAGGATCAGGAACCCGGCGTGGCCCTCGTTGAGATGGTGGACGGGCACGTCCCAGCCGAGAGCCGTCAGGGCCCGGGCCCCGCCGACGCCCAGGATCATCTCCTGCTCCAGGCGGTGACGACGGTCGCCGCTGTAGAGGCGATCGGTGATGGCCCGGTCGCCTGCGGCGTTGACCGCAACGTCGGTGTCGAGCAGCAGCAGGGGCACGGTGCCGACGTCCATCCGCCACACCCGGGCCGACACCTGACGGCCGGGGACGGGGACGGTGACGGTGACGCCGGTGTCGACGCAGCCCAGGCCCTCGGGGGTGTAGGTGGGGTACGACTCGCTCTGTTGGCCGTCGACCACACCCTGGCTGAAGAACCCCTGGCGATAGAACAGGCCGACGCCGCACAGCGAGACGTCGAGGTCGTTGGCCGCCTTGAGGTGGTCGCCGGCCAGGATGCCCAGCCCGCCCGAATACTGGGGGAGCAGTTCGCTGATCCCGAACTCGGGAGAGAAGTAGGCCACGTCGGGGCGCTCGGTCCTCGGCGCCGGGGTGCGGGCCAGCTCGGCCTCGAGACGGGCCACGAAATCGGGGTTGTCGGCCATGGCCACGAACACCGCGGGATCGGCCTCCGCCACGAGGGCCGTCGGGTGGTGGCGGGCGCCGTCGTCGGTGTCGAGGGCGTCGAACAGGTCGCGGGCGGTCGCGGACCACGTCCAGGTGTGGCTGCGGGCCAGCCGGGTCAGGGCGGCGGAAACCTCGGCGTCGTTCACGGATACTGCTCCTGGCAGGGGGACGGGATGAGCGACCGATGATAACGCCAGGCGGCAGGGCGGCCGTACCACTGTGACGTGGGGCCACTCCGTCCCGGCTAGGTTGCGAACCATGAACCGAGGCCGTTCCTTCACCGCCGATGATGCTTGGTCGTTCAACGGTGGAACGCACACCGCCGCCTACGAGGTGCTCGGCGCCCATCCCGATGCCGACGGACAGGTGACCTTCCGGGTGTGGGCCCCCAACGCCCGGGCCATCCAGGTGGTGGGCGAGATGAACAGCTGGCAACCGCGTGAGGGCGACGGCCTCGATCCCGATCCGTCCGGCGTGTGGCGGGGGACGCTCCCGGCCGCCGTGGGTCAGCGGTACAAGTACCGGATCACGTCCCCGGGCGGCGCCACCTTCGACAAGGCCGACCCGTTCGCCTTCGCCACCGAGGAGCCGCCGGCCACCGCCTCCGCCATCGCCGACCTGTCCTACGACTGGGGTGACGCCGAGTGGATGGCCGGTCGAGGCGAACGACTCGCCCTCGACGCCCCGGTGTCGATCTACGAGGTGCACCTGGGTTCGTGGCGATTCGAGCCCGGCGGCTACCCGGCCCTGGCCCGACAGCTGGCCGACTACGCCGTCGACGCCGGGTTCACCCACGTCGAGCTGCTGCCGGTCACCGAGCACCCGTTCTACGGCTCCTGGGGCTACCAGGCCACCGGCTACTACGCCCCCACCGCCCGCTACGGGCCCCCGTCGGAGCTGAAGGCCTTCATCGACACCCTCCATCGACAGGGGATCGGGGTGATCCTCGACTGGGTGCCCTCCCACTTCCCGAGCGACGTCCACGGTCTGGCCACCTTCGACGGAACTCATCTGTACGAGCACGCCGACCCCCGCCTCGGCCATCACCCGGACTGGGACAGCTCGATCTTCAACTACGACCGGTCCGAGGTGCGCAGCTTCCTGCTGTCCAGCGCCCACTTCTGGGTGGAGGAGTACCACGTCGACGGGTTGCGGGTCGACGCCGTGGCCTCGATGCTCTACCGCGACTACTCCCGGGCCGAGGGGCAGTGGATTCCGAACGAACACGGCGGCAACGAGAACCTGGGGGCGGTGTCGTTCCTCCAGGAGCTGAACCGATCGCTCTACGGCCGCCACCCGGGGATCCAGGTCATCGCCGAGGAGTCGACGGCCTGGCCCGGCGTCACCAAGCCGGTCGATCACGGCGGCCTGGGGTTCGGGTACAAGTGGGACATGGGGTGGATGCACGACACCCTCCAGTTCCTCGGTCGCGATCCCGTGCACCGCTCCCACCACCTCAACGAGCTCACCTTCCGGGCGGTGTATCGCGAGTCGGAGAACTACGTGCTCCCGCTGTCGCACGACGAGGTGGTGCACGGCAAGGGCTCCCTGCTCGACCGTATGCCGGGCGACCGGTGGCAGCAGCTGGCCAACCTGCGCCTACTGCTGACCTACCAGTGGACGACGCCGGGGAAGAAGCTGCTGTTCATGGGCGGCGAGTTCGCCGTGCCGGGGGAGTGGAACCACGAGGCCGAGCTGCCGTGGGGGCTGCTGGCCGAGGACGACCACGCCGGCATGCTGAACCTGGTGCGGACGCTCAACCAGGCCTACCGCTCCGCCCCCGCCCTCCACCGGGGTGACTGCACCGCCGAGGGGTTCGACTGGATCATCGGCGACGACGCCGCCAACACCGTGCTGGCCTGGGTGCGCCGAGCCGATGGACACCCGTCGATCGTGGTGGCGGCCAACCTCACCCCGGTGCCCCGCGAGGACTACCTCATCGGTGTGCCGACGGCCGGGACGTGGACGCCGCTGGTCGAGACCGACGCCAAGGCCTTCGGCGGCTCCGGGGTGGAGACCGGCGAGGTGTCGACGGTGCCCACCGCCTCACACGGCCAGGAGCAGGCCCTGCCCCTGCGCCTCGGGCCACTGGCGGTCGGGGTGTTCGGCGCCACGTCGTCCTGACCGGGGTGAGCGGCGCCTGCCGAGCGCGCACCCCCGGGTGCGGACCGGTGCCGATCCGGCGCGTTTGCTAGCGTTCGAGACGTGCTTACCGAGACGCTCGATATCGACATCGGTGCCTTCGAGGCCGGCACCGGCTGGGAGATCAAGCCCGAAGGGGCCTGCAAGGGCGAGGTGTGCGTGCCCCTCGGCGACGGTGACTTCGACCCGGTGGCCACGGCCGAGCGACTGGGCATGGCCATCGTGCGCGATGAGGAGCGGGGCCTCTTCGCCCTCGGCCCCGAGTCGCTCCACGGGCGTGCCCTGGTGACGGCCGAGGCTCCCGACGTCGTCCTGGAGGATCTCGACGGTGGCGAGGTGTGGCTCTCGTCCTTCCGGGGACGGAAGGTCGTGCTCGTCGCCTGGGCCCCCTATTGAGGCTGCCGCTACGACCTGCCCGGGTGGCAGGCTCTGCGCACCGAGCTCCAGGCCGAGCACGGCGACACGATCGAGATCATTACCGTCTCCATCGAGACCGACGGTGTCGACGCCTCGCGCCAGTTCGTCGAGGCGGCCGCTCCCGAGCACCCGTCGCTGATCGATCGGCACCACCAGCTCGAGCGGCTGTTCGGCGTGGTCAACATCCCGAACGTGGTCTGGATCGACGAGGACGGCCTGATCGTTCGCCCGGCTGAAGCCGGATGGGCCGGTCCGGCCGAGTACCCGCCGTGGTTGGCCGACATTCTCGAGGAGCGGGCCAAGGAGGCCGAGGCGGCGGGCAAGGATCCGATGGCGGCGCTTCGGGCCGGTCAGGATCGCAGCACCTACGCCGACGCCGTCCGCCACTGGGCGGCCAACGGCGCCGCCTCCGCCTTCGCGCTCACCCCGGACGCCGCCGTCGCCGCCTCCCAACCCCGGGGCGCCGATGAGTCGGCGGCCGCCGCCCACTTCGAGCTCGGGCAACGGCTGTGGCGCGACGGCGACCGCAACGGCGCCTTCGCCCATTGGCGGGCTACCCATCGGTTGGCCCCCGACACCTGGA
The DNA here is from genome assembly GCA_039201605.1 of Actinomycetota bacterium. Taxonomy (GTDB): domain Bacteria; phylum Actinomycetota; class Acidimicrobiia; order Acidimicrobiales; family SZUA-35; genus CADEDH01. The sequence continues at coordinate 31,473 of JBCCRO010000011.1, forward strand.
CCTACAAGCGTCAGGCCTGGTCCCTGGTCGGCAACGAGGCGTCGGGAGGCGGCGATTTCGGTCGCTTCGTGCAGTTCCCTGCGCCCGATCAGGACTGGCCCTTCGACGGCGACTTCAACACCGACACCGGCGCCCTCGAACCCGGCCGGTACTACCCGAAGACGATCGACTGATCTCCGGCCGGGCCGCCCGTCGGTCCCTCCGGTCGAGGTCGGCGGTGAGCGCCTAGGCCCCGCCACCGTCAGGGTGATCATGCCGGAGAATGCCGCCCTCGTCGGTCCGGTGGCGCCCGTTGCCGAGGGCGGCCGTGGGCTGCGGGCGTGAGGGGACGGGAGCGGCCTGAGGAGGCAGCGGTCGATCGGGCGTAGGCGACGGTCGCACCCCCGTTCGGGGCGGAGGCCGGGGCGGGGGCGCCTGCCGCTTCGTGGTCGGTTGGGGTCGCCGAGCGGCGCTCGGCCCGGGGTGCGGGGCCTGCGGGGCGCGGACGTCGACCATCGGCAGGTAGCCGCCGACCCGACTGTCGCAGGTGAGGCGCAGAACGGCGGAGTCGTTGACCAGGTTGATCGACACCACCTGGATGTCGAGGGGGATGATCCCGGTCCGCTCCCAGAGGTCGATCTCCAGCTCGGTCCGGCGCTCGGGACGGAGGTTCTCGACCTGGTCGTAGACGAGGCGCCGCTCGAAGCGGCCGTGTCGCCAGAACGTCGCCGACAACGCCCCAAGGGCGGTGGCGATGGTCGCATCGGCGATGATCACCTCGACCCACGACAGCACGTCGGCGCCGACGGCATTGGTAAGACCGACCGCGATCACGGCGAACAGGTAGGACATCTCGCGCACCGGGACCGACTCGGTTCGGTAGCGCACCACCCCGAACAGGGCGAACAGCCCGAACCCGAAGCCGACGCCGATCTGGACGCTGTTCATGAAGAAGCCGACCAGGAAGACCACGAGGTTCAGGGTCACCATCATGAACGTGTGATCGCGATCCCTGGTCTGCCGGTAGTACTGGAACCCGACGATCACGCCGAGGACGATGACGTTGAGCACAAGGCTCGAGAGCAGCAGGGCGACGTCCTCCGACTGCATCACCCGTCGCCCGAACAGTTCGATGTCGGCCACTAGAGCTCCCTCACCTGCTTCAGCCGCCGTTCGAATCCGTTGCGTCGAACACCGTCGATGCAGCTGGCCACGCCCAGGCAGTACTTGCTCATGCCGTGGGGCCGGAGGCCGTGCTCCCGGAGCGCTTCCGCCACCGGCGACCGTGGGTCCCGGCGGGTCTCCTTCACCTCGAGCACGGCGATGTGCCCGAAGTCGGCGACCGGTCCCCGGGCCCGGCCCTCGTGATCGACGGCCCGGCAGCGCAGCCCGAGGTCGATCGTGACGCGACGACCGGTGCCGACCAGGGTCATCCGGTCGTAGATCACCTCCAGGGTCGGCCGGATGGGCCCCGCCGTCACCCCGAGGCGCCCGATGAGGGCTCGCTCGCCGCGATCGAGTCGGGTGCCGATGGCCGGCGTCGGGACCCGTTCCTTCGATGTTCGGCGGGCGTTGGAGCGCCGCTTCACCTCGAAGAACGTGGCCCCGGTGCTGTGGTAGTGCCGGTAGCGGTACTTCTCCCGGCGGCGGCGACCGTTGTGGTGGGCGAGGTAGTGGCGGAGGTCGGCGGTGTCGAAGTACAGCGTGGTGTAGCGGGGGGCGACACCGATCGGGGTGGCGACGAGCCGGAACGGTCGACCGGGGGCCGCCGCCAACCGTTCGAGGATGGTGGTGAGCGCCGGAAGGGGCACGGCCACCTTGGTGTCGAGCCGGCTCATCAGCTCGACCCTCATCGCCTCCTCCAAACCGATCGGGGTGAAGGCCTGCCGGGCCAGGTCCCGATGTGGCCGCCCGGTGGTCGTCCCGCCGTCGACTCGGCGGTGTCGCTGCTCCGACGGTGGCGTAACGGTCGGGCTACGCATGAGCACATCTCCCCATGAGTTGGGGGAATCTACCGTCAGAGGATCACGGTGCCGACACGCGTCCAGCATCATCATGGCCCCACACGCAGACGCGTGCGGGGCCATGACCGTCGAGCGGGAAGCCGTCAGGGTCGGAACTCGAAATGGCCGTTGCAGTTCGGTATCTCGGACTCCGAGGTGCCCGCCGGCAGCGTCCGCCGTCGGCCCAGACGCCGACGCACGGCGGCGCATTCTCCTTGGGGCCGGGATGATCCGGCGCCGCTCGCGCCGCGGTCGAGCGATGGTCCACCCCGTCCGAGCGGCGCTCGTGGAACATTGTTCCCGGGCGTGGAACGCCCCCAGAACGTGGGTGCCGACGGCGCCCGTCGATCCACGCAACGTCAGGACACCGAATGCACCTCCGACTCACGGTCGCCGGGTTCGCCGCCGCTCTGCTGCTCGCCGCCTGTGGCGGCGACGACGGCGGCACCGCAACCGACGCCGCCGACGCCCCTGTCGATGCCGCAGCCGACGCCAACTCCGACACCGGCGGTGGCGAGACCGGCGGCACCGACGAGGGCTCCGGGGAACCGGCGGCCGATCCGGCCGCCGAAGATGCGGCCCCGAGCGGCGGGGGCAGCGGGACGGTCACCGTCGGCGACGGTACCGTGTACGAGATCACCGATCTGAGTTCGTGCATCACCGGCGCCACCGACCCCGACGCCCTGCCCTCGACCGGCTACGACCTCATCGGGCGGACCGCCGACGGTGCCTGGCTGTTCACGGCGATCCGGGCCGGCTTCAGCGACGACGAAACCCTCTTCTCCGGTGCCCTGGAGGGAGGCTTCGACGCCGACGGCAAGAACGCGTCCATCATCTACCCCCTGCGGGGCGATGGCTCGACGCTCGTCGTCGACGGGGGGACGGTGACCGGCACCGTCGAGGCCAAGCCGCTCGGCCCGAACCAGCCTCACGGCGACGAGACCACGTTCACCGTCGACTTCAGCTGCTGACGACGCCGTCGATACCGCCCCGTCGGCCCCTCATCGGCGGTGCCCGGTCGGCATCGCTCAGCCGGCGGTGCTCAGTCGGCCGGGTTCTCACCGCCCACCGCAGGGTCTCCGTCGGCGTCGTCCGTGACGGTCACCCCGAACACCTCGGCCGCCCGTTCGGCGCTGAGCAGCCCGTTCTTCACATCCTCCCGCACCAGCTCGGGATTCCGTCCACGGGGGTCGCCGTGGCCGCCGCCGTTGCCGGTGACGATGCGGATGAGGTCGCCCTCGGAGGTGTCGAGCCCGGACACCGACGAGTACCGCTGGGTGTCGCCGTCGGCCGCTCGGACGACCTCGCAGTAGTTGGGTGAACCGTCGAGCCCGCCCTCGGTGCCCCATGCCGGGAACTTCGAGCGGGTGTAGTCCATCGTCAGGTAGCCGTCGTTGCTGCGGACCCGGTACTCCATCACGATGCCCCGGCCGCCGGTGGTGCGGCCCTCGCCTCCGGGCTCGGTGTTGAGCTCCATCCGCTCGACGAACAGCCCGTTGCGGATCTCGTTGATCTCGGCCGGACAGTTGTACGTCTCGCCGTGGAACCCGGAGAACATCGCCGAGTTGCCGTCGCGTGCATGGGTGCCGCCCCAGCCGCCGAGCTGGGGTTCGATGATCGTGTACTGGCGGCCGGTGTCGGGGTGGACACCGCCGATGAACGTGCCGCACACCGAGGCGAAGTGCCCGGCGCCGAACACGTCGGGGACGACCGGGGCCAGGCACCGCCAGAGCAGGTCGTAGGCCCGCAGTTCCAGCTCATAGTAGAAGCCCATCGGCGAGGGCTCCTCGGCGTCGAACACCGTGCCCCGCTCGGTCAGCAGCTCGATCGGCCGGAACGATCCGCTGCTGGCGGGCGAATCGGGTGCCGTCAGCGACTTGAAGATCATCTGCGCCGCCACCATCACCGCATCGCGCGAGCAGTTGTTCGGGTCGTCGTTCTGGGGCGGGTTGTCCCGCAGGTCGACGACGAAGGACTCGGCCGAGATCGTGATCGACGCCTTGAGCACGAGGCCGTTGTCCTGCTCCTCGCTGATCTCGTACGTGCCGGCCGGTAGCTCGGCCAGTGCCTTGCGGGCCACCGCCTCGCCGTGGTCCATGTGGCGTCGCATGGCCTCGACGAACACGTCGGCCCCGTACTTGGCCGCCACCTCGGCCAGCCGTCGAGCCCCGATCCGCACGGCGGCGATGGCGGCCCACACGTCGCCCTCGATGGTCTCCGGCATGCGGGAGTTGGCCAGGATGATGTCCATCACGGCGGGGATGACCTCGCCCCGGGAGATGGCCTTGATCGCCGGGATGCGCAGTCCTTCCTGGTAGATCTCGGTGGCCTCGCCGGTGAGGGATCCGGGCGCCATGCCGCCCACGTCACTGTTGTGGGCGATGTTGGCCGTCCAGGCGATCAGGGTGCCCCCGGCGAACACCGGCATGAGCACCACGATGTCGTTGAGGTGCGTCACCCCGCCCCGGTAGGGGTCGTTGGTAAGGAACACGTCGCCCGGCTCGACCCCGCCCTGGTGGTCGAACTTCTCGATGATCACCTTGGCCGCCTTGTCGAGCACGCCGACGAAGGCGGGGATCCCGGCACCGGACGAGGCGATCTCGCCGTGGGCGTCGGTGACCCCGGTGCCCATGTCGAGCACCTCGTAGATGATCGAGCTCATCGCCGTCTTGCGCATCGCGGCGAACATCTCGTCGGCCGTGGCCTGCAGCGAGTTCTGGATGATCTCGATCGTGATCGGGTCGTACCCGCCGTCCGGTGCCGTGGTCCGGCCGGTCGCCGTCGTGTCGTCGGTCGTCGTGGGGTCGGTGGTGGTCATGGGCCGGCCTCCTGCGCCGTGGTGGGGTCGGTTGGCAGCTCGATGCGGGTGTTGCCGAAGCCGTCGATGCTCACCCCGCAGCCCGGGTGGACCACGACCGAGGTGCCGGCGCCCTCGATCACGGCCGGCCCGGTGAAGGCCATGCCGGGCCGGAGGCGGTCGGCGTCGTAGAGGGTGGCCTCGTGGCGACCGTCGGTGGCGTAGTCGACCAGCCGGGTGCCGGCGACGGCGGGGGAGGGGTCGCGGTCCCCCAGGGGCTGCTCGACGATGTCGGGCTTGCCGATGTCGGCGGTGGCCACCAGATGGAGGCCGACGAACTCGACCTCGGCGTCGAGCCGGTAGGTGTACTCCGCCTCGTACTGGGTGTGGAACCGCTCGATGAGGGCGGCCACACCGTCCGCCGTCAGGTCGTCGGTGGTGATGGCCACCTCGGAGGTGTGCTCCTGGTTCTGGTAGCGGAGTTGGGCGAAGCGCTCGACGCCCACCTCGTCGGCGGTCACGCCATCGCCGGTGAACCGGCCCGTGATCTCGGCCGTGGCCTGGGTGTAGGCCTCGGTGACGTCGGCCAGGGTGTCGACCCCGAGAGGGGTCACCAGGGTGCGGAACAGGTCGCGTCGCAGGTCGGACATGATCATGCCCCAGGCCGAGAACACCGAGGCCGCCTGGGGCACCACCACGCTGCGGACGCCGAGCTCCTGGGCCAGGGCCACGGCGTGCATCGGGCCGCCGCCGCCGAAGGCGACCAGGGTGAAGTCGCGGGGGTCGAAGCCCCGATTGACCGAGATCAGCTTGAGGGCGTTGACCATGTTGTCGTTGGCGATCCGGACGATGCCCCGGGCCGCAGCGTCGGTGTCCAGCCCGAGCGAGTCGGCCAGCTCGCCGAGCGCGGCCTCGGCCGCCGCCAGGTCGGGCTCCACCTCGCCCCCGCAGAAGTTCTCCGGCCCGATGCGGCCGAGCCACAGGTTGGCGTCGGTGGTGGTGGCCCGGGTGCCGCCTCGGCCGTAGGAGGCGGGGCCGGGATCGGCTCCCGCCGACCGGGGCCCGACATGGAGCTTGGCGAAGTCGTCGACCCAGGCGATCGAGCCGCCGCCGTTGCCGATCTCGACCAGGTCGACCACGGGGACCATCAGCGGGTAGCCGGCGTTGGTGTGGTCCCGCTCGATCCAGTAGTCGGTGACGATGCGGACCCGACCGTCGGTGATCAACGAGCACTTGGCCGTCGTCCCGCCGATGTCGAGGGCGATCACGTTGGGTTCGCCGATCAGGCGACCGAGCTCGGCCGCCCCCTTGAACCCTGAGGCCGGCCCCGACTCGACCATGGTGATCGGCACCTCGGACGCGGTGGTGAGCGACGACACCCCGCAGTTGGACTGCATGACCAGGGTCTCGGCGTCGAGGCCGTGGCCGGCCAGGCCGGTCTGGAGTCGGTCGAGGTAGCGGGCCGCCGTCGGTTGGACGTAGGCCGACAGCACTGCGGTACTCGACCGCTCGTACTCCCGCCACTGCCGGGTGATCTGGTGGGAGGCCACCACCGGGGCCTCGGGCCAGGCCGCCCGCACGGCGCCGAGGACCGCCAGCTCGTGGGCCGGGTTGGCGTAGGAGTGGATCAGCGACACCGCGATCGCCTCGACCCCCTCGGCCCGGAAGTCGGCCACGATGTCGGCCACGCCCGAGGTGTCGAGCGGTACCCGCTCCTCGCCGTGGTAGGTGAGGCGGCCCGGCACCTCGCGCCGCAGACGGCGGGGCACGAAGGGCGGCGGCTTGACGTAGTCGAGGTTGAACAGATCGGGCCGGTTGCCGCGGGCGATCTCCAGGGCGTCGCGGAACCCCTCGGTGGTGATCAGGCCGACGGTCACCCCCTTGCGTTCGGTCAGGGCGTTGATGACGACGGTCGTGCCGTGGATGTGCCCCGTCACTTCGGACGGGTCGAGGCCGCTGCGGCCGATCACCTCGAAGATGCCCTGCTCGAAGTCGGGGGGTGTGGTGTCGCTCTTGGCCGTCACGACCGACGGCGAGCCGTCGTCGTCGACGCCGAAGCCGACCAGGTCGGTGAACGTGCCTCCCACGTCGGTGGCGATCCGCAACGGGATCCGGGTGCTCATGGTTCTTCCGATCGGGTGACGGTCAGGACGGTGGCGGGGGCATCGGCGGTCAGCTTGGTCTGCGGCAGACGCTCGGTGTCGAGCGAGTCGCCCGGTCCGAGCTCGATCGTCTGGCCTGCGGCGTCGACCGTGACCCGGCCGCTGAGCACGTGGATCAGCAGGTCGGCCAGGGCCCGGTTCTCCACCAGCACCGAGGAGCTCGGCTCCAGCTGGTGGTGCTCGATCACCAGCTCCAACTCGTGGTGCGACAGGCCGGCGATGCCGTCGCCCAGGTCGTTGAGCGACCCACCCCGCACCCGCTGGCCCCCGATACGGGGGAGCAGCTCGCTGATCGTGAGGTCGAGCGCCCGGACGAGGCGCAGGAGCACCGGGAGCGACACCTGGCTGCGACCGTTCTCGATCTCGCTCAGGTGACTGGCCGAGACCTCGGCCTGGGCCGCCACGTCCCGCAGGGTGGCACCGAGCTCCCGTCGCCGTTCGGCCAGGCGAGCCCCCACCTCCTCGCTCAGTCCGCTGAAGTTGTCCTTGTCGTCGGGGTTGTTCTTGCGTGCCATGTCGTCGGGTCGTCGCTCCGGATGGTCAGAAGATGGCGGGGCTCACGAACCAGAGCACCGATGCGGCGGTGTCGCTCGTGACTTCGATCATGTGTTGGGTGTGCGAGGCGTAGTGGAGCCAGTCGCCCTCCTCGAGGGGATGGGCCTCGCCCTCGATGGTGATGGTCACCGATCCCTCGAGCACGAGGCAGAACCGCTCGCCGAAGTGGCGGAAGTGGATCGCCGGCTCACCCGGGGGCAGCTCGTGCACCAGGGCGGTGTAGGCCCCCTCGTTGCCGTGGGCGCCGAGGATTGAATACAGGTGGGCCGGCTCGTCGTCCTCGCTCATCGCCGTGCGCAGCTTCAGTGGCTCATCGGCCCGGGAGATGTGGATCCGGGGGCCGGCCGCCTGCTCGAAGAGGCTGACCATCTCCACCCCGAGGGCGGCGGCCATGGTGGCCAGGCCCGATAGGGAGGGGACCGAATCACCCCGCTCGACCTGTGACAGGTAGGAGCTGGTGTAGCCGGTGAGCTCGCCCAGCTCCCGCAGGCTCAGCCCACGCGACGCCCGCAACTCGGCCAGGTTCCGCCCGACCGCCTCCAACTCGACTTCCAACCTGCCTACCTCCGGTTCGGCGGACGTTCCGCTCCAGCTTGCCGGGCGACGAAACGGTTGCCGTGATGTTGCCACGGCCTGTGGCCAGTCTGTCCGGTATGGATTGACGCTTGCAAACCTATCGGTAACTAGTTACTGTCCGTGAACCAATAGCGAACTTAGCAAAAGGGTGCTGGTGATTCGTTCGGTTCTGAAGATGAGGCCTCGGCCGGGTTGCGCCGATGCGGTGGTGGAGTTGTTCCGGCGGGAGCAGGTGTTCGAGCGGGCGCTTCGCGTCGAGGGGTGTCAGGACGCCTCTCTACTCCTGCGGAGCGACGAGATCCTGGTCACCGCCTCCTGGGTCGACGCCGAGGCCTACCAGGCCTGGGTCGACCACCCGGAGCGCAACGTCATGGGCGACGAACTGAACGACCTGCTGGTCGAACCCATCACGGCGGACAGCGTCGGCGGCCTCTACCAGGTCGCTCTCGCCGAGTTTCGGACGGAGGCGTCATGAGTCGATATCGGGTCTCGATGGACATCGGTGGCACGTTCACCGATGCCGTCGCCTACGACGAGGAGACCGGCCAGTACACGGCGGGTAAGGCGTCGACCACCCCCGGGCAGCTGACCACCGGGGTTCGCAACGCCATGGGCAACGTGGTCGACGAGCTGGCGGATCTGTCGTTCATCGTGCACGGCACGACCCAAGGCCTCAACGCCTTCCTCCAGCGCCGGGGTGAGAAGGTCCTGCTGCTGGCCAGCGACGGTGCCGGCGACGTCTACCAGATCGCCCGGGGCCATCGCACGGCGCTGTACGAGATCCAGTACCGCAAGCCCGAACCGCTGGTCACCCGGTCCGACACCGTCGAGATCGGGGGTCGCCTCGACCCGGCCGGCGCCGAGGTGGCGCCGTTGTCGGAGGGCGATCTGGTGGCGGCGGCCGAAGCCTTCCGGGGTGGGGGTTACACCTCGATCGCCGTGGCCTTCCTGTTCAGCTACGAGAACTCGGCCCATGAGCTGGCGGCCGAGGCCATCCTCCGCCGCGAGTTGGGCGACCAGGTGCCGATCAGCCTCTCCCACCGTCTGGCCCGCGAGTGGCGTGAGTACGAGCGGACCTCCACCGCCGTGCTCGACGCCTACACGGCGCCGATCGTCCGCACCTACCTCGAGGAGCTGTCGGAGGGCCTGGCCGAGGACGGCCTCGGCGTCCCTCTGCACATCATGCAGTCCTCGGGGGGCATCATCACCGCGGCCGCCGCCCGGGACCACACCGTCCAGACGTTGCTGTCGGGCCCGGTCGGCGGGGCGATGGGTGGCGTCTCGCTGTCCAGACTCACCGGCCGCAAGAACCTGATCTGTGTCGACATGGGCGGAACGTCGTTCGACGTCAGCCTGATCGTCGACGGCGAAGCCGATGTCGACACCGAGGCCGCCCTCGAGGGCTTCCCATTGCTGATGCCGGTGGTCAACATCTACACCGTCGGCGCCGGCGGTGGCTCGGTGGGCTACACCGAGGCCGGCGGACTCCGGGTCGGTCCCCGCAGCGCCGGCGCCGATCCCGGACCGGCCTGCTACGGGCGGGGTGGCACCGAGCCGACCGTGACCGACGCCAACGTCGCCCTCGGTCGGGTCGATCCGAGCGCCTTCGCCGACGGCGAGTTCGCCCTCGATCCCGACCTGGCCCGGGAGGCCCTCATGCCGATCGGGGCCGAGCTGGGGCTCGACGTCACCGCCATGGCCCAGGGTGTGCTCGACGTGGTCAACGCCAAGATGGCGCAGGCCATCCGCACCCTGACCGTGGAGAAGGGCATCGAGCCGGCCGACTTCGCCCTCGTCGCCTTCGGCGGTGCCGGTCCCATGCACGCCGCTTTCCTGGCCGAGGAACTCGGCATCGACACCATGCTCGTCCCCCGGTTCCCCGGGGCCTTCTCGGCCTGGGGGATGTTGGAGACCAAGCTGCGGCGCGACACCGCCCGCGGCTTCCCCTACGCCTTGGAGGGCGCCGACCTCCTGTCGCTGCAGAAGATCTTCGGTGAGCTGGGCGACGAGGTGGCGGCGCAGGTCGCCTCCGAGGGGGTGGAGGGCGACGCCATCGACGTCCGCCACGCCATCGACGCCCGCTACATCGGCCAGGAGTACACGCTGACCGTGCCCGTCGGCTCGCCCGACGGCGTCGACACCCCGGAGTGGCCGGCCTCGATAAAGGCCGCCTTCGACGCTCTGCACCAGAGCCGGTTCGGTCACTCGAACGCCGACGCCCCGATCGAGTTCGTCATCGCCCGGGCCACGGCCTTCGGCGATCTCGGCCGGGCCGAGCCCCGACCGCTCGAGGGGGCCGACGTGCAACTCGATCTCTCGCCCCGCCCGGTGTCGTTCGACGGCACCGACCACGACACGCCGGTGGTGGCCCGCGACGATCTGGCGCCGGGCACGACCCTGGCCGGACCGGTGGTGATCACCGAGGCGACCGCCACCACCGTCATCCCCCCGAACTGGCGGCTCGACGTCGACGCCTTCGGCACCGTCACCGCCCACCGAACGACCGACAACGCCTAGGGAGCTGAGCCGATGACCACCGTCAACCCCATCACCGTCGAGATCATCCGCAATGCGCTCACCTCGGTCGCCGACGAGATGAACGCTACCCTGATCCGCTCCGCCTACACCCCGATCATCTACGAGATGAAGGACTGCTCGGTCGCCCTCCTCGACGCCGATCACGCCGTGCTCGGTCAGTCTGCCGGGTTGCCGATCTTCCTCGGCAACCTCGAGGCCTGCACCGAGGCCATCGAGGAGCAGTTCGGTCGCGAGGCGTGGGAGCCGGGCGACGTCTGGATCATGAACGACCCCTACGTCACCGGGACCCACCTCCACGACATGACGGTCATGGCCCCGATCTTCACCGCCGATGAGACCGAGCTGCTCGGCTTCGCCACCTCCCGGGCCCACTGGCTCGACGTCGGCTCCAAGGATCCGGGGGGCACGATCGACTCGGTCGACGTGTTCCAGGAGGGCCTGCGGCTCTCCCCGGTTCGGGTGGTCGAGGGGGGTGTGCAGGTCAAGTCGCTCACCCAGGCCATCGGCCGCAACAGTCGCTTCTATCACGGCGCCATCGGCGACCTCGGCGCCCAGATCGCCTGCTGCAACACCGGGGCCCGGCGGCTGCCCGAGATCTTCGAGCGGTTCGGAGCCGAGACGGTGCTGGCGGCCCGGGACGAGATCTTCCGGCAGTCCGAACAGATCGAGCGCGACTTCATCAGCCGGGTGCCCGACGGCGAATACCGGGCCGAGGGCACGATCGACAGCGACGGCGCGACCGACGAGCCGGTGGCCGTGCGACTGCGGCTGGTCATCGACGGCGACACGATGCACGTCGACCTGACCGAGACCGACGACGCCCGCCCGGGGCCGGTCAACTGCGGGGCCACCCAGGCCGTCGCCGCCGCCCGCGTCGCCTACAAGCTGCTGATCGACCCCGACAGCCCACCCAACGGCGGGTCGTTCCGCTCGCTGACCGTCGACGTGCGCGAGGGGTCGCTGGTCGGGGCGGTCGAACCCTTCCCGGTCGAGTGGTACTTCACCCCGCTCGGCCTGCTGATCGATCTGGTGGTGAAGGCGCTGTCCGACGTCGTTCCCGATCGGGCGGCCGCCGCCAGCTACGGCGACTCGATGGTGATCTTCCTCAGCGGGGTCGACCCCGAGACGAAGGCGCCGTGGCTCCACGTCGAGCCGACCGTCGGCGGTTGGGGGGCCTGGGACGGCTCCGACGGCCAGGACGCCATGATCAACAACGTCAACGGCTCGCTCAAGGACATGCCGATCGAGGTGCTGGAGACGAAGTTCCCCCTCCGCATCCGTCGCTACGGCTACCGCACCGACTCCTCGGGGCACGGCCGGTACCGGGGCGGTGTCGGCGTCAGTCGTGAGTTCGAGCTGCTGGCCGACGCCACGGTCTCGACCTGGTTCGAGCGGAGCAGGACCCCGGCCTGGGGGCTGTCCGGCGGCCTGGACGCCACCGGTCCGGACGTGGTGATCAACCCCGACACCCCGGACGAGGTCCACGCCCTCAAGAGCGCCAACGTCGCCCTCAAGAAGGGCGACGTGATCCGAACCATGACCGGGGGCGGTGGTGGGTTCGGTGACCCCAAGGAGCGTGACCACGAGCTGGTCGCCAACGATGTCGCCATCGGCGTCATCTCGGAAGACACCGCCCGGTCGGTCTACGGCCTGGGCGAGAACTGATCGAACCGTCCGAATCGGACGGGGAAAAGGGAGAGGACATGTCCAAACGACTATTTCGGCTGCTCGCAGCCCTGATGGCGCTGGCCCTGGTGGCCGCCGCCTGCGGCTCCGACGACGACGAGGGGGCCGACGACGCCTCCGCGTCGGCTTCGGAGACCGAGACGACCGAGGCCGAAGCCGAGGAGGAGGCCGAGGCCGACGACACCGAGGAGGAGGCGGAGGAGAGCACCGAAGAGGCCGCGGGCGGTGACGTGCGGGTCGCCTACTTCGGCTACTCGAACGTGAACGGCTTCACCCAGGGCATCTGGACCGGCGTGCAGAACGCCGCCGCCGAGGCCGGGGTGGAGGCCGAGCTGTTCGACGGGCAGTTCGACGGCGACATCCAGGCCCAGCAGATCCAGAACGCCACCACCTCGGGTGACTACGACATCTACATCATCTCGGCCAACAACGGCGCCGCCATCACCCCGGCGGTCGAGGAGGCCATCGCCGAGGGCATCGCCGTGACCGCCGTCTACTCGGCCGTCGGTCCGGACTTCCTGACCCTCGATCCCCAGATCGACGGCATGTTGTTCGCCGGTACCCCGATCGCCGAGAACGGCTCGGGCATGGCGGAGATGGCCATCGAGGCCTGTGGCGATACCGACCCCTGCTACGTTTCCTACCTCATCGGCTTCGCCAACTTCCCACTCGACGACGCTCGTACCGCGGCGTTCGAGGAGACCATCGCCACCGCCGACAACGTGGTCCTCGTCGACAACGCCGTCGGCGGCTACGACCAGGCCACCGGACAGGAGGCGGCCGATGCGGTGTTCCTGGCCAACGACGAGATCAACGTCATGGTCGGCTCGTCCCAGGCCATCCTCGGGGCCGAGCAGTCGGCGATCAGCAACGGCGTCGAGGGCGTGCAGTTCATCGGCAACGGCTCGCCCACCCAGGCGGTCGAAGCGGTGAACGAAGGTCGCTGGTACGGCGTGTGGGTCGACGTGGTGCAGGACGCCGGTCGCCTCGGCGTCGAGCTCGGCGTGCAGCAGCTCAACGGTGAGAACCCGCCGGCGTCGACCAACCTCGACGACTTCGCCCCGGTGCTCAAGGGCACCGCCGACAGCCTGGGTGACTTCGAAGGTCAGTGGACGAACTGACCGAGGAGATCTCCTCGGGAGACCGGGTCGGCGACGCCGCGGCGTCGCCGACCGTTCTCTCGACGGTCGGTCTGACCAAGGTGTTCTCCGGCGTCCGCGTCGTCGACGACGCGAACGTCACCTTCCGGCGCGGTCAGATCCACGGCCTCGTCGGTCAGAACGGGGCGGGGAAGTCCTCCCTGGTCAAGATGGTGTGCGGCGTGTACCGAGCCGACGAGGGCCACCTCGCCATCGACGGGGCGGAGCTGGTGTTCACCACCCCCCGGCAGGCCCGAGATCGCCGGGTCACCCTCGTGGCCCAGGAGCTGTCCCTGGTGCCCGCCCTCAGCGTGGCCGAGAACATCCTCCTCGGCCGACAACCGAGCCGGGCCGGGCTCGTCAACGGTCGGGCCCTGCGGCGGCGGGCCCTCGAACTGATCGAGTCCTTCGGCTTCGGCCTCGATCCCGACGCCATCGTGTCCACGCTGGCACCCTCGGATCAGCAGAAGGTGGAGATCCTGCGGGCTCTCGCCTCCGACGCCGGCCTGATCGTGCTCGACGAGCCCACCTCGTCGATGTCGATCGACGATTCGACCCGGCTCTACGAGATCATCCGCCTCCTGGCCGACCGGGGGACGTCGGTGGTGCTGGTGTCGCACTTCCTCGACGAGGTGCTCGACGTGTGCGACGTGGTGACGGTGATGCGCGACGGCGAGGTCGTCGTCCACGCCCGACCGTCGGCCGAGCTCACCACCCAGGAGATCGTCCACCACATGGTGGGCGACGTCGAGGTGGAGGCCGGACCGGAGACCACCGAGGTCGACCGGACGGGCACGCCACGGCTCAAGGTCGACGGACTGTCGGGCAACCGGTTCACCGACATGTCGGTCGAGGTCCACCCGGGCGAGATCGTGGCCATGGTCGGACTGGTCGGCTCGGGCCGGACCGAGTTTCTGCGGGGCGTGTTCGGGGTCGACGCCACCTCGACCGGCACGATCGAGCTCAACGGCGAGCGGGTCCGGTTCCGGCGACCGGCCGATGCGGTGAAGGCGGGCGTGGCCATGGTGACCGAGTCCCGCAAACTCGACGGGATCTTCCCGGTGCTCGGCACGTCGACCAACATCGCCATCGCCCAGCCGGGCGAGACCAGCGCGGCCGGGATCGTCCGGCGCGGCCTGCTCCGACAGCGGGCGGGTGAGGCGGCCGAGCGGGTGAACGTCCAGGCGGCCTCGTTGGAGAACCCGATCACCTCGCTGTCGGGCGGCAACCAGCAGAAGGCCCTCCTGGCCCGCTGGCTCCTCTCACCCCCACAGCTGTACCTGATCGACGAGCCGACCCGGGGCGTCGACGTGGTGTCGATCCAGCAGATCCACGGCCTGCTCAAGCGCCTGACCGCCGATGGCATGAGCGTGCTGATGGTGACCTCGGAGTTCGACGAGGCCCTTGCCCTGGCCCACCGCATCTACGTGGTGCGCAACGGGCGGATCGTCCGCCGGGCGGAGGCGGCCGAGGTCACCAAGCCCATGCTGCTGGCCGCCGCCTTTGGCACCGACGCCGAGGATGACGACCCCGACGACCCCGCCCCCGATCCCGATCCCGACCCCGACGACGACGTCGACCCGCTCGTCGACGTGGGCCCGCACGACCACGACCACCCGCATGACGACGAACCCGACGACCTGAGCGAAACGGCAGCGAGCGCATGACAGCGACAGCACCAGTAGATCCGGGCCCGGCCTCCCGGTTCACCATCGACGTCCGGTCGATCATGGCCCGATACGGCATCCTCATCGCCTTCCTGGTGTTGATCATCGGGGTCGGCCTGGGCAACGAGCGGTTCCTCACCGCCCGCAACTGGTCGAACCTGTTCGATCAGGCGGTGCCCCTGGCCCTGATCGCCTGCGGGGTGACGGTGTGCATCATCTCCGGCATCTTCGATCTGTCGACCGGGTCGATGTTGGCGGTGTCGGCGATCGTGGCGGCCGAGGTGGCCCAGACCAGCCCGACCCTGGGCATGGTGCTCGGGGTGGTCACCGGGTGTCTGCTCGGCCTGGTCAACGCCGGGATCATGGCCGCCACCGGCGTCAACTCCTTCATCGGGACCCTGTCGACCGCCTTCGTGTTCCGAGGGTTGGCGTTCATGGTCACCTCCGGAGCGCTGGTGCAGGTCTCGAGCGAGAGTTTCCGCACGCTCGGGGTCGAGAAGTTCCTGGGCCTCAAGTGGTCGGTGTGGCTCTTCCTGCTGGTCGCCGTCCTGCTCGGGCTGTTGATGTCGCGCACCACGCTCGGGCGGGCCTTCTACGCCGTCGGCGGCAACGTCGAGGCCGCCCGCCTCGTCGGTATCCGGGTGACCGGCGTTCAGACGATGGCCTACGTCATCTCCGGGTTCTGCGCCGGCCTGGCCGGGGTGGTCACCGCCAGCAAGATCGGGAGCGCCTCGACCGAGCTCGGACTGGGCATCGAGCTGCGGGCCATCACCGCCGCCATCGTCGGCGGCACGTCGATCTTCGGCGGCGAGGGTGCGGTGTGGCGGGCGGTGGTGGGCGTGATGTTCATCCAGTGCATCGGCAACGCCTTCATCCTCCTCGGGATCGATTCCCAATACGAGACCTTCGCCCAGGGTCTGCTTATCCTGGCCGCCGTGGCCCTCGACCAGTTCGTACGGAGAAGCCGATGAACACCACCGCCCCTGCCCCGACCGTCCTCATCGATCGGTGGCATCTGCTGCAGGAACGCCTGGCCCAGGCGGGAGCCGACGGTCTGCTGCTCGGCGGCGGGTCGGATCTGGCCCACCTCACCGGCTACCACGCCATGCCCTTCGAGCGGCTCACCGCTCTCGTGGCCCGGGCCGATCACGACCGCCCGACCCTGCTCGTCCCCGAGCTGGAGTTGGGTCGGGTCGAGCGCTGTGAGGAGGCCTTCGACGTGGCGAGCTGGAGCGAGCTGGAGGATCCGGTGGCCACCGCCCTCGGCGTGCTGGGCGACACCGCCTCCCTCGTCATCTCCGATGACCTGTGGGCGATGCACGTGCTCGCCCTCGCCCGGCAGCGGCCGGAGCTCGAACTGCGCACGGTGTCCGAGGCCCTGATGGGCATCCGGGTGGTCAAGACCGAGGACGAGTTGGAGGCCCTGCAGGTGGTGGGCGGCCTGGCCGATCAGGTCATGGCCATGGTCCAGTCCGGCGCGATCCCCCTGGTCGGGCGGACCGAGCAGGCCATCGCCACCGACATCGCCGACAACCTGCTGAAGGTGGGCCACGACACCGTCGAGTTCGTCATCGTGGCCTCGGGGCCGAACTCCGCCAGCCCTCACCATCATCCCGGCGAGCGGGTGGTCGAGCCCGACGAGATGGTGCTGTTCGACTTCGGCGGCAGCCACAAGGGGTACAACAGCGACACCACCCGCTGCGTGTTCACCGGGCCCGTCCCCATCGAGGTCCAGCGCGCCTGGAACACCTTGCGGGCCGCCCAGCAGGCGGCGGTCGATGCCGCCGCGGTCGGCAACCGGCTGTGCGACGTCGACGACGCCGCCCGCTCGGTCCTCGCCGACGCCGGCTACGGCCCGGCCTTCATCCACCGCACCGGCCACGGCATCGGCACCGAGGTGCACGAGCAGCCCTACGTCACGGCCGAGAACACGGCGGAGGTCGCGGTGGGGTACGCCTTCAGCATCGAGCCCGGCGTCTACTACGACGGCCGCTGGGGCATGCGCCTGGAGGACATCGTGGTGATCGGCCCCGACGGCCGGGCGGTGCGGTGCAACCACAGCGAGCGGGACCTGGTCTCGGTGGGGTGATCATGGGAGACGGGGCTGCGCCGCTCGACTCCGGTCGGCTCGACTCGTTCCCCTGCCAGGGGGAGCTGCTCGCCCTCTACGAGACCCTGGTCAACGTCATGTTCTGCGCCAAGGACGCCGACGGCGTGTACCTGGAGGTCAACACCGCGTTCGTCCGCCGCACCGGTCGGGCGTCCAAGCGGGAGGTGATCGGCCGTCGGGTGGCCGACCTGTTCGCTCCCGAGCGGGCGGCGCGGTACGAGGAGCAGGATCGCCATGTGCTGGCCGGCGAGGGAGCGCTGCGTGACGAACTGGAGCTGATCCGGCGGCCGGACGGCGAGCTCGGTTGGTACCTCACCACCAAACTGCCGGTGTCGGGCTCCGACGAGGGGGCGGCACCGATCGGGCTGGTGTCGGTCAGCCGGGACCTGCAGACTCCGACCACCGACGGTGAGACCGTGGCCAGCCTCCAACCCGTGGTGACCCACGTGCGGGAGCATCTGCAGGAGCCGCTGCGGGTGGCCGACCTGGCCGCCGTCGCCGACTGCACCCCGTCGCAGCTCGACCGACGGCTGAAGCGGGTGTTCGGTCTCAGCCCCAAGCAGTACGTCCTCCGGGTCAAGGTGGAGCGGGCCATGACCCTGCTGACCGAGACCGACGCCGACCTGGCCGACATCGCCCACCTCGCCGGCTTCTACGACCAACCCGATTTCTCCCGCCGCTTCGCCCGCGTCACCGGCAGGACGCCGGCCCAGTTCCGGGCCTCCAGCAGCGACCTCATCGGCTCCTGAACCGGCGGGGCCGGCCGCTCGGCTGTAGGAATCCGCCACCTCGGGGCCCTGATTCGTACAAGACCGGGCGGCGGTGGTCGCCGACGATGGAGGGATGACGTCGACCGATCTGCCCCGTGCCACCGCAGCGTCCGAGACCGGGGTGGTCGGCGACACCGATGCGGGGGGCGATCCGGGGGCCGACGCCCTGGTCGAGCCCGCCATCGCCCTCGTCGACGGCTGGTTGCGGCGGGCCGAGGGGCTGGAGACGGCCAAGGAACGGGCCACCATGGACCAGCTCCACCAACTGGTGGCCGACGACGACGGCGTCGCCTTCGTGATGCAGTTCGTCGACCGGGTCGCTCGTCCCGACGGCACGCGCATTGCGGCCCGGCAGCTCCGGTCCCTGGTGAGCGGAGCCCAGCTGCCGGGCTTCCTGTCGCCCGTCGACCGGTTGCTGCTGCGGGCCGGGGCCCGCCTCGCCCCGCTGGCCCCCGGCCTGGTCATGCCGCTGGCCGCTCGTCGGATGCGATCGATCGTGGGCCACCTCGTCGCCCCGGCCGAGCAGGGGCCGCTGGCCGACCACCTGGAGCGACAGCGACGGGGCGGCTACGAGGCCAACGTCAACCTGCTGGGCGAGGCGGTGCTGGGGGAGCGGGAGGCCAACCAGCGCCTCGACCGGCTGAAGGCCCTGCTCGCCGTGCCCGAGGTCGACTACGTCTCGGTCAAGATCACCGCCGTCGCCTCCCGCATCAACCACTGGGCCCACGAGGAGAGTCTCGACCGGCTGACGGAACGCCTGGCCGATCTGGTCGACGCCGCCGCCGGGGCCGACACCCCCACCTTCATCAACTTCGACATGGAGGAGTTCCACGACCTCCACCTCACCGTTGCGGCGTTCAAGCGGGTATTGGGCTCCGAGGCCCGGGCCGGGCTCGACGCCGGCATCGTCATCCAGGCCTACCTGCCCGACTCGTTCGCCATCCTCCAGGATCTGACCCGCTGGGCGGGCGATCGCCACGACCGAGGCGGAGGCACGATCAAGATCCGTCTGGTCAAGGGGGCCAACCTGGCGATGGAGCAGGTGGAGGCGGCCATGCACGGCTGGCCCCAGGCCCCCTACAGCACCAAGCTCGACACCGACGCCGCCTACCGGTCCTGCGTCGACTGGGTCCTGCGGCCCGAGCACCTGCGGGGCACCCGGATCGGGGTGGCCAGCCACAACCTGTTCGACGTGGCCTGGGCCCGCCTCATCGCCGAGCAGCGGGGGGTGACGGGCAGGGTCCAGTTCGAGATGCTGCAGGGCATGGCCCCCGGGCAGGCCAAGGCGGTCAACGTCGACGTCAGCGGTGACGGAACCGCCACCCTGCTCTACACCCCGGCGGTGGCGACCGACGACTTCGACGTCGCCATCGGGTACCTCTTCCGACGCCTGGAGGAGAACGCCGCCCCCGAGAACTACCTCCGCAAGGTGTTCGACCTGGTTCCCGGCTCTGCCGCCTTCGACGCCGAAGCCGAGTTCTTCCGTCGGGGCGTGGCCCGCCGTCACACCGTCGGCCACGAGCCCCGCCGGACCCAGGATCGGAGCCGCCAGCCGGCGCCGCCGACGGCCGGGGCGGACCCGGTGGCGGGGGAGGGTTTCGACACGACCCCGTTCACCAACGAGCCCGACACCGACCCCAGCCTCCCGGCCAACCGGGCCTGGATCGACGAGATCCTGGCCCGCCCGGCCCAGAGGTGCCGCACCCCGATCACCACCGCCGTCGCCGCCGTCGAGGCCGAGATCGCCGCTGCGGCCGCGGCCCAGCCCGCCTGGGCGGCCCGACCGGCAGGCGAGCGGCGGCGGATCCTGCACGCCGTGGCCGACGAGTTGAGTCACCGCCGGGGTGAGCTGATGGCCACGATGATGCACGAGGCCGACAAGACCCTGGGCGAGGGCGACGTCGAGGTGTCGGAGGCCGTCGACTTCGCCCGCTGGTACGGCGACCGGGCCCTCGACCTCGACGCGGTCCACGGCGCCACCTTCCGACCCCACGGCGTCGTCGGCGTCATCCCGCCCTGGAACTTCCCCACCGCCATCCCCGCCGGAGGCGTGCTGGCGTCCCTCGCCGCCGGCAACGCCGTGATCTTCAAGCCTGCCCCCCAGACCCCCCGGTGCGCCGAGGTGGTGGCCGAGGCCTGCTGGGCCGCCGGCGTGCCCGACGATGTGTTGCGCTTCGTCCGCACCGGTGACGACGACGCCGGACGCCATCTCGTCGAAACGGTCGACGCCGTGATCCTCACCGGCTCGTCGGAGACCGCCGACCTGTTCCGCTCGTGGAAGCCCGACCTGCGCCTCTTCGCCGAGACCTCGGGAAAGAACGCCCTGATCATCACCCCGAGCGCCGATGTCGACCTCGCCGTTCAGGATCTGGTGCAGTCCGCCTTCGGCCATGGTGGCCAGAAGTGCTCGGCCGCCAGCCTGGCCATCCTGGTGGGCGAGATGGCCACCTCCGACCGGTTCCGACGGCAACTCGTCGATGCGGTGGCGAGCATCGCCGTCGGGCCCGCCACCGACCCGGGCACCGATCTCGCCCCCCTCGTCGACGGCGGCAACGACCGCCTCGACCGGGCGGTCGACGAGCTCGACGACGGCGAGTCCTGGTTGGTGACGCCGCGCCGTACGGCGGAGGGCCTTCTGACCCCGGGCGTGCGGGACGGGGTGCGGCCGGGCTCGTGGTTCCACCGCACCGAGTGCTTCGGGCCGGTCCTCGGCCTCCTCGCCGTCGACACCCTCGACGAGGCCCTGGCCGTGGCCAACAGCAGCGCCTTCGGCCTGACCGGCGGCATCCACACCCTCGACCCCGCAGAGGTCCGGCGGTGGGCCGACGCCGTCGAGGTCGGCAACGGCTACGTCAACCGACCGATCACGGGGGCGATCGTCCAACGCCAGCCCTTCGGCGGTTGGAAGCGCAGCTCGGTCGGGCCCGGGGCCAAGGCCGGCGGCCCCAACTACCTGCTGCAGCTGGGCACCTGGACCGCCGACGACGGCGCCGACGTTGACTACGAGCGGCAGTGGGCCGACGAGTTCGCCGCCACCCACGACCCGGCCGGGCTGTTCTGTGAGGCCAACCTGTTCCGCTACCGGCCGCTGGCCGCCGTCGGCCTCGTCGCCGGTCCCGCCGCCACCGAGCGCGACCGACACCGGCTCCGAACCGTGGCCGACCGCGCCGGGGTCGAGCTGGTGGTCGCACCGGTCGAGGTCGCCACCGATCCGGCGGCCCGGGCCGCCTGGCTGATCGAGGCGGCCGGACGGGGCATCGAGCGGGTGCGCTACGTCGGCCTCCGGCCACAACCGGAGGAGCACCGGGTGGCGGCCGAGGGCGGCCTGCACCTGTCGACGGCTCCGGTCACCCCGTCGGGCCGGCTGGAGTTCCTGCACCTGGTGCGGGAGCAGGCGCTGTCGATCACCCTCCACCGCTTCGGCAACCTGGTGAACGCCGACGAGCTGCGTCTCGACGCCGACCCGGGGCGACGGTAGGTCAACCGGTACGAGTGGCCCGGTCGCCGTGCCGGCGGGAGGGCGAGGGGGCGAGCGGTGAGCGTCCGGCCCGCCGACCGCTCAGGCCTCGGCCGTCGTCCCCACCTCGTCGGCGGCGGTGCAACCGCCGGTCGTGCCATCGGACGCCCCCTGCTCGGACGAGGCGAGGTGGGTCGAGGCCACGTGGGTCGATGCCGGGTCGGATGCGGCGAGGTGGGTCGAGGCCACGTGGGTCGAGGCCGGGTCGAATGCGGCGAGGTGGGTCGAGGCCACGTGGGTCGAGGCCGGGTCGAATGCGGCGAGGTGGGTCGAGGCCACGTGGGTCGATGCCGGGTCGGATGCGGCGCCGACGGTGGAGGGGGCGTTGACCGGTGCGTCGGCGGCCAGGCCGAGGGCGAGTTGGGCGACGGCGCCCAGTCGATCGGCGATGGCGTCGGCCGCCGCCGGATCGGTGTCGCCCAGGTGGACCAACCACCGTCCGTCCGAGGTGTGGCGGACGCGGTCGCCGGGGCGGATCGTTGCGGTCAGGGCGCGGTGGACGTGTCGGGGGTCGGCGGTGGCGGCGAAGGGGCCGAGGTCGACCTCGACCACCTGCCGACCGATGGCCCGCTCCACGTCCCCGGTGCTGATCGAGGCCACCAGGGCGGCGGCCGCGGCGGCGGTGGTGAGCTGCACCACAAACAGCGCGAAGAGGGAGCCCAGGCTGAGCGATCCTCCGGCCACACCGACCCCCAGCGCCACCGCCGGGTTGGCGAACACGACGGGAAGAGCCAGCGACGCCGCAAGCATGATGGCCGGGAGCAGGGTGGGGAGCTGCGCCGTACGTCGGCTGCGGAGGGCCACGTGCACGGCGCCGACCAGGGCGGCGACCGTCACCGCCTCGGTCACGTAGGTACTCACCGGCAGGATGGCGGAGCTCGGGCCCACGATGGGGATCGCCCCCCACAGGACGTTGGCCGCGGTGGCGCCGACGAAACCCCCGCCGAGCTGGGCCAGTACGTAGGCGGCGGCCTCGGCGCTCGGTAGTCGTCCGGCCGTGGCCAGCGAGAAGCAGATGGCGGGGTTGAAGTAGCCACCGCTGACCGGGCCGAGAACGGCGACCAACACATGGAGCACGAGGGCGGCTGCGGTGGCCCCGGTTGCGGTGGCCGCGAAGGCCGAGGCGCCGGCTGCGGCGGCGGCCGACGCCCCACCCACCAGGGCGGCGACGAGCAGTGCCGTGCCCGCACCCTCGGCGGCGCAGCGCCCGATCAGCTCCCGTTCGTTCACCCCACTCCCTTCCGGCCCTGGCCGCCTCGCACGGGCGGTCGCTCGGCTCTCACGGACAGCATCGGCGAGCGGGTGGCCCTATTTAGTTACGAGTTGGACAAAGGAGGTGGGGCGATGCGATCGAGCAGATCGACGTCGATGGCGTGATGGGTGTGGCGGTTGAGCATGAGGGCGAACAGGGCGTCACCCCGCTCGGTCTCGTCCGCCATCACCGTCGCCACCAGTGCGGTGGTGATGCCGTGTGGGGTGCCGAGGGCGTAATCGTCGAAGCAGGCGTGGGCCGGGTAGTCGGCGCCCCGCGCCGCCAGCTCCGCCCGGTACTGGTCGAGGCGGGCGGTCTCCTCGACCCGCCGCCGGTCGACCTCCAGGGTGCCGCCCAGCAGGTAGCTGATGTCGGTCACCCCCGCCCCCGTGGTCACGGTCTGCCAGTCGACGACGGCCAAGGGTGGCGCCTCGGGGTGGTCGCCGAAGAGGAAGTTGTCGGCCCGGAAGTCACCGTGGACGACCGAGGCCGTGGTGCGGGGGGTGGCCACCCAGTCGGCGATGCGGGGGACGAAGGCGTCGAGGAATCGGGGCACATCGTCGTCGAGACCGGTCCGGAGCCGTTCCAGGCAGACCGGCAGGATCATCTCCACCAGCGCCTGCACCCGCCGCCCGCGGTCCTCGGCATCGGAGCCGATCGCCGACAGGGCCGGGTGATCGACATCCCACAGCGGGGCGTGGAGGGCGGCCGCCTGGCCGATGGCCAGGTCGATCTGGCCGTCGTCGAGACCTTCGAGGTGATCGCCCTGGGTCGAGCGGCGGAGATCCTCGAGAAGGATGGCGAAATCGAGGCCGTCGTCGTCGCACGACACGGCGAGCGGTTTGGGGACCCGGATATCCACCAGCTCGCGCACCGTGCTGTAGAAGGCGCACTCCCGCTGGTAGATCCCGCTGTCGGCCGAGACGGCGCGGGTCGACGGGTTGCCCGATGGCACTTTGACCACGATCGACTCCGGTCCGGCGGTCGGCTCGTCCCACACCACGGTGAAGCGGGCGTTGCGACTCATCTGCCCGGTGCCGATGAAGCGATCGAAGGCCACCGCCGGACGGGCGCTGTCGAACCCCTCGGCCAGCTGCTGGGCCAGCCACGCCGGGTCGAGCCCTCGACAAGGCGCATCGCCGTCGGCGGGGCCGCCCGTCATCGAGCACCGTCGACCAGCTCGGTGAACCCGGCCGGCTCGTAGGGGCCGATCACGATCTGCTCCAGTGCCCCGATACCGGTGCGCTCCCCGTCGGAGACCGCAACCACCTGCTGCACGTGGATGTTGTCGGGGGAGAGCAGGTCGAGTTCGAGGGGATCGAAGCTCTCGCCACCCACGGCCGACTCGCCCTTCCAGAAACCCTGCCCCCACGTCCGATGGCCGTAGCCCAGGCCCTTGAACTGGAATCGCAGTTTCGGCTCCAGCGTGATCGTCCGCACCTTGCCGTAGAGGTCGATCAGGTCGACCTCGGCGTAGCGGGCGAGGCGGGTGCCCGGGTGGTAGTCCACCCGGTGGACGGCGGTGGCCATCCGTTCGGCCGGGTCGTCGAGGTCGTCGGGGATGTCGGCCTCGCTCGGCCACAGGGGAGCGGTGAGGCCCTCCCGGACCAGCGCCTCGCCCCGGGTGCCGTCGAAGAACACGGCGTGGGAGATGTGATCCTCCCAGACGAGGGGCGCCCACAGGAAGAAGGCGGACGGGATCTCGTCGTGGGGCGCCCCGAAGTGCACCCGCTCACCAACCCCGCGGATGCCCCACGACCGATCCTTGGTGCCCCGCCAGGTCTCCTCGTCGACGGAGAACTCGCCGTCCGGGGTGGCGACCGTGCCCGACCATCGCCCGAACTGGGCGAACCGGGTGGCGTCCATCACCACCCTGCCGTGTCGGCGGAGGCGCTGGTGGGCCTCCTCGATCGGGCCGGTACGGGCGGAGAACGTCAGGTCGCAGCCGACCCCGCTCTCGTTGTCGTCGAGGATGACGCGGGACCGCCGCAGGGGCTCGACCACCTCGTAGCGGAACGGCCCGACCGTGGTGTCGGTGCGTTCCTGCGGGGCCCGACGGGAGCCGTAGAAGCAGTGCTGGCCACCGCCGGCGGCCACGGTGGAGAAGGCGCAGTCGAGGATATTGCGGTGGGGGTAGACGGCGATGCCGAGACCGAAGTACCGCTGGTGGTCAATGCTGTACCCGTTGAACCACGTTCGGTCGTAGACGTTGGGGTCGGAGCTGGCCGGATGGGCGATCGGTTCGGCCGTCTGGTGGATCGGGTAGTCGTCGAGGCGGTTCAGCACCCGCCAATCATCGTCGCTATCGGTAGCGGGAGCGAATGATGATCGGCGCCGAAGCGACGGGCCCCTCCTCGACGACGAGGTGGTGGACAGCCGAGGTCGGCGTCGGTAAGGTTCGCACCGAGGCGTGTCGCCGCGCCTGACCTTCATCCGACACCCACGCTGTCGGCTCGGAAGGCAAAGGGGACCACGAGTGCTCGGCGGAAGTGGACATCTCAACCCGGGTCGGTGACTCCGTTGTCGTGCGTGGGGCGATGTGGTGGTCGTCGGCCCGAGAGGTAGCGAGATGACACGACAGGAATCGTTCAAGGTGCGGGTCCGGGCCCGCATGGAGAAGACCGGCGAGCGCTACATGGCCGCTCGGCGGGTACTGCTGGAACAGGCGGCCAAAGCCGATCGCCGTCGCCCCTGGGCGTCGGAACCCGAGGTGAGCGACGACGCCGTCCGGGCGGCGACGGGTCGGCGCTGGGACGACTGGGTCGACGTGCTCGAAGCGTGGCCCGGCGCCGACGACGGCCACCCCGCCATCGCCGCCCACCTCGCCGCCGAGCACGGGCTCGACGGGTGGTGGTCCCAGCAGGTGACCGGCGGCTTCGAGCGCATCACCGGCCGACGGCTCCCCTTTGAACGCCCCGACGGCACCTTCACCGCCGGCCGCTCGAAGACCGTCGGCGTACCCGCCGCCGAGTTGCGGTCCGCCCTCCTCGACGACGAGGCCCGGGGCGACCTCTTCCCCGGCGAACGGACCGAGCTGCTGTCCGATCCGGGGGCCAAGGCCATCCGCATCGGGATCGGGCCCGGCGTCGCCCACTTCACCGTCGACGCCAAGGACGACGGCCGGGCCCGGGTGTCGGTGTCGCACCGGCGGCTCACGACCTATGACGACGTCGAGGTGTGGCAGTTCTATTGGGTCGACTGGTTGGCGGCGCTGGAGGACGCCTGAGCGTCGTCGGTGGCGCCTCGGTGCTGCTGCGTCGGTGGTGCCGGCTGGGTCCGCATCCGGGTCCGGGTCTCGGCCCGGGCCCGGAGGGCGGCGGCCACATCCGGGCCGACGAGACCGGACAGCTCGGCGGCCAGGGCCTCGGCCACCGGCCGGTCGCCGATGTAGGCGTCGGGTAGTCGGGCGTCGTCGGGCCGCTCGGTGCAGCACCACGCCATCGTCGCCCCACCCGGCCCCCAGTCGTCCCGACGCCACCGGCGCAGGGTCCGGACGCCGTCGTCGCCCACCTCGACCTTCATCGGAAGCTGCCAGCACACGGCGGGCTTCCAGTCGATGGGGGAGTCGCCGTCGTCGACGGCGGCCAGGTGGAGGGCGCAGCCCTCGCCGCCGTCGAAACCGGGCCGGTTGAGGAAGATGCAGGCGCCGTCCACCACCCGGGTGGCCCGGCGCTCGCCGTCGGCGTAGATCCCCCCGTCGGCGGCGGTCGCGGCGTACTGGAACCGGGCCGGGTCGAGGGTGGCGCCGAGGGTTCCGATCCGGCCCGCCTCCGACTCGTCGAGCAGTTGGGCCCCGACCGAGCAGCAGCCCTCGCCCCGCTCGGGGGCCGGTTCGTCGCCGATACCGACACAACCCCGTCCCCACACACAGGTCCAGGAGGAGTCGGTGAAGCCCACGTCGATCCGCCACCGGGTGCCGTCGACCGGGTCGGTGGTTGCCCAGAACTGTTCGTGGCGCTCCATGGCTCCGCCACTGTAGTTTCGGGCCTCCAAGGTTCCCCGGTCGGCGTCGGCTCGCTGGGGAACGGCCCGTTCGGCCGACGAAGCAAGGAAGGTACCGATGGGCATCGCCGTCCCGTTCCCCACCAGCCGCCCCCCGGGCTACGAGTGGTTGGATGACGAACCGGCGTTCGACCCCGAGCGCCACCTGCAACTCGAGGAGCCGGCCGAGATTCTCCACCTGACCGACCTCGGCTACTCGTCGGAGGAGATTGCCAACAAGGCCACCCCGGTGGCGGCGTCGTCGCCGTTCCGTGTCCTCAGCGACGAGGGCGCGGCCGTCATGCTGGAAGTGGCTCGACGGCTGCGGGTGCACGCCCGGGCCGCCGGCGAGCGCATCGAGAACACGGTGCGGGGCGGCTGCTACCGCTCGCAGTGGTTGCGCGACCTGTGCATCAGTCAGGACGTGACCGCCCACCTCGAAGCGATCTACGGGCTGGCCATCGCCCCCCACCCGATGCCGGTCCACCTCGGCCACCTCAACTACGAGCCGAGCGCGATCGACACCGCCGTCGACAAGTGGCACCACGACACCCTGCCCCTCGACTACGTGCTCGCCGTCTCCGACCCGGCGACGATCGACGGCGGCCGCTTCCAGTACTTCCTGGGGACCAAGGCCGAGGCGGCCGAGCTGGCCGCCGCCGGTCGCACCCCGCCCGAGGACCGGATCGTCACCCCCGACGTGCCCGGGCCGGGCCACGCCATCGCCCTCCACGGCGACATGGTCGTCCACCGGGCCGGGCCCCTGCACTTGGTCGGTGAGCGGATCTCGATGGTGAACGGCTACGTGTCCCTCGACCCCACCCACGATGAGCAGAGCCGCTCGGTCGACCTGATCGGGGTCGACGACCCGACCCTGCTGTGGGCGGAGTGGGCGGGCATGGCCGCCTGGCGGTCGAGGGGTCGGCTGGAGGCGGTGCTGGAGCGGTTGCCCTTCACCGATGATCGGGAGGCCGTTATCGCCGAGCTGGAGTGGGCCCTGGCCGACGCCACCAAGGCGATCGACGAGATGCGGGGCGGGCCGGTAGCCATCAGCCACTACGGCGGCTGACCCCGGCCTCGCCGGCCTGGCCTCGCCGCGGGCCGGGCCCGGTGGTCGGGGCATCTCGGCCGGCGTCGGGACACCGCCTCGACGGCGCCCCTCGAACGCCCAGGTTGCGCCCGGACGGCAGGCGGGGTGTCGCATATCGTCCCCCTCCGGGGTGTCGGAGGAGACGATGAAGAAGGTCATGCTCGGGTTCGGGGCGCTGCTGTTGCTCGTCATCGCCGCGCCGTTGGCGGTGAACGCCCAGGGCGGCGCACAGGACAGGACGGTGCAGGACGGCGCCGCCCCCACCATCGAGGTCGTGTATCTGGGCGACGGGGTGACCGTCGACGACGGCGCCACCTACGCCGGGGTCCTGGCCTGGGTCCAGTGGTGGTTGGGCGAGCAGCCGGCGCCGCCCGCCGACACCGTCGTGCCGCCGACAACGGCCCCCGACGGCGACCCCGGGCCGCCGACCACCGCGCCCACCACGCCGCCGACGCCGACCACCGAACCCCCGGGCACCACACCGGTCGACGACGACGGCGTCGCCTTTTTCGAGGACTTCGCCGGCGCCGACTCCTTCGAGCGCTTCGACGTGGGCATCTTCCACCGCGACGACTTCGTCAACGCCGACAACGTCACCTGGCCCGGCGACCACGCCGTGACCGGCCCCGGCGATCTGTGCGGCCCGCCGGAGGACAAGCGCACCATCGACCGGGGCGAGCGCGGCGACGGGTTCAACACCGAGTGGGTCTACCGGTGCGTGCCCGGCGGCGACGTGGCCAAGGCCCACCTCATGACCTCGATCGGCGACACCTCCGGCTACTCGATCGGCGCCTTCACCCCGACGCAGACCTTCACCGGGGTGCGGGAGGTGCGGTGGGACGTCAACATCACCGAGTTGGGCAACCGCCAGTTCCCCGAGATCAAGGTGATCCCTGCCGACCGGTTCGACTTCCAGGATCTGCCGTGCTCGATCGAGTGGTTCCCGTGCGAGACCAGCACCCACGCCCAGCTCGGCTCGGTCGGCGTGTCGTTCCAGAACCACGAACTCTCGATCAACAACGGCGTCGACAACGAGATCCTGTCCGACCAGTGGGGCGGGCCGTGGCTCAATCCCGACGACCCGGCCGTCGACAGCATCCGCATGCGCCGGACCCACGTCTTCCGCGACAACGGCGATGGCACCCTCAGCTTCAGCATCGAGCAGGCCGACGGCACGTTCCTCACCGTGACCCGGGAGGGCGGCTTCCCGACCGGCCCGGTCCGGGTGGTCTTCGCCGACCACAACTACACCCCACTCAAGGCCGAGAACGGCACGCCGGAGACCTTCACCTGGCACTGGGACGACATCACCGTCATCGTCGACGGGTAGCCCCGGCCCGGGGCGGGACCGACCCCGGCCCTCGACCCCAGCCCTCGTCGGGCGAGGGGGCTAGCCGGTGGGCGACAGGGCGTCGACGAGGAAGCCGTCGATGGCGGACGAGGGCGGGTCGACGTCGAGGATGGGGCAGTGGCCGATGCCCTCGACGGTCACCGGCCGCACGGCCGTCCCGGCGATCATCCTCTCGACGATCTCGGCCGAGAGCACGTTCGACAGCTCACCGTGGACGAGCATCGTCGGCACCTCGGCCGACAGCCGTTTCCAGGCGGGCCAGTAGTCGGGCGGTGGCTCCGCCGGCCGTCGGTTCATGAAGCCGTCGACGTCGGCGGCGAAGCGCCACGTGCCGTCTTCGGTCTGCTCGGTGGAGCAGGCGGCGGAGAACGCCCACTCCTCGTCGCCGACGTTCGGCCACTGGTCGGCCTGCACCTCCCGCCAGGCGGCCAGCACCTCCTCGAAGCTGTCATAGCGACCGCCGAGCAGTCCGCTCAGCTTCTGCATCCGAGCCGCCAACTCCTCCATCGAGCCGGGGGGCGTGCTCTCCGGACCGATGTCGACGATGACGGCGGCGGTGAGCAGCTCCGGCTTCGCCTCGTGGAGCTGGCCGAGCATCAGCCCGCCGAGGGACACCCCGACCCCGGCCGCCGTCTCGATCCCGATCTGCTCGACGACGTCGACCAGATCGTCGGTGATCTGGCTGAGCGAGTACGACCGATCCTCGGGCAGGTAGTCGGACTGGCCGTGGCCCCGCCGGTCGAGGGCGATGACCTGGAAGCGATCCTGGTGTCTGGCCGCCACCCGGGCGAACTCCAGCCCGTTGCCACCGTGCCTCGAGAGGCAGAGGATCGTCGGTGCGTCGCGGGGCCCCGATCGCCGCACCAGGAGCGAGGCGCCGTCGGCCATCGTCAGGCGTTCATGGTCTCCCCATTCGGGCTCCGGCCTCGCCGTGTCGCCGTGGTCGTTCACGTGTTGTCCTTTCCGGTCGCCCGGTCATCGGTGGGTGGTACGGGCCGTCGGAGGAACTCCCGCACGGTCTGCACGACGACCTCCTGGCGAGCCAGGCCGCCGGCGTGGCCGTAGGTGGGCAGGACCGTGAGCTCGGCCTGCTCGTAGAGCGCCTTCATCTCGGCTCGGGCCCGCTCGTCGAAGTCCTCGTCGTTCTCGTGGAAGATCAGAGCGAAGCGGTCGGGCTCCCGGCGAAGGGCGGAGGCGCTGAAGTCGGCGTTGCGGTGGAAGTCGATCTGCAGCCGCATCATGGCCAGCACGTCGCTCTTGTCCATGTCGACGGTGAACCTGGGCTCGATCATCGAGATCCAGAAGCGCACCTCGTCGTCGGAGATGTCCGGGACGTCGGTCTGAAGGCTCTTCCGCATGCCCCGAAGGAACATCCGTCGGAACAGGCCGTAGGGCGCGACCTTGATGAACCGCCGGGCGGCGTCGAGCTTGCCGACCACGTCGGGCCGGGGGACGCTCGTGTGCGAGAACACGCACTTGCCGACGCGGTTCGGGTGGTCGTAGGCGAAGGCCTGCGCCACCCAACCGCCGAGTGAGGGTCCGTAGACGTGGGTGGTCCCGATGCCGGCGTGGTCGAGCACGTCGGCCAGTCCGGCGGTGAGGTCGAACACCTGGTCGATGGCGGCGGGCAGGGTGGGCACGATCACCCTGAAGTCGGTGGCGAGATGCATCGCATAGCGGAACATCGTCCGGGCTTCACCCCCGCCACCGTGGATCACCATCACCCACTCGTCGCCGTGACCGAGGGTGGCGTAGCGCCAGTCGTGGCCTCCGGTGCGCAGCGACGCCCAGGTGGTCGTCTCGGTGAAGGCCGCCAGCTCGTCCTCGAGCGTCAACGTGGTCATGACGTCGTCTCGTCGATCAGCAGCTGGGCGAACGACTCGTAGAGGTGCTCGCTCGACTCCCGGACGATCTTCTTGGTCTCGTCAGGGTTGGCTCCGGTGTCGGGCGTCAGCGCCCGGTCCATGATCAGGGCGATGCCTTCGACGATGTCCTCGATCGGCGGGATGTGCCGGGCGGCGGAGACCCGATCCGACGACACCATCCCGACGGCGAGGATGTTCATGATGTGAGCGATGACGTCGGGGGAGATGTCGGTGCGCATCGCCCCCGCCTCCTGCAGCCGACGCACGACCGTCGTCCGGTGCGGCTCCTCCTCGGTCTCGCTCAGGCGACGGTAGATGTTGTCGGGCTGGAGGAGGTAGGAGCCGAAGACGTGGCTGTCCTGCTGGAAGATCGCCTCCATGAACGGACTGCTGTTCATCGCCCGCAGCGTCCCCCGGTAGAGCCCGGCGATCGTCCCGCCCTCGACGTCGGCGTCCATCTGCTCGAGCCACGTCGGGCCGTACCGCTGCATCTCCCGAACGATCACCTTCTCCAGCAGGTCCTGCTTGCTGGCGGCGTGCAGGTAGATCATGCCCTTGCTCACCCCGGCGGCCCGGGCGATCTCATCGACGGTCGCCTTGTCGTAGCCGAAACGGACGAACAGGTCGCTGGCGGCGTCGAGGATCCGCTCCTCGCGCTGGGCCACCTTGCCGGTTCGGCCCGGGCCGGTCCGTCCCGCCTTGTCATCCGCTGCCATGGACGCAGTTTGACCGAAAATACCAATCTGGTCAAACAGTCATCACCGTCCGGGTGACGGGGCGGCGGCGAGGTGGGCCGCCGTGCGGACGTGCACCGGTCACAGCCGCCGTCGTACGGTGGAAGGCACGACCGATCAGGGGGATCGAGATGGCCGTACCCGTGCATGAGCTGGACCTGCCCGAGCTCGATCTCGCCCGGGCCCATCGCGGCCCCGACGCCCGCCGGACCACGGCCGAGCTCGCCGATCAGGGCTGGCTGATCCGCAACGCCTTCGGCTACGTCCTTCCCCGCCAGGAGGACTGCGTCGCAGTGCTCAAGGATCGACGGTGGTACCAGGCCTCCCGACTACTGGCCCAGATGTCCAACATCACCGACGAGCGGTACCTGGCCCGCCAGGAGCGGAAGTCGATCCTGTCGATGGAGGGTGACGAGCACCAGCGGCTCCGGCGCCTGGTGGCCGGAGCCTTCACCCCGCGGGCCGCCGAGCGGTACCGACCGTTCATGCGCAAGATCGTCAACGAACTGATCGACCCGGTGGCCCGCAGCGGCCGCTGCGAGTTCGTGACCGACGTGTGCGAGCCGTACCCGATCCACATCATCTGCGAGCTGCTGGGCGCCCCGGCCGAGGACTGGCCCCTGTTCAGCCGGTGGGCCAGCTCGATCTTCAAGAACTTCAACGACGACCTGGCCGACCACATCGATGAGGTGATCGCCGCCGGGGAGGAGCTCGACGCCTACATGCTCGACCTGATCGAGTCCCGGCGCGGCGAGCAACGCGACGACCTTCTGAGCGACCTGATCGCCGCCGAGGAGGAGGGGGAGAAGCTGTCGAACGCCGAGCTGGTGATGATGGCCGAGGCCGTGCTCCTGGCCGGCACCGACACCACCCGCAACCAGCTGGCCTGCGCCCTGGCCACGTTCGTCGACCATCCCGATCAGTGGGCGCTTCTGGCCGAACAGCCCGAGTTGGCGGCCCGAGCCACCGAGGAGTCGTTCCGCTACCTGGGCGCCGTGCGCGGCACCGGGCGATTCGCCTCCGCCGACATCGAGTATCGCGAGGTGCTCTTCCCCGCCGGGACGCTGGTGTTCCCCAGCTTCGTCGGGGCCAATCACGACACCGACCTCTACACCGACCCCGAGTCCTTCGACATCACCGTCGACCGGGGCAGGGTCGGCCACCTCACCCTCGGTTTCGGGGTCCACTTCTGCATGGGGGCCAACCTGGCCCGGGCCGAGATGCAGGAAGCGCTCCTCATCCTCGCCCGCCGCATGCCGAACCTGCGCCTCGACGGCGAGATCACCTGGAAGCCCGACGGCGTCGGCATCTGGGGCCCGGCCCGGCTGCCGCTCGCCTTCGACCCCGTCTCCCACTGACCATCAGCCAGATCCACCCAAGCAACAGAAGGAGCCAGCCCCGCTCATGCCGACCACCACCACGTCCGACGGCGTAAACCTCTACTACGAGACGCACGGCTCGGCCGACGACCCCACCTTCCTCCTGGTCAACGGCCTCGGCTCGCAGATGATCCACTACGAGCCCGAGTTCTGCTCGCTCCTGGTCGATCAGGGCTTCCACGTGGTCCGGTTCGACAACCGCGACGTCGGCCTGTCGTCGAAGACCGAGGCCCCGCCGCCCAACGTGATCGCCCTCCTGGGCACGCTCCAGAGCGGGGGTGCCATCGGGGCCGACGACGTCTCCTACCGCCTGACCGACATGGCCGCCGACGCCTTCGCCGTACTCGACGCCGTCGGGGCCGAGCGGGCCCACATCGCCGGGATGTCGATGGGGGGCATGATCGTGCAGCGCATGACCATCGACCGGCCGGACCGGATCCTGTCGATGACCTCGATCATGTCGACCACCGGGAACCGGGAGGTCGGCGAGGCCACGCCCGAGGCGGCCGCCGTGCTGATCACCCCGGCGCCGGCCGACCGCGACGGCTACATCGAGCACTCGGTGAAGACCCGAAGCATCATCTCCGGCAGCCATCAGGACCATGACGACTGGCGGGAGGTGGCGGGGCGGTCGTTCGACCGGATGTTCCACCCGGTGGGTGTGGCCCACCAGCTGGCCGCCATCCTGGCCGACGGCAATCGCACCGACCAGCTCGCCGCCCTCGACGTGCCGACGTTGGTGATCCACGGCCCACTCGACACCCTCATCGCCCTATCGGGCGGCGAGGCCACCGCCGCCGCCATACCTGGGGCCGAGCTGCTGGTGATCGACGAGATGGGTCACGACCTGCCACCCGAGATCTGGGACGAGGTCGTGACCGGCATGGCCAAGGTGGCCGCCACCGCCGACTGAGGCCGACCCCTTCGACGCGCGCCGTCCCGGATCGTCCCGCACCGTCGGGGCGGCGAGCCGTTGGGGCCCTCAGTCGGAGAACTTGCCCAGGGCCGAGCCGCCCGCCTCGAGCTTCTTGGCGGTGTTGGCCAGGCCGTGGCCTGCGCTGTCGACGGCGTCGCCCAGCTCGCGCAGCTGGGCCGCCACCTCCGCAAGGCGGTCGCCGACGGTGTCGAACCGCTTGGCGGCGTGGGTGATCTTGTCGCCGATACCGCCGTCGGGGATCGGCAGCTTGTCGAACTGGTTGCCGACGATGTCGAGCAGTTTGGTGGCCGAGCCCAGTTCGTCCCGGCAGGCGTCGAGAGCCGAGCCGGCGGCGCCGGCCAACGACTGCACACCGGGTCCGGCGTTCCGGCCGCCGGTGAGGAAGGCGGCGGCGGAACCGACGTCGTCGGCCGCCTCGGTCAGGGCGCCCGCCGTGGAGGCCAGCAACTCCGGGAGCTTGGCCACCAGGTCGATCAGGTCGTCGCCGTGTTCGCGCACGAACGACACGGCGGCCGCCACCTCGTCACCGGAGCCGACCACCTGCCCGACCGCCTCTTTGACGTCGTCGAAGTTCAGCCCGGCGAAGCCTTGGATGTCATCTGCCATGGGGCGAGCATAGGCGTCGCCGCCGGGTTGGCCGGCCGGGACGGGCTGGTGGGGGCGGTCCCGGGCCGTGACGACTGTCAGACTGACCGGCATGAGCGTTCGCGAGATCATCGACCCGCACCACCACCTCTGGGGGCCCGACTTCGGCGGTGGCGCCGTCGGCCGGTACCTGCTCGAGGACCTTCACGGCGACACCTCGACGGTGCCGGGCCTGGTCGGCACCGTGTTCATGGAGTGCCGGGCCGAGTACCGCGACGACGGCCCCGAGCACCTTCGCCCGGTCGGCGAGACCGAGTTCGTGTCCCGGCTCGCCGCCGCCAGCGTCGCATCCGACGAGGCCACCATCCTCGGCATCGTGGGCCACGCCGACCTGACCCTGCCCCTCGAACAGCTGGACGAGGTGCTCGACGCCCACGAGGCCGCCAGCGGCCCCGTGTTCTGCGGGATCCGGGACGCGCTGGCAAGCGCACCGGAGGGCGAGCCTCTGATGATCCCGGGCCGGGCCGGGCCCGGCAAGAGCGCCGACCCGGACTTCCGGCGGGGCGTGGCGCACCTCGGTGAGCGGGGGCTGACCTACGACACGTGGCAGTACCACCTGCAGCTCGAGGACTTCCGCGACCTGGCCCGGGCCGTGCCCGGCACCACGATGGTGCTCGACCATCTCTCGACCCCGCTCGGCGTCGGCTCCTTCGCCGGTCGCCACGACGAGATCTTTCCCACCTGGGCGGCCACCATGGCCGAGGTGGCGGCCTGCCCCAACGTCGTGGCAAAGCTCGGCGGGATGGCGATGCCGGACAACGGCTTCTGGCCCTTCGACGGCACCGGCCGCCCCGACGTCGACGCCTTCGTCGCCGCCCAGGCCCGGTGGTATGACACGATGCTCGACGCCTTCGGCCCCGAGCGGTGCATGTTCGAGTCGAACTTCCCCGTCGACCGGTTCTGCGTCGACTACCCGGTGGTCTGGGGTTCGTTCGAGCGCCTCGCCGCCCGCTTCGGCGACGCCGAGCAGGACCAGCTGTTCGCCGGGACCGCCCGGCGCGTCTACCGGCTGTGAACGGCCGGGGAGGAGCGCCCTCGCCCGAGGGCCGCCTCGCCGTCGGGGCGGCCGGCGGCGGTCAGCGTTGGCCGAACAGGGCGTCGATGCCCTCGAACGACGCCGACGGTTCGTCCAATCGGGAGTTGGCGGCCCCGGCGTAGCCGTCGAGTCCGAGCTGATCCCGGGTGTCGGCGCTGACCGCGGCCAGGCCGTCATCGATCGGGATCCCGGTGGCGTCGGCCACCCTGACCAGTCCGGAGAAGGCGGTGACGGTGGCCAGGGTGTGGCCGGCGGCGTCGGCGCCTACCGCCTCGATCAGGTCCGATCGAGCCCCGGTCAGATCGTCATCGTCGCGGACCAGGGCCTCGGCGTAGCGGAGCAGGACCTCCCCGTGGTCCAACCCGGAGGTGTCGGCCGCCCCCTCCACGACCGGAGCCCGAAGATCGACGTCGATCCCTGCGGCGTCGCTGCTCGCACGGAGCAGCGTGACGTGGGCGGTCGTTCAATAGAAGCACTCGTTCATGGCCGCCACCCGACTGGCCACCAGCTCGACCTGGGGTCGACTCAGCGGTGTGTCCCAGCGGAGCCGGTCGAACCCGGGGGCGGAGTAGCAGGGGATCATCACGGTGCGGAACAGGGCGTTGATGTCCGGGACGAGGCTGAGGGCCCGGGCCACGTTTGCGTAGGGGAAGGGATCCAGGG
The DNA here is from genome assembly GCA_039201605.1 of Actinomycetota bacterium. Lineage (GTDB taxonomy): Bacteria > Actinomycetota > Acidimicrobiia > Acidimicrobiales > SZUA-35 > CADEDH01. Next base: position 67,905 of record JBCCRO010000011.1, read on the forward strand.
CCCGGACGTGAGCCCCGATGTCGCCCAGGCCGTCCGGCACCACGCCGCTCGGGTCGCCCTCGATCGGCACCGGCAGGGGGCGCGGTTCCACGCCCGCGCCCTGGGCGTGGACGTCGAGCATGACGACGGTGGCGACGACGCCGGTCAGCTCGACGTACCGCTCCTCGCCGATGGCGGCGACGGCGGCCTCGGCCCAGGCCCGGTCGATCCGGGCGGCGTCGAGGGCGACCATGTCGACGATGGCGACCGCCCCGGGTTCGGCGGTGGTCAGCCCGGTCAGGGCCGGAGGGGCCGGTGGCGGATCCCGGAGCCAGGGTGGGGTCGCCCGCAGGGCGAACATCGAGCGGGCCCGCTCGGCGATGGCCAGCCGCTCGGCCGCCGTCAACCACGATCCGGGTCGGGCCAGGGTCTCGATCGCCTCGTCGATGGCGGCGGCGATGTCCGCCGTGACCGTCATCGAGGCCGGTTCGTCCGTCACGTCGGTCATGGGTCAAACCTAGTGGCTGGGCTCCGATCGGTCAGATGGGGTGGCGCCGGACGGGCAGCCACCCGGATCGGCGGTTGGGAATCCGGCCGGTCGCGCCCGCTACGTTGAAGGTCTTGGATCTGAGGACCCCGACCGCCGGCCGCCCCGCCGTCGGGACCGGTCGATGGGCGATCCTGGCCGGAGCGTGGGCCGTGTACGCCGCCTTCGGGCTGCTGGTGGCCACCACCGGGGCCCTGGTACCGGCTATCCAGGCCGACCTGGGCGTCGGGGACACCGGGATGGGGTTCGTCCTCGGGGCCTGGCAGCTCGTCTACATCGGCTCGTCGATCCCGGCGGGACGGTTGATCGACCGGTTCGGGCTCCGCCGGGCCCTCCTCGGATCGATGGTGGTGATGCTGGTGTCGGGCGTCGGCCGGGCCGCGGCCTGGGACGGCTCCTCGCTGTTCCTGTTCACCGCCGTGCTCGGCCTGGGGGCGCCCATCATCTCGGTCGGGGCTCCGAAGGTGGCCGCCAGCCTGTTCGAGGGACGGGATCGACGATTGGCCGTCGGGGTGTACAGCACCGCCCCCGGCATCGGGACCATGCTCGGCCTGGCCTTGCCGGCGAACGTCGTCGGCCCGGCCGTCGGCGGGGATTGGCGGTCGATCATGCTGGCCCTCACCGCGCTGGCGGCGTCGGCCCTCGTCGTCTGGGCTGTGGTCTCGCGACGACTCGATCAGGTGATCACGCCCGGCGTCGGCCCCGGCCTCGCCGACTATCGGACGATCGCCCGGATCCCGGTGGTGCGGTTCGTGCTGGCCATGTCGATCGTGAACTTCTTCGTCGTCCACGGGATCGGGCAGTGGCTGGTGACGATCCTGGCCACCGCCGGCTGGTCGCTGGAGGAGGCCGGCTCGCTGGCCGCCTTCGGGGCGACCGGCACCCTGGCGGCCAGCTTCGTGCTACCCCGGCTGGCCACCCCGAGGCGCCGCCCCTTCCTCATGGTCGGTGCCCTGCTGGCCGGTGCGGTGGCGCTGTGGTTCCTGTCCAGCACGGCGCTGCCGATCGTGGTCCCGTCGCTCCTGGTGACCACGGTGGCCCGGTCGGCCCTGATGCCGCTGCTCATCATGTCGATGATGGATCACCGGGACGTCGGGCCGGAGCGGATCGCCGCCGCCACGGGACTGTTCTTCACCGCCGCCCAGATCGGTGGTGTGGCCGGTCCGGCCGCAACCGGGGCGCTGGCCGAGGCCTCGGGTGGGTTCGCCCTGCCCCTGGCGGTCCACAGCGCGGTCATGGTGTTCATGGCCGGCCTGATCTCCCTGCACCATCGGTGGGCCGGCCCGTGAGCGGCGCAGGTGTTCGGGCCCGACCCGCCGTCGGCTCGATGAGGTGATCGACGCCGGGTCCGATCTCATCTACGGTCGGAGCGGTTCGTCTTCGCCCCCGCCGGAGGGTACCGGTGGCCACGGCCGTGGCCGGACGGATGGCGGACGGAGCCGCAGGTCAGCGGCTCCCGGGAACCCGATCGGGTCCCGGATGGACAGGAGCAGGTGGAGAAGTTCGTGGCGCGCGATGTGGAAGGTGTCCGTTGATGGCCGTGGTACTCGGTATTGATTCCTCGACGCAGTCGACCAAGGTCGAGGCTCGGGACCTCGACACCGGCCAGGTGGTGGCGACCGGGCGGGCCACCCATCCGCCGACGAGTCCGCCGGTGTCGGAGCAGGACCCGGAGGCGTGGTGGCAGGCTCTGGTCGAGGCGTGTGGCCAGCTCGGGTCGGTGGCGGCCGACGTCGTCGCCGTCGCCGTCGGCGCCCAGCAGCACGGCCTGGTGGTGATCGGGGCCGACGATCGCCCGCTCCGGCCGGCCAAGCTGTGGAACGACACCACCTCGGCGGCCAATGCCGACGCCCTGGTCGCCGCCCTCGGCGCCGACCGGTGGGCCGACGGGTGCGGCAGCCTGCCCGTCGCCGCCTTCACCGTGGCCAAGCTGGCGTGGGTCGCCGAACACGAGCCCCAGGTCGCGGCCGCCATCGCCAAGGTGATGTTGCCGCACGACTACCTGACGTGGCGTCTGTGCGGTGAGCACGTGACCGACCGGGGTGATGCCTCGGGCACCGGCTGGTTCGATCCGGCCGGTGGTGGCTACGACGACGAGCTGTTGGCGGCCGCAGGGGCGGACCTCGACCCCGCGGCCGTACTGCCCCGGGTACTCGGCCCGACCGAGGCCGCAGGCACGCTGACCGCAGCGGCCGCCGACGCCCTGGGTCTGCCGATCGGAGCGGTGGTCGGGCCCGGGACCGGGGACAACATGGCCGCCGCACTGGGGCTCGGCCTCCGGGCCGGCGACGTGGCGTTGTCGTTGGGCACCTCGGGCACGGTGTACGCCAACTCGGCGACGCCGACGGCCGACACGTCGGGCCACGTGGCGGGGTTCGCCGGAGCCGACGGCGGCTTCCTGCCGCTGGTGTGCACGCTCAATGCCACGAAGGTGACCGACACCGTCGCGGCCTGGCTCGGAACCGACGCCCCCGGTCTGGCCGAGTTGGCGGTCGCCGCCCGGCCGTCGTCGGCCACGGCCGACATCCCGCCGGCCATCCTGGTGCCGTACTTCGACGGCGAACGGACCCCGAACCTGCCCGCGGCGTCCGGCCTGTTCGACGGTCTGCGCACCACCACAACCCGCGAGGAGCTGGCCCGGGCCGCCCACGACGGCGTGCTGTGCGGTCTGCTCGACGGGGTCGACGCCCTCGAACGGGCCGGGGTGACCACCGATGGCCGCCTGGTGTTGATCGGGGGCGGGGCCCGGAGCGCCGCCTACCGGCAGCGGGCCGCCGACCTGCGAGGTGGGCCGGTGCTGGTGCCCGACAGCGACGAGACGGTTGCGACCGGGGCCGCGGTGCAGGCCGCCGCCGTCCACAGCGCCGCCGCTCCCGACGAGGTGGCCACCCGGTGGGATCTCGGCTCCGGCGCCACCATCGACCCCGGCGCCGACGATGGCGCTGCGGTGCGCGCCGCCTACGCCGTGGCTGCGGCCGACGTCGGGGCCCGCCACCACGCCTGAGGCCGGTTCCGACGCCCGACACCCCACTCGGCGGTCCGGCGCCGGGGCTCCCCGCCGATGGCGGCGCCCGACGGCCCGGGGCCGGGTGGGGGTGCTGCGGTCACCTCACGGCGGTGACCCGGGACTAGGTTGCCTCCATGGTTCGACGGCTCACCCTGGCGGTGGCGCTCGCTCTGGTGGCGGCCGCCTGCTCGGTCCCCGATCTCGGCGGCGACGACGCCGCGCCCGACGCCGGGGAGGAGTTGCTCAACGCCGACGGCTACCCCCTGATCGAGCCCGACCCCGACGCCACCCCCCATCCCATCGACGACGACGTCCGCATCGGCACCCTGCCCAACGGCCTCACCTACTACGTGCGTTCCAACGACAGCCCCGGCTTCGGCCTGTCGCTCCGCCTCGTGGTCAACGCCGGCTCGCTCCAACAGGAGGTTCCCGAATCGGGGGCGGCCCACTTCCTCGAGCACATGCTGTTCAACGGGACCGAGCAGTTCCCCGGCAACGAGCTCGATCTCGCTTTGCAGACCATCGGGGTGGAGATCGGGCCCGACCTCAACGCCTACACCAGCTTCGACGAGACCGTCTACGAGTTGGAACTGGCCAACATCACCGACGAGACGGTCGACATCGGCTTCTCCGTGCTCTCCCAGTGGGCCTCGGCCGCCACCATCACCGAGGTCGACACCGAGGACGAGAAGGGAGTGGTCCGGGAGGAGATCCGGCTCAGCGACGAGGGATCGGCCGGCGCCGTCAACGACGCCTTCGACGCCGCCTATCTCGGGGGTAGCGCCTACGACGGCCGCGAGCCTGGCGGCCGCGACGACCTCATCCTCGCCACCACCGCCGACGATCTCCGATTCTTCTACGACCGCTGGTACCGCCCGGAGCTCATGGCCGTGGTCGCCGTCGGCGACCTGCCGATCGACCGCCTGGAGGACGAGGTGATCGATCGGTTCTCCGATCTCGAGGGTCGAGGTCCGGCCTCCGAGCGGGTCGAGCCCGATGTCGCCCTCATCGACGAGCCTCTGGTCCAGGTGCTCACCCACCCGGACCTGTCCGACACCTTCGGCTCCCTCGACTACTCGATCCCCGACTGGGACACCGGCACCGCCGGCGGTGAGCGGCTGTGGTACCTGCAGCTGCTCTACGGCGAGATGATCCGGGCTCGACTGCTCGACGCCTCCGACCGGGGCGAGAACACCCTGATCGAGCCGTGGGCCGGGGTCTTCGACTACACCCGCAACCAGCGGTTCCTCGGCTTCAACTACGACGCCCCCGACCTGGCCGAGGGGACGGCGGCGGTGTTGGCGGAACTGCGTCGGGTGGAGCTGGTCGGGTTCGACGAGGACGAGCTGGCCCGGGCGATCGAGGCCGTGCGGGTCGAGGTGGACGGCTACGCCGCCGGGGCCGACAACGTCAACGACCGGTTCTGGGCCGACGACTACGTGGCCCACTTCCTCGAAGGGGTCGACATCAGCGACCCCGACGACTACGCCGTCCGCGTCAACGCCATCCTCGACGACGTGACGGCGGCCGAGGTCACCGATCTCTTCCGCTACGAGCGGAGCCTGTCGGCCCCGATCCTCATCGTGGCCGGGCCCGACGCCGCCGAACTGCCCACCGAGGCCGTTCTGGAGGAGGTCATGCAGCGGGCGGCCAAACCCCGGCCCCGCACCGAGGCCGTCGACGACGGCGAGATCCCCGAGCAGCTGATGGACCGGCCCGATCCGGTCGACTTCGCCGCGGTGAACCCGCTCGACGAGCTCGACGCCACCGAGTGGGTGTTCGACAACGGGGCCCGGGTGCGCTTCACCGAATCCGACATCGCCCCCAACGACCTCACGCTGCTCGCCTTCGCCGATGGTGGTTGGTCGAGCCTCGACCCGGCCGACGCCGCCATCGCCGACCTGGCCGTCGACGCCGTGGCCGCGTCGGGGATCGGATCGCTCGACCGGGTGGCCACCCGCCGGTTCCTCGCCTCGCGCGATACCGCTCTCGGGCCCTTCGTCTCCGAGACCATCGACGGCTTCTCCGGGAACTCCTCCACCGACGACCTGGAGATCCTGTTCCAGCAGCTCCATCTGGCCTACACCGCCCCCCGGAGCGAGGCGGCCGGCCTGGCCGAGGCCAAGGAACGGAGCGAGGAGGTGCGCAGCATCGTCCTGACCAACGCCAACGTGGCGGCCGACGACGCCGTCCGCACCGCCCTCTACGGCGACGACCCCCGCTTCTCCCTCGATTCGCCCCCGATCGACGATCTGACCACCGACGAGGCGCTCCGCATCTACCGGGAGCGGTTCGGTGGGGTCGATGATCTGGTGATCGCCATCGCCGGCGACGCCGACCCCGATGTCGTCGCCGACCTGGCCGCCCGCTACGTCGGCACCCTCCCGGCCGGCCCCGCCGACACCTGGAGCGACGTCCGCCCCGTGGTGACGCTGCCCACCGAGGTGATCGAGGTGCCGATCGGCGGGCCGGAGGAGGCGGCGGCCATCCGGGTCGTCCATCACACCCCGACCGGGCTCGACGCCACCACCGAGGTCGAGCTCCGGGTGCTGGAGACCCTGATCAACGCCCGGCTGTTCCAACGGATCCGGGAGGAGCTGGGGGCCACCTACGGCGGATTCATCGCTCTCACCCCCTCCTACGCCCCGTTCGAGGAGGTGCGGGCCGAGTTCGAGGCCGAGGTCGACCCGGAGCGGGCCGTCGAGGTGCTCGACGTGGTGGTGGCCGACCTCGATGACCTGGCCACCAACGGCCCCAGCGCCGACGAGCTGTCGCGGTCGCTCGCCCTGGTCCAGTCCGACTACGAACTGATCAGCAATGGCGAGTTCATCGACATGCTGCTCACCCCAGACGACGAGCTGCCACTCACCTACGACCGCCGCCTCGACCTGCTCGACGAGGTCACCGGCGACTCGCTGCAGGCCTTGGCGGCCCAGGTGTTCGACCCGACCTACCGGGTGCGGCTGGTGACCGTCCCCGAGTGAGCGAGCCGTCGCCGGGCCGCCCCCGGCGTCACGAGAGACCGAGGCCGGGTGCGGCGCCGGCGCCCTTGGTGTTGAGGTACAAGGCGTAGAGGCCGGTGGTGGCGCAGATGTAGAGGCGGTTGCGTTTCGGGCCGCCGAACTCGACGTTGGCCACGACTTCGGGGAGGCGGATCTTGCCCAGGAGGGTGCCGTCGGCGGCGTAGCAGTGGACGCCGTCACCGGCCGAGGTCCAGACGTTGCCGTAGACGTCGACCCGGAAGCCGTCGAACACCCCTTCGGTGCACGTGGCGAAGGTGGTGTAGGTGCCGGTCACGGCGGTGCCGTCCTCGGCCATGGGGTAGGCCCGGATGTCGGGCGGGCAGTCGGCCCCCACGTGGGAGATGCCGGTGTCGGCCACGTACAGCGTGCCGTGGTCGGGGGTGAAGGCGAGGCCGTTGGGCTTGACCATGTCGGTGACGACGGCGGTGACGGTGCCGTCGTGCGGGTCGACGCGATAGACGTAGGACGCACCGATCTCCGAGGTGGCGGCGTCGCCCTCGTAGTCGGAGTCGATCCCGTAGGTCGGGTCGGTGAACCAGACGCCGCCGTCGGGATGGACGACGACGTCGTTGGGCGAGTTGAGCCGTTTGCCGTCGTAGCTGTCGGCGATCACCTCGCGGCGGCCGTGGTGGCCGATGCGGGTGACGGCGCGGCTGGCGTGTTCGCAGGCCACCATGCGGCCTTCGAGGTCGAGGGCGTGACCGTTGGCGTTGTGGGCCGGGGCGTCGAACACGGCGACCCGGTCGGTGGTCTCGTCGTAGCGCAGCGTCCGGTCGTTGGGGATGTCGGAGAACACCAGGAACCGGCCGGCGGGGGAGTACACGGGGCCTTCGGCCCAGCGGGACCCGGTCCACAGGTGGTCGACGTGGGTGTTGTGGATGACCAGTCGATGGAAGCGTTTGTCGAGCACCTCGATGGCGTCGTCGTAGGCCATGATCGTCGTTCTCCTCCGGTGTCGCTCGGTATGCGCTCAGGCTCGGCCCAGGATCTCACCGTTGAGCACGGAGAACCAGGCATCGGGTGAGGCCTGCCATCGAGCGAAACCGACGGCGATCTCGGCCAGCTCATCGGGGGTGGCGTGCCCCCCGGCGATCGCCTGTTCGGCCAGAGCCGAGGACTGCAGCCGTTCGGCCCACAGCCCGCCCCACCAACGGCGTGAGGCGTCGTCGGCGTAGCACCAACTCGACGCGCTGGCCTCGATGTCGGCCAAGCCGGCGGCGTTGGCCCAGGCCAGCAGGCGGCGCCCGGCATCGGGTTCGGCCTGATTGCCCCTGGCCACTGCGTGGTACACCTCCTGCCACCGATCGAGCAGCGGCTCCTCGGGGTACCAGGTCATGGCGGCATAGTCGGCGTCGCGCACGGCCACGATCCCGCCCGGGCGACACACGCGCTTCATCTCCGCCAGGGCCGCCACCGGGTCGGACAGGTGTTGCAGCACCTGGTGGGCGTGGACCACGTCGAAGGTGTCGTCGGGATAGGCGAGGGCGTAGACGTCGCCGGTCTCGACGGTGACGTTGTCCACCCCGGCCCGCTCGCATGCGGCTGCCGCCTCGGCCAGCACATCGCTCTCCCGGTCGATGGCCACCACATCGCCGGGGGCCACCAGGGCGGCCAGATCGGCCGTGATCGTCCCCGGCCCGCAGCCCACGTCGAGGAGGCGCTGTCCGGGGCGCAGGTGGGGGAGCAGGTAGGCGGCCGAGTTCAGCGCCGTACGCGAACGGTGCGAGCGGAGCACGGCGTCGTGGTGGCCGTGGGTGTACTGATCGTCGGGGGTGGCAGCGGAGGTGGACATGGGCTCGAACCTACTCCCGATCGCCGGTCGGCTCGGGGTGCTTTCAGACGGCGCCGTCGCCCCACGGACCCCAGATGGCGAACGTCCGGCCCCGGATGCCCCGAAGGTCGCTGCCCTGGGTGTTGACGAAGAGGGTCCGACCGTCGGGGCTGAAGGTGGCGCCGGCGAACTCCTTGTCGTTGGCGATGTTGGCCACCAGGGGGATGAGTGCGCCGTCGGGGGACAGGGCGACCAGCCGATTGAAGCCTCGTCCGTTGTCCTCGCAGATCACCAGCGATCCCTGGGGGGAGAGCACGAGGTTGTCCGGCCCCTGCAGGACCTCGCCGTCGACGGCGGCGAAGGCCATGGTCAGCGTGCCGCCCTCGGCCGGGCCGCTGACGGCGTCGTCGTCGGCCCCGGGGCGGGCCGGGTCGAGGCGCCAGATCTGACCGTTGCCGTGCCCGCCGTCGGTCGAGGTGAACCACACCGACCCGTCGTCGATGTCACAGCCTTCGAGCCGGCGGAACCGGGCCGCGCCAGCCGCCACCGCCTGGCCGACGACGCTGATCCCGCCCTCGACGTCGGCATCGGGCTCGTCGATGTCGACCCAGCCGACGGGGAAGGTGGCGCCCTCCTCGGCGACCGAGCGGAGATCGAGCCCCGGCCGATCGACGACGGCCAATGCCTGTAGCCGACCTCCGCCGACGAGGTCGAGCGGTCGGCCCGGGGCGGCCGGTCCGGCGTCGACCACGTACCGGTAGAGCCCGGCGTCGGGCTCGGCGTCCTCGGTCTGGTAGACGACGCCCTGCTCGGCGTCGACGGCCACCGCCTCCCGCCGGAACCGACCCATCCCGGTGAGGGCGATCGGCTCGACCGGCGCCTCGGCGTCGGCGGCGACGTCGAAGGCGTAGCCGTGGGGAGCGGCGAAACCCTGGTCGGGGCCGTCCACGGTCTCCTCGCAGGTGATCCAGCTTCCCCATGGCGTGGGACCACCGGCGCAGTTGCGGGAGGTGCCGGCCAGCGAGGTCCAGTCGGCCACCAGTTCCCGGGAGTCCGGATCGATCACCAAGGTGGTGGTGCCGCCGGCGGCGGCCGGATCGTAGGCCGGGGTCACGGTGGTGGCCCCGCCGCCGAGTTCGTGGTTGCGGACGAGACGGATGGCGCCGTCGGCGGCGGCGAAGGCGGCCATGCCATCGGGGGCGCCGGGGGTGGGCCGACCGTCGCTCATCGTCCGCCCGTCGTAGGTCAGCTCGGCGTAGGCGAAGCCGACGGGCAGGGCCAGGAGGGGTCCGGCGTCGGTCAGCGGGCCGTAGCCACCACGGGCGGGATCGGTGGTCAGGCCGTCGACGGCGGCGGTGGGGTCGTCATCGTTGAGGAACCGGTAGAGGGCGAAGCCGGCGACGGCGGCGCCGAGGCCCCCCACCGCCAACTGCACGAAGCGGCGGCGGGGGAGCAGGGGTCGAGGGTCGGGTGCGGCGGTGTCGGTCATCAAGGGTCCTGGCAGGTCGGCGGTAGGCGGACGGAGGCGAATCGCTCGTCGATCAGGGCGAACAGGGCGGGGTCGGCGTCGGCCAACTCCTGCCGGGTGTCGATCGGGCCGTGAATGCCGTCGGCGACCACAGCGGAGAGGTTGCGCTCGAAGTAGCTCTGGACGCCCTCGGCCCAGTATTCCTCGGGATTGGTCGACGCGTAGGTGTCGACCCAGATCCCCTCCGCCATCGCCGCGGTGTAGGCGGCGCGCAGGTCGTCGTCGAAGTCGGGGTCGACGATGGCCAGCCCCTGGAGATGGAGGGTGTGGGCGAACTCGTGGAGCAGGATGTCTTCGCCCCGGTAGCGGTCCCCGTCGAGGCAGAGGAGGTTCTCCTCACCCGCCGACACCAGCGGTCGGGCCGCCGTCGAGCCCAGGCCCCGGGCCCGGGCGTTCCAGTCGACGTCGGGGAAGACCTCCGGCAGGTCTCGGTACTCGGGCATGTCGGTGACCTGTTGGGTGGCCCCGATCACGCCCAGTCGCACGCCGCTGTCGAGCACGGCCCGGGCCAGCACGGGGTCGGGGCCGAGGAAGGCATCGGCCAGGGCCGCCGCCTGCGTCACGGCCTCCGGGTCGACGCCCTCGCCCGCCACCACCCAGAACCCGGCGAGATCGCAGCCCTGGACGTAGAACGGGTCGAGGCCTGCCACCGCCGGCACCGGTCCCACCTCGCACGGTCGGCCGGCGACCGCCGCATCCTCGGCGCCGTCGGCGGTGTCGTCGGCCGTATCCTCGGCGCCGTCGTCGGTGTCGTCGGCCGTATCCTCGGCGCCGTCGTCGGTCGCGGACTCGGTCTCTTGGGTCGCCGAGGTGTTGTCGGCCGCCGGGGTGGCGTCGGCCGTCGTCGCCACGGGAGCGGGGACGGTCGTGGGGGTCGGGGTCGTCCGCTCGTCGGATTCGGCGTCACCGGGGCTGCAGGCGCTGAGCATCGACAACGCCGCCAATGCGGCCAGGGTGGCACGGCTGCGGCCGGGCGGCCGCGGGGATCGCCGGGGGCGAGCACGGTGCACGGCGTCGACCCTATCGCCGACCTTCGGCCGCTCTATGCGCTGGGGCCTCGCCGGGCCGGGAGGGCGGTGAGCGGACGGGCCGGCCTCGTCGATTCGTCCTGCATCGGCCGATGTCGGAGCGGGCCGCCTTTTGCCATGTCGGGTCGTTCCTTCCTGTCCACTTTGGTGGCGGTCGCTCCGCTCCTCTATCCGCAAGTGCTCGGTCGAAAATTGCGCACAGAACGATCGGCGCTAAGGGCACAAAGGTCGCAGCGGATCGGGGTCGCCGGCCACGGTGGTGATCCGGTCGCCGGCAGGCGCCCGTCGGCCTCGCGGTGAGCGGTCGAACCCCTCAGGGTCATCGTCTCCCTACACTCCCGCCCCGATCCCGTCGCGAAGGGACCGTCACGTTGCGCAGATCGTGGCCCGCCCTCAACGTCGTCCTCCTGCTGGTCACCGCGTTGCTCGTCGCCTGCGGACGTGATGGCGAGGTCGTTGTCGGCGACGTCGACGCCGTTGCCACCACGACGTCCACGTCGGTGACCGCGATCGCCGGCTCGGTGGCGGCGACCTCCGCATCGGTCGCCGTCCCGTCGGTCACCACGATCACATCGACGCCGTCGTCATCCTCTGATGTTGTCGGTGAAACGTCACTCGACGCTCCGTCCGTAGATGAAAAGGACGCAGAAGGCCTGCCTCTATTCACCTCACCGAGTGGCAACACTGCCTGCTCTATTGATGAGCTGTATGGCGCTTCATTCTGGATAGCTGAGAAGTCTTGGGAGGTGGAAATGCCCACCGGAGACTTTTGCGAAGTGTCGGACTGGGGCAATGCCATTGCCATCGACGATCGCGGGGTCACCTGGCTCTGCTACACCGATTTTCCCTGGGACCCATCGGCTCCGACGCTGGCCTACGGTGAGGCCGTCGGAGCCGCCGGATTCCGCTGCCTCAGTGAGAGATCAGGTCTGACCTGCACAAATGCGGCGGGCTCTGGATTCACGCTCGCCCGGTCCGCCGTCGAGGTCTTCTAAGGAAGATCCCATAAATAGACCTACCTCCTTCAACAAGGATCAACCTGAATAGTCAGACAAACGAAAGATCGTATTGGTATGGATCTGTAGGGAGTGTGGGGCAACTTATTTTCGCAACCCCTGGTCAGTTGACCCCTGTATTTGGCTACTATGTCGATGGTTCCCGGTAGTGCTGATTGAGCTGCAAGCAGCTCGGACGCCATCCGTGGATCGGGGCGGGCGCCGCTATGAGGCTCTGGACGGGAGCCAAGAAGGGGAAGTGTCGTGGACGATACGGGACCTCACGCATACGATTCGGGGCAGGATCCGGCTGGCGAACTGGCGGAGCTGGAAGCCGCACAGCAACAGCTGTGGGCGACGCTGCGCGAGGAGGACGATCCCGAGCTGCGGATGTCGCTGCTCTCGCAGTTCAGCGAGAACCGGGCCGCCATCGGTCATCTTCGGGCCGAGCTCGGCGCCGACGGTCAGGGAGCGACCGGTGCGGCTCCCTTCTATCAGGTGGAACTGGTCGGTGAGGCCGAGGCCGACATCGGGCAGCCGCTGACCGACACACCGTCGGTCATGTCGCCACCGCCGCAGGCCGAGCCGCTGCCCGGGGCGGTGTTCTCCCACGAACCACCGGCAGCCCCCGATCACAACGGCTACCTGCCCGGCGCCGCCGATCCGGCGTCCTTTCCACCGCCGGTGGCCCCCCACGTCGACGGCTTCGAGCCCACCGACGGCGAGGAGCAGGCCCCGGCCTTCATCGTGCCCCGGTCGGCCCGGTCGCGTCCCCCGGTGGATCCGCACCTCGAGCGCTCGACGGAGCACAACCCCACCGGCTATGACGACGATGTCTTCGAGCCGGGGCCTGCGCCCGAGGCCCCACTGCCGTCGGTGACACCGGCGGCGGCCTCGGTGCCACCTCCGCGGTCCCCATCGACCACCGGGCAGCGGCCGCGCGTCGCCACCGCGACGCCTCGCCGTACCGCCACCCCGGCGGTCAACGCCGCCGGTGGCGACGACCAGCTGCGATCGACCATCGGCCAGATCCCGCCCCGGGCCCTGTGGCTCGCCGGCGGCGTGCTGGCCGTGCTGGCCGTCGTCTGGCTCTTCCTGCTGTTCCCCTTCGGGGGAGGTGGTGGCGACGGCGAGCTCGTGGCCGACACCGGGCCCGCGGGCCCCTCGGCCACCGAGGGTGATCCCAACGACATCGCCTCGGCCCTGGCCGATCTCGGCTTCGTCGGCATCACGGTCGACGACGACGGCGATGTGATCCGGCTGACCGGCTCGGTGACGACCGAGGCCGAGCGGGCGGCCATCATGGGCGCCGCCCGGGCCCTGGCCCCGGGTCGCGCCGTCGACGGCGCCGCCCTGGTGGTCGACGGTGATCAGGCCGGCGCGGCCACCGATCAGGTGGCGGCGGCCGAGCCGAGCGGACGGGCGGCCGCCATGCAGGCCGAGCTCGACCGCGTGGTGGCGTCGACCCCGATCATCTTCGGCAACAACGAGGCGGCGCTCACCGCGCTCCACGAGCGGATCCTCAACAGCGTGGCCTCGATCCTGCTGGCCTACCCGGACATCCCGGTGAAGGTGATCGGGTTCACCGACGGTGCCGGCTCCAGCGAGGGCAACTTCGAACTCAGCCTGTTGCGGGCCGAGGCGGTGCGGGCCTATCTGATCAGCCAGGGCGTCCCCGAGACCTCGCTCAACGTCGAGGCGATGGGGGAGGAGACCTCCACCGGGTCGGCCGCCATCGGCATCCTCGAGCGACGGGTCGAATTCCGGGTGGCCGCCGTGCCGGGCGCCGCCCTGACCCCGGGCGCCGACGTGCTCAAGGTGGCCATCGTCGCCCCCAGCGCCCGTAACGACCTGGCCTTCACTCAGAGCATGGTCGACGCCATGAACGTGGTGGCGGCCGAGCGGGGCAACGTCGAGGTGTCGATCACCGACGCCACCTTCGTGCCCGAGGAGGCGGCGGCCGCCATCCGCGACTACGCCGCCCAGGACTACGACCTGGTGATCGCCCACGGCTCCCAGTTCGGCGCCTCGCTTGTCGACATCGCCACCGAGTACCCGGACGTGGCCTTCGCCTGGGGCACCGCCAGCGACACCTTCGGCCTGCCGAACGTCTACGCCTACGACGCCGCCGCCGGCGAGGGAGGCTTCGTGCTGGGGGCCATGGCCGCCGCCCTGAGTCAGAGCAACGTCGTCGGCGTCGTCGGACCGATCGAGGTGGGCGACGCCGCCAAGTACGTCAACGGCTTCGCCGCCGGAGCGGCCACCCAGAAGCCCGGCATCTCGGTGCCGGTCACCTACACCGGCTCGTTCTCCGATCTCACGCTGGCGGCCGAGACGGCCCGGGCCCACGTCGACAGCGGCGCCGACGTGATGACGGGTTCGGCTCAGATGGTGGTCGGCGCCGTGTCGACGGCCAGCGAGTCGAACGTGCTGTGGTTCGGCACCCAGGCCAACCAGACCGAGCTCGCTCCCAACCTGGTGGTGGCATCCCAGGTGTATCACTGGGAGGTCATACTCCGGGAGATCATCGGCGACATCGACAACGGGGTCATCGAGGGGCGGTTCTTCACCGCCAATCTGGCCAACGGTGGTCTGGTCATCGAGTACAACGACGGCTACCCGCTCGCGCCCGAGATCCGGCAGCGGGGCGACGAGCTGGTCGCCGGCATCATCAACGGCTCGGTGGCCGTCCCCGAGTGATCGCCGAGTAATCGTCGGAGGGATCGTTGGTCGGAGCGGCGCGTGACGCCGCCGAGACCGTGAGCGATAACGACCATCGGACCGGAGGGGCCCGATGGTCGTTGTCGCGACGAGGTGACGGCGACAATCTATATTGGAGCAGTAGGGGTAACTGGGCCCCGGGCCGCGTCGCTCGGAGATGCCCTCGGCCAGTGTCGCCATCGGCGGCACTGCGGTGGCGTGCACCACCGTCCCAGCCGGGGTCGATCGGTGAGCGTGCTGGGTCGATCGTGGGGGAAGGATGACGAACGGGACGGTCGCCACTCGGTTCGGGAGGGCTGACGAACCACTAAGGCGGTTGGCGATCGGGGCCATGGCCTCGGTCGGCATCGTGCTGCTCTTCTTCCTGGCGCCCCAGGTGCTGCATGGCGGTCTGTCGTTGTTCATCGAACGGGTCCTGGCCGGCCTCGACCGGGGCGCGGTCTACGCCACCCTGGCCGTCGCCCTCATGCTGGTGTTCTCCTCGGCGTCGTTCGTCAACCTGGCCCAGGGCCAGCTGGCCATGATCGGGGCCTTCATCGCCTACGTCCTGGCCGTACCCCGCGAGGACGGTCTGGCCGGGGGTCGGGCCATGTCGCTCGACGGTGCCATCGGTTCGATCGTGGGCTGGGACGGCTTCACCGTGGGGCCGCTCCGGGCCGGTCTCATCGGGGCGATCCTGGTGGCCATGGTCTTCAGCGCCGGGCTCGGCCTGGCGGTCGAGCGGCTCCTGCGCCCCTTCGGTCCGGGCGACGATCTGCCGCCGACGCTCGTCACCCTCGGCCTGTTCGTCATCTGCGGGTCGTTCACCACCTGGCTGTGGGGCCACGGGCCGCGCCCGTTCCCCAACCTGTTCCCCGACGGACCGGACGACCACCTGCGCCTCGGCGGGGCGGAGGTGCCGTGGGACACCATCGGCGCCTTCGTGGTGCTCGGGATCGTCGCCGTCGTCGTCCACCGGTTGCTCGACGAGGGAAGCCTCACCCGCCCGCGGGCCTGGGCGCTGGCCGCCGCACTCGGCACCCTCGCCGCCACCTTGATCGCCCCCGAGTTGTTCGTCACCCCGGAGTTGATGCTGACGGCGCTCGCCTTCGCCCTGGCGGCAGCGGTCACCGGAGGCTTCGGATCCCTGCGGCGGATCGCGGCCGCCGGTGTCGGCGCCGGGGTGATCGAGGCGGTGGTCGTGGGCTATCTGGCCGACATCGACAGCGCCTTCAGTGTGCTCAGCCTGGCCGTGGCCTTCGGCATCATCGTCATGGTGCTGTGGCTGCGCGGCCCGGCCACGGCCACCGAACCATCACCAACGACCGGGGACACGCCGACGACCGGCGGGACGCCGACGAGCACACCACCGACGAGCACACCACCGACGAGCACAGCATCGACGGCCAGTGCCACGCCGAGGGCCGGCGCGGCGCCGGCCGAACGGGGAGCGACGGCGTGAGCGAGACGCCGACGATCGACGCCGGGCTGCTCCGGTACTGGCGGCACCCGCTGGCCCGGCCGGCGGTGGCGGCGATCGTGGTCGCCCTGGTGCCCTTCGTCATCGCCTTCGTCGTCGGCGACAGGCAGGTCGGTCGGCTCAACCACGCGCTGACCCTGGCCGTGGCCATCCTCGGGGTGAACCTGGTCGTCGGCTACTCCGGTGTCCTCGCCTTCGGCCACAGCGCCTTCGTCGGAATCGGCGCCTTCACCACCGCCACCCTGGTCGCCGACCACGGCTGGCCCCACCTGGCCACGGTGCCGGTGGCGGCCCTGGTGGCCTTCGCCGCCGGCGTGGCTTTCGCCATCCCCGCCCTGCGGCTGCCGCGGGCCTACCTGGCGGCGGCCACCGCCGCCTTCGCCCTCGCTCTGCCGTCGTTGTTGACCCTCGACGTGTGGGGGGTCGCCACCCGGACCGGCGGGGTGCGGGGTCGCGACGTCGGTGAGCTGTGGGCCCCCGGCTGGGTCCGGACCGTGCTTGGCCTGGAGGACACCCCGGCCCAGCAGGGCATCTACCGCTACCTGTTGTTCGCCGCCTTCACCGCACTGGTCCTGGTCGGAGTCCGGGCCCTGCTCCGTGGGGGATGGGGGGCCACGCTGGAGTCGGCCCGGGTCGGCACCATCCACGGCCGCCCGGTGAGTCCGGGGGCGGCGCGGGTGCAGGCGTTCGTGTTCGGGATCAGCGCCGCTCTCGCCGGATCGGCCGGGGCGATGTGGGTGATGAACGTCGGCGAGATCGTCCCCGCCGACTTCGGGTTCTCCCCGCTGGCGGTGCTCCTCCTGGTCGGCCTGATCGTGGGCGGGATCTCCACGCTCAAGGGGGCGGTGCTCGGCGGGTTGGCCGTGGTGGTGGTCGACGCCGTCGCCGGGCGGCTCGGTCTGGGTGTTCTCACCGAGGCCGTGCTGGGTGGGATACTCATCGCCGCTACGTTCTTCGCGCCCGGAGGTCTGGCAGGATTGTGGGCATCCCTCGGAGGCGACGACGCCTTCGACGAACCCGCAACATCCGCTCCGGATCCGTCGGCCGAACATCGGGCCGAGCAGGCTGACCAACCTGCCTCGGAGTCCTCCCCGTAGTACCCCCCCCACAGAAGGCAAACCCGTGAAGATCCCGTTGAAGCTGCTGAGCCTGCTCGCCGCCATGGTGCTGGTTGCGGCCGCCTGCACCGGCGGAGGTGAGGAGGAGGGGGCGGACAGCACCGAGGACGACGGCGGCGATCAACTCTCCTCGGAGGCGGCGGTGGCCGACGAGACGACGACCACCACCGAGGCGGCCCCGGAGATCACGGTCACGATCGACGAGCTGGAGGCGCAGTGGGCCACCGCCCGGGCCGCCGTGGTCGAGCGCCTGTCGAGCGACGGGTTCGGGGTGGGGGAGGACAACATCCTCCGCGGCCCCGGCGGGTTCGAGCTCGACCTCGGAGCCTGTCCCGCCGGCTGGAGCGACACCGCCGGTATCGAGGAGAACATCGTCATCGGCCTCACCGCCCCCCAGTCCGGTCAGCTGGCCGTGTTCGGCAACATCGGCGACGGCATGGCCGCCTACTTCGACTACATCAACGACAACGGTGGGGTGAATGACCAGCAGCTCGAACTGATCATCAAGGACGACGCCTACGACGCCGATGTCACCATCAACGTGGTCGACGAACTGCTGGCCGACGACGATCCCTTCGCCGTGACCACGTTCGGTTCGCCCAACACCTTCGCCGTCTACGACACCCTCAACGAGCGGTGCGTGCCCCAGCCGTTCGTCCAGTCGGGTCATCCCGCCTTCGGCGACCCCGTCGATCACCCCTTCACCACCGGCCTGCAGATGGCGTACTCGACCGAGGCCATCATCTGGGGTGAGTGGATCCGCCAGGAGCTGGCCGACCAGCTGCCGGTGAAGGTCGGCGCCCTCTTCGTCGAGAGCGACTTCGGTCGGGCCTACGAGATCGGGTTCCGCCAGTGGGCGGCCGCCAACCCCGACGTGGTGTCGGAGTTCGAGGCCATCCCACACGGTCAGGCCGCAGTGTCGGTCACCAACGAGATGGCCAACGTGGCCGCAGGCAATCCCGATGTGTTCATCTCGATGACGGCGGGCAACGCCTGCCTGCAGGCGGTGCAGGAGGCGGGCAATCTCGGGCTGGCCGAGAGCACCCAGCTCCGGTTCGCCCCCTCGGTGTGCAAGAGCCCCGAGCAGTACATGATCCCGGCCGGAGCGGCGGGCGACGGGTTCCTGATCGTGGGCGGTGGGGTCAAGGTCAACAGCGACCCGGTCTACGCCGGCGATCCGTTCGTGGCCTTCGTCAACGACGAGCTCGACGCCCGAGGCCTCGACAGCGGCAACAGCCTCCACGGCAGCGGCTTTGGGGCGTTCGGGTGGGCCCATGTCGAGGCGCTCCGGATCGCCGCCGAGCTCCCCGGGGGACTGAGCCGCTCCAATCTGCTGCTGGCCATGCGGGGCCTCGACCTCCAACATCCGTACCACCTCGACGGGATCCGGTTCGCCTCAAGCGGCATCGACGACGCCTTCCTGATCGAGGGTTCGGAGCTGAGCCGCTACGACGCCGAGGCCGAGCTGTGGGAGCAGTTGGGCGACCCGGTCGATCTCGACGGGGCGTCGCCCAACTGTCCTTGGGTGATAGGTCAGGGTTGCTGATCGTGCGCAGTCGTCGAGGCGGCCGCGTCGTGGGCGCCGGATAGGGTTGCACCCGGATGGGATCTCGTTCGCGCTCCCGCTTTCGGCTGCTCGCCCTTCTTTCCGCCTGCTCGTTGGTGGCCGCCTCGTGCTCCCTGCTCGGCCTTGAGGATGACACCGCAGCCGGTGGCGACACCGAGGAGGAGGCCGACGGCGAGGGCGGCTCGTTCACCGTCGACGACGGCAACGACGACGAGACGATCGAGGACCTCGAGGTCCGCTGGGCGGCCCAGCGGGAACGCATCGTCGACTCGCTGGCCGGCGGCACCTACGGGATCGGGGCCGACGACATCCTGCGGGGCCCGGGCAACCTCGAGGTCGACCTCACCGACTGCCCCTCCGAGTGGGACGACACCCAGGGCCTGTCGCCCAGCTCGATCAAGGTGGGGATGGTGGTGGCCCAGAGCGGTCAGCTGGCGTCGTTCGCCCTGCTGGCCGACGGGATGCAGGCCTACTTCGACTGGGTCAACGAGAACGGCGGTATCGACGGCCGAGACATCGAGTTGGTGCTGCGCGACGACGTTTACGACCCCGGGGTGGCCCAGGCCGCCGTCGACGACCTGATCGACAACGAGCAGCCGTTCCTGGTCACCTCGGTTGGCTCGTCCGGCTCGCTGGCTATTTACGACGACCTCAACGACGCCTGCATCCCCCAACCCTTCGTCGTGTCGGCCCACCCGGCCTGGGGCGACCCCGATCAGCACCCGTTCACCACCGGCCTGGAGCTGGCGTACTCCACCGAGGCGATCCTGTGGGGGGCATGGATCCGCGACAACCTCAGCAGCCAGGTGCCGGTGCGGGTGGTCGGCCTGGTGTCGGACAACGACTTCGGTGAGATCTACGCCGATGCCTTCGGCGAGTGGGCGGAGCGCAACCCCGACGTCGTGTCCGAACTGACCCTCGTCCGTCACGACCCGGCCCAGCTCGAAGTGGTGGAGGAGATGGAGGAGGTCGACGAGCTCGACCCCCAGGTGTTCATCTCCATGACCACCGGTCTTCCTTGTATCAGTGCCCTGACCGAGGCCGACCGGCTCGGCGTGCTCGACAGCGCTCTGGCCACGTTCAACCCGTCGGTGTGCAAGCAGCCCTCGGCCTACATGGTGCCGGTGGGCCCGGCGGCCGATGGTGTGCTCGTGGTCGGCGGCGGTATCCGCTCGCTCGACGACCCGTCGCTGGCCGACGACACCTTCGCCACCTTCGCCCGGCAGCGGCTCGACGACGCCGGCCTGGAGTCGCAGCAGTCGCTGGTGGCCATCGGCTTCGCCCACTACGGCTGGGCCCACGTGGAGGCCCTGCGCCTGGCCGCCGACCTACCGGGCGGTCTGACCCGATCGAATCTGGTGCTCGCCCTGCGCAACCTCGACCTGCAGCACCCGATGCTGTTCGACGGGGTCCGTTTCTCCACCCAGGGGGCCCGGGACGGCTTCGTGATCGAGGGGGCCGAGGTCAGCCGCTACGACGCCGAGGCCCGGGGCTGGTTCCAGGAGGGCCTGGCCATCGATCTCAACGGCACCTCGCCCAGCTGCACCTGGGACGAGCTGGTCTGCGAGTAGGGCCCGGCGACGCCGGCCCCTCCGCTGCGTTGGTGTGATGGCACCGGCACTTGCCGCCGGCGGCGGCGCCGGCCGTCATCGTCGGATGTGGGGTCCGGCGGGGTGAGCGGCGGTGGCGCCGGCCGTCATCGTCGGATGTGGGGTCCGGCGGGTGAGCGGCGGTGGCGCCGGCCGTCATCGTCGGATGTGGGGTCCGGCGGGGTGAGCGGCGGTGGCGCCGGGCCAGGGCCTGAGGCCCGGTCCCCGGGGACCGCGGATCAGGGCTGGATGCCGAGGCGCTGAGCCTGGTCGGGGCAGAACGAGACGATGGCGGCGTCGATCACCAGCCGGAGCTCCTCGTCGCTGAGGTTGCTGTTGGTGGCGGCCACCGAGCTTTCCCGGGTGAGGTCGAACTCGGCGGCGTCGGCCGCCTCGGCCGCCATGCCGCAGAAGCTGTCGGCGAACGTGGTGATGTTGTCGTCGGTGAGGTTCTGGCTGGTGAGGCCGTTGTCGCTCAGGATCTGGCGGAACTGACCGAGCTCGGGGGTGGCGGCCGCCGTCGTGGTCGTCGTCGACTCGGGCTCCGGCTCCTCGTCCGAGTCGTCGGGGGTGGTGTCGTCAGGCTCGGGCTCCTCGGTGCCGTCATCGGGGGCGGCGGTGGTGGTCGTGCCGTCGGCCGGTTCCTCGTCGACGGGCTCGGCCGGGTCGTCGGCGGTTTCGTCACCGGCCTCGGAGGCGATCGTGTCGCCGGTGGCCGTGCTCTCATCGGCGTTGTTGGTGAGGTAGAAGTAGGCGAGGCCACCGAGGATGGCGACGGCCACCATGCCGAACACGATCAGGATGGCCTGGAGGATCCCGCCACCCTTCTTCTCGGGAGCGCCGACCGGGCCCACGCCGGGGGCACCCTCGGGGCCGCCGGCACTGCCGTAGTTGACGGTGTCGGGGGTGGCCTGGGGGCCGGTGCCGTAGGGCTGTTGGACCGTGGCCCTGGTCGGATCCTGCACGGGGAGCTGTGAGGTGAGACCGGCGTCGGCCGGCGCACCGGACGACCCGACGACGGGGGCGGCCGCGCCTGCGCCACCGACGGCACCGGCTCCTGCGGCCGCCGCCTGATCGACACCGACATCGGAGCCGGTGCCCGCGCCCTGAGGTGGGGGATTGGGGCCCGTACCGGGCGCCCAGTAGCGGCCGTCGATCGCCTCGTACCAGCCATCCGGCGGGGGCCACGGGTACTGCTTGCCGTCCCAGCCGATGTAGGTCTCGCTCATAGGGCCCCAGCCTTCCACAGTCGGCTCACGTCGTTCGCTCACGTTACTGGGCTCGGTGTGGGCTCAGGCGGGGGTCGGGAACTCCTCCGCTCAGTGCGGTGCCGAGGGGGTAAGGTGGGGCTTCCTCGTGCGCGGATGCCCGAGCGGCCTAAGGGAGCGGCCTGCAAAGCCGTGATTCGCGGGTTCAAATCCCGCTCCGCGCTCGCGAGGCGCCCGGGCTGGCTCTTGCTAGCCTGGGCGCCACTTGGGCCATTAGCTCAGTTGGCTAGAGCACTTGCATGACGCGCAAGGGGTCGGGGGTTCAAATCCCTCATGGCCCACCAGGTAGTGCTTATGTGAACCCCGACCCCTGTTGGAGTCGGGGTTCACTGCGTCTGGGGTGTGGCCGCCGGACAGCAGGTCGGGGTCGAGGTGATGCCCTCGGTGGTACTCGACGAGGTCGAGGCGTTTGGCGAGTGTGAGTTCGTGGCCGGCCTCTCTGAGGCGCTGGTAGGGCTCTGAGAGGATCGGGGTGGCTTCGTCTTCGTCGAAGTTCACTCGTTCGAAGAAGGCTTGGTTGAGGAGCCTGCGGACTCGGCTGGGGGCGTTCTTGTAGGTGGTGTGCCAGTTGGGGGCCAGATCTAGAGCGGAGTTGATGGTGTCGGTGAGTTCGGAGTAGCGGATGCTTGCGCTGGCGATGACTCGGCGTGCGTCGGCCCGTTCGCTTTCGATGCGGTCTTTCTCGTCCTTGAGGACTTCGAGGCTGACGGCGCCGGCCCGGTGGGCGGCGAGGTTGTGCTTTTCCTCGTCGGTGAGGCGCTTGAGCCGTTCGTTCTGGGTGGCGACTGAGCGTTCGTTGTCGGCGTCGATCTGTTCGATGTCCTGTGCGAGGGTCGATCGGATGAGTTGTGTCTGTTGCTTCGGTTCGGTAGAGGTCTTTGACTTGCGCCTCGACGAGTTCCGCTGGGATGTACCGCATGGTGCAGGTCTTCTCGTGTTTCCCACGGCAGACGAAGTATGGGTGGAGAACGCCATGGCGGTTGCGGATCTTCGCCTCGTAGAACCGGCCGTCACAGCGAGCGCAGAAGACCGTGCCCTTGAGGTAGTGGTCGTGGATGCGGTACCAGGAGCCGGACTGGTTGCGTGAGTCGAGGAGGTCCTGGACTCGGTCGAAGAGCTCCTGGGTAACGAGAGGCTCGTGGTCGCCTTCATACTCCTGTCCCTTGTAGATGACCTTCCCGAGGTAGTAGCGGTTGCGGAGTAGGCGGTGGACCTCGTTCTTCTTAAGTGGTCGCAGTGTGGCGTTGCGGCGGCGTGGTCGGGACCGGAGACCGAGTGCTTCGAGTTCGTCCGCTACGCGCTGAACTGACCAGTCTTCGCGAATGTAGAGCTCGAACGCGAGTTGTACGAGGGGTGCTCGTTCCTCGTCGAACACAACGCGGGCGATACCCCTACCTCCGTTGGGAAGCTTGAGCGGGCCCCTGTTGGTGGTCCAGGTGTTATGCGGGTTGGGGTTGGTTTCGGGTGGTCCAGTTCTGGTGGAACTGGGTT
This sequence comes from Actinomycetota bacterium, assembly GCA_039201605.1. Taxonomy (GTDB): domain Bacteria; phylum Actinomycetota; class Acidimicrobiia; order Acidimicrobiales; family SZUA-35; genus CADEDH01. The sequence goes on from JBCCRO010000011.1 coordinate 90,996, forward strand.
GGGGTGAGGTTGTCGAGCGAGGAGTGGGGTCGGTTGGTGTTGTAGTCGATTCTCCATTCCTCAATCAGCACTTGGGCTTCGAGAAGTGAGTCGAACTGCCAGAGGTTCAGCAGTTCGTCGCGGAATCGGGAGTTGAACGATTCGATCCAGGCGTTCTGCCACGGGCTGCCCGGGTCGATGAACACCGATCCGGTCCCGGTCTCCTCGCACCAGTCAGCGACGGAGTTCGACACGAATTCAGGTCCGTTGTCGAACCTGACGAACGCCGGCGGCCCACCTCGCTCGAGAGCGAGTCGGGCCAAGGTGGCGACGACACGCCGGGCGTCGATCGAGTTATCGACCACGATGGCCAACGCTTCGCTGGTGTACTCGTCGATGACGTTCAACGTCTTCACTTGGCGGCCATCGATCGTGGCATCGAACTGGAAGTCCAACGCCCACAGGGCGTTCGGGCGGATCGGGGACATCGCCCCGACATGGGTGCCGATACCGGCCAGGCGCTTCTTACGTCCCCGCTGCGGCACCCGCAGGCCCTCTTCCCGCCACAGACGCCGGACCCGCTTGTGGTTAATCCGATAGCCATGGCTACCGAGATCGACAGCAGCTCGACGCCACCCCCACCTGGGCCGTCGGCGGGCGAAGGCTCGGAGGTGTTCACGGATCGCTGCCTCGTCATCGGATTGGACCGGCGGTTCGAGTCGTTGGGTTGACCGGTGCTGGCCGACCACCCGACAGGCCCGGCGTTGTGAGACCCCGAACTCGTCCTCCAACACCTTGACGGCCTGGCTGCGACGGTTCGGGGTCACCATTTTTCCTCCGACAGATGCTTCAACATCGCCTTGTCAACTCGGCCTCAGCCAGCAGGGTCTTCAACCGGGCGTTCTCCGCCTCGAGCTCCTTGAGCCGCTTGGCGTCGTAGGCCTTCATGCCGCCGTACTGGGACAACCAGCGAGCCCACGTCGACGGGGCGATACCGAACTGGCGGCACACGTCCTCCACGGTCATCCCGCCCGCCAAGAGTTTCTGCCCCTCGGCCAACTTGCGGATGATCTGCTCAGGAGGCCTTCTTCGACGAGTCATCAGTGCATGGTTCCTTCCTGCCCCATCACCATGGACGGGAGCAATAGAACCGCACAACCTCTGGACCACTACCAGGGGCTCAGGTCAGCCAGACCGAGACGTCGCATCCGGCGAACTGGTTCACCGTAGGCAGGCTCTCCAACGGTTCGGACTGTTTGCGCTAGGTGGCGTGGTCTGGGCTGGGTGCGGATCCGAAGGTGAGACGGCATCGACGCCGACCACCAGCGCCCCACCACCGCAGCACCAGCGACGACGACCGCAACCCAAGCGCCCACCACGACGACGCCCGCTGCCACTTCGACGTGGGCTTCGGGGGGCACCGATCTGATCACCGTGCCGTTCCCCGACGATGAGATCTTCGACACCGCCGGCAGCTGCTCGGTCGCACTCAGCACCAATCTGACTGAGGGCCCGTGCTACTACGAGCACAACGTGGGCCCCGATATTGCTGCGGGCCTCACGGGCGTTCCAATGCAGCTGAGCCTCCGCCTCATCGACGGGGATTGCCAGCCGCTGCCCAATCACGTGGTCGAAGTCTGGCACTGCGACGCCCGCGGCCTCTATTCGGGCGATACGAGCCGGAGTGCGGATGCCGATCGATTCGGTATCGAGTCCGACTGCGGCATCAATCTCGGGACAGCGTTCTGCACTGAGGACGACGAGTTCGCCGTGTCGACCACCTTCTTTCGAGGCACCCTCATCAACAACGACCGTGGCCGGGTTGACTTTGCCACCTGCTTCCCCGGCTGGTACGCCGGGCGCACATTGCACATTCACGTTGCCGTCAGCGATCCGGATGGCGAGCGACGGATCGTGTCGCAACTCACCGTCCCAGACGAGTTGGTGACCGAGATCTTCACAACGCACGAGCTGTACCTCGACCGTGGCGATCAGGACACCCCGCTGGGTGCCGGAACCGACATGTTCTTCCCCGCAACCGGGTTCGAGGAGTTCCTGATGACCGTCGAGCGAAACGATGACGGGTCCATGCTGGTGTACCACAACATCCAGGTGGTCTGACTCCCGTGCGCTGCCGTCCTCGGGGGGAATCTCGACGAGGATTCGGCGGTTCGCTACGGCTCCGGTGGCGCGCCCGTAGTCGCACTCATCGACACGACGGGTCGGAGTGTCGACGTAGTACATCTGGTCCTCAGCGGGCTCCAGCCCAGCCCGTTGGAGATTCCGATCCCGGCGAAGACTTCCGTGACGCTCAGATCGGGGTCCACGCGGTATAACGCCGACCGTCGGTCGGTGTGGGTCATTGCTCCGGTCAACAGGCGACCGGCGGGGTCGCACTTGGCGTCGTTCATTTGCGCCTCGAGGTCCCACGCTTCGACCGGCATACGGGCGATCTCCTGCGCATTGCGTAGAGGAACGCCACGCCATCGGTCACGCCAGCGACGAATCCGCCGCCGGCGACGGGATTGAGCGAGCTGATGACCTCGCCGAAGTCGGTGGTTTTATCCGCCCCGGGACTCAGGGTCGGTGCGGTGGATGGCGCTCTCGTCGATGTCGACCCAACACGGGGCGTCCTTGTGCCACAATGGCCCCTCTCCGAGGGCGGCCCCCATCCGTGACCGGGTCGACCTGGGCGTTGGGCATCAGTGGCTCTCGCGTTCGACGACCGAGCCGCTGGCGCCGACGAGGAAGTCCAGGTCGGCGCCGGAGTCGGCTTGGGTGACGTGTTCGATGTAGAGGCGGGTCCAGCCCCGAGTCGCGACGGGCTGAGGCGCGGCCCATTGCTCGCGGCGACGTTGGAGTTCGGCGTCGTCCAGCTCCACCCGGAGGCTCCGGCCCAGCACGTCGAGGGTGATGAGGTCACCTGTCCGAACGAGCGCGATTGGGCCGCCGACCGTTGACTCGGGCGCAGTGTGGAGGACGGTGGTGCCATAGGCAGTGCCGCTCATGCGGGCGTCGCTTATTCGCACCATGTCGGTGACACCCTGTTGGAGCAGCTTCGTCGGCAGCGGCATGTTTCCCACCTCCGGCATGCCGGGGTAGCCGCGGGGGCCGCACCCGCGCAGCACCAGGACGGTGTCGGGGGTGACGTCGAGGTCGGGCTTGTCGATGCGGGCCTTGAAGTCCTCGATGGTGTCGAAGACCATCGCCGGGCCTGTGTGGGTCATCAGTTCAGGAGACGCTGCCGATGGCTTGACGATGGCGCCCTGGGGGCAGAGGTTGCCCCGGAGCACGACGATTCCTGCCTCATGAGCGACGGGATCGGCCATGGTGCGGATGACGTCTCGGTTCCAGCTGTGCCGTCCGTCCCACTGGTCAGCCGTCGGCTGGCCGCTCACCGTCGGGGCGTCGGCGTGAAGCTCGTCGGCGAGCTCTGCCATGACCGCGGGGATGCCGCCCGCCTCGAAGAAGTCTTCCATCAAGAACTCACCAGCGGGCATGACGTTGGTGAGGAGGGGGAGATGTGATCCCAGTCGATCGAAGTCGTCGAGCGTGAGATCGACGCCCGTACGGCCGGCGATGGCGAGCAGGTGGATGACGGCGTTGGTGGAGCCGCCGATGGCTGACAGGACCTTGATGGCGTTCTCGAAGGCGGGTCGAGTGAGCACGTGAGAGGGCCGGAGGTCCTCGCGAACCATCTCGACAATTCGCCGACCTGTGAGGTGGGCGAGCCGCCCGCGCCGAGCGTCGGGTGCGGGGATAGCCGCATTGTCGGGGAGCGTGAGCCCGAGCGCTTCGACCATCGAGGCCATGGTGGATGCGGTGCCCATCGGGTTGCAGTGGCCGGCGCTGCGGGTCATCACCGACTCGGCGGCGAGGAACTCCTCCTCGCTGAATGTTCCCGCTCGAACTTCCTCGCTCATTCGCCAGACGTCGGTACCGGACCCGAGCCGTCGCCCCTCGGTGCGCCCGGTGAGCATCGGTCCTCCGGTGAGCATCACGCTCGGCAGGTCGACTGAGGCAGCACCCATCACCATGGCCGGGGTGGTCTTGTCACAACCGGCCAGCAGGACAACACCGTCGATCGGGTTCCCGCGGATCGACTCCTCGACGGTCATGGCCATGAGGTTGCGGAGCAGCATGGCGGTGGGCCGGATCTGGTTCTCACCGATCGACATGGCCGGGAACTCAAGGGGAACCCCGCCCGCTTCCCAGACCCCGCGCTTCACGTGCTCGGCGAGGCCGCTGAGGTGCTGGTTGCACGGCGACAGTTCGGATGCCGAGTTGCAGATTCCAATCATTGGTCGACCCGAGAAGGCATCGTCGGGAAGACCCCGCTTCATCCAACTGCGGTGGATGAAGTTGTCGCGACTGTTGCCTTCGTACCAGTCGGCGGTTCGCAGGCGCACCGGGGTTTCAGCCGAGGGCGTCACGACTCGACACACGGGTTGACGAGCTCGCCGACACCCTCGACCCATACGGTCATTACGTCGCCGTCGCGCATGTAGCGCGGTGGTCTTCGAGCGAAGCCGACACCGTCGGGTGTGCCGGTGGCGATCACGTCGCCTGGTTCGAGTGTGATGTAGCGGGCGACGTAGCGGATGAGCTCAGCGACTCCGAAGATCATGTGCCTGGTGTGGCCGTCCTGGAGTCGCTCGCGGTTGCCGGACGAGTCGACGACGTCGATGCCGATGGCATGGGTCTGCGGGTCGCCGAACTCGTCGGGCGTGACGATCCAGGGACCGAGTGGACAGAAGGTGTCGAAGGACTTGCCCCGCACCCACTGGCCGTCAGCGAACTGGGCGTCTCTCGCTGAGAAGTCGTTGCAGCAGGTGTAGCCGAAGACATGGCCGAGAGGGTCGTCGATCTCGCCGCGGGCCGTCCGTCCGATCACCACGGCCATCTCGGCTTCGTAGTCGGGTTGTGTGCAATCGTCGGCCGTCCACCTCACCGGTTCGCCGGGCCCGACGATGGCCGAGGACGGCTTGGAGAACAGCAGCGGCGCCCCGGGCAGATCCATGGCGGACTCGTCGGCGTGGTCGGCGTAGTTGAGCCCGATGGCGATGATCTTGCCGGGTTGGGTGACCGGCGCGAGAAGGTCGACCTCCGAGAGTGGCACCTCAGCTCCGGCGCCACCGACGCGACCATCGGATGCGATGGTGTCAACCATGACGTCGGCGCGGGGACCGGGTTCCTCCGTCGCCAGCAGGACGGCGGTCTGCTTCTCTTCCGCTTTCCCTTCGATGCGGGCCAGGTGGACCAACCCTTCGTGGCGAACTCGAGCGAGTTTCATGTCACTTGCCTCCAGAGCGGGTTGGCCGCGGGCGTCCGTCTCATGCGAGTAGCCGCATTCCGGTGATGCCGCCATCGAGCAGCAGTTGCTGGCCGCTCGTGTAGGTGGTGGGGGCGGCCAGATACACGACTGCGGATGCGACCTCCGACGGGTCGACGAGGCGCCCCAGCGGCTGGCGTGCTTGCAGGGCGCCGAGCGTGCCGTCGGGATCGTCGCTCTCGGTGATCAGTCGTCGGATCCACGGCCCGTCGACGGTGGCGGGGCTGACGCAGTTGACGCGGATGCCGTTGCCGGCCTCGTCCGCAGCCATGGCTTTGGTGAGCCCGAGCACAGCGCCCTTCGAGGCCGAGTACACCGCCCGCTCGACGAGCCCGACTTCGGCCACTACGGAACACGTGTTCACGACTGCACCCGAACCCGCGGCCCGCATGAACGGGATCACGGCCGCGCTGAGGTGAGCGACACCGAACACGTTGACCTCGAAGACCCGAAGCCAGTCGTCGGCCGGCGCCTCGACAACGTCGCCGACCGCTCCCACTCCGGCGTTGTTGCACAGGACGTCTATTCGGCCGTGGTCGCTGTGTACTCGCTCGGCCTCGTCGATACAGGCCTGGCGATCACGAACATCGAAACCCTCTGCGACATCGAGACGGACCACTGTGTCGCCGAGCGATTCGAACGTCTCGGCGATGGCGCCACCGATCCCCCCGGATGTACCGGTGACTATCACCACGCGCGGCCCTTCGGGATTGTGTTCCATCCTAGTTTGCTAGCAAACATCTGATGTTTACGCAACCGTTGTGTGCGTTGAGCTATGGCATCTGTCCTCATAGATGTACGGCCTGGCCCAGGATCCCGTCGTTGGCTACTATGGAAGATCAGATGTCTCTTCCGGTTCAGACACCCCCAGTTCATTCCGCCGTCGACTTGGTTGTCGCCGGCGTGCTCGAGACGATCGTTGGCGACGCGCTTCGCCCCGGGTCGGTGCTTCCGCCCGAGAGCGACCTGGGTCGGCAGTTCGGGGTCAGCCGACTGACCGTACGCGAAGGTATGAAGGCACTCTCAACGCTCGGCGTGGTGACGATCGAGCGGGGTCGGGGCACGAGTGTCAATCCCGAGACCCACTGGTCCCGGTTCGACCCGGCAGTCCTCGCGGCGCTGGTCCGTAGCCCTGCCGATGACGTCGAGGCATCTCGTCAGCTGGTGGAAGCGCGGCGCCTGGTCGAGGTGGGGGTAGCGGCACTCGCTGCCGAGCGACGAGAAGAGCCCCATCTGGGTGCGCTGGACGACGCGATGGCGGCGATGTGGTCGGCGCACGAGACCGCCGACTGCGACGCATGGGCCGCTGCAGACCTCGCGTTCCACGACGCTCTCATGGACGCCGCTGGCAACGCGTTCATCACCGTGCTGTTCGTGCCACTTGGGGAGCTACTGAGGATCGATCGCCACGGGCCCGCCGATGTCAGCGAGAACCGTCGACGAGCCCTCACCTGGCATCAACGAATCCTCGACGCAGTCCAGGCGGGCGACGTCGTCGGCGCTCGAGCCGCAATGGACGGCCATCTCCGTGATACCGAGGAAATCCTCACCGCCTGGAGGTCAAGCTCGCGCGCTTCGGCCGCCGAAGTCGGGAGCCGTTCATGACGACGGCTGTCGTCACCGGAGCCGGGGGTGGTTTGGGAGGAGCCATCGCTGAGCGGCTCGCCGCCGATGGGTACGCGGTCGCGGCAATGGACATCTCCGAGCCAGGGGCCGAGGCGACTGCCCGCGCGATTGGCCTCGCCGGCGGCAACGCCAGGGCCTACATGATCGACGTGCGCGACGAGCGTGCGCTCGACGCCGCCATCGCTCAGGCCCAGTCGGACCTCGGTTCTCTCGCTGTGCTGGTCAACAACGCGGCGGTCTTTCCGTCCGGGCCGTTCGTCGACGTCAAGCCGGCCGACTACGACTATGTGATCGAAGTGAACCAACGTGCGTACTTCTTCGTGGCACAATCGGCCGCCCGGCTGATGACGGCAAACGGCGGCGGCGCCATCGTGAACCTCGGCTCGATCACCCAGCACGGCGGATGGACCGAGATGGCCGCCTATGTCTCGACCAAGGGCGCGGCCGCAGCGTTCACCAGGGCGCTCGCGACCGAACTCGGCCCGGTTGGTATCCGAGTAAACTGTGTGGCCCCGGGCGCGTTCCTCACCAGGGCCGAGGAGATGCACGCCGATCGCGAGGCGTACTCCCGCCGGATCATCGACTCCCAGGCGTTGAAGAGGCGCGGGACCAACGAGGAGTTGGCGAGCGCCGTGAGCTTCCTTGCGGGCCCGGACGCGTCGTTCATAACTGGCCAGACACTCAATGTCGACGGCGGCTGGATCATGGCATAGCTCGCATCCGCACCACGATCTTCCCAAGCATACCTCGGTCCTCAAGGCGCGTCAGCGAGGCAGGGACCTCGTCGAACTCCACGACCTCGGCGCGTACAGTGCAAGTCGGGCCTCATCGATCGCCTGGACCAGCTTGTCGCAGACGGCGAGGCATGGTCGCGGTCGTATGCGCCTGCGTACACCCCGCGCACAGAGAAGTTTCCGTGCACCATCTCCGCCGGGTCGATCACGGGCCAGCGCGTCGAGCAGTGCCCGGCTCAAGATGTGGCGAAGGATGCTTCTCCGGATCGACGACTTCGAGGCTGGCAAGCTGTCATCGGGACGACTTCTCGATGATCTGCGCGGATTGTTCATTGAGGCCGATCCCCACTCTGCTGAGGTGCGAGATCAGTTCGAGGAATACTGGAGCGAGGTCGACCGAGAGCACGAGCTACAAACCGAGGCTTGGAGCCCAACGGGTGGCGCAGCGAGCGCCCAGAACCTCGCTAGCCAGCTCGGGCCGCTTCGACTTTGGATCGAGGCCTTTCTCAACTCGGACACAGGGGACGAGCACAACTGAAGCTGCGCTAGCACCCGCACACCGCCTGGCTCGACTACCACTGGAGCCAGGGGCAGTGGCATCGATCGCCCGCCTGCCGTCGTACCCGAGTGCCGGACTGTTGCGCTGCGCCTGTTCGCCCGTTGCTAGCCCGGGTGGTTGCCGTAGTTCGGAGGAGGCACGTCACTGGCGGGGGAGCCAGTCGCCGGTGCTCCGCTGCCGTCCGAGCCCAACCGTGTCGAACTCGTCTCGTTGACCGTCAGCTCGGACACCGAGATGCCGAAGTGCGGCGTTGATCGCCATGTCCTGGATCGCGTCTTTCGTCGAGATCAACCGGTAGGCAGGCGTTAACAGGTCTCCCTCGTGGTTGGCGGTGAACAGCGGGCCGAGACTAACGCCACCCCGGTCCCAGATCACGGACGCCTGGAAGCCCATTCCTCCGAAGAACTCAAGGTGAACGTATGCGACAGGGCCGGTTGCCGAGGCTGCTTCCGCAAGGGCGGCAAGAGGCTCGGTCAGTTGTTCGAAACCCAGGTGCCCACCGTCTCTGTCGAGAACCCCCTTCCACTTGGTGGCAAGCGGCACCAGGACGAGTCCGGCCTCCAGCTCCACGGCGACCGCGTCGTCTGGAAGCACTGCGAGCAGCGATGGAGCGTTCTCCGCATCAACAATCAGAGCCTCCAACACCACAGCCATTTCCGAACCGTAGCTGGGCAGGCCAGAGCACCTTCTAGATCACGAACATGCTGAGGTCGAAGACGAGCAAAGGTGAGTGTTGCCGAGTGCTCTCGTCGTGCCGATTCCGGGCGCCGGGGTTCAGTCGGAGCTGATGCGAGCCTCGGTCTCGAAGCAGTCGAAACAGACGAAAACATGGACGACCCCAGCGTCGGCGATGGCGTAGTCGTCTCCTATCGAGTCGAGTTGGCCGTAGAAGGTCATGAGCTCGGGGCAGCTTCCGCAGCGTGGGTAGTCGATCGGGCTGAGTTCGGTCGGTTCGCCGCCGATGCGGTGACGGGTGCCGATCTCTGGGCCCGCTGACCTGAAGCCGGCGGCGCTCGCAGCTGCGTCGTCCAAGGGTTCGGCTCGCAGGATGAACTCGGGCACTCTCATGCTCGGGAGCCTAGGTCAGGCGGACGCATTCATACGGTGCTGAAGATCCGCCATCAAACTGCGGCGTTGTCGAGCGCAAGATCCGTGCCGTTGCCGGGCGAGCCTTCAGGTTTCGGGTTGCCGTTGCTTGGGTGGCCCGCCGGCGTTTGCCAGTGCTGCTCTGAGGCCCTCGATGATGTGTTGGTCTCCGGTGCCGAGTGCCTTGGCCTTGCCCAGTCCGAAGCTCTTGACCGTCTTTGTCCCGTCGCTCAGTGTCAGCCGTCCTGGGGTGAAGCCGACAAGAAGGTCGGGTTCGCTGATGACGAGTCGGGCTAGGTCGAGTTGGTGTGCTCTGGTCGGGTTGCGGACCAAGACGACCTCCTGGTTGACCTCGACTGATGACCATTGCCAGCGCCGTAGATGGAGACTCAGACCCGCGAGAGCGAGTGGCGGGATCAGGAACATGGCGATTGGTACCACGGCGCTGCGTGGTGACTCGTTGGCGCTGATGAGGGCCGCACCGAGCAAGCTCACGATCAGGAACGGCCACGGGGCGTACTGCCACTGCCTTAGCGATGCGCCTCCTCGGTAGAGGTCGCCTACTGGGTGGTCATCGTTTGCCCACTCGGGTAGTCCCTTGTTTCGTCCACGGAGACCCAGAGACCAGAGTCGTCTGTTCGGCACGTCCCGAGCATGCCAGAGCGCTAAGACCAAGACAGCGAAGGTAGATCCGCCAGACGTACTAGGGGACGACCGCCAGGGGCTCAGCTCACTACCTGCCTATGGTCGAGCGTTGCCGAGCACGACAGTTGTCCCGTTGCCGAGCTTGGTGTCACTCGTCCGCTTGTTGGCGTCCGATGTCCGTCGGTGGTCGCATCTCCGATCCGGTCGGGTCGGCAGAGAGGAGGCTCTCGTGGATCCCTGGGAGGGGTTGGCGAGGCTCGTCGGTGTCCGGGTCAGTGTTGAACAGCTCCCATGTCACCTCGTCTTGCTCATCGTCGAAACCCTCGTACGCCTGGTGTGGGTCACCGAGGTAGTAGCAGAGACCAAACGCAACTTGGTAGCCGACGATCCGGGCGAAGCGGGCGATGTCGGCGTGCGAGATTCCGGCTTCGAGGAAACGGCGCATGAGTGGGCCGTAGTCGCCCAGCGGCTCGTCTGATGCTGCCAAGTTGGCAGCGCGATCGACCCAGGTCAGGTTTTCGGTGTCGGGAACGATCTGCCATACACCTCTGACGAACAGATCGCTTGGGGAGAGACGCTCCATCGGAGCACCGTACCGAGGCGAACGCGGGAGCATTACCGAGCGCTCTCGTCGTGCCGTTCAGCGTGGGTGTGGTCGCAGGTAGCGCTCGGGGAGCATGAGCTTGTTGCGGTCCTCGAAGTCGACTTCGTAGACCCATCGTCGGGTGCGGCACGTTGGGCCGAGGATTAGCGGCCCGAGAGGCACAGCGGCGGCGATGGTCCCGATCTGTGTGGGATACCAGTCCGAGGGTGTGCAGTTGGCCACGACTACATGGCTGCCGATCTCGAAGGGCCCAGAGCCCTCAGAGGTAGCGGCAAGTCCACGGAGCCGGCGTAGTGCTTGGCTCGGATCGTCTCCGGCTCCGACGGGCACGGTCGGATCGTCCCACCAGGTCAGCGCCTCGTTGTCGGCACCGACAACCGCCGAGGGCACCTCGTTCGGATGTCGAACATCGAGCGCACCCCACGGGCCGCCTTCATAGACGCCGCCGTAGCGGGTCTCGACTACGAGCACCATGCAAGGAAACGCTAGCCGCCTGCGTGGCTAGGGCACTGGTGTTTCTCGGCGCTCGCGTAGTGCCGTTGTGCGTGGGTGGTGCGGTGGGATGGCAGCTGCGGTTATGGGGTGGTCGTGTCGAGTTCGAGGTGCCGTTTGATGAACTGGGCTTGGGAGGTGAGGGCTCGTTGGCACATGTCGTCGTCGATGAGCATGGGGTAGACGTGGATGCCGCCGGGTTCGATGTGGAAGTCGGTTTCGACGCCGGCAGTGGTGAGTTTGTCGTTGAAGATGGTGATGTCGGGGAGGAAGATCTCGTCGGTGCCGACTCGGATGTGGGTGGGTGGGAGGTCGTCGAGGCGGGCTTCGGTTGGGGACAGTTCGGGGTTGTTGTAGTCCTGGCTTGGGGCGTAGAGGGCTTTGCCTCGTTCGAGTAGTTCGACGCTGATGGATGGGTCTTTGGGGTCGAGGGCGGGGATGTCGGGGTGGTTGAGGCGCATGTCGACGAAGGGTGAGGCGAGCACGAGGCAGTGGGGGACTGGGCCACCCCGGTCGAGGAGTCTCCGGCAGGTGACGAGGGAGAGCCCACCACCGGCGCTGTCACCGATGAGTGCCCACGGGGTGTCGGGCGTGAGGACGCCGCTGGCGCCCATTTCGTTGAGGACGGCTTCGGCGTCGTCGGGGGCGGCCGGGTAGGGGGCTTCGCTGCCGAGGCGGTAGTCGATCATGGCGGCTGCGAGACCGGTTCGGTTGGCGAGGTCGGCGAGCCAGTCCCACATCTGGGCGAAGGGGCCGGAGGTGTAGCCACCACCGTGGAGGTGGATGATGACACCATGGGTGGCGTTGTGTTTGTCGAGCCATCCGACGTTGCGACCGGCGATGGTCTCGCTGGTGAAGGTGTGGTTGCGGCGGATCTTGCGTGAGGGGGTCCAGGTGATCTGGTTGTCGAGGGACCAGATATAGACCCCGACAGGGAGTCGTTGGAAGATGCCGAGGATCCGGCGGGCGGTGCTGACCTTCATGGTCGCTGTCTCCTTAGGCGATGCTTTGGCCGGGCAGGATCCGGTCGAGGAGCCGGTCACCGAAGATCCGGTTGACCAGGATCGCCATCCGGGCATCGGCGTTTGGGTGATACGCACGCTTGGGGCGGCGGCTCTCGAAGGCTTTGACGACGACGCGGGCGATGGTGTCGGGGGATGCACCGTTGTCGACGCCCTCGCTCCAGTTCTTGCGGAAGTTCGCGATCTGAGTCTTGTAGGCGCTGGCTTCGGGGTGTTGGGCGGCGAGGTCGAGGTAGGGGAGGCTGGCGTTGTCGATGTCGGTGTCGATGTAGCCGGGCTCGATCAACACCACGTTGATCCCGAACTCCTTGACCTCGAGGCGTAGACCTTTGGCGTACCCCTGCTGAGCGTGCTTGGTTGCGGGGTACCAGACCATTCCCGGCATCGATACATGGCCAGCGCCCGACGAGGTGATAGCGACGGTGCCCGACCGCTGACGTCGCATGTGGGGGAGCACCGCTGCGACGCTCCGGCCCATACCGATGACGTTGGTGTCGAACTGGCGGACCACCTCTTCGGTTGCGTGCAACTCGGCCGGGCCAAGCAGGCAATATCCGGCGTTGGCGAACAACCCGTCGATCCTTCCCTGGTCGCTCATGACCCGGTCCACCGCTTGGTGTACCGAGCCGTCGTCGGTCACGTCCAGCTCCAAGTGATGTGCGCCGGCCTTCGCTAGGTCAGCCAGTCGGTCAACTCGTCGAGCGCCGGCGTACACGGTGTGCCCTCGTGCGATAAGGGCACGAGCTGACGCATGCCCGATACCGGACGACGCACCAGCGATCAGGATCACCTTGCCTGACATCAAAGCTCCTAACTAACTCGTTGGTTGCTTGGCGATCGTACGATCGTGGTCTACGGTTGTCAACCAACTGGTTAGTCAGGAGTGTCGTGGCCCCCCGAGACGCAGAAGCAACCCGCAGACGAATCCTCGACGCCGCAGTCACCGAGTTCGCCACCCACGGTCTCGCCGGCGCCCGAGTCGATCGGATCGCTGCAGCAGCCAAGGCCAACAAGCAGCTGATCTACGCCTACTACGGCAACAAGGACCAGCTGTTCGACACGGTCATTGAGCACGCTTTCCAACACGCCCACGACGCCGTCCCGTTCACCCCCGACGACCTGGTCGACTACGCCGCCACGCTGTTCGACTACCTCGTTGAGCACCCCGACCACCTACGAATCCACGAATGGCGACGCCTCGAACGACCCGAAGCCACCGAACTCGAACAACAGCTGTTCGCCGAGAAGGTCGATGCCCTGGCCGAAGTCCAGCCCGCCTACGGCAAGAACGGTCGATTCAGTCCCGCCGACGTCATGGTCGTCGTCGTCACCCTCGCCAGCGCCTGGGTTTCAGCCCCCACCGCCCTTCGAGACGTCGCGACACAGGACCCCAAGCAGCAACGATCCCTCATCGCCGGATCGATCCACGTCCTCACCGACTACCAACGAGACAACAACACCGCCCGATAACCCACCGGGAGCAGGCGACCAGCAACCCACGCAGTACCGGCGATTCCGGACGCCACGACCGCCCGAGAATGCGACCGAACATGGTGGTCCGCTCGCTTCTGGCCAGAAGCGCCACAATCAGTGGCATCGACCTTCCTGAGCCGTCGTTGCCGAGTGCGCCAGGAGTGCCGTACCGCGTGAGGTTCCCGGGCGGCCGGGCTGAAGCAAACTGCTGGTTGTGCGAACTCATAACCGCTCGCTGCCAGCTCTGGTCTTAGGTGTTCTTGGGTTACTTGCTATCTCTTGCACGGACAGCGGTGGTGACGCCTCGTCATCGTCAGTTGCTGAGTCGTCTGTCTCGACCAGTCTCGACGAGGCACCCGATTCACTGGTCGTTCCAGCGCTTACGTTCTCGGGAGGATGTGGGAATGGCCAGTTCTGGGCGGGGGCGACCGATGGCGACAACGATTGGCTACTTGTCGTGCTCTATCGGGAGTACCTCTCACCAGCTTCGCCCGAGCCAGTCGAGTTCTCTTTCTCGTTCCCGGATCGCCGGATCCGAGCCGAACTGAGCCGGGGCATCCAGATTCTCAACAGTCGATGCACCGACGAGGAGATCGAGACGGCCGAGTTACTGCAGGAGTGGCAGGTAGAGGTTGGTACGGGGACCTTCTCGATGGAAGGTCAGGCCACCGCTACTAAATGTGTGTACGGAAGGCTCGTCCTCCAGGATGCGACCACGGAGACTGGACTTTCGATCCCCAGTGTCGACGTGGCCTCTGAGAGCATGGGCTGCCCGTTTGGAGGCTAGCCAGCTGCTCGAAGCAACACTTCGGTCGTGGGGCGTTGCCGCGGCTGCGGTGCGCAAACCGAATGCGATACTGGGCCAGGTGCGCTCTCTCGCTCCCTCCGTCTTCGTCGCCGCCGGGCTGCTCGTAGGCGCCTGCGCCTCGACCCCGAGTCAGGACGACCCGGCCGCCCCGGCTGAGGAGAGCCCATCGGTCACGACCGCGGTTCCGGCCGAGGAGGGCGGATCGGCCACCATCTCGGGTGAGGGGGAGGGTGGGGGAGAGGGAGAGGGGACGACCGGGTCGACCGCGACGCCGGCGACAGAGGCGGATGACACCTCGGCGCTCGACGCCTTGACCGCCGATCCCTCACTACTCGAGGGGCCGGAGCCGCCGGCGGGCTTTCGTCCTGTCCTGCCGACCCACAACCGCCTCGACGCCGATCGGATCAACCTCGTCTTCGATCTCGACGAAGGGGTCGAGGCCACCCCGGAGCTGTTCGACCCGCTGCTCTCCTGGGGCGGACGCCCCCGCCTCTACGAGGGGCGAGCCGTGTTCGGGCTCTTCGCCATCGAGCCGTTCCGCTCCAACCGGCAGCTGTTCAATCTCTGGGTGACCGACGGGTCGACGGCGGAACGCGACGAGTTCGGCTTGATCGCCGATGGGGTGTTCCCCGACATGGTCGTGAGCCGGATGGACCCCGCCACAGGCCGGGCCAGTGCGGAAATGAGCCAATTCGCCCCGCTCGCGCTCCAGCCTCCGGCGCCGGACGCCCCCAGCCGAGAGGATCTGACGTATCGCAACGGGTTCATCGGCGGGCTCATTCTCTACGCAAACGATTCGAACTTCGCCACCGAAGGCCCGGTCCTGGCCCATGAGCTCGGACACGCCCTCTTCGGCCTGGGCGACGAGTGCTACGGCGTGTCCGGCGAAGCCAACCCGGAGTTCGTGTCCGAGGGAGAGTGGCCCAATTGCGCCAACTCCCGGGAGCAGGCCGGGGCGTGGTGGGGCGATCTCGAAGGCACCTACGACCCGATGATCGACATTTGGATCGAGGAACCGATGCGACTCGGGATCGAGTTCAGCGCAGCCGAGATCGCCGACTACCGACTCGGGGGAACCGTCGAACTCGAAGACGGTAGCGACGGCTGCTACGGCCGCGACGGCTACCACCGTCCGTCCCGGTCCAGCTTGATGGGGCCCGAGTTGGATCCGCCGGCGTTCGGCCCGGTCAATGTCCGGTGGGCCGAGCGGGTGCTGGCCCTCTACACGGGCGAGGTGCCCACCGGCTGAGTCCCTCAAGGCCCACCGCAGGAAGGAAGGCCCCTGACCTGCTGGTGTGGGGCCCTCGGCGGCGCCCTGGTGGTGTCGGACTCGAACGGCCTGATTTGTCTGGCGTCGGGGTCTGTTGATCGCCTCGGGGTGTGGTGGAACCGAATGGCACTGTGCTGTGTCTATTGGGTATGCGCCGTGATGAGAAGGGCCACGGGTCGGCTGTGACCAGTGATGAGTCAGTGCTTCGGGGGCCTCGTCGGACCATCGACGGATCTGGTTCTCAGGTTGCGCCGAGGGGCTTCGAAGAGTTCTACGTCGACTCGTGGGACTGGGCGGTCAGAGTGACGAGCCTGATCACCCAGAGTAATGATGCTGGTCAGGAGATCGCACAGGATGCGTTCTTTGAGCTTTACCGCCACTGGGGTGATCTTGAGTACCCGAGGGCCTACCTGCGGACCACGATTGTGAACCGGTGCCACAACTGGCAGCGGAGGAATCGGACTCGTAAGGACAAGCTGCCGCTGCTGGTCGGTTCGCAAGCCGTCGAGATGGAAGTCGCAGAGCTTGCTGATGCTCTGGCCGGGCTTCAGTTCCGGCAGCGGGCGGTGCTGGTGCTGCGCTACTACTGCGACTTCTCCGAGGCCGAGATCGCAGAGGCGCTCGGTTGTCGACCTGGGACCGTGAAGTCGTTGTCCTCCCGGGCCTTGCGCCGCCTTCGAAAGGAGATCCCACAATGACGACCGATGTACTCGAGGAACGAGTCAGGCAGGTACTACATCAGCAGGGGGCACAAGTCACGGTGCCCCCTCCGGACCCGTACTCAGTCCTTTCGACGAGCCGGGCAGCCGACGACGGATCGCGGCGAGGCGACACTCGGCACCGGCTGGTCCTCGTCGGCGTCATGGTGCTTGTCGCCGTTGGTGCCGGGGTGTCTGCGCTCTCTTGGGTATCTCCCGGTACGGAAACCACCCCGGCGACCGAATCGACGGCGCCGCCAACCAGCGAGCCGTCATCACCCCCGCCTGATGATGCGAGAGCACCGGGGGAGGAAGCAGTGCCCAATCCGACTCAGGGACCGGGATTCGATTTCAACACCCAGGTTGGGGTCCGGCTCCGAGCCGACGAGGTCACGGTCGAAGCAAACGGCCTGACCTTCGTACCGGTCGGCGACATCGATCTCAGTGGAGACCCTGGCTACCCGGCGTCCGGTGACGAGCCGGGCTACAAGACGCTGGAGCTGATCTGGCGCCAGCACGACGTCGAGATGCGGATCAACCTCTACTTCGCCAGCGATGACCAGGACTGGTGGATCAGCGAAATCCGAACCTATGACGGCAACGATCCGGGCGACTGGATCACGATGACTGACGAACAGGCGCGGACCCCCCTCGGCCAAGCATTCGCCGGCGACATTGCTGCGGGACCACTCCGCCTGACCGGACTCGAGCTTGAAGCGTTCGTTCCCCGCTCGACCACCTGCGACGGGTCGGGCGCGCCCGGTCAGATCCACCTCGAACTCGTCGGACCGGAGCCGATCAGAGGGGAGCTGCTGGAAGGCCTCGGGACCGGCTACGGCATGACCGTTGCTGTGCTCGACGCTGCGACCTGCGAGCCTCTGCGGCCGGAGGGCATCGAGTTCGTTGCGGCGACCGCTCCAGAGGCCGTAGCGACCGTCGACGCCGATGGACCTGTCTACAGCCCTGAGTGGGCACCAGACGAACTCCGGGTGAGTCTGTCGTTCGTTGGAGTCGGTGAGACCACGCTGACCATCGACGCAGTAGACCAGGAGACCCAGAACGTGCTCGCAAGCGTCGATATCTCGGTCGTTGTCGACGAGGGCGGGAACCCGTAGTCCCAGCGGGGAAACTAGGCCGCAAGGATTCGACGGGGTTGTGAGTGGTAAGGATGTGACCAGCGGCGAGACGACGCGGCCGGTGCTCGACGAGGGTCTCTTCGACGAGTTCTACCGGGATGAGCACGACCGTCAGGTGCGTCGGGCGTTCTTGTTGCTGGGGGACCTTGCGCAGGCTCATGACGTTGTTGCTGATGCGTTCTTGGCGGTCTACAAGCGGTGGGACGTTGTCGATGCACCCGGTCCGTACCTGAGCCGGTCCGTTGTCAACGGGTGTCGTGACGCCGCTCGACGTCGACAACGGGAGCCTGCAACCAATCAGCTCGATACCAGCGCTGCCATCTATGACCGGGCCGACTACCTGGCCGATTTGCTCATTCAGCTGCCCTTCAAGCAAAGGGCTGCCATCGTGCTCCGCTTCTACGGCGGGTGCACCGAGTCGGAGATTGCGGCCTACCTGCGCTGTCGACCAGGGACGGTCGGCTCCCACATCCACCGAGGGCTGAGGCAGCTCCGGCGACAACTACATGGAGGTCGGCCATGACCACGCCATCGACCCGAGAGTTCGAATCTGAGGTGACTGCGTTGCTGGCCGAGAGGGCGGACCGGGCAGTAGTGCAGCCTGGTATCAACTTTGTGCCAGATGACGGGCCGGATACCGGTGCCTCTCGTTGGTGGATGGCGGTGGCGGCGATGTTGGTCGTGATTGGTGGCGGTGCCCTTGTCCTTTCACCTGGTTCTAGGGACTCGACTGCGGCTGGACCTGGATCGGAGCCCCGCGCAGGCGACTTGCAGGCTCGCCATGACTTGGTTGTGTGGATGGAACCCGGTGCCGACGAGCGGGCGGTCCAGCAAGTTGCGGTGCTCCTCGCGCTGGCACCCGCGGTTGACGAGTTCGTCTACGTAGACCAGGAGGCGACCTATGCCGAGTTCGTCGAGTACTACGTTTCTGAGGAGCCGGAGCTTCTTGACATCGTCGATCCTGAGCGGCTGCCCACCTCGTTCAGAGTTCAGTCGCAAGCGCCTGACTCCTTGATCGGCATCCTCAGCAATCAAGATGGGGTAGCCGAAGTCGACGTACCCACACCCGACGGGTAGCAGCACACCACGCGACTGCCGATGTCGGTCGGCCTCAGCGCTCGGGAAGTTGACCACCTCGATCGGTCCGCCGCTGCCCAACCCGGACCGCAACGGACGGTCGTGCCAACCTCCCGGGCCGCTGTGGTACCTGCGTGCGATGTCAGTGCCGTTGTGCGTGATTTGGTAGGTCTCGTACCATCGCCGATGTGGACGATCAGCAGAGGCGGAAGGCTGAGGCTCGACTGCACATCGTCGAAGGCCTGCTTCGAGCGCCGGCGTCCTGGAGCGCAGTGGGGTCTGCCTGATGGCCTGACCGTCTGGGGCGTTTCGCTGGCGGTTCTCAGCGGCCCATCTGGTCGAGGAAGTCTTGTCGGGGCATCGAGTGCAAGGAGGTGGCGACGGCGACGGCATCGGGGCCGACCGGGGTGCGGATGGTCGTTGTGTCTCCCGTGGCGACCTCAAAGACGGTCTCGGCGACCATGGTCGGGTCCGGGGCTCCGTCGTACATCGCCTCGATCCGGGCATCCAGTGTCGTTCGCAGGGTCTCGGCGTAGGTGGCGAACTCGCCGCTGAGGGGACTGGTGCCGTCTCGGTTGGCGCCGCGAAAGCCGGTGTGGAACGCCCCGGGTGCGACGGATCGGATCCGCACTCCCAGCGGGGCGTATTCGCTGGCCATGCTCTCGGTGATGGCTTCGAGTGCGAACTTGGTCGCCGCGTAGACGCCACTGGTCGCGCCGCTGACCATCCCGGCGATCGACGTGATGTTGACGATCGTGCCCGACTGCTGTTTGCGCATGACCGGGAGCACCGACCGCGTGACCGAAAGCGCTCCGAAGAAGTTGGTCTCGAACATCGCTCGCACCTCGGCGTCGGTGAAGGCCTCGAACATCCCGTGGCCGCCGTGACCGGCGTTGTTGACCAACACGTCGATCCGCCCGGTCGTGTCGACGACAGCGTCGACGGCGGCCGTGACGCTGGATGGGTCGGTGACGTCGAGAGCGACGCGCTGGATGCCGGCGTCGATGAGCTCCGGTGGGCAGGTGTCGGGCCTTCTCATCGAGCCGACGACATGCCAGCCGGCGGCGGCGAATCGCAATGCGGTCAGGCGACCGAAGCCTGAGGATGCTCCGGTGATCACAACAGTGGAGTTCATGGCGGCGCCTTTGCGACTAGAAATCGAATTCTATTTCTAATGATCATACACTCGGGACGCAACCCCCGACTCCGATCCAGGTCCACCGACAATGCCCTCGACCGAAACCACCGGCACCGAACAGCACCGCACGATTCGAACCCGTCGGGCCTTCGTCGACGAAGCCGAACGTCTCTTCGCCCGGGACGGGATCGCAGCGACCTCGGTGACCGACGTCGTCGAGGCGGCTGACCGGTCGATCGGTTCCCTCTACCACCACTTCACAAACAAAGATGGCCTCGTTGCTGCCGTCGTCGACCGCTTGCTCCGTGAGTTCGAGGAGCGCGTCACGGGCGCAATCGACCGCGACCGCTGGCACGGAACGTCGATCAGTGACATCCTCACGACCTTCGTCCACATGTCGCTCCAAACGTCCGTCGCACGGCCCGGCTACAAGCGCATCCTGGTCGAGGCCTCGTTCATGAATGCCACCGTCGATGATCGATACCGCCGGGCTCGGCATCGGCTCGACGAAGGCCTCGTTGCCCTCCTCATCGACCGCCAAGCCGAGATACCGCACCCAAACCCCGAGATACCAGCCCGCTTCGCCATCGACCAGCTCACCTCGATGCTCGCAGCCCGACTCGAAGCATCAACCCCCACCCTCCTGGACTCCGCTCCCGACGAGACCTTCGAGCAAGAGGTGCTTAAGTCAGTCACCGGCTACCTCGGCCTGCCACCCACATCACTCGCACAGTGACACCACGCAGTTCCGGCGATGTCGAGCGGCCGGCGTGCTCGGGAACTACCCCTGTGAGCTGCCGGTCGATGTCATCGAGAGCCGAACCTGCGAGGCGAACCGACCTCAACGGCGACGCAGTGCTCGATCGCTTGCGGCCTGGTTCTCCCCAGGCGTTCGGCGACGCAGCGCTTCCTCACCTGCCGCCGAGAGCGGCTCGTCAGGTTGTCCCAACACAGACGCCATCACCGACAGCGAAACTCCATCGTGGCAACCCGATCTTGCCGAGCGCTGCCGTCGTACCGTACTCCGGGGGTAGCGACAGAGGGTGCCGGACGTGTCGGCCGACGTTGGCGCTGCGATCTCCAAGAGCCTTTCCGCTCTCGGACCTCGCGGCCGCTACCGCCGAAGTTGTCAGCGCTCTCGTCGTGTCGTTGTCGAGCTGGTGTTCTGTCGCGGGGGAAAGTGCCGGTCGGGGTGGGTGCTCCGGACCTCGACTATCCGTCATTGCCCCCACAGATAGATGGGCGTCCGATGGACGGGCCACTTTCGGTGGGTCGGCGCTTCGAAGTACTGTGCATTTGCAACCATCGAGAGCCAACGAAGGTTGTGGGGGGAACAAGATGAATATCACGGCCTTCTTGGGGTACCCGGACGGGTTCCTTTCCGTCGTCGCCGCTGCTGTGGTGGTCTTTACCAGTGGAGCGGTCATCGGCAATGCGGTTCGGTCGAAGTATCGGCGAATCTATGGATTGCGATCTCCAGCTCGCTCGGTCCGCCACGCTTTGGTCTCGACGCTATGGATCAATGTGTACCTGGGGCTGGCGTTCGTCGCTATGACCACCCCTCTGTGGTGGTTGGGTCGACTGATCGATGGTCTGGTCGGTGTGTCACCGACGGTGGTCTTTGTCGGCGGCCTGGTCCTGCTCTACGGCGCTGTCTTGGTCCGTGGCTTCGGTGGAGGGCTGGTCAACCGACGCTTCGCCGACGCAGGCGAGCGCGATGAACAGCTACCAGGGGTTGCCAAGCGGGTGGCGGTGATTGGAGCCGGGATGTCCGGCATGGTGGCGGCTAAAGAGCTTCGCGAAGAGGGCCACGAGGTCGTGGTGTTCGAGCGGACCGATGGGCCGGGCGGCGTCTGGGCTGCGAGCAAGGAGCGGGGTGGGAAGGCGTGGGCGTCGACCCTGACGTCGTCCGGCGCCCTGAATTCGACGTTCTCCGATGATCCGTATCCGGTGTACCACGAGGAGAACGGGGTAACCCCACGTCACTTCACCCGTCAGCAGTTCCACGACATGATCACATCCTACGACTCCCGTCACAGTGTCTTCGCCGACACCTTGCGAGTCTGCTCGGATATCGAGGGCATCGATCGGCGACAGGACGGTTGCTGGGTGTTGTCGGTTCTTGACACCGTCAGGGGGGAGCGGTATCAGGAGGCATTTGACGCCGTCACCATCTGCACCGGGCTGAACCAGAACGCCCACATTCCCGATATCGAAGGCCAGGACGACTTTGGTGGCCATCGTCTTCACGCCGAGGACTATCGACCCGATGAGGCCCATGAGTTTCAGGGCAAGCGAGTGCTGGTTGTCGGCATCGGTGAGACGTCATCAGACGTTGTGCGCGATCTAGTAGCCAACCACGCAGCCCAGATCTACGTGGCCCAGCGCGGTGCCACCTGGGTCGCGCCTCGCAACGTCGTATCGCTTCCGCCCGACCATCTCGAGAGCCGCTTCATCCACGCCGGGGCCATGTTCCATCGTTGGGTCTACCTGGT
Source organism: Actinomycetota bacterium (assembly GCA_039201605.1). Classification (GTDB taxonomy): domain Bacteria; phylum Actinomycetota; class Acidimicrobiia; order Acidimicrobiales; family SZUA-35; genus CADEDH01. Next base: position 113,170 of record JBCCRO010000011.1, read on the forward strand.
CTGCGCCGTATTGATCCCAGTGCTCTTCCCGGCGATCAGGAGTCGACGTCGTCCTCCACGATTCGGCGTCATCTTCGAGATTCTCGTCCTCCGCCATCCGAGGAAGTGGACGATCTGGAAGCTGGGCACGCTGAACTTCACCAAATCCGATGATGTCGCCTACGCACTTGAGGCCCCGAACGTCACGCTGGTCGGCGAGCCGGTAGCGATGGACGAGACGGGATTCACGACTACCGATGGCGATCGCCACGAGGCCGACGTGGTCGTCTACTGCAGTGGCTACCGGCCCGACCGCTCCCTGGTGCCCGGCAGCACCGCCCAAGCTGCCCGTGATCTCTACAAGCTCACCATCGTCCCTGACCAGCCTGAGGTCGCCGTCATCGGCATGGCTCGTGGCCAGATCGGGTCGCTGGTCATGTCATCGGAAATGCAGGCCCGATGGTGGGCCCTCATCGTGTCGGGCAAACGCACCTTGCCGAGCGTTGAGGAGATGCAGGCCGACGTTTCACGGATGGGCCATCAGACGCGACGGCTCTACCAGCCGTCCCGGACGGCGATGGTCTTCGCCAACAGCCTTGCCCGCCACCAGATTGGCTGCGAGCCGGACATGTTCAGGCTGTTCAGAACCGACCGGGCGCTGTGGTTCGCAGTGCTGATGGGCCCGGTCTCAGGCGCTCAGTATCGACTGCACGGTCAGGGCGCCAAGCCCGAGTTGGCCCGGGAGCAGCTGATGATGCCCGAAGCGACACAGAACCGTGACTACGTCGACAGCATCGATCTGCTCGCGTACGGCATCCCCGGAGCCTTCCTCGTATTGCCCCTCTACTGGGTATGGAGCCGGATCCTGCCCGGCTTCAACGCACAGCTCGCCCACAGCAGCTACGCCTAGTTGTAGTGCCCTGGCCACGAGCGTTCGCTCGGATTCAACCGACGGAACCTCATCCATGGAACGCCCGCCGACCGCGCCCGGATCACGTGGTGCGCGGCTGCCCGTTGCCCAGTCGTTGGCGGACGATCGAGCGCTGGAGCGAGTCGACCGCGTGCATGACGGCGCCGACGAAGGTCGCACGTCGGCCGAGCGTCGAGGCCACGAGGTTGACCGAGCTGGAGGTGTACGAGCCGAGGGCGGCGCCAACGGCGGCGACGTACACAGGATTCGCTCCGGTGTCTCCTCCGAAGACGATCCGATCGGGGTTGAGGAGCAGCGAGGTCTGGGCGACCGCCAGTGCCATCGCATCGGCGGCCATGTCGAGGGCCTGCTCCGCTGCTCGATCTCCCGTTTGGGTGGCGGCCAGGATCTCATGAACCGTCGACGAAGGGTCGAGGCCCGACGGCACGCCATCGGCGAGCGCTTCACGAAAGGTGCGCTCGATGCCGGGAGCGGAGGCGATCTCCTCGAGGGTTCGGACGGCCTCGCCGGGTGAAGAACCAAGGGGAACGGCGAGGGCACCGATCTCGCCTGCGGCGTCGCTGCTGCCGCGATAGAGCTCGCCGTTCAGGACGAGTCCGGCGCCGATGCCGGTGCCGATCGAGATGGCCACGAAGTGCGGACACTCGCCGTCAGCGAGAGCCGACGCCTCGCCGCGGGCGGCGAGATTGACGTCGTTGTCCACGTGCACGCTGACCCCGAAGGCCTCGTTCAGCCGACCGGCGACACGCATGCCGTTGAGGCCGGGCAGGTTGAGCGCTTCGCCGACCACCCCGTCGCCCTGGCGATAGATGCCGGGCACGCCTGCACAGGCGTGATGCACCGCGCAGCCGAGTTCGCGCTGGAGATCGGCCGCCGCCGAGACGACCTGGGCCAGCGCCACCTCCGCATTGGGGCCGGTGGCGAACTCCCGCTCGGCGCGAATCGTGCCGAGCAGGTCGGCTATCCCCAGCGTGATCGTCGACGCACCGATGTCGGCGGCCAAGACGAAGCCGGCGTCGGGCGCCACCGAGTACGGGGTGCCCGGTCGCCCCACCGGCCCGGCGCGCTCGGCCGTCGCCGGTTTGGTCAGGCCGGTGTCCTCGAGTTCGGCTACCAACGCCGAGACCGTCGGCTTCGACAGGCCGGTCGTCCTGGCGATTTCGGCCCTGGAGCGACCGCCGGGCCCACTGGCGAGGAGAACGCCGAGGATGCGATCGGCGTTGAGGAGTCGGAGGGAGCCAGGGCTGCCGGGTTGTGCCACGAGTTAAGAATGTTGCCCGAAGGTGGATGCGCTGTCAACCATCCGGGCCGTTCTGCCTGCACTGTTTGGCCAAGGGTTGACAGGCTTTAGTGTGTAACCTTTACTAACACCTCGACAGGGGGTGCGTGCACCAAGCACCGCCGTCGTGGTCAGCCAGCGGCCTCGGGCTGCTCCATGACCGGGAGGGGGCCTCTTCTCCGCGCAGAACCGTCATTGGTGCAGGCCAGGAAAGAACCATCGGGAGGAAGAACCATGAGGAGAATCACAGTCGCACTGCTCGCGCTGGTCGGCGTGCTGTTGGTGGGAGCGTGCGGTGCGGATGGCGACGACTCCGCCACGACGGAGCCTGCGGAGGCGGCGACCGAGGGCGGGGAGACGGCGGCCGGCGGCGATGACGACGGGACGGCCGACGCCGTCGGCGACGGCGAGGACATCACCCTGTGGCTCGCCGGCACCGACACCCCCGACGTCGCCCTGGAGTACCTGACGGACACGTACGCGGCGAGCACCGGTGGAACGCTGTCGATCGAGCAGATCGGCTGGGGTGACCTCATCTCCTCACTCACCGCCGCCTTGCCCGACTCGTCGACAACGCCCGACGTCTTCGAGACCGGCAACACACAGACCGCAACGTTCACGGCGATCGGCGCCTACAGCGATCTCACCACGCACTACGAGGACCTCGGTGGGGGATCGTTGCTGCCGGGCTTCGTCGAGGCCGGCTCCGTCGACGGCACGGTCTACTCGCTGCCGTACTACTTCGGGTCGCGCTTCGCGTGGTATCGCAAGGACCTGTACGAGGCCGCCGGCGTCGACGTGCCGCAGACCCTGGCGGAGTTCACCGAGGTGAACGCCACCCTCAGGGAGTCCGGTTCGGGAGCCTACATCCCGGGGCAGGATTGGCGTGACGGCATCGCCTGGATCTTCGCCAACGACGGGGAGCTCGCCACCCTCGAGGGCGGCGAGTGGACCGCAGCGCTGTCCTCCGATGAGTCGATCGCCGGGATGGAGATGTGGCAGGAGCTGTTCGCCTCGGCGTCGGTGGCCGACGCAACGGACACGGACGCAACCGCCTACCAGGCGATCAACGACGACTTCCTCCCGTCCAGCGCAGTGGCGACCACGCTCGCCCCGAACTGGGCCTACTGGAGCCTCGGCGACATCAGTGAGAACGACGATGGCGAAGCGGTCGCCACGTGGAACCCGGACACCTTCGGTGCCTATCCGCTCCCCGGTGTCGACGGTGGCGTTGCGCCGGTGTTCGCCGGTGGGTCGAACATCGGGATCTCGGCAGCGTCCGAGAACCAGAGCGGAGCGCTCGCCCTGGTCGAGATCATCTTCTCGGAGGAGTACCAGACGATCCTGGCGGAGAACGGTCTCGGTCCGGCCAACACCGACCTCGGATCGGTGTACGTCGAGTCCGCCGCCGACCCGGCAATCGCCCAGATCGCACTCGATACCGCGGCGGCGGCCAAGCTCACCCCTCCGGCTCCGGGCTGGACTGCGGTCGAGGAACAGCAGCTCCTCGAGCAGTTCTTCCAGGCCGTGGCCGAGGGCGGAGATGTCCCTGCGCTGGCGGCGGAGTACGACGAGAAGATCAACGCCGTCATCAACGGCTGACTCTTCGTAAAGCGGTGCGGCTGCGGCGAGGGAGGACGCCGTCGCAGCCGCACCGGTACCGTTTCATCGGCGCACGGCCGGGACCGCTGCGCGCCGACGAGGAAGGGTTGACGTGTCGATTCTCACCCCATCGAGGCCGCTTGCGCCTCCGTCGTCATCGACGGGTCGACGACGGACGCCGAACCTGCCGTATCTGCTTCTCCTGCCGGCCGTCGCCGCTCTCGGGGCGGGCCTCGCCTATCCGATGGGCTGGCAGGTCATCAATTCGATGCGCGAGTTCGGGCTCCGCCAGCAGTTCGGCGAGCCCGCTCCATGGGTGTGGTTCGACAACTACACCTCCCTGCTCGGCGACGGCCTCTTCTGGTCGGTGGCTATTCGATCGATCGTGTTCATGGCGGGGACGGCACTCGTCACCATGGTTCTCGGCATCCTTCTGGCCCTGCTCATGAGGGCGGCGCCGGCACCCTGTCGGGTCGTGCTGCAGGCCGCCCTCCTGCTGGCCTGGGCCATGCCGATCGTGGCGCAGATGACCGTATGGGGCTGGCTGATCGACTCTCGCAACGGCGTGCTCAACCACCTGCTCAGCCTGTTGCCCGGGGTCGACATGATCGGCCACAACTGGCTCGAGGAGCCGCTGAGTTTCTTCATCGTCGCCGCCACGATCATCACCTGGGCTTCCGTGCCGTTCGTGGCGATCTCGGTCTACGCCGCACTGACCCAGGTCAGCCAAGAGGTGCTCGAGGCGGCTCAGCTCGATGGCGCCAACGGCCGGCAGATCCTGCTCCAGGTGATCATGCCGCTCATCCGTCCGGTGCTCGTCGTGCTGCTACTCCTGCAGTTCATCTGGGACCTCCGGGTCTACGCCCAGATCCAGTTGCTTCAGGATTTCGGTCCCAAGGGTGACGACTACGACTTGCTCGGGACCTACATCTTCGGCCTCGGGATCGGTCAGGGGCAGTTCGGGTCGGCGGCTGCGGCGGCGATGATCGTGCTCGTACTCACCCTGGCCGTCAGTTCGTTCTACGTCCGCGAGCTCCTGCGAGAGGACGGCGGCTGATGCGGGCCCGCACCCTGCGTCGCCTGCTGTTCGGCACGGTTGCGATGGTGATCGCCTGTGTGTGGGCGTTCCCCGTCTACTGGATGATCAATTCGTCGTTCCTCACGCCGCTCACCATCAACAGCCTCGAGCCGACCTTCGTCCCCTTCGGCGGCACCCTGCAGAACTACCGGGAGATCATGACCGAGACGTCCTTCTTCGATGCTCTGACGATGTCGCTCCTCGTCGTTCTGGTGGCCCTCGTCATCTGCATCGCGTTTGCCACGCTGGCCGCGTTCGCCATCTCGCGATTCCGGTTCAAGGGACGAAAGACCTTCGTGCTGACCGTGATCCTCGTGCAGATGTTGCCGGCAGAGGCGATGTTCATCGCCCAGTTCAAGATGATCGCCGGGCTCAACCTCCTGAACACCCTCGCCGGTGTCTCGATCATCTACGTGGCGATGGTCGTGCCCTTCACCACCTGGATGCTCCGAGGTTTCGTGACCGGCGTCCCCATCGAGCTGGAGGAGGCGGCGATGGTCGACGGGTGCACCCGGCTGGGCGCGTTCCGCCGCATCACGTTCCCCCTCATCGCCCCGGGACTGGTCGCCTCGGGTGTCTTCGCCTTCATCCAGGTCTGGAACGAGTTTGCCCTCGCCTCCGTGCTCCTCACCGATGACGAGGTCCAGACGCTTCCCCTCTGGCTCCGAGACATCGCCCAGCAGTCGAACCTCGGCGCCCCGGAGTGGGGGCAGATCATGGCGGGCTCGGTGCTGGTCGCCGTGCCCGTGATCGGCTTCTTCCTCGTTGTCCAGGGCCGCATGGCACAGGGACTCGTCGGTGGAGCCGTGAAGGGATGACCGACATCCCCGTCGACCTCCTCCGCCGCCAGGCTCTCCGGATTCTCATGCCCGGTGTCGCCGGGACCGTCCTGCCCGACTGGTTCGCCGCGCTCCTGCGTGACGGCCTCGGCGCCGTCTGCCTGTACGGCGACAACGTCGACGACCCCGCTCAGGTGGCGGCACTGACGGCGTCGATCTCGGCAGCGAACCCGCAGGCCATCATCTCGATGGACGAAGAGGGCGGTGACGTGTCTCGGCTCCACCAGCACACGGGGTCGCCGTTCCCGGGCAATGCGGTCCTCGGGCGCCTGGACGACGTCGCCACCACGTGTGCCGTCGGACATCAGGTGGGCGCCCAGCTGGCGGGTGTCGGCATCCACCTGGCGCTGGCTCCGGATGCGGATGTCAACTCCAACCCCGACAACCCGGTGATCGGTGTTCGCAGCTTCGGGTCGGATCAGGCCGCCGTGGCCAGACACACCGCCGCCTGGATCGACGGCATCCAGTCCGCCGGGGTGGCCGCCTGCGCCAAGCACTTCCCGGGCCACGGCGACACGTCGGTGGACTCCCACCTCGCCGAACCCGTTGTGACGGCAGACGCCCGGACGCTCGCCGCTCGCGAGCTTCTCCCGTTCCGCGCCGCGATCGCGGCCGAGTCCCGGACGATCATGACCTCCCACATCCGCGTGCCCGCCCTCGATCCCAACCGGGTCGCCACCTTCTCCCCGAGCATCCTCCACGGCCTGTTGCGCGAGAAGCTCGGGTTCGGAGGAGCCATCGTCACCGACGCACTCGACATGGCGGGCGCATCTCGGGAACTCGGCGTGCCCGGCGCCGCCGTCGCCGCTGTCCTCGCAGGGGCCGACCTGTTGTGCCTCGGGCCCGACACCCCGGAGTCCGAGATCCACTCGGTGATCGAAGCGCTCCTCGGTGCGGTCGACGCCGAGCGCCTCCCCCTGAGCCGTCTCGCCGATGCCGGCAACCGATGCGCCGAACTCGCAGCCTGGGTACACCGGCATGGCGCAGACCCGCCGGTCCCGCAGGTGGACCCGACGAAGGACGTCGTCGTCACGCCACGGCGGATCGCGGCGACGTTCAGCTTGTCGGAGCACGCTCGTTCGCTGCTCGCCGATCGCAAGCGCCACGTCCGATGGGTGAAGATCGACCCCCAACCGAACGCCGCCATCGGTACGACGCCCTTCGGTCCGTTCTACGACGGTGGTGCCGTTGCGACCCTGGACGTGCCCGTCGGCGATCGCGCGACAGCCGACACCTACGTCGACGAGCCCGGTGCGCTGACGGTCATCGTCGGGCGGGAACTGCACCGCGACGAGGGCGCGGCCTCCGCCGCCCGATCCATCGTGGCGCGGTCCGACGCCATCGTCGTCGACATGGGCTTCGCCGACGAGGACTCGGTCGACATCGCCACGTTCGGTGCCTCCCGGCTCGTAGGCCAGGCCCTCATCGAGCTCGTCGAAGGTGGCCGATGAGGATCGGCGTCGACATCGGTGGCACGAAGATCGAGGCCGTTGCGATCGATGAGACGCTGTCGGTCCTCGCCACCTTCCGAAGTCCGGTCCGCGGGGGTGCGGACGAGGTCGCCGCCGGCGCCATCGAGGCCGTCGACGAGGTACGCCGTCGAGCCGGAGGCACCGCAGCCTCCATCGGCATCGGCGTTCCCGGCGCGATCCGGTCGGGCGTCGTCCACCATGCGCGCAACATCCGAATCACATCCTTCGACCTGGAGACCGTGATTGCGGATGCCACCGGCCTCCCGGTGCGTGTGTGCAACGACGTGAACGCGGCGGCGCTCGGTGCGTGGATCGCCACCGGGGCGACCTCGGCCTCGTTCGCCTATGTCAACCTCGGGACCGGCCTGGCCGCCGGCCTCGTAGTGGGCGGCCGCGTGTTGGAGGGTGCCGGCGGCGTGGCCGGCGAGATCGGCTACATCTCGGTCGACCCGGCCGGGCCCAGAGACGCCGGGGGTTTGGCCGGCACCCTCGAGACCTATGCGTCGGGGTCGGGCGTCGTGACGCAGTGGGGGGTCGACGGTGCGACTGCGCTCGACGTGTTCCGCGCCGCCGATCGGGGCGACCCACGCGCCGTCGCCATTCGCGATGGTGTCTACTTCGGCGCCGCCCATGCCGTGAGGATCGTCGCCCTCGCCTTCGGGGTCGACACCGTCGTCCTCGGTGGTGGGCTCACCGCCCTGGCCCAGGACCTCCGCGACGGCATGGCCCGGTACTTCGAGGTGTGGTCGGAGGCATCGCCCCTGATCGCCTCCCTGGACCTCGATGCGACGATCCGCATCCTCGCCGACGAGCGTCCGGTGCAGGCGGTCGGAGCGGCCATCGTCGGAGGGCAACGTGGCTGAGGTCGTGATCGTCGACGCCCCCGAGGCCGCCGGCCGACTCATCGGTGAACACATCGCAGGCCGGATCCGCAGCGGGCCGACGTTCGTTCTCGGCGTGGCCACCGGGGCGACACCGCTCCCCGTCTACGCCGAACTGGCTCGCCACGCCCGACTCGGTCTCGACGTCTCCGGCGTGTCGGCGTTCGCCCTCGACGAGTACGTCGGCCTCGCGGCGGACCATCCGGAGAGCTACCGCAGCGTGATCCGGCGCAAGGTCACGGTGCCGCTCGGCCTCGATCCGCGCCGAGTCCACGTACCGGACGGCTCCGAAGCCGACATCGAGACGGCGGGCGATCGGTTCGAGTCGGCGCTGCTGAGCAGCGGCGGGACCGACCTGCAGCTGCTCGGTATCGGCGCCGACGGCCACGTCGGCTTCAACGAGCCGGGCTCGTCGCTCGCATCGCGCACCCGGGTCAAGACGCTGACGGAGCGGACCAGGCGGGACAATGCACGGTTCTTCGACGCCTTGGAGCAGGTACCGACGCACTGCGTCACGCAGGGCATCGGAACCATCCTGGAGGCCGCCCACCTCGTCCTCCTCGCCTTCGGCTCCCACAAGGCGGCCGCAGTCGCCGCCGCCGTCGAGGGGCCGGTTACCGCCTCGCTCCCCGCTTCGTGTATCCAGTTGCACCAGCGCGTGACCGTCGTCGTCGACGAGGCCGCCGCAGTCGAGCTCGAACGGGCCGAGTACTACCGATGGGTCTTCGCCAACAAGCCGGCATGGCAGGGTCTGTGAACCTCGGAACGGACGGGGTCGCCGCCAACGGGTCGCTCCTGGTCCATTCGGGAACCCTGGTGGACGCCGACGGTGCACGCCCGGGGTGGGTGCTGATCGACGGTGGCCGCATCACCGCCGTCGGTGACGCGGCGGCACCGATACCCACGGCGGCGCACGTCATCGACGCAGCCGGCGGGTACGTCACCCCGGGGTTCGTCGACATCCACTGCAATGGTGCCGGCGGCGTTCATTTCCAGGGCGGTGTCGACCACGCCCTGGTGGCCGCCCGCACCATGCGTTCGTTCGGCGCCACCCGTGTCGTCGCCTCCTTGGTCACCGCCTCGATCGATGGCATCGTGGCATCGATCGAGGCCCTCCTCCCTGCGATCGAGCGCGATTCGGGACTCGTCGGCATACACGTCGAGGGTCCGTTCCTCGCACCGGGTCGCAAGGGGGCGCACGATCCCCGCTGGCTCAGTCTTCCCGACCCCGGCTCGATCGATCGGCTGCTGGTGGCGGCGGCGGGCACCCTCCGGAAGGTCACCCTCGCCCCCGAGCTTCCCGGTGCACTCGATGCCATCGCCCACCTCGTCGACGCCGGTGTCGCCGTCGCCGTCGGCCACACGGACTGCGACTACGAGACCGCCCGGGAAGCGTTCGCCCGAGGCGCGTCCCTGGTCACCCACGCCTTCAACGCCATGGCGCCGATCGAGGGCCGACGCCCCGGAGTGCTTGGCGCCGCAATCGAAGCCGACCACGTGACCATCGAGGTGATCGCCGACGGCCTCCACGTCCATCCTGCGTCGATCGCACTCCTGTTCGCCGCGGCACCGGATCGGATCGCCCTGGTCACCGACGCCATGGCGGCGACCGCCGCCCCTCCGGGCCGCTATCTGTTGGGCACCGTCGACGTCGACGTCGTCGAAGGCCGCGCCGTCGTGGCAGGCACCGAGACGCTCGCCGGCTCCACGCTCACCCCGGATCGCGCCCTCCGGACCGTGGTGAACGATTGCGGGATCGGACTGGATCAGGCCATCGCCGCGCTCACGGTGGCCCCGGCGCGCGCCATCGGCGAGACAACCCGACCAGTTCTGGCGTCGGGCGCACGAGCGGAGCTCGTCGTGCTCGACGCCGACCTTTCGGTCGCCGCAGTCCTCGCCCGCTGAGGATGCCCCGCCGTCGCCGTCGAGGCCGAGCGGCTGCACGATCGCCTGAAGCGGCGAGCCGTTGTGGAGGCCGGATAGCCGATTCGGCTGAACCAGCCCACCCGATACTCTTGCGCTGGCGAGAGCCGAACTCATCGACGACGTTCTGGAGCCAGTCCCATGTCTGAGCAAAGTGGATCCACCCCCGAGCCGTCCGACGGCGTCATGGTCGAACAGGCCGACGGCCGTACGACCATCACCCTTGCCCGACCGGAGCTGCTGAACAGCATCGACGATCACATGGTGGCGGCGCTGCATGTCGCGCTCGACGGCTGTGCCGATGCCCGGGTCGTCGTGGTCCGTGGTTCCGGCCGGGGCTTCTGCGCCGGGCGAGACCTGTCGAACGCCAAGCCCCTGGAGGAGGACGCCCGGGCCATCCTGGCCGAGCTGTTCAACCCTCTCATCGCCCGGTGGCGGTCGCTGCCGATGCCGACCATCGCCGCCGTCCACGGCCCGGCCCTCGGCGTCGGCTTCGGCATCGCCATGGCGTGCGACATCGTCGTGGCCGCGGAGCGGAGCAGGTTGGGCTCGCCGTTCGCCAACATCGGCTGTGTTCTCGACTCCGGTGGACACGCAGCCCTCGTGCAGCGGGTGGGACCACATCGGGCGCTGGAGCTCATCTACACCGGCCGACTTCTCTCCGGCGACGAGGCGGCGGCGATGGGCCTGGTGAACCGGGTCGTGGCCGACGATGCGTTGGACGCAGCGGTCGACGAACTCGCCACCGCCATCGGCGCCGGCCCGACGGCGGCCTTCGCCGCCTCGAAGCGGATCGTTCATGCCGTCGCCGACGGTTCCGCCGACTTCGCCGCCGTCCGGGCCGCCGAGGCCGAGGCCCAAGGTGAGCTGGCCGGCGAGCCTGACTACGTGGAGGGCATCTCGGCGTTCATGGAGAAGCGACCCGCAACCTTCGTCGGTCGCTGAGCGGCGCGCCGCCCGGACGGTCGACGTGGGCGGCCCGTCACCACTCGAAGAAACCCCGTCCGGTCTTCCTCCCCAGGTGCCCGTCGGCCACCATCTGCGCAAGCAGGTCGGGTGGGGCGAAGCGATCACCGATCGTCCGATGCAGATGGCGGGCGATATCGAGGCGGACATCGAGGCCGACGAGGTCGGTGAGGCGGAGGGGGCCCATGGGGTGTCGGTAGCCGAGGTGCATGGCCGTGTCGATGTCTTCGGCCGAGGCCACACCCTGCTCCAGCATCCGGATCGCCTCGAGCCCGAGAGCGAGGCCGAGGCGACTCGATGCGAAGCCGGGGGAGTCCTGCACCACGATCGACACCTTGCCGAGCCGGTCGCTGAGCGCCGCCGCCCGGGCCACCGCCTCGTCGGCGGTGTTCTCGCCGACCACGATCTCGACCAGTGACGAAACCGGTACCGGATTGAAGAAGTGGGTGCCGACCACCCGCCCCGGCCGACCGAGCCCCTCGGCGATGGCGCTCACCGAGAGGCTGCTGGTGTTGGTGGCCAGGACCACCTCCGGGCCGTGAAGGGCGTCGAGCGCGGCGAACACCTCACGCTTCAGATCGAGCAGTTCCGGAATCGCCTCGATCACCAGGTCGCTGCCCTCGGTGTCGCAGAGGTCATCGGCCCGGTCGAGTCGGGCGAGGGCGGCATCGACCTGCAGCGCCTCGTCCTTGGCGGCCAGACGCTCCAGCGACGAGCGGATCTGCTCGTCGGCGATCTCGGCCCGGGCGGGGTCGCGTTCGACGAGCACGACGTCGATTTCGGCGGCGACGCAGGACGTGGCGATCCCGGCCCCCATCGTCCCGGCTCCGATCACGGCAACTCTCATGATACTCCCAAAGGCAGATTTAGACGGTTCGGTGTATCATATTCGCCATGACCACAACCACAGCTCTTTCGAGCCTCATCGCAGACGAGTGGGTTGTCGGTAGCGGCGACCTCACGCCGCTACTCGACGCAAGCACCGGGGCCACGGTGGCCTCACTCGCCGGTGGAGGGCTCGATTTCGACGCTGCTGTCGCCCACGCCCGCACGATCGGCGTGGGGGAACTCACCGCTCTCACCTTCCATGAGCGGGCTTCGATCCTGCGCAGCGTCGGCAAGCTGCTGCTGTCGGATCCGGTGAAGTCCGACCTGTACGAGTTGTCGTCGGCGACCGGAGCGACGCGTGCCGACTCCTGGATCGATATCGAGGGCGGGGCGGGGGCGGCCTTGACGTTGGCCAGCCTGGCCCGCAAGGAACTGCCCAACGCCAAGGTGGCGATCGACGGTGCCCCCGAGGCGCTGTCGCGCGACGGATCGTTCATCGGCGTGCACGTCCTGAGCCCCCGCCGAGGCATCGAGGTGCAGATCAACGCCTTCAACTTCCCGGTCTGGGGCATGTTGGAGAAGTTGGCCTCGGCGTTCCTGGCCGGAGTGCCGTCGATCGTGAAGCCCGCGCCGCAGACCGCCTACCTCGCCCACGCCGCGGTGCAGGCAATCGACGAGGCGGGCCTGCTGCCTCCGGGCTCGTTGCAACTGGTGTGCGCCGATCCCGGCGATCTGCTCGACCACCTCGACGGACAGGACAGCGTGGCCTTCACCGGCTCGGCCGCCACCGCCCAGGCGCTGCGGACCCATCCGGGCCTGGCGCAACGGTCGGTGCATTTCAGCGCCGAGCTCGACTCGCTCAACGCCGCCGTACTGTTGCCGTCCGCCACGCCCGACACGCCCGAGTTCGGCCTCTACGTGAAGGAGCTGGTGAGCGAGATCACCACCAAGGCGGGCCAGAAGTGCACGGCGATCCGACGGGCCCTGGTGCCCGAGTCGCTGGTGGCACCGGTCGGCGAGGCGCTGGAAGCGGCCCTGGCCGACGTCGTCGTCGGTGACCCCCGGGCCGACGGTGTGACCATGGGCTCGGTGGTGAGTACGGCCCAGCAGACCTCGGTACTGGAGGCGGTGGAGCGGATCGGCACGGCCGCCGACACGATCATCTCCGGCGGTGACGTGCGAGCCGACGATCCGGCCAAGGGCGCATTCGTCTGCCCGACCGTCCTCCGGGCCACCGATTCCCGAGCGTCCGTCATCCATGAGGTGGAGGCGTTCGGTCCGGTCACGACGTTGATCGGCTACGACGGCTTACCCGACGCCGTCGAGGTGGCTGCGCTCGGCGCCGGCAGCCTGGTGGCCTCGGTCTTCGGCCCGGATCGGGACGAGATGGTCGAGGTCACCCTCGGGATCGCCTCGCACCACGGTCGGTTGCTGGCGGTCGAGGAGTCGGTCGCATCGAGCAGCACCGGTCACGGCTCGCCGCTTCCCCAACTCGTCCACGGCGGCCCGGGGCGGGCCGGCGGCGGCCAGGAGCTCGGCGGCGTCCGTTCGGTGCGAGCCCACCTCCAGACCACGGCCATCCAGGGCAGCCCGGCCATGCTCACGGCGATCACCGGCGAGCAGATGCCGGGCGCACCGACGAGCGAGGCCAAGGGTCACCCGTTCCGACTGCACTTCGACGATCTCGACGTCGGCGACTCGTTCACCTCGACCGAGCGTACGGTCACCCGAGACGACATCGAGGAGTTCGCCCACTCCACGGGAGACACGTTCTACGCCCACATGGACGAGGAGGCGGCGGCGCGGAGTCCGATCTTCGGCGGGATCGTGGCCCACGGCTACCTCGTGCTCTCCTACGCAGCCGGGCTCTTCGTCTCGCCCGAAGAGGGTCCGGTGTTGGCAAACTACGGCATCGACCGGTTGCGTTTCGCCACACCGACACGCCCGGGCGATTCGATTCACGTGATCCTGACCTGCAAGCGGAAGACCCGGATGGAAGGCCGGGGCTACGGCGAGGTGGCGTGGGACACCCAGGTGATCAACCAGAACGGCGAGGTGGCCGCCGCCTACGACGTGCTGACCATGGTCGCCGACCTGCCCGGGGTCAACGGCGCCCCCGACCGGTAGGCCCGCGGTGAGCATCGTGGGACCTGCTCACCTCGACGCGCCCCTGTTCGAGAGCGAAGGCAACCGTCTTCGCGCCACCCGACCACCTGGAGGAGAGACCTGATGAACGCCGCCTACGTCTGCGGGTACGTCCGCACCCCCATCGGCCGCTACGGCGGCGCCCTGTCGTCGGTGCGACCCGACGACCTGGCGGCCACCGTGCTCGTCGAGCTGCTGTCGCAGTACCCCGATCTCGACACCCGATCGATCGACGAGGTCGTCCTGGGCTGCGCCAACCAGGCGGGCGAGGACAACCGCAACGTCGCCCGCATGGCCGCTCTGCTCGCCGGGTTCGGTACGTCGGTGCCCGCCTTCACCGTGAACCGTCTCTGCGCCTCCGGCATGGACGCCGTGATCGCCGGCGCCCGCTCGATCGCCTGCGGCCACGTGGATCTGGTGGTGGCCGGTGGCGTCGAGTCGATGTCGAGAGCGCCGTTGGTCATGCCCAAGGCCACCACGGCCTTCTCCCGCAACGCCGAGGTGTTCGACACCACCATCGGCTGGCGGTTCGTGAATCCCGAGCTCGATGCCCGGTACGGGACCGATTCGATGCCGGAGACCGCCGAGAACGTGGCCGCCGACTTCGCGGTGTCGAGGGCCGACCAGGACGCCTTCGCCCTCCGCTCCCAGGAGCGGGCGGCCGCCGCCATCGCCGGCGGCCGCCTGGGGCGGGAGATCGTGCCGGTCGCCGTACCCCAGCGTCGGGGCGACGATTTGATCGTCGATGTCGACGAACACCCCCGGAGCACGAGCCTCGACCGGCTCGCCGCCCTGCCCACACCGTTTCGTGACGGGGGTACGGTCACGGCCGGCAACGCGTCGGGCGTCAACGACGGGGCGGCGGTCCTGCTGTTGGCGAGCGAGGCCGCAGTGGAGCGCCACGGTCTCACCCCCTTGGCCCGCATCACCGGCGCCGCGTCGGCCGGGGTGGAGCCACGAGTGATGGGTGTCGGCCCGATCCCGGCGGCGGAGAAGGTGTCGGCCCAGGTCGGAGTGCCGGTCGACGATTTCGACGTGATCGAACTCAACGAGGCCTTCGCCAGCCAGTCGCTCGCCGTGCTCCGGCACTTCGGCCTCCCCGACGATGCGGCCCACGTCAATCGCAACGGCGGCGCCATCGCCCTCGGGCATCCCCTGGGTATGAGCGGCGCCCGCCTCGTCGGCACCGCCGCCCTGGAGCTGGCCTCGACCGAGGCCGAGACCGCTCTGGCCATGCTCTGCGTCGGCGTCGGGCAGGGCGTGGCGACGACGTTGGCCGCAGTATGAGCCTGCTGGGCTCGCGCCGACGCCCGGATCCGGCGCCGATCGGGTTGATTTCGGCCGGCTGCTGAGCGGCGGGCGGCGAGCCTGCTCTCTCAGCGATCTCTCAGATCCGGTTCTTCATACTGCCGAGCATGCAGGGCTCCACGATCACCGCCCCCACCACGACTCGACCCGCACCGGTCACCCCGGAAGCGGGCGCGGCCCGACCGCAACGGCTGACCGGCATCGACATCGCCCGCGGCGTCGCCCTCATCGGCATGTTCACCGTGCACGTCACCGTCGGCGGAGACGGCGCCACCCGCCTTCCGGGGCCCATCGAGTGGTGGCTCACGGCGCCGTCGGGGCGGGCCTCGGTGCTGTTCATGCTCCTCGCCGGAGTCTCGCTGTCGGTGATCCGAGCCCGCAACACCGCCAGCTCCACCGGTGCCGCCATCCGGCGTCGTGGCGTGGCGTTGATCCTGCTCGGGCTGCTGTTGAGCGCCACGGTGTGGCCGGCGTCGATCCTCGAGCACTACGGGGTGCTGTTCCTCCTCGCCCCGATCCTGCTGTCGATGACGACCCGCAGGCTCGCCGTGATCACCGCGATGCTCGCCGTGATCGGGCCGGTGGTGCACCTCTGGACCCCGGTCTGGTCCGACGCTCAGCCCCTCGACGGGCCCGTCATCGGCTGGCTCTACCAAACGGTGGTCGGGCTGTGGTTCAACGGTGTCTACCCGCTGGTCGTCTGGCTGCCGATCTTCGCTCTCGGGTTGCTCATCGGGCGTCTCGACCTGACCGACCGTCGGATCGCCGGCGCGCTCGCCGGGGCGGGGGTGGCCGTGGTCGTCGTCGTCCAGCTCACCTCCACCGCCTTTGCCGCCGTCGGCGTGGAGCCGGCCGGTTTCGAGGACTTCGGCGAACTCGACGGCACCACGGTCACCGACGACGGCGCTGAGGTCGACGCATTCGCGTCGGCCGATGCGGCTGGCGGACCCGACGACGAGGCCGCCTTCGACGAGTGTCTCGCCGAGTTCGACGAGGGGGTGGTGTCCGAGGACTGCGAGGCGTGGTTCTTCGCCGATGAGTCGGGCGGCGAGTTCGCCGGTGCGATCGAGGGTGGCGAGCGGACACCACTGCCCGAGTTGCTGAGCACCGGGGAGCACTCCGGCCGCACCGCCTGGATGTTGGAGAGCGCAGCGATCGCGGCGGCGATCCTCGGAGTCGCCCTCGCCCTGCCGCACCTCGGTCGACGGCTCCTCGCCCCTCTCGCCGCCTTGGGCTCGATGTCGCTCACCGCCTACCTGCTCCACATCGTCCTGGTCCGCGACGTCTACGACCAGTACGTCGACGGGGCTTGGACCCTCTGGGCCCAGTTCGGCACGCTCGTCGCCCTCCAGGCGCTGCTCGTCGCCGTCGCCGTCGTCATCCGTCGCCGCTTCCGTCGAGGCCCGGCGGAGTGGGCCCTGAAGATGGTCACCGGGGCGACGTAGGGGGCGGCGATGGGGGAGGGGAGCCTCGGCGCCAGCCCGGGAGGGCGCCGACCTCGGCCCTGATCGCGGCCAGAAGCTCCGGCACCTTGGCGTGGACCCACGCCGGCTCCCGGTGGCGGATCATGAGCCAGAAAAGCGACTTGACGTCCCAGAACGTCGCATCGAGCAGGCCGCGTTCGTCGGGGTGGCGTTTGAAGTGCCAGTGGACGGAGTTCGGGAACTTCGTCCGCGAATAGCCTCCGATGTGCGAGATGTAGAGCCCGGCGGCCTCCGCCGCCCGCTCGACGACACCGAGCATCTCCTCCTTGGTGATGTCAGCGGGGATGTCGACGTGGTGGTCATCCGACTTACGTTCAGCCACTGGTGGTCTCCTCGGCCGGTCGTCGATGGACGTCGATCGCAAGCCAACCTCCGCCGACCGGCAAAGTCAATCTTTGGGCGACCCCCGTCGATCGCCGTCGATCGGAGAGGTCGCCGAGGAGGGATCGGGGTCGAGGCGGCCCCAGATTCGGTGAGGGAAATGCGGGTTGCGCCGTTGTTGTCGGCGACTTATTTAGCTATGCTAAGTGTAATCGTTAGGTCGCCCTAACCGCTCCTAGATCATGGGGTACTGTCATATCGACCGTGCCGGTCCTCACCGGTGGCGTTCGTCGAACCGACGGTCCCCGAGTCAGCTCGAACCACCCGTCAAGAAACTACCCGGCCCGCTTGCGGGTCGAGAAGGTCCAACCAACCGAAAGAGAAACTGAAGATGAGCGATGCGCAGACCTGTGTCGTCTACGGGACGGATACGGGTAACACGGAGGATGTCGCACGGAGGATCGCCGAGCGGCTGGAGAATTTGGGCCTCGGTGTTGACGTCCACGACATCGAGAAGACCGACTTCGACAAGCTGATGGGGTACGAGTTCCTGATCCTCGGCATCCCCACGTGGGACTACGGCGGCATTCAGGGCGACTGGCTGGAGTTGGAGCAGCGGCTCTCCCAGCTCGATCTCACCGGCAAGGTCCTCGCCCTCTACGGACTCGGCGACCAGAACGGCTACTCCGAGTGGTTCGTCGACGCCATGGGTTGGCTGCACGAGCAGCTCCGGACCACCCAAGCCACCTTCATCGGCTCCTGGTCGACCGAAGGCTACGATTTCGACGCCTCGAGGGCGGCGAACGAGGACAAGTCGTTCTTCGTCGGCCTCGCCCTCGACGAGGACGGCCAGTCCGACCTCACCGATGCCCGCATCGACGCCTGGATCGATCAGGTCATGGGCGAGTACATCGCGCTGATCTCCTAGCGCCACGTCGCGCTGCGATTGGCGCTCGATCGAGGTGGCGGGGACGGTGGCGAGTAGTGCCGCCACCGTCCCCGTCCCCCGTTTGTCAATCGTTGATGTAGAGGGCGAAGTCGGCGAAGTCGATGTGTTCGTCCTGAACCGGCGCATGGGAGGCGCTGGCCCCGCCGAAGAAGGTGGAGAAGAAGATCCGATCGATCTCCGCGCCGTGACCCGGATTGCGGAAGGTCAGGTCGGGCACGTGGATAGCCAGTCGGGCCTCGGACTCGCCTGGCTGCTGGATCCAGGCCTTGATCGAGCCGTCCTTGCGCCCGTGGGTGTTGAGGTTGACCTGGACCGCCACCCGGTACCACTCGCCCGGCTGCAGGATCAGGTCCTGACCGGCGGCGGGGGCGTCGGGATCGAGGAAGTGGTGCGAGATACCCCACTGGCCCTGGCCCGACCAGAACGTCTTGTTGCCCCAGGCGTCGAACAGGTACTCGTCGTTCTGGACCCCGGCGTTCTGCTGGTTTGGCGGCAGGTAGCTGTAGGTCCGCAGCGCCAGTGAGCCGGGGCTGGTCCGCGAATCGCGGAAGCCCAGTCGTACGCTCCAGCCGTCGGTGCCGTCGGGCTGGTCGCCCCCGGTCTTCTCCTTGCTGCGTCCGGGCGGGCCACCGGTGAAGCCGGGCAGCTTGCCCCCCTTCACCTGCTCGAAGCCCTCGCCGAAGCGCAGGCTGTACACCAGGGTGGCCGACTCGGCCCGGGGTTCGAAGGTGGACTTGAACTGGGTGCCGCCCTTGGGGCCGACCACCCCCTCGGCGAACGACACCCGCAGCACCCGGTCGTGGGCGCCGGTGGGGTCGTTGATCACCTGTCGGTTCTGTGGAGCCGTCGTGTCCTGGTAGTTGGGCCAGCGGTTCTCCCGGCCCGGGCTGAAGTCATCGGTCCACACCAGCCGGCCGTAGGACTCGTCGACCGGGCCCGGCGACGGCGGCTCCGGCTGCGGCTCCGGCTGAGGCTGGGGATCGGGTGCCGGCGGATCGGGCTCGGGCCGCGGATCGGGCGCCGGTGGCTGGGGAGCGGGTGGCTCCGGCTCGGGCTGGGGGGCGGGCGGCTGGGGTTGAGGTGCCGGTGGGGTGGTGGTGCCGAGTCGGACGGTCAGATCGAGTCGGTGCTCGGCCACCGTGGCGCCGGTGGCGTCACGGCCGGCGAACTCGACGACGCACGTGCCCGGGGACAACCCGGTCGGCACCGTGATCGTCGCCCCCGTGCGAGAGGTCACCGGCTGGTCGGCGGCCCCGACACCACAGCCGTCGGCCCGGACCGATAGCGCGGCGATCCGTGTGCGGGCCTTGATCTGGAATGCCGGGGCGACGACCGGCCCGTCGCGATCGACGGTCAAGGCCCCCGATCCGCCCTTCGACCAGCCGGTCAGCTTCACCGTCCTGCCCCCGTCGTCCACCAGGCGGATCTGGAGGCTCGACGCTCCCTGGGCATCGGCCGGAGCGGTTCCGGTCGAGCCGGGCACGGCGACGAACGCCAGCGCTCCCGCCACCACCATCGCCACCGTCGCCGCCAGCCATCGCCGCCACCGAAGCCCCACGTGTTCGGTCATCAACACCACTCTCCGCCTCTCGTCGGATCCGACTTCTGCGCCCTTCGCAGAAGAGGCCGCCCGTCCGACACCGGGCACGTGGTGACGGACGAGAGGCCCGTGAGGTATGTGTCCGGATCGGTGCCTGATCGTCCTGGTGCGTCGAGATTTATTCGACCGTGGGGAGGGTGATCGTCTCCGAGGGGTGACGTGATCGAGCGTCGATGTCGCCCCTGCAATCGGCCGGTCGGGCCAGCTACTCTACATGTGGCGACACGTTGACATATTGGGAAGGTCGAATGTCGAGCAGTGACAGTGATGCCGTCTTCTCCGCTCTGGCGGATCCGACGAGGCGATCCATCCTCTCCATCATCGGCGGCGAACGAGAGATAACGGCGGGTGAGATCGCCGACCGGTGTGAGGGCGTCGGCCGCACCGCCGTGTCCGGGCATCTGCGGGTGCTGCGGCTCGCCGGGCTGGTCTCGGAACGTCGTGAGGGCCGCTACCGGTTCTACTCGGTGACGGCCAGCCCGGCCGACACCGTCGTGTCGTTTCTCACCTCGGTGTACCGGCACTCGCTCGACGATCTGGCCACTGCGGTCGACGCCGCCGCCGAGGCCGCAGATGAGGACGCCGAGTCGGGGTAGGTGACATGGGGGAGCTGCTACTCAACCACCAGATCCACCTGGCCGCCTCGCCGGGTGAGGCCTTCGCCCGCTTCGGCAGCGGCGACCCGACCGACGGTTGGCTCTTCGGGGCGGAGACGTCGAGCATGCAGGCCGGCAGTGTGGTGCGGTTGGCCCTGCCGCTGGGCGGTCTGGCCGGTTTGGAGGGCACCGCCCGCATCGTGGGGACGACCCCGTACCGGCGGATCGACCTGATCCACGAGTCGCCGTGGTCGGGTCGGGTGGCGTGCCTCTTCGCCCCGACCCCCGAGGGTGGGACGAAGCTGACGGTTCGGGTGACGATCGACGACATCGAGATCGAGCGCCTCGGCACCGAGCTCGGCCTCGTCAGCCCCGCCCCGCGTCACGGGACCCAGGCCGTCGGATTGTTGACCTCGTTGTCGGGGGCGGCCGGCCTCCTCGGTCGCTCGACGGTCAATTGCGCCGAGCTGGCGGTCGAGGAGATCAACGCCGCCGGTGGTGTGCTCGGCCGACCCGTCCATCTCGTCGTCGCCGACGATGCCACCGACGCCACCGTCGGCCGGTTGGCGATGCGGCGGCTGCTGGCCACGCCGGGGGTGGGCACCGTCGTCGGTATGCACTCGTCGGCCACCTTCGCCGCTGCCGCACCGTTGGCCATCGCCGCCGGCGTGCCCTACCTCTACACCCCGACCAGTGAGCCGCAGGGTCGGCATCCGCTGCTGGTCCGTTTCGGCGAGACCCCGTTGGACCAGCTGCACCGGGCGCTGCCCCGGCTGGCCGAGGAGACCGGTGGTCGGCGGTGGTTCCTCACCGGCAACGACTACTCGTGGCCCCGGGCGATCGGCTCCACCGCCCGGACGATCGTCCAGCGCATGGGGGCCACCGTGGCGGGGGAGCGGTACGTGCCCGTCGGCTCCCGTGGGTTCGACCAGCTGTTGGAGGCCATCCGGGCCTCGGGGGCCGAGCAGGTCATCTCGAGCTTCATCGGTCAGGACCACGTCCGCTTCGAGCGCCAGTTCGTCCGGTCGGGGCTACGGGAGACCACCCGGACGTTCGCCCCGCTGCTCGACGACGCCGTTGTCGAACACCTCGGACCGGACGCCTCGGGGATCTGGAACGTCCTCGGGTACTTCGAGGGGCTGGACACCGTCGCCAACCGGGCGTTCCTCGCCCGGTACCGGGATCGGTTCGGGTCGTGCTCACCTCCGGTCTCGGCCGCCGCCGAGGGGGTCTACGAGGCTCTGCATCAGTGGGCGCTGGCCTGTCACGCCCGGCGGGGGACCGATGCCACGGCCGTGATCGACGGCCTGCGGCGGGTGCGTTTCGAGGGTCCGCGCCTGCGCCGGCTCTCGGGCGAGCGGCAGCTGCTCCTCGGCGAGGCCGGCCCCGGGGGCGTGCACATTCTGGAGGATCTGCCGGTGGCGAATCTCGTGTCGTAGCGACTTCCCCTTGACCCGCCGCACCTCTCGCGACAACATGTCAGCACACATTGACATGTTGGAGAGGTTGTTCGTATGTCCCACGACACGAGAGGTCGACGCCGCCATCCCGGTCGGCTCCTGCTGGCACTGCTCGCCGTCCTCGGCCTGCTCGCCGCCGCCTGCGGAGCCGACGACGAGTCCACGGCGCCCGAGGACGCCACCGAGACCGGCGCCGCGGAGACCGAGGACGCCACATCGGCCGACGACGACGACGCCGATGCCGACGTCGACGACGGGGCGGCGCCCGCCACCGACGAGCCGGTCCGCATCGGCATCCTGTTCTCCAACAGCGGACCCGGTGGGGTGTTCGGACCCCCGGTGGCCAACATCGCCGAGCTGATCGAGGAGGACCTCAACGCCACAGGCGGCATCAACGGTCGCCCGGTCGAGACGTTCCTGGCCGACGATGCCACCGACCCCGAGGTCGGCCGCCAGGCGATGGAGCAGCTCCTCGACAGCGACGAGGTGGACGTCGTCCTCGGTACGCACTCCAGCGCCACGAGGGAGGCGGCCCGCCCCCTGGCCGAGGAGGCCGGCGTGCCCTACATCTACGCCGCGCTGTACGAGGGCGGCGAGTGTTCGGCCGTGATGTTCAACACCGGAGAGGTGCCGAGCCAGCAGCTCGAACCCACGATCCCCTGGGTCATGGACGAGACCGGTGGCACCCGCTGGTTCCTGCTGGGCAACGACTACGTGTGGCCCCGACGGAGCTTCGAGCTGGCCCGTCAGTACATCGAGGCCGCCGGCGGCGAGGTCGTGGGCGAGGAGTACGTGCCCCTCGGCACCCAGGACTTCTCCTCGGTGGCCCAGCAGATCGCCGGGGCCGACGCCGATCTGATCTTTCCCGCTCTCGTCGGTGGTGACGCCATCGCTTTCGAGACCCAGGCCGTCGACTTCGGCATCGGCCAGGACGCCATCCCCCGCCTGGCCAACATCTACGAGGAGAACGTGCTCGGGGCCATGGGCCCCGAGGTGACCGCCGGCATGCGGGTGACCCTCGGGTACTTCAAGGAGGTCGACACCGCGGCCAACGCCGAGTTCGTGGCCCGGTACAGCGAGCGGTTCGGCTCCGATGCCGCACCCCACGCCACGTTCAGCTCGCACATCTACGATGCGGCGCTGCTCTACGCCGCCGCAGCCGACGAGGCGGGGACGACCGACACCGAGGCCGTGGTGGCCGCCATGGAGGGCCTCGCGCTGTCGACGCCGACCGGCGATATCGCCATCACCGACAGCAGGCACCTTTCGCAGCCGATCTACGTGGCCGAGATCCAGGAGGACGGGAGCCAGCTGATCGTGGCCGAGTTCCCGGCGGTCGAGCCCGACGAGACCTGCAACCCCTGATCCCGCCCGTCGGAACCGGAGTCGTCGTACGTGGAAACGATCACCCTCGAGCTGCTCAACGGGCTCAGCCTGCTCGCCACCCTGGCCATCGTGGCCCTGGGGCTGGGCATCGTGTTCGGCCTGATGGGCGTCATCAATCTGGCCCACGGCGAGTTCGTGATGATCGGGGCCTACGTGGCCTTCGTCGTCCACGAGCTCGGCGTGAGCCACTGGTGGTCGCTACCGCTGGCCGCCGTCGTCCTCGGTGCGGTCGGGGCGACGGTGGAGGTGTCGCTCGTGCGACGCATCCACCGACAGCCGGAGCTGACGATCCTGGCCACCTTCGGTCTGTCGATCATCCTCCGCCAGCTGGTCGAGGTGCTGTTCACCAAGGAGTTCCGCACCGTGGCCAACCCGGTCCCCGGGGCCACCGCGGCCTTCGGCGTGCTGTTCCCCACCTACCGTTACCTGCTCATCGCCGGCTCGTTGGCCGTCGTGGTCGCCACCCTCGTCCTCTTCACCCGGTCCCATCTGGGTCTGACGGTGCGGGCCATCGTCGCCGATCGCGATCTGGCCGAATCGTCGGGTGTCCGCACCCGGCGGGCCAACGTCGGCGCCTTCGCCATCGGCGCCGCCTCCGCCGGGGTGGCCGGTGCGTTCGTGGCCCCGCTGGGAGCGGTGGAGCCAAACCTCGGTCTCACCTACCTGCCCGGGGCGTTTCTCGTCGTCATCGTCGGCGGCTTCAGCCGACTGTGGGGAGTGCTGCTCGGCGCCGTCGTGGTGGCTGCGGTGCAGACCTCGGTGATCCACTACGTCGACGTCGTGTGGGCCCAGATCGCCGCCCTGGTTCTGGCCGTCGTCGTGCTGCAGGTGCGCCGTCAGCCCATCGGGGCGGTGGGCCCGTGACCGGCGTCGTGGCCCGAGCTGTGGCGGCGGTGTCGCTGGCGGCGGCGGCGAGCCTGGTGCTCGGCGACTTCCGGGCCGGTCAGTTGTCGCTGTTCCTCAGTCTGGCCCTGCTGGCGGTGAGCCTCGATCTCGTCTGGGGCTACGCCGGCGTGCTGTCGCTCGGGCAGCTGCTCCCCTTCGGGACCGCCGCCTACCTCACAGCCCGCATCACCGAGGGCGCACCGGGTCGGTCGATGGCGGCGCTGGCGCTGGCCGTGGTCGCCGGTGCGCTGGTGTCGGGTGTTGTCGGGGTCGCCGCCTTCCGCCGACGGCTGTCGCCGGTCGTCGTCGGGCTCCTCACCCTCATGCTGTCGCTCACCTTCGAGCAGCTGGCCGAGCAGTGGCGGGGTATGACCGGCGGGTTCAACGGTCTGACCGACGTGCCCCACCTGGCGCCGTTGGGGAGTGAGCTGGGCGACGCCGGGCAGGATCTGGCGATCACGGTCGTGTCGGCGGCGGCGATGGCCGGCGTCGGCATCCTGCTCACCCGTCCGGTGGGCGCCGTCCTCATCGGCATCAGGGACAACGAGCGGCGGATGGAGGCACTCGGCTACGACACCGTGGCCCTCAAGATCCAGGCCTACACCTTCGGCGGGGCGGTGGCCGGTCTGGCCGGTGCCCTCTACGTCCATCGCACCGGGTTCGTCTCCCCCGGCATCTTCGGCTTCACCCTGGCCACCAACCTCGTGCTGTGGACTCTGATCGGCGGTCGGGGCACGGTGCTGGGCCCGATCGTCGGCACCCTCGTGATCAACTTCGTCTCGGCCGCACTGGCCGACGTCTGGTTGCAGTACTGGGTGCTGGCCACCGGGGTCGTCTTCATCGCCGCCGCCGTGCTCGTGCCCGAGGGGCTGCTGCCCCGGGCGCTCCGGGCTCTGGGGCGGCCGGCCCGGCCATCCCGTCGGCCGGACCTCGTCCCTCGGGCCCCCGATCCGCAGGCGACGTCATCGGGTGGCGACGTGCTGGTGGCCGATGGGGTCGAGAAGTCGTTCGGCTCCTTCCGGGTGCTCGACGGCCTGTCGCTGACCGTCGAGCGGGCCGAGCTCCGGTGCCTGATCGGGCCCAACGGGGCAGGCAAGTCGACCATGCTCGACATCCTCTGTGGCCAACAGGGCCACCAGGCCGGGACCATCACCCTCTTCGGTGAAGAGGCCACGGGGGTACCGGCCTGGCGGTTCGCCCGGCGCGGGGTGAGTCGGAAGTTCCAGGCTCCGCAGGTGATCGAGTCGCTGTCGGTGGGGGAGAACCTGGCGGTTGCGGCCTGGGGCGCCCAGCCATCGGCGTGGTCGATCCTGCGTCGGTCCTGGTCGGCCGAGATCGGTGGGGGCGTCTCGGAGATCCTGGATCGCACCGGGCTCCGCCACCGCCTCGATGTCGCCGCCGGCGCCCTCTCGCACGGCGAGCAGCAGTGGCTGGAGATCGCCATGGCCCTGGCCGGTCGCTGCCGACTCCTGCTCCTCGACGAACCGACGGCGGGCATGACGGCGGCCGAGAGTCTGGAGGCCGCCGCACTGCTGCGCCATCTCCACCTCGATCTCGACCTCCCGATCGTGATCGTCGAACACGACATGGCCTTCATCCGGGCCGTGGCCGACCGGGTGACCGTGCTGGCCGACGGCGAACTGATCGCCGACGGTCCCGTCGACATGGTCGAAGCCGACCCGAGGGTCCGGGCGGTCTACCTCGGGGCGGCTCCGTGATGCTGACCGCCCGCGATCTGCGGGCCGGCTACGGAACCGTCCCCGTACTCCACGGCATCTCGATGGCGGTGGCGGTTGGCGAGATCGTTGCCGTGGTGGGACGCAACGGCGTCGGCAAGACCACGCTGGTCAAGACGCTGATGGGGGTGATCCCGGCCACGTCGGGTCGGGTGATGCTCGGTTCGGACGACCTCACCGGTCGCACCCCGTCCCACCGGGTGCGCGCCGGTGTGCGAGCCACCTACCAGGAGGGTGGCGTGTTCGCCGAGCTGACGGTGGAGGAGAACCTCCGCCTCAACGGCTTCCGCCGACCGGACCATGAGGAGGTGCTCGCCGCCTTTCCCGCCACCCTCGCCGGTCGGTCGGCCCAGCGGGCCGGCACCCTGTCCGGGGGCGAGCAGAAGATGTTGGCCGCCGCCGTCGCCCTGTCGAGCTCGGCCCCGATCCTGGTGATGGACGAGCCGACCGAGGGCCTGCAGCCCTCCAACGTCGATGTGCTCGGCACCCTGCTCGACGCAGCCCGCATCGAGGGGCGAGGCATCCTGCTCGTCGAGCAGCACCTGGCCCTCGCCACCCGTCTCGCCGATCGTTTCGTCGTCATCGAGAAGGGCACGGTCGTCGACGAAGGCCGAGCCGACGAGCCCGATATCCACCGACGCGTCGCCGACCGTCTCGTCCTGTGAGGAGCCACCGACCATGACAACCACAACGACTGCCAGCACCCTGACCGCCGCCGCCGAGGCGGTGCGCACGGGGGTGACCAGCGCCTCGGCGCTGGTCGAGGCCTGTCTCGAACGGATCGAGGCGACCGACGGCGCCATCCACGCCTTCAGCGAGGTCCTGGCCGACGACGCCCGGGCCGCCGCCGCCGAACTCGACGGCCAACGCCCCATCGGCCCCCTGCACGGGGTGCCGATCGCCCTCAAGGACCTCTTCTTCACCGAAGGCGTGGCCACCGAGGCCAACTGCGAGGCACTGCGCGGGTTCATCCCCGACCGGGACGCCGTGGTGGTGCGTCGGCTCCGGGCCGCGGGGGCCATCGTCATCGGCAAGACCAACACCCACGAGCTGGCCTACGGCGTCTCCTGCCCCGCCTCGCGCAACCCGTGGAACACCGACCGGATGACCGGAGGCTCCTCCGGGGGCAACGCCGCCGCCCTCGCCGCCCGCCAGGTGTTCGGGACCGTCGGGACCGACACCGGCGGCTCGGTCCGCATCCCGTCCAACTACTGCGGCACCACGGCGATCAAGACCACCCGGGGGTTGGTGCCCCGCGACGGCGTGCACCTCATCTCGTGGACCTACGACACCGTCGGACCCATGGCTCGAACGGCGGCCGACTGCGGCCTGCTGCTCGAGGTGATCGCCGGGTTCTCGCCCCTCGATCCCTACAGCGTCCACCGGGCCCTCGACCCGGCGGCCTCGGCGCCGTCGCTTCGTCTCGGCGTGCCGAGCGAGGCCTTCTATCACGGGTTCGATACCGACCCCCAGGTCCGCTCGGCGCTGGATCGGGCCGTCGAGGCCTTCGGGGCCATCGCCGCCACGGTGTCGACGGTGGACGTGCCCCATACCGGCGAGCACTTCGACGCCGGGGCGACGATCGTGTTCGCCGAGTCGGCGGCGCTGCTGGAGCGGTTGCGGGCCGACAAGGGGGAGCTGATCGGCGAGGAGCCGAACGCCATCATGGACGACGGCGCCGCCATCCCGGCCACGGCGTTGGCCGCCGCTCAGGCCGTCCGCCAGCAGGTCGAGGCGGCCTATCTCGACGTCTTCGACAGCCAGGCCGTCGATGTGATCATCGCCCCCGTGAACCCCAACCTCCCCCTGGCCCACGGGGCGACCGAGGTCGACGGCGTGCCGTTGATCCCGTCGACGACGCAGTTCACCTTCCCGGTCAACGGGGTGGGGTTGCCCTCGATCGCCCTCCCCGGCGGCTTCAGCGACGACGGCCTTCCCATCGGCTTCCAGCTGATCGGTCGGCCCTTCGCCGAGCGTTCACTGGTCGAGGCGGGTGTCGCCTTCCAGGAGGTCACCGACCACCACGAGGCGTCACCGCCGCTCTAGCGATGGAGGGCGGGGCGGACCTCAGGGGTTCGCCGGGCCGGGAAGGGCGAGGTCGAAGGCGGCGCCCCCGTCGGCCGGGGCCCGCACCGTCAGGTCGCCGCCGTGGGCCCGGGCGATCCACCGGGCGAGCGGAAGGCCGAGCCCGTGGCCCTTGGAGCCGGTGCGGGAACTGAACCGCTCGAACAGCTCTGTCGCCACCTCGTCCTCGACCCCGGGTCCGTGGTCGCGCACGGTGAGGGTCGGCCCGGTGCGGCCGGCGCTGATGCCGATCCGGGCCGGCTGTTCCGCGGACGCGGCCCCGTGGGCCAGGGCATTGCGCACCAGGTTGCCGATGGCCCGCTCCAGGAGCCGCGCATCGGCCTCGACGACCGATTCGGTCGGCTCGAACTCGACGGCCGCCTCGGCTCCGGGGATGGCGGCCACCGTCGACTCGACCAGGAGGTCGAGCCGCACCTTCTCCCGCCGGAGCTCGAGACGGTCGGCGTCCATGCGGGCCAGGGTGAGCAGATCGTCGGTCAGTGTCGAGGCGTCGGCCGCCAGTTCGGCCACCCGATCGAGGTTGGTGGCCGCCGTGTCTGGCGATGCCGACTCGGCGGTGAGGCGGATGGCGGCGATCGGGGTTCGCAGCTCGTGGGCGGCGTCGGCCAGGAACCGCTCCTGCTGGGCCAGAGCCCGCGCCGTCGGCGTGATCGACCGGGCGGCCACGAACCACGCTGCCACCACCGAGCCCGCCACCAGGGCCAAAGCCAGCGCGATGACCTGGTTGCGAAGGTCGGCGTGGGCCTCGTCGAAGTCGGCCGGATCGATGACGGCGATCACGGTGCCTCGCACCTCGGGGCCGTCGCGCAGCGCCGTCGCCCGCACGTCCCAGGTGGCGCCGTCCTCGGTCGTCATCGACTCCCGAAAGGGCTCGGAGGCGTTCTCGGTGACCACGTCGTTGATTTCGAACAACGCCCCCTCGTCGAGCGGGGTGCCGTCCGGTGCGAAGAACACGGTCTCGAATTCGAGCTCGACGTCGGCCTCGTCGGCCCGCACCTCGACATAGCGGCGGTAGGCCTCGTCCGACAGCTCGTCGGGTGGCTGGTCGACGATCTGCTCGATCAGATCATCGAGGAACACCTCGGTCCCGGGGAACTCGTCGGGCCTGCCGTCCTCGTCCTCGATCGCCACCGGGCCCACCGTGGTCGCACCGGTGTCGAGCAGCTCCTGGTAGTCGACCAGGTCGACGACGGCCTCGAATCCGTTGTCCTCCAGGATCAGGCCAAGGACGAAGGTCTGGCCCTCGGCCCCGGCATCGTCGAAGGCCAGCCGCACGAACTCGTCGACCTCCTCCGGCGTCGGATCGGGGAGATCCCACCGTTCCTGCTGGGCCTCGAACTCGGCGATCGAGAACGACGGGTTCAGGGCCACCACCGCATCGGGGACCGATGGCGATTCGGGCGACAGCATGCCGTCCTCGAACGACAGCTGTCGGGCTGCGGCGTCACCGATGCTGAGCAGCTCGGTGTCGATCTGCTCGTCGCGCAGTTGACGGTCGAGGCGGATGACGACCACGGCGAACACCGACACGGCCACGGTGGCCAGCAGCGCTATCAGCGCCGTCATCCGGAAGCGCAGGCTGCGCAGCCGGGCCGCGGTTGCGGGGGAGAGGTCGGCGCCGGCCACCCTCGGTTCAGGCCTGCGTCTCGAGGATGAAGCCCTGGCCCCGCACGGTCCGGATGGGGGAGGGGTCGCCGAGCTTGCGGCGCAGCGACGAGACGTGGACGTCGACCACGTTCGACATCGGGTCGTGGGCCTCGTCCCAGCAGTGCTCGATGAGGTGGCTGCGGCTGACCACGGTGTCGACGTGGGTGACGAGCTGTTCGAGGATGCCCGACTCCTTGGCCGTCAACGGCAGTAGCACGCCCGCCCGCCGCACCTCGGCCCGGGCCCGGTCGATCTCGATGTCGCCGATGGTGACCGTGGTGGGGGCCGACGTCTCCCGGCGGCGGCAGAGCGCCCTGACCCGAACCACCAGCTCGTCGAGGGCGAAGGGCTTGATCAGGTAGTCGTCGCCGCCGGCCTCGAAGCCGTCGACCCGGTCCTCGACCGCATCCCGGGCGGTGAGGAACAGCGCCGGGGTGGTGTCGCCCTGGCGGCGTCGGGTCGCCAGCAGGTCGAGGGTGTCGCCGCCCGGGACCATCCGGTCCAGGACGAGGCAGTCGTAGCTGTTGACGCTCAGCTGGACGTCGGCCTCGACCAGCTCGTCGCTGGTGTCGACGGCGAAGCCGGCCGCCGCCAGCCCGGCGGCGACCGAGGCCCGGATGTCCGGGTCGTCCTCGACCACGAGAATGCGCATCAGGTCAGTTTGGCCGATGGGGGCGGGTGGCTGGGGGTACGGGTGAGAGCCGTCGGTTCAGGGCCCAAGGGGATTCGCCAGGTCGCACGCCTCGAACTCCCCGGCCACGGCGTCCTCGCCGTCCTCGGCCGCGAACGCCCGCACCTCGTCGATGGGGAGCGAGGCCAGTTCGTCGCACCAGCCGTCCTCGTCCTCCTCGCCGTAGATCTCGGCCTCGGTCACGAGCCCGGCCTCGAAGCAGGCCTCGCGAAAGCGGTCGAGCTGGAGGATCGGCGCCGTCTCCGGATCGAAGTCGCCCATGGGCGTCAGGGACGGCCGCTCGTCGGGCCCGGCCACGCCGTCGGTGTAGGCGGGGGCCGGGGCCAACCCCGCCTCCAGTTCCTCCTCGGTGAAGCCGTCGTCCTCGTCCGCCTCCTCGGAGACCTCCTCCTCCCAGCGGCGGTCGAGCACCTGGATGCCGTCGATGCACCGCAGGCGCAGATGGGCGTCGGGGCCTTCGACGCCGGTGGCGGTGAGCGTTGGCGGGTCGGTCCCGGCCGATTGGCCACCGGCCCCGTCGGCCCCGTCGGCCCCGTCGGCCCCGTCGGCCCCGTCGGCCATGGTCTCGCCGTTCACCACGGTGGCGTCGTCGGCCATGGCGGCCGCCGGGTCGGTGGCCGATCCGCCGCTGCCGCCCAGCCCGCAGGCGGTGGCGAGGACGGCGACGCCGACGGCGGTGGCGACGGCCCGGGCCGGGAACGGGGAGCGGCTCATCGGACCTCCAGCAGGTCGAGAGGGCCACGCCCCCCGTCGACGACCAGGGCGGGGTCGACGCCCAGCGATCCCAGGGTGAGGCCGGAGATGTAGTCGCGGAAATCGGTGGTGATCAGGAAGTTGTCATCGCGGTCGAAACGGTCGAGGGGCGGTGGCTCGCCGTGGTGGCCTCCCTTGACCGTGGGGCCGACGACGAACTGCACCCCGGCCGTACCGTGCTCGGTGCCCTCGCCGTTCCACTCTGGTCGTCGCCCGAACTCGGTCCAGGTGGCGACGACCACCCGGTCGGCGTCGGGGCCAAGCCGACGTTGGAAACGGCCGATGGCGGCGTCGAGCTCGCCCAGCAGCAGGGGTAGGTCCTCCCGCTGGGTGGCGTGGGTGTCGAAGCCGTCGTGGGCCACGTGGTACGCCCGGGTCGGGAGCCCGCCGCCGATCATGTCGGCCACCAGGTCGAGCTGGAGGCCGAGGTAGGCGGCGAGATCCTCATCGCCGTCGTAGTCGTCCTCCCGGTCCTCCGGGTCGCCGACGATGGGGGCGAGGCGGGCCCCGATACCTCGGAGGGCGAGCTGGCTGTCGCGGGCCTGGCTCATCAGGTCGCGACCGCCGGACACCTCGCCGCTGAGGGCCTGATCGAGAGCGGCGTACTCCTCACGGAAGGTCGATGACCACGGGATGCGACTCTCGGGTCGCAGGCCGACCGGGCTCCACCCCTGGGCGTACATCGTGGGGCTGACTCCGCCGAGGCTGACCGCCAGCAGGGGGTCGGCGTCGGCCCCGGCGAGATCGGCCAGGGCCCGTCCCAGCCAGCCGCTGGTGGTGCCGAAGTCGGGGCTGCCCTTCTCCCACATGTCGGTGGCGTCGAAATGGCTGAGGCTGGAACCCTCGGAGCCGACGCCGTGGACGATGGCCAGGTTCCCGTCGTTCCACTGCTCGGCCAGGTGGGGCATCGAGTTGAGGGCGAGACCGTCGCCGATGGCGATGAGTTCGGGTGCGTCGTCGCCCCGCTCGTCCCCGGTGAGGGCTCCCACCCCGCGTAGGTCGGCATAGGTGCCGTCGTCGACGGGGACGACGGTGTTGAGGAAGTCGAGCCCGCCGCCGAGTTGGATCGACACCAGGATCAGGCCGGGGTCCGGGGCACCCGAGTAGGTGGTGCGACCGCCCGGGGAAGGCCCGAAATTCCCGCTGGTCGAGTGCTCGGCCAGGAGCACGTCCCGCAGCGTGGGGGCGACCAGCGCTCCGGCCACCCCGGCGGCGCCGAGCCCGGCCAGCGTGAGGAACTGGCGACGGGATCGGTTGACCGGCCGGGCGTGACCGCCGGAGTCGGCGAAGCCGGAGGAGTCGGGGGCGTGGGGGGTGGGGGTCATGACAAGGTCACCTCGGGGGATGTGTAGGCGACGGCGATGGCGGTGGCGAGGGGGCCCGGCTCGCCGTCGGTCGGGGTGGTTAGAGCGGCGATGACGGCGTCGTCGGTGGTGGTCGTCCACTCGGTGAGGCCGAAGGCGGTCAGGATGGCGGCGGCGCCGGCCCGAGGCCCGCGGGCGACGGCGGCGGCGATGTCGGTCACGACCGGGTTCTCCCCTTCGACGACGGCCTGGGCGAACCGGATGCCGGCGTTGAGTCGACCGGTCGCCCGGGTGGCGTCGAGCCAGGGCTCGTTGTGGGGCCAGCCGCCGACGTTCGGCGGGTGGCCCAGGTACTGCCCCATGTCCTCGAGCATCTCCAGCGCCACCCAGAAGGGGAAGGCGAAGGGCATCTCGTTCTCCTCGGCCTCGGCCGTGGTCGTGGCGCGGACGTCGAGCAGCTCCACCTGGAAGCCCCGGATGGCGTTGATCGTGGTCTCCATCGGCTGAGCCACCAGGCCGTCGATCACCTCGTCGCGATAGAAGGCGGGGTGGGTGAAGAGGGCGAGGACGAGGTCCTGGATCCGCAGGTCGGTGGCCAGCGCCCCGGCCAGGTCGTCGATCACCTCCGGCGCCGGGATGGTCCCGGCGTACCGGGTCCAGAAGCGGGAGGCGATGAACCGATGGCACGCCGGCAGGCCGACGATCAGGTCGACGACGTCGTCGCCGTCGAAGCGTCCCGTCGCGCCGAGAATCGTCTTCTCGCCGTCGTCGTGCAGGCCCGGGTTGAGCTCGACGGTGAGGGGGTGCTCGTCGATGATCGTGTGCCCGGTGAAGGCGCGGGCGGTATTGACGACGTCGACCTGGGTGTAGCCGCCGTCGACGCCGAGGCTGAACAGCTCGAGCAGTTCGCGGGCGTAGTTCTCATTGGGGTTGCCGGCGACCGACAGGTTGAGGTCGAGCCACGCCGCCATCGCCGGGTCGCGATGCACGAGCTTGAGGAGATCGTCGAGTCGGCCCAGCCCGTGGCGGCGAAAGGTCACGAGCTGGGCGTGCATCGCCTCGGTGCTGTCGAACTTGTCGAGATTGGTGGCGAAGTGCCCGTGCCAGAACCAGGTGAGACGCTCGATCGCCGGTGTCGGCGAGGTGGCGGCCAGCCGCAGGAACCACAGGTTGAGGGCGGGGGTCTCGTAGCCCCGGTAGCTCCCCGACCGCTTGGGGCCGCCGACCGTCTCGGCCCGACGATGGTCGAACATCGACGCCACCGTCGCCTCGATGCCGTCGGCCATCGTCTGGGCGATCTGGGCCGGGGTCGCACCGAAGGCCGCTCGCCGCCACAGATGGCCCGCATTCCGGGGGGTTGCCTCGATGACCATGCGGTCACCATGACGACCTCTCCCTGAAGGATTCGTGAAGCGCCCCGATCGGCGGGGCCGGCGGGTCAGTCGGTGCGGAGTGAGACCGGGCGGCCCAGGCTCAACGCCGTGTGGAAGCGGTTGAGGACCGAGAGGGCCCGCTGCGCTTCCTGGCGGACGGCCTCGTCGTCGCCGCTTATCAGGCGTTCGCTCCAGGCCGAGGTCGTGGTGAGGACGGCGTCCAGCTCATCGTCGACGACCCATCGGGTGAGCTCGTGGAGGGTTTCGGCGAAGCGCTCCATCGCCTCGCCTCCCCGCTCGGCGAAGGGTGCCCGGTGCCGCTCCCGACGACGGCGGACCTCCCCGATCCCGCCTCCGTTCGGTTGGACCGTCAACACCGCCTCCACCCATTCGGGAAGCTGGCCCGGCATCTCCGCTATGCGGGCCAGCTGCGTGGCGGTGGTGCCGGCATCGCGGGCCTCGTTCACCGCGGCGACGAAGGCCAGCCGCCGCTGGCGCATCAGCTGCTCGAAGCCGTCACCGGTGTGGGCGTCGTCCCCCATCGGGCCAACGTAGTGCGTGGTCGCCGGGCGCGCCCCGAGCCGCTAGCGAGAGCGGCGGGTGGCGCCCGGCGACTGATCGAAGGCCTGGCGGTAGATCTTCTGGAAGTGGTGGACGTCGACGAAGCCGCAGTCGGCGGCGATGTCGCGGACCCGGAGCCCGTCGTGGCCCGGATCGAGCAGCAATCGTCGGGCCATGCTCAGGCGGCGATGGCGGACCTCGCGGGCGAAGGTGCGAGGGCGCGACCGGAAGTGCTGGTGCAGGGAGCGGACCGACAGCCCGACCCGGCGGGCGGTGGCGGCCGGGGTGAGCCGGGGGTCTCGGAGATGCCGATCGATGTCGGCGTCGATCATCGGCCACAGCTCGAGTCGGGCCACCGGCCCACCCTCGGTGGCGCCGGAGCGGATCGCCGCTCGCACCAGGTCGAGCAAGGCGTTGTCCAGCCACTCGTCGATCCGCGCGCCCCCGTTACCCTCTCCGGCGGGGGACCCATCGGCCGGGTCGGCCTGACGCCGCCCGGCCACCAGGGTGAGGTCGAGCAGGGCCCGGAGGGCGACTCCCGCCGGTGAGCCGCCGGGCAGGAGCACCGGCGCTTCGACCAGCGAGCTGAGGTCGTCGGGGAGCCGGACCGACACCTGCACGAACGGCTCGTCGAATCGGAACTCGAAGGGCCGGTCGGTGCGGACGACGACGGCGTCGCCGGGCTCGGTGATCACGGTCTGACCGGCCTGGCCGGTCATGCCGGTGCCAGAGGCCTGCACGTTCAGGTAGCACCAGCCGCCGTCGTGCGACGGGCGACGATGCACGTGCTGAGCGGCGGCGGCCACCCGGGCGATCTCCAGGTGGTCCCGCCGTTCGACGACGATGCGGCCGTGGAACCCGCCTCGGTCGGCGCGTTCCGGGCGGAGATCGAGGAACGCGTCGCACACGGCCTCGCGCCAGTAGGCGAACCGTTCCGACGGCGCCACCTCCGTTGTCGACCACTGGGCCAGCGCCATGACCGTCCCCCCACCGTTCGCCCCTGCACGGAACGACACACCAGATGTTCACGCATCGACCATCCGGGGGTCAACTGGGTCGGTCCACTGGTGAGACCGATCCGACGGCGCGGCCCGGCGCCGGCGGTGCCCTTCGATGACAGGAGACGACGATGTCGCAGAACGAGTTCACGGCCCGTTTCGGGCTCGAGGTCCCGATCGCCCAGGCCGGCATGGCCTTCGCCGGCATGACGCCGGCTCTGGCGGCCGCCGTCGCCGCCGGTGGCGGGCTCGGGTCGATCGCCGTCGGCGCAGCCCCGGCGATGGCGGTCGACGCCTACGCCGCCGGCTTCGCCGAGGCGGCCCCGGGCAAGCCGCTCAACCTCAACCACATCGTCCACTTCACCACCGACGAGCACATCGAGGCGCTGTGCCGCAACAAGCCGGCGGTGGCCTCGTTTCACTGGGGGCATCCGAACACCGACTGGATCGCCGCACTGCGGGACGCCGGGATCAGTGTGTGGGAGCAGGTGGGCACGGTCGAGGCGGCCGAGCTGGCCGTGGCCGACGGGGTCGAGGTGGTGGTGGCTCAGGGGACCGAGGCCGGGGGGCACAACTTCGCCACCCTCCCGACGCTGGCCTTCGTCCCCGCCGTGGTCGACGCCGTCGGGGACCGGGCCTTCGTGTTGGCCGCCGGGGGCGTGGTCGACGGCCGGAGCCTGGCCGCCGTGATGGCCCTGGGTGCCAGCGGGGGCTGGGTGGGCACCCGCCTTATCGCCACCCCCGAGAGCAGCGCCGCCGACGAGTACACGGAGCGACTGGTGGCCGCCACCAGCGCCGACACGGTGCTCACCTCGATGTTCGGCCCCGAGCACGCCGACTTCAACCCGATGCGAGTGGTCCGAAACGGGATCGTGGCCGAGTTCGAGCATCGGCCCGACGACGTCCCCGCCACCACCGACGGTCAGCCCGTGATCGGCCACATGGATCTGCTGGGCCAGCCGCTGGACATGGAGCGCTTCTCCTTCTGGGTGCCGATGACCGGCGCCACCGGCGACTTTGATCAATTGGCCCTGCCGGCGGGGGAGGGGGTCGGTCGGGTCGACGCCATCACCGCCGCCGCCGACGTCATGCGCACCATGAGCGCCGACGCCGCCCGGATCCTGGCTGCGACGCCGTGAGCGAGATGGCGGGCGAGGACGGGGTGGGCGACGACCACGACCGTAGCGACGCCGGTGGCGGGGACGACGGGGGCCCGGTCCTGGTCGTCGGCGGGACCGGCCGAGTGGGGGCCGCCGTCGCCCGGCTGCTGAGCGAGCGGGGCCACGCCGTGCGGGTGGCCGGTCGGGCGGCCGAGGTCAGGGTGGACCACGACGATCCGGCCTCCTACGCCCCCGCCCTGGTCGGGGTCTCGACCGTGTTCGCCGCTCTGCCCGACCGGCCCGACGCCGCGGCCGTCGAGGCTCGTCTCCACGCCGCAGCGGCCGAGGCCGGGGTGGGCAAGGTGGTGAAGCTGTCGGCGGCCTCGGCCGGGTGGCGTCCACCGGCCAGCTTCGGGGTGGCGCATCGCCAGGGCGAGCAGACCCTGGCGTCGAGCCCGATGCGGTGGACGATCCTGCGGCCGACGGTGTTCCAGGAGACGATCGCCATCTTCGGCCAGGACGCGGTCAGGGGTCGGCTGGTGGTGCCCCGCTGCCGGGACCGGGTGGCGTTCGTGTCGGTCGACGACATCGCCGAGGTCGCGGTCGAGGCCTTGACCCGGGCCGACCTCGACGGGGCAACCCTGGAGCTCACCGGACCCGAGGCTCTCTCCTTCGACGACGTCGCCGCCGCCCTCGGGCGGACGCTGGGTCGACGGGTCCGCCATGTGGCCGTGCCCCGGCCGATCGCCCGCCGAGTCCTCCCGTTGGTGGCCGGGTTGTCCCGGTGGGAGGCCGGTCAGGTCGTCGATCTCTTCGCCGGACTCGACGCCGGCCGTCAACGTCGGGTGACGGACGACGTGTCGATGGTGCTCGGCCGTCCGGCGTCACCGCTGGGCGATCGCCTGGGTGCCCTCGTCGGGGCGTCGTGACCGCCGCCGCCGACCGCGGACCGGGCGGTCAGTAATCGGCGGGCTCGGTCAGGAGCGACACCTGCGCCGTGTCGTTGCCGACGGCCGCCTCCGCCGGTTTGGTGCCCCGCTCGTCGGGGTCGTCGAGGTCCGACCAGTAGCCGAGGGCGATCCCACCGCCGGTGTAGCCGACGAGGGCGGCGAGTTCGGGCGGGAAGGTGGCGGCCACCTCGGGCGGGTAGGACAGGTACTGGTTCTCCTCCTGACGGAGCCAGTCGAGGCAGTAGTCCATGTTGAGGCCGATGCGGGTGGCGCCGGATCGGTTGGCGCCGCCGCCGTGGATCACCGTGCCGGAGTAGACCACGACCGACCCGGCGGGCATCACGGCCTGGATCACCTCGTCGTCGGTGGCCTCCCGGTCGCCGGCCCACTCGTGACTCCCGGGGGCGATGCGGGTGGCCCCGTTCTCCTCGGTGAAGTCGGTGACGGCCCAGATCGTGTTGAGCTGCGGTTCGATCGACCGGGGGATGTGGCCGCCCCAGGCCAGTCGATCGCGGTGGAGCAGCTGGTCCGACTCGCCGTCGCCGATGGCGATGGTCTGGGTCAGCATGAGCTGGAGCTTCCTCGTCCACGGCTCGAGATAGCGCTGCGCCGCCGACAGGACGAGTGGGTGGAGGGCGAGGGCGTGCGAGGCGGGCGATTGGGCCAGCAGGGCCCCCGAGCGC
This sequence comes from Actinomycetota bacterium, assembly GCA_039201605.1. Taxonomy (GTDB): domain Bacteria; phylum Actinomycetota; class Acidimicrobiia; order Acidimicrobiales; family SZUA-35; genus CADEDH01. Next base: position 150,963 of record JBCCRO010000011.1, read on the forward strand.
CGGGTCCGTCGACCGACGAAGCCGTCCTGGCCGAAGGCGGAGGCGTCGATGATGGGGTCGAGCTCGGCCAGCAGAACGTCGACCTCGGCCTCCGACAGCACGTTCTCCACGATGCAGGCACCATCGCATTGCAGGGCGGCCACGACGGCGTCGGTATCGGTGTCGGCGGCCGACAGCCGCTGCAGCGTCGGCGGTGAGGAGATCGTGCTCATGGCCCAACAGTACGAGAGCCGACGTCGGCGACGCCCGTCCGTCGCCACCGTCGGCGCGTCGCCCGATCCTCGGCCGGGCAATCGAACCGGTTTGTACATCGGCGGGTGGGAGGCTCGGGTACGGTGGCGACGTGGGTGAGCATTCAGCGACAGTCGGCCGGCTGGCCGCCGTCATCGCACACCTCCAGACCGATCTCAACCGCATCGACCGGCTGGCGGCCATCGTCCTCGACGTCGGCTCCGCCGAGGACCTCCAGGTGCTGCGGATGCTGGAACTCGTCGGCTCGCTCCGAGTGGGTGAGCTGGCTCGACGACGGGGTTCGTCGGTGGCCACCGTCAGCGCTCGCATCGATCGCCTGGAGAAGCGCAACCTCGTCACCCGCAGACGGCACCCCGACGACCGGCGCGCCGTGATCGCCAGCCTCACCCCGAACGGCGCCGAGCTGGCGGCGCAGAGCAGACGGTGGCGGGAGGAGTCGATCGCCGCCATCGCCGAGGGCTATCCGGTCGAGGATCTGGAGCGGCTGGCCGGCGCCTTGGGCGACGATCCGGTGCTGCGTCATCACTCCTGACGGACGTCGTCGTCGAGTGGTCGGCCACAGCGGCGGGCCATGCCGCGATCAGGGGGCCTGGTAGCGGGGGAGCTCCACGGCCAGCAGGTCGAGCAGTTCGACGGTCTCCAGCCACCCCGCCTGCTGGCCGAACTGGAACCGTTCGAACACGTTGCCCGAGGCGGCGACCGTCGTCGTCGACCACAGGGGATCGGCGACCACCGAGGCGAACTCGACGTTGCGGACCTGGATGAACACCAGATCGGCGTCCATGTCGGTCACTGTCTCCTGGCTCTGGGGCGGCGTGATGTCGGCGGTCAACGAGGGGTGGAGCTGAAAGCCGAGCTCGTCGGCCACCCGCACGATGGGGGCGTCGATCAGGGTCGGGAGGTAGGTGTCGTCCTCGTTCCATTGGAACGTGTTGAACGTCAGCTCGGACGGGTCGTAGTCGAGGGAGGCGGCGATCTCGGCAACCCGCTCGTCGTAGGTCGTCTGGAGCTCGGCGACCGTGGCGTCGGCAGTGGTGCCGGCGGCGGCGGCCAATGCGCCGAGCGAGCCCTGCCAGTTGCGCACCGGCACGTAGACGGCGGCGTCGCCGTCGGCCAGCACCGAGTTCCACACCTCGTTGCCGGCGACGAGGGCCTGGAAGAACTCGGGCATCACCACCCGGTCGGGTTCGAGGAGAAGGATCTCCTCCGGATTGATCTCGGCCAGGTTGACCAGCTTGACCTCGACGCCCGCCAGCTGCTCGCCGTAGGCGTCGGTCAGGTAGTCGGGCTGTTCCTGATTGCCGACCTGGGAGTAGATCGCCACCGGGGTCACGCCGAGCGAGAGCAGGTCGCCCACGATCGGCCAGACGTTGCTGCCGATGGCCACCACCCGCTCACCCTCGAACACCGCCGGGGCCTCGGGCACGGTGGAGGTCGTCGGCTCGACCTCGGCGCTCTCGTCGTCGGCGGTCTCGGTCGCGTCGGCCGTCGAGGCGGAGGCGGCGGCGGAGGAGGCGGTCTCGTCGCCGTCAGCGGAGGACCCGCCGCACGCCGAGGCCACGAGCAGGGCGGTGAGGGCGACGGCCAGGGCGCGGAGCAATAGGCCCCCGTGGATCATGCGCACGCTGGTGGAAGCGTCGGTCGATGGCTCAGTTCGACTCGCGGTCGAGGATGTCGAGCTCCTCGGGGGTGAACACCCGGGAGCGGGCAAGGAAGCGGCGCTCCCGCCCGTTGTCGAGGGAGAACATGCCCCCGCGCCCGGGCACCACATCGAGGATGAGTTGGGTGTGGCGCCAGGTCTCGAACTGGGGGCCACTGATGTAGACCGGTACGTTGCCGATCTCGCCCAGCTTCACGTCGCGCGAACCGATGCGGAAGTCGTCGGTGGGGTAGCACATCGGCGATGAGCCGTCGCAGCAGCCGCCGGACTGATGGAACAGAATCGACGGGTGATCCTGGCGGATCTCGTCGATCAGCGACATCGCCTCGTCGGTGGCGACCACACGGTCGACCGTCTCCGGCCGGGGCGGAGCGTCGCCGGTCGCCGTCGACCCGTTGCCGTTCGTCGTCGTCGTCGGTGCGTTCTCGCTCATGGGGGCCTCCTGGTGCTGGCGATCGAAGTGCTGGTCGGTTCGACGGTGGATTGGCGTCGGGGGGGGGGGGGGGGGGGGGGCCGCCCCCCCCCCCAACCCCCAGGGGCCGCCCCCGGCGGGGGGCCGGGCCGCAGGCCCCGGCAAAACCCACAAAGGGGGGGGGGG